>NZ_SBII01000001.1 GCF_004028155.1 Flavobacterium cerinum | reverse complement strand
TCTGCGATCTTAGCTGTTGTTACAGCGTTGTCAATCAGTTCTGCTGTACCGATAGCATTGTCTGCCATCTTAGCATTGGTGATCACATTGTCTTTTATGTTTAGGCTTACATCTTTAAAGGTCGATTTATCACCATCCGTTACTTCAAGGTCTGTAGAACTAATATCACCATCACCTTCAATTCCCGTTACATCAACTTCTAATGCTCCGGTTGTTGGGTTTTTGGTAAGTCCTGTTCCGGCAACACTTGCATCGATCTTAGCGGCTGTTACTGCATTGTCAGAAAGTTTTGCAGCTGTTACATTACTATCTGCGATCTTAGCTGTTGTTACAGCGTTGTCAATCAGTTCTGCTGTACCGATAGCATTGTCTGCCATCTTAGCATTGGTGATCACATTGTCTTTTATATTTAGGCTTACATCTTTAAAGGTCGATTTATCACCATCCGTTACTTCAAGGTCTGTAGAGGTAATATCACCATCGCCTTCAATTCCCGTTACGTCAACTTCTAATGCTCCCGTAGTTGGGTTTTTGGTAAGTCCTGTTCCGGCAACACTTGCATCGATCTTAGCGGCCGTTACTGCATTGTCAGAAAGTTTTGCAGCTGTTACATTGCTGTCTGCGATCTTAGCAGTAGTCACTGCGTTGTCAATCAGTTCTGCTGTACCGATAGCATTGTCTGCCATCTTAGCATTGGTAACAGCATTGTCTTTTATGTTTAGGCTTACATCTTTAAAAGTCGATTTATCGCCATCCGTTACTTCAAGGTCTGTAGAGGTAATATCACCATCACCTTCAATTCCCGTTACATCAACTTCTAATGCTCCGGTTGTTGGGTTTTTGGTAAGTCCTGTTCCTGCAACACTCGCATCGATCTTAGCAGCTGTTACTGCATTATCAGAAAGTTTTGCAGCTGTTACATTACTATCTGCGATCTTAGCTGTTGTTACAGCGTTGTCAATCAGTTCTGCTGTACCGATAGCATTGTCTGCCATCTTAGCATTGGTGATCACATTGTCTTTTATATTTAGGCTTACATCTTTAAAGGTCGATTTATCACCATCCGTTACTTCAAGGTCTGTAGAGGTAATATCACCATCACCTTCAATTCCCGTTACGTCAACTTCTAATGCTCCGGTTGTTGGGTTTTTTGTTAAGCCTGTGCCCGCAACACTTGCATCGATCTTAGCGGCTGTTATTGCGCCTGACGCTATCTTATCAGCAGTAACTGCATTTGTTGCAAGGTCTGAACTTTTAACCTCACCGTCTAAAATTTTATCTGAAGTTACTGCATCAGCAGCTAGTTTTATTGTATCAATTCCACCATCAGCCACTTTTACAGTAGATGGGATTAAAGTAGCTCCTACTCCACCAGTTACTGTTACTGAACCATCACCAGGTGTAAGGTTTGCTCCTGTTACACTTGTTGCCGGAATGTTACCATAGGTTACATTACCTGCTGCATCAGCAATAGCAACACGACCATCTGTACCTGTTCCAGCAGTTAATTTCTCAGGTGTTACATTAGCATTTTTAATATCTGATGTTTCTACAGCTCCTGCTGCTATTTTATCGGTAGTAATAGCGTTTGCAGCTAATTTAACATTGTCAACACCACCATCTTTCACAGAAACAACATATGGAGTTGCCTCTGTACCTGATCCTGTTACTATTATACCGTCACCTGCTTCGGTTTTACCTCCAATACCTGCCTGCCCAGCAGGACCTACAGCCCCATCATCTCCCTTAGCTCCTTTTAATGACGCTAAATATTGTACTTCAGTTCCGGTATTACCTGCATCCAACCAAAGTTGATATGCACTTTTACCATCTACTCCATTAGTTCCGTTTGTTCCACTAACACCATCGGCACCTTTTAAGGATGCAAAATATTGAGCTATAGTCCCTGTATTACCAGCATCCAACCAAAGTTGATAAGAACTTTTACCATCTACTCCATTAGTTCCATTTGTCCCACTTGCACCATCTGCTCCTTTTAAGGATGCGAAATACTGAGTTATAGTCCCTGTATTACCAGCATCCAACCAAAGTTGATAAGAACTTTTACCATCTACTCCATTAGTTCCGTTTGTTCCACTTGCACCATCTGCTCCTTTTAAGGATGCAAAATATTGAGCTATAGTCCCTGTATTACCAGCATCCAACCAAAGTTGATAAGAACTTTTACCATCTACTCCATTAATTCCATTTGTCCCACTTGCACCATCTGCTCCTTTTAAGGATGCAAGATATTGAACTACTGTTCCTGTATTACCAGCATCCAACCAAAGCTGGTATGCACTTTTCCCGTCAATTCCGTTTGTTCCATTTACTGATGTACCAGGTACACCCTGAGGCCCCTGGCTACCAACTAATGATGTTAAAAATTGTGCTTCAGTTCCAGTATTACCGTTATTTAACCATGTCTGATAAGCACTCACACCATTTGTCCCCGCAGCACCCGCAGGCCCTGTGAAATTTGAAGTTGTGAACGTTGTACCATTACTATAAGTAATTGTAAAAGTACCATTACCATTATTAACTGTAGAAACAATACCTACTCCTGCAGGCCCCCCAGATAAATTTATAACAGACGCCTGTCCTGCCTCGTTGGTATAAGTCACCGTACCATTACCATTATCTACCAGAGTAGTTAATGTTTCAGCTCCTTTTACTAAATCAATAAGATTTATAACAGTATCATTACTATTTTCGTCTGTATAAGTCAGCGTATTAGCCGCTGCATTATAAACAAGTTTCGTAACAACCTGGCTACTAGCATCTTTATCGGACAATATCCTCATCCACCTATTTACATACCAGTAGTAGTAACCAGGTTTAATATCTGCTGCCGTACTAATGTTGTAAACTAATAAACTTTGCACATTACCGTTGGTAATTGTAGTAGTATCAGTCGAGCTTGTTAGCTGTACTTGTGGTATTAAAACACCTTTGTCATTAGCCACAATTTGAAGTTGTGACGAACTATTAGGAGTAGAGGTACCTATACCCACCTGAGCGCTTGCTGTATAGACTCCCAGAAGTAATACTAATGCAGGTAATAGTTTTTTCATCATCATTAAAATTTAATTATTATTGGGGGTGGTAATCTTAAAAAAATTTATTTCTGTTTTTATTTTGTTCCGCATTTAAGATGCATGCAATGTGAAAGCTAATGTGCTATAAACACATCAACCTCATTAACTAAGTAACAAAATTTGCCCTTGAAGAATTCCCTAATCGTTTTAGCTTCGAATATGGAGTCCCATATTCATAAACCATTGATACGACTCTAAATCTGAATTCACATCTATCTTATTGATAGCATATGTAGTAACAGAAACAACTGAAGGAGGGGTATAAACAGAAAAAGCCTTACTCGAAATTACCGTTACGGCAGAGCAAAGCTTCACGCTTTTTGGTAGCGCTGATTCTCCTTTATTTGTATTTAAAATAAAGAGTAATAAAAATAGAAAAGTATACTTTGGGGGCAGCTTACTGTTCATTTAATTAACATTATTGGGCAAAGGTCTATATTAAATGTTAACGAAAGGTTAAAAAAAACTGGGAATTGCGACGCCCCAATAATTTGAACATACATTAACTATAGACACTTACTTATTAAAACTACATAAAATCAATACAGTTACGATTAAAACATGATCGAGGTTTTAATAAAATCATATTTTATTTTTATTAGCATATTCTTTAGGCGTATCACCTAATAAAATTTTGAAATGCCTGTTAAACGAAACCTTTGAATTAAACCCACTATTAAAAGCTATTTGCTCAATGGATAGCATTTGATCATTATTCTTTAGTAACTCACAAGCATAATTCACTCTAAATTTGTTGATGTACTGGTTAAAGTTTTCACCTAGATAGACATTAAAAAGCTGCGTTAAATGATGCATAGGCATTTTCATTTTTTTTGCCAGCAGTTCTAAAGTAAGCTCATTATCCAGATATACTTTCTCATCATTAATAAGAGAATCCAGTTTTATTTTATAATCCCCTAGAATAGCTTTAGGCAATGCCGACTTATTATATTTTTGCGTTGGAAGCTGCGACGCGGTATCTTTTTTGACTTCTTCAAGTTCCTGCACTTTTGCAGAAATTATTTCAATCCCAGAATCAGTATCCGCCATAAGATCTAAATCTTCAAGCCTCCCATCAATTAAATTATTTATTCTAAACTTAAAAGCCAATACAACCGAAATGAATATGCCCGTATAAATAATAATTCCCGGAAATTTAATCTCGATATCTTCATTAAAAACCGTATTAACTAAAACGGCTATTATAAACAATAAGGTTATTATTAATATTGAGATACCGGAAGTCTTAAAGAGCTGTTTTTTTTCTCTACGATCACCATCAACCAAATCTTTATTAAATATTACAGCCCAAAGCAAATATCCCAGTATGCTTATTATAACAAAAGAATATAATGTTATATAAAAAGACATTAAGTATTTCAATCTATAAAGATGATTACTTAGCATTATAATATATATGACGGTAAAAATAAGAAATGGTAAAAAATTCAGATAAATTTCTTTTTTATTCAGCTTTTTATCGAGCAACGACTTTAAACCTAGATAAAAAAACGGTCCGTAACCTAAAACAAAAGGAGCAGTTATATCTACTATTCCATTATTATCGAAAAACAGTCGTATTAAAAAAGCATAAGAAGCATGTAAAAGAACAAACATCAAATACCAATCGCAAAGTTTATAAAATAGATCTTTTGGACTTTTACGCCTACCTATATAAAGGGTTACCAATGCCAGCATAACGATGCCGCATAAAATAAATTCCAACATAATTATATATTATCTTAAAGACAGTTGTTTAGAAATAATGCCATATCTATATTGTGAAGGAGCAAAACCAGTAGACTCTTTAAAATATTTATTTAAAGTAGTTTTGCTATTAAAGCCACACTCATAAGCAAGTGTCTCGATAGTAATAAGGGTATCTTCGTCTAATCTCTTTTTCGCATAAGCAATTCTATACTCCGCAATAAGCTGATAAAAATTCTTACCCATATAGGTGTTTAGAAAATGAGACAACTGATGTTTTGATAAATTTGTCTTCCCGGCAAGTACATCAAGCGTAAGGCCTGTATTTAGGTATAATTTTGTATCTTCAAGGCACTCGTGTAATTGCTTTCTAAATGCATCTTCATCCATCCCTCCAAATAATTGCTTCTTTTCGGCTTTTACAGAACTAGCAACCTGCAGACTTTGGTAATTTGAGAAGAACAAATAATGGAATAATATAAAAAATACTGCGCCTAAAAAACTATAAACAGCCAGATCAAAATCAATACTAAAATTAATCTTATACCATATTATCCTAACAACTAAAAGAGTAGACAACACTATAGAAGCAATACTTATAAGACGGATTTTATTAATCCCTATTTCTTTCAACGGATCTTCTGTATCGTTTTTTTTACTTGACAGAATTATTACAGTGGCATATGATAATAAAGATACCGGAAGAACCATATTATAACTTTTATCATAATACTCATGAAAATTTGAAATCCAATTCACTGAAAATTGTTTTCCTAAATGCACAAAAACATAAGCAAATAAAAATACAAAAAAGGGTAATATATGTAAATACGAATAAGATGTGTGACCTCCTATTACAGATTTAAACGCCAGATAAACCAATGGGCTATACAGAATACCCAATGGTAATTTAATATTAAAAAACAGCGCCACAACATCTACAAGGCAAAAAAACAGTATAATAACTATATACCTTTCAAAGTAATTTTTAGACTCTATAAGTTTTAGCATTAAGCATTTAATAATTTAGTTTTTAATTTTTTTTGTTATTTTTAAGGGACTACAAAGCTAGACATTTAACAAATACACAAGCCAAGTAATGAACTACATTATTTGTAGAATTAATTCTACAAATACCTGTCAGTATTTATTTATATTTGACGTACAAGCCCCACCCTGAAATGAATTTTTCTTATATCTGTTTTTCTTTCTTATTACTCCTCCTCCTACCTCAAAAGACTTTTGCCCAGAAACCATATTATTCAATTTGGTATTCTTCAGACAGTAATCATTTACCTCAAAATAGTGTAAAAGGAATTACACCTGATAAATATGGTTTTATATGGTTGTCTACAGAAAACGGCTTAGTACGTTATGATGGGCGGAACTTCAAAGTCTTTAACATGGAGAATGTTAAAAACATTACATCAAACAGAGTGACCTACTTTAGAGGAAATGTAGAAACAGACAGCCTTATTACTCTAAATGAAAAAACTGAAACTTTTCTTATTAATAACCGGACAGTAAGGAAAATCAATAAGACTAATAATCACATACCAAACCTAACTACTTCATATATAGGACTACCAGGTATTCATTATGCACAAAAATATAATCCGTTTACAATTCGGACAGGCACTAATAAATATGTTATAGACAATAACAACATAAAACAATATGGCGCCGGCCATAAACTATTAAATCATTACAATTATACGTTTAAAGACTCCGCTCAGTTTTTCTTTAATTCGGGAAATATATTTATCCTGGGCAAAAACAATGATTACACTTCCTTTTCCGATGGCGTCATTAAATCCTGTTCTTTTGAAAATTCCTTCCATAAAAAATCTAAAATATACACAAACATTCCTGCTCAGCAATGCTTTATATATTCGAACAAGAAGTTGTTTTATGTCAAAGAGAAAAAAGGAAAAATTGCACCTCAATCGGTTTTTGAGAACTTTGATTTGGAACAAAATAATATTGTATCTCTTTATTATGATGAATATAATGAGATTTTGTATTTAGGAAGTTCGAATAAAGGCCTATTGATCGTTAAAAAACAGGATTTTAAACAAAATGCTACTCCTTATTATCATAGTTCAGGAACAGATGATGTTTATTATGGGCTTGCAGAATACTCAAAAAACAGCATTATTGCCTCCAGTGGCGAAATATTTGCGCAAGACGGAAGTACAAATCTTATAAGTATAGATCGATACTCCGACAAGTTTATGCTTATAACAGACTACAAGGGTGATATCTGGACAAAAAAAGGGATAAAGCTCTATCGTTTCACAAAAAAAAGTGGATTTAAGAAATTTAATGAATGGACATTTAAAAATAGCCTTACTACCCTATTTAAAGCGCCTGACGATAAAATATGGATAGGAATGTTTAATGATAAAGGTAAAAAAGGCAGCTTTTTATACCACATTAATTCCCATGAGATAAATCCCGAACCCAAATTATTTTTAAAAGTAGACTTTGCCTCTTCCACATTAAACACAATAGATAATAAGGTATTATGGTGTGGTTCATGGAAGGGGTTGTACAAAATAATACTGAAAGATAAAACGGTATCAAAAATTGCTGATATACCAAACGTACAGGTTCGCAATATTTACTGTAAGAATTCAAATGAAATATGGATATGCACCTACGGAAAAGGATTTTACCTATACAAAAACAATAAAACGACAGCATTCCCTATAGATAAAGAACAGCATTTATTAACTGCACACTGTATTATTGAAGATAAATCCGGATTTCTATGGATCACTACTAATAAAGGCATGTTCCTGATACTAAAACAGGACCTCCTTGACTATGCAGATAAGAAACTGGAAAAAGTATATTACCATGCTTACAACAAGAACGCAGGATTTAAAAATAATGAATTTAATGGTGGCTGCAATGCATGTGGCATATACTTAAACCATGAAACCATATTTTTTCCTTCTATGAATGGGGTCGTGTATTTTAACCCTGATGAAGTTAAAAACAGGCTTCCCGTAAACGATATTTATATTGATGAAATTGATGTTGATCATAAAGTTTTCTTTGCCTCAGATACTCTCGTACTTAATCGAAACTTTGAGAAAGCTAAATTTTTTATAACCAGTCCATATTTTGGAAATTTATACAATCAGAATATAGAAACAAAACTGGAAGGGCCTGTTGGACAGGATTGGACGCCTATGACCGAAGATAATGTGTCTTTTTCAAATCTTCCTCCAGGCAATTATACCCTAAAAGCAAGAAAGCTTAGTGGCTTTGGCTCAAAATTTATTTCTAAAGACTTTTGTTTTACAGTAGCACATGCTTTTTGGCAAACAGGGTGGTTTATAGCTTTATTGGTGACATTAAGCTTGTTTTTAATATACTTGATATACAAACTACGAATAAGGTATATTAAATACAAAAACATTCAATTGCAAAAACAGGTAGTTTTACAAACACAGCAGTTGCAAAATACAATTGTTACCTTACGGAAAACTAAAGACGACCTTGATCGTCAAATTGTAAATCATAAGAATTTAATAAAGACCATAACACACGACATTAAAAGTCCTTTAAAATTTATGGCCATCACAGGCCGCTTCTTATACAATAACTTCGACAGACAGGAGGCTGCATTAAAAGATGATATTCAGGCAATGTATACATCCTCTGCACAACTCTATCACTTTGTAGATAATTTTTTAGAATATGCAAAAGAAACAGACATTAACAATAATGAATCTGAACCTTATTTACTGTATGATTTAGTGAATGAGAAAATAAGTTTTTTTATAAACATTGCATCAGCAGCTAAAACAAGTATCATAAATAATATTGCTCAGGATTTACATTTAACCGAAAACAAACAGTTGCTTTCAATTATACTCCATAATTTACTTGACAATGCTGTTAAAAACACTTATGATGGTGTAATAACATTTGAAACTTATGTTAACAACAAAGCCATTACTATAATTATAAAAGATACCGGAAATGGAATGAGTGATCAGAAAACACATTATTATAATAACTTACTTCAAAACATAAACGATCATAAATCGAAACATAAAGAAATGGGGCTGCATATGATCATAGAGTTATTAGCAATAATGGACGGGAAAATTAACATCTCTTCAACAAAAAATACAGGTACAGTAATTTCACTGCTTTTCACAGTAAAAAATTAGTTCCCTGTATATAATTTAAACTTCTCAACTAAAGATACTACATTACTAACGCCCAGTTTTTCGAATATGCGGCTTTTGTATGTACTTACTGTAGAGGTTCCAATATCTAATTTATTGGCGATTTCAAGATTACCATCACCCTTAGCCAAAAGACCTGCTATTTCGAGTTCTCTTCCGGATAAAGCATCCAAAGGATTTCCGGAGTTCTTATTTAAAGAGTTTTCAGAAATTCTTACTCTTATTTTATCTCCTATATAGTTACCTCCATCTAGTATGATCTTTACAGCTTCGATAATTTTATCTTCAGAACTCAATTTATTCAGATATCCCTGTGCTCCTGCTTTTATATAACGCAAGGCATATTGTTCTTCATCATAGGCTGAGAAAATTAGTATTTTTATATCTTTTTGAACAGATCTCACTTCATCAACCATTGCAATGCGATTACCACCCTGTAAATTAATATCGAGAAGCAGCAAATCAAAAAAATTATCCTTGAGAATTATAACAGCATTAGAGAAACTATCGGTATGAACTACTTCCATACCTGTAAATGCCTCTCTTAAAATTAAAGACACTCCTTGTCTTACAACGCTATGATCATCGGCTATTAATACTTTCATATTGGGGGAATATTACAATATTATTATTTAGGGCTATTTATATGTTTCTAAATATAAAGACTTATTCAAAAAATATCATCGCTTTGTATAAACAATATCACTTATACTTTAAAAACAAAATTTCATCGTAATCAAATAGCTATTTTTCAACACATTAAAAATAAAGCAAGACCTGTTAAATTTATGACAAACAAATTATAAAAAACAATTTACAAATCTACCTTCAGGTTAATAAGCCTATCTTTGATAGTACTTTTTACAGTTTATAATTATTGTAACTCATTAAACATGAAATCAATCATTATATATTTGTTATCAGCTCTGACCCTTTCTTTAAAAAGTAATGCTCAGAGCATTATAAAATGTGACAATAATACTTCTTATTGGCTCATTACAGATAACTCTATCAATTACACTGTAAAGCTGTATGGAGACATTGCAAAAAGTAAAATGCCGGATATTATTAACATTGAAGACAAAGCTCTCCAATACATCGTACTTGATAAAATTCATTTTATTGAAAAGAATGGAGACAGCAATGATACTTCCATATTATCAAATTATATAGCTGGAGAAACAAAATATCTTTTAAACAAATTTCCAAAACCCTTTGACGTAGAAATGCAAATCAGTACACTGCCTTCGGGGAGGCATTTTTTACTCTGGTGGTATAAACTGCCTGAAGGAAGCAGTAAGGAAGTGATTGCTCAGATTTTTGTGAATGTAATAATCGGTGATATATTATTTGGCTTAGGTTCTCCTCAATTTATAGATGATGACATTAAGTTAATAAAAGATTTTTTAATTGATACCATAGACAGTCTAAGCATTGTTAAAAATAAAAACTCCATTTGCGATAAATAACCCAAACGTTTGATTAACTCATTATTTTTTATACCAAGAACTACATAAAACTGATACTTTTCATTACATTTATTATATTGTATCTTTTTTTATTAAAAAACATCCTATACTAATTTTATAATTCATTATTAAAATGGCATATACAGATAAAATGCTTCGTGACAACGCACTTGCAGATAAGGTAATAGTTATTACCGGTGGAGGCAGCGGCCTTGGTAAATCTATGACAAAATACTTCATGGAACTTGGTGCGCGCGTAGCTATAACATCACGAGATCTGGAAAAATTACAAAACACTGCTAAAGAACTGGAACAGGAAACAGGAGGTAAATGTCTCGCTGTTCAATGTGATGTACGCCATTATGAAGAAGTTGAAAATATGCTAAAAACAGTATTGGAGACCTATGGCAAAGTAGATGTACTACTAAATAATGCCGCTGGAAACTTTATTTCGCCTACAGAACGTTTATCAGCAAATGCTTTTGACACTATAATAGATATAGTACTGAAAGGATCTAAAAACTGCACATTAGCCTTTGGTAAACACTGGATAGACACTAAACAGGAAAAATCTACCATTCTTAATATTGTAACGACCTATGCATGGACAGGATCTGCTTATGTAGTACCAAGTGCCACCGCAAAAGCAGGAGTACTTGCAATGACCCGCAGCCTTGCAGTAGAGTGGGCTAAATATGGAATACGATCTAATGCCATTGCACCAGGCCCCTTCCCTACTAAAGGAGCATGGGACAGGCTATTACCCGGAGACCTTAAAGACAAATTTGATCTCGCAAAAAAAGTACCTCTAAAACGTGTAGGAGACCATCAGGAGCTTGCAAATATTGCTGCATACCTTGTGTCTGATTTCTCTGCTTATGTAAACGGTGAAGTAATTACTATAGATGGTGGCGAATGGCTAAAAGGTGCCGGTCAATTTAACTTACTGGAAGCAATTCCTGAAGAAATGTGGGATATGCTTGAAGCAATGATAAAGGAGAAAAAAAACAAATAGCAATCAGCACTCAGTAAAACTCAAATTTAAATCGTGATGCTTATCAAATAATCATTTTTTTAACACATAATTTATTATTTACTAAAGCAGTAGAGTCTCAGGATTTTACTGCTTTTTTTAGTTCTTTATTTAGACTTAGTATAAATTATTTTTTATATTTGCACTGAAATTTTATTCTTAATCAATCTAAATAAAACATCATGAAGAAAAATTTACTTCTAATGGCTTCTTTATTTGCAGGATTTTTTGGTACTGCTCAGGGAGTAGACGAAAATGGCTATGCAACAGTTAATGTTAACATGGAACCACAATATGCAAAACAGGTATTTTACAAATTAGCAACTAACACACAAACTCCGGTAGCAGCAAACAGCTGGGATATTTCTTTCCAAAAATCTCCGGGCGGCATGGCTATGGGGGCAATTCGTGTAAATGATCATAAAATTTCAGCTTTTTATGAAGCTTCAGCTAATATTGCAGACTGGTCTACA
Source organism: Flavobacterium cerinum (assembly GCF_004028155.1). GTDB lineage: Bacteria > Bacteroidota > Bacteroidia > Flavobacteriales > Flavobacteriaceae > Flavobacterium > Flavobacterium cerinum. The sequence continues at coordinate 622,423 of NZ_SBII01000001.1, read as the reverse complement.
ATAAGCGTAACAAACGAAGGTACATGGACATCACTTTACAATTCTGAAACTGAGTGGAGCGTTGGTGCTTTTGATAATGGTTCAGACAACACAGCTCAAATCGGTTTTGGATGGGGTCTATACAACATGGGAACACACCACATAAACGGTACAAGGATTTTTGTTTTAAAAATCGCTACTAATAATTATAAAAAAATTATTATAGAAGACCTAAACACTCAAGCTGCAGGAGGTCCTACTTACACATTTAAATATGCAACATGGGACGGTACTGTATGGTCTGCAGACCAAACTGGTGTAGTTGTAACTCCAACAAACGCAACTACAGATTTCGTTTATTTCTCATTTGACACTAATGCAACTGTAACTGTTGCTCCTGCTACAACAGCATGGGATTTTGTTTTCACAAAATACTATGGCTTAGTTACAATGGGCCCAACACCTACAATGTATGGTATTAATGGAGCTTTACAAAACACGGCTGCAGGTGTAAAAATTGCTGCTGTAGACGAAACTCGTGCTGTAGCTACTTTTACATTACCGGCTGCAACAGCTTATTCTTCAAACATTAACTCAATTGGAGATAAGTGGAAAGTGTTTCAAGCAGGAGCTTATACCGTTCCTGAAAAAGCTTACTACGTAAAATACGATAATGGTACTATATACAGAATGTACTTCCTTTCTTTTGGAGGCAGCGCCACAGGAGCTTTAAGCTTTAAATACAAAGATGTAACTCCTGCTGCAGGTCTTGAAGAATTAAATGCTAATATTTCTTTTGGCATCTACCCTAACCCATCAGTAGACAAGAACATTACATTAATGTACGACCTTAAAAACAATGTTGCAGAGAAAAATACTGTAAGTATCTATTCTATAACAGGTGCAAAAGTATTTGAAACAGAAATAACAAACAACTCTGGTTTCTATACTAAAGAATTAAACCTTTCTTCATTAACTTCAGGTATGTATATCGTGAAAATGGAATCAGGTAAATATTCAGCTACTCAAAAGCTGATTATCCAATAAATACATAGCTAAAACATCTATTTAAGTCCCGCCATCCAGCGGGACTTTTTTATTTGTCTATTGTTAACAAATTCCGTTTTCAGGAACCATAAATAATTGTATTTTTACGGTTCAAAATTTATAAAATATAAATGGGGAAGATCATTGCCATTGCCAACCAAAAAGGCGGCGTAGGAAAAACAACAACTTCGGTAAACCTTGCGGCATCGCTTGGAGTACTTGAAAAAAAGGTATTATTGATAGATGCTGACCCTCAAGCTAATGCAAGCTCTGGTTTGGGCATTGATGTAGAAACAATAGAAATAGGTACTTATCAAATCCTGGAACATAGTAATACTCCGGAAGAAGCAATTATAACATGCTCTGCACCAAATGTTTGGGTAATACCCGCACACATAGACCTTGTAGCGATAGAAATAGAACTTGTAGATAAAGAAAACAGGGAGTACATGCTAAAGCAGGCTCTGGAAAGCGTTAAGGATAAATACGATTATATTCTGATCGACTGCGCTCCTTCCTTAGGTCTTCTTACGCTTAATGCACTAACTGCAGCCGATTCTGTAGTAATTCCAATCCAATGCGAATATTTTGCACTTGAAGGACTTGGTAAACTATTGAACACTATAAAAAGCGTACAAAAAATACATAATCCTGACTTAGATATTGAAGGACTGCTTCTTACCATGTATGATTCACGCCTACGCCTTTCTAACCAGGTAGTAGAAGAAGTACAGAAACATTTTCACGATATGGTGTTTGACACTGTTATACAGCGTAATGTGAAATTGAGTGAAGCACCGAGTTTTGGTGAGAGTATTATTAACTATGATGCTACAAGTAAAGGTGCCATAAATTACCTACACCTTGCAGAAGAAATCATAAAGAAAAACAGCAAATAGGTTTATGACAAAAGCAATAAAAAAACAAGCACTGGGCAGAGGTTTATCAGCATTGTTAAAAGATCCTGAAAACGATATTAAATCGGTTGAGGATAAAAATGCAGATAAAGTTGTGGGCAATATTATTGAGCTTGAAATTGATGCAATAGAAATAAACCCTTTTCAGCCCAGAACAAACTTTAACGAAGAATCACTTCGTGAGTTAAGTACATCTATTAAAGAATTAGGCGTTATACAGCCTATAACAGTGCGTAAGCTGGACTACAACAAATACCAGCTTATATCGGGGGAAAGACGTCTTCGTGCCTCTAAATTAGCAGGACTGGACAGTGTGCCTGCTTACATCCGTATTGCAAACGACAATGAATCGTTAGTAATGGCTCTTGTAGAAAACATACAGCGCCATGATCTTGATCCTATAGAAATAGCTTTGTCTTACCAAAGGCTTATAGACGAAATACAGCTTACTCAGGAACAAATGAGTGACCGTGTGGGTAAAAAACGTTCTACAATAGCAAATTACCTTCGTTTGCTTAAGCTTGACCCAATAATCCAGACCGGTATCCGTGATGGTTTTATAACAATGGGTCACGGTCGTGCAATTATAAACATTGAAGACCATGATGCTCAGGCAGATATTTATCAAAAAATAGTAAGCCGCAACCTATCCGTTAGAGAAACTGAAGCATTAGTAAAAAATTATCAGGAAAGCCTTAAACCTTCTTCAGAAAAAGCGTCTAAAACGAGTACTTTTGAAGTAGAAGACACACAAAAGAAAGCATTTACGAGCTTTTTTGGTGCTAAAGTAGATGTAAAGGTAGACGGCAAGGGTAAAGGCAAGATCACGATCCCTTTTCATTCTGAAGAAGACTTCAATAGGATTATTAAACTTATAAATAGCTAGTGAAAAAGTTATTTCTCATATCTATGTTATGCTGTTTTTCATTCAACTGTTTTTCACAGGACGATGAGAAGTTAAATTTTGAAGTCGTTAAGGATTCAACATTTTTAAAACCGTATACAATAGATCCGCTTGCTCCCTCAAAGGCTGCTTATTATTCGGCTATTTTACCCGGCCTTGGGCAGATCTACAATAAAAAATACTGGAAAGTACCTATCGTATACGCCGGTATGGGCGCAAGTATTTATTATTATACGTGGAATAACAAGAAATATCACGAGTACAGAGATGCTTATAAGGATAAGCTAGCGGGACGAACTCCTCCTGGAGAACTGGCCAACCTTGATGAAGACCGCTTGATCAGGGCTCAAAAATTCCATCAAAAAAACCGTGATCTTTCTATGCTTATCACGATAGGGTTATACATCCTTAATATTGTTGAAGCAAACGTAAATGCACACCTTATGCAATTTAACGTGAATGAAAATTTATCTTTACGACCTAAACTGCAGCAAAACGAAATTGATAATAAACACAATATGGTACTAAGCCTTAGCTACCAATTTTAGAATATGAAAATAGCATTATTAGGTTATGGCAGAATGGGTAAAGTAATTGAACGAATTGCTTTAGAAAGAGGCCATGAAGTTGTATTAAGAAAAACGGATGTTGATACTTTTAAAGGTCTGGAACTTGCTGATGTTGCTATCGATTTTAGTGTTCCCGATGCTGCTGTAAGTAATATCTCTACCTGTATGGAGAACGACATTCCGGTAATATCCGGTACAACCGGCTGGCTTGAAGATTATCCTAAAATGGTCAAGCTATGTGAAGAAAAAAAAGGGGCATTTATCTATGGCTCAAACTTTAGTCTCGGAGTAAACATCTTTTTTGAACTTAATGCCCATTTAGCAAAAATGATGTCAAACCTTGGACAGTATAAAATATCCATGGAAGAGATACATCATTTACAAAAACTGGATGCGCCAAGCGGGACTGCCATAAGCTTAGCGAATGATATCATTAAAAACTCTGACTATTCGAGTTGGGCTATTGAAAATCCAAAAGAAGACGAGATCTTTATCGATGCTAAACGAGAAGAAGGCGTACCTGGAACGCACAGCGTTTTTTACACTTCTGCTGTTGATACAATAGAAATAAAACATACTGCACATAATCGCGAAGGTTTTGCTCTTGGCGCTGTAGTAGCTGCAGAGTGGATTATAGGTAAAAAAGGTGTGTTTGGTATGAAAGATGTTTTAGGTTTATAGTAACATATTTCACGAAAGTGATACATATATATAAAATTTATAGAAGATGACACTATTACAATGGTTTATATTTTTTCTGGCAGTTCAGGTAGTACACTATCTTGGTACTTGGAAACTTTATCAAAAAGCGGGTAGAAAATCATGGGAAGCAGCAGTACCCGTTTATAATGCGGTAGTACTTATGAGGATTATTAACAGACCTCGCTGGTGGGTTATCCTTTTATTTATTCCTATAGTAAACCTTATTATGTTCCCTGTAGTATGGGTAGAAACGCTAAGAAGTTTTGGCAAGAACTCTACTATGGATACTATTTTAGGTGTAGTAACCCTAGGGTTATATATTTACTATATTAACTATGCCGAAGATGTTAAATACATACATGACAGAAGCCTTCATGCAAGCAGTAAATCAGGTGATACATTAAGTTCATTACTTTTTGCAATTGTTGTAGCTACTGTTGTACATACTTATATATTACAGCCATTTACCATACCTACTTCTTCGTTAGAAAAAACATTATTGGTTGGCGATTTCCTTTTTGTAAGCAAGTATAACTATGGCGCACGTGTTCCAATGACCACTGTTGCTGCGCCAATGGTACATGATACTATTCCAGTAATCAACAAAAAATCATATTCTAACTGGCCTCAATTACCTTACTTTAGATTCCCCGGCTTTGAAAAAGTAGAGAAAAATGACATCGTGGTATTTAACTGGCCGGCCGATACCGTTACAAAATTCTTTGACCGCTCTGCGGTAGGCTTAAGAAAACCTATTGACAAAAAATCAAACTATGTAAAACGCTGCGTAGGTACACCAGGAGATACATTTGAATTAAAAGAAGGTGTTGTATACATAAATGGTAAAGAGCTTATATTGTCGGGCAGAGCCAAATTACAATACAACCACAAGATTTACTCTAAAGCTGGAATTTCAAGTCAATTATTACTCGACAACGGATCTACAGAATTTTACAGAACGTTTACACTACAAAATCTAACAAGTAATGAACAGCTTAATTATTTAAGACCATACTTAAGAAGCTTAGTTCAAAACCCTGATGGTACCGTAACAGTAACGACATCTGAAAAAGGTATACCACCGGTACTTGCTCAAAAAATAGGAATTGGTGCTCAGGAAGTTCTTACTAATATACTTGAAGCTAACTTAACGTTAAAAGGCGCTGAAAATATTAGAAAAGCAACTGGAATTGATTCGGTTGTAAGATATATTGAAAGAAAACCGGAAGTTGTTTTTGGTAATTCCACAGGCACTAAAAACTGGAATAGTGACAACATGGGGCCTATTTTAATCCCTCAAAAAGGCCAAACAATTCCGCTTAATAGCGAAAACATTGCTTACTATAAAAAAGCCATTGGAGAGTATGAGAAAAACGACCTTAAGGTTAATGGCGACGAAATTCGTATTAACGGACAGGTAGCTAACTCTTATACTTTTAAACAAGACTATTTCTGGATGATGGGTGATAACCGCCACAGGTCTGAAGACAGCCGCTACTGGGGGTTTGTTCCTGAAGATCATGTTGTAGGTAAACCGGTATTTATATGGCTTAGCCTTGACCAGAATGAGCCTTGGAGCAATATCTCGAAAAAAATACGCTGGGAAAGATTATTCACTACTGTAGGTGGTGACAACCAACCTGTATCCTATTTTAAATACTTCCTTGGCGCATTAGCAGCGTGGTTTATTTTTGATTATTTCAGAAAAAAGAAGAAAGCAAAAGCAAAAGCATAATTTGAAGATTTGAGAATTTGGAGATTATCATCGTTTCCAAATTCTCAAATTAACAAATACACAAATTACCAATGAATATTTTATTACATCCTACTTATTTCCCTTCCATCAGTCATTTTGTGGCAATGGTAAAAGCGGATAGTGTTACTTTTGAAATTGAAGACAATTTTCAGAAACAAACGAATCGTAACAGGATGTATATTTACAGCCCTAATGGGCAACAGTTACTTAACATCCCTGTTAAGCACAGTGCAAATCCACATCAAAAATTTAAGGATACTAAAATAGAACATGCCTTTGACTGGCAGAAACAGCATTTTAAATCACTTGAAGCTGCTTACAGGACTTCACCCTTCTTTGAGTATTTTGAAGACGACATAAAGCCTCTATTTGAGAAAAAACATGATTTCATGATGGACCTGAACTTTCAGGCTATGGAGATTGTTACCAACTGTCTTGGAATTGATTTTAAATATGAAAAAACATCTGAGTATTTTCATGAAGCTGTATCTTTTAACGATTACCGCTATTTAGTAAATGGAAAAAAAGACACGTCTAATTTTGAGCCTTATACACAGGTTTTTGAAGAAAAACATGGCTTTATAAATAATCTGTGTATCCTGGATCTTTTATTCAATGAAGGCCGCTATGCTGTAGAATATCTTAAAAATCAGAAATTATAATTATTCGTCTTTGTGAAACGCCAGGCGCGTCATTATTGGAAAGTGGTCAGAATAGGTAAATTTACTAAACGTATTGTATTCCTTTACTTCTAAACTTTTATCTGCAAAGACATAATCAATCCTGGCAGGATAGTATTTGTAATTATACGATTTTCCAAAGCCTTTTCCAGCTTCTTCAAATGCATCTTTCATATTACCTTTTATGCTTCTGTAAACATAAGAAAAGGCACTATTATTCAAATCTCCGCAAATAATCATAGGATGTGAGCACTCGCTCTTGTGTTTCTCAAATAATTCAGCCTGCTGCTGCTGTTTTTTGAATGCTTCGCTTAACCTTCTAAAAATAACTTTAGATTTTTCTTCGTCAATCCTTTCATGAATATCCGGACTTATTTTTATGGACTGCATGTGCATACTGTAAACACGTAATGTATCTTTTTTCTTTACAATATCTGCAAAAATGACATTATTGCCCGAATGTGGAAATTCGATATAACCACTCTCTAGAATAGGATATTTAGAAAAAATAGCCTGACCTGACAATCCGTCTTTAGCGAATAAAAAACTGTGCTTATATCCCGGAAAGGAAGCATTTCCTCTTTTAGTATATTCCTGCAGACAAACAATATCAGCATTATTATCTTTTACAAACTGCATTATCTTTTGCGGTATATCTCTTTCAGGCAGCCAGTCATAAAGATTGAACATCCTTACGTTATAACTCATTAGTGTAAAATCGGAATTATCCTCAGGCAGATTTGTTGATGAGAATTTATAACACTTACTTATAAATGTTATACCTAACAGAAGTACCAAACCTGACAACAGCATCTGTCTTTTTGTTTGCAAAAGCCAGTATAAAAAAAACATGACATTAAGCAGCAGCATTAATGGCATCATCAAAGTAAATACCGACAATAAAGGAAAAAGCCTTGGTGCCAGAAAAGGTAATATATAAGCAATGAATGTCAATACAGTTAAAACTATATTGAGCACAAACATCATTTTATTAAACCCGGAAAGTTTTTTCATTTTTTGTCGCTATATATTCAAAGCTACTTATTATTTGCCAACTTTAAACAAGAAATCCTTCTCGTCTTTGGTAAGGCTATCATATCCTGATTTGCTTATTTTATCAAGGATATCGTCAATTTGTTTTTGCGTAATATCTTTTACCTTAGGCTGTGATTTAACCGACTGTATTGGGTTTCTATGTACCTTTTTAAATGGTGTTGACTTTCTAGGTTTAAACAAATCTGCAAAAAAATCAATTATTACTGATACAGCTTTACTAAGATCAGTACCGCTTTGTAAGATTTTAATATAAATAAACCCAAATAATGCTCCTGCAAGGTGTGCCAAATGTCCACCCTGATTTTCGGCAGATACTTGTATTAAATCTAAGAGAATTAACACAACTGCAATATGCCATAGTTTTACAGAACCTATAAGCAGTAAACGCACCTGAGAATAAGGAGCATACGTTGCCGCTGCAACAAGAATAGCCATAATAGCAGCCGAAGCACCAACCATTTTAGTCACTCCTTTATCGGCTAATAATGGTATTAAACTATATCCGGCAATATAAATCAATCCAGCAAATATTCCCGCAAGCACATAAAGCCCAAACATCTGTTTTTGCGTAAAATAGGTTAAAAATAACCTACCCGAAAAATACAGCACCATCATATTAAAAAATACATGCAGAAAACCGGCATGCAGAAAAGCATAAGTTACAAGTGACCATGGTTTCCACGACAGATCCAAAGGATTTGAAGAAAGGCTAAGCCAGTCTGAAATACCTTGCAGATCCCAACGTAAAAAAGGAAGTTCTATATTAAACAGAGAAAGAATACTAAACACAACCATAGGGATTACAAAAAGACCCACATTCCAAAAGATTAACTTTTGAGTAATCCCTCCTATTTTGTATTCCATCTTTAAATCGTCAATAATACCCATATTAGTTCCAACGGTTATTTTTAAATTGATCTTTTTTCCAGTACCACATCATTATAAAACCTACTAGTGCACCTCCTATATGAGCGAAATGCGCTATTCCTCCTCCACTTCCAAATAAAGATTTCCCTGTTATACCAAGATATATATCTATAGCTACAATTATAGGTACAAAAAATTTTGCTTTTATTGGTATTGGTATGAACATCATCATTAATTCCGCATTAGGGAACAAGAATGCAAACGCAACCATGATACCATAAATTGCCCCTGATGCTCCAACAGCAGGAGTTTGATTAAGCATTGCTGCCTGAAACAAACCATTAAATCCAGTCTGATCTAAAGTACTTAATTTTCCATATTTTTCTAAAATAGGCTGAAGACCATTTGCAAACAGCTGATTACTAAAATGATTTCCTTCTATTATCTGAATATTTAAAATTTGGTGAATCGTATCATTCGACAAATCCATATATGAAATCTGGTGCAATATATTCTGAATCTCAATATAATTCACCCCCATATGTAATGCGGCAGCTCCTAATCCGCAAGAAAAATAAAAGAAAAGAAACTTTTTACCACCCCACATGCGTTCCAATAAACTTCCAAAAGAAAATAATGCAAACATATTAAAGAAAATATGCATCAAGTTGCCATGCATAAACATATGCGTTATAGGCTGCCAAAAATGGAATTGATCACTTTGAACTGGATATAGTGCTAAATAATCTGTAGCTGCTCCACCAACGAGATAACTCCCTATAAAAAAAATAACATTAATTATAATTAACTGCTTAACAGTTTCGGTTATGTTCATCATATAGCAAATCGTTTATCTAAATCTTCCACACTCACGGTGATGAAAGTTGGTTTATGAAAAGGCGAAACTCCCGGTTCTTTACATGCAAAGAGTGAGTTCACCATATTTTCCTGTTCTTTTTCGGTTAACAGTATACCTGTTTTTATAGCAAGGCTGCGCGCCATAGATTTTGCAATACTGTCGCTTTGGCTAAAACTGGTGTCGGGCACTTCCTGCTGCAGGTCGCTTATAAGTTCTTCAATCAAAATTGACACTTCACTTTCTACAACATTTACGGGTAATCCTGAGATAACAATGTGATCGCTGTTGAATTCAGCAAAAACAAAGCCAGTATTTTCCAATGCTCCTCTCATCTCTTCAATTAGATCCAGTTCGGATCTATTAAAGTACAGCATTAACGGAAACAGCAATTGCTGGCTTGCTGCATGATGTACTGTAATATTAGTCAAAAATTGCTCATATAGAATACGTTGGTGTGCTCTTTTCTGATCAATTATAACCATCCCGGATTTAATAGGGCTTACAATATACTTTTTATGAATTTGGTAGGTTTTTTGAACTGCCTGTTCCACTTCATTGTCATTAAACAATGAACCTGTCACTTCTTCCGATTCAAAGCTAAATCCTTCAACCTCTTCCGATGTTTGTGTCAGTTCTGTATAAAGACTTTCCCAAACCGGAGCCTTTTCGGCCTTTCTAAAAGATGGCGAAGACGAAAATGAAGCAGATGTAGGTCGAGACGGTTTTTCGTCTGCAAACGGGTTATAACTCCTGTCTACCACTACCGTTGGCATTACTGCTTCCTTATTTTCATAATTGTATGGTGTGTCTAAATTAGCATCGCGGTCAAAATCAAGAACAGGTGCCACATTAAACTGCCCAAGACTATGTTTTATCGCAGAACGCAGTATAGCATACAGTGCATGTTCATCGTCAAACTTTACCTCTGTTTTCGTTGGATGGATATTAATATCTATAGTATTCGGCGGAACCGTAAGATACAGAAAATACCCTGGCTGCGAGCCATCTTTCAATAGTCCTTCATAAGCTGCAGATACGGCATGATGCAGATAACCGCTTTTAATAAAACGGTCATTCACAAAAAAGAACTGCTCTCCCCTGTTCTTCTTAGCAAATTCTGGTTTACACACAAAACCTTCAATTTCTACAATCTCTGTACTTTCTTTTACAGGAACAAGCTTTTCATTGGTACGCCCGCTAAAAATGTTTACAATACGCTGACGCGGATTTGACGATGGCAGGTTAAACATTTCGCTCCCATTATGGTAAAGTATAAAGCCAATATTTGAGTGCGCCAAAGCTACACGTTCGAATTCGTCAACAATATGGCGGAATTCAACTGTATCTGACTTCAGGAAATTACGCCGGGCAGGTATGTTGAAAAATAGATTTTTTATAGCAAAAGATGTTCCTCGTGGTAATACTGCTACTTCCTGAGAGATAAACTTACTTCCTTCAATAACAATATGGGTCCCCAGTTCTTCCTGATCCTGTTTGGTTTTCATCTCCACATGAGCAATAGCAGCAATAGAAGCGAGTGCCTCTCCTCTAAAGCCTTTAGTGTGGAGTGAAAACAAATCTTCTGCAAAACGTATTTTTGATGTAGCATGACGCTCAAAACACAAACGGGAATCGGTAACCGACATTCCTTTACCATTATCTATAACCTGAATAAGGGTTTTACCAGCGTCTTTTACGATAAGTTTTATCTCGGAAGCACCTGCATCAACTGCATTTTCCAACAATTCTTTTACCACCGATGCCGGTCGCTGCACTACCTCTCCGGCAGCTATCTGGTTGGCAACGTGGTCTGGAAGCAATTGAATAATACTCGACATTAGAAAGGGATATATTTTTATTGAATAGCTTCAAAGTTAAGGAAATATTGTGGAACGGCACAAAAGCACTGATTGGAAATGCAGGGATTTTGCCTATTGAAATATAAAAGAATTTGGTATGTTTACAAACGTTAAAAAAATACTAAAAAATGAACAAGATCGAATGGGTGGAGAATCTAAGAGTAATTGCCACCATAACAGTTATTATGCTTCATGTTGCCGGTCCGGGCGTAGTAAGTTTAGGTTCTGTTAGTATGCTGGACTGGAATATTGCTAATTTTTTTGACGGTTTGGCAAGATTCTGTGTACCCGTATTTATCATGATCACGGGTAGTTTTATTTTAAATAAGGATTATGGGCTTGAAGATTTTTTTAAAAATAAACTATCTAAAATAATCATTCCGTTTTTAATTTTTAGTTTCATTTATACCATAAATGGATATGGGATTAAAAATCTCATCAAAAATTATGACTTAGAAGAATTTAGTCAATTTGCTTTACAAAATCTTATATACGGAAGCAGTTATCACTTATGGTATATCTATATGCTTATCGGTTTATATATAATTACTCCTATAATTAGGGTTTATGTGAAAAATGCATCTAAAAGCAATCTTGAATATTTCCTTGTAGCATGGCTTGTCTTTGTTACAATTGATGGTTATACTCTAAATGAATACCTGCCCAATTTTAAAATATCTATTTTCTCCGAGTATACGGGTTATTTTATATTAGGGTACTATCTTTCTAAATATCCTTTAAATTCTCCAAAAATGGGCTGGCTGCTTTTTATTACGGGAAGCCTTCTTACTATTGGAGGCACTTATTACTTTTCGGTGAAACAAAATCAATTTCATGAAATGTTTTACAATTACAATACACTCAATGTAATATTACAAAGTATTGGTATCTATACTATCCTTTTCAATTCGACCATAAAAAATAAGGCGTTATCTAAGCTCAGGGATATAATATCAAAAAACAGTTTCAATATCTATCTTGTACATATCTTAATACTTACCAAAATAGCACCACTTAATCTTACCTGGAATTATATAAATCCTTTTGTAGGGATCGTTACAACCACTTTAGTATGTTTGTTTATAAGTACAATGGTGAGCATGGCATTAAAACAAATACCTGTAATAAACAGATATTTATGATCTAAAGTCTTTGATAAAACACAAAACAAACCCAACAAATTCATTTCAATAATCCTATTTATCATAGTATTGACTGAAAAAACACATTTTAATCTTAATAATCGCAGTAGTTCTATCAAATAATGGATACTGTCAAACAGTTACAACATATATAAACTTTAGAATACCAGATCCATTTATACCGGAGCAAAAATTTAAAAACTTTGATTATTTTATGAATCTTGCCCGAGAATCATTTATCCAAAAAGATTATGATAAAACTTTCTACTATCTAAAAAATGCAGAAGAAGATGGAATACATAGTGGAATATTTTGGTATTATTTAGGCATCTCAGTGCATTATCGGGGAAATGAAAGTGCAGCAAAAAGATATTTAAAAAAAGTCTTTAAAAACTTCGGCTGCTGGGAATGCAGCGAAGCTTACGAAAAATTATACAGCAAAAAACTAAAGTTTTAAAAACTAAAAATAATATTTACCAAATAATTCATATAAATAAAAAACCCTCTCATTTACTGAGAGGGTTTTTAGTATGTATTAAGCTTGCCCTGCAGGACCAAATGTTAAAGGGAGTGCAGGTTGCTCCGTATCGCTTATCGTACCGTGGGCACTTTCAAAGCGGTGGATGTTTTCACCTAATGCCTTTAGCAGCCTTTTTGCGTGCTGAGGCGTTAACACAATGCGTGATTTCACTTTTGCCTTAGGCGTACCCGGCATAATGCTCACAAAATCCACAACAAATTCTGAAGATGAATGATTGATTATAGCAAGGTTACTGTAAGTCCCCTCAGCTGTTTTCTCATCCAGTTCAATATTGATCTGTCCCGGTTGTTGTTTTTGATCGCTCATTGTATTAGTAGTTATATTCCTCCTTAGGAGTTAATAGCTCATTATATTCTTCTTTAGAACCTACGATAGTGTTGTCGTAATCTCTCATACCTGTACCAGCAGGGATTCTGTGACCAACGATAACGTTCTCTTTAAGTCCTTCAAGTCCGTCAACTTTACCAGCTACAGCAGCTTCGTTCAGTACTTTTGTAGTTTCCTGGAACGATGCAGCAGAGATGAATGATTTAGTTTGTAGCGACGCTCTTGTAATACCCTGAAGCACCGGAGTTGCCGTTGCAGGAACTACATCTCTTGCAGTTACTAAGTTCTTATCATTACGTTTTAATAACGAATTCTCATCTCTTAGTTCACGTGGTGTGATGATCTGACCAGCTTTAAGCGTATCAGAATCTCCTTCGTCTTCTACAACTTTCATTCCATAAAGTTTATCGTTCTCCACAATAAAGTCAGACGTATGTATTAGTTGGTCTTCAAGGAAAAGTGTATCTCCCGGATCCTGAACTCTTACTTTACGCATCATTTGGCGGATTACAACCTCAAAGTGTTTGTCATTGATCTTAACACCCTGAAGACGGTAAACTTCCTGAATCTCGTTTACTAAGTACTGTTGTACTGCAGATGGGCCTTGAATTCTAAGGATATCCTCAGGAGTAATAGCACCGTCTGACAATGGTAAACCAGCTTTAACGTAGTCATTTTCCTGAACAAGGATCTGGTTAGATAATTTAACTAAATATTTCTTAACCTCACCAAATTTAGACTCGATTACGATCTCACGGTTACCCCTTTTGATCTTACCGAATGAAACAACACCGTCAATTTCAGATACCACAGCCGGGTTAGAAGGGTTACGTGCTTCAAGAAGCTCTGTAATCCTTGGAAGACCTCCCGTGATATCGCCTGCTTTAGACGAACGTCTTGGTATTTTAACAAGGATCTTACCTGCTTTAATTTTCTCACCGTTGTCTACCATAAGGTGGGCTCCAACTGGTAAGTTATAAGAACGGATAAGTTCTCCTTCTTTACCGTAAATCAATAAGGTTGGGATTAATTTCTTGTTCCTTGCCTCAGAGATTACTTTTTCCTGGAATCCGGTCTGCTCATCGATTTCAACCATGAACGATTGTCCCTGCTCGATATCTTCATAAGCTACTTTACCTGTAAATTCAGAAATAATTACACCATTATACGGGTCCCACTTACATATAGTAGTTCCTTTTTCTACGACATCACCATCTTTAACATAGATGCTTGAACCGTAAGGAATATTGTGTGTATTTAATAGAATTCCTGTTTTCTCGTCAACTAATTTTAATTCAGAAGAACGTGAAACAACGATATCTGTAGGGTTACCTTCAAGATCTTCGCCTTTTACAGTTTTAAGGTCTTCTATTTCAAGTCTACCTGCGAAACGTGTAACAATGCTTGACTCCTCAGAAATACCACCCGCAACACCACCAACGTGGAATGTACGAAGTGTAAGCTGAGTTCCCGGCTCACCAATTGACTGTGCTGCAATAACACCTACTGCTTCACCTCTTTGGGTCATTTTACCGGTTGCAAGGTTACGACCGTAACATTTTGCACAGATACCTTTTCTTGCTTCACATGTTAATGGAGAACGTACTTCTACTCTCTCTATTGGTGCAGCATTTATAGCTTTAACTTCAGCTTCTTTAATCTGCTCGCCTGCATGTACAAGAATTTCACTCGTTAACGGGTTAATTACATCCTGTAAAGCAACACGACCTAAGATTCTTTCACCTAGAGTCTCAACAATCTCTTCATTTTTCTTTAACGCTGATACTTCAATACCCCTAAGTGTACCACAATCTACAGAGTTTACAATAACGTCTTGAGAAACGTCATGCAGCCTTCTTGTAAGGTACCCGGCATCTGCCGTTTTAAGAGCAGTATCCGCAAGACCTTTACGAGCACCGTGAGTAGAAATAAAGTACTCAAGGATCGAAAGACCTTCCTTAAAGTTAGAAAGGATCGGGTTTTCAATAATCTCACCACCACCGGCAGTAGATTTTTTAGGCTTAGCCATCAAACCACGCATACCTGTTAACTGACGAATCTGTTCTTTAGAACCCCTCGCCCCAGAATCAAGCATCATGTAAACCGAGTTGAAACCTTGCTGGTCTTCTCTAATGTTTTTCATGGCAAGTTCTGTAAGCGTAGCATTCGTAGATGTCCACACGTCAATAACCTGGTTGTAACGCTCGTTGTTAGTAATAAGACCCATGTTATAGTTAACAGAAATCGCATCAACCTGCTCGTTTGCATCGTCAATAAGTTCCTGTTTTCTAGCAGGGATAATAATATCACCTAAGCTGAATGACAATCCACCTTTGAAGGCGAATTTGTAACCCATATCTTTCATATTATCAAGGAACGCAGCCGTTGTAGGCACATCGGTAACACTTAAAATAGAACCGATAATATCCCTTAATGATTTTTTAGTAAGGATCTCATTGATGTATCCTGCCGCTTGCGGCACAACCTCATTAAATAATACCCTACCAGCAGTTGTCTGGATAATTTTGTAAACAAGTTCTCCTTCTTCGTTAAAATCTTTAGCACGTATTCTCACACGGGCATTAAGTTCTAACCTGCCTTCGTTTAATGCAATATTTACTTCTTCTGCAGAATAGAATGTAAGGCCTTCACCTAATATTTTCTTCTCAGGAGTAGAAAGACGTTCTTTGGTCATGTAGTACAGACCAAGTACCATGTCTTGAGAAGGTACCGTGATAGGCGCACCGTTTGCAGGGTTAAGGATATTGTGAGAAGCAAGCATTAATAACTGTGCTTCAAGAATAGCCTCTGGTCCTAACGGAAGGTGTACCGCCATCTGGTCACCATCAAAATCCGCATTAAATGCCGTACATACTAATGGGTGAAGCTGAATCGCTTTTCCTTCAATAAGTTTTGGCTGGAAAGCCTGGATACCAAGTCTGTGCAAAGTAGGAGCCCTGTTTAGTAATACAGGGTGACCTTTAATTACGTTTTCAAGGATATCCCAAACTACAGGTTCTTTCTTGTCTATTATTTTCTTAGCTGACTTAACTGTTTTTACAATTCCACGTTCAATCAGTTTCCTGATAACGAATGGTTTGTAAAGTTCAGCAGCCATATCTTTAGGAAGACCACATTCAAAAAGTTTCATTTCTGGTCCAACGACGATTACCGAACGTGCAGAGTAGTCAACACGTTTACCCAGAAGGTTTTGACGGAAACGACCTTGTTTACCTTTTAATGAATCTGATAATGATTTTAATGGTCTGTTAGATTCTGTTTTAACAGCAGAAGCTTTTCTTGTATTATCAAAAAGTGAATCTACAGATTCCTGCAGCATACGCTTTTCGTTACGAAGGATAACTTCCGGAGCTTTGATCTCCATTAACCTTTTTAAACGGTTGTTACGGATGATTACTCTTCTGTAAAGGTCGTTCAAATCGGAAGTTGCAAAACGTCCTCCATCAAGCGGCACTAATGGGCGAAGCTCTGGTGGGATAACCGGTATAACTTTAAGGATCATCCACTCTGGGCGGTTTTCCCTATTGTTGTTAGACTCACGGAATGATTCTACTACCTGAAGCCTTTTAAGGGCTTCCGTTTTACGTTGTTTAGACGTTTCTGTATTTGCACTGTGGCGCAGTTGGTAAGAAAGAACATCAAGGTCAATTCTTGCCAAAAGATCCATAATACACTCAGCACCCATTTTAGCAATAAACTTGTTAGGGTCGTTGTCGTCTAAATATTGATTTTCTGCAGGAAGGGTATCTAATATATTTAGGTACTCTTCTTCAGTTAAAAAGTCTAGTCTAGAAAGTGATTCACCTTCTGCACCTTTAGCAATACCAGCCTGAATAACCACATACCTTTCATAGTATATGATCATGTCTAATTTTTTAGACGGTAAGCCAAGGATATAACCAATTTTATTAGGAAGCGAACGGAAATACCATATGTGAGCAATAGGCACTACAAGATTGATGTGTCCTACCCTGTCACGGCGTACTTTCTTTTCGGTAACTTCAACACCGCATCGGTCACAAACAATCCCTTTATAACGAATCCTTTTATATTTACCACAAGCACATTCAAAATCCTTTACAGGACCGAAAATACGCTCACAGAAAAGGCCGTCTCTTTCCGGTTTGTGTGTACGATAGTTAATTGTTTCCGGCTTAAGAACTTCACCTCTTGATTCAGCAAGAATAGATTCCGGCGAAGCAAGTCCGATGGAAATCTTGTTGAACCTTTTAACGGTATTTTTATCTTTTAATCTCGTCATGATATGTAATCTATCGATTTATTAAAAAAGTATAGAAGGGAACGGCCGCAAAGCCGTTCCCATGGAAATTTATTCTTCTAATCTGATGTCAAGTCCAAGACCTTTAAGTTCATGCATTAATACATTGAACGATTCAGGTAATCCCGGTTCCGGCATAGTTTCACCCTTAACGATAGCTTCGTAAGTTTTAGCTCTACCAATAACGTCATCCGATTTAACAGTCAGTATCTCCCTAAGGGTACTAGATGCACCGTAAGCCTCAAGAGCCCAAACCTCCATCTCTCCAAAACGCTGACCACCAAATTGCGCTTTACCTCCAAGAGGCTGCTGCGTGATAAGCGAGTATGGACCAATAGAACGTGCGTGCATCTTATCGTCTACCATGTGCCCTAATTTAAGCATATAGATAACACCTACGGTTGCAGCTTGGTGGAAACGTTCTCCGGTTCCTCCATCATACAGGTAAGTATGTCCAAATCTTGGAATTCCAGCCTCGTCTGTTAATTCATTGATTTGATCAAGAGTAGCACCATCAAAAATTGGTGTTGCAAACTTCCTTCCTAAATCCTGACCTGCCCATCCAAGAACTGTTTCATAAATCTGTCCGATGTTCATACGTGAAGGTACACCAAGCGGGTTAAGCACGATGTCCACAGGAGTACCATCCTCAAGGAACGGCATATCTTCCTGACGTACGATCTTAGCAACAATACCTTTGTTACCGTGACGTCCCGCCATTTTATCTCCCACTTTAAGTTTACGTTTCTTAGCGATATAAACTTTAGCAAGTTTTAAAATTCCTGACGGAAGTTCATCTCCAACAGTAATGGTGAATTTCTCTCTTCTTAATGCACCCTGAAGGTCATTCAGCTTAATTTTATAGTTGTGGATAAGATCGTTAACCATTGCATTGGTTTCGTCATCCGTAGTCCACTGTCCTTTAGTTAAGTGAGCAAAATCTTCAACAGCATACAACATTTTCTGAGTGTATTTCTTACCTTTTGGTAATACTTCTTCACCCAAATCATTCATTACTCCCTGAGAAGTTTTTCCATTAACGATATTGAATAATTTGTCAATTAATTTATCTTTAAGTTCGCTGAACTTAACTTCAAAATCCATTTCAAGTTTTCCTAAATCGTCTTTATCTTTTGTACGTTTACGTTTGTCCTTAACGGCACGCGCAAACAGTTTTTTATCAAGTACAACACCATGTAATGAAGGAGACGCTTTTAATGAAGCATCTTTTACATCACCTGCTTTGTCACCAAAAATTGCACGTAAAAGTTTTTCTTCCGGTGTTGGATCAGATTCTCCTTTAGGAGTAATCTTACCGATTAGGATATCGCCAGGTTTAACCTCGGCACCAATCCTGATCATACCGTTTTCGTCAAGATCTTTAGTAGCTTCTTCACTTACGTTAGGAATATCATTAGTTAACTCTTCGTTACCTAATTTTGTATCCCTTACTTCAAGTGAATAGTCATCTACGTGGATCGACGTGAAGATATCATCACGAACAACTTTTTCAGAGATCACGATCGCATCCTCAAAGTTGTAACCTTTCCATGGCATGAACGCCACTTTTAGGTTTCTACCAAGAGCAAGCTCACCATTTTGCGTAGCATAACCTTCACAAAGAACCTGACCCAATTTCACTCTGTCACCTCTTCTTACGATAGGCTTAAGGTTGATACTTGTACTCTGGTTAGTTTTTCTAAACTTGATCAACTGATATGTTTTCTCATCGGTATCAAAGCTTACACTTCTCTCACGATCAGTTCTGTCATATTTAATGGTAATCATGTTAGCATCAACATACTCAACAGTTCCCGAACCTTCAGCATTGATAAGTACCCTTGAATCAGAAGCCACTTGGCGCTCTAAACCTGTACCTACAATTGGTGCTTCCGGACGTAATAATGGAACTGCCTGACGCATCATGTTCGATCCCATCAACGCACGGTTAGCATCATCATGTTCCAGGAATGGAATCAATGAAGCCGAAATCGAAGCGATCTGGTTAGGTGCAACGTCTGTATAATGAACCGCTACCGGATCAACTACAGGGAAGTCACCCTCTTCACGAGCAATAACTTTGTCAGCAGTAATTTTACCTTCAGCATCCATTGCGATGTTTGCCTGAGCAATCATCTTACCTTCTTCTTCTTCAGCGCTCAGGTATATTGGAGTTGAAACTAAATCTACTTTACCATCAGTTACTTTACGGTAAGGCGTTTCAATAAAGCCCATACCATTTACCTTAGCGTAAACACCTAGAGAAGAGATCAAACCAATGTTTGGCCCCTCAGGCGTTTCGATAGGACATAAACGGCCATAGTGAGTATAATGAACGTCACGTACCTCAAATCCTGCACGTTCTCTGGAAAGACCACCTGGTCCTAGTGCAGATAACCTTCTTTTGTGGGTTATCTCAGCTAGAGGGTTAGTCTGGTCCATAAACTGCGATAACTGGTTTGTACCAAAGAAAGAGTTGATTACCGACGACAATGTTTTAGCATTGATAAGGTCGATAGGTGTAAACACCTCGTTATCTCTAACGTTCATACGCTCTCTAATAGTTCTCGCCATACGCGCAAGACCTACACCGAATTGTGCAGATAACTGCTCACCTACTGTACGTACACGACGGTTAGATAAGTGGTCAATATCATCAATCTCTGCTTTAGAGTTGATAAGCTCAATAAGGTATTTTACAATGGTAATGATATCCTCTTTGGTAAGCACTTGCTTTTCCATTGGAATGTCAAGACCAAGTTTTTTGTTCATTCTGTAACGACCAACTTCACCTAAGTTATAACGTTGATCTGAGAAGAACAATTTATCTATAATGCCTCGAGCTGTTTCCTCATCAGGTGGTTCTGCATTACGCAGCTGACGGTAAATATGCTCTACAGCTTCTTTTTCAGAGTTAGTAGGGTCTTTCTGTAAAGTATTATGGATAATAGCATAATCTGCCTGATTGTTATCCTCTTTATGAAGCAGTATCGTTTTTACATTAGAATCAATGATCTCTTCAACATTATCTTTATCGATAATAGTATCTCTGTCTAATATAATCTCGTTACGCTCGATAGAAACTACCTCACCTGTATCCTCATCCACGAAATCTTCGTGCCAAGTATTCAATACACGTGCAGCAAGCCTTCTTCCGATATACTTTTTAAGACCTGTTTTTGATACCTTGATTTCTTCAGCAAGGTCAAATATTTCAAGGATATCTTTATCCCTTTCAAAACCAATAGCTCTAAATAGTGTAGTAACAGGTAATTTTTTCTTCCTGTCAATGTAAGCATACATCACACTGTTAATATCAGTGGCAAACTCTATCCACGAACCTTTGAAAGGTATTACCCTTGCAGAGTATAATTTTGTTCCGTTTGCATGGAATGACTGGCCAAAGAAAACTCCGGGAGACCTGTGAAGCTGTGATACAACAACACGTTCTGCACCGTTGATAACAAAGGTACCGCTTGGTGTCATGTATGGGATAGTTCCCAAATATACATCTTGTACAATTGTTTCAAAATCTTCATGCTCGGGGTCTGTACAATATAATTTCAACCTTGCTTTTAAAGGTACACTATATGTAAGCCCTCTGTCTATACATTCTTCAATTGTATAACGTGGCGGATCAACAAAGTAATCAAGGAACTCCAATACAAACTGATTTCTAGTATCAGTAATCGGAAAGTTTTCCATGAAGGTGTTATAAAGACCTTCGTTGCCTCTTTCATCTGATTTGGTTTCAAGCTGGAAAAAATCCTTAAAGGATTTTACCTGAATGTCAAGGAAGTCCGGGTAATCAGGGATGTTTTTTGTTGAGGCAAAATTTAATCTTTCAGTCTGATTTGTTATCATCAATGGACAAAATTTTGATTAAAATAATTTATTAAAAATCGTATAAAATGTTATTATACGAAAAATGGTTTAGGCCTTTGAGAGTACTTCTCAAGGCCTAAACCTGGGTTTTCAAACCGATGTAAGCTTATTTAAGCTCAACAACAGCTCCAGCTTCTTCTAAAGATTTTTTAAGACCTTCAGCCTCTTCTTTAGATACCGCTTCTTTTACGTTAGCAGGAACACCGTCAACTAGATCTTTAGCTTCTTTAAGTCCTAAACCTGTAAGTTCTTTTACAGCTTTAACAACTGCTAATTTAGAAGCACCAGCATCTTTAAGTACAACAGTGAATTCAGTTTGCTCTTCAGCAACTGGAGCATCTCCACCTGCAGCAGGACCAGCAACAACTGCAGCAGCAGCAGGCTCGATTCCGTACTCATCTTTTAATATTGTAGCTAGTTCGTTAACTTCTTTAACAGTAAGGTTAACTAATTGTTCTGCGAATTGTTTCAAATCTGCCATTTTTTCTATCGTTTTAAATAGTTTGTAATATATAATTTATAAAGTGCGTTCTCGCGGGGTTATTATCTTTCAGATAATGTTTTAACAAGTCCTGCAATTGTATTACCACCCGATTTAAGAGCAGAAATAACATTTTTAGCAGGAGATTGAAGAAGACCGATGATCTCTCCGATAACTTCATCCTTAGATTTAAGCGATACAAGAGTGTCAAGTTGATTGTCACCAATGAATACTGCTTCGTGGATGTAAGCACCTTTTAATACAGGCTTATCAGATTTCTTACGGAATTCTTTAATAATTTTAGCAGGAGCGTTACCGTTCTCTGCAATCATGATAGAAGTACTTCCTTTTAAAATAGAAGGTAATTCACCATAATTGTTATCAGAACTACCCATTGCTTTTTCAAGAAGGGTATTTTTAACAACAGCCAACTGTATACCTGCTTTAAAGCAAGCTCTTCTTAAGTTAGAAGTATTTTCTGCATTAAGACCGGAAATATCTGTTACATAAATAACATTTGTACCGGCTAACTGTGCAGTTAAATCTTCAATAACTTTTGATTTTTCTTCTTTCGTCATAATAAAACTTATTAACTACCAATTATACCGCTTTAGGGTCTAAAGCTATAGCAGGGCTCATAGTACTAGAGATATGGATACTCTTGATGTATGTACCTTTTGCTGCAGTTGGTTTCAATTTGATTAATGTTTGAATAATTTCGTAAGCATTGTCAGTGATCTTATCAGCTTCGAAAGAAATTCTTCCTATACCAGCATGAACGATACCTGTTTTATCAACTTTAAAGTCGATTTTACCAGCTTTAACTTCTTGTACAGCTTTAGCCACATCCATGGTTACAGTTCCTGTTTTAGGGTTTGGCATTAAACCACGTGGGCCTAATATTCTACCTAAAGGACCTAATTTACCCATAACTGCCGGCATAGTGATGATAACATCAACATCTGTCCATCCGTCTTTAATTTTTTGAAGGTAATCATCTAAACCTACGAAGTCTGCACCTGCAGCTTTAGCTTCAGCTTCTTTATCAGGTGTTACAAGAGCAAGAACTCTTACATCTTTACCTGTACCATGAGGAAGTGTTACAACACCTCTTACCATTTGATTCGCTTTTCTTGGATCTACACCCAAACGTACTGCGATATCAACAGACTCATCAAATTTTGCAGAAGCAACTGCCTTGATTAATGCCGAAGCATCTTTCAATGAATACAGCTTGTTCTTCTCAATTTTAGATGCAGCCTCTTTCTGTTTTTTTGTCAATTTTGCCATGTCTTCTTTTTCTTTTTATTAAAAAGGAGCTGTTCCTGATACTGTTATACCCATAGACCTTGCTGTTCCAGCGATCATACTCATAGCTTTCTCAATCGTGAAAGCATTTAAGTCTACAATCTTGTCTTCAGCAATAGTCCTGATTTGATCCCAGGTTACGTTTGCTACTTTTTTACGATTTGGTTCTCCAGAACCTCCCTTTAATTTAGCAGCATCCAATAACTGAATAGCAGCCGGTGGCGTTTTAACAACAAACTCGAAAGATTTGTCTTTATACACAGTAATTTGTACTGGTAAGATTTTGCCTGGTTTATCCTGAGTTCTAGCATTAAACTGCTTACAGAACTCCATGATGTTAACTCCAGCAGCCCCCAAAGCAGGTCCAACCGGTGGCGACGGGTTCGCAGCACCTCCCTTAACTTGTAGTTTAACTACTTTACTAATTTCTTTAGCCATTTCTTTAAAAAAAATTTAGCACATCTTCATTGGAAGCGAATGATGTGATTTATAATAAGTGTAACAAAAATTATACTTTTTCTACTTGCATAAAACTTAGCTCCAGTGGTGTTTTTCTTCCGAAAATCTTCACCATAACTTCAAGCTTACGCTTTTCTTCATTAACTTTTTCAACTGTACCGTTAAAACCGTTAAAAGGTCCATCAATAACTTTAATAGTTTCACCAACCGTAAACGGTATAGAAACATTGTCAGTTTTAACAGACAATTCGTCTACTTTGCCAAGCATCCTGTTAACCTCAGAAAGGCGTAACGGAACCGCATCGCCACCTTTAGTTTCTCCAAGAAAGCCAATAACACCAGTAATAGACTTTATAATGTGTGGTATTTCTCCAGTTAAGTTAGCTTCTACCATTACATAACCCGGAAAATAAACTCTGTCTTTACTGATTTTTTTTCCATCACGAACCTGTACCACTTTCTCAGTAGGCACAAGAACCTGTGAAATATAATCTGACATTCCAAGTCTATTGATTTCCGTCTCTATGTAGTTCTTAACTTTATTTTCCTGACCGCTTACCGCTCTAACCACATACCACTTTTTGACATTGTTATCAGTCATACAATAAAATTAATTTTTTAAGAAACCATATATCTTCGCCACAAGAACCTCAAATCCTTTATCGATACCGAAAGTTATCATAGCAAATATTATCGAAAAAACAGCAACAATAATAGTTAGGCGCTGAATCTCAGCCCATTCTGGCCATGTTACATTAGTTTTTAACTCTGTAAATGCCTCTGATATGTAATTAGTAACCTTTGCCATTTTATATTTGTTTTTGCACGGGTGGAGGGATTCGAACCCCCATCAACGGTTTTGGAGACCGCTATTCTACCCTTGAACTACACCCGTTTGTAAAAATCAGCCGGTACTTTACAGCACCAGCTGATTTAATATATTATAAATAACGTACTATAGAATTTCAGTAACCTGACCAGCACCTACTGTTCTACCACCTTCACGGATTGCGAAACGAAGACCAACGCTAAGAGCGATTGGGCTAAGAAGCGTAACCTCGATAGTAAGGTTGTCACCAGGCATAACCATCTCTACACCAGCTGGAAGAGTAATTGTACCTGTAACGTCTGTAGTTCTTACATAGAACTGTGGACGGTAGTTATTATGGAATGGAGTGTGACGTCCACCTTCTTCTTTTTTAAGGATATAAACCTCTGCATTGAAATGAGCATGTGGCTTAACAGATCCTGGCTTAACGATAACCATACCTCTTTTGATATCCGCTTTGTCAATACCTCTAAGAAGTAGACCAACGTTATCTCCAGCTTCACCTCTATCAAGGATCTTACGGAACATCTCAACACCTGTAATAGTAGAAGTTAATTTCTCAGCTCCCATACCAATGATTTCAACTGCATCTCCTGTGTTTGCAATACCTGTTTCGATACGACCTGTAGCAACAGTTCCACGACCAGTAATTGTAAATACATCTTCAACAGGCATAAGGAATGGTTTCTCAACATCACGTACCGGCATTTCGATCCATGTATCAACAGCAGCCATAAGCTCTAAAACTGTATCAACCCATTTCGGCTCACCATTAAGTGCACCAAGAGCAGAACCTTGGATAACCGGTCCATTATCTCCATCATACTGATAGAAAGACAATAGATCTCTGATTTCCATTTCAACTAGCTCAAGAAGCTCAGCATCATCAACCATATCTACTTTGTTCATGAAAACTACCATTCTTGGAACACCAACCTGGCGACCTAGAAGGATGTGCTCACGAGTTTGTGGCATTGGACCATCTGTAGCAGCAACCACAAGGATAGCTCCATCCATCTGAGCAGCACCAGTAACCATGTTTTTCACGTAATCCGCGTGACCTGGACAGTCAACGTGAGCATAGTGACGATTAGCTGTAGCGTACTCTACGTGAGATGTATTAATAGTAATACCTCTTTCTTTTTCTTCAGGAGCGTTATCAATTTGATCAAATGATTTTGCTTCAGAATAACCTGCATCAGATAATACTTTAGTAATAGCTGCAGTTAAAGTAGTTTTTCCGTGATCCACGTGTCCAATAGTACCAATATTCAAGTGGGGTTTGGAACGATCAAAAGTTTCCTTTGCCATGATTTAATAATTTAATCTTAGTTATATAATTAGTGTTCAAATTCTCTAAACTTGAGCCAATGACGGGAATTGAACCCGTGACCTCTTCCTTACCAAGGAAGCACTCTACCCCTGAGCTACACCGGCCGACATAAGCTTTCGCTTAATTTGTGGGGAGAGCAGGATTCGAACCTGCGAAGGTTACCCAGCAGATTTACAGTCTGCCCTCGTTGGCCGCTTGAGTATCTCCCCTAACCTTTACTTTTCAGTTGTTTTTCAAAAAACGTTTGAGCAAATATTTCATAATTTCGAGACTTCACCTTCGCGCTTCTCCGCTAAACCCCTAACCCTCAAAAGAATCAAAGGGAAAACAATCACAAAACATCAATACTCTTTATTTGAGCCGATAGAGGGACTCGAACCCACGACCTGCTGATTACAAATCAGCTGCTCTAGCCAGCTGAGCTACATCGGCGTCTTCAATAAAAAAGTCCGCTATTTCTAACGGACTGCAAATGTATAGAATTTATTTTTTAATCAAAACATTTTCTAACTTTTTTTTCTATTTATGAATATGTTCTGACTTTTTCTTTTCTTCTCATCAGTAAACGTTCCATAGAATCAGCAGCAAGTTCAACTGCTTCTTCAAATGTTTTGCACTGCTTTTTAACTATAAACTCATCTCCAGGCACTATAATTTTAATCTCCGCAATTTTATTCTCTTTATCACTCGTATTCTCTAATTTAAAGAATACGTCCGAATTTACTACTTTATCATAATACTTTTCAAGCTTATCCAATCTTTCCTGAACATAGCCAATCAGTTTTCTGTCAACATTAAAGTTGACCGCATGAACATTTACTTTCATAATCTAAACTTTTTAATCGTTAAACACTTATAAATCGTTTTGATTAC
The DNA here is from genome assembly GCF_004028155.1 of Flavobacterium cerinum. GTDB lineage: Bacteria > Bacteroidota > Bacteroidia > Flavobacteriales > Flavobacteriaceae > Flavobacterium > Flavobacterium cerinum. Next base: position 595,750 of record NZ_SBII01000001.1, on the reverse strand, counting down.
GCGGATGAGAATCATTATACACTTTTTTAAGTTCAGCAAGACTGCTGTGGGTATATATTTGTGTAGAAGATAAACTCGCGTGACCTAACAATTCTTTTACTGAATTCAAATCTGCCCCATTATTAAGAAGATGCGTTGCAAAAGTATGTCGAAGCACGTGCGGACTCTTCTTAACCTTACCGGAGACAACACTAAAGTAACTATTTATTAACCTATAAACAAACGATTCACTAACTTTATTGCCCCGGGTGTTTAAAATTAACATATCAGCATCCGCAATGATTTCAAGCTGTTTTCGATACATCATATACTTTGACAGAAGCAATGCAGTACAATCCAATACCGGTAGTATTCGCTCCTTATTTCTTTTCCCTAAAACCTTTAATGTTTGGTTGCCGGAATCATAACTCCCCACCTTTAAGCCGATCAGTTCAGCACGACGCATACCGGTAGTATAAAACAGCTCAATAATAACCCTATTGCGTATTCCTTCGAAATCATCAGAATACTCAATATCAGTCATCACATCCTGAAGTTCTTTTTCAGAAAAAGGCACCTGAACTTTCTTTTCCGTCTTAAGGGATTTATGTTTTTGTAATGGTGTAAATTCAATCTGCTTAGAACGCAGCAGGAATTTATAGAACGATTTAAGTGAAGATATTTTTCTATTGACCGAATTATTAGCAATACCATTCTCTACCAGAGACACAATCCAACCCCTGATATGACTATAATTCACTTCTTCTAACACAACATCACTATCCTCCGACTTAATATAGCGCTCGAATGCCACAACATCATCCAGATAAGCCCGCAGCGTCAAGAGAGAGTAGTTCCTCTCTTTTTGAAGATAATCACCGTATGCCTGCTTAGAATCGATCATAAAAAAAACCGTTAACAGCAAAGTTATTGAAACTTTTCTGCTAACGGCTATTATTTTAGTCCAATGGTATGATTAATTCTCTAGAGCATCTTTCATTCCCTGGATATAAGCTGCTTTCTGTACTTGTACTCTTCTTACAACAGAAGGTTTAGTAAAGGCCTGACGGCTCCTTAGCTGACGTACAACACCAGTCTTATCAAATTTTCTTTTGTAACGCTTAAGCGCTCTATCAATATTTTCTCCGTCTTTAATTGGTATAATCAACATAATATAACACCTCCTCTCGTTAAGGGTGCAAACTTATAAAATATTTCTTTAACACCAGCTACAAAAACAAATTAATTTTAAATAGACACAATCACACTATTATAACGCAAAAGAGCCACCATAGGCAGCTCTTTTATATACTATATAATTTCTTTATCCTTTAAGAAGGTTACGCGAAATAACAAGTTTTTGTATTTCAGTCGTTCCTTCACCGATAGTACAAAGTTTAGAATCTCTGTAGAACTTCTCTACCGGATAATCTTTTGTATAACCATACCCACCGTGTATTTGTACCGCTTCGTTAGAAACTCTTACACACACCTCAGATGAGTACATTTTACCCATTGCACCGGCAAGGGTCATTTTCTTATTGTTATTTTTAAGGAAAGCTGCTTTGTGAAGTAAAAGTTCAGAAGCTTCAATTTCTGTAGCCATATCTGCTAATTTGAAAGCAATTCCCTGGAAATTACTAATTGGCTGACCAAACTGGTAACGCTCTTTAGAGTATTTAAGAGCTGCTTCATAAGCACCTTTAGCAATACCTAATGACAATGCACCGATAGAGATTCTTCCTCCGTCAAGTATTTTCATTGCCTGAACGAAACCATCACCTACTTCTCCTAATCTGTTAGTATCAGGAATGCGGCAATTGTCAAAAATAAGCTCGGCAGTTTCACTTGCACGCATACCTAATTTATTTTCTTTTTTACCACTAGTAAAGCCCGGCATACCTTTTTCGAAAACAAAAGCAGTCATACCTTTAGAATCACCTTTCTCACCAGTACGCACAATAACAACAGCTATGTCTCCTGATTTTGCATGCGTAATAAAGTTTTTGGCTCCGTTTACAACCCAATGATCGCCATCTTTAACCGCTGTAGTATTCATACCACCTGCATCAGATCCCGTATTGTGTTCTGTAAGACCCCAAGCACCAATGTGCTCTGCAGTTGCTAACTTAGGTATCCATTTTTTCTTTTGCTCTTCGTTACCGAATGTTAATATGTGGTTTGTACACAATGAATTGTGAGCTGCCACAGATAGACCTATTGAAGGATCTACTTTAGATATTTCTTCTACTACAGTAATGTATTCATGATAACCAAGACCAGAACCTCCAAGCTCTTCCGGAACCAATACTCCCATGAAGCCCATTTCGCCTAATTTCTTAAACAAATCTACCGGAAAGTGTTGAGCTTCATCCCATTCCATAATGTTCGGTCGGATGTGCTGCTCTGCAAAATCCCTGATCGATTGAGCGATCATGTTTTGCGTTTCGTTATATTCGAAATTCATTTTTGTTTTATTTTTTTTAGAATTCCAAATATAAGGCAATTATTTTTACTTTATCAACAGGAAAACTACTAATTTCTAACAATTCGTCAATTCTTTTAATCCTTCCGTTCATACTACGCTGTGTTAGTATTCCACGGGCAATTTCTTTACTAAAGTACGGAAAACGAGACAATTGCAATAAAGAAGCCGTATTAACATTGATCTTGTTCACCAATGGATTACTTTCAGTCTTAAAACTTTTCTTTAACCCTGCTTTTGCTTCCTCAGAAAATTCTTTAAAATCATCCATCTGATCCATGCTCACAAAAGCTCCAAGATCGGCTCGGCGGCGTAATATTGCTTTCGCATAGTAAGGACCAATCCCATAAACCTTAATCAAATCTTCTTCTAAGGCATCGTTTATATCAATCACTTTAATAGAACGTTCTTCTTTTACATAAGGATTGCTTTTTTCTCCGGCTAAATATACATTAGAACCAGATGTTTTAATATCCTTGATCCAATCCGGGAATTTAAAATAAGGAGATAACTTTAGAAGAAGACTATCAGATACTCCTGTTACCTTTTTAAAATCAGCAACAGAATTGACATATTCTCCCGATTTTCTAAATTTATGGAGACGATCAATTTCCTGAACAGAAAGTCCTAGCATATAGCCCCTGTAATCGCTAATAAAATTAGGATTAAAAGGATAAATAGTATCTTTTGATGTATTCTTTTTTGCTTTTAGTGCATCAATTTCCGTCTGAAATGCCAGCCATAATTTTTCTTCTTCAGATTTTTCTTTTTTGGATGTAAAATCTGAAGAAGTAAGAATAAAATAACCTACCTGAAACATAATCATTAAAATAAATAATGCTATTATCCCCTTTCGTTGATTACTTGTAAAACGAAAAAAGAATTGAAATAGCTTCATTTTTTAAACTTACAGAGTGGCTGACGTGAAAATTACAATTTTAGAGATCAAACACAGAACTTCTCTTAGTATATACCGCATCTTTCAACTTAAGCCAGAAAGCTAACGTTAGATACACTCCAAACCAAAGCCCAACAGTTACAAAAGAGATATAAATAAAGAACAATCTAACATTAGTAGCACGCATACCAAGCCTGTCTGCAAGTCGTGACGACACTGCAAAACCGTGTTTTTCAAAAAAATGACGTATGTTCGTTATTATGGACATCTGTAATGATTGAGTATTCAAAAGTAGTGTTTTCAAATTAAAACCACATCATTTCTTTAAAAGTTCAAGACCAACAGCACATTGCAAACAACGTTTATGATTGCAATATTCGTTTTTTTGCTGCAATAGTGACTGGCTGTCATAAGCTGATTGTGCCGGAATTTTGAAATATTTAAATTTATCAATAATAGTATTTTTTTCAGGTGCAACAGCCTGCAGCAAAGCAATAAGTTCTTCACTATTTTCCTTACCAATACTCTTACAATAAGCAAACCGAAAAGGAACAATAGTATTGATAATTATTAAGTCAACAAAGGACGTTGTAAGTGCTTTTCGCTTTTTAGCACTCTCTTTATCAAAACGATAATGCGTTTGCCAATAGTCCGAAACCTGAACTTCAAAAATCCTGTAAATATCCTCAATAGAAACTCTTTGGGTTATTTTCGAGAATAAATTTTGGTGTTTATGATAAAGTTGTGCTAATTGCGATAATCGGATCGTAGGGAAATTATCTGGCCTGTGTTTAAAAAACTGCAATGCATCAATGTGTACCTCAGGAATTTGATATTTATGACAAATGTAATCATAACGCGACTTAAGGTCTTTAAAATAAGTATCTTCATGGGGAAAATCCAACAATCCTGCTCTACCAAAGAGTATCGCTTCAACATTTTCTGCCTCAAAACTCTCCCTTCGTATAACTGAAAATGGAATAGACTTCGCCATACTATAAAATAGATCACCATTTGTATTGAGTCCGAAATTTTTAGCTAAAAAGCAAAACAGCACTGCTTCCCAATCGTTCCCAGTAGCTTTCGCCAATTCTATAATAGGAACCGATTTGCGCTCTAAACGTTCCAAGAACAACCGTTCTTTCCAGTTATCAAGAACAAAACGATCTATAGATTCAAGCTCTTTTTCGCAGTAAATCCAAGACTTAGAAACAGATAGTGCATTGTAATTTTGTAATACATCTGGCATGACGTAAGACTTAAGTTCCAATACAGGAATCTCAGAATTATCATGCCGGAATACCTCTGAATCATGTTCCCAGACTACATGTAATATCACATTATCATAGGCAGCATCCCTTTCGTGATTATGAATATACCAGTCAGAAGATTTAATATGAATTTCTACATTACCTGCCCATTTTTGGCTGCCAATAATAAGCTGAGCATTAAAAAAATCAGGACCTGCTAATTGCAGATACTGACCTGCATTGATAATTTCAACACGGTCACCCTGAACTGTTTTTAAATCCAGCACATTAAATTTTTTAAACTGCCATATATGGTGTAGGAAATCTTCTTTCATTACTACTAAAATACAGAAAAATAGCTATGATTTCCTACATTTTAATTACTCCCTTTTGAACATTTCAGAGTAAAAACAACAACAAAACCTAAAGATTTAAAATTCAAATAGTTAAAAAAACAAAGGCCCCAATATTCCTCTTTTCGTACATTTTAGAGTGAAAGAAATGTAGAATTAAAAATCAGAAAGATTCATTTTAATCTGCCTGTCATGAAGTAAATATAATTTGGCACAAGCTCTGGCATCCGATAATGCTTCATGGTGATTTAATTGAATCCCATTTCGGTCACTACAGGCTTTAAGATTTGCAGGCTTATACCCCTTCGCTTTGTAAATTTTGCAGGTACATTCCCATCGATCAGCTAATTCAAGTTCATCATAATAAAGTCCATAATATTTCATGGTTTTTGCAAGCACATTACGGTCAAACGATTCATTATGCGCTACAAGTTTCTTACCAAACAGTCTATCCCTTAACTGCGGAAACAAAGTATCAAAAGTAGGCACATTTAGTGTCTGAACTGGCTTAATACCATGTACCATCACATTACGATACCAGTATTCATTGTCAGGTGGCTGAATTAAGGTGTGGTATTCTTCAATAATAATTCCATTTTCTACGGTAACAATACCAACAGCACAAGCACTATGCGCATATCCGGTAGCTGTTTCAAAATCTATAGCAGTAAAAGTCATATGCAAAAGTAAAAAAAGAGCCTTATGGCTCTTTCAATGTAATAAAATATATTGTTACTTAATCGAACTAATAATGTCATGCTTTGTAATAATGTGGTGTCTACCATTACCAAGATCAACCAATACAGCCTGATTATCTTTATTTATTAATTTGGAAATTTCTTCTATAGAAGTATTAGCCTGAACAATTGGATATGGTTTCCCCATAACCTCACGGATAGGTTTATCTGCAATATCCTTATCTTCTACATAACTTCTAAAAAGATCCGTTTCATCTACCGATCCAACAAAACCATTGGTATCAATAACGGGGATTTGAGATATTTTATATTTACGAAGACGTTCAATAGCATGAGACACCAACTCTTCCGTACGTACTATCACAAGCGGTTTATCAGCATGATCCTTAATAAGATCTTCTGCTTTAGTTATCTCTTCATCAAGAAAACCACGTTCACGCATCCAATCATCATTAAACATTTTCCCTACATAACGGCTTCCGCTATCGTGGAATAAAACAACAACAACATCATCAGGTTTAAATTCGTCTTTTAACTGTAGTAAACCTTTTATTGCTGCTCCTGCAGAATTTCCAACAAATATACCCTCTTCTAATGCCAGCCTGCGTGTATAAACAGCAGCATCTTTGTCAGTTACCTTTGTAAAACCATCAATAAGTGAGAAATCTACGTTTTTAGGCAGGATATCCTCGCCTATGCCTTCAGTAATATAAGAATAAATTTCATTCTCGTCAAATATGCCAGTCTCATGGTACTTTTTGAACACAGAACCATAAGTATCTATACCCCAAACCTTAATATTAGGGTTTCTTTCTTTAAGATATTTAGCAACACCTGATATCGTTCCACCAGTACCTACACCTACAACAAAGTGTGTAATCTTTCCGTCTGTTTGTTCCCAAATCTCAGGAGCGGTCTGCTCATAATGAGCTGCCGTATTAGACATATTATCATACTGGTTTACATACCATGAATTTGGCGTTTCCGTAGCTAAACGTTTTGATACAGAATAGTACGAGCGTGGATCTGTTGGCTCTACATCCGTAGGGCAAACCACAACCTTAGCACCAACAGCTCTAAGAATATCCATTTTCTCTTTAGACTGTTTGTCAGATATAACACAAATTAGTTTATATCCTTTTACAATAGCAGCCAACGCAAGTCCCATTCCTGTATTACCAGATGTCCCTTCAATAATGGTTCCGCCTGGTTTAAGCCTGCCATCTGCTTCAGCATCTTCAATCATTTTTACAGCCATCCTGTCTTTAACAGAATTACCAGGATTGAATGTTTCTACTTTAGCCAGAACTAAAGCATCAATATCTTTAGTCAGTTTATTTAATTTCACCATTGGGGTATTTCCAATGGTTCCAAGTATATTTTCTGCGTATTTCATTTCGATTAATTTAGTTACCATCTATCATGGTAATCCGTTGCAAAGATATGTATTGCTATTAAAAATAATAGTTAAAATAATTATGAGAAGAAATCCCATATAACACCAAAGCGTAAAGTAAAATCTTTATACGGATAATTTGGTGCCGAATAATAATTGTAACCGGTAAAGCTGGAATTAAAATGCTCTGCTTTTATAAAAAGTCTAAACTGTCTAATTTTTGCATTGATGAAAAAATCCATCAAAGGGAAATCTCCAATTTTCTTTTTATCCTGACTATAAAACTCACCTATTATAGGATTGTAGTCATTGGCATAATATTTCGTGAAATATTGAAAAGTAAACCCGGTTTGAAAATATAAAGCTCTTTTAAAAACATGGTCAGAATAATACAAACTGTTTCTTGTAACAAATTCAGGAACATTAAGTACATGGCTTCCCTGATCAACTTTTTGATATAAAAAAGTATTATCTAATGCTAACTTCCAAAACCTAAATTCTTTACCAACTTTAAGCGAGAGGTAATTTATAGTTCCTCCGTATTGTTTAGGTGAAACAAGAATAGGATTAATATCGGTTGGTTTTACAAGTGGCACATCTATATGATCATTACTAAAATATAAATGATCATTTAAAACGGTGTACTGCGCAGATGCAGTTACCCACTGTGTTTTAGCCTCAAATTCAATATTGTTAATTTTTTCATTCTTAAAGCTACTATTAAGCGATGAATTTGGCCAGTTATAATTTTTATAATCGCTCTGATATAAAATAAAGTTATGATTTGGAAGCTTATTCATATTTTGATATCGGGCAGACAATACATTTCTCTCATCAAACGTATATCTCGCCGAAGCATCAATATTTGCTAACGATTGATTTGTTATTGAATTTGAAAAAAGAATACTCCCTTTCCACTTATCTTTTTGATAGGTATAACGTGCACCATAAGTATTAATTCGATCACTAACCGAATTTGGCGTTTCAATAGTTCCGTTTGAACCTAATATTATACTTCTATAAAAGTAATTATAATTAAAATCTTCAAGATAAAACTCAATAGTTCCAATAGTTTCATTTGAATAAGCAACACCCAGCATATTGTACATTCTGTTATAACGGGTTTTGTCGCTGATTGAAGTCGTATAAGATTCACCAAAACGGGCACTAGGTGTTTTTTCGGTAAACTCAAAGAATTTATTTTCATAGTTAAACTGATGATGAAACACTAAACTATTAGGATTACTTTTATTCAATCTAAAAGTATGATCTATAAAGTAACGATTCCCCTTTAGTAATGATGTGGCATCTTTTAAATAAACATCTAACCGTTCCCTTTGAGTATAAGGCGCCTTTCCACTTTCAAAATCATTTTGATTTACAATCCCACCATTCTCTTGATTTGAAAAATCCTGAGCAGTAAAATGCAGTTTAACAAAATAACGCTTATCCGAAGTATTATAACTGGTTATAAATCTAAAATTACCATTACTTGACAATTCATTTATATATCTACCTAATGAACGTAATCCTTTGTAACCAACTGCAAAGTTTAAATTTTCAGAAGTATTTAATGTAATAAAAGCATCTAAAACCTGTCCTTGTTCAAGAACAGAACGGTACATCAAATCAGTATAAGGTGTAGCGACATTATAGTAATTGATATCATCAACCCCCATATAGGCAGAGTGCTTTGCTCTAAATCCCATTTCGGGGAAAGGATTAAATTTCGTTAATCCAAAATCCAAAGTATTATAAGGCTGCCCCTCGTTAGAAAGTGGCAATAATCCAAAATTATCCTTTCTCAGGTAATTAACTTCATATTCCTTCTTAATACTTAAAGAAGTATCTACATAAGTAGTATCCCTATCAAGAGTGATAATTTTGTACATATTTATTGTAGCAGTAGTATCTGCAGCGGCTTTCACCACTTTATCTTTTTTATCTATAGGAACATGCTTCAATGTACTTGTGCTGCCTTTTTCTTTTTCCTGAGAAAAAGTCAAAAAAGGAAATACAACTAAAAAAACAATAAGGATCTTTTTAAGCATCTAGATTCTGAATTTGGGCAAAGGTACTTAATTTTATAAATCTCAACGTGTAAAAATAGAGCAAAAAAAAGAGGCTTTCTTACGAAAGCCTCTTAAAATATTTATAACTGCTAAAATTATTTAGCTGGTTTTAAATGTACACTTGTAGGAATACCAGGAGATGGAAATAATGTACTGATAGTAGAAATTCCACCAGTAATATCAAGCTCTTTAGTATCAGCGTTAAACCTACCACCACCTTCAAATAAGAAAGTTTGGTTGTTACCATCAGCATCAGTATAACATGCTTCACAATATAATTGTTGGAAAGCTGTTAATGTACCTCTTCTAGCGTTATTATTAGCACCAGGAACAAATGTAAACTGAATTGCTTTATCTGTTTCATTTTCAAGCTGATCTTCAAGAACACCTTTAATCATTAAGATATTACAATCTCCAGTTTCATTAACGTCTGCAGTAGCAGTACCGATAACATCTCCTTCATCATTCGTAACATCAAATTTACCAAAGAATTCCAGGAAGTCTGTTGTACAGTCATCATTAATAATAAGGAATCTTTTGTAGCTAGCTCCTTGATCAGTTAGTCCTAAAGAAATATCACCTTCAGAAACACCAGTTAAAGTAACATCTAATGATTTAGAATCATCCATGATATCATTATCAATAATCTCAATTTTGATGAATCCTGTTGTTTGACCTGCTGGAATAGTAATACTACCTGGCGTTAAAACCTTATAGTGTACTCCTTCTACCGCTACAGTACTTGTAATAGTAAAAGTAACATTTACGTCATTAGATTTAGGGAAAGCCATGTTAACAGGAATTTCCGCTATTCCTCTATGTTCAAAAAAATTGAACCTTAAAGAAGCAACATTATCAAATGAAACGAAATTCTTACCACCATAAGTTACAGTATCTTCTTCACAACTCATCAAAGTACCCATGCTTAATGTAAGCAGGGCTAACTTTAAAATATATTTTTTCATACTAAATATTATTATTGATTATTATAACCTGGGTTTTGTTGAATGTTTGGATTAGCAGCCTGCTCAGGTCTTGGAACTGGTAAAGTCCATCTGTAGTCTGTAACCTCAAGTGAACATGCATTGTTAAAGTTACAATCAGACGGTGTTCTGTCAACTGTTTTACCTGCAAGAGCACCTAAACGTTTGATATCAACATAACGGTGACCTTCAAATGCAAGCTCAAGTCTTCTCTCATCTAAGATCGCAGCCCAAGCAGCCTGAATATTTCCAGGTATAGCAATGTTACCAGAAGCATCTCCAAAACGAGCTGCTCTGATTGCATTAATTGCATTAGCTACTCCAGGGAAATCAGAACGGTTAGCTAAAATTTCAGCTTTAAGAAGTACCATCTCTGAAGCTCTGAAGATTTTAACATCCGCCAAAAGTGGCGTTTTTTCAGATTCAGCATATTTACCTACCGGACGAACATTGAATGCAGGGAAAGCAGTAGGATCAATAATAGTAGCACGTCTAATATCTGTAGGAAGAAGGTTGTTGTATAAAGCTGTACTTACTTCAAAGAACGCACCACCAGTAGTCTTACTGTTAACAGAAGACCAAGCTTGATAGAAGTTACCAGTTGTAGTACTTGCAGAAGCAGCTCTTTCAAGTTTGAAAATAACCTCATTATTATTATTAGCACCTGTTATTAAGGCATCTCTAAATAATCTGAAGTAACCACTTTTAGCTAAAAGATCGTCTGCACTTCCTGCATTAACACTAGTAGCATTACCGTAGAATTTCCTTGTTAAAGGATAAGCAGCAATTAACGCATCAACATCAGCTTCCGCAGCATTATATTGACCTCTGTAGATAGCCATACGAACTTTTAAAGCTTTAACAAAATCCGTAGAAACATAAGTTCTAAGAGAACCTTTGTTCTGAGCAGTTTTTGTAACAAGGTTTTGTGCAGCAAAATCAAGATCACTATTGATTAAAGCAAAAACTTCACCATTAGTATTTCTTGGTAACTTTTGTTCTTTTGTAGGAACAAAGTCAAGAGCAATAACACCTAAACCATTATCATTTTTCATATCTGGTGAGAAAAATGTAAGCAATTGGAAATGTCCATAAGCTCTTAGTGCACGAGCCTGAGCTACAATATCATTGTATGATGATAGCTCATCTTCAGTAGGAGTTACATTTTTAGCTCCTACTAACAATCTGTTAGCAAAGTTAACAAGACTATAGTTAGATAACCATATTGATGCAGCATCACCAGAGTTGTTGTTTAGCGCGAAAGCCAATTCACCATCTCTACCTTGTCCACCATTAGCAATACCTAATCTAACTTCATCTGTAAAGATTGAAGTAAATATGATATGGTTTTCACCCGGAATAACACCGTAAACACCATTTAAACCTAAAGTAAGATCCTTAACTGTTTCAAATGTATCTTCAGGTAATAATTCGCTGGGCTGCTTAATATCAATTGCATCGTCGCAAGCAGCAAAAAGAGAGGCTACAGCAACAAATAATAAAATTCTAAAATTTTTCATAATCTTTCCTTTTTTTTTTAAAATTGTAACTCTAGACCAACAGAAAAAATCTTCGCAGTTGGATATTGCGCTTGGTCAGCACCTCTAGGGCTTTCTGCATCCCAACCTCTCCATTTAGACCAAGTAACTAAGTTTTCACCTTGAACATAAGCTCTGATTCCTGAGAACGGAGTTTTATCAAGCATATCTTTAGAGAAAGAATAACCAACACTTAGATATCTAAGTCTTAAGTAAGATGCATCTTTTAAATATCTGTCAGAATCTGAATCACGACCACTGTTTGTTACAAATAAAGAAGGAATATCTGTATTTCTGTTATCAACAGTCCATGCATTTAATAAATCAGTTGATTTGTTGAAAATACCAATATCACCAGTCTCTTGTAAGCTTGCTAAGTCATAATCAAATCTATAGATATCTTTAACATAAGAGAATTGAGTTGTAGCGAAGAAACCTTTGTAAGTAGCTTCGAAACCAAAACCTCCTTGGTATTTAGGAACTGGAGCTTTACCTGTTAACCTTCTGTCTGTTTCAGGGTTAGGGTTTTCAGTTAAGTTACCTTTTCCATCATAAAATAATAAGTTACCATTTGTTGGGTTAACACCAGCATATTTTATTAAATAGTATTGACCTAATGATCCACCAACTACGTCAGCCTGAAGACCATCATCAACTATACCGCTTTCATTAACGTTTGGAAGTTTAATAAATTCATTTTTATTGTATGAACCATTAAAAGTAGCTGTTAAAGTAAAATCGTTAGTTCTTACAACGTCGTAAGCTAATAATGCTTCAACACCACTGTTTCTTAAACTACCATTGTTTGAAAGGATAGAGTAAGTAGCATTTACTGCTGATATAGGTGTAGACTGGTAAAGATCTTTAGTAGTTCTTTGGTATACATCAAGATTACCTCTTAATCTGTGTTTAAGTAATTCGAAATCTAAACCAACGTTGATTTGCTCAACAGTCTCCCATTTAAGATCTGAGTTACCTAACTGAACAACTTGGTAAGAAGGAAGGTTTCCGTATCCTGTAGCAGAATCAAATAATGTTCTTGAGCTGTTAGGAGCAGAGAATATACTTTGTCCAAGGATATTTTGGTTACCTGTAGTACCGTAAGAAGCTCTTAATTTAAGCATGTCAAATGTTGATCCCTGCATAAAGCTTTCTTTGTCGATATTCCATCTTCCTGATACAGACCAGAAAGTACCCCATTTGTTTGTGTCAGAGAATCTGTAAGAAGCATCTCTACGTACAGTAGCACTTAAACCATATTTTTGGTCATAATCATAATCAATAGAACCAAAGTAAGAGAATAGACCTGCAGTAGCTTTACCTGAAGCAACATTAGGAACATAGAAGTTAGGAGTATCCGGGTTAAATGGAATATAACCAGAACCGTTTCCTGGTTCGAATACTTTAGGATCTAAACCGTTTTGTACAGCTGAGAATGATTTTTGGTGAGCTTTGTAGTACTCAGTAAATACAGACGCATCAATTGTATGTTTTTCACTAAACGTTTTTCTGTAGTTTAAACTTGTATTCATGTTGAATGCAAATTCTCTTGCAAAACTATCCGTTTGGAAACCATTAAATTCCTGACCTTGTCTTTGGAATAAAATTGAGTTGAAAGATCCAGGAGCCTGAACGTTTATACCATTAGTTTCTGTAAAATCAGAACCTATAGAAGTACCAGCAGTCAATTCATCAGTTAATTTATAACTAGCCTGAACGTTAGCAATCATTTTTATCTCATTAGTATTTAATGTAGCCGTTTTAAGTCTGTCTAAAAGCATAAGCGGGCTAAGACCTAATGTACCTTTACCATTATAGCCAACACCTTCTGGACCAACACCTGTTGTATACCAGTTATGTAAGTTTTGACCGTTTGTATACCACTCTGGGTTTATATAAGAAGCACCCTGAAGAGCTCCTAATACCGGGTTGATGTTGATCGCACCTGTACCTAAGTTTGCTGCAGTACTGTTTTTAGAGAAGTTAATTGTAACAGCTGTACTATAGTTAAATCTGTCATCATTACTTTTTCCACTGATATTATTTCTGAAGTTAAATCTCTTAAGATCTGTACCTCTAAGAATACCTTGTGTATCATTATAACCAAATGAAGTAAATGATGATAAGTTTTTACTACCGCTAGTTAAGCTTAAAACATGGTTTTGAGAAAGACCAGTTCTAAAGAACTCATCATTCCAATCAGTATTCACATCATAGTTTTTAATCTCCTCATCAGTCAATGAAGCACCATAACCTCTACCAACAGTTTTTTCAAGGCCTAGTAATTGCTGACCACTCATTTTGTGGTATTTGTTACTCTGCATCTTAGAGAAACTTGTAGTTGCAACATACTTAACAGTTAAAGCTGAATCGTATCCACCTCTTTTAGTCTTAACGATGATTACACCATTCGCACCTCTATTACCATAGATAGAAGTTGCACCAGCATCTTTAAGAACAGATACCGATTCAATATCATTAGGGTTGATACTTCTGAAGTTATCAGAATTCAACGGAACACCATCAATTACATACAAAGGCTCAACATTACCATTGATAGAACCATAACCCCTAAGGATAACAGTACTATTAGCACCTGGCTGTCCAGAACCTGTAGAAATGCTCAAACCAGGAATCTGACCTTGTAATGTTTGCATAAAGTTAGCATTTGGTCTACCTTCAATAGTTTTTGATGAAATAGTTGTAACAGCAATATTAGAAGTAGCTCTTGTACTATTTCTATATCCCTCAACAACAAGGTCATCTAAAGTAACGCTCTCATCTACCATCTTTACAGACAAAGTATTTGACGCACCAACAGTAACAGTTTGGGTTTTCATACTTATGTATGAAAATACCAATTTTTGCCCAACAGAGGCAGTAATGGAATATTTACCATCAAAATCAGTCTGAACACCTTGCGCAGTTCCTTCTTTAACCACATTCACACCCGGTATTGGCATTCCGGCAGCATCAGTAACGACACCGGTAATGGTTTTCTCTTGCGCAAAGGAAAACTGAATAAAAAACGCTAGTAACAGCGTAAAAATCCAAGTAAACTTTGATTTCATATTTAATTAATTTGAGTTAGTTAAGTTGCAAATCTATTAATTTATTTTAATATAACAAACTTTTAACATTGTTCCACAACGCTAAAATTCATTTTCTTTTAGCGTAAATGCAAAATCCACAACATATTAATAATAATTGACCACATACTACAGCTTTTTTTAAATTAAAAAGAAACGCCAACAATTACGTTAACGTTTCTTTATAGATGTAATAATATGTAAATGGTTGCGTGAACTATCTATTTTTTTTCAAAATAGACACATTTCAACATTATTTAATAATAACTTTCTTAACTTCTGATTTATCACCATTTTTTATTATTACCATATATATCCCCCTTACAAGACCCTGAACATTGATAACATTATCTACTGCTGCAAGAGATGCATTAAGCACTAATCTGCCCTGAACATCATAAATAGCAGCGCTTGCATCTTTTTCAATTCCTGCAGTTAAAGAAATATTAAGTTCATCCTGAGCTGGATTTGGCCATAAACTAAACATAGAAGTTTTATTTACATCTTCAAGACCTGCAGGAACACCAACTACACCAGATACTAATAATGAATATGCTTGTTGCGGGCTTCCGTTTGGATTTACAAGAGTAGCATTTTTATGAGAAATAGTAATTGTGTAAACACCAACTGCATTGTTAATTTCTACTTTCTCTATATTGTCTGCATTATTCACTCCTTTTTCTGCAACCTGACCACCACCATCTAATTTCCATGGATAGTAACTAACACCATCTTTAGTCACAACAATATCAAGATTATTAACTAAAACAGATTTTGTAGAATTCGTAGTAATACTACCCGCAGGATCTGTCCAAGCCAAAGTAGCTATTAATGATTCTGCTCCCGAAGCAACTACCTGCTTTGTATACGTTTGTCCCGGCAGTAAAATAAGCTCTTCTATTTTAGCACTGCTTCCTGCAGCATCCGCAGCAAGCAATTCTGCCGCTTTTTTCGCATTTAATAAACCCCAGCCATAGATTGGATCCGGACCATCTGTATCACCAGCTTCATCCGCAGTATGCGCAACTAGCCCTCTTACTGTTGAAGATCTCATGAAATTCCTATCTACACCAGCATGTGGATGTAAATTAGAATAATATTGCTGCAGCAATAATATAGCCCCGGTTACACCTGGAGCAGCCATTGATGTTCCCTGATCATAAGAGTGAGCCGAAACACTTGCATTTGATGCAGAGTATACCTGAACACCTTTTGAAGAAATGTCCGGTTTGATCCTAAAGTCATTCGTAGGACCCCAACTACTGAAATTAGCATAAGTAACACTTTCAGGTCCGGTATATTGATTAACCTGCGTAACCGCCGCTACCGTAATTGCGTTTTTAGACACCGATCTATCCGTAAGCCTGTCATAAGTTTGATCTCCATCATTACCTGCAGCAACTACCGGTAAATAATAAGGAGCAGCAAATGTAATTCTATCAACAGCCTGAGAATATTCATCATAAGACCCTAACATTATCTGCAATTGAGCAGGCGGTATCTGAGCCTGATCCAAACCATAAGAATGATTAGACAGTATATATTTTTCTGCCGCAAAATCTGTCATTTCAGGAAAATCCGATTGGAAATTCGATGAAAGAACCGTCGCTTTTGGAGCAAGACCTTTTGCCATTGGTGTATTAACCCCAGCACCTATAATAGTAGCTGTAACGTGTGTAGGGTGATAAGAAGACGCGGCTGAATTACCTCCGTCATAAGGTAAAACCCTTCCTTGTAAATCCAAATGATTTGACAATGGATATCCACCATCCCAAACACCAACATACATTATATCTCCATTTGCAAATTCTCCGGTAAGATTTAAACCTAAAGAACCTCCCGGCTGTAAATGATTTGCTCTGGATGTTATTGCAGATCCTGCATTCGAAGTAGTCATATATAAAGGTATACCTTCAACGCTTACTTTCGTTAAAACGGATACCTTTTCATTTTCACCTTTAATAACTAATGGCCAGTTATTAATTGCCGCCAGCTTTACAGCTTCAGCATAATCTTTTTCATATTTATCTTTAAACTCTTTTGAAAGTTCAATCAATCCTTTAACATTAGTATCTTTTAGGTCTGCCTTAGCAGGACTTCCTTGAGCGAATGCAGAAACACTTCCCCCCAACACCAATGCAAGAGCATAAAGCTTCACAGTATTCTTTTTCATAATTTTTAATTTTTTTAATAGTAGTAAATAAATTTTCTTTTTCAGCAAACGCCCATTTTCACTAAAAGAGAATCACAAAAATATAAATTATTTAGGCTTTTTGAGCCATCTGTTTTAATATAAATGTTTTAAATTAGCCATTAATAGTTTTAGATTTAACTTTGTTTAATCCAATTCCTACAAGTCTTTTTCACAAAATCGTTTATCAGAGTTTATGCTTGCGTTAAATTTTTCAGGGCTACAATATGAAACAGGAACAGATGAAGCCGGTCGTGGATGTCTTGCCGGCCCGGTAACAGCTGCAGCGGTAATATTACCCGAAGATTTCACACATGAACTACTTAATGATTCCAAACAATTATCGGAAAAAATACGGGAATACCTTCGCCCAATAATCGAGGAAAAGGCTCTTTGCTACCACGTCACAAATATCGAGCCTAAAATTATAGATGAGATAAATATTCTAAATGCTTCAATAAAAGCAATGCAGGAATGCATCGTGAAATTAAATCCTACACCTAATTATATTATAGTAGACGGTAATCGATTTAAGCCCGTAAATAATATTCCGCATAGCTGCATAATAAAAGGAGACAGTAAATACCTAAGTATAGCTGCCGCATCTATTCTTGCGAAAACCTATCGTGATGAATACATGAACAGGATACATGAGGAATTCCCCATGTATAACTGGAAAAAGAATAAAGGCTACCCCACAAAAGAGCACCGTGAGGCTATTAGAAAATACGGCAGTACAAAGTACCACCGTATGTCATTTAGACTCCTGCCGGAACAGCTGGAATTAGAATTTGAAAAAGGTATTATATTATAGGTGTAAAGCGACAGTTTCATCGCGTACAATCTCTGCTTCAAAAAGCTGAGCAAAATACTTAAGTATTTTTTCTTTCACTTCATCTTCATCTACCCTATCTACACCAAGCTCTACATTTAAAGTCGCTACCGCTTTCCCTTTTATACCGCATGGTATAATGTTATCAAAGTATCCAAGATTAGCATTAACATTAAATGCAAAACCATGCATGGTTACCCATCGCGACGCTCGCACACCCATAGCGCATATCTTTCGGGCAAATGGCGTCCCTGCATCCAGCCATACTCCGGTTTCACCTTCGCTTCGTGTTGCATTTAAACCATAGTCTGCCATTGTAAGGATTATTACCTCTTCAAGAAAACGCAGGTATTTGTGAATATCCGTAAAAAAATTCTCAAGATCAAGGATTGGATACCCAACGATCTGACCCGGCCCGTGATACGTAATATCACCACCCCTGTTAATTTTATAAAACGTTGCTCCTTTCGCTTCTAATTGTTTTTCATCAATAAGCAAGTTTTCCATAGCACCACTTTTACCAAGCGTATACACATGCGGATGCTCTGTAAACAAAAGATAATTAGACGTTTCTAACGCCAACTCCTCTCTCCTATTCTTGATTTTTAAATCTAATATCTCCTGAAAAAGCGTTTCCTGAAAACTCCATGCTTCTTTATAATCTTTAACCCCAAGGTCAATAAACTTCACTTTTTTATTCATCTTCATAAATGCTAAAAATCCTCATACAAAATTACAAAACTTATTGACAGGGATAACATCCGTTAAAAACATAACAATAAAGACCTTGCACGTTAAACCACAAATTGCTTATTTATTAATTATCATTATCTTTGCGGGCTTAAAAACATTATAAATCATGCAGCTTTCAGAACAAGAAATTATTCGTAGAGAAAAACTGGACACGCTGAGAAATCTCGGCATCAATCCATATCCCGCAAACCTTTACCCTGTAGACCATACATCGAAGCAGGTTAAGGAAGATTTCTCTGAAGGTAAGAAGGTGATTGTAGCCGGTCGAATGATGTCTATCCGTACACAAGGAAAAGCTTCATTTGCAGAAATTCAGGATAGTGAAGGGCGTATTCAGGTTTATTTTAACCGTGACGAAATTTGTCAGGGTGAAGACAAAACCAAATACAATGAAGTATTTAAAAAACTTATTGACCTTGGTGACTTTGTAGGTGTTGAAGGTGAACTTTTTACAACTCAGGTAGGTGAAAAATCTATACGTGTTCATGATTTCACGCTACTTAGTAAAACATTGCGCCCGCTACCAATGCCTAAAACCGACGCCGACGGCAAAGTGTTTGACAGTTTTACAGATCCCGAATTACGTTACCGTCAGCGTTACGTAGACTTAGTGGTTAACCCACACGTTAAAGAAGTTTTTGTAAAGAGAACAAAACTGTTTAATGCAATGCGTAACTTTTTTAATGACAAAGGGTATTTTGAAGTAGAAACTCCTGTATTACAACCTATCCCTGGTGGAGCTGCTGCAAGGCCATTTGTAACACACCATAACAGCCTTGACATTCCTCTTTATATGAGGATCGCCAATGAGCTTTACCTAAAAAGGCTTATCGTAGGTGGTTTTGACGGTGTATATGAATTCTCTAAAAACTTCCGTAATGAAGGTATGGACAGGACGCACAATCCTGAATTTACCGCCATGGAAATATATGTAGCATACAAAGACTACAACTGGATGATGGAATTTACCGAAAACTTATTAGAACATTGCGCTAACGAAGTAAACGGCACTACAGATGTTACTTTTGGCGAACATCAGGTAAACTTTAAAGCACCTTATGCAAGAGTTACCATGACAGATGCTATCAAACAATTTACAGGTTTTGATATTACAGGTAAATCGGAAGAAGAAATATATCAAGCTGCTAAAGGCATGGGTATTGCTGTAGATGATACCATGGGTAAAGGCAAACTTATTGATGAGATTTTTGGCGAAAAGTGTGAAGGTAACTTTATACAGCCTACTTTTATTACTGATTATCCTAAAGAAATGAGCCCGCTTTGTAAAGAGCACCGTGATAATCCTGAACTTACTGAGCGTTTTGAACTTATGATCTGCGGTAAAGAGATCGCTAATGCATACTCTGAACTTAATGACCCTATCGATCAGAGAGAGCGTTTTGAAGCTCAGTTAAAACTATCAGAACGTGGTGATGTAGAAGCAGCTCAGTTTATTGATAATGATTTCCTTCGTGCATTAGAATATGGTATGCCGCCAACATCAGGATTAGGAATCGGTATGGATCGCCTTATCATGTTCCTTACCAATAACCCTTCGATCCAGGAAGTATTATTCTTCCCTCAGATGAGGCCGGAGAAAAAAGCACTGGAACTTACTGAAGATGAAAAAGCTATTGCCGAGATTCTAAAAGTAAGCACTCAGCTAACCATTGATGCTCTAAAGCTTCAAGCTGGCTTAAGCGGTAAAAAATGGGATGCTGCCATGAAAGGGCTTGCTAAACATGGGCTTGTAAAAGTAACCTTAGAAGGTGATACTAAAACTGTTGAGTTTAAAGGATAATTTCCTGAAATAAAACATAATATAAAGGCTTCCACTACAATGGAAGCCTTTATATTTAGTTATGAATTACAAACTGTAATTCAAATTCACAGACCATCTGTAATTGGCCTCTACTCTGCCACCGGTAAGATTCTGACTTATAGGTAACATAGCATTTAATCCTACTGAGAATTTTCCACTACCGGCTTCGAGTCCTACTTTACTAAAAAGAATATCACCTTTGGTATCAGGAATATCTTCTCCATATTGTTTATTAGTTGCATAGGTTTCTCCTGCAAGCCCTACCTGCGGTACCAATGTGAACTTCTCACGTTCTACTACATAAAAAAAAGTTCCTGCATAATTAAGCTGGTTACCAAATTGATAATGCTGATCATTTTCAGTTTTAAAAGCATAATTAAGCATAGCATTAAAGCCTAAATCCTGTTTCTTAATAACATATTCAGCAGCTAGCAGGTAATCCCAGCTCCCTGTGCCTACCTGAAAACTAGGGTTCACGCTTCCTGTACTGGCAGCACTATTATACTTTCCTGTAGGTGCTTTTACCCCTGCCCCTGCCTGAAGCATATGTGTAAAAACAGTACTGTCTTTTTTTGTTTGATATACCGTATAAAGCCCTAAAACAGTGATGTCTCCCAAACCTTCAATCGTCTGCCTGCCTGTAGACAACTCACGGTTATGAAAATGATAAGGCACCAGGGCCGATATCTGGAAATTCTTAAATACGGGTATTCTTGCCCACAGTTGTACGGTATTAAAGTTTTCATCAATCCATGGAGAATTTTTAAAGATCCCATCCCGGCTTGAATAACTTTGGTTAAAATAACGAACACCCACAAAATTCTTGTCCAGCATCGAACTGAACCCCATACCTCCGCCACTGGCAGAACAGCCACAGGCATCGCAATCGTCAAAATCCATTAGGTAGTGTTTAAAATTCGGTGGAGGTATATTAGTTATAGTGGCAGAAAAACCAAACTGACTGATAAACAGCAGTAATAGTAAATACTTTTTCATTTTTTTGTTATGTTTTAAAATAAAACAATTGATTATTAATGTATTCTTCATCCGTGAGTGTTTGAAAGAAAGCGATAAGCGCCTCTTTTTCATCAGCGGAAAGTGATATTCCCAAAACACCGTTTGCATTAAGCAGTGGATCCAGCGTTTCTGAGTGCTTTACTCCTGAGGCATAAAAATTAAGTACGGATTGCAGTGATCCAAACCGCCCGTCATGCATGTAAGGAGCAGTAAGTGCTATGTTTCTAAGACTGGGTACTTTAAATTTATATCGATCGGAGGCAAAACCTGTTACTGTTTCCCTACCTAAATCGTTAAGCTTGCTGTTAGGCGGCAATCCATTGTTTCTAAAAGTACTGTCAGTAAACATATCCGTTTTATGGCAGGAAGCACATTTTTGGGTAAACAATTCCAAACCAGACTTCTCCTGCTCAGACAGGTTTCCCCCCGGCTCCTTTCGCACATACTTATCATAGCGGGAATTAGCCGAAACCATCATGGTCATAAACTGTCCCAGTGCCTTAAGTATATTATTTGACGAGACCTCCTGATCTTCAAAAGCCTGAGAAAAAAGCTCCACATAACTTTTATCCTTTTTAAGTTTTACAGCGATATTTTCGAGCGTTTCATTCATCTCAACAGGATTATGTATCGGCGCAATAGAGAGCATTTCTATACTTACCGCAGCTCCATCATAAAAATATTGTGACTGAAAAGCCATGTTTTGTATCGATGGTGTATTTCTAACTCCTTCAAGGTTGTTGATACCGTGACTAAAAGCATGCCCATGATGGGTAAATGCCGATGCCTGTTCATGGCAAAAAGCACAGGAAACAGTACCATCAGATGAAAGACGGGTATCATGGAATAGCTTTCGTCCTAATTCAAATCCCCTTTCAGTAGGATAATTACGATCGATCTCCTGAGCCAAAGCAGGAAAATTAGATGGCACTTTAAAGTCCATACGTGCATTAACCTCTTCATAATCTGACTTGTTATCACAAGATATCAGAAATAAAAGGGGAGAAAGCATAAGAATAATTTTTTTCATATCATATTCGTATTATACAATCAGCCCAACCGAAGCCAGCCGGGCTGATATATGATATAAATTATTCGTGGTGACTTCCGGGTCCGTTATGTACATGATCCACCTTAAACATTTTAAGGGAGTTCTGGGCGATTTTTATGAGATTTTCTCCGCCCATAATACTCACAGCAGTACCTCCTGCATTAAGGTTATCATGAAGTAGTATCTTAGTATCACCATCCAGCAATACATTAATATCGCTCATAATATGGATGCTTGACAGCTCTTTTTCTCTTACGCGCGCGGTAGTTGGAAGATCAAGAGTTACCTCTCTATAATTATCTGTTGCAGAATTGCTTCCCTGGTGCACCTGGAAAGGTAATTCTTCATGACGGCCATGATCTGATGTTTCTGCGAATGTACCTTCAAAATTAATAAATCGATAACCGATGCTCCATGTCCAGGTCATGTCGTTAGCATAAGCAAGATCCCAAAAACTTTTCTGAGCCGATTCTCCTTCTAAATAGCGCTGCTGATCTACACCGATCCCGAATTTTACTTTTTTATAATCACCGACAGGTATATTCTCTAAATGCACGGTAAATTGTCCTTTTTCTTCACTAATAATAAAATAGTTCTCTGCTTTAGGGTATACGAATGAGCTACCGTCTTCTTTAATCAAAACTACATTACTAATAATATAATTAAGCTTTTTTACCGTAACAGTCTCTCCGTTAGAATTTGTATAGGCATTACCAAGATCGAGGGCATCTCCTGCCATACCGTTGTCAAAGAACAGTTCTGCTTCACCAACAGCGCCTTCAACTACTTTAGAGCCATTATCATCATCATTACTACAAGAAACAAAAAGAGAGGTTGCTGCCAGTACGGCAGCAATATTTTTTAATTGAAAATTCATTTTTTATTTATTTTTAAGTTATAGAATAGCATCTCAAAACATCATTATAGATAGTTGAGGCGCCAAATTGCATAAAATGTCTTACAGCACGAAAATGCACTGTATAAACAGATAAAAACTTAAGAAATAAATGCTGGCGGGTGAAAAACAGCTGTAGTATTTAAGTGAGAATATAAATTGCTGTATCCGGTAACGTTCTTTGCAAAAACGGCAGCACTGTTTGTTGAAAAACTAAAATCAGCTACCATTTCACAAAATAAAACTTCAGCTTCCTGATGTTGTGCTTTTTTTTGTGAGGCTGGTTTTTCATTTTCGGCGGCTTTTGCCAGCTCTTTCATAAGATGACATTTACCATTACAATGCATTTGGGGTTTTGCCTTGTTTTCACAAAGTTCTTTAGCGATATATTCATAGTTAATAACATAATCCAAAACAGGTATAACCGGCTTTGCCAATATTAAAAACACAACTATGAATATTGCTTTTTTCACAAGGCAAAGGTAATTGCCACATCTTGTTAAAAAAAATTAAGTGCAAAGAAATTAAACCTTTTATTTAATTTTATATCTTTCACCTATAACTTTTTAAAATTAAGATTATGAAAACGTGGATTTTAGCAGTAGTTATAATGATAGGAATAACGGTGCATGCACAAACCAAAAAAGAACATAAAGAAGCGTTAACCCCTGAACAAAGGGTAGAATTAAGGGTTAAAAAACTAACATTAGCACTCGATCTTACCAATAAACAGCAAAAAGAAATGAAAGTGTTGCTGTTAAGTAAAGAAACGGAAAGACAGCAGGTAATAGAAAAATTGAAATCGGAAAATAAAGCAAAAAAAGAGCTAACTGCCGATGAACGATTTGCAATAAAAAATAATGCGCTGGACAAAAAAATTGAGATGAAAGAAGAGATGAAAAAAATCCTTACAAAAGAACAAATCGAGAAGCTTGACAAAATCAGCGAAAGACAATATCATATAACAAAAAAAAAGATAGGCGAACTCAAAAAAAACAATAGAAGTTGATTTTTTTCTGTTAAAGTTTTGAGTTACATCATAAATTAATTAGATTTGACATAATTAAACGTAAATACTAACACCAATAACTGTTTTATTATGAAGAAAATAATCGCTGTTTTTGTTATTATGCTTGCATTTGGAGTTAACGCCAATGCACAGCAAAAAAAAGCTACTCCGTCTACTCAGGTTGCTGCTACAAATAAAGCAAATGCTGAACAAAAAGCTAATTTCAGTGAGGCTGCTTTAAAAGACATTGCTACATTATCTAACTATGTTAAGCTAACCTCACAACAAGAAGTAGCGCTTAAATCATTGTTTGAATACAAGCACCAGATTTATGCTCAAAACATTAGTGAAGAGCGTAAAGTTATCCTTGCTGAGAATATAAAAGGTAAAATAAATTCAATTTTAGGTGACGATCTATTCGCTAAAATTGAAGGTAATACTCAATTAATGAATGTTCTTACTAAACAATAAGACCAGACAATAATATACAAAAAACTCCCGTTATTCACGGGAGTTTTTTTATTTATAATGTGGCAGCAACTTTTTCTACTGCGGTTATTGTCGCATCAAGATCATCATAGGTCAGTGCATCTGTAATAAACCAGGTTTCATAAGCCGAAGGCGCTATGTAAATCCCCTCTTTAAGCAAACCATGGAAGAACTTTTTAAAGGTATCGTTATCTCCATTTGAAGCCGATTGGAAATCAGTTACAGGGCTGGCATCAAAATGCACCGATATCATCGATCCGGTTCTGTTTATAGTATAAACAACACCAGCAGCTTCAAGTTTTTCACGTATTCCTTTTTCAAGATAGGCCGTTTTTTCATCCAGCCTTTTAAATACATTAGCGTCGTTATTAAGCGCCTTAAGCATTTCCAGACCCGCAGCCATAGCTAACGGGTTCCCGGATAATGTTCCTGCCTGATAAACGGGACCAAGAGGTGCCAAATAATTCATAATTTCATTGCGCGCAGCAAAAGCACCAACCGGAAGTCCGCCACCAATAACTTTACCAAAAGCTACAATATCGGCTTTAATACCGAAAAGCTCCTGTGCACCGCCTTTTGCAAGACGAAATCCAGTCATTACCTCATCAAATATAAGCAACGTGCCGTTAGCGTCGCATAATTGCCTTAAACCTTCTAAAAAACCGTCTGAAGGAGGAATACAGCCCATATTGCCTGCAACTGGCTCTATGATAATAGCTGCAATTTCATTAGGGTTTGCTTCAAACAAAGACGCTACGTTTTGCAAGTCGTTGTATTTTGCAAGTAATGTATCTTTTGCAGTACCCTTTGTTACACCGGGACTGTTTGGCGATCCAAACGTTACTGCTCCGCTTCCTGCCTGAATAAGAAAAGAATCAGAGTGACCGTGGTAACAACCTGCAAATTTTATTATCTTATCTCTGTTCGTATATCCTCTGGCAAGGCGAATTGCACTCATACAAGCCTCGGTACCCGAATTTACAAAACGAATTTTGTCAATATTCGGAACCATAGAAACCGCCAGTTTTGCAATTTCAGTTTCTAAGGCTGTAGGCATCCCAAAAGATGTTCCTTTTTTCGCCCTTTCAATAACAGCATTTACTACGGGATCATAGGCATGACCTAAGATCATTGGCCCCCATGAATTAATATAATCTATAAGCTTGTTGCCGTCTTCGTCATACAAATAGGCTCCTTTAGCTTCTTTTACAAAAATTGGAGTTCCTCCTACGGATTTAAATGCGCGTACAGGAGAATTTACGCCGCCAGGAATTACCTGTTCTGCTTCAGCACACAGTTGGCTGCTTCGTTGATATAACATAATTATTTTACTTTTAATACCTGCCCAATAGAAATTGCATTGCTGGACATGCCGTTTAACTGCATTAACTGGTCTACGGTAAGATTGTGTTTCTTTGAAATGGAATATAAAGTATCACCCTGCTCTACTTTGTAAGTTCCAAAAGTTTTAGTTGGTGTTACTTCAGCAATCTGAGGTGTTTTTTCAATTTTAGTCTGTTGTGTTTTTTCCACTTTAGGAACCGGACTGTAAGGCTTCTTAAGCACCTCGGCATCATAACTCGCCAAGTCATACTTCTCGATAAGTCCTATTAATTTTTCAGGGTATTTTGGATCGGTTGCATAACCAGCCGCTTTAAGTCCGCGTGCCCAGGCTTCATAATCGCCTTTTTCCAATTTAAACAGCGCAGCATATCTTGATCTTGTAGTTAAGAATAACGAATGATCATTGTATGATTCGGCAGGATCATTATATTTTCTAAAACATTCCTGTTCAGAATCGTCATCATGAAAAACACTTTCACCCGTCCATCCGGCATGGCATTTAATCCCAAAGTGATTGTTTGCATTAACACACAATGTCCCCCTGCCTGCACCCGACTCTAATATACCCTGAGCCAGTGTTATACTCGCCGGAATACCATGGCGTCTCATATTCTCTTTTGCTGTTTCTTTAAAATCCAATACATAGGCTTTTACCACCTCTGCATACACAACAGTTTTAGAAGTAGACTGCAATGTCTCTGAATCTTTATTTGTATTCGAAGCGGTAGATGTTTTACTGTCAATCGTTGTCCTGATCGACGGTTTTGTAGTTCTTGTTGTCCTGGTTTTTACCGTACTGTTCTTCGATGTCTTTACGCGGGACTTAGATGACCCGCAGCTCACCAAAAAGCTCAATAAAGCTAAAGCTAGAATTTTTTTAAACATTATCTCTTATTTTAATTATGGGTAGTTTCTTTCTTAATAATTCCCTGTTCATTCCTGCTATCCCCTGCAATCCACCAGTGTGAATGAGTAAAATATCAGAACCTTGAGGAAAATAGCCTTTATATATTAAATCTATAACGCCAAAAAATAGCTTTCCCGTATACACAGGGTCTAAAGGAATACCTGTTTTATCTAAAAAATCATTTATAAAAAGCACAAGTTCCTCGTTCACTTTGCCATACCCTCCAAAATGATAGTCTTCAACCAGTTCCCAATTACTCTCTGGGGCAAATTTACAAATATCATCTAACAATCCAGCACCCTTTAAGGCCGGAAATCCCAGTACTCTTTGATGCAGCTTAGCCGATTTTATAATTCCGGATATAGTCCCCCCTGTTCCTACCGCACATGCAACATGAGTAAAAACAGCATCTTCCGGCGTTAGTATCTCTTCACAGCCTTTTACTGCAAGCGCATTTGTTCCGCCTTCGGGTACAAGGTAAAAATCACCAAATTCCGCCTTCAGATTTTCAATAAATACCGCTTCCGTTTTATTTCTATATACATCCCTGGATACAAATTTAAGCACCATACCACAATCACGCGCAAAGCTAAGTGTCGGGTTATCACCTATTTTATCAACAAGTTCCTCCCCTCGTATTACTCCTGTCGTTGCAAAACCATATTCCTTACCCGCAGCTGCCGTAGCAGCAATATGATTGGAAAAAGCACCTCCAAAAGTAAGTATAGCACTGCGCCCCTGCTTTTGTGCCTCAAGGATATTGTATTTTAATTTTCTGAACTTATTACCGGATATGTGAGGATGTAAAAGATCTTCCCTTTTTATAGTAAGTTTAATATTGTCAGGAAAATTGATGGCTATAGGCTGATTCATAAATAAAGCTAATACTGCAAAGTAAGTATAAAATATAAAGATTGCAATGATAGCGCGTGTTAAACCTATTATTTGCAGTTAGTTTTATCACAAAACAATACTTTTTTAAAAAAGCTTGGAATCTTAAAATTTTGTACCTTCGTTGTATATTTTGTATTGTATGAAAATGGACTCTGAACAAGATAACAGCACTCCCCTTATTGCCCGCATTTCCTTTCATAAAGTATTGGAAACACTGGAAGAAATTGCTGAATCTGATGTAGATTACCGATCAAATTATGCCAAGGCGCTATTAAAACATGCCGAACCTTTTCCTGAACTGCGTGAAGGAATTGCCGATTTTTCGGAACTGGAAAAGCATGAAAAACTTATAAAAAACTTACTTGCAGACCTTTTTCCTACGGCGCTTAGTAAAAACGAAATAAAAGCTGCTGCTATCCCGTTTTTCAATTTTACATTTAACCGTACTGAACGTTTTGATGCTATTCTTGAAAATGCAGGTGAAGATTTTGGCATTACCATACGTGATTTTGAAGATCATGAATTTTATATTTTTTGCTGCTGCCTAATTCTAAACGGCTATTATGGCCGCAATTTTGACTTTAGCAAGCCACTATTTTATGACATCCCTGATAATGAAGGGATCATGAAGCATTACCGCATTTTATACAATGCCGATTTTCTTGAAATTATCCCTACCGAAAAAGCCATTCCAATTACAGATGAAGACATCAATCTTCTTATGGATAATTATGACAACCTTGCAATGTGGAAAGAAAAATTTCCGCAGGAAAGTTGGGAAGTGAGAGGTTTTGGCATTATTTCATTATTTGATGCTACTACCGAAATTGCAATTTCTAACCTCAAAACCAATCTACTGGTTACCGAGGAATTTAAAGAAGTCGCCGAAGCTAATTTTGAAGGTGTATTCAGGTCCATCTATAAAATATCCGACCTACACATTGGCTTTACCGAAGTAAACCTTGAGGACAATCAATTTAAACTTGCGCCTTTTGACAGCGATATTAAAAGTCATATCCTGAAAGACTGTGCAGAAATGAGCTGCAATGCTGTTTTTAAAGATGGTTCCTTAGAAAAACTGCTGGAAGACAAAAAGTATTTTGTAATATCGGATGTTGAAGCTTACATTAAAAAGCATCCTGAAAAAGCAGGCTTTGCCCAGCATTTATTATCGCAAAATATAAGGAGCTGCATCCTTACCCCTATAGTAAAAAATGATAAACTCTTAGGCTTTATAGAACTGGTATCGTCCAGGCCTAAAGAACTTAATAGCATTAACGCCAACAAGCTTGATTACATACTGCCTTTTATTACAGATACTATAGAACGTTATTATTCTGAGCTTCAAAATGAAATTGATGCCATAATACAAAACGAGTATACCGCCATACACCACAGCGTGTATTGGAAATTTAAAGAAGAGGCATTAAAACATATCCACGCAAGAGGCAAAGAAGAACTGGCCTATAAAGAAATTGTATTCAAAGAAGTTTATCCGTTATACGGGCAAATTGATATTAAAGGCTCCTCTACTGCCAGAAATGAATCTATAGAGAAAGACCTTATCCTGCAGATAGAAAAGCTGCTATCAGTATTTAAGTTCATCTACAAGCAGGACAAACTCCCTCTTATAGAACAGCACATATATGAGCTGGAAAAAATGGAAGTCGAACTTAAGAGTCCGCTTAAAGCAGATACCGAAGGCATTGTACAAATGTACATTACAAACGAAATACATCCGGTATTAAAACATTTTGACACATCAAATACCGAAGTGCATGACAGGATCGCAGCCTATTTTAATTCACTCGACTCTAAAATAAAAATGGTTTACGAAAGCCGTAAGAACTTTGACGAAACGCTTTCAATGATCAATAAGCAGATGGCTGCGGTACTCGACCAGAAACAAGTAGAAGCGCAGGCATTTTTCCCGCATTACTACGAGCGTTTTAAAACCGATGGTGTAGAGCACAACCTTTACATAGGTGCTTCTATTTCTCCAAAACACAGTTATAGTCCTATTTACCTGAACAACCTTAGATTATGGCAATTACAGGCGATGTGCGAGATGGAAAACGAATATTACAGACTGCGTCCGTCATTACCTTATGACCTGGATGTTACCTCGCTTATCTTGGTTTTCAGTTCACCTATTTCCATTCGTTTTAGGATGGACGAGAAACGTTTTGATGTAGATGGCACTTACAATGCACGTTATGAAGTCGTAAAAAAACGAATTGATAAATCGAACATAAAAGGCACTACAGATCGCATTACCGAGAAAGGCAAGATAACCATAGTGTACTCCCAAAAACAGGAAGAAGCTGAGTACAGAAGGTATATTCAATACATGCAGCACAACAACATGCTGGGCGACGAAATTGAAACTTTTGAAGTAGAAGACCTGCAGGGTGTAACCGGACTTAAAGCTTTGCGTGTAGGTGTTCTTTACAACAGTGAAGAAAAACCTACGGAAACCTTGAGCTACGACGATCTTTTAAAAGAGTTGTCACATAAATAGTAAAATTTATAGTGTGATAAATTTTAAAAAAATATTTTATTTAATTCTGCTTTTAAACCTATTCTGCGGTAATAATTTATTTTCTCAATATAATGCTTTAGAAGCTTTAGAAAATCAGATCAATAATGAATGTAAAAATTGCAACCAAGGTGATTTAAACGTTTATCTCGTTGAAAAATGCTCTAAAACTGACTCATTGGTAAATATATTAGCTGATTCGTTAGAAAGATCAATTGAAAGAAAATTTGCAAAGAATAAGGATGCTAATTTTAAAAACAAAATGAATATACTGTTAAAGCATACTGTTAAAGATTTAATTTCAATTAGGAGTAATATCGTTAAGGAGTACTCCAGTTTAAATGAAGAAAGCGCAGAAAATGAATACTTCATTTATTTACTTCACCTGTATTGGTCCAACAGAATTACAGACATGCTTCATTATTATATTGATACAGTTGAAAAGAATTAATCTGTTCACTGTAAAATTTTATGCCTCAACAATAACTACAAAAGGCTGCCAATGGCAGCCTTTTGTAGTTTGAGTAACCCATTTATATCACATTTATGAAAGCATAAACAAATGCCATTACAGACACGATGATACCTACTGTAAAAACAATATAAGTAGCTCTAAGCAGTTTGTATTTTCTATTAAGAACAAGTCCTAAAAAGTAAAGATCTTTTATCATGGTTCCGTAAATATAATCCCTGTCTTTCATCATTTCATTCATTGCCCAATCATATTCTTCAAGAGGCATTTTATGAAAATTACCAAAAAACAGCAGATTCACCTTACGATCTTCGATATCCTTACGCGTAAACACACCACTCGTTACTTTGGGCTGTGTAGAACGTATAGCAAATATGATAGTGATCATACTCGAAATCATCAATATAAGCGTGGGCGTTATCAAATGCGCATTACTAGGATTATCAAGTTTTGGTATAAGTGTGGTAAGTGCTATTGAAATGATAATCGCATTCACAGACAACAGGATATTTGCCTTACTATCGGCAATTTCACTTAGGCGGGTATGGTTGTTTAAGGTAACACGAAACACAGTATCTATACCTCTTTCCGGCCTTTCTGATTTGTCTTTATCCTTGTTCTTTTTTTCTTTTTTCTCCTTAGGTGCTTTACCTTTTTCATCCTGAAGCACACATATGGCAGACTGGAGTACCGCTATATTAGTTTCTTTAAGCGGCTGAAGCTTTTCTTTTCCATAGTTTGAAAAAAAGCGGTGTTTGTTCATCAGTACATTCCTATTGATGAGTGCCCACTCCAAATCGGTAAACTCTTTATGCTGTGTAACTTTCCATTCTTCACGTAATAGTTCAGACAGTTGGCAGTAATGAGTATCTGCAAAATGAGAACAATCGGCATCACGCAATATCATTTCATCACGCGTATGCGGATCAATTTCCAATTTTGTTGCTTTTATCAGCAAAGCGACACGATCTGCTTTTTCTTCCGGATAGCCATTTTCGGTAAGGAATTCAATTGCCATCTGGCCACTGCGTACTTCGTGATTTACAGGCCCTTCAATGTAACCTAAATCATGAAACCATGCAGCCAAAACCAAAACTTCAATATCTTCTTCGTTTAAGCCTTCTGCTTCGGCGATAATCCGGACACTATTAACTACACGTAAAGTATGGTTAAAATTGTGGTAGATATAATCCGGAGATAGTTTATCTTTGAATAAACCAAAAACATAACTTTCGGCTTTTTGAACAATATTCATATGCTGGAATTTAATACACCCAAATTATGAAATTCTTTTGGCGTAACATAATTGTAAAGGTACATATAAAACTTACGATTTCTCTTTTTATTGCATTCTTATCCTACTCCTGCGCAACACACCAGCCACAGTATGGAAAAAGAACCTCACCTCTCCAGACAGCCACAGATACACCGGCTCAAACTCCTCAACACCGTTTCTTCCTTATAGGCGATGCCGGATATGCTACTTCCGAAAGATCGCAGCAGTTGCTTTCTATCGTTAACGACAAGCTAAAAGCGGCAGGAAAAAATACATCGCTGCTTTATTTGGGCGATAATATTTATCCGTTAGGCATGCCTCCAAAAGATGCAGGCAAAGACAGAGACGAAGCTGAAGCTTCTTTAAACAGCCAGATGGCACTTGCCAAAAGTTTTGAAGGTAAAACGATCTTTATTCCAGGTAACCACGACTGGTATTTCGGATTAAAAGGTCTTCAGGAAGAAGAGGCTTTTATTAAAGAACAGCTGAAAGATAAAAAGGCTTTCCTACCAGGTAAAGGCTGTGGTATTAATGACATTAAGATAAACGACAACATCGTTCTTATTGCTATAGACAGCGAATGGTTCTTAGAAGACTGGGACCTATACCCTACCATTAACGATGACTGTACGATAAAAACCCGTGACGCTTTTTTTGAAGAATTGGAAAGTGTTCTTAACAAAGCACAAGGCAAAACCGTTTTATTAGCCATACACCACCCGCTGCTAAGCAACGGTACACATGGGGGGCAGTTTTCGGCAAGAAAACAATTATTCCCATTGGAATCTGATATTCCATTACCTGTAATAGGATCGGTAATAAATATACTGAGATCTACAACTGGCGCCAGCCCGCAGGATCTTCAGAATAAGGTCTACCGAAGCATGGTAAACAGAATAAAAACATTAATTCAGGACAAGAGCAATGTTATTGTAGTTTCCGGGCACGACCATAACTTACAGTACATAAACAAAGACAATATCCACCAGATAATTAGTGGCGCAGGCTCTAAAGAAGAAGCTGCCAGAGCCGTAAACTCAAAAGACTTTTCTTATGGAGGCACCGGTTATGCCATACTTGACATTTACAATGATGGCAGCGCTAAGATTGCTTACTTTTCTGTAAAAGACAGTAAAGAAGAAAAGC
The DNA here is from genome assembly GCF_004028155.1 of Flavobacterium cerinum. Classification (GTDB taxonomy): domain Bacteria; phylum Bacteroidota; class Bacteroidia; order Flavobacteriales; family Flavobacteriaceae; genus Flavobacterium; species Flavobacterium cerinum. The sequence continues at coordinate 562,372 of NZ_SBII01000001.1, read as the reverse complement.
TTTTTGAAACCAAAATGCTGGAGAAATATGAATCGGTATTAGCTCCATACCCGGATACATTTCCGGCTACGGTAAAAGCTTCAGTGTACACGCCTGAAATGACTAAAAAAAGTGGTGTGCATAATTTCCTTTTTGGCAAACATTACCGAAAATATTACAGTATGCCTATCGAGGTAAAAACAGTATCACTGGACACACTTCATGGCGGACTTACTCCCGGTAGAGCCGGTGGCGGACATCAGTCTAAATCCCTGCGAATTATAGATAAAGACGGAAAAGAATATGTAATGCGCGGCCTTAAAAAAAGCGCTACACGTTTCCTGCAGTCGGTTGCATTTAAAGATCGTTATGTAGGTAATTCTTTCGAGAACACTTACGCAGAAGATTTCCTGCTGGACTTCTACACTACTTCTCACCCTTACACACCTTTTGTTCTGGATGATCTTGCTGAGGCTGCAGGCATCTACCACACGAATCCTGAACTATATTATATTCCGAAACAAAACACGCTAAAAGAATACAATTCAGAATATGGCGATGAACTCTACATGGTAGAAGAACGTCCTATAGATGAATTTAAAGACCTTGCAAGCTTTGGAAAACCGGATCTTATAGAAAGTACCGATGATGTTTTAAACAACCTGCAAAAGGATGTAAAATATACCATTGATGAAAGAGCTTATATAAAAGCCCGTTTATTTGATATGCTTGTAGGCGACTGGGACAGGCACAGCGACCAGTGGCGCTGGTCGCGATTTGACGAAAAAGACAAAGTAATTTACCGACCTATTCCCCGTGATCGCGATCAGGCATTCTCTATGTACGATGGTACACTGCTGTCTATCCTTATGAATATACCGGCATTGCGTCATATGCAAACCTTTAAAGATGATATTCCTAATGTAAAATGGTTCAATAGAGAGCCTTACGATCAAGATCTTGCTTTGATAACCCGATCTGACGAAAGCGTATGGCTGGAAGAAGCACAAAAACTAAGAGAAAGCCTTACTGATGAAGCTATAGACAAAGCTTTTCTTGGTTTACCTAAAGAAGTACAGGACAGTACAATTGATGAAATTAAAGCGAATTTAAAGAAGCGAAAAATACATCTTGAAAAATATGCACTGGAATACCGTGCTGTTTTACTTAAAACCGTTCTGATTGCCGGCACCGACAGGAAAGAACGTTTTATCATTACCAGACTGCCTAACGGTGCTACCGAAGTACTAATGTACAGCAGTAAAAAAGACGGTGCCGAAGTTCTTTCCCACAGTAAAGTTTACAACCGTAAGGAAACCAAAGAAATTTGGATTTATGGACTTGATGATAATGATACTTTCGAAGTAAAAGGAAAACCGCACAATCCTATTTTCTTACGCTTATTGGGCGGACAGAACCACGACAATTATACTGTTGAAAATGGCAGGAAGGTTAATATATACGATTTTAAGAGTAAAGAAAACACATACAAGACTGACAGTAGAACCAATCTGGTACTGACCAATGATTATGAAACCAACAGTTACGACTATAAAAAACCCGAATACAATGTTTGGGCAGGCTATCCAATGGCAGGTTACAATCCTGATGACGGTGTAAAAGTAGGTACACTGGTAAACTACACAGTAAACAACTTTAACAGAAGACCTTTCTCCAGAAAACACAGCCTAAAAGCCAATTACTTTTTTGCGACCGATGGCTTTGAATTGGGCTATAACGGAAAATTTATGAACCTTGCCAGCAAATGGAATTTTGCTTTGGATGTATGGTACACCAGTCCTAACTTTAGCATCAATTATTTTGGGTATGGAAATGAGACCAAAAACGATGATGATAACCTGGGCATGGATTATAACAGGGTAAAACTTCAGGTATTTAGGGTTACTCCCTCTTTCTTTAAAGAAGGCAGGCACGGCAGTACAATAGAATTCCAGCTCCCTTTTGAAACTATCGAAGTAGACGGTACTACAGGAAGATTAGTAAACCAACCCGGAGTTATAGACTCTAATCTTTTTGAACACCGCCAGTTTGGAGGAGTAAACGCACGCTATAGCTTTACTAATTTCGACAGTGCTTCCCTGCCTACCCTTGGTTTAGCATTTAACCTTTTAGCAGGTTGGAAGACAAGCCTGGACGAGCTGGAACGCAATTTCCCACATTTGGAAAGTTCACTCAACATAGTACACAAATTAACATCAGATAATGCTCTTGTATTAGCCACAACCGTAAAAGGAAAAGTATTATTCAATGACAATTTTGAATTTTATCAGGCGGCAACCTTAGGTGGCGACACTGATCTAAGAGGCTACAGACGCGAACGTTTTACAGGTAAACAATCGTTTTATCATAGTACCGACGTAAGGCTTACACTAGGCAACTGGAAAAGCAGCATTATCCCAATGAAGTATGGAATACTGGGTGGTTTTGATTATGGGCGTGTATGGGTTGACAACGATAATTCCAGAAAATGGCACAACAGTGCCGGTGGTGCAGTATGGCTTAATGGCGCAGACACCGTTACCGCCAGGCTATCTTATTTTCATGCTGCCGATGGTGGTCGTGTGGCGTTTGGTTTACAGTTTGGTTTTTAGATCAGATAATTTTACTTCATAAAGTTTACCGCCTGTTTTCTTATCTTTTTCATCTGCGATAAGCAAAGTGTCGTTATCTTTAAAGCAAAGTCCTTCTTTTTGGGAAGCATGCCCCAGTTCATACATTTCCATTTTACCGGAAGCAAAATTATCGTTAGCAAAATTTGTAATAACAAAAACCTTATCTCCGGTAAGCAATACTGCTTTAGTACCATCAGGGCTGATATCGGCAGCAGTCACCGCACATTTCTTGTAGGTCGAACAGGTTGTTAAAGAGCCTAGTAATACTGCTTTATGATCGCCTTCTTTGTTAGGTACTTTATAAATATTAAAACTTCCATTAAAACCGGTACTTCTGTTTTTAGTGAACAGGTAAAAATTGCCTTTATGCTCAAAAAAAGCTTCACAGTCGAATATACGCTTTGATTTTTTTGGAGGAAATTCAGTTTGTTCAGGATAAGAAAAAGTAATTTTAGACGAAGCTGCTGCAGTCTCACCTGCAAGCTGTGATTTGTCTATTTTATAAATGCCAAGATCTTTTCTGGCATTGTCATTATTGCCAAAATCGCCAATATATAAATTACCTTCAGTATCAGATGTCAGCTCTTCCCAATCTGTGTTTACAACATTTGTTATAGTAACCTCGGCTTCTGATTTTCCGTTATCAGTTATTTTATACAATTTGTTCTCATTACCACTATCCTCAAGAGCCCATAACGACTTTGATTGCGGCAGGTATTCCAACCCAGATATTTCTTTAAGGTCTGTGCTGCCCAATTCTTTTAATTGCTGCGCACTGCCGCTGCATGATAAAAGGGTAACTGCAAATAGGGATGATATGATATAGAAGCTTTTCATAAACTGTGTTTTTGTAAAAGTATAAACCATTTGTTTATGAGCCATCTCTTTTAGGATACTTTTTACATCCCTGGCTATAAAACAAAAAAACCGCCAGCAAAAGCCAGCGGTTTCCCTACTATTAAAAAATCAAAAATATTTGAAAAACTGGTAACTAAAACCAACGCAAAGCAACAGGCACAATAGATTTTTTCAATTTGAAAGGACTTCAAATAAAACCGACACTTATAAAAGTACGGACTATCTATTAATACGAAATACATACTGGGCAGGTACATACACTATTAATTTGCATAAAGGTCAAGAACCAAAATTTACTTTATCTCCTGCCTCGCAAACCTCAACAGGATCATTAAAACTCTATATTATACACACAGATCAATTTAAAAGTTGTCTTTCAAAATTAAACAGTGTATTATTTTCGCGAACAAACATACTATCTAAAATCGTAAAATTACACAAATAAAACAAAAAACGTTAAAATGTTAAATTTTTACGACCAATTACACATAAATAATCACTGTTAACGAAACGTTAATTGTAATATTCTTAGGATAACCCCGTGGTAACTTTATAAATAACAAACACTTAACCCCTAAAAATCAGCCAGTTTAAAACCGGCTTTTTTTTCCTGATAACAAAAAAACAGTATCATGCTTCAAAACATAGCAAAAGAAAATATTGACCAGGCGCGCGAATTAAGAGGCCTATTCGAAAAACAGCTCAGGGAACTCTATTGGGCTGAAGGTGTCATGATACCTATGTTAAGCGATACTTTAGTAAATGCAACTTCTAAAGATTTGGTTATAGTACTTGAAAAACACAGAATTGATACTATTAATCACCTTTCCAGACTTGACACGATATTTACAGCTATTGGAATAGAGGCTGAAGCTCTTATTAATGAAGCTGTTTCCTGCTTTATAATGGAGGCAGAAGATGTCGCTGTCTTAATTAGACAGGGAGTTGTTAGGGATGCAGCAATTATAGCCATTTTACAAAAAATAAAGCACTATGAGATTGCTTGTTATGGTACTATGAGAGCCTATGCTATTGCCCTGCGTGAAGAAGATGTTGTAATACTGCTTGAAGAAACGCTTGAAGAAGAAAAAGTGGCCGATCTAGCCTTATCTTATATTGCGGAATCGCACATAAATATTGAAGCTGCAGACAAAGAGATCTAATACTCTGAATTCTCCTTGTATTATTAAAATTATAATATCAAAAAACAAATGTTATGAATGACAATGTGAATGACCAAAACAATCCTGACAAAAAAGAGAATATCGTTAAAAAAGTAATCCCTGATACTTCTCTTCCATATGAGGATCCGGCAATTGTTAATCCCGAGGAATTAGCATCCTTTCCTAAAGGATCAAAAATAGCTGATATTAAAGAGGTAGAATATGAACGAAAAAGTCACTTGGTAAACAAGAGAACTCCTCTTAGAGAAGGACGAAACATAACCCGAACAGACGATAGCCCGGAATAATAAAAATTCAAAATTATTACTCTTTTAAAATAAAATCCACATTCAATTATGTAAAAATATTTTTTTATCAAAATAATTTAACATATAAAACAACGCCGTAGTCAAAATAATTTGTAACTTTAGTCATTATAAATCAAACGATTATGGCAAATTACACAATGGACCGCCAGGATCTGGGAGATCTGGGTGGAGACCCAAGACACGAAATGAATTACACATATGGCGATTTTTCGTTTCCATATGAAGACCCGGCAGTCGTTAATCCCGACGAGCTTGCCTCTTTCCCTAAAATGGTAAATACATCAAGTTATCATCATCATGAATCGCACTTAGTTAACAAACGAACACCGCTTAGGGATGGAAGAAACATTACCATAACGGATAATCATCCGGACAAGCATGGTTTTGTGTAAAACAACTGTACATAAAAAATAAGGGACTCCATGGAGTCCCTTATTTTTTACTGCTTTCTTATAATAATAAAGCGACGTTAATCAATCGTTAATTTTTAATATGTCATTTTTAATGTCACTAAATTTAAAGATCTAACCCGCAAATATGAACTATATCCAGATACTTGGCTTAGTTGCTGCTTTTTTTACTACGACAGCGAATATTCCACAAGCCATAAAAGTTATAAAAACCTCATCAACAAAAAGCATTTCTGCACTCACTTATGCAATGCTGTTTATTGGTATGGCATTATGGGTTGCATATGGTATAATAAGAAATGATATCCCAATAATCCTCGCTAATTCAATTGCAGGTGTTTTATGCGGCATCATTCTCGTCATGAAGTTACTACCTAACAAAAAAGAGCATATATAATCTCTTAACTTTTATTTAATCGATATTCTTTAATCTCTCCGGAAGTAACATCTTTAACCCTTATGGTTTCTGTATCGTTTAATGTCTCTGCTTGAGTAAGTACTTTTTCACAAAAACTCATTTCCTTATAATTATTTTTTCCAAATTTAAGCACCTCATCGCCTGGTTTTAAAATACCCGATAATTTATCATCCCATACAATACCAACAATAATTTTTTCGCCGTTCATACTTAATGATATGGGCCATGTTTTCACTTTTACATCGATTGTTTCACTTTTTTCAAAAGGCTCAAAATAAAAACGTTTATTTATAAAATCGAGTGTCATTAAACCATAATCAAGTACAGCACTACCTATTCTTGAAGTGTTGTCTGTAGTTGTATCAACAGTTACATTAGTAAAATTAGTTTTTCCTATTAGTAATTGAGGCATAAAAACCTTATAACTATCACTATCTTCTGCCACTCCATGAAAGCCGGCCGAATATGATCCTTTCGCTTTGTGAAGTGTTTTAAATACATCTATTTTCTCTTTAGCCAAATATAAATATGCGTGAACACTAAGATCATAAAAACCTTCCATTCCTGTATCAACCAATATATTTTCATTTGCACTTAAATCCCCGTTTAAATAATACGCCTTAATATAGGGAGTATTTTGAATAGGATTAGTGGTCATTTCTATAGAATTCTTTTTTTTCAGATTTAATTTCCCCGGTTTATCTGTTATAGTAAGCGTTTTATTTTTTGATGATATTTGTAAAACCGAATTGCCCAAAATATTACTGCCAATAAATCCATCTATATTAAAACAGCCAAACAACTGCAAGTCTTTAATTATTATAGCCGGTGTATTTTTAAAAGTAACATCCCCTAATTTAAGCTTTTCTATATTCACTACTTTGACAGAATCCAGTATAGCGCTTTGATCTCTCATTTCTACGTTCCCTATAGCATCGAGATTTAGTTCCTCAGCTATTCGCTGAGAAATTGCAGTTGGAGCTCCGGTATCAAAAATAAAATTATACGTTTTACCATTAAGTTCTGCCTGCATTATTATCTTACCTTTTACTTCGCTATAAGAAATAGTTGTGAAATAATTTTTTATGTCTGTGTTTTCGTGATTAAGATTAGTCACTCCCTGTGCATAAAATAAATTAGAAAAGATCAGGAGAATAAAAAGATAAAATATTTTCATAGTAGTTATTAAGATGATACAAGTTATCTTCAATTATTATACCAAAGAAACTACATCATACGCTAGACACTTTATGCCCATTTTTCTAATTGATAAGCACTATCCCAAAATGCATATTCAAGACGGCTTGCCGTAACAAAAGCTTCAGTCATTTGCTGTTGTTGCGCTTCTGTACTATTTGCAGCAGCAATATCGCATAGATCAATCACTTTTTCTACGAACATTCCAAACTCTTCTCCTGCATAGGTATTTATCCATTCCTGGTATTTGTTCCTATTCTTAGTTTGGTTTGCTAAAATATAATCACCTACTTGCTTATATATCCAAAAACACGGTAATACCGCTGCCATTCCTACTGCCGAATCGGCCATGTAAACAGTACTTTGAAGATAATGCACATAATGGTGGCATGTAGGCGACATGGCTGCCCTTCCCTCTACATTATAATCTTTAAAATAAGAATCGTGCAATGCCCTTTCTACAACAATTGCACCTTCGGAAAAACGAACAAAATCGAGCATTGTATTTACATCCTGAACTTTTGCCGCAACAATAGCAAGTGCGCGGGCAAAATACTCCAGATAATGCGCATCCTGCTGAAGGTAATATTTAAACGGTTCAATATCCAGTGTACCGTCTGCCAGCTCTTTTATAAAAGGCATCCCGGTAATATCATTATATATTGGAAGCGCCTGCTCCCATGCTTTTTCAGACCATTTCATTCTTTATCATTTTTTGAGGATTATAAAAATGGTTTAAAGGACCATTACCTTTTCCAATAACAACATCCGCAGCATTGTATATAGCACCATGCACGTAATCTTGTGCTTTAGAGACAGCTTCTACTAACGTATAGCTCTGCGCCAGATAAGCAGCAATAGCCGATGATAGTGTACAGCCAGATCCGTGCATGTTCTTCGTTTCTATTCTATCCGAATGCAGTGTTTTTATCAAGCCCTGTTTCCCAATTAAAAGTGATGTAAGACGTTCCGATTCTAAATGCCCTCCTTTAAGCAAAAGTGCATTCACACCCATTTCCATTATTATTTCTGCAGCAACCTTCATATCTTCTACTGATTTAACGGATATACCTGCCAGCAGCGACGCTTCATCCATATTAGGGGTAATAAGAGTCGCTAAAGGAAATAATTGCGTTATAATGCCTTCTATTGTTTTCTCTTCAATAAGCCTGTCACCACTGGTAGCTATCATTACAGGATCAAACACTACCGGAATTTGCGGATACTGTTTTAGCACCTCCGCAATAACACTTACCAATTCAAGACTGTGGATCATACCTATTTTTATAGCATCGGGAAGTATATCATCCAGCACAGCCTGTAGTTGTACCTGTACAAAATCCGGAGGCACACTATGAATTGCCCTTACACCACAAGTGTTTTGAGCAACCAAAGCTGTTATTACACTCATGCCATAGCAGCCTAGTGCCGAAAATGTTTTTAGATCGGCCTGGATACCGGCACCTCCTGTAGGATCAGTACCTGCAATAGTAAGTACTGTAGGGTATTTATATACTTTTTTCATAGTGCTTTTTCAATTTGATTACGAATTACCTCTGCCGCTTTCGCTGGATCATCTGCACCACATATAGCCGAAACTATAGCCAGACAGTCTGCTCCCGCTTTAATCACATCATAAGCATTACTTTCGTTCATTCTTCCTATTGCTACAAGAGGTTTATTAGTAAGGTTTCTTATGGTACGAATACCTTCGAGTCCCCATTCTGTTACGGTATCTATTTTTGAAGGTGTGCTAAAAACAGGACTGATACCTAAATAATCCGCATACTCAATTTCACTATTATTAAGCTGTTCCAAATACTCTATAGAATAGCCTAACATATTGCATTGAGGCCAGAGGCTTTTTATTCTTGATGGTGAAATATCGTTATTCCCAACATGGATACCATGGACTTTAGAAGAGATAGCCACCTGAAGATTATCGTTCACAATAAGCGGTACATTATACCTATCCAGTATTTCTTTTAACCGGAGTGTTGTTTTAACAAACTCATCATCATTCAGTTGTTTTTCCCGCAGCTGTACTAAATCCACTCCTCCTTTTAAAGCCTGCTCTGTCACATTTACAATATCACGACCTCGACAGGCTTCTTCACTTACCACAAGGTAAAGTCGGCTTGTAAACAGCTTATTCATGGTGTTCATCAATGGCGATATGACTGTAAAATTCCTCCTGTGTTATACTATACAATTTATCCAACAGATGCAATTGTAAACTTCCAGGTCCTTGACTTATTTTTTGTGCCAGTTGTCCGGTTATTCCCAACAAAGCCATAGCTGCAGCTGTAGCTTTAAATATATCATTTTCAGCAGCAATAAAAGCACCAATCATAGCTGTAGCTGTACATCCCAAACCTGTAACCTGCTGCATTAATTTATGCCCATTGCTTACAAATATTTTTCTATTACCCGAAACAATTACATCTACAGCGCCCGAAACACAAACAACACTACCCACGTTTGCATTAAGCCATTGAGCGGCTTCAATAGCCTCCTGGCTTTCATGCGTACTGTCTACGCCTTTAGTCTTTGATTGGCTTACTTTGGCCAATGCCATAATTTCTGAAGCATTACCACGAATAACGGTAGGCTTATATTCTAATAATTGTGCAATAACACCATCCCGGTAAGCCGTTGCACCTGCACCTACAGGATCTAATACCCAGGGCTTATCCAGCTCATGTGCTTTTGCCGCTGCTAAGAGCATACTCTTAACCCAATATTCATCAAGGGTACCAATGTTTATAACCAATACACCTGATAAAGCAACCATATCCTGCACTTCAGAATGAGCGTGAGCCATAATAGGTGATGCACCAATAGCAAGAAGTGCATTGGCGGTAGTATTCATAACTACATAGTTTGTGATGTTGTGTACAAGAGGAGCATTTTTCCTAACGGAAAGAATGGAATTCCATAGAGACTCTTTCATATTATTTAATAATTTATAAATATGGCTGTAGAGCCTCCTAAAAGGAGTTGAAGAAATAGTACTATTTCCACGCTTTTCCCTACGACGGTGTAAACCGTGTCAGGTTCAAAGGGACTCTCTCAATTCTTTTCAGAATACCCCTAAAGCCAAAGTTCAAATATAGTGATTGTATTACAAAACAACGAAAGGCATAAAATAAATTATGCCTTTCGTTTATAGTGTACCATTATTTTTTATTTAAAGCTGACAGTCATTTCAAGATCGAATACCTCATTAAAATCTACATCTTTTACACCTTCATGTGTATCTCTCTTTCCGGTAACCGATATACTGGATTTACCATCAATAATAGGTCTCCAGCCTTCAGAAGTTATTATTACTCCTTTATGCCCCGCTTTCTCATAAAGCTTGTATTTAATATAATTGGTTTTATTTCCAGGCACTTTAACGATCTCAAAAGCAATATGGAACAGATCTGTAAGCTTGATCATTTTAGAGTTATAAGCGTCCATGCTGCCTTCTTTCTTAAGAGGCTCGATAACTCTTTTACCCACAACCAATTTTTTAATATCAAGAGTGTATTTACTGTTTGCAGGTATATCCTTTTGTCCTGTACCGGCCGCGATATAACCTGACTCTGCTTCAGCTTGCTTGATCGTTTTTGCTAATACTGCTTTAACCAATGGTATTTTAAAGGTAGTATTTAGCACATAATCGCGATTGTTGTAAAAATGAGAATCAGGGCATAATGAAAAACTTGTTTTTACATATTCATTAAGTCCTTTCCAAACCTTTACTTCTTTTTGACTTTTTTCACCATAAGCAGCGTAGAATACTGACTTTTTTAATTCACCTTTTTCACTAAATTCAAGTGCCGCCGTAATGATCTCGTTGGGTGTATGTTTTTTAATTGAATCCAGGTTTTTTGCTACAAACTGGTAGGCATTTACCTTGAGCTGTCTTATATCGCAATTGTATTCCTGACTAAAACCTTTTACTGTGGAAAGCAGTAAGAAAAATGATGTTACGAGCAATTGTTTTATTTTCATTCTACTATTTTATTTTTCAAGTTATTCCCTTTATCCGGATTTATGTAATAAACGCAAAGTACATTAATAATCTTATGTTACCTACGGCGGTATTTAAAACAGCATATCTACTATATACCCTACCTTAAACTGGCTAATGCTGCCCAAATGTACAAAACAAACACTCAATATATTGTTTACTAATTCTGTACTCTCAGCCATTCTATTGCTTCCTGGAGTACATTTTCGGGAACGACTACTTTATCCGGTTCAATACTATGTCCATATCGTTTCTTATTTCTGTCTGCAAATACAGCCACCGTAATCAACATATTAGAACCATCTGATAATACGAATTTTTGATTCGATGTAGATACACCATAGGTTTTATATCCAAAGCTTTTTGTTTTTTCACGGCCTTTAAAAGCTACTGTAAGTGCCTCGCCGGAACTTGCCGTAAGTGTATCTGTTAACACTGCCACAAACGGATTTAGCCTTTTAAGCCGATAGTACTCTTTTACCTTTATATCGCTATCCTCAATAGCGTCATAATAAAACTTGCCTTGTTCATAGTTCCATGAATGCATCTGCCCGTCAGGATATGCGGTATAGCCCAATATACCATCTCCCAGTATAGGCCCTGTACCTAAAAGCATAGGCAGCATATCACCGCCAAAATTACCACGTAAATCTACAATCCAGCCTTTAAGATTATCTTTATCTCTCTGTCTGATAGTCTTAAGTAAATCATCTACGTAAATTTGTTTTTGATCATTACTTCCCATGCAATACCTCACCCTAAGATAACCTATATCATTCGGCACTTTCTCGTCTGTCAGCATTGGAGGTGCTCCATTTTCTTCTGTGTTATCTCCTACAGCAGGCGCAAAATAACTATGCCCATCGCCTAATAATTTTATAGCAAGGTGTATTGCCGGATATGTTTCTTCAACAGTCTTTGCTTTATCTGCTTTAGCAAGTACCTTAGCCTCAAAAATAGGCCAATCAATTTTATTACGGTTTATGGAATTTGCCTTTAATATTGTTACCACTTCGTCAATATACGCAGCGGCTTCGGGAGAAATAGAATTATCTGTTGAAGTGGTTTTACAGGACAAAAACACAATAAAAAGGAGTAATAGTCTATACATTTTCACATAAGATTGATACTCAAATATACAAAACACATCATTCCTTAAACTAAAAAAGGGCCAAAGCCCTTTTTATTATTTTTTTATAAATATTTAAAACCTGTTATCCCCATCTAAAAGGTTACCAAGACCGCCCAGAATGCTACCCTCACCTCTTTGGTTCCCTCCTCCTTGTGGTGCAGATGCATATATTCTACCAGCCAGCCTGCTAAACGGTAAGGATTGTACATAGACAATACCCGGTCCGCGAAGTGTAGCATAGAATAAACCTTCTCCTCCAAAAACAGTATTCTTTATACCGCCAACAAACTCTATATCATAATCTACCGTTTGCGAAAAACCTACAATACAGCCTGTATCAACTTTAAGCACATCATCTTTAGTTAATTCTTTTCTGGCTAATGTTCCGCCAGCATGTACAAATGCAAGACCATCACCTTCAAGCTTCTGCATAATAAAGCCTTCTCCTCCAAAAAGACCTCGCCCAAGTTTCTTTGAAAACTCTATTCCAACCGATACTCCTTTTGCAGCACATAAAAACGCATCTTTCTGACAGATAAATTTTCCGCCGAACTCCTTAAGGTCAAGCGGGACAATTTTACCCGGATAGGGCGATGCAAAACTTACTTTACGCTTAGCATGATATTGATTATGGAAAACAGTCATAAATAAGCCTTCCCCTGTAAGCATACGCTTTCCGGCAGAGAATAATTTCCCCATAATACCTTCGGTCTGGTTAGAGCCATCTCCAAAAATCGTATCCATCTGGATACCGGTATCCATCATCATAAAACTTCCTGCTTCAGCTACAACAGCTTCCTGCGGATCCAGTTCTATTTCTACATATTGCATTTCTTCACCATAAATATGATAATCTATTTCGTGTGCCGGCATTTTTTAGGTTGTTTTGATTGTTATAAGAAATAAGTTGGCATTCTATAATTTTCGTTACACAGAAAAATGTTAAAAATTAATCAGGGTCAAAAGTTGCCATTTCATAATAGTTTTCCATTTCCAAAGCTCTTTGTTTAACAATAGCTGTAAGCCTGCCGGCATGAATAACTAACCATGCAGTACCATCCATATTCTTATAAAAAGTAGCAGCAAAATTCATTTCATTGTCCCTGTATTCCAACCAAGTTCGCTGCGAATCCCTAAGTTGTTTTTTTTCTACGGGCTTCAGTACTTCCATGAGTAATTTGTAATACTTATTCATTTCTTTATCCCAGGCAATACGTGCTGTATACTCACATTCAATCATTCCTGCCGTGGTCTGGTTTTCCAAAACCGCATGACATTGCTCAAGATCTGCATCTATAGCATGCTGCTGATAGGGCTTGTCCTGAGAGAAAGAAATCATAGAGTACATTGTAAAAGAAATCAAATAGGGATGCAGTCGCATAAACACATATAATTTTGTAAGATAAAGATAATGCTTTTCGATGTTCCTTATTATCGAAAATAGTGCTTTACAACCCTAAAACAAAAAACCCTCCTGAGTGGAAGGTTAGCATTCATCAAATAGTTAACGAATTATGGGGTTTTATTTAATTTCCAATAAGATAAAATATCGGCTATAAGTTTTTTATAGCCCGAAAAAGTTACAGGTTTTGCAAAATAACCATGTATAGATCTTTGAGTTGCCTTTTGTATATAATCTTCTGTACCGGATGTGGTAAGAAAAAGGTAAGGTACACAGCGTTCTCTTAAATCGGGGTCTTTACTAATCATATCCTTAAGTGCAAATCCGTCAACTTTAGGCATATTAATGTCTGACAGCAGTAAAAAAGGTGCTGTCTTTGTCGATTTCAGGTAATTAATTACTACAGAACTGTCTTCTATTACTATTAACCTGTTCTCATAATTATTTTCGGTCATTACCTGATCAAATGCTTCAATAAGGATCTCCCGATCATCAGCATCGTCTTCTATAAGTATTATATCTCCATCTGTTTTCATATTCAAATATATTTAAAAATTGAATAAATCATTCTCCTCCCTATCAAGTTGTAAGGGTTAATGTATAATGTTGATACATTTGGTTTTCATAAAAAAAACACAGGCATAGACAATGTAGCGCATGAAATCCATTATTTTACGAAAAATAAATAAATTTTTCAAAGCCCGTTTAATGAGTATTTCTTAATACAGCACTAGCTATTTCTCAATTATAGTATAATTTTTTATTAATAGTTTAAATGTAGATAATATGAGTACAAAACTAATGATTCAGGCAAATTATCAAACATCTGTCGATTAAATGCATATAGCATCTATGACCGTTCTACTTTATTTTAATTCTCTAAAAAATGCAGTTTAAACTTCTATTTATTTGTTAATTTCTATGGCTATTAAAAAAATTAAAATACTTTTATACCTCTATAACATATAACATGAAAAAAATAATTTATCTATTTGTAGCCTGCTGCATCAGCACTATAGCTACTGCACAAAAAGTTACCGAAAAAGATTTGCAGGGCACATGGAATCTTGCTGCATTCAATGCGAATGGACTTCACCTTGACATGGCAACAGGTACAGTAACGGTTTCTGAAGAATTAAAAAGCCAGCTTAGCCCTGAAATGATTGTAGAGCTAAACAATAGCGTTAAAGAAGGAATAGCGGTATTAAAAACATCCAGTGTAGTATTTACTGGAAAGAATACTAAGCAAAATATCGCGGGACAGGAGAAAAGCGGTACGTTTCTAATTAAAGAAATAAATGGCGAACAGTATATTGTTACTACCTATCCGGACGGATCGACCAGTGATACAAGTGTAGCTATTAAGGATAAAAAGCTATACATCTCCAAATCAGAACAAGGGCAAACTGCCGAACTTATCTTTAACAAAGGATAAAGTATTCCCTCAACCGGGCAGAAAACTATACTTAAAGAAGCCTTTTACGATAAAAGGCTTCTTTTTTTACTTATGTGCTACGCTTAATCAAAGTATGAAAAGAAATAATTTTTGTTATGCAAAACATACAGAAACCTTTTACGTTTACTACTGCACACACTAAAACTATGATAAAAAATATTTTCACATTTACTGCCTGCATATTCACACTACTCGCTTCGTCGCAAAAAATATCAGAACAAGAACTCCAGGGCAATTGGAAACTTACAGCACTTAATACTGCAGGTATAACACTTGATGTAGCTTCGGGTAAAATATTTTCCTCTAAAGAAAATGATGTAACCATTCCCCCGGATGCACTTGCTATAATTAAGGATAATATAAAACAATATGGTGAGTCTTTAAAAAACTCTTATATTACTATTACGGGCAGTGACATAAAGCAAACAATGGATGACAAAACAAAATTTGGTTCATTCACCATTAAAGACTATAAAAAGATACAGCTGATTTCTACTACATATAATGACGGCACTACCAGTGAAGTTCCTGTAAAAATAGTAAATGGCAAACTTTGCATAACAAACCATAAAAGCAAAAACGAGCTTATTTACAGCAAAGAATAAAACAAATCAATTCAATTAATATATACCAACAAAAATGAAAAAATTACTTTACCTATCTCTGGCTTTGTGCCTTTTAACAACTGTAGCCTCTTCTCAAAAGATAACCGAAAAAGACCTGCAGGGTAAATGGAAGCTTGCCTCTTTTACTGCTGACGGCGTTACATTTGACATAGAAAAAGGAGTAGTCACTATTAGTGAAGAAACAAAAGCAGGTCTTCCCCCCGAAGCTCTGGCACAATTAAAAAGCAATGCGGATGCTGCTATAGAACCTTTTAAGCAAGCGTATGTGATTTTTGAAGGCAATAAAGTGAAACAAACAATGGGCATGGAAAGCAATGAAGGTACTTTTACTGTTATTGAAAAAGACAAACAACAATATCTTCATGCAACATATGGCGAGATTACTGATGATGCTGGTGTTCTTATTAAAGATAAGCGATTGCATTTAACCATAAACGGTGACGGTGACGATGCTTTAATGATATATACAAAACAATAATAGCTTCGGTATTATACAACAAAGGCTCCCTTTGGAGCCTTTGTTGTTATTTATTTACACCTGATTGTTCAGCCTTAATCAATCTTAAAACTCCTTTTTTTTGGATGGCTCATCTTACAAGACTAAGTAAGTAATCACGGTTTTTTAGATTAAACAGATCTTTATATTATAAATGGATAGAATTAAAAAAAATAGAATTTTGCTTTTTGCAATCTTATTAATAAGTTACAATTATTGCTGCTGTCAATCCTCTAAAAAAGAGGTGCGTTTAGACAGCTTATTTCAAGAAGCAAGCAAATCAAAAATTTTCAACGGAAATGTTCTAATTTCCCAAAATGGAAAAATAATATATGAAAAAGCCTTTGGCCAAGCCGATGCAGGCGGCATCATTCAATTAAATAAAAAATATCGCTTTCATATAGGCTCAATAGCTAAAGAATTTAATGCAGTCGGGATTATGATGCTCAAAGAGCAGGGCAAATTAAAACTTGACGATACCATTTCTAAATTCCTGCCTGAACTTCCATCTTGGGCAAATAAAATTAAAATCATCCACTTACTTCAATACACAAGCGGTCTTCCGCAAATAAAATGGAATCAAGTTAATCAGGATTCCGACAATATGATGGAATTAAAAAAGACTGTATTTCTTGATTTTGAACCCGGAACGAAGTATGACTATAATAACAATAATGTGTTTTTACAAAGGAAAATCATTGAAAAAATAACTAAAATGTCCTTCAATGATTTTGTAATACAAAAAATGCTTCAGCCAATTGGAATAAAAAATGGAATTGTTGATCCTAATGAAAAAGAAAAACGCATTGCAAAATCGTTTAATAGTAACGGGAAACAGGATATTCTTAAATATAACATTTCGGGATGGACGGCATTAAATTTAAACGATTTTTATAAGTGGTCCGAAGCAATTAATTCATTTAAAATTATTAGTCCAGAATCAACGCTTAAACTTTTCACTCCGTTTACAAAAGGAAATCAAACCGGACTTGGAGAAGGAAGTATTCAGCTAGGTCGGGTAGTAAACCATATACACGATGGTGCTGCTTTTAATTATCAGTCCTTACTAATTAGCAATCCTAAGTACACAATTATTTTAATGACTAATAACAAACAGAATAATCTGGACGCAATTAGTTCTTCAATACAATCTATACTTGAAGGAAAAGTATACGATCCGATTGGAAACTGAGCTACTAAGTCTAAGTCCTTTTGCTTTCAGATTGAGTCTTTCAACTTCGATAATACAAAATAAAAAAAGATAATACAAAAATGAAAAAAACAATATTCTTACTTCTTACATTATTCATTACAAATTTTAACTATGCTCAAAACATATTACTTGACAGTTTAGTTCAAAAGAATGGTTTTCCTTTCCAAAATGATAAAAACATTTCATTTCAGGGAAAAGGATGGAATATTTTGCTAGACGAAATAAAACAATCTAATTCGGTTTTGTTGGGAGAAACTCATTTTACAAACGAAATTCCCTATTTCACAAATGCTATTATCAATGAGGTTAAGTTTGACAACTATTTTCTTGAGGTTGATCCTTATTCAGTAGATTTGATTGAAACAAAAATTAAATCTCTATCAACTGAACAGCTTAATTCTTTTGTTAAAGAATATTATACAAACTTTTCTTTTTTGCAGTATGAACCCGAATTTACTTTGTTTAAGAATTTAGTTAAACGTAATACCAAAATATATGGTGCCGAACAAATTAGCGTTTTTGCAGATCAGATGATAATTTCAAGTTTAAAAGAAACTTCGAAAAATAAAAAAATGATTGAGATATATGAGCAAATGCTTCATAATTCCAAACTGATTGCGTCTAAAGAAGGTTTGGAAAAATACTACCTGCTTTCTGAAGATTGCCTTCAAAAAATAGATTTGTTGTTGAAGTTAAAACTTTCTGACAAAGAGCGAAAACAAATTGAAGCATTAAAGTTAAGTAGAGAGATTTATACTAAAAGAAATCATCCCTTAAGGATTCAATTGATGAAAAACATTTTGCTACACCAAATGCCAGATTGGAATAACAAAAAAAATCTTTTCAAATTTGGTGCGGTCCATCTGCCAAAAGGGGAAACCATATTAACAAAAACTGATATATATGATATAGGCAGTTTAATTTCTAATATTGAAGAGGCAAATTTTAGGAAATCGTTACATATAATGCTTGTAGGAAAAGGAGAAGACGAAAATGACAACACTAGTTTTAAATCTTTTCTGAATGTGGCAAAAGATGATCAATGGTACTGTTTTGATTTAAGGCCTTTAAAGAAATCTATTTTACAAAACAAGCTAAAAGTAGATGATATA
This sequence comes from Flavobacterium cerinum, assembly GCF_004028155.1. GTDB lineage: Bacteria > Bacteroidota > Bacteroidia > Flavobacteriales > Flavobacteriaceae > Flavobacterium > Flavobacterium cerinum. The sequence continues at coordinate 543,927 of NZ_SBII01000001.1, read as the reverse complement.
TACTTATCGAGAGTTATAAAGGGTTATGATTATCTTATTTATATTCCTAAAGTAACTGAAAGTAAAGATATCTCGATAAAATAACAACGCACAACCGCCGTATGGCGATGTGGTGGGTTTAGGCTAAATTTGAAGATGGTTTTATACTTGGAAAATTTGTCAGTAACCGAAATTTGAGCTTTATTTAGTCCGCACTGCTGGCGCGAGCGTCCCGCTCGTGAACGCGACGAGATGTTGACAAAGAGGGGAGCTAAAGATAGTTAAAACAAAAAAGCTTCAGATTTCTCTGAAGCTTTGTCTTAGTAATGGGAAGCATTGAAATATCTAACCAGTTTTTTGAGGATTATTATTCTATTTATACTTACTCAAATCTAGATTAAGAATATTACCTATTCTGCTAAACTCTTCATTAATCTTTGCATTCAAGATTAGTTGTTCATTTTTTATTGGATGATTAAAAATTAACTGATGTGCATGAAGCATCATTCCTTTCAGGTCATAATTCTCCAACCATAATTTATTTTGTTTGTTACAACCATGTGGTCGACTTCCTAAAATGGGATGAAAAATATGTTTGAAATGTTTTCGTAATTGATGCATACGCCCCGTTTCAGGAATCGCTTCTACCAAACAATATCGTGACGTTGCCTTATTGTTAAATTCTAACTCAACTTCGGCATTTTGCAAACGGTGAAAGTATGTTATTGCATTTTGTTTAATGTCATCATCATTGATTAAATCATAATCAATCGTTAGTTCTTGGGGTGACCAACCACGTAAAATTGCTAAATATTTTTTTTGGACTTCGCGTGTAGCAAAACGATCATTCATAATTTTCAAAACCTCTTTATCCAACGCAAATAACAAAACACCAGATGTTTTGCGGTCTAACCTATGAACAGGATAAACGTGTCGCCCTCCTATTTGATTTCTCAATTCTTGAATAGCATAAACTTTTGCATCACGCGCATAAAATGATTTATGAACCAACAATCCACTTGGTTTATTAATTGCTATAATATATTCATCTTGGTAAAGAATTTCTAACATTTGGCAAAAATAAAAGAGATTACGATTAAAATCACTTTTATGATTTGTTTATTTCTATACTTCTCCCCACTCCTCGAAGTACCAACAGCATTCAACAGGTTTAAAATGCTTTTGATTATTTATAATGAAAAAATTATATATTTGAAAATAAGTAATACTTATCACACATATAAATAAGTTATATGACATTTTTAAATCCTGCTAATGGACAATATTTCCTCTAAACATCATTATCTTCCCGTTTTTTATTTGAAAGGATTCACAAAGGAATCTGGAAAATTTAAAATCTATAATGTTCAAAAAAAGAATTTTGCTCAAAAAGGAAAAGAATTTTCTCCGGGCTCATATTTCTATGAAAAAAATGCCAATACAGTTTTTAAACCTCAAGGCAATAGTGATTTCATCGAAAAGTCTTATTCTGATTTAGAAGGTAAAATATCTAAGATTATTAAAAAAATTGATTTAGCGGAAAGCGACACAAAGTTTGATGTAAATGAAGATGATATGCCAATGCTCAACACTTTTGCGAGTCTTATGTATTGGCGATTACCAAAGAATAAAAAAGAATTGGAGATAATTATCGAAAGTACACCCGCTAATCAATTAGGTTTCAATGTCCACAATGCTGACAATTCGATAAATCAAATTGCATCAGAAGAATTGAAAAACGACCCAGAATTTATAAAAGGTTATAGATTTCTGACTTCTTTATTTGATAGTGTTAGAGGACTTCATTGCAGAACTCCTTATACAATTATTCCTAAACACGAAGATTTACCTTTTATTTGCTCTGACAATCCAATCATTTTTGAAAAAGATGAGTTTCCAAATGTTTATGAAGATGATTATATATTTCCATTATCAGGAAAAAGATTTTTTGTAAAAACTGAAATCGGTAAAATGGACCCATATTTATGGATGTTAATCGACATTGTGATATATAAACAAGCTGTAAAATATGTAAGTTGCACTCATGAGGGATATCTTAGAATGTTGGACGATAATTTTGAAAAATACAATATTTCCTTAACAGAGCTAAAACAAATTATTTTCAAGAAACTAAGACAAAACGTCGCATAACAGCCGTTTGGCAATAATTGAAAAAAAAACATCTATATGAATTTAACATTTCCTTTTAGAAACTGGGCATATAATAGTTTACTTAAATTTTATAAAGTTGGCTTTATGGCAAGATTTTCAAAAGCCGAAATGAATATTAAAGAATGGGCTGATGAAGATTTTGATGTACAATTTTATCAAGACAGAATTCCTAGTTTTGAAAACGAGCTAATACAAATAATAGATACGACTACACAGGAAACAATCGATTATTACTTCAAAACTTTAGCAGAGGATTTAAACTATGCAAAACAATTATTAAAAGAAGATTACTTACTTGAACAAATTCACGAGTATAATAAAGAAAAACTTGAAAAATTTAACGAATTAGTAGAAACCAAAACTGAAGAATATTTTAAAAGCTCAAACCGTCAAAAAGCACATTTGGAACAATATGAAGAAACTATACATCCCTTTTTTGGAACTAGTAGTATGTTTTCAAGTGGTGCGAAAACAGTTCAAAAAACAAATTATAATTTTTACTGTATAGAAGACAAATTAGAATACATTGACCCAAAAATAATTGATGATTATCTTCCTTTTCTAAAAGAACAATTTGAATTATTAAAAGATGTTTCAAATAAATATGGGTTTTTATGGCAAGATGGAAAAATAAAATCTAAAGCTGGTGATGTAATTAACCTAAAAACAATTTTATTTTGCGAAGGAGATATTGATGTTACTCTTATTCAAAAAGCTGCTGAAGTTTTAAATAAGAATCAAGTTTTAGAAAACATAGAATTACGTTATCGGGGAAGTTGTAATAATTTAGATAAATTGTGGTCAATACTTACCGATAATAATTGGGAAACAGTACCACAGAAAAAAATTCTTTTATATGATTGTGATACTAACAGACCCGATGAGGATTTTGGTCATATTTACAGAAGAACAATACCAAAAATTGAGACAAATATAATTCAACGTGGTATTGAAAATTTATTCCCAAAAGAAACAATTGAAAAAGCTCTAGAACATAAAAAAGAGTTTGTAGATTTTAAAATTATAAGTGGAACTGAAAGAGGAATATCATATGAAAAGACTGAAACAATAGTTAATAAAAATGAAAAAAGAAATTTTTGCAATTGGCTATTAGAAAACGGAGGCATTGAAGATTTTAAACATTTTCAAGTAATATTCGATATTATTAAACAGACAGAATAAAGCAACTACTGCCAACATCTACTACAACTGATTTGGGCAATTGACTTAATAAGAAGTTAGTTTTTTATATTTGGGAGATTTGATAAATCCAAATAAAGAGCTTAATTAATACCAAATCATCCCCTCGTACTAACGCGAGCATCTCGCTCCTGAACGCAACAAGACGTTTCAAAAATGGTTAAAACAAAAAAAGCTCCAGATCTCTCTGAAGCTTTTCTTAGTAGCGGGAACAGGACTCGAACCTGTGACCTTCGGGTTATGAGCCCGACGAGCTGCCTACTGCTCTATCCCGCGCTGTTTCGGGTACAAAGATACAACCTTTTATTAGATAAAACACAATGAATACTGATAAAAGAGAACAATTCGCTGCTTTTAAGGCATAAAAAAAGGCTCCATATTAATGAAGCCTTTTTTAATTTTGTATCTATCTAATTATTCAGCGTTTGCAACAATTTTAACTGCGCTTCTGTATAAATAAGTTCCATAAATATGTCTACGGGCAAAACGCGCCGGCGACTCTGCATTCACCATTTTGATATAAATTGGCTTTGGTACACCAAAATACTCATAGCAGCTACCATCTACAAAGTTGATGTAAAGTGCCTGATTTTCCATGTAGAAATCTAAAATACCCGAAGTCGAAGTAGTTTTAGTATATTCTACCTGATTTTTCTCAGCCGTTTCCGGTGCAATACTTACCAAAAAGTGGTAAGCTTCAATGATCGCTTTACTTTTATCTTCTGCAGCAATCGTTTCTTCTGCAGTAGCAGCAGTATCAGGATGACAATCCTTCATGCTGTTTCTGTAAATTGTTTTTAACTCTTTTAGCGTTGCAGCTTTTGTAACGTCGAGTAATTTCCTGTACTCAACAATTTTCTTCATGTTCATAACTTCTCCAAAATTAAAAAACACTAGATTTTAGTAGTGTTCAGGGGTTTTTCATCAAAAGTATGCCCCGATATAATCGCTACATAACTTCCGTTTATAATAACAAAACCCACCAGTGTTATTGGTGGGTTTGTCTTAGTAGCGGGAACAGGACTCGAACCTGTGACCTTCGGGTTATGAGCCCGACGAGCTGCCTACTGCTCTATCCCGCGCTGTTTCGAGTGCAAATATACAACCTTTTATTACATCTGCAAGTGAAAAAAAGAAAAAAATGTTTTATTTCTACTATTGTCCTGATATGTCTACCTTTGCAGGATAATTATTTTTTTATGGCACACAAAGCAGGCTTCGTTAATATTATTGGTAACCCTAATGTGGGTAAATCTACACTCATGAACGCTTTTGTAGGTGAGCGTCTTTCTATTATCACCTCAAAAGCACAAACTACCCGTCACCGTATATTAGGTATCGTGAACGGAGAGGACTTTCAGGTAGTACTGTCTGATACTCCCGGTATCATTAAACCGGCCTATGAATTGCAGTCATCTATGATGGACTTCGTGAAATCGGCATTTGAAGATGCCGACATTCTTATATATATGGTAGAAATAGGAGAAAAAGAATTAAAAGACGAAGCGTTTTTTAATAAGATCATCCATTCTAAGATACCTGTACTCCTATTACTAAATAAAATAGACAAGTCGAGCCAGGAACAACTGGAGGAGCAAATGCAGCTTTGGAAAGAAAAAGTTCCTAATGCAGAACTATACCCAATATCGGCTCTTGAGAACTTTAATGTAAAAGAAGTTTTTAACCGTATCCTGGACTTGCTGCCTGAATCTCCTGCATTTTATCCTAAAGATGCACTTACAGATAAACCGGAACGTTTCTTTGTAAACGAGACTATCCGTGAAAAAATCCTTTTACACTATGATAAAGAAATACCATATGCTGTAGAAATTGAAACGGAAGAATTTATTGAAGACGATAACATTATCCGCATCAAAGCAGTGATAATGGTAGAACGTGATACTCAAAAAGGTATTATCATTGGCCATAAAGGTGCTGCTCTTAAACGAGTAGGTGTTGAAGCCAGAGCCGATCTTGAAAAATTCTTTGGTAAACAGATACATATCGAAATGTTTGTAAAAGTGAACAAAAACTGGAGAAATAATACCTACCAGTTGAGAAGATTTGGTTACAACAACAACTAGTTTTAACCTAACTTAACCATTTAATACACAGAAAACAGAGGTTCTAAGCAACTTAGTTACTCAGCTGCCTAGTAACTCTGCAACTTTATACGTACTTTTGCAAAAAATTAAAAATAAGGAATGAATAATATAGTAGCTATTGTAGGAAGGCCAAATGTAGGTAAATCTACTTTTTTTAACCGCCTGATACAGCGAAGGGAAGCTATTGTCGATTCTGTAAGCGGTGTGACCCGTGACAGGAATTACGGAAAGAGCGAATGGAACGGAAAAGAATTTTCGGTGATCGATACCGGAGGATACATCAAAGGATCTGACGATATTTTTGAAGCTGAAATACGCCGCCAGGTAGAGCTTGCCATAGATGAGGCCGATGTTATTATCTTTTTAGTAGATGTTGAAGAAGGTATTACACCAATGGATGCCGAGGTAGCAAAACTACTGCGCAAAGTAACCAAACCGGTTATGGTAGCTGTAAATAAAGTAGATAACTCCATGCGTGAAAAAGACGCTGTGGAATTTTATAACCTGGGATTAGGTGAATATTTCACTATTGCAGGTATGAGTGGATCTGGTACGGGAGACCTGCTTGATGCCCTTGTAAAATTATTACCGGATGCTGTTGCTCCTGATGAAAATGCTATTGCCCTGCCCCGCTTTGCCGTTGTAGGACGTCCAAACGCAGGAAAATCATCTATCATAAATGCATTAATTGGTGAAGACCGTTATATCGTTACAGATATTGCAGGTACAACCAGAGATTCTATCGATACTGCTTACAACCGTTTTGGATTTGAATTTAACCTTGTAGACACTGCGGGTATCCGTCGTAAAGCTAAGGTGAAAGAAGATCTTGAGTTCTACTCTGTAATGCGATCTGTAAGAGCAATTGAGCACAGTGACATTTGTATACTTGTTATAGATGCTACCCGTGGTTTTGAAGGTCAGGATCAAAGTATTTTCTGGCTTGCAGAGAAGAACCGTAAAGGAGTGGTAATCCTGGTAAACAAATGGGATCTTGTTGAAAAAGACACCATGTCAACCCGTGATTATGAAAGAAAAATACGTGAAGAATTACAGCCTTTTACCGATGTGCCAATTCTTTTCGTTTCTGCAATAACAAAACAGCGTTTAATAAAAGCTTTAGAAACGGCAGTAGAAGTGTTCGAAAACAGAAAACAGCGTATTGCTACTTCTAAATTCAACGAAACCATGCTTCCTATTATAGAAGCTATGCCGCCACCGGCACTTAAAGGTAAATATGTAAAGATCAAGTTCTGTATGCAGCTGCCTACAGCTACGCCACAGTTTGTGTTTTTCTGTAACATGCCTCAGTATGTAAAAGAACCTTACAAGCGTTTTCTTGAAAACAAAATGAGAGAAATATACAATCTGTCGGGAGTACCGATAGACATCTATTTCAGACAAAAATAACACCTCAAAAAACCGGAATTTACCTTCCGGTTTTTTTATGCCTTTTAATAAAATTAATGCTCCTATCACAGGTAGTAAGTCCTGTATTTATTAATTTTTAAAGGAATTATATATTTTCTTGTAAAAATCATACTAATGCTTTTAATTAGCTGTTCTTAAGGAATAACCTTACTAACCGTTAATTATTTATCATGCATAAGATTTTTACAATCTTCTTGTTCCTGTGTACAATAGTCGGCTATAGCCAGGATATTACCATTAAAGGTAAAATAACCGATAGTGATAATTTACCGCTGGAAGCTGCGACGATTTACCTTACATCTGTAAAAGACTCTACAGTAATAGATTATACCATTTCCAATAAAAATGGATCATGGGAACTTAAAACCCGTAAACTTACAAACCCTGTTCTACTTAAAGTTTCTTACGTTGGCCTTACTAACCACAAACAGGAGGTAAACTCTATTATAGAAGACAAGGATTTTGGTACAATTAAACTTGCCGATAAATCTACGGAACTGAATGAAGTGGTTATTCAGAGTGAAATACCGCCTATTCGAATAAAAAAAGATACCCTGGAGTTTAATGCCTCTTCGTTTAAAGTAAGACCGGATGCAAATGTTGAAGCCCTTATAAAAAAGCTTCCCGGTGTAGAAATAGATTCTGATGGAAAAATTACAGTAAATGGCAAAGAAGTTAATCAGGTATTGATTAATGGTAAACCCTTTTTTGATAAAGACGGAAAAATTGCATTACAAAACCTACCGGCAGATATTATTGATAAGGTACAGGTAACCGATACTAAAACAAAAAAAGAAGAGTTGGCAGGCCAAAAAGCTAAAGGAGATAATGCCAGTATAAATCTTACCCTCCAAAAAGACAAAAATAAAGGTGTTTTTGGCAAGATCATGGCTGGTTATGGAAGTAGTGACCGTTATGAATCCAGTGCGCTTATAAATTACTTTAAGGATAAAAGAAAAATAAGTTTCCTCGCATCGTCAAACAATATTAATTCCTCCGGCTTCTCCATGAATGAACTGTTTGACAGTATGGGAGGAGGCAGAAATATATCATCACTATACAATAGTGGAGTTATGAATAATGGTGTAGGCAGGGGTATCACAAAATCGGATATGATTGGAGCTAACTATTCGGATGAATGGTTTAAAGACACTAAAACTGATGGCAGTTATTTTTATACCAATTCTAATACCGAAAACCGCAACAGAACAGAAAGCATTAACTACCTCCCTCTTGGAGAAGATCCGGATAATCCAGGAGTTACCATCGATAAAAGCTACAGCACAAAATCACTATCGAATACTAATAATGACAAATTTGGGCATACGTTTACCGCTGAATTTGAAGTGAAAATAGATTCCACATCTACTCTAAACATTATCCCGAATTTTACAAGCACAAATTCCAAATCAAGTACTTCGTCCGAACGTTCTTCGGAAAGAATATCAGATTCAAGGCTGTTAAATAAAAGTACGTCAAACAGCTTTAGCGACAGCAATAATAGAAATTTCAACAATGAAATAAATTATCGTAAGAACTTTTCTTCCCGTAAAGGCAGGGGAATTAGTGTTGCTTTAGAAAATGAAAACAGCAAAAATGATGATAAAAACCTAAATAGGTCTAATACCATTAAGTACAAATATCCTAATGGTAATGCTGAAAGCGAAATAGATAACCGTGACCAGATACTATACAATAAACAGACTGATGACAATTATATTGCTACTATTGAATATGAAGAGCCTATAACCGATTCTCTAAGAATAACCCTGGGTACCATTTACAGTTTTAAAAAATCAGTGGAAAACAGAAACAGTTATGACTTTGAAGAAACAACAGGAAATTATTCAAAATACAATGATGCCCTTTCTAACATTATTGATTCAAAAACCGGAACAGTATCACCAAGAACAGGTATAAACTTTGAAAAAGGAAAATTTAATTTGCAATTTGAAGCTGGTACCGATATAATCTCATTTAAAAACAATGCATTTTACATGAATAATGATTATAATTTCAATAAAGTTTATATACTTCCTTCTGTTGACATAGATCTAACCTATAAGCCTGCAAAAGGTAAATCGATATCAGGAAGTTATACATACAGAATAAATTTACCGCAGTCACAACAAGTTCTCGAAGTAGAAGACATAAGTAATCCTTTGAATACTTATATAGGAAACTCTAATCTTGATCCTGCAAAATATCACTTTGTAACCGCAAGTTATCGCAATTACAACACGGCCAAACGTACAGGTTTCAATATCTATTTTAACGCAAGATATTATGATAATGAGATTGCACCATTTACTATAACGGATGAGAGTGCTAAAAATATTACTTCCTATAAAAACATCTCGGGGGCGATGTACAATAGCCTTAATGTTAACTGGAATAAATCTGTGAAAAGAGAAGCACATAGTTACAGATTAAACTTAGGCTTAAGCGGAGGTTATAATATTGATAAGGGATTTCTTAATGGAGAGTTATATGATACCAAATCGATTCGAATAACGCCCAGAGCAAACTTCACTTATGAGTATGGTGAAATTTTAACTATAAATCCTTCTTACAGCTTTACGTACAATGAAAGCAGTTTTAGCAATTATACGGTAAAATCTGCCTCAAACTTTTTGCACACTTTCAGCTTACAAACCACTACATACTGGCCTAAACATATAGTCTTTGGTAATGATTTTGGTTATACATATAACTCTAATATTGCAGATGGCTTTAAAAAAGACTTTTACTTATGGAACACCAGCCTTGGCTACAATTTCCTTAAGGACGAATTACTATTTAAAGTAAAAGTATATGACCTTCTAAATCAAAATACCGGAACCTCAAGAACTATCAGTCCTACCAATGTCATGTCGCAGGAAAACACTGTATTGAAACGCTACATCATGTTTTCGTTAACCTATAAAATAGGCAAATTTGGAGGCACAAACAAAAAAAGAGAAAATGGAAGAATGTTCCAGAGCTATTAAAAATCACTGCATTAGCACTTTTTAAATACTAAAACATTCAATTTCCAGTTATAAGTTTAAACTTACTAAAAATAATCTTCTTGTATGAAAAAAATAATTACTTTTTTTTTATTCCTATTTACCATGACTGGCTTTAGCCAAAACATTACTCTAAAAGGAAAAATTACAGATGATACTAATATACCGTTAGAGGCAGCTACCATTTATCTTACTACGGTTAAAGATTCATCTATGGTAGATTACACCATTTCTAATAAAAACGGAAGTTGGGAAATTAAAACTCGTAAACTCACAAAGCCTGTTTATTTAAAGGTTTCTTTTACAGGAATGGTCGATTATAAACAGGAAATTCTAATTTTGGAAGAAGACCGTGATTTTGGCACGATCAAACTTGCTGATAAATCTACCGAGTTGAATGAAGTAGTTATAGAAAGTGAAATACCACCTATACGCATAAAATCAGACACACTTGAGTTTAATGCTGCATCTTTTAAAGTAAGGCCTGATGCTAACGTAGAAACACTTTTAAAACAGCTGCCGGGTGTAGATATAGATGAAGAAGGAAAAATTACTGTAAACGGAAAAACTGTAAACCAGATTTTAGTGAACGGAAAGCCCTTTTTTGATAAAGACGGGAAAATTGCGCTCAAAAATCTGCCTGCCGAAATAATTAATAAGGTGCAGGTTACTGATGCTAAGACAAAAAAAGAAGAACTGTCCGGAGAAAAAGCAACCGGCGATAATGCCAGTATAAACCTTACAATCGACGAAGATAAGAATAAAGGCTTTTTTGGGCGATTTCTAGGCGGCTATGGCAGCGACAAGCGCTATGAAAGTAGTGCCCTTATGAATTATTTTAATGGTTCTAAGAGAATAAGCCTGCTGGCGTCGTCAAACAATATTAACAGTAGCGGCTTTAGCATGGATGACATATTTGGTAGTATGGGTGGAGGCCGAAATATGCCATTATATGCCAGCGACAGTGGAAATTTCTATATAAATGGCATGTCTTTTGGAGGTAGTGGTATTACCCGATCAAATATTTTTGGCCTGACTTATTCTGATAAATGGTTTAAAAAACTTGATCCGAATATGAATTATTTTTACACGAGTGCCGATAGTGAAAATAAAAACAGAAACCGATCAGAAACTTTTCTTCCAAATGATGACAAACCCGGTGAACCTGTAAATCCTTTAGGTAGAAAGATTATTACCGAATCTACTTCGAGTACTAACGATTTTAAATATGCACACAATTTTAGCACCGAATTTGAATTTAAAATAGATTCTACCTCAACCATATATTTTGCTCCTAAATTAGTGAAGGCAAACGCTAAAACAACCTCTACATCAAGAAGCATGACAAGTGACCAGGACAATAAACTCCTGAATAACAGTGAGGGTTCTTCTTTTAACGAAAGGGACAATTCTGCATTTAACACAGAACTGGTTTATAACAAATCCCTTAATAAAAGAGGCAGGTTCTTTAATGTTACAATGAGTACTGAAAACAAAATAGATGACGGAACACAATACAGTAAGTCCGACACCTACTTTTATGAAGATAAAGATGGTGATGGCAATATTGAAACACGAGCCGACCTGCGTAACCAACAGCTAAAGAACAGGATATCAAGCGACCTTTATAATGGGGAACTTGAGTTTTATGAGCCTATTGCCGATTCCCTTGGGGTGAAAATTGGTGTTAAGTATGAAAAACAGCGATCTTCAAACAACCGCGATGGTTTTAATTTTAATGAAACTACAGGTGGGTTTACTGACGTTAGTGAATTATTAACGAACTATGTAAGCAGTGATGCCAACACGTTTAATCCTTATGCAGGTATAACTATTGAGAAGAAAAAATACTCTTTCAGCTTTTCAGGAGGGACATCTATAATAAACTTTAAAAACTATGGCAGTTACATGGGCAGCAATTACAGCCTTAATAAGAATTATATGCTTCCGGTAGCCGAAGCAAGTTTTAGATTGAAAATTAAAAAAACACAGAGTTTGTACACAGGCTATAATTTTAGCACAAATCTTGCACAGGCCAATCAATTACTGCCTATAGAAGATTTGAGCAGCCCCTTATATACTACAATAGGTAACGAGAACTTAAACCCCGAAAAAACACATCGTATATTTTTTAGCTTTAACAATTACGACTTTGCAACACGTTCAGGTTTTTATCTTTATGGAAATGTACGCTTCACTGAAGATAAAATAACAACATTTACCGCTATAGATGCCAGTGCCAAACAAACAACTACCTATGGAAATCTTAATGGCACAATGGATACATGGCTAAGTGCAAGCTGGAATAAACAAATTAAAACCGAAAGTGGCCATACTTACAAATTTGACCTTGCATTGAGTACCGCATTTACCCTTAACAAGGGTATTACAAATGGTCAGCTTTATGAATCAAAAGAATATGACTTCAATCCAAAAGCAGGTTTTACTTATCAATATGGCGAGTTACTCACTATAAACCCTATTTACAGCTTTAGATACACTAAGATTGATTATAGTAATTATGTAATATCGTCTACATCAAATTATGTGCATAAAGTAGGTGTTCAAACTACAAGTTACTGGCCTAAAAAAATAGTTATTGGTAACGATTTTAATTATACGTACAATTCTAATTTAGGAAGCGGTTTTAAAAAAGATTTCTTTTTATGGAATACCAGTGTGGGTTATAATTTCTTAAATGACAAACTAATGTTTAAAGTAAAGGTATATGACCTTCTCAACCAAAATCTGGGTACATCAAGGTACATATCGGCAACAGGTATTTACGATAGCGAGAACACAGTATTAAAGCGCTATGTAATGTTTTCACTTACTATGAAGCTCGATAAGTTTGGGACTAAGAAAAAAGAAGAAAACCAATATCGTTTTTGGTCATTCTAAATTACTAAAAGGGCGCAATAGCAGAAATGGAAAATTCAATTTGCACACAAATAAATGTAGGCAAATTAAATGGGTGCAGATCATTAGGAAGTGCAGAACAAACAAATTAGGGCATTGTAAACAACATCTACAAAAACTTACTGTTGTGATGGTCCTAAAACAGGAGGAGCAGAAGGATGTTGGTATAAATTCAAAACTATCAATTTTTATTTAAAAAAGAGTTTTGATAAATCATTTTTACAAGGGCTATTCTTAACGAAATAGCCCTTTTACCATCCACCTGATGCGCCACCACCACCAAAACCGCCGCCGCCAAAACCTCCTCCGAAGCCACCACCAAAACCGCCGCCTCCGGAATTTCCTCCGAAACCGCCGCCTCCGCCTAGACTTCTACCAAGGCTGCCAAGTATAAGTATATCAGCAAGATCTGATCCAAAGCCTCCTTTACCACCGGAATTACCACCTCCACCACCTCTTCTGGAAAGTACGGCAATGATAATAACGAAAAGGATTATAAAGAAAATAATAAACCCTCCTCCTGAACCAGAATCATCAGATCTTTTTCTGTCTTCCTTATACTCACCATTCATCACCTGCATAATAGCAGTCGTACCTTTTTCGATACCGGCATAGTAATCGCCTTTTTTAAACTCAGGTGTTATATCATTTACGATTATTAATTTTGACATAGCATCGGTTAAAAGATGCTCAGTTCCATAACCTGAAGCAATAGCTACCTTCCTGTCTTTAACAGCTACAAGAAGCAATATACCATTATCTTTCCCCTTTTGGCCTATACCCCAACTATGTGCTAAATCAACTTTATATCTATCAATATCTTCTCCTTGGGTAGTGGGCACTACCACAACAACAATTTGGGTAGAGGTGCTATCGGCATAATTGATGAGCTTTTGTTCGATAGCCTGTTTTTGACTTTCGTCCAATAACTGAATACCAAGTTCATAATAGCTCGTTTGTTTTGCAGGTTTTTCAGGAATCGTTACCGTTTGTCCAAAGCCTGTAAAGCACAATAGCAATAGAAATACTTGCAGGCTTTTTTGTAGTGCGTTTTTCATTTAGCTTTTAGAAATTTCGTTAGACAGTTCGTCTTTATCGCTTTCATTATAGGGGAAATGCTGTTTTAGTCTTTCGCCCGCTTTCAATACGCCTTCAACCAAACCTTCTTTAAAACGGCTTTCTTTAAAATGAGAAATAATGGCATCTTTAGTACAATCCCAAAAATCGGCTTCTACTACCTTATCAATACCCTCATCGCCAAGTATGGCAAAGGTATGGTCTGACACTCCGATATAGAATAATACACCGTTCCGAGAGTTTGTATTGTACATACCTAATTGATGAAAAACCTCCTTAGCTCTTTCGAGAGGAGGTTTTACTGAATGATTTTCGATATGTACCCTAATTTCGCCAGAAGTGTTTTTTTCGGCAAGGATAATAGCGTTCACTATTTCCTGCTCTTCATCTGCTGTTAGAAAATCTTCGGTTACCGACATTATTTCTTATTTAAAATTAAAATCTACGCTAGGTGCTTTTTCAGCTCCGGCTTCGGCTTTAAACCTTGGCATATCTTCAAATCCAAAAAGACCTGCGAAGATTACTGTTGGGAAGCTGTGTTTTTTCTTATCGTATGTATTAGCCGCTGCATTATAACGGTCTCTCGCTACATTGATCCTGTTCTCTGTTCCTTCAATCTGTGATTGTAAGGCAAGGAAGTTTTGGTTAGCCTTAAGGTCCGGGTAACGTTCTACACTTACCAATAATCTTGATAATGCTCCCGATACACCAGCTTGTGCCTGTTGGAATTGCTCCAATTGTTCCGGAGAAATATTAGATGGGTCTACAGTAACAGAAGTTGCTTTAGCTCTTGCCTCAATAACTGCTGTAAGCGTTCCTTTTTCGAAATCGGCTGCTCCCTGCACGGTTTTAACAAGGTTGCCTATAAGGTCATTTCTTCTTTGGTAGCTGCTCTCTACATCTGCCCACGCTGTTTTAGTATCGGCTCTCACCGTTACAAGACCATTATAAGACGATATCGACCAGATTGCAAGAATTACAATAATAACTACAGGTATGATCCATTTTTTCATATTCAGTGTTTGTTTAAAGTTCGTTTTTTAAATTTAACAGGTTGGTTTTTATAGCTTCTAATTTACGGATTATTTCAAACTTATCCATAGTTTTTTTCTGACCTTCTTTAAGATGCACTTTGGCACCTTCTAAAGTGAAGCCACGTTCTTTGACAAGATGGTAAATTAGCTGCAGGTTTTTTACATCATCGGGCGTAAACATACGGTTGCCCTTTGCATTCTTCTTTGGCTTAAGGACGTCAAATTCCTTATCCCAAAAACGAATAAGGGATGCATTTACATTAAAAGCCTTGGAGAGTTCGCCAATGCTGTAATATCTTTTTTCTGGCAGTTCTAAATGCATTAATCTAGAGATTGGTTTTCCTGGTTAGCTAATTTAGAAATTAAAATGAATTCTTTTGCAGAAATATTTCCATAATAGAAGTTTAGCGGATTGACTACTTCACCATTTTTATGTACTTCATAATGCAGATGGGGCGCTTCACTTCGGCCTGTGCTTCCTACATAACCTATTACGTCTCCCCTTTTTACTTTTTGCCCTGCTTTCACCTTATATTTACTCATGTGTCCGTATAAAGTTTCATAACCAAAACCGTGCCTGATCACAATGTGATTACCATAACCCGATGCTTTATTATCGGCAGTAACCACAACACCGTCACCGGTTGCATATATAGGCGTTCCTGTTCGTGCAGAAAAGTCCATTCCGGCATGAAACTTCCTTATTTTTGTAAAAGGGTCACTCCTGTATCCAAATCCGGATGCCATTTGGCGCAGGTCTTCATTCTTAACAGGCTGTATCGCCGGTATAGCAGAAAGCAGCTTCTCTTTATCTTTAGCCAATTTGGCGATTTCATCAAGCGATTTGGATTGTATTACAAGTTCTTTAGAAATTACATCCAGGCGTTTTGTAGTATTTACAACCAGCTCAGAATTATCATACCCTTCAAGGTCTTTGTAACGGTTTACCCCTCCAAAACCTGCTTTACGCTGTTCTTCGGGTATTGCTGATGCATTAAAGTAAGTTCTGTATAAATTGTTATCGCGGTCTTCAATATTACCCAGAACCTCATCAACCTGATCCATTTTGCGGTTTAATATTTCATACCTTATCTTCATATTCTCTATCTCTCTTGCCTGTAGCCTGTCTTTTGGTGTCTCAAAAAAAGGTGTATTAAGCAGCACTACGAAACACAAAAAACCAAAAAGCCCGGCAGCAACCAAAAAAAGCACAATATATCCTACATTTCTACCCGCTTTGGGCTTTAATATACGATATGCTAAGTTTTCTGCGTCGTAATAATATTTTACCTTCGCCATGTTCTAAAATATTCTATTTTTGCACCTTACAGAAAATGCCCGCAGGTTGCTATAATTGATAAACGAACAAATGTAATAAATGTTACGGTTTTACCGCCGTTTTTTCGATTCATACCTGCTAAAATTAAACTATAATAAATTTCAGTCCCTATATGAAATCCCAGGATATCAGGAAACAGTTCTTAGATTTTTTCAAAGAAAAAGGCCATTTAATTGTGCCTTCAGCTCCTATTGTTACTAAAGATGACCCAACCCTTATGTTCAACAACTCCGGTATGGCACAGTTTAAGGAATATTTCCTTGGCAATGGCATACCTAAGAGCAAACGTATTGCCGATACTCAGAAATGCCTTCGTGTATCCGGTAAGCACAATGATTTGGAAGATGTAGGTTTTGACACCTACCACCATACTATGTTCGAAATGCTTGGTAACTGGAGTTTTGGTGATTACTTTAAAAAAGAAGCCATTAACTGGGCATGGGAACTGCTTACCGAAGTATACAAAATACCGAAAGACATTCTTTATGTGAGTGTTTTTGAAGGCAGCCCTGAAGAAAATGTTCCTTTTGATCAGGAAGCCTATGATATCTGGAAAGGCCTTATTGACGAAGACCGTATTATTCTTGGTAACAAGAAAGACAATTTTTGGGAAATGGGCGACCAGGGACCATGCGGACCTTGTTCTGAAATTCACGTGGATATCCGTTCTGCTGAAGAAAAGGCATTAGTATCGGGTAAGGAACTTGTAAACAATGACCACCCACAAGTCGTAGAGATATGGAATAATGTATTCATGGAGTTTAATCGTAAAGCTGATGGCTCACTGGAAAAACTACCTGCTCAGCACGTAGATACCGGTATGGGCTTTGAGCGTCTTTGCATGGTGTTACAAAACGTAACATCTAACTATGACACTGATGTTTTCACTCCGCTTATTCAAAAAATCGAAAGCCTTACAGGTAAAAAATATACGATCAAGGCCGAAAACGATGAGGAAGAAAAAACCAACATCGCTATACGCGTAATTGCTGACCACGTTCGTGCCGTAGCATTCGCTATTGCCGATGGTCAGCTGCCCTCTAATACAGGTGCAGGTTATGTAATCCGTAGAATATTGCGCAGGGCTATTCGTTACGGATTTACGTTCCTTGATAAAAAAGAAGCTTTTATTAATGAACTGGTTGCTGTATTGAGCGCGCAAATGGGAGAATTTTTCCCGGAGATCAAATCACAGCAGTCATTGGTAACCAATGTAATTAAAGAAGAAGAAGCTTCTTTCTTAAGAACACTGGATCAAGGATTACAATTGCTTGACAATGTAATTGCACAAACCGAAGGCAAAGAAGTATCGGGCGCTAAAGCATTCGAACTGTATGATACTTTTGGTTTTCCTAAAGACTTAACAGCTCTTATTCTAAAAGAAAAAGGGATGTCTTATAATGACGCTGAATTTGATGCTGAACTTCAAAAACAAAAAACACGCTCGCGTGCAGCATCAGAAGTTGCTACCGATGACTGGGTTCTTTTAGTTGAAGGTAACACTGAAACTTTTGTTGGTTACGACCAGACAGAAAACGAAGTAAAAATTACTCGATACAGGAAAATTGATTCTAAAAAAGACGGTATCTTATACCAGATCGTTTTAGACAATACTCCTTTTTATCCTGAAGGCGGCGGCCAGGTAGGTGATAAAGGTGCTTTGGCTACAGCTAATGAAACCATCGAAATCCTTGACACTAAAAAAGAAAACAATCTTATACTGCATATCGCTAAAAAACTTCCTGAAAATGTAAGTGCAACATTTACAGCTAAAGTAAACGAGAAGTTAAGAAGTGACTCGGCAAGCAATCACTCGGCTACCCACTTATTGCACCAGGCATTAAGAACTATCCTTGGCACACACGTAGAGCAAAAAGGATCGTTAGTTAGCCCGGGGTACCTGCGTTTTGACTTTTCGCATTTCGCAAAAGTTACCGATGCAGAATTGAAACAGGTTGAAGATTTTGTAAACGAAAGAATACAGGAACACCTGCCACTTGTTGAACGTAGAAATATTCCGTTTAAGCAAGCTGTAGAAGAAGGTGCTATGGCATTATTTGGAGAGAAATATGGTGACAATGTAAGAGCTATTAAATTTGGTGAAAGCATGGAGCTTTGCGGTGGTATTCACGTAAGGAACACTGCCGATATATGGTACTTTAAAATAATAAGTGAAGGTGCTGTTGCAGCAGGTATCCGCCGAATTGAGGCAATTACCAACGAAGCTGTTAAGACCTTCTTTGCTTCTCAGGAAAAAGCTTTGGAAGAAATAAATGCTGCACTAAAGAATCCGCAGGATACTTTAAAAGCAGTAGTTTCATTACAGGACGAAAATGCTAAGTTGAAAAAACAACTGGAAGCTTTAATGAGAGATAAAGCCAAGAACCTAAAAGGTGAACTAGCTGCTGAGCTTAAAGAAATAAACGGTGTACAGTTTCTTGCGAAACAAGTAGACCTTGATGCTAACGGCGCAAAAGACCTTGCTTATGAGCTGGGGAATCTTGGCACTAACCTATTTATTGTATTGGCTACTGCCGAAGAAGGAAAACCAATGCTAACCTGCTATGTTTCTAAAGAACTTGTTGCCGAAAAAGGCTTAAACGCCGGACAGGTAGTTCGTGAACTTGGAAAACACATTCAGGGCGGCGGTGGCGGACAGCCATTCTTTGCTACTGCGGGTGGTAAAAATGCTGCGGGTATAGAGGCTGCACTTTCTGACGCTGTTGGATTTATAAAATAACACATTGATACTCTTTTTAAAAGGCGCTAAATATATATTTAGCGCCTTTTTTCATTAGTAAGATTTCATTTACTTTTATTCCTTACTTTTGCCGCATTAAAAAATCAAATACAACCATACCAATGAAAAAAATGTTAATCATGGCAGCAGCTGCCCTATTTATGATCTCTTGTGGCAGTGACGATTCTTCTCCAGTTACGAACAATGACACAGTGCTCGTGAAAAAAATCACCGAAACCGATGAAGATGGAACGCTTATTACAGTTTTAACTTATAATGGTACTAAACTGACAGAAATAAATAACAATGAAGGTTTACGCCAGGTTTTCATTTATGCAGGCGATCTTATTACAGAGTGGAAAACATACCAAGGAACTGAGCTTATAACAACTGATACTTATGTATATAATTCAGCTAATAAACTTGTAACCTATACTTCTATTGATAATACCGAAGAGGCATACCACGAAAAAATCACTTATGTACATAATGCAGATGGAAGCATTGATTATAAAGAATATAATGGCAACACACCATCATCAATAGACCAATTGAATATGGTAGGTAAAATTTATGCAGATAAATATACCGAAGTAGTTTCTTTTGGTGCTGAAAGTATTACCTATACTGTAACATTTACTTTTGACGGTAAAAACAATCCGTTAAAGAATGTTACAGGGTTTGATAAAATTGCTTTTGTAAATACAATGGAAAGCACAAATCATGCAGAAAATATAACTTCAGAGACTTCTTCTGCTTCAAACAGTACTAGTGCACCAAAACTACAAACTACGTATGTTTATACTTATGATGCTAAAAACTATCCATTAACGGTTGTTGAAACAGATGTAGAGGACCCTAACACCACTATTACAACGCAGTATGCTTACTAATAAGAACAAACGTTTTTAAATTAAAACCCAAATACTATATTTGTATTTGGGTTTTAATTTTTTTATACCCCTCTCAATCTAAATAAACAGGAAATGAAAAAACTTTTAACTCTGACTATTGCTTTAATACTATTGACAGCATGCTCCAGTGACGATAGTCCGGCTCCAGCGAAAGAAACAACAGTTAGCCTTAAAAAGATCATTTCGACAAACGAAGACGGAGAAATAGTAACATCTAATTACAATTATACTGATACCAAATTAACAAGTGTTATTTCAAGTGACGGTTCCAGCAGTATTTACACTTACACAGGGCAGCAGAATACAGGCTTAGAAGATTATGAAAATTATACGCTTAGGTACAGCTATATTTATGAATATAATGACAATAATAAAATAGCTTCAAAAACAGTATTAGTACACAATGTGTACCCCAAGTTTGCCCAAAAAGACGTGTACACTTATAATGAAGACGGAACCACAACCATTAGATCATATACTGGGGATTTTGAATCTCAAACAGAGCTTTCCCAAACCACGATTGTTTCCTACCCTAGTGCCACTACGATCCAATATCAGTCTAATGACGGAACAAAATTGGTCTATACCTATGACGGAAAAAATCATCCTTTGAAAAATGTTTTAGAGACTGACATGTATGCTCAAAACCTGCTTACTGTTATTGATATAACATATGCAGAACCTATAACTTATTTTGACAATACCTATACCTACAACTCAAAAGACTACCCAATAACCTCTACAGAAAAGGTATATGTAATGGGTGAGTATAAAACCACGAAAAGACAATTCTTTTACGAATAATTATTTAAAAATCTAAAATCAAATACAGGACTTATTTTCTTATAAATCCTGAAATGAATCCAAATAAATGAAATAAATCTTTACTCTTATTCTTGCATTAACTCTATTAACTGCTTGTTCCGGCGATGATAATCCAGGAACCACAACTCCACCTCAAGAAACAAATGTTCTTTTAAAAAAAGTGATTGAAACGAAAGAAGATGGCAGCATTACTACCTTTACTTATACTTATGATGGTAGTAAAATAGTGAGTATTATTAGAACCGATGGCATTAGCGATATTTATGCCTATACAGGTAACCTTATAACATATATAAAGCATACAAATACCTATTTTACCAGTGAAACTTTTATTGAATATGATAACAATAATCGAAAAATTATAGAAAAGACTTTCAATACAATCCTTCAGCCTAATGTCGTTTTAGAAAAAATAGACATGGTGACTTTCTCTTACAGCCCAAATGGAACAGTTACCTCCTCCGTTTATGTAGGAGATAGCGAATCGGAAATGGAGTTAAATAACTCAAGTACTATCACTTACAATAACGGAAACACCATTTCATTTGAGACTACGTCAGGTTTAGGCAATTATGATCATATTTATGACACTAAAAATAATTCTATGAAAAATGTTTTAGGTTATCATGAATACATGAGACCAGATTATGATGGAAAACACAATTGCCTCACTGCTTATACAAAACCTGAAGGGGCTATATATACTTTCACTTATACTTATAATTTAGCTAATTATCCTGAAACCTCAACACTAAAAGGTAAAAGACTGGATGGTGAATACGTAACAACTAAAAAACAATATTTCTACGAATAACACTTAAAGGAATACAATTAAAAACCCAAATGCTATATTTGTATTTGGGTTTTCTTTTATGACCTATTCCAAAACAACAAAAAATGCAGTTCAGAACCCAAATACCTGTTTCAAACAATGTAACACCTATCGATTATAATTCGGTAATAGTGTCTTTGGGTTCATGTTTTGCCGTGAACATCGGGCAAAAATTTGATTACTTTAAGTTCAGGAATACTACCAATCCTTTTGGGATACTTTTCCATCCGGAAGCATTGGAAAAATTCATTGGCTTTGCCATACATAAAAAAGAGTTCACCGAAGCTGATATTTTTTACCACAACGAACGCTGGCATAGTTTTGATGCACATTCCGACCTTAGCCATCCTGATAAAGAAATGCTGCTTTTAAATTTAAACAGTGCTGTAGCATTAGCTAACACCCAATTAAAAGAGGCAACTCATCTTATAATTACATTGGGTACTGCATGGGTATACCGTAATACTGCATCAGGCGATCTTGTTGCCAACTGCCATAAAGTACCACAGAAACAATTTACCAAAGAACTGCTCACAGTAGATGCTATACAACAAAGCTTACAGCGTATCATAAATCTGGTTCATAAGATAAACTCATCAGTTCAACTCATTTTTACGGTGTCCCCTGTTCGTCATATAAAAGACGGATATGTGGAGAACCAATGGAGCAAGGCTAACCTTATAGCTGCGCTGCAGGAAACGATAAACAATAAGGAACAAATACTGAATACTTATTATTTTCCATCGTATGAAATCATGATGGATGAACTTCGTGATTACCGCTTTTACACAGAAGATATGATACACCCTAATCAGACAGCTATAAATTACATTTGGAAGCGTTTTACCGAATCTTCCATCACTTCTCAAGCACAGGAAACAATGAAGCTCGCAGACAGCATACAGAAAGGATTAACGCATCGCTCTTTTAATCCGGACTCACAACAGCACCTGGCATTCTTATCAAAACTCAATGATAAGATCACTGTACTGCAAAAGCTTCACCCTCATATTACATTTTAAAATAAACAACGGATATATACTTCACTTTTCCAATTATTTTAAGGCCGCTATAACAGTACCCCTTATAATTTATTCTTACTTTTAAAATAAAAAAATGACGCGCAAAATACTCATTGGTGCCGGTGCACTGCTTGTAATTTTTCTTGCTTTTCGCTTTTGCGAATTCAAAAAAGACAGTACCAGCCAGATTGAAGAAACGGCACTTATACAGGAACAGATAAAAAACGTAGGTAAGCTTGTGGTTACAGAAGGACATTTCTCTGAAGTACTAACCTACAAAGACCAGCAAAAGTATTTCCTGGACATGATCTCTTTTGAGAAGAAAGCACTTGTAATAGTAAATGCCGATGTTACCGTGAGCTACGACCTGAGTAAGATTGAATATGATATTGATGAAGCGTCTAAAACCATTACCATTGAAAACATCCCAAAAGAAGAAATAAAAATAAGTCCGGATCTTAAGTTTTATGACGTACAACAAAACGGATTTAATGAGTTCTCAGGTGAAGACTATAACAAAATAAACAAAACGGTAAAAGAGAACCTTGCTAAAAAGATAGAGAAATCTTCATTAAAATCGAATGCACAAAACAGATTGTTAAGCGAGCTTTCAAAAATACTTATCCTTACCAATACTATGGGCTGGAAACTTCAGTATAATGGTGAAACGGTAGATGACAAATCGATAAACAATGTACTTCTATAAATAAAAAAAGAGCGCTTAAAGCGCTCTTTTTCAAGATTAAGAAATCTTCTCTTTTTCAAATATAAGTTCTAATCCGCCCTCTATTAAATGCGCCACATTTGGGCGGTTCTTTTTAACGGCATCCAGGTGCAGCATAACTTCCTGCAATAATCCCTGGCTATTATCTTTATGAAGCTGTTCTGTAATTTCTACCGAAAGCAGCCAGTCATTTGAATGTTTCTCTTTTAGCATCGCGAAAGTATCTGCAATACTCATTGTTTCACCTTTTCCTTCTCTTATGCTTCTTATGTTTTTGTAAAGACCTTCCAGTTCTTCTCTTTCCGGTGATTTTACAGCTTTGATGGTTTTACTTGATGGTACGTGTGTTATCAGGTCAAAACTATTGATATCTGCAGGTCCTGAGAAAGCAGAAAGTACTTTTTTACCAACAGCCATATCATAATTACCCCATTCCGGCTGGAACAACACGGTATCATTATGTGTAACGGTACAGTCTTTAAAGCTGATGATAATTATCTTACCCTGAATATTTCTTGTACCCGTAATAATCACGCCACTCACAGTAATATTACCTTCAAACTCAAGGGTTACTCTTTCTCCTTCATAAATAGCATAAGCAATAAGATCCCTCGGACTCATATCTTCTATAGAAAGATTAATCCCTTTAAGTTTTCCAATTGGGCTTCCAAAACCTTCAGAATGATAAATTGTACCATGACCTACAAGTTCTTTTTCTCTATATGATAAAGCCGTTTTACCTGTTGTTTGCACATACACCGGTTTGCCTCCATTTTCAATCACATTCGTAAATACTCCCGAAACCTGTATACCAGTACTTAATTCGATAGTACCAAGGGCTTTCGATTTTATCAGTTTCTCCAGACCGGAAAGACCTCCGGTACGCAGTGCCATTTTATTGGCGAACTCTTCTAAAACAAGATTTAAATGTGCAAAATCAGGTGTAACAAATAGCTGTGGCTGTGGTTTTGTAATATCAAAACCTTGGTAAGCCGCTTCAATATCGTAAGGTGCTTTTTTTACATTATCAGTCATACACCAGGCGCTTTCACCAATAGATGAAAGTAATCCGGCACCATATATTTTAGGATCTTCAACCGTTCCGATAAGACCATACTCTACCGTCCACCAGTGCAGGTTACGGATAAGTGCCATTTCAGAGGGTTCTACAACTTCATTCTGCAGGTCTTCAACACGTTTTTCTATCGCATCAATTTCAGCCTGTGGTGTACCCTCAGCTTCTTTTAAGATAGACAACAGTCGTATTGCTTCGTATATTTCATAGTCTCTTGAAGAAGATATTGCTTTACAGCCAATTTCTCCAAAACGTCTCAGGTACTCAGCATATTCCGGGTTCGCAATGATAGGGGCATGCCCTGCCCCTTCATGAATAATATCCGGAGCCGGAGTATATTCAATATGTTCTAACTGACGGATGTCTGATGCGATAACAAGCACATTATAAGCCTGGAATTCCATGAATGCGTTAGGCGGAATAAAACCGTCTACAGCTACTGCTGCCCATCCTATCTCCTGTAATATCCTGTTCATGCCATACATGCTTGGAATATTATCTACCTCAATGCCTGTTTTTTTAAGTCCTTCAAGATAAGAACTGTGCGCTACCCTGCTAAGATAATCAACATTTTTGCGCATTACATAACGCCATACCGCCTGATTTATAGGCGTATAGTCATTATAATCCTGAGGCTTTATAAACTGCTTTAAGTGTTTCGGTAATCTTTCAATTAGCGGATTACTTTCAATAGGTGCATTCATTTTTTATAAACGTTATTTACATCGTAAAATTACGAAATTCTCATTTAACAATCCTAAACCATAAAATATATATTTTAAATAAAGGGATTTTATGCTACAAGTTAAATATTAACCAACCTGATTATTACAACGCAAAAGCCATGGTTTTCACCATGGCTCAACAGAAACAAAGTAATAATTGAAATAACAATTGATTAAAACAGTATATATTAAACTCAATAGTTATTGGTTTTAGTATGTAATAGGATCATTATTTTTTTTAAAATAATATCCCATAAAAAAAGCTCCATTGATATGGAGCCTTTTACTTTTTTTTATTTCTTCTTCTGTGGCGGGAACTGCTTCATGATCTCAGTCACGAATTCATTGATTCGTTCCTGTTTTCTTTCGCGGTCTAAAGTCAGTACTCCTGTACCTACTCCCTGCCAAACCAGTTCTTTTTTATTCACATCTATAAGATCTATGTAAAGCGTACCTTCGGTAGATGTGCTAACTGATGTATAACTGCCTCCCCAAAAACCGGGACCCCAACCATAGCCGTAACCATAGCCCCATCCGAAACCATTATTCCACTGATTAACATCTACCTGCTGTGTAGCTTTGGTGAATATATTCACCAGTAAAGTTGGGTTATCACTTTTGGTAAAACCTTTATTTTGGAGTTCAGTTTCTATAGCTTTTAATATCCTTTTCTTATCAAGATCAGATATCTCTGCTTTATCTATTCCTTCTTTAAAATAGCCATAGGTTTTATACTGGCTAAAATCAACACTGTCATCATAGTCTGACACAACCCTGATAGAGCTGCACGAAGCCATGATAGCTGTAACAAATAGTACCGATAGCAATTTTATAGTTTTCATAATCACAAAAAGTTAATCGTTCATATTAAAGATAATAAATGTTGACAATTAACCCTCTTCTAATTATCAACCTAGTAAAGCGTCGTCAACTATATTTGGCAAAGTAACCTTTAGAAGCGGCTGATTTTCCATCGCTCTTTTTATTGCAAAAATTGCTTCTTCATTCCTTGCCCAGCTTCTTCTTGAAATACCGTTATTAACATCCCAGAAAAGCATTGATTCTAAACGTCTTGACGCCTCTTTAGAACCATCAAGAACCATACCAAATCCGCCATTAATAACCTCTCCCCAACCTACGCCTCCACCATTATGGATACTTACCCAAGTTGCACCACGGAAACTATCTCCAATAACGTTGTGTATTGCCATATCGGCCGTAAAACGTGAACCGTCATAAATGTTAGATGTTTCACGATACGGAGAATCTGTACCGGATACATCGTGGTGGTCACGGCCCAATACCACAAGCCCGATCTCTCCATTGGCAATAGCCTTATTAAAAGCTTCGGCAATATTAATTCTTCCCTGTGCATCGGCATATAATATACGTGCCTGAGAACCCACTACAAGCTTGTTCTCCTGCGCGCCCTGTATCCATTTTATATTGTCCTGCATTTGCTGCTTTATCTCAACAGGAGCCGTTTTCGCCATTTCTTCCAGTACCGCTGCTGCAATAGCATCGGTCTTAGCTAAATCTTCCGGTTTTCCTGAAGCACATACCCAACGGAACGGCCCGAAACCATAATCAAAGCACATAGGTCCCATAATATCCTGTACATAGCTTGGGTACCTGAAATTAATACCGTCTGCTGCCATAATATCTGCTCCTGCACGTGATGCTTCTAATAAAAAAGCATTTCCATAATCAAAGAAATAGGTTCCTTTTGCTGTGTGTTTATTTACAGCTGCTGCATGTCTGCGTAGTGTTTCCTGTACTTTTTCTTTAAACAGTTCAGGATTATCAGCCATAAGCTGATTCGCCTCTTCAAGGCTTATTGCAACCGGATAATAACCACCTGCCCACGGATTGTGAAGCGAAGTCTGGTCACTACCCAAGTCGATATAGATATCTTGTTTGTCAAATTCTTCCCATACGTCTACCACGTTACCCTGGTAAGCTATAGAAACAACTTCTTTACCGGCTTTGGCTTTTTTAACTCTTTCTACCAATGAAGGTAAATCGGTCATTACCTCGTCTACCCATCCCTGAGAATGACGTGTGTGTACTGCTTTAGGGTTTACTTCGGCACAAACGGTAATACAGCCGGCAATGTTACCTGCTTTAGGCTGAGCACCACTCATACCACCAAGACCTGAAGTTACAAATACTTTGCCTTCCAGTCCTTCACCGTTCTTAGCTATCTTTCTTCCTCCGTTCAATACGGTAATAGTAGTACCGTGCACGATTCCCTGCGGACCGATATACATATAACTACCTGCCGTCATCTGACCGTATTGCGACACACCTAATGCATTGAATTTTTCCCAATCATCCGGTTTAGAATAATTAGGTATCATCATACCGTTAGTAACCACTACTCTTGGCGCTTCCTTATGCGATGGAAATAATCCCATTGGGTGACCTGAGTACATGGTAAGCGTTTGCTCATCGGTCATTTCGCTAAGGTATTTCATCGTAAGCCTGTACTGTGCCCAGTTTTGAAACACGGCACCGTTACCTCCATAGGTAATTAATTCGTGAGGATGCTGCGCTACTGCATAATCCAGGTTATTCTGAATCATAAGCATGATCGCTTTAGCCTGATCTGATTTTCCTGGGTACTCATCGATTGGCCTTGCATACATTTTATAATCCGGACGAAGGCGGTACATATAAATACGCCCATATGTTTCTAATTCTTCCGAAAATTCTTTTATCAGTTCCTTATGGTCCTTCGGTTCAAAATAACGAAGCGCATTGCGCAGTGCCAGTTTTTTCTCGTCGGCACTAAGTATTTCTTTTCGTTTTGGAGCATGATTAATGTCCAATTCATAAGGCTTAGGCTGCGGTAAAATAGAAGGAATCCCTTCCTGTATTTGCTCTTTAAATGTCATATAGTATAGTGTTCGGTTCACAGTGCTTAGTGTTCAGGCCTATTAGCCTGCTCACTACTTACTCTGTTTACTTTTTATTTGTCCCAGTTTTTTTATCAAACCCATACGGGCAGTGGCGGCAGCCATTTTTACAACAAAAGCCGCGTTTTAAATGAAATTTCTCGGTGAATACCTTATAGCCTTCCGGCGTAAGGTAATAATCTTCACCTTCTATTAATTTATTTTCAGAATTATGCCCACTCATATGCGCAAATTTATGAACTTTACATCTAATGATACTAATTGCATCTAAATATTTAATCCCGAAAGGTTATACAGCAATGGCTATTTTTCCATTTGTCCTTCTTAGGGATAAAAAGCTTCAGGAAAACGCCGTACTGATCAACCATGAAAAAATACACCTGCGCCAGCAGGCAGAACTGCTTATTCTCCCTTTTTACATTTGGTATGTAGCCGAATACTTACTCCGTCTTATCGCTTATCGTAACAAAAACAAAGCATACCGGAATATTAGCTTTGAACGCGAAGCCTACGCCGAGGAAACCAACAGTAACTACCTTAAGAATAGATCACTATGGAACTTCACCAAATTCATAAACTCAAACTCATAATTGTTTGAGGATTTGAAATTTATCTTCATAAAAAAATATACTTTTGTTACACCAAGCAACAAAAAAACAAAATTATGGAAATCAATTTCTTAGCCGTTCTTGTAGCTGCACTCGTAACATTGCCAATAGGTTTTATCTGGTACAATCCTAAGGTTTTTGGTACTATCTGGATGAAAGAAACCGGTATGACCGAAGAAAAAGCAAAGGGTTCTAATATGTTTAAAGTATTCGGGCTTACTTTCTTTTTTTCATTTTTGATCGCCTTTATACTACAGCCAATCGTTATCCATCAATATGGTGCTTTAGGTATGATAGGAGCAGATCCAACCTTAGCAAAACCGTCCTATGCCGCTTTCATGGCAGATTATGGAGAGGCTTACAGAACTTTTAAACATGGAATGCTTCACGGTTTTATGACAGGACTTTTCCTTGCATTACCCATGGTAGGCATCAATGCACTTTTTGAAAGAAAAAGCTGGAGATACATCCTTATCAATGCAGGTTACTTTACCGTTTGTCTTACTATAATGGGTGGCATAGTTTGTGCATGGAAATAATATCTTTGCAAATTAATGATACAAAATCTCCTTCGGGAGATTTTTACTTTATTTACCTTGAAGCATAACCTGTCTTATACACTTTACAATTCTTCTGCACAGCTGCCGGAAGAATGGGATACAATTGCCGAAAAAAATGTTTTTCTTTCGCGCTATTACCTTGCTGTGCTTGAAAAAGCCGCTCCCGACAATATGCAATGCCATTTTATTGGATTGTATAACAACAACGTTCTTTGCGGTATAGCACTTGCCCAGTACATTAACCTCAGGCGTATTAATACATTTGTAGAAGAAAAGAACAGCTTTTGCTTAAAAGATTATCTGTTTAAAAAATTTTCATCGCACATTATTGTTATTGGCAACAATACTCTTACCGGACAAAATGCTTACTTATTAAATGATGCTATTGCCGAAAAGGATGCTTTACGACTATTTGAAGATGTATTACAACAATTAAAACGGGAATACAGGAAGAAATGCATTTACGTCAATCTGCTTGCTGTTAAAGATTTTAATGAGAGCGAGCTGCCCAACTTTAAAGCTGTAGGGTATAAAAACTACTACCAATTTTGTACGCAACCGAATATGATCTTCAACATTCGGGAAAACTGGCATTCTATCGAAGACTATCTTGCCGATATGAATACCAAGTACCGCACCCAATACAATCGTGCCCGTAAAAAAGCAGAAGGAATTGAGAAGCGAAAACTAACGATAGAAGAAATAAACCAGCAGCAGGAGCGAATACATGAACTGTATATGACGGTTGCTCAAAATGCATCGTTTAATACCTTCCACCTGCCTAAAAACCATTTTGAGGTATTCAAGCAGCAACTTCAGGATGACTTTTTGTTTTACGGCTATTTTATCAATGGTGAATTAGTTGGATTCAATACCCTTGTAAAGAATAACAACGATATGGATACCTACTTTTTAGGCTATGATGACAGCATTCAAAAAGAAAAAATGCTGTACCTCAATATGCTTTATGATATGATAGGATATGCTATTAAAAAGCAATTTTCGCATGTAATCTTCGCGCGTTCAGCTATGGAAATAAAAAGTTCTGTAGGCGCTGTTGCAGAACAGGTGTATGGTGTGATAAAACACACCAACCCCATCCTGAATTATTTTATGGCAAAACTTTTCCCTTACTTCGATCCTAAAGTGGAATGGAAAGAACGCAGTCCTTTTAAATAGTTAAGGTACCGCTACCCTCATCTGCCTGTGCAGTATTTTCACGTCAAGCTTATCAACTTCGCCACAATACTCGCCATCTATCTGGAAACAAACGGGGAAATTTGTGGTTATCACAGCTTCTTCGGTAGAAATAATCTCTACATCTTCGTCGCTATCAATAGGCATATTGCCCGTTAATATCTTACCTATAAAAAAAAGGTCAAGGTTTTTAAGAATCACTACTTCAAACTTACCGTCATCCATTAGCCCAATCGGATTGATAGTTACTCCCGTCCCATACTTTTGTGTATTGGCAATAACAACCATCCTGGCTTCCGTTTCAACCGTTTTCCCATTGGCTTTTATTGTTACCTGAAAAGGATCTTCAAGATCGGTCAACGTATTTATAGCATGCAGCGCATAGCCTAATTTACCGCGAATGCTGCTGCCTTCATAATTACGGATCAGTTCAGCATTAACACCAATATCACTTAGATGCAGGCTCTTTTTATCGTTAATGCAAACCATATCCATTTCCATAGATCTCCCATGAAAGGCTACCTTTAGATTTTCTTCAACATCAGTAGGCAATTTTAAATCGACCGAAAGTCCGTTTGCCGAACCTGACGGAAGTACTCCAATGATTACATCATACTGCCCTACTGCTTCGGCAACAATCTTAACTGTCCCATCACCACCAGCCACAAGTATGCGCTCGGGCTCATGCTCTTCATATAACTTTTTTATATGGCTTTCATCATTTTTCCCTGTAGTTTCAAACTCTATTAACTCAATGTGTTCCCTGTCAGCATATTCACGGGCTGCGGTAACTAATCCAGACTTATCATTTCCTCCGGCAATTGGATTTACTACCAACAAAAACTTCTTTTGACCCTTCATCCCGATATTTTTTATTAAATTTAATTAAATTGGAGTGTCAAAACTCTTATCAAATCTATAAATTTTCATGAAACCCATTTTAAAACTCTACCGCGGATATGCCAACGAGCAGGAATTAATTGTATTTGGCCATGTTTTTAAGCCAAGTACAGCCGGGAATTATGAATTTGAAAAGAAACGTTTTAAAAATGCACGCTCTATAATACGAATGTTCAGGGTAAAAACAATTGCCAATACCAGTGTATACCTGGAACATGATGGAGAAAAAATCCACACCAAAACACTTAACGATGGTTATTTTAAATTCTGTATTCCATTAAAAAAGAAAGACCACACCGGATATGGATGGAATGATTACCATGTAAGCACTGTTTACAGAGGGCAGGAAATTCGTGAAAAGGGAACCTTTATAAGGCCTCATGAAGGTAATCTTGGTTTTATATCAGATATTGATGACACCTTTTTGGTATCACATACGCGGAATCCTTTTAAAAAACTTTACATCCTGCTCTGGAAGAATATCAATGACCGAAGGATATTTGAAGATGTAGTTCCCCATTATCAGGCATTAAGCACGGCCGGAAGAAACAAAAAGGACGAGAAGAATGCTTTTTTTTATGTATCCAGCAGCGAGTGGAACCTGTATAAATTTATCGTAAAATTTACCGAAAAACATGAATTGCCACGTGCCGTTTTACTCCTAAAGGATATTAAAACCAGCCTGACCGATTTTTTCTTTACGGGGCGAGGCAGCCACAATCATAAGTTTGACAAAATAAAACACATATTGGAATTTTACCCACATCTGGAATATGTACTACTGGGCGACGATTCCCAACATGATCCTATTTTGTATCAGGACATTTGTAAAATATTCCCTCTTACAGTAAGGGCAGTATACATCAGGCAGACAGGCTCTCACAAAAAAAGCGAAGTCACTAAAGTATTAAAAAATATAGAATCTATTGGTGTTTCCGCCTGTTATTTTAAGAACAGCAGCGATGCTATAGAGCATTCTACAGCTATTGGGTTAATTTCATAACTACGTTATCATTTTTTCGTTTTTTAATTAATCATGCTGACATACTGTTGTCATTAGCCCGGATTAATTTGCGCCAAATTTCGATACAACCATGGAAAAATCAGACCTTACCAAACTTTACAAAAGCTACTACTCCGCGACAGAAACCCCTAAAATCGTTACTTTTGAAAAAACACAGTATTTAGCTATCTTAGGCAAAGGAGACCCAAGCTTAAAAGGCTTTTCAGATGCCATTGAAGCGCTTTATGCAACGGCATATGCTATTAAGTTCATCTACAAAGCCTTAAAAAATGATTTTGTCGTACCCAAGCTCGAAGGTTTATGGTGGTATGATGAAACATTATACAAAGACCTGACCATTGATGAAGCTCCACAAAAAGTAAAACGAAGTGAGTGGGAATACCGCCTTATGATTCGTATGCCGGATTTTGTTACAGCCGAAGTTATAGAACAGGTTGTTGCCAATACGGCTGCCAAAAAACTGATCCCTGAGGTAAAAGACATCCATTTGTTCTTTTTAGAAGAAGGAAAATGTGTTCAGGCATTGCATGTGGGGCCTTTTAATAAAGAACCCGAAACACTAAACCGTATCAATGATTTTATTCTAGCAAACAATTTATCCAGAAATGGCCTGCACCACGAAATATACCTTTCTGACTTTAGAAAAACCAGCCCTGATAAACTGAAGACAATCTTACGTGAACCAGTTAAATAATTGCTGAATAAATGTACATTTTCATATTAATCAATAATTTAAGTTTCATTTAAGCAAAAGGTATCTTTAATTAAGTAATTTTAATACCATAACCTTTAAGGAATCTTAGAATGAAAAAAGTACTCATTATGGCCGGATTTGCATTATTACTAATGGCATCCTGCAAAAAGAAAGAAGAGCCGGTACCACAGCCAGTTCCACCACCGGTGGAAGATCCTGCACCGCCGCCAGCTCCTGAGCCTCAGGTTAAAAAAACAACGGCTGTAACCACTACTACTGAAGAAGAGAAAGATGGTACATCAGTAAGTATAGGCAGTGACGGAATAAGCGTTAAGAACAAAAAAGGAGAAAACAAAAACAACATTACCATCTCCAAGAAAAAAACAGAAGTCGAAATTAAAAAAGAATAAAAAAAAGTCCCGCCAAGGCGGGACTTTTTTTATGCATTATCAATATCTTCCTGAACAACTTCCCAATCCTGCATTAGTTTGTCCAGTTCTTTTTTCTTGTTTTCGTATGCTGTAAAAAATGCAGCATCCGCCATTAGTTTGTCATAATTAGCAGCCAGCAGTTTATCATCTTTTTGAATCTGATTCTCTACTTCTTTGATCTGGCTTTCAATTTTACTAAGCTTATTCTGAAGTGTCTTATTTTTCTTTTGATCCTGATATGACAATTGCTTGTTCTCTTTAGGAGCCTCTTTAGCAACTACATCTTTTTTCTCAACCTCACGCATGTTCTGCAGGTTACGCTGTTCAAGGTAATAGTTAATATCACCCAGATATTCTCTTATTTTCTGGTCTTTGAACTCGTATACTATGTTAGACATCCCCTGAAGGAAGTCCCTGTCGTGAGATACCAAAAGCAATGTACCCTCAAACTTTTGAAGTGCTGCTTTAAGCACATTCTTTGACTTAATATCAAGGTGATTGGTAGGCTCATCCATTACAAGCACGTTAATAGGCTGCAACAACAACTTACAAAGTGCCAAACGGTTTCTTTCGCCCCCAGAGAGCACTTTTACCTTTTTCTCTACATCGTCACCCCTAAACAGGAAAGAGCCCAGCATATCGCGCACCTTAGCCCTATTAGAGTCGGTTGCCGCATGCTGCATGGTTTCAAGAAGTGTAATTTCACCATCAAGGTATTCTGCCTGGTTTTGAGCAAAATATCCCAGCTGAACATTATGTCCAAGCTTAATCACTCCGGTATAATCAATATCTTTAGTAATCGCTTTTATAAAAGTAGATTTTCCCTGACCATTCTGACCAACGAAAGCAATCTTACTACCACGTTCTACTAATAGATCAATATCTTTTAATATGGTTTTATCCCCATATTTTTTAGTTACCTGTTCTGCTTCCACAACAACGCGGCCTGGTGTCATTGAAACCGGAAAAGAGATATTCATTACCGAATTATCATCTTCATCCACTTCAATACGTTCTACCTTATCCAGTTTCTTGATCAGTGACTGCGCCATTGATGCCTTAGATGCTTTTGCTCTAAACTTCTCAATCAGTTTTTCAGTCTGCTCTATTTTTTTCTCCTGGTTTTTCTGGGTAGCCAATTGCTTCTCTCTGATCTCATGCCTAAGATCAAGGTATTCGGTATATGGTTTATTAAAATCATAAATTTTACCCAGAGAGATCTCAATAGTCCTATTCGTTACATTATCAAGGAACATCTTATCGTGTGATACAATAACCACAACTCCGGCATAATTCCTCAGGAAAGACTCTAACCAAATGATACTCTCAATATCAAGGTGGTTGGTAGGCTCATCCAGCAGCAATACATCATTCGATTGTAATAATAATTTTGCCAGTTCGATACGCATACGCCATCCACCGGAGAAAGTATCGGTTTCTTTATCAAAATCCTCACGTTTGAAACCAAGTCCTAAAAGGATTTTCTCAGTATCACCAACATAGTTATAACCACCAAGGATTTCGTAATGATGCGTATGATCGCTAAGGTCTTCTATAAGTTTAGAATACTCCTCACTCTCATAGTCAGTACGTGTTACCAATTGATGGTTGATATGTTCTATTTTACCTTCTGCTCTTTTTATTTCTTCAAAAGCCTGATAGGCTTCTTCCAGTACAGTACGCCCTTTTACAAAATCGATATCCTGTTTAAGGAAACCTAATCGTATTTCTTTTTCTGTAGCAATAACTCCAGAGTCTGAAGGCTGTTCTCCAGATAGTATTTTCAGCATGGTCGATTTTCCTGCACCATTTTTGCCCACAAGACCTACCCTGTCACCGGCACCAAGTCTGAAAGTTACTTCTTCGAACAAATATGTTCCTCCAAAAGAAACTGATAAATTATGTATATTAAGCATTGTTTTTTTGTGTAATTAAAATCGTAAATTTGTTATAACAACAAATTTTTTCAAATGTTAAAAAAAGGATCCAAACTATATAGCATTTTTACCGGGTGCTGTCCCCGGTGTCATGAGGAAAGCATGTATTTGGATAAAAACCCTTACAATTTGGGCAATATTTATAAAATGCACGACAAATGTAGTCATTGTGGACAACTTTATAAAATCGAACCCTCATTCTTTTACGGAGCCATGTATGTAAGTTATGCTTTAGGCGTTGCAATTGGAGTTGCAGCCTTCATCATTTCTTATGTATTTATAGGATCGGGACTAAAAGAAGCCTTCTTTGCGATAGTAGCAGCATTAATAATTCTTATGCCTATTAATATGCGTTTATCAAGAAACATATGGATCAACTTTTTTGTAAGCTATAAAAAGGACAGGAAAGACACTATTGATTCTTAAAACGCTGTAAGCCTATTTCTCTTCTTACAGGATTGCCAGAAATTATGGAATCATATAATTCTTTTGCCATTGGTGGACCAAGCATAACACCCCTTGTACCCAAGCCATTTAGCAAATGGACATTCTTGTACTGCGGATGAGTGCCAATTAATGGCTTTCTATCCTTTACTGTAGGTCGAATGCCTGCTAAATGTTCTAAAATTTCATAATCACACGAAATTAACTCATTCAGTTTCTCAACTAATTCATTTTTCCCTGCTTCAGTAGGATCAGCAGTTTTATCATACCATTCATAAGTAGCACCAACCTTATAAATATCATTGCCCATTGGCAATATAAAGATACTGGCATTAATGGCGATGTCCAATTTCAGATGTGGTGCTTTAATGACTAAAAGCTCACCTTTTGTACCATCCAGTGGTAAATGTTTAAAATAAGGATTGCTATGGATACCAAAACCTTCAGCGAAAACAATATGCTGTGCTTTTACTCCTTTATATAGGATGCAGTCTTCTTCAACAGTTAATCCATTATAATCAAAAGTATCATTAATAAAACACTCCTGATCTATTAAATACTCTCGATAGGCTTCCAGTAAAACAATAGTATCCACATATCCGGTGTGAAGCACTTTACCAAAACCAAATGGAGAAGGAAGTGATAAATATTGGTTATGTATAACATCGGGTGATAAAAAAGGTTCAAGAGCAGGTTTATCCATTGCCTGAAACCAATTGTTTTGTTCCTCAACGGATGCGAATTTTCTATAAACCGGCAATTGATGGTCAAATACAACATCAAGGCGGTCCTGAATTCTTTGATAAAAAGGCCCGATAAATGCTAAATGCTCCGCAGCATCCTGTGGCAAACTAAAGCGCTTTAATATAACCGGATTATACAATCCAGCAGCTACACGTGATGAGTTTTGTGAATTATCACTAATAACTGTAAACGTTTTATTATTTAAAAAAGCAGTCTCAGCAAAGCTCATCCCTGCAAGTCCTGCGCCAACAATGATAAAATCTTTCATAGTGTAAAAATAAAAAAACTCTTACCACTAGGGTAAGAGTTTTTATTATTTTGAAGAATATACTTAATTAGTAATTCCACATATCCTGCTCAAAGTTACGTATCTTATCTTTGATACGCTCTGCCTCAAGCAATTGCATTTGTGAGTTATCTTTTAAGTAATCCTCGATAAGTCTGTCACCATAAACGTTCTCTTCTTTTACAATTGTAGCAGTAAAACGTCTAGAGTTTAGCAAGTGATCAAAAGTGATAGGCATCGCAGAGTTTCTTTCATTGAAAGCTTTCGCTTCATGTAATACGTCTCTTGCTCCTGGATAAAACACCCAGAAAAGTTCGATAGCCTCAGCTTCAGATCCAACTCTTAATTTAGTAATAGCATCAACAGCCATTGGACAAATACCAAGAATTCTATACTTCATTTCACCTTGTCTTTTATCAAAGTACCATGTACCAACAATTTTATATTTGGTAACATCAGCACCTGTAAGATCAGATGTAGTATAATGTTCTGCAGTTAGTAAGCCTTTAGCTTTAAGAGCTTCTTCAGTCTTACCAGGGTTTTGGTTCATTACATCACGACCATAATCGTTTAATTCAACGAAGTGGAAAGCAGACTCAATATCAGTGCCTGTTTTTTTGGTTTTGAAATATGAATCATCATATACCTCAGTAAGAGAACCATCTTTGATCGCTGAAATTAAAACACTGAATAAAGATCTTCTATCGCTGCCTATATTATCCTCAATAGGAAAATACATAGGAAAGTTAATCCTTTGATCAAGATCTATAACTTCCCAAACTTTTCTGGCAAGCAAAACATCTCTATCACCCACATAACCGTAAGGTAGTGGTTTGTCATTATCTAATGAGTCCTGCTCTGCAGTTTTTTTACCTATTTCATCCGGCGTTTTTGCATTAAGTAGGTTAGACTGACCAAAAGAGGTAGCCATACCAGTAAAGAATAAAGCCGCTAATAAAAAATTTCTACTATTCATTGTTTAATTTTTAAACTGTAAAAGAAAAACGTTCTTTTAACTCAAATTATTGTACTTCCCAAGCAAAAGAAGTAGATCCTCTAGGAATATAACCTGGGGCACCTATAATACTTGTCTTAATATTATTGATGGTTACAACATCTCCTCTTTTAGTTTTTGCGATAGCTGCTAAAGCTGCTCCACTAAACTTGTCACCTGTACAAATAATTGTACCAGCTCCAGGAATATAAACTTCAAAAGAAAGAACATTTGTTCTAACATCAAATACGAAATCAGGGAATGCAACTCTAACAGTTGATGACGCTAGGTCATTCTTGTTACCTTTAGCAGAACCGGTCTTACCTCTAAGTTCTGGCTGTGGAGAAGGAATTTCTCTAATGTTGAATTCTCTCTTATCAGTAACAACTTTACCATCAGATAATTTTGCAGTAACATTGATCATAGCCGTTTTACCAGCTACACCTGTTACAACCCAGTTGTATTTACCTTTACCTGTAGATCTCCAAGAACCTGCAGCATTTGCTTTAACATCGCTATCAGGTACACCTGCAAATGAAACTGTCATTGGGTTTTCAACACCACGGTAAACAGAGTTCATTTTATCAGCAGAGATTGTAGCAGAGTTAGGTCTTGGTACAACTACATAAGCTCCTTCAAATTTTAATGGCACTTTTTTTCCATCTTCAAGGAAAACAAACTCACCATTAATTTTTTGCTCACCTACACTACCAGCAGTCATATCAATAACAGCCTGACCTTTATCAATTTTACCAGGCCCATGGAATTCAATTGGCTTAGTATTTTCATCATATCTACCTAAAACTACTTTACCTGTAACCTTTTCTCCTTGGAAGTAAGCATTTTTATCAAGTACTACTAAAGCAGTATAGTTTTTCATAGACATCGATTCAACCGCAGCCTTACCAAGAGCAATGTTATAAACGTTAGCCTCGATAACTTTAGCATTATTCTGCATAGCAGAAAGTTTAGTTAAAGATGCAATTGAAGGGAAGCCTTTGAAGTGGTAATCAAGATATTTCTTTTTAACACCTTCGCCATCTTTGATATCTTCTGTATTAAATTTACTATCAAGTTCAGTGATAATAGCTTTATACTTAACATCATTACCAATAACAGCTTTCATGTCAGCTTTATATTTTTCAATAGTAGCAATGATTTCTTTACCTTTTTTAGAGTAACCATCACCTTCAAACCACTGTTCATCAATTTTATCACCTTTGTCCATTGCCTCATATGGAAGTTTTCCATTTGCTTCTTTCTCAATGTCTTTTGTGATATCACCTTTTAAACCTTCAATATAAGCAGTGAAATCATTTGATAAACCTTTTACTTTATCTGACAATTGCTTCGCTGAAGCAAATGACGGGTTCTCAGCTGCTTTAGCAGAAAGAGCCGAGTAAAGCATATCATTATTCTTCGTAGCTTCTACGTTAGAAGATTCAAATTGTTCGTTCATCAAGCCAAAAGCAGATAATACTTCTTTTGACATATTTAAAGCCAACATTGCGATGAAAACCAGATACATCAGGTTAATCATCTTTTGTCTAGGGGTTAATTTTCCTCCTGCCATTTCTAATTAGTGTCTTTGTTTTTAGTGTTAAAATTTTGTACTAATTAGGCTTTGTTTCCCATTGCAGAAAGCATACCACCGTAAACATTGTTCAATGAAGCAATATTTTGAGTCATAGCCTGCATCTGTTCTTTCAGCTTAGAAGCATTGTCAGCAATTTGAGAGTTAGCTTCTGCATTACGAGTAGCGCTCTCTAATTGTACTTTGTAAAGACTGTTTAATGACTCCATTTGAGCAGCAGCCATAGACATTTCTTCGCTATATTTTTTCTGAGAAGAAATTGAATCAACTGTAGGAGCAATTCCTTTAGCAGCAGATTCGAAGTTTTTGATACTGTTACCAAGGCTTTCCATTAACGCACCGTCAATTTTAGCATCTTTTAACAGGTTATCAAGTTTTTGAGAAAGTAAACCTTGAGCTTCAGCTGGGTTTTCTTTTTTAGCATCTTTTTTCTTAGCATCACCACCTGCTAATTCTGGATATACCAATGACCAGTCAAGTTCTTTATCAACAGGGTCAAATGCAGACAATCCGAAGATTAAAGCCTCAACACCAAGACCAATGATAAGCATTGGACTAGCTCCTGGCCAGTGCATCAATTTGAAAAGTGCTCCAATGATAACAACTGCTGCCCCCATACCATAGGCAAAATTCATAACTTTTTTAGGTAGTGCCATAATAAAATAATTTTTAGTTTTTAGTTAAGTTAATTAAATATTCAAAAAATTCGAGTTGGTTATTTTTGATCTATTGGTTGGTACCTGTGTTTTGAGTACCCATGTAATCCTGAACGGTTCTGAAACCAATATAACTTCTTGCAGAGTCAGCATATTCCCAATCTCTTGTACCCACCTGAAGGAAGTAAGCAACATCTTTCCATGATCCACCACGTATAACTTTACGTTTATTAGACTGATCCGGAACGTTAGGGTTCATTGTAGAAACATATTCATAAGAAGAAGCATCGTAAGATGAATCCGTCCATTCTGCAACGTTACCTGACATGTTGTATAAGTTATGATCGTTTGGATCATATGATTTAGCTTCAACAGTATACAATGCTCCATCTGCAGCATAATCACCTCTGTTTGGCTTAAAGTTAGCTAAGAAACAACCTCTGTCATTTTTAGTATAAGGACCACCCCAAGGGAATGTAGCCGAAGCCAGTCCACCTCTTGCAGCAAACTCCCACT
Organism: Flavobacterium cerinum; assembly: GCF_004028155.1. Classification (GTDB taxonomy): domain Bacteria; phylum Bacteroidota; class Bacteroidia; order Flavobacteriales; family Flavobacteriaceae; genus Flavobacterium; species Flavobacterium cerinum. The sequence continues at coordinate 503,303 of NZ_SBII01000001.1, read as the reverse complement.
CAGCTTCTGTAGGCAAACGGAACGAGTTGATCTGTTGTCTCTTTTTAGCTTTTTGGTATGTATTTTTATTAAGTGTTCTCCATGCGCAGAACGCTTTAGCTTTTTGCCATGTTACACCAACTACAGGATATTCTCCATAAGCATCGTGCCAGAAATAGTCATTGTGCATTGGCTCATTGTAAGAATAAGCAAAGTCTTTGATCCATACAGTTGTATCCGGATACACTTCAACCTGCTCGTTTCTCATGTATTTACTTCTCTTAGCTCTGGTATTCTTAGTAGACTTATCCTTAGCCGCAGCCTGAATATCCATCCAAGAATAACGGAATACCAATTTAGAAACATCAATAGTCCTTAAGCCATTGAATGATTCAGATTCCGGCAAATACATAGAATCCATAACCTCTACATAATACTCATCCGGATATTTTTGAGGATCCGTGATAAGCTTAGCTTTATGATTAAGTTTTCTACCAGCATACATGTCATCATCTGTACCTATGCTATAATAGTTCTCATACATATATTTATCATATGCTGATTGTTTATCCGTAGACTCCTGATCTTTGAACGCAAATTCTCCAATACCACCAGCCCCTGGTTTCTGCCCTTGCTCATCTGCAAGAATAGCTAGCCTGGTTCTGATTGTTGAATCTTTCACCCATTGAACAAACTGACGATACTCACTGTTTGTAATCTCTGTTTCGTCCATGTAAAATGAACGCACAGTTACTGTTTTTGCAGGAGCATCCTGAACGTTAGCCAAGTCATCGTCAGCCTTACCCATGATGTAAGCGCCACCCGGAACTAAAGCCATACCATAAGGCTTTTCAGGCCTCCACTTTTTTCCTCTAACACCTACGAGTTCCCCTCGGTCACTGGAACCACAGCTGATTAAAAATGATAAAGTTGCTGTTAATGCAATGAACTTCTTCATAAAATTGGGTTGTTAATGTAATTCTATTTTTAAGGGCGTAAACCTATTTATTTATTTTCAAAAAAACAATTTTTTTATTAAAAAAACCTAAACAAAAAGTAAACAATTGAATACTTATGCGAAAAGACATCATTTTTGTAACAAATACGTTAAAGAATGTTTTTTCTTTGGGCTTTCCATAATCGCTCCGGAAATTCGTTATTACAGGCACTTAAATAATCCTGGTAATTACATGGTAATAACGTGTTCCTTTTTAATTTATTGCTAAGATTAGATACAAAAGGCACCTCAATCCACCATCTGTCAGTCTTGTCGCTCTTATAAAATATAAGCTCCTCATCCTCCATTGGTACAATATATTTAAGATAATTCTCCTTACTACCAAATGGGTATTCATTCGAACGATAATGTACTCCTTCTATGAAATACCAGAGCACTTGTGCTACAAGTGCAGATTCCTGCCGGGTATCATCATGGTTAAAAATTCCAAAAGAAGTAACCTTGTCACTTATCCCAGCATAGCGTGCTAATGTACAAATTTCTTTGCCATCAAAACCATTTGGTATAAATTTAACAATATTTCCCGAATCACTGGACTTAACTGCCGTCATATCAACACATACGATGTCTGCATCTCTGAAAACTGGCTCTGAAATTGTCGAATCATTGCATATTTCTCCTAGTCGATAAGCATCAAAATAGAGTTTTTCGACCAAATCTATCTCTTCCTGGGAGTTGTAATAGGTCTGATATCCGAGGTTACTATAGTTGAAAAGATTATTTGGCTCATCGACAATCATTCTTGTAAGATATGACCTAGCCGACAATGGCTCATCCTGTTTACCAAAATCAAATTTGCTATCAATAGCAACAAAATTTACCATTTGCTCCAGCTTATCATAAGCACGATACATTGCATAAGACAAATCCTGTGAACCGCCTATTATTACGGGAACTATGCCTAGTTTTATAAGTTCGGCAACAATACTCTTTAATGCAAAATAAGTATCCTGCTGGCTTTCTCCTGCCGGAATATTACCCAGATCAACTATCGGTTTTACCCAGTTGCCCGGAAAAAGCCCGTAGAACTCTTTTCTGATATAATTAAGGTGCATATGATGGTCTTTCTTGTCGTTCGCACCTCTGTTATCTAAAACTCCTACAATAGCAATTGCAGCTGTTTCAAGATCAGGAAACTGATCTTGGGTATGAAACGATGTTTTATCACCCAGTGCCTGAGGCGAACCCTCTGCAATAAATTCCAGTAAGTCTGTTTCTAAAGGTTGTAAAAAATCAAAAACCATACTTATTTCTTTTTAACTGCTGTTTTCTTTACGGGCGCTTTTTTAGCAGGTGCTTTTTTAGCTGCCGTTTTCTTAGCTGGAGTTTTCTCCTCAATCATAACCTTAACCTGATCCAGCGTTAATTTAGTTGCATCTATATCTTTATTAAGCTCAATCTTGATCTTACCTTTTGTAATAACTGATCGGCCCCAGCGTGCTTTCTCTACCTTAATACCTTCGTCTTCCCAGTTATGCAGTACTTTATCAATATCTTTTTGAAGTTTATCCTCAATCAGTTCTGTAAGATCTGATTGTGAAAGGTTATCAAAATTGTATTTTTTGCTCACATTAATAAATATACCATTCCATTTAATAAACGGACCAAAACGCCCTACTCCTTTTTGTATAGGTTCGTTCTTATAAGTTCCAATAGGCGCATCTGCCTGTAGTTTTTCATCTATCAGCACTTTTGCTCTTTCTATAGTTACATCTAATGGATCTTCTCCTTTAGGTAAAGAGATAAATGTTTTTCCAAAACGCACATACGGACCGAAACGCCCATTATTAACCTCTACCTCTTCTCCCTGGTAATCTCCAAGATTTTTAGGCAGCAGGAATAAACCTAACGCTTCTTCTAATTTTATACTTCCTATATTTTGTTCCGGCAATAAACTTGCAAACTGCTTCTCTTCATCCTCTGCATCTCCAATTTGAGCCATTGGACCGAACTTACCTAAACGCACACTTACAGGCTTACCCGTTTTAGGATCAGTACCCAGAATACGCTCACCTGATTCTCTCTCTGCATTTTTCTCTACATTCTGAACCGTAGGATGGAAATGCCCGTAGAAATCACTCATCATTTTTGTCCAGTCTTCGTTACCTGAAGCTATCTCATCGAAATCCTGCTCTACTTTTGCTGTAAAGTTATAATCCAGAATAGTTCCGAAATGATTTACAAGGAAATCGTTTACAATAATCCCAATATCCGTTGGCACTAATTTTCCTTTGTCAGAACCTACGTTTTCCGAAAGCACCTGTTGTGAAACAGCACTGTCTTTCAACATCAACTGACTGTATTTTCTTTCCTGCCCTTCAAAAGCACCTTTCTCAACATAATTTCTGTTGATAATCGTAGAAATAGTTGGTGCATAAGTAGATGGTCTACCAATACCCAGCTCTTCCAGTTTCTTAACCAGCGCAGCTTCTGTATAACGAGCCGGCGGTCTTGAAAAACGTTCGGTAGCAGTAATATAATTGTTGTTTAATTTTTCGTTAATCCTTAATGCAGGCAGCATTCCTTCCTGCTCGATATCTTCATCATCACTTCCTTCAAGATATACTTTAAGGAAACCTTCGAATAGCAATACCTCACCAGATGCAGCGAATATCTCTTTATGATTATTTGCCTCGATCTTAACATTAGTACGTTCCAGCTGTGCATCACTCATTTGTGAAGCCAGTGTACGCTTCCATATTAAATCATACAATCTTGCCTGATCACGATCTATATTTACCGTGTGACGGGACATATCTGTAGGACGGATAGCCTCGTGAGCCTCCTGTGCCCCTTTACTCTTAGTAGCATAATTTCTAGGCCTGCTAAATTCTTTACCATAAGACCTGATGATCTCTGCCTCAGCAGCCCCCATAGCTTCCTGTGAAAGGTTAACACTATCGGTTCTCATATAAGTTATAAGTCCGGCCTCATACAAACGCTGTGCAAGCATCATAGTAACACCTACCGGAAGATACAATTTCCTTGCTGCTTCCTGCTGTAATGTTGAAGTAGTAAATGGTGCCGCCGGCGATTTTTTTGCCGGTTTCGTTTCAAGATCTGACACCTTATATATAGACCCAATATTTTTATTTAAAAAATCCTGGGCTTCTTGTTTTGTCGCAAAGTTTTTAGGCAGTTTTGCTTTAAACGTTTTTCCTGCTTCGTTTACAAATTCTGCTGTTATACTATATGATCCCTCTGCATTAAAATTTTGTATTTCACGTTCACGTTCTACAATTAGTCGTACAGAAACTGATTGTACCCTTCCTGCTGAAAGTCCGCTTTTTACTTTTTTCCATAAAACAGGAGACAGCTCATATCCAACCAGCCTGTCAAGTACACGACGGGCCTGTTGTGCATTTACAAGATTGTAATCGATATCCCTTGGGTTTTCGATTGCTTTTTGTATTGCCGTTTTTGTGATCTCATGAAAAACAATTCGCTTTGTTTTAGACTTATCAAGCTTCAATTCTTCCGCCAAGTGCCATGCAATAGCCTCACCCTCGCGGTCTTCATCGCTCGCCAGCCAAACCATTTCGGCCGATTTAGAGAGATCTTTAAGCTTCTTAACCAATGCTTTTTTATCCGGAGACACCTCATATTTTGGTTTAAAACCATTTGCCACATCTACACCTATCTCCTTGGAAGGCAGGTCGGCAATGTGTCCATAACTGGACTCTACCCGGTAATCTGCTCCCAGAAATTTTTCTATGGTTTTTGCCTTCGCAGGCGACTCAACTATCACTAAATTCTTTGCCATCTTGCTTTTCTTTGTGTCGCAAAAGTATATGATTTTTTTAAATATTGGTTTTTTGGTGATTTTAAAAATCATTTTTATGATATCCGCAACACAATGTTAACATTAAAAAATCTACCTATTGGCTCTAATAGTTCTCAATTTTATAACAAATCAACATCTGTCATCTTGTCATAATATTGAATAAAACAGTATCTTTGCGACTTCAAAAAAGCACTACAGGAGTGAATTATGGAGAAGATCATTGAAGAAAGCAAACAAGGACAAAGCCTTGTTTTAGAACATAAAAAAGAAAATACAAAAAAACTTTTCATCGAAAGTTATGGCTGTGCCATGAACTTTTCTGATAGCGAGGTAGTTGCTTCTATTCTCGCAAATGAAGGTTTTAATACTACAGATAAACTTGAAGAAGCCGATCTTGTACTGGTTAACACCTGCTCTATTCGTGATAAAGCAGAACAAACCGTAAGGAAAAGACTTGAAAAATATAATGCTGTAAAAAGAATAAACCCAGGTATGAAGGTGGGCGTTCTGGGCTGTATGGCCGAACGTTTAAAAAGCCAGTTTCTGGAAGAAGAGAAAATAGTAGACATGGTTGTGGGCCCGGATGCTTACAAAGACCTGCCTAATCTTTTAAAGGAGATCGACGAAGGTCGTGATGCGATTAACGTTATTCTTTCTAAAGACGAAACCTATGGCGACATCTCTCCGGTACGACTTAACAGTAACGGCGTAACTGCTTTTGTTTCTATTACCCGTGGCTGTGATAATATGTGTACCTTTTGTGTAGTACCTTTTACCCGAGGCCGTGAACGCAGCCGTGAGCCACAAAGCATCATGGAAGAAATTGCGGACCTTGCAAGCAGAGGCTTTAAAGAAATTACATTATTAGGTCAGAATGTGGACAGCTACCTATGGTATGGCGGCGGCCTGAAGAAAGATTATGAAAAAGCATCGGAGATGCAGAAAGCTACTGCTGTAGATTTTGCACAACTGCTTTCTATGGCAGCTGCAGCAAATCCAAAGATGCGCTTTAGGTTCTCTACCTCTAACCCTCAGGATATGCTTGAAGATGTATTGCATGTTATTGCTAAATACAATAATGTATGTAATTACATCCACCTACCTGTACAATCCGGCAGTACACGTATATTAAAGGAAATGAACCGTCAGCATACACGCGAAGAATATATCGCGCTTGTAGATAAAATAAAAGAAATATTACCCGGCTGTTCTGTTTCCCAGGATATGATCTCCGGTTTCCCTACAGAAACTGAAGAAGATCATCAGGATACATTAAGCCTTATGGATCATGTGAAATTTGATTTTGGCTATATGTATTCCTATTCTGAAAGACCGGGAACACTTGCTGCCCGTAAAATGGAGGATGACGTACCTGAAGAAGTTAAAAAAAGACGCTTACAGGAAATTGTAGACATGCAGCAAAAAACCAGCAAAGAAAGAATTTCACGCTTTCTTGGCACAACAGTAGAAGTACTTGTTGAAAAGGCATCCAAAAAATCGGATGCCGACTGGGCCGGAAGAAATTCTGAAAACAGTATGGTTGTATTTCCTAAAGGAGATTACAAACCCGGTGATTTTGTAAATGTACTGGTCAAAGAATGTACTTCTGCTACATTAATAGGAGAAGCGGTAGGTTACTCGGATATGCAGAGCTAATCATTGCAAAAAAACGTAAACATGGAAAGTGTACAAGCCATTAAACAGCGATTTGAGATTATAGGGAATGACCCTAAGCTTAACCGTGCCGTAGAAAAAGCCATACAGGTTGCCCCTACTGATATTTCGGTATTGGTTACTGGTGAAAGTGGTGTTGGTAAAGAAAACATCCCGAGGATAATACATGCCCTTTCTCACAGAAAACACGGTAAGTATATTGCTGTAAACTGTGGTGCCATACCCGAAGGCACTATAGACAGTGAACTTTTTGGCCACGAAAAAGGTGCTTTTACAGGCGCAACAGGAACCCGTGAAGGTTATTTTGAAGTTGCCGATGGCGGTACTATCTTTCTTGATGAAGTAGGAGAATTACCCCTTACCACTCAGGTAAGGCTTTTACGTGTTCTTGAAAACGGAGAATTTATAAAAGTTGGTTCGTCTCAGGTTCAAAAGACCAATGTGCGTATCGTAGCTGCTACAAATGTAAATATGTTTGAGGCTATTGAAAAAGGCAGGTTTAGAGAGGATCTTTACTATCGTTTAAGTACCGTAGAAATTATGCTTCCGCCATTACGAGAGCGTAAAGACGATATTCATTTGCTGTTTAGAAAATTCTCATCTGACTTTGCGCACAAATACAAAATGCCTCCTATAAAACTGGATGATGATGCAGTTGCTTTACTGCAAAAATTCCGCTGGGGAGGAAACATCCGCCAACTGCGTAATGCCGCTGAACAAATTAGTGTTCTTGAAACCAACAGGAATATTTCGCTAGCAACACTTCGCTCTTATCTGCCGGAAGAAGGCAGCAGCAGTAATCTGCCTGCTGTTGTAAGAGATAAAAAACCTGAAAGCGATTTTAGCAACGAAAGAGAGATATTATATAAGGTGTTGTTTGACATGAAAAGTGACCTGAATGATCTTAAAAAGCTCACGATGGAATTGATGCAGAATGGCAACACTAATAAAGTACAGGAATCGAACAAAGGACTGATACAAAAAATATACGGTTCGCAGGAAGACAACAGAGCCTTTGAAGACCAGCCCCGCACCGAAGTTTTTTCTTCGCAAAAAACAAGCCGCCCGGAGCCGGCTATAAGCGAACCTATTGATCATGAAGACGATGATGATGACAATTACCTGTTTGCCGAAACCGTTGAGGAAGAAGAAACCTTGCGACTGGACGAAAAAGAAATAGAGCTTATTAAAAAAGCACTGGAACGAAATAAAGGAAAGCGTAAAGCTGCTGCCGATGAGCTTGGCATATCTGAAAGGACGTTATACAGGAAAATAAAACAATATGACTTATAGCCCGAAAGCTACTATGAGACAACTTAAATTTATACTATTATTTACAGTACTTTTATCTTTAAGTGGCTGTAGCGTTAAATACAACTTTACGGGAACCGGTAAAATTGACGCCAAAACGTTCCAGGTAAACTTTTTTAGGAATAATGCCGATGTGGTAGAGCCGGGTATTGACCGTAGATTTACACTTAGATTACAGGATCTTATCCAAAATCAAACCAATTTGAGCTTAACGAACTCCAATGGGGATCTTGTATATGAAGGAGAAATTACACAATACCGAATTTCGCCCATGACTGCTACTGCCGACCAGCGTGCAGCACAAAGTAGATTGAGTATTACCGTAAATGTAAGATTCACCAACAAGAAAAAAGAAGAAGACGATTTTGAAAAACAATTTAGCTTCTATTATGATTTTAATGGGGACTTATTACCAACGGGAATTGTACTGGACACAGCTCTTGATCAAATATTTGAAAGGATAACACAGGATATATTTAATGCATCGCTTGCTAAATGGTAAACACATTATACTGTGGCACTAAACACTGAAGATTCTGAATACTAAAGACTACATACAGCTACTTAACAAGCCTTACTCTTTGAATGAAAGGCATACGGCCGAATTGGAGAAAATCCTTTCGGAATTTCCGTTCCTGCAAAGTGCGCGCGCTATTTATTTAAAAGGCCTTTACAATCAGGAAAGTTTTAGGTATAATACCGAATTAAAAAAAACAGCAGCTTATACTACAGACAGGTCGGTACTTTTTGATTTCATTACGTCTGAACAATTTCATAGTGTAGACAAAAAAGCATTCGACGAAAAAGAGAAATCGGTAGCAGTTATAGCAGTTAACGACAGTGAAATTATTGAACCTATAATTACTACAATTAAGGAAACTACAGAGCCGCTAACTACTAACATAACAGCCGAAGAAGAAAATACAGCTATAGACGAACCTATTGTTATAGAGGAAACAATTGCAATCGAGATATCTGCTCCTCCAGTAGTAAACAAACTGGAAGAGACTATGAAATTTGCTATAAAAGCAGCCGAAGAACAGGAAAATGCAATAGTACATGAAGAGCAGCCTATAGTTCAATTCTCACCTGAGCCGGTTATGGATAAACTTGAAGAATCTATAAAGCGAACAGTTGAAGCTGCAGAAGCCGATAAGCCTAAAGAAATCCCTGTTATAGAAGAACAGCCTCAGGAAAAGCCAGAGGTTAAAAATGAGGTTGATATTGCCGAAGAAAAACTGGATATTGGCAAGCCTTTAGAATTTGGCAAACAAGAAACACATTCCTTTGCGGAATGGTTAAAAATTTCGAAATTAACCCCTATAAACCGCGAAGAAGAGCCAAAATCACCAGAACAAGAGGAAGCAATTAGCAAAAAAATGGAATTAATTGATAAATTTATCGAGACAAATCCAAAAATAGCTCCGGTAAAAAATACGCCTGTATCCCCAGCAAACATTGAGAGATTCAGTCCTGACAACTCAAGTTTGATGACCGAAACATTAGCCAGGGTATACCTCGAACAAAAAAAATATAGCAAAGCGATACAAGCATATGAAATTTTAATTTTGAAATATCCGGAAAAAAGTGTTTTCTTTGCAGACCATATTTCAGATATAAAGATTTTACAACAAAATAATAACTAAAGAAACGATGTTTAACTTTTCAATTTTTCTGGTACTTATAACAATAGTAAGCTTTTTGCTTGTAGTAGTAATCATGGTGCAAAACCCTAAAGGCGGAGGTTTATCTTCTTCTCTTGGCGGAACTCAAATGATGGGTGGCGTTCAAAAAACGACGGACTTCCTTGATAAAAGTACATGGACTCTTGCATCGATACTAATCGTTTTAATATTAGCTTCAAGTTTAAGCTTCTCTACAGGTTTATCCGGAGACAGCCAACTAATTGATGAGTCTGCTGTTCCGGCACAAACAACTAAACCGGCAACTGCTCCAGGAACTGGCGCTGCGGCTCCTGCTGCACAACCTGCAACAACACCAGCTCCGGCACAACCACAAAACTAATTTTATCGTATATACGAATATAGAAATGCCAGCCTGTAAATGCTGGCATTTTTTACGTCTGCAAATTTGTCAGGAATGATCTGATTGGCATAATTTCTGACCAACACAACATATCCTTTTAATAATAAAAAAACATACAATATGGCCTTAAACATTAAACCCCTTCTAGACCGCGTACTTATTGAGCCGGTTGCTGCAGAAACTCAAACTGCTTCAGGGATCTTTATTCCTGACACTGCTAAAGAAAAACCACAAAAAGGTATTGTAGTAGCCGTAGGTAACGGTTCTAAAGACTATGATATGACCGTAAAAGTGGGCGATACCGTTTTATATGGTAAATATGCAGGTACCGAATTAAAATTTGAAGGCAAGGATTACCTTATCATGAAAGAAGAAGAAATCTTTGCAGTGATCTAATCGAGGTTAAATTTTTACAAAACATATAATAAAGCATAAAAATGGCTAAAGAGATAAAATTTGATATTGAAGCACGTGACGGTTTAAAACGTGGCGTCGATGCATTGGCTAATGCCGTAAAAGTAACACTAGGACCAAAAGGTCGTAACGTAATAATAAGCAAATCATTTGGCGGACCTACAGTAACTAAAGATGGTGTATCTGTAGCTAAAGAAATTGAACTTGCTGACACACTAGAGAACATGGGTGCTCAAATGGTTAAAGAAGTTGCTTCTAAAACCAATGATCTTGCCGGAGACGGTACTACAACTGCTACAGTTCTTGCACAGGCTATCGTTAAAGAGGGCCTTAAGAATGTTGCTGCAGGTGCAAACCCAATGGATCTTAAACGTGGTATTGACAAAGCAGTTGAAGCTATTGTAGCTGATCTTGCTAAACAAGCTAAAGTTGTAGGCTCTGACAGCGAAAAAATCAAACAGATCGCTTCTATTTCTGCTAACAATGACGAAACCATCGGCGAACTTATCGCTACTGCTTTTGGTAAAGTAGGAAAAGAAGGTGTTATTACTGTTGAAGAAGCTAAAGGAACTGATACTTATGTAGACGTTGTAGAAGGAATGCAGTTTGACAGAGGTTACCTTTCTGCTTACTTCGTTACAAACTCTGAAAAAATGGAGGCTGAACTTGACAGACCTTACATTTTACTATATGACAAAAAAGTATCTTCAATGAAAGATCTGCTTCCGATACTTGAGCCGGTTGCACAATCTGGAAAACCATTATTAATTATTGCTGAAGATGTAGACGGTGAAGCACTGGCTACTCTTGTAGTAAATAAATTAAGAGGCGCATTAAAAATCGCTGCTGTTAAAGCTCCGGGCTTTGGTGACAGAAGAAAAGCTCTTCTAGAAGACATCGCTATACTTACAGGCGGTACTGTAATTGCTGAAGAAAGAGGTTACACGTTAGAAAATGCGACTCTTGACATGCTTGGTACTTGTGAAAAAGTAACTATAGACAAAGACAATACAACTATCGTGAACGGTGCAGGTGATCCTGAATTAATTAAAAACCGTGTTAATCAGATAAAAGCTCAGATGGAAACGACTACATCTGACTATGACAGGGAGAAACTACAGGAAAGACTTGCTAAACTTGCAGGTGGTGTTGCCGTACTTTATGTAGGTGCAGCTTCTGAAGTTGAAATGAAAGAGAAAAAAGACCGTGTTGATGATGCTCTACACGCTACCAGAGCGGCTGTAGAAGAAGGTATTGTTGCTGGTGGAGGCGTTGCGCTTTTAAGAGCTAAAAATGTTCTTTCATCGATTAAAGCAGAGAATGCTGACGAGGCTACAGGTATTCAAATTGTAGCACGTGCTGTAGAATCTCCTTTAAGAACTATTGTTGAGAATGCAGGTCTTGAAGGATCTGTAGTTGTGGCAAAAGTTGCTGAAGGTACCGGCGATTTTGGTTATAATGCTAAAACAGATGAGTATGTGGATATGCTTGCTGCAGGTATTATTGACCCTAAAAAAGTAACCCGTGTAGCATTAGAAAATGCAGCATCTGTAGCTGGTATGATCCTTACTACAGAATGTGCACTTATAGACATTAAAGAAGATAACCCAGGCGGCGGTATGCCAATGGGCGGTGGTATGCCGGGAATGATGTAATCTTATTCTAAACATCAAAATATTTAAAAAGGAGCGTTTTAACGCTCCTTTTTTTGTTTCAATTGGAAATTCTATAATAAAGTCATAAAAAATAGATATTTTTACTATAGGCTTTTTGAAAGAAAAATTGTATCAATCTAACCGCCTTATGAAAAAAATTATCTCTGCATTTTGTTTAACAGCTATTTCTCTTTTTGTTAATCCTAGTGCTTTCGCTCAGGAAGACAAAAAAGACCAGATAGCAAAAGTGATTACCGATTACTTTTTCCTGGAGCGCGAAAACATCCATGTGCATTTTGATAAAAATGTTTTCATGACCGATGAAAGTGCTTGGTTTAAAGGTTATGTTTTTCACAGGAAGAAGAATGCGCCCTTTTTTAATACGGTCAACATTTACGCCACATTAATGGATGATCAGGGTAAAATGATAAGTACACAGCTTATTTATGGAAATATGGGCAGCTTTTCAGGTAATTTTAAATTAGGAAATCAGTTAAAATCCGGTAAGTATTATGTTCAGTTTTACACCAACTGGATGAATAACTTTACCGAAGACGAGTCGGCAGTATATGAGATCTCTGTAATTAATCAGAGTACAGGAGTTGGGAATATTTTGGCGAAAGCAGATCCATCAAAAATAAATATAGAATTCAGGCCTGAAGGAGGAACATTAGTTTATGACACCCCAAACAGTATTGGTATAAGTATTTCTGACTGTAACCATAATCCATTACCCATTACAGTAGTTGATATTGTAGACAGCACAGGCAAAAACATAAAGAAAGTACAGATAAATAAGTTGGGATATGGAAAATTTGATCTCCTGGCTAATAGCATTACAGGGTATAAAGCTGTTGTAACAATAGAAGATATAAAGCATGAACAACCCTTACCCCTTGCGCAACCAAAAGGCATAGCACTTGAAGTAAACAACTATGCAGTTGCTGGCAAAACCATTGTAAAAATACGCGCTAACAAAAGTACACTCGATTCTTTCACAGGGAAATCTATTTATATGGTAGCTCATCAGGATGATAAAATGACTGTTTTTGAAATAAAATTTAATGACCAAAATTTAGAACAAACAGTCGTTATACCTAATTCAGAACTGGCCGAAGGTATGAATACTATAAGGATTCTTGACACCGACATGAATGAGCTAGCCGAAAGAATGATATATAAATATCCTGAACCCGGATTAAATGTTTCATTAACACAAGGAAAGCAAACCGGAGATGAACTACAATATAACGGTAAGATTAATTATCCTAATATGAATATGAGTATCTCTGTGCTTCCTGAAAGCACTATTAGTTTTGAGGAAACTAATGATATTTACAGTTCTTTGCTTATTCTTCCCTATTTAGAGAACCAGAAGAAAACATCAGGCAAATATTATTTTGAAAGTCCATCTAAAGTAAAACAATATGAACTGGATCTTTTTCTTGTTAACCAAAAAAGTAAGTATAAATGGCGAGACATCTTGAAAAACCCTCCTAAAAGCACCTATTCCTTTGATATGGGTCTAACTCTGAAAGGCACAATACCATCTACTTTGGGTAATGTGAATAACGCCAAAGTGAGAGTGTATTCTTTAACATCCTCTATCGATGAAATTGCAGATATTAATGTCAAAAGAGAGTTTTATTTTGAGAATATGGTTATTGCAGATTCCAGCTATGTAAATTTCACTTTATTAAAAAAAGGAGCTAAGCCTAAAGAAATTACTGTAATACCTCAGCTATTAAATTCTAAAAGAAGATTAAACAAGCCTTATCAACCACAGCCCCGCTGTTATGCTCCTCAAGGAAACAACATAATACAACAAATACCTAATATTTATAAAGAAAACATTCAGCTCGAAGAAATTAAGATAGAAGGCAGTACTTTAAAATATGCAAATAGTTTTGGTAATGGTAATCTGGTGAGTTATAAAATTTCTGACGAAAAAGCGAATATGTATCAAAATCTTACAAACTTTATTAAAGCATATAGCAACTTTGAAATAATTGATCGTAATGGTCTTTTTATCATACAAACTAGAGGGGCAAATAGTATAAACGCAGCGAAAAGCGGACCAATTGTATACATAGATAATGTTCAGGCATTGGGCCAAGTGACTGACTCAGTATCAGGATTAGACTATAGCAACGTACTTAATCCGATACAAATGCACGAAGTAGATGAGATTTATATGAGTTCTACCGCTATTGTACCATCTATACGTAATTATGTAGGTATAATAAAAATTTACCTTAAAAAAGACAGAAAGCCAATCATCAAAAATAGTACTCCTCAAATCATTATGAAAAATGGATATGAAAGGATTAAGCCCTTTACAAATATCACTTACAACTCAACAACGGATAAAGGTTTTGAAAACTTTGGAGTGGTTGACTGGCAGCCTACAATCATGACGGATGAAAATGGCAACTTTAAACTTTCTATACCTAAAATATACAGAAAACCTATTAAAGTCCTAATTGAAGGCTTTAGTGCCGATGGAAAACTAATCTCTGAAATAAAGATTCTTGACACGGTTAAATAAAAAAATCCCGCAATAGCGGGACTTTTAGTTATAATAAATATCTCATTTAATTAAAAAACACCTGATACTGTGCTACCACAGCACCTTTTCTTTCTATACTATTTCCGTTTGTTCCAAAAACAGGACGGTTTTGATAAGATATGGTGAATTTAGAAGTCTGCCCTGCAAGGAACCAGTTTACACCGGCATCATAATAGGTCATTGCGTCATTTAACCTTTCATAGTCCCCGTACTGCATAGATACATAAGGCATAAGGGTTGTAGTACCAATAAGGTTATCTTTGAATTTATAACCCGCCTGGAAATACATTGCCGTACCTGTTCCAAACATAGGGAAAGCATTACCTGCACCATTTAAAATAGCAGGATTGTTGTTTCCGTTTGCAGGATTCATAGGTCCTGAATTGCGCGTATAATTTGTACCGTAATCAAAGTGTGTTATATTACCATAAAGGCTTATTGCCTGTCCTTTCTCTCCCATTGGTGCATCATAATATATATCTGCCGCCAGGTGAAGCATATCTGTACTGATCGTATCGTTTGCAACACCCAAGTGCCACATAGCATGTTTTTGATAAATAGCACCTACACCTACATTAAATACAGTTTTTTTACCCAAATAAGTACCCGTAGCATAAGGTGTCATGTTAGACTCCTGATCTTTAAACTGATACTGGACATAAGCATTGTACTGCATTTTTGGAGGATTTGCAGAGAAAGAGGAATTCTTACTAATGCCATTTGCAGGATTATAACCTGTTGATTTTTGTATTGACATGGGTTGTGCCATAGACACACGGTAATCTAATTTACCCAACTTACCTTTAGCAAAGATGGATAATTTTCTTCCAAACTGATCGGTTACGTCATTTGTTGCTTCCTGATATAATGGCAAATCGATGCCCATTATGGTCCCTACTGAAGACGATGCAAATCGTGATAATCCATTCCACCCTGAGATACCAAGTCCTAACGATAATTTTGTTTTATCTATAGCATATTCACCATAAGCATCGTGTACAAAGAAGCCCTGCTTTCTATCGCTTATGTTATTAAAGTTATTTTCTCCAAATTGGGTATATGCAAATACCCTGTCTGTAAGCTGTCCAAACATCTGAACCCTGTATCGGCGAATGCCAATATCTGTCCCGCTGCTTTTTGCAACACCATTTATAGTAGTCCCCGGATTATAATCGGCTGCCCGTATCCAGGCTTGTGTCATGAAGGTAAACTTTACAAAATTGCTTCCGTCTTCATTAAGATAAAACTTTCTGTCTTTAAAAAAGTTATTTTCCTGCTTTACAGGTGCAACCTCAGGAGTCTGCGCATTGACATTTTGAGGCAAAAGCATAGCTATCAACCCGGTAAAGGCTAATACATATTTTAATTTTTTCATTATAGTGCTTCTTAAATTAAAAAGGAATACCAGTCAGCAAACTCATAGTATACACTGTGGATATTCCGGGCAAATAACACAATTTTATCATGATTTACAAAGCAAATCGTCGTTTTCCTGCCCTACTTTAACTATTAAAAAATACCCCCGATGTTATTTCGGGGGTATTGATTATGATTTAAGTCGTTCGTACTTGCAGCAGCTGTGAAGCCTTTCATAATCTTCATCTTTAGCCTTCACTTTATTAGTATCATGCCCTGCTTTTGCAATTGCAGCATGTACATCATCAAGGCTGCATTTTGTTTCATCGATAATTAAATGAACATCCTGATGATCCTGATGCCACGCCGCAGATTTTACTCCTGCAACACTGTAAGCCGCTTTCTCAATTCTTTTTTTACATTGCCCGCAATTACCGTTAACGGTAATATCATGCTTAGCATTTTTGTTTTTCTTTTCCTGTGCCTGTGTAGATAGTCCAAGCATCATTACAAACAGTACTAAAATTAATTTTTTCATTTTTTTGAATGGTTAGGGTTTATAATTGTACTAAATTATTTGATTTTAAATCGAAGTCCGGCATAATACATCTGTCCGAAAATAGGTGCATAGATAATTGAACTGTCAAAATATGCACCAAAAGGATCGTCATTTCCCAGAATGGCTTTCTTCTGTTTATAGTTCCCAAGGTTCTCTGCTCCTACATACATTTCGAAAACACTTGAGAAAGTACGGGTAACCTGAGCATTCATCAACGAGAATGATGGTGAATAATCTCCCATTTGGTATTGTTCAGGATTGCTGCCTGTATATGGTAAACGCTGTTTACCCATCCAGTTGTATGTAAAGTCAAACTTCCATTGTCTTCCACCGTCTACAATGTGTGTTTCGTAACCCACATTTGTAAAGAAACGATGCTTCGCCTGTAGTGGCCGGTCTTGTAAACCCGTAGTGTAATCGGTCTTTATATCGTAGTATTTGTAAGCTGTCCTTATATTGAAATGGTGTGTAATTTCATAATTAAGTTCTAGCTGTAAACTATTAGCATACGATTTACCATCCAGATTATAAAACAGCGCCTGTTGTGGTGACGCAAAAAGATCTACTACTGCCTGGTTCTGGAAATCTGTCCTGTAGAAATCGATTACAAACTCGGTATTTTTACCAAACAAGGTAAAGCCCTGAACAAAGCTCACGCCATAGTTCCAGGCAATTTCAGGATTTAGCCCGTATATTTTACCTCCTCCGTTTATGATATTCAGTGCTCTTGAACTTCCAAAAAGCTGCTGGTTTTCTGCAAAAATATTCGCAGCTCTCTTCCCTCTTCCGGCGGAAGCCCTGATCGTAGCCTTTTCCCAAGGATTATAACGCAGGTGCATTCTTGGCGTAGCAAATGTACCCAGACGGTTATGAACGTCTAAACGGCCTCCAAGTACAACACTAAAATCGTTAGCATTATCATAGGTATATTCAAAAAATGCACCTACAGAATTATCAATTCGACTGTAATCTGTAGTGTTTACAAACTCACCATATTTGTCGTAGGTAACGTTAAGACCGGTTGCAAACTTGTTCATCGTGTTTGATATTATCGAATTGAATATCAGGTTTGAGTAAAAGCTTTTCTGATCGATGTCATACTGCGTCAAACCAAAATAAGAATCCTGTTTGTGCCAGTTGAACGATGTTTGAAGACCAATGCTCTGGTAAGGCATATCCGGGAATACATAACCTACTTTTGAGGAAACATCTAATTTATCTGTATTGATCTCAGAACCCCAATGGTTTGTAGTTAGTTTATCGGTATCCGGATCAAAGTCCAGTTCTCCGGTTTGTTTTTCATCGCGCATATAGCGGAAGTTGATAAAACTCACCCAGCCTGTTTCGGCATTGGTATATTGCCAGCGGTTCATCACATTGATTTGTTTGGCTAGCGGATTATCGAGAAAACCGTCATGATTCATGTCGTTTTTACTCACCCTGGTGTTTCCGTGAAGGAAAAGGCTCGTACTCCATTTATCTGAAATCTTTTTATTAAAATGGGTATTCAACTCGAAACGGCTATCGGTAGAACCGTAAGCATTTAGAAAAAACGGAATGTCGTTTACCGGCTTAAGCAGTTCGTAGTTTATCTGTCCCGAGATACTCTCATAACCATTAACTACAGGACCTGCACCTTTAGTGATCTGGATGCTTTCTACCCAGGTTCCCGGCACAAAAGAGAGTCCGTAAGCTTGAGATGCTCCACGAACAGCAGGTATATTTTCTTCAGAAATTACAAGGTACGGACTCGTAAGCCCAAGCATTTTAATTTGCTTGCTGCCTGTAAGTGCATCTGAAAAGTTAACATCTATTGAAGGATTGGTTTCAAAACTCTCTGCAATATTACAGCAGGCTGCCTTGAGCAGTTCTTTACTGCCCATTGTAGTAACATTTGCAGCTTTTACCTGAGATCTTTCAAGGCTCTTCCTTGTTTTATCTACCACAACTTCTTTTAACTCATTGCCTTTCGCGACGGTCATTTTGTGGTTAATGTATTTAGGTGAAGTTACGGTAATGGTATCTACCGTATAACCCAAATAGCTTATAACAAGTTTTGTATATTCCGGAGAATAAGGAATTTTAAATGTACCGTCTTCTAAAGTTGAGGCAGATATTGTTGTGTTTAGCCAGTTTACTCCGGCTCCCGGAAGCGGTAAGTTTAGTTCGTCTATTACTTTACCACTTATTATTGTTTCCTGTGCCTGTACATAAGTAACGCACAACAGGAATACTAAAAATATTTTACGCATATAAAAGTTATATCATTAATAATCATATGTTCCCTAAAAAAGGGAGACGACTAAAAACAAGTATGGCTAGGCGTAAAAAATATATTGGCAGTATAGTTTAAAGAGCGGCGGCGCATGGCTGTCACAATAAAATGAAGGATTTTGTGTCGTTACAAGTGGTAACTGCGTAGATACCGCTACGGATTTCCATTCATTAATAATGTAAAATGCACCAAGATCTAATTGAAGTGACTTAACAATTACATCTTTTGTAGTGTTTTCGTCATGAAGTTTTACAAGATCATTTTCGCAGCAGCCTTCTTTTTCGCTTTTAGCAATTGTAATACAACAACCCTCTGAAGCTTCATTGTGTTTGCTTCCGCAAGCTTCCGCCTGCTTATAGGCAAATGAAACCGAAGAAATTTCTCCTCCACAATAATGTACATTAAGCGCCATCCCCATATTGGAAGCCAATATCAGGAGGGTTAAAAGAATGCTTGTGTACTTATTAAATCTCATTTGTGTATTACCTAAGCGCGAAAATAAATATTTACATTGTATAACTGTAACTTTTTACTGATAAAATTATACAGGAAATTACTTTTAACAAATTTATACAAAATAACAACTCCTTAATAAATACTTTTGTTATAAAGAATATTAGATCATGACATTTGAAGAACTTCAGCCAAAAGTAGTAGATATACTGCTTCACGATAATACACTTAGAGAAGAAAAATTAGTGCAGCTATGCCACCTTTTACAGGATAACATTGATTATTATGACTGGGTAGGCTTTTATTTTCGCAATGGCGATAAAGAAGAATTACTGTTAGGCCCTTATGCAGGTGAGCCTACAGACCATACTGTTATTCCGTTTGGCAAAGGTATTTGCGGACAGGTAGCAATATCCAATCAGAATTTTGTGGTGCCGGATGTTACTGCACAGGACAATTATATTGCCTGCAGCATCACTGTAAAATCTGAAATTGTAGTACCGCTGTTTGTAGACGGTAAGAACATCGGTCAGATAGATATTGACTCTAATGTACTGGATGCCTTTACAGAACGCGACGAACGCTTTTTGGAATTTGTAAACCAGGAAGTGGCAAAACTTTTTTAAGAGAGCTTAGCACCTTAGATTCTAAGCAACTAAGTACCTCACAAAAAGTTGCAGGTATAAAAATATTGATTACCTTTGCACCCAATCAGGATATACCTGATTATACATAATAATCATTTAAATAATATTAGCATGTACTTGACTAAAGAAGTTAAAGCGGAAATTTTCGCAAAACACGGTAAAACAGCTACTAACACAGGATCTGCTGAAGGCCAAATCGCGTTATTCACATTCAGAATTAACCACCTTACTGAGCACCTTAAAAAAAATCGTCACGATTTTAACACTGAGCGTTCTCTAGTAATGCTGGTAGGTAAAAGAAGAAGTCTTCTTGATTACCTTAAGAAGAAAGAGATTAACAGATACCGTGAGATTATCAAAGAACTAAACATCAGAAAATAATCAAGATGAGAAGAGGTGCCCGCGCGCCTCTTTTTGTTTTTACACAATTGCACATAAAAAGTTTTGGTTTTTCATTGGGTACTAAACAACTACACAACTACAACACAACAAACCCATTGTTTAATCAAAGAATTTGAATTATGATTCCTAACGTAACAAAAGAAATCATCGATTTGGGAGATGGACGAAGCATCTCGATCGAAACAGGGAAACTGGCAAAACAGGCTGATGGCGCTGTAGTGGTAAGAATGGGTGATGCCATGCTTCTTGCTACGGTAGTATCTGCACGTACAGCTAGTCCCGGCATTGACTTTTTACCTTTAACACTTGACTACCGCGAAAAATTTGCTGCTGCCGGACGTTTTCCAGGCGGTTTCTTTAAGCGTGAAGCAAGACCTAGTGATGGCGAAGTATTAACCATGCGTCTTGTAGACCGTGTATTACGTCCGCTATTCCCTAAAGATTACCATGCTGAAACGCAGGTAATGATCCAACTAATGTCGCATGACGATAGCGTTATGCCTGATGCTCTTGCCGGATTGGCAGCATCTGCAGCATTAGCGATCTCTGATATTCCTTTCGCTACACTAATCTCTGAAGTACGTGTTGCACGTATTAATGGAGAGTTTATCGTTAACCCAAGCAAAGCTCAATTAGAGCAGTCTGACATCGATATGATGATCGGTGCTTCTATGGATTCTATTGCGATGGTTGAAGGTGAGATGAAAGAAATTTCAGAACTGGAAATGATTGAGGCTATTAAATTTGCCCATGAAGCCATTAAAGTACAAATTGCAGCACAGGAAAGACTTCAGGCTGCAGTAGGTAAGAAACAAGTAAGAACTTACGATGAAGAAAGAAAAGACGAAGCAATTCTTGCTAAAGTAAAAGAGCTTTCTTACGACAAGTACTTTAACATTGCAAAAGAAGGTTCTGCTAAACATGAGCGTACTGAGAAATTTGCAGCTGTAAAAGAAGAAGTTAAAGCATTATTTACTGAAGAAGAATTACTTGAAAACGGTGATCTTGTTAGTAAATACCTTTCTAAAGTAAATAAAGAAGCAGTTCGTAATGTAATCCTTGATCTTGGCCTTCGCCTTGACGGTAGGAAAACAAACGAGATCCGCCCTATCTGGTGTGAAGTAGATTACCTGCCTTCTGTACACGGTTCTTCATTGTTTACAAGAGGTGAAACTCAGGCACTTGCTACGGTAACACTTGGTACATCTCGTGAAGCAAACATTATTGACCGCCCAACAGAACAAGGTGAAGAAAGATTCTACCTTCACTATAACTTCCCTCCTTTCTCTACAGGTGAAGCTAAACCATTAAGAGGTACATCAAGAAGAGAAGTAGGTCATGGTAACCTTGCACAACGTGCACTTAAAAACATGATCCCTGCTGAAACTCCTTATACTGTACGTATCGTATCTGAAGTATTAGAATCTAACGGTTCTTCTTCTATGGCTACAGTATGCGCGGGTACACTTGCTCTTATGGATGCAGGTATCCAGATGACTAAACCGGTATCTGGTATTGCTATGGGTCTTATCTCTGATGATGCTACAGGCCGTTGGGCTGTATTGTCTGATATCCTTGGTGATGAAGATCACTTAGGCGATATGGACTTTAAAGTAACCGGTACTGCTGATGGTATCACTGCTTGCCAGATGGACATCAAGATTGAAGGACTAAAGTATGAAATCATGGAGAAAGCTCTTGAGCAAGCCCGTGACGGACGTCTTCATATCCTTGAAAAACTGGTAGAAGTTATTGATAAACCAAGAGCTGAAGTGAAACGTCATGCTCCAAAAATCATCAAAGTAACTATTCCGGGTAACTTCATTGGAGCACTTATTGGTCCAGGTGGTAAAGTAATCCAGGAACTTCAAAAATCTACGGGAACAACTATCGTTATCAACGAGGTTGACGAACAAGGTGAAGTAGAGATCCTAGGTACAAGCCCAGAAGGAATTCAGGCAGTTCTTAATAAGATCGACTCTATCATATTCAAACCACAGGTTGGTGAAAGTTACAGCGTAAAAGTTATCAAAATGTTAGATTTTGGTGCTGTTGTTGAGTACATCACTGCACCGGGTAACGAAGTACTTCTTCACGTGTCTGAATTGGCATGGGAGCGTACAGAGAACGTTTCTGACGTTGTGAATATGGGCGATATATTTGATGTAAAATACATCGGTATCGATCCAAAAACAAGAAAAGAAAAAGTATCAAGAAAAGCATTATTACCACGTCCTCCAAGAGACGAGAACGCACCACAGCGCGAAGATCGTGGACCTCGTGATAACAATCGCGGAGACAGAGATAACCGTAATAGTGGAAGAGATGACAGAAATTCACGCGATCGTGCTCCTAGAGAAGAACGCAGAAATGATGCTCCATCAAACGAAAATAAAGGCGATGAGCCGAAAGAATCTTAATTACTAATAAGGTTAATTCAGGAAGAACCCTGCTGCTGAAAAGTAGCAGGGTTTTTTGTTTAAAAATGTCCCGATAGTCCAAAATTAATTATCCACTTTTTGTTCCTGAAATGCGCTTTTGGAGTGGAATATTAAAAGCACTCAACAAACTAAAAATCAATTAATTAAAAATAAATCATCCGCTTTTAGTATATTTTTGATTTTGATGTCAGCCTAAGTTCGTTAAAAACAGCTCAATAAATAATTCAGAAACTTTTTACTGCAAAAATGATTGCAGTAAAATTTAAGCAACTTGTTTGTAATTTTACCGAACCAAAAAAACTAACTTTTCTAAAAACACATTTTTAATTTATGCCTCGCTACACCAGAAACTATCTCTTTGCCTTAACTTCTCTTTTACTTTTAGGATGCAACCGTTCAAATTCGGAAGTACCACAACTATTACCAAAAAACCTACTCAAAATTATATCACCCCACATACCCTTTCAATAGAAGGTGATTTTGATGGGGATGGTGAAAAAGAAAAAATGGTTTCATTTGTTAGCGACAGCACAGGCAAAGCTGTTACTCATCTTCCTTACGGCGAAGAGTGGAGCGAAACCCTGGATTATGTATTTGGCAATGGCATAACTACCAAGCTTTACATTGAAGGCAAAAAAAGCGATACCATAAAATTAGGAACATCGATGGGAGTATACTGCCTTATTAATTTGGGAGATCTAAATAAAGATGAAAAAGATGAAATTGTCTTTGTTATTGACAATCCCGACTACAGTTCGGTCAACACCGGAAGGATTTATTCCTTAGGTAACGGTAAATGGTCTGAGATAAAAACTTTTGGAGTACATGAAGAAGCTTTTTCTACTGAAAATGAAAAGACAGTTGTATTTAAAGAAATAAGAGGATTTTTAGAACAACATAAAGGAAAATGGCTATATGCAGACTATGCTGACGAAGGTTATACTATGTATCCTCCCCCCGAACAAATGAAACCTCTAAGAGTTCCTTCCTGCAAAAAGTAATTTTACATATCTTCGCCTTTTACTTATCCACTTATGTCTAAAGCTGCCGCAACCCGTCTCAACATATTACAAAAAGCCTTTGAGCTGGTTTATAAAAACGGTTACCGCACTACAAGCATAGACGAAATTATTGCCACTACCCAAGTAACTAAAGGCGCATTCTTTTATCATTTCAAAAACAAGGACGAAATGGGTATTGCCATGATCAATGAGGTAATGTATCCCGGCCTGTACAATGATATGGTTGTACCGTTAGTTAACAGCAGTGAGCCAATTACCGAAATTTATGATTCCATGCACGCCCTCCTGCTCGAAAACCCATTCTTTATTGTAAAGTATGGCTGTCCTGCCATAAACCTTGTAGAAGAAATGGCATCTTATAACGAAACTTTTAAAACAGCATTAGGCAGGCTTACCTCTCAATGGCAGGAAGCCATAGCCACCGCTCTTGAAAACGGTAAAGCTGCAGGAAAGATTAGACAGGATGTAAATACTGCACAAGTAGCACAATTCATATTATCAGGTTATGGAGGCATAAGAAACCTTGGAAAGATCTACGGTAAAGAAATTTATACAGGACATCTTAATGAGCTTAAAAACTACCTGAATAACCTGTCCTAAATTTTTTTCTTTAAAAACATACTAATTAGTATGTTTTTAAATACCTTTGCATACATCAATCAAAATCAACAGTTATGCATCATGTTATTTTAGTGCTCCATTCCATCTTTAGATGGGTAGTACTACTCCTGCTACTCTATGCCATTTACAGATCATGGCGAGGTTACCTTTTTAAAATTCCTTTTACAAAAGCAGATAATTCTATCCGTCACTGGACAGCTACTATAGCACATATCCAGCTAATTTTCGGAATTATCCTCTACACTCAGAGCCCCGTTGCAAAAGCCTTATTTTCTGAAATAGGCAATGGATATTCAGACCCTGTATTTTTCGGACTTATCCACATTACGCTAATGCTTACAGCGATTATTCTCATCACGATCGGTTCGGCAAAAGCCAAAAGAAAACCAGTCGATAATGACAAATTCAAAACCATACTTACCTGGTTTACCGTAGGACTTATAATCATTTTCATTGCCATACCCTGGCCATTTTCACCATTGGCCCAAAGGCCATAC
Source organism: Flavobacterium cerinum (assembly GCF_004028155.1). Classification (GTDB taxonomy): domain Bacteria; phylum Bacteroidota; class Bacteroidia; order Flavobacteriales; family Flavobacteriaceae; genus Flavobacterium; species Flavobacterium cerinum. The sequence goes on along the minus strand of NZ_SBII01000001.1, from coordinate 478,580 downwards.
CTAAGACATTTTTAATCATGATTCATTTATTTAAAACCAATGTTGGCCGCCTCAGAATAATAGCTTTTCTGGAAGGCCTCTCATTACTGGTACTTGTATTTGTAGCTGTACCTCTTAAACATTTCGCTAATAACCCTTCAGCCGTTAAAGCTATGGGACCCGTTCATGGTGCACTATTTTTATTGTTTGTATTCAATGCCCTGAGCGTGGGTGTAGAACAGCAATGGAAATTTAAAGAGACCACATGGAAAGTACTGCTTGCCTGCATCGTTCCTTTTGGCACTTTCTATATCGATCATAAAATACTAGCTAAAATATCTGTAAGATCCAATGGGCAATAAACTACTTTTATTATCTATGCTTGCGCTTTTTGTTAACTGTGGACCGAATGGCAGTAGTGAAGGTTTCTCTAAAAACAACATGACCTTTCCCAAATCTTTATCAGCCTTTAAGCTGTTTAAAGGAAAAATGGCCCATTTAGTGCCTAATGATAGTATTGAAGTACTTAAATTATCTTCTGCTTTATTTACAGATTACACCGAAAAACAGCGTCTGCTAAAATTACCTCCTGGCACTAAAATGACAGCAAAAGACGACGGACTGCCTAACTTTCCTGAAGGTACGATTCTTGCAAAAACGTTTTATTATACCGCGGCTCAAACGAAAGATGCACAACGTATTATTGAAACACGAATTCTGATAAAGTATAAGCAAAAATGGAATGCTGCCACCTACCAATGGAACGAAGAACAAACAGAGGCACTACTGGCTAACGATGGCGCTGCAGTACCAATAAATATTGAAACTCCAGACGGAAAAAGTAAAGACATTAACTACAAAATACCCAATGCAATCCAGTGTTACGACTGCCATAGATCCGGCAGTGACATGGTACCCATCGGCCCCAAACTCCGCAACCTGAATGTAGATGTTCTTATAAATAATCAGTCAGTGTCTCAATTGGGATATCTCAATAGAAAAGGATTATTAGCTATTCCTTCTACTACTTCTATTTCCAAATTACCGGATTATAAAAACACCTCTTTATCGTTAGAAAAAAGAGCAAGAGCCTATTTTGAGATCAACTGTGCCCATTGCCATAATCCAGATGGCTTTGCTCATTCTTTTAACCTGAACCTGATGTATCAAACTTCTTTTGAAAACAGTGGCATATTGTTTAATAAATGGAATATCGAACACCGAATGACCATTCGTGATATGCCCAAACTTGGCACAACGATTGTAGACAAAGAAGGACTCCTTCTTATACAGCACTATTTGGCCAGCCTCAAAAAAAAGTAGCTGCCTATTGAATAACAAATCGATACAAATGAGTAGTTTTGGATTTCATTAAAGACTTATAAGCACTAATAAAATGATTTACAGAGAAGCAGTACTAGAGGACATAGCCCAAATACAAATTGTAAGACATCTTGTAAAAGAGAATGTACTTTCAGATCCTGCTTTGGTTCCTGACGCTGATGTTGAGGATTATATAATCCGAAGGGGCAAAGGATGGGTATGTGAAACAGATGGCAAAATTGTAGGTTTTGCCATAGCCGATCTCGTAGACCATAACATTTGGGCCCTTTTCCTGGATCCCGAATATGAAAAAAGAGGTATTGCCAAACAACTTCACCGCACCATGCTCAATTGGTACTTTAGCCAGACAGAAAACACTGTATGGTTAAGCACGGGCTTTTCAACCCGCGCCGAGACCTTTTACCGCATGCAGGGATGGCAGGAAGCCGGGCCATACGGTACTAAAGAAATTAAATTCGAAATGCCGTTTAAGCATTGGCAGTCACTACAATAGTGATTATCCATTTAATCTCTAAAATTCCAGTTGATAAGCGGCAGTGTGCGTTTTTCATTTTTATTTAATAGCCCTAACTGTATACCGCGCAGTTTTTTAGTGTTATTAAAAACACCTATCTGCAGTCCCGAAAACTTTTCACCGGGAGTCATTACATTATTAAAAATGCCTATCTGTACACCGTTGAATTCGACAGACTTATTAAATCCGCCTATCTGCAAACCACACCCTTTATAAACGTCTGTATTAAGGCAGCTGGCAATAATCCCCATACTGTAAAGAGAGCTGGTACCCGCCCCTGCTATCTGGATACCATTATTACGAAATGAACCGCTGCCCAATCCTGCCAGCGATATCCCGTTAGTATCTTTGAGGGACTGGCTTATCGCCGATATAGTTATACCGTTCACATTTGCAAAGGCATTCGTACCACAGGAAAGATTAAGCCCATTGATAATTTCATTGGGTATTTTTTTTGAGAATGCATCGTGCTCCGAAGCATTTAGTGGATAATCGACTGTATCAGGGCCAAAAATTAGTGTAGCAATTAGTAACGACTCCGAGACCGGTTCGATACGAATACCATTAGATCGTACTCCTACATAGTCAGAATTCTGATAAAGATCCGACCCAACACCTACTGAAAGTCCATAAATATCAACTTTATCTGCTGTGTAAAGCCAAACTGGAAATCTAAATTTTCTTTTTTCAGTTTCCTGAGCAACGGCCGAAAAGCACAATAGCAATATAACAGCCACACATAAATTTGTTTTCATAATAAATGATTTAAAATTCTTACCAAATCTATTGCGAATAGAACAAATGAATTTGCGGAAATGAATTAATATAAATCCTATATTTGTGAAAATCGCAAATATGGATAATCAGGAACTCTTGCTTAAAGCCATTCGTCAGAAACTGGAAAAGTCGGTTTCCCTTATTGAAGAAATTGCAGAAAGGCTCAGTATCAGTTATGATGCTGCACATCGCAGGGTATCTCAAAAAAGTAAATTCTCAATAGAAGAAACCATTACCCTCTGCAGGCACTATTCCATTTCTATGGATGCCCTTTTTTCAGATGGTAAAAAGGTAATTGTAGAAAAAACGGCCGAGATTCGTTCCATGGCAGACATGGAGGCTTACTTTCGCCATTCGGCAGAAAACATTAGCAGCTTTCTTAATGTGCCCGATGCAAAAATGTATTATTCTGCAAAAGATATTCCACTGTTTCATACCATTGGCGGTACACTGTTATCCAAGTTCAAGCTCTATGTATGGCTCAACCTGCTGTCCGGCACGCAAAACCAGGATACATTTGAAAATTTCACTATAAACAATGCATTGCTGGAACACAGTACAAAACTCAAAGCTGTCTATGAAAATGTAGAAGTAAACGAAGTTTGGAATGATACAACTATAAACAGCAGCCTTCAGCAAATTTACTATTTCTTCCAGTCGGGACTGTTGTCCTTAACCAATGCCCAGTTGCTTTGTGCCGACCTTAAAACCATACTGCAAACCGCCGAAGACCGCTGCTCTAAAGAAGGATCACGCTTTCACTTGTATTATAATGAACTGCTCATCCTAAACAACAATGTACTGCTGTCAGCACCTCAAAAACAGTCATTATTTGTACCCTATACCATGCTGGGATATTTTATAACCAATGATGCTGCAACGTGTGGTAATGCCCTCGATTTTTTTAAACATCAGGTAAAAAATTCAAAATCGCTCAACCAGTCGGGTACACGCGACCGAAAGCTGTTTTTTAATAAAGCCCATCAAAAGATCGATTTTTACATCCAGAAGATCAATAGCGAACTTGACCTCGGATTTTAAAATTAATTCTGAGCATCGTTAATCACTAACAGTCAACACAATAGAAAACACACAATAGACAGCATTAAAATCAAGACGACATTTAAAAAACAATTAAAAAGAAACACCTCCTAAAATCAGGAGGTGTTTTTTTATCTGGACATGTAGATGTTAGTAATTTATCTTTTCAAGCCTGAATTCAGTAGACTTGTTCTTCTCATCAAAATTTTCAACCAGCATTAAGTAGCCTTTTTTAGAATTATAGGCTTTAATGTTGCTCGTTTCTGTTTTTAAATCTAAGGTTTGTCTCTTAAATTTCCCATCAGAATAAGAGACTATACCATACAATGTGCTTTTCTTCCTGTTTTTAGACTTTTTCTCATTATCATTAAGAAAGAATAGAAACTCATCATCACCCAAATCCTGATAATCTATAAAGTCAAACATTCCGTAATTTTTAATATCACTTGAATACGCATTAGTTCCAGGAAATTTATTCCTGAATTTTGTCACTTCAAATAAGTCCTTAACTTCAAATTTATCATCAAGTTCTAAAAAGTACATATTATTAGTAATAATAGGTTTATTAATAAAAGCTTCGGTAACCGCAATTATATTTCCATCACTTTTCAATAACATATTATGCGTATACAGCTGCCCTTCCTTTCTCACATACCCATTTTTCTTAATGTCAAGCTTACCTACCAAACTTTCCCATTTAAAATAGTTCTTGTCTAACAGTTCTCCTGTTTTTTTGTTAAACACAAGTTTATAAAGACCAATATTTTCCGTATCATCTAAACTTGCATATTTATTACCTTTAGCATAATTCCCCATCAGGTATACTTTATCATTCGTAATAACACAGTCTACCACCCTGTAACTAAACTTATCAAGTTCAGGGAATTGAAATTCTTTACGTAATGTGCCTTTCTTTGCATCCAGGAATAATGTAGAAACTTCCGGCAGATAAGTACCTTCATTATTATTTTTTGTATAACGATTAAATAACACTATTACATCTTCATCGGAAGCCAGGTAAGTTAAAATTTTTTTCTTTTTATCCTCAACTTCCGAATACTCATACTTCCACTCCTCTTTAAGATCATCATTATAATGTGCAAGATATCTTTTTGTTCTTCCTTCCTTTTTGTTTAAAGTTTTAGAATGTACCATCATACCTACACCATCATAAAATGAGATATTCTCAGACATATTGTTACTCATATTACTATTCTTACGGTCAAATACCGGATTTAGCCTTAGAGAACCTTTAATAAAATCAAAAGGCTTACTCATTTCGTTAGTAACGACATCAAGAATCCTATACCGCTGAAAAAGGCTTACTCCATTAGCATAATCAGCTAATTCCAATAATAATTTATTTTTATACAATGAAACACCTACGGTGATCTTCTCTGCATCTATAAGCCACGATTCATATTTCATTTCTGTCATAAAACCGTTGGTAACCTTAGTAAGGTTTTCATCAAGCACAACATACTCAAGTTCAACAGTCTCTTTGGCAACCTTATCTGATTCAAATAATATAAAATATCCTTTGATATTATTCTTTTCATCTTTTATAACATCAGACGAATAAAACTTCCCTTTAGATAGTTTACTTAAATTAGTTATCTGCCCATAACTGGTACAGCAGAAAAAGCAAAGCAAAAGCAACAGGTAATTATTTCTCAATTTTAAGATTTAAAGTTGTTTATGATAATTTCAAGATCGGTCATTTTAATATTGTTCACAAAGCTGATAAACCTGTTAAGGCTCGCCGTATTATGCAGATTATCGTGTGTCGGCACATACCGGTTTATGGTATAACTCCCTCTTGAAGCATAAATCTTAGTGAAATTCAGGTAAATAATATTTTTAAGAATTGGGTTTTCACTATCATTCTTATAAAGCTTTAAGGCTTCATAAAGAGATAATCCATATTTTTCGGCGGTGAATAGATTAAAAAGGTTTTGATAAGCACTATTCTTTTTAATCTCCAAAAAACTATTGGAACTGCTATACTGAGCTGTAAACTTATTATCCAGGTGGTCTTTAAGAAGTTTTACACGGGTAATGCAATCCGGATGCGTTTTTAACGAATCGACATCGATACGTTTTGTTTTATCATATTTTTTAAATAAGCTTTCTTCTTCTTCAAAATATTTTTGCTTTACCACAAAACCCCCTTTTTCAAAAACACGCTTATAATCGCCCGGCATAATAGAATCTTTCTCTTTATCAGAATCATCAAGCTTTCCTAAAACAGCAATTGCCGCTTTAGGATTACGCATTGTTTTTTTATAAAACACCAGGCCGATAGAATCTGCCTCGATTTCTTTTTTCCTGCGTTCACTATAATTTTGATAACGTATATTTTTTAGCAAATCACTTGCCGTTGTAGCTCTGCCATACTTTTGCTTCCTGATTTCTTTTGTTTTCTTAACCACCTCTTCAGACGTAGATAATAAGGCAAACGTTTCGATATCGTTTTTTATATGGTTCAAAAATTGATGCCCAATTTCATGAGAAATAATAAAAACTAATTCATCTTCATTATCTGTTGCTAAAAACAAACCGTAATTTACCACTATAGTTCCATCACCGGTATTATAAGCATTGATTTCCGAATTCCTCGATAAAAGCATTTTATAACCTTCGGGCGATATGCCGCTTTTAATAAGCACCTCATCCATTAAGCCTTGAAGGTAAGGGTTGATTTTATCATCACAGATAAAATTGTTACTGTTTATCTTATCTAAAAAATTGTCCTGTATTTCGCTATATATCTCTTTAGTTATATTTTTCTGTGCCGAATTTAATGCAGATTTCTTTTTATTAATGCTTTCAAATTTTTTCTTGTATTCCAAATTCAAATTGGCTTTACAAACAAACGACGTAGTATCTATAGAAACAAAATTTGTTTGCCCATTAATAAATAACCCACAGAACACCAGAGCTATTATAGTAAAAATAAACTTCATGCTTTAATTGATTTAAAAACTTAATTCCCGAAATACTGTTTTTAACAGTAAATTATGTTAAAAACAGTAAATATATACCAAATACTGCTAAAAATATAATTCTACTCCACTCATTAGCCTCTTTTAAGAATAACAACTCAAATATTCTCAACAGACAAGATCCATTCTTAAAATTAAATCCAAATACTATTTGCCAGACAAAAATTAAATGCGAAATTTAGAATCATAAAACAAGCATCTAATGGCAGATACAACTCTTTTCGCTCAAACCATAAGTAAAGGATATGAAACCCAGGGCGATTCTATAACCCTGGGAACAGCAATGCTCAACGGCCAGCCTGTAGAAGGAGCCCACATCAAAATTCCGTTAAAGACATTAAACAGGCACGGACTGATATCCGGAGCAACCGGAACCGGAAAAACCAAGACCCTTCAGGTGTTATCAGAACAGCTTTCGGAGAACGGTATCCCTGTATTAATGATGGATATAAAAGGAGATTTGAGCGGTATCGCCAAACCCGGAGAAGAAAAGCCGTTTATTACCGAAAGGATGGCTAAGATCGGGCTCCCATTTTCTGCCAAAGGTTTCCCGGTAGAACTGATGTCACTCTCCAAGCAAAACGGGGTGCGTTTGCGATCTACCGTATCAGAGTTTGGACCTGTACTCTTCTCACGGGTATTAGACCTTAATGACACCCAAACAGGCGTTGTAGGGGTTATATTTAAGTACTGTGACGATAAAGGAATGCCGCTGCTCGATTTAAAAGACATTAAAAAAGTACTTCAATACATTACTGAAGAAGGCAAAGACGAAATTGAAAAAGAATACGGAAAGATCTCTACCTCTACAACCGGACTGATTCTCCGCAAGATCATCGAACTGGAACAGCAGGGTGCCGATATGTTTTTTGGTGAAATGTCTTTTGATACTAACGACCTGATGCGCATAGACAGTGAAGGCAGAGGCTATATAAACATTATGCGCCTTACCGATATCCAGGACAAGCCAAAACTCTTCTCTACTTTTATGCTTTCGCTTTTAGCGGAGATTTATAACCTGATGCCCGAAAGAGGGGATGCCGACAGGCCGGAACTGGTTATTTTTATTGATGAAGCACACCTTATATTCGATCAGGCGAGTAAAACATTACTGGATCAGATTGAAACCATAGTAAAACTAATACGTTCTAAAGGCGTAGGTATCTTCTTTGTGACCCAAAACCCTACCGACGTACCCACTGGGGTATTGAGCCAGTTAGGTTTAAAGATACAGCACGCCCTGCGTGCCTTTACCGCTGCCGACCGTAAAGCCATAAAGCTTACCGCAGAAAACTACCCTATATCCGAATTTTATAAAACCGATGAGATCATCACCCAGCTAGGAACGGGTGAAGCATTAATTACCGCCTTAAGCGAAAAAGGCGTTCCTACCCCACTCGCAGCAACCATGCTGAGAGCACCAATGAGCCGCATGGACATTCTTACCGATGATGAAATTGCAGCACTAAATGCCAACTCCAAACTGGTAAAAAAATACATTGAAGAAATAGACCGTGAAAGTGCTTACGAAATGCTGATTAAAAAGATCGAAGACGCAACAGCACAGCAGCAGGAAACACAGCAACAACAGGCCGAAGAAAAAGCTTCCAGATCAACAAAAAGCCAACCTTCAATGGGAACAGAAATAGGCAAATCGGTAGTGAAAGTAGTGACCAGTGCCACCTTTATCAGAGGTGTATTTGGAGTGTTGAGTAAAATGTTCAAAAAATAATTAAAAAAATACGATCATTTAAAATTCTTATTTCCGTATAATGATTTGCAAAATCACAATGCTAACCAAAAGGTTATCAATGGCATAGATTTTGCAAATCATTACATAAAGTAACAAACAGTAGCCCAATAATGAGGCAGATGTAAAATAATTTTCAATTCTGTGTAACTTTTTTGCCACTCATTACGTATAACTACCAGATTACTCAAAATAACTCAGGAAATTTTAAATGAGACAACTAAAAATTACCAAGCAGGTAACCAACAGGGAAACTGCTTCATTAGACAAGTACCTTCAGGAAATTGGAAAAGTGGATCTGATCACTGCAGATGAGGAGGTAGAGTTAGCACAAAGAATAAAAGCCGGAGACCAGAAAGCACTTGAGAAATTAACGAAAGCCAACTTGCGTTTCGTGGTATCAGTTGCAAAACAATATCAAAATCAGGGTTTAACCCTTCCCGATCTAATTAACGAAGGAAACTTAGGACTTATTAAGGCTGCACAGCGTTTCGATGAAACACGTGGTTTTAAATTTATTTCCTATGCTGTATGGTGGATCCGTCAATCTATCCTTCAGGCATTAGCAGAACAGTCACGTATTGTTCGTCTGCCATTAAACAAGATTGGGTCTATTAATAAGATCAATAAAATGTATGCTTTATTGGAGCAAAGTAATGAGCGTGCCCCTTCTGCAGAAGAAATTGCAAAAGAGCTGGACATGACCGTTAACGATGTAAAAGAAAGCATGAAGAACTCTGGCCGCCACCTTTCAATGGATGCGCCATTAGTAGAAGGTGAAGATTCTAACCTGTATGACGTTTTACGTTCTGGTGAGTCTCCAAACCCGGATCGTGAGTTAATTCACGAGTCACTTCGTACCGAAATTGAAAGAGCTCTGGAAACATTAACGCCTCGTGAGGCTGATGTAGTAAGATTATACTTTGGTTTAGGTGACCAGCACCCGATGACACTTGAAGAGATAGGCGAAACTTTCGACCTTACCCGTGAGCGTGTTCGTCAGATTAAAGAAAAGGCTATCAGAAGATTAAAACATACTTCTCGCAGCAAAATCCTTAAAACCTACTTAGGTTAATACACGTATATGCAAAAAAGGTCAGCCAGAATTCCATATTTTAAATAAAATTTGTATTTTGGCACTCCTAATACGCAATATACCTATAACAATATATAACGTGCAAACAGTTCAATAACTGTTCGTTTTTTGATTGATGATTGAACTCCGGCTGATTACCGGAGTTTTTTTTTTTGCTAAAACCTGCCATTTAAACTAGACTCAAATTAATTAAATATGGCAAATCTTACAATGATAACGTTGTAGTAATTCTCAAAATTGTGCAGAATTAAAAATATTTTTTGTAAGAAATCAATCTATCAAACCCCATACACCTGTCCTTTAGCTTTAAGAATCAGCAATTTTATGACTTTACAGCTTTGCAGCTTTAGCAGTTAAAGCTATCTTTGTGAAAACTATTCTACTTCACAATGAAAAATACTTTAATAGCACCTTCAGTGCTTTCAGCAGATTTTGCTAACCTGCAGCGCGATATCGAAATGATCAATAACAGTGAGGCCGACTGGTTTCATATTGATATCATGGACGGTGTATTTGTACCTAACATCTCTTTTGGAATGCCGGTACTTGAAGCCATTACGCGTCATGCTAAAAAAACTATAGACGTTCATGTAATGATCGTTAATCCTGACCAGTATATTAAAACTTTTGCACAATTAGGCACTACAAACCTAACAGTGCATTTCGAAGCATGTACACACCTTCACCGTACGCTTCAGGCTATAAAAGCAGAAGGCATGAAAGCAGGTGTAGCCCTTAACCCACATACTAACGTTGCTCTTCTGGAAGACATCATCAATGATATTGATGTAGTGTGTCTAATGAGCGTTAACCCTGGTTTTGGCGGTCAGTCTTTCATCGAAAGAACTTACGATAAAGTAAAACAGTTAAAAGAGATCATAACAAGAAACAATGCTTCTACGCTTATTGAGATAGATGGTGGTGTGAGTGACAAGAACGCGAAGCAGCTTGTTGAGGCCGGTGCAGATGTACTGGTAGCAGGAAACTATGTTTTCAGGGCACAAGACCCTGTAGCGACTATAGCTTCCCTTAAAAAGCTTACATCGTTCTAATTCACATATTCCAAAATCCGGCCGCCAGGCCAACATCTATTCTATTCAATGAAAAAAATCCCTTTACTAATTCTTTTGGTCTCAGGCAGTGTGCTCTGGGCTCAAAACAAAAAACCTTATACCACAAGTGGTAAAAAGGTGACAGTGTACACCACTGCCGAAAAAACTACCCAGCGTATAACGCCTGCCGGTACGACTCTATCTTTTAGCGAACTAAAACAACCTCTGGAAACCCAGATATCTGTTTTTGTAAACCCTAACAAGACATTCCAAACCGTTATGGGTATTGGCGGCGCTATCACAGATGCCTCTGCCGAGACATTTGCTAAGATCCCTAAAGACAAACAGCAGGAAATCCTTGATGCTTACTTTGATGTAAACAAAGGTATTGGCTACACTCTTGCCAGAACGACCATTCACAGCAGCGACTTTTCAAGCGGAAGCTACACTTACATTAAAGAAGGAGACAAAGAGCTTAAATCCTTTAGTGTAGACCACGACAAGAAATACCGCATTCCGTTTATCAAAAAAGCAATTGCTGCTGCAGGAGGTAAACTAACCATGTATGCTTCTCCCTGGAGCCCTCCGGCTTTCATGAAAGATAACAACAACATGCTTAAAGGTGGTAAGCTTAAACCTGATTATTTCCAGGCATGGGCAAACTACTACACCAAGTTCATCAAGGCTTACGAGAAAGAAGGCATTCCAATTTGGGGTATTTCGATCCAGAATGAGCCAATGGCTACACAAAAATGGGAATCATGTATCTTCACGGGAGAAGAAGAGCGTGACTTCCTTAAGAATTTCTTAGGCCCAACAATGCACAAGGAAGGCTTTAAAGACAAAAAGATCATCGCATGGGACCACAACCGCGATATGCTGTACCAAAGAGCAAGTACTATGCTTGACGATCCTGAAGCGGCTAAATATGTTTGGGGTATCGGTTACCACTGGTACGAGAACTGGAGTGGCGGCGAACAAATGTTCGACAACCTGAAACTGGTTCACGAAGCATACCCAGAAACCAACCTTATTTTTACCGAAGGCTGTAAAGAGAAATTTGACATTAACCGTATTGGCGATTGGAAACTGGGCGAACTATACGGTACAAACATGATCAATGACTTTAACAACGGCATTGTAGCATGGACAGACTGGAACATCCTTCTTGATGAGACAGGTGGACCAAACCATGTATTCAATCTTTGTTTTGCTCCAATCCATGCCAACACCAAAACCGGTGAGATCATGTACACAAACGAGTATTACTACATAGGCCACTTCTCTAAATTTGTACGCCCGGGTGCTAAAAGAATTGCCTGCTCTCCAAGCAGAAGCGCTATCAGTGCTACAGCATTCATCAATACCGATGGTAAAGTTGCCGTTATTGTAATGAACAAAGGCGACGAAAAGCTAAACTACAACCTTTGGATCGAAGGTCAGGCTGTAGAAGTAGAAAGCCAGCCGCACTCAATGCAGACACTGGTATTCTAATACCTGTTTTATAAAACTAAAAACCTCTAAAGATTCTTTAGAGGTTTTTTTATTATTTATTCAAATAAGCCACATCTTTTAAACTGTTCAATTTTAAATAAATGTATTCTCTTTTTGCATCGAATATAATACTGAAACGCTTCAAGACATCGCCGCCAAGTACACTAATGCTCTGCTGTAATTTTGTTCCACTAAAAAAACCTACAGACACATTGGTTAACTTTTGGTTGCCTATCATAAAGGAAGGAAGTAAAGCTTTTTTCGTTTTCAAAACATGACCATAAGAATCTTTCAACTCTTTTTCTCCTGTTATTTTTAGTTTTTCATCCAGCTTATTTTCCGAGACAAAAGCGTCATCAAATAAAACAGCACCGGCATATCCTGAATGAATCATGAACTTATTTGTAAAAGAAGTTCCTTTTGCTTGACCCGTCGCTTCCAAAAACATAGAATTGTTTTGCTGCGTTAGTTTTAGCTTATCATAGTTTTTTACTTTCTTAGGAAGTTCAGAATAAACAATGATAACTTTCTTTTCAAAATCAATTTCAACGGCTTTGTCCTTAAAAAGGTTAGGCCCAAACTTACCATCAGTATGCTGTCCTGAATTTTTATCTTCCCATACCAGTACGTTCTCCCATTTCATTGCCCCTATCTGTACCGAATTACCTTTGCTGAACCGGGACTCATTAGTTGCACTTCCCCAGCTTTTCACATCATTAACGGTACCGTCAAATTTTATACTCTTCAGCTTTTTCACAGCATCTTCTGTAAGTTCAATATCATTGATTGCCGTATGAAACATCAGGTGTACAGTATCCTTTTCATTCAGGATAACCTGAACCGAAAGGTTGTTGTAATCCGTCAGTTCAAAAGGTAGGGTATATATTTTTTCGGAGTTGTTCTGACCGAAAGCCATTTGACAACAACCTGCCAGTACCACTAAAATGCAAACAGTAAGTTTATGCATGGATATTCTTTCTAGATTACGACTATTTTACACTAATCTCATAAATGCGCGATTCTTCTTCCCAAGGATGATAGCCCTGCCCAATGTATATGAAACCCTGCTTTTCATAGAAACCAACATGATCTGTACATAAATACAGGTTATCAAAACCAAATTTTCGGGTATCTTCTTTCGCTTTATCGATCAGTAAAACACTGTAGTTATTTCCTCTATGGTTCTCGTCAATGTAAATAGCGCACACCCACGGGTACAGGTCGGCACGGCTTATAAAATCATTGGTTATAAGTCCGGCACACCCTATAATTTCACCTTCTTTTTCAAGCAGGTACCATTGCGGTAAAGAATTCTTCGCGGTTAAGCTATGGGTAATGCAGTCATCATACATAACTCCGGAAATTTCAGGCCAGCTTTTTTGTAAATATTCAATTGCTGTCTGTTTGTATTGTGGATTTTCCCTAACAGATATAATTTTCATTTGTAGTTTAAATTTAAGTGTAATCCTTGAATTGAAGGATTAAAAAGTAATGTTCCCTGCAAGTTGCTTTAGCGTAACTTCAGATATTTTTGCCTGGTATTGTGCAGAACTATTACGCGTTCTTGCATTAACGTAATTAAGCTGTGCTGTTCTTACTTCAAGCGTTGTGATAGTACCAATACGGTATTTTTCAAGCGTAATATCAAGGTTTTGCTCCGCAATATCTTCATTACGGGCTTCTAATTTTACCAGTTCTAAATTGGTAAGATAAGTTTGATAGGCCGAGATCAGCTGTGCATTAACCATTTGTTTCTGCTGATCGATCTGGATCTTACTGCTTTCAATCTGTAGTTTCGCAATTTTCTCGTTTCGGTTTTGCAAAAAGCCGTTGAATATATTAATCGAAGCCGAAATACCATAACTAAATCCTCTACCTTTATTTTCTCTGGCAAAACCAAGGCTCGATTCACTTTCAGTAAAAATATAACCGGCACTCACTCCTACCTGCGGATAACGGGAGGACTTCACTTGTTTCAGGTTGAGTTCTGCTACCCGTTTATTAATCAGCGACATCTGTATCTGCGGATTTTGCTGTTCTGCCAAGCCTATCAGATCTACCAGTTTTAGTTTATCATCCGTTGTCACGGCTTCTGCAACCTTAAATTGTGTTGTAAGGTCGCGTGCCATTAATTGGTTTAATGCGGTTTTTGTATTCTCAAACAATTCCTTTTGACGCAGGTAATTGGTCTGGTCTGTGTTCAGGTCTACCTGTGCATTTAGCACTTCCAGTTTTGCTGCCTTGCCTATCTTAAAACGGTTATCGGCAGTAGTTACCCTTTGCTGCGATATCACAATGGCAGTATCTAGTGCCGTTAGCATTTGCTGCTGCTGAACCAAATCATAATAAGTAACCATTACATCACTCACACGATTCATTATCATTAATTTCAGTTCGGTTTCACCTAATTCTTTTAACTGTTTTAATTGGTCGTATCGGGCAAACATTTTAAAACCGTCAAAAACAGTCCATCCCAGATTAACGCCATAGTTAAGACTGTTGTTCTTGGCATTATTCAGTTCCTGTACTGTACCGTCAGTACGTACCTGCCTGGAGTTTTGTATCGCATTATTCTGGTTCAGTGTCCCAGACAGATTAGGGAGCAGTCCTGCATTGGCAAGGCTTACATTCTGTTCGTCTATCTTTAGGTCGTTTGTTGCCAGCTTAATGTCATAGTTATTTTCCAGTGCTATAGCGACAGCCTGCTCAGCTGTGAGTAATTGCTGGGCGCTGCAAACAACTGTAAATAAACCAAATACTATAGAGATATAAAACTTCATGGGTTAGTCTTCAATGTTGTCAAATTCAGGGCGGTGCTTTTTAGGGCGCGACCACATATAATAAATTGCTGGGATAATAAACAAGGTAAGCACTAAGGAGAATATAGTACCGCCTACAATTACAACCCCCATACCAATACGGCTGGTAGATGCTGCTCCTAGCGACATCGCAATAGGTAATGCACCTAGCGCAATGGCTAAACTGGTCATTAATATCGGGCGAAGGCGCGATTCGGCAGCCTCCATAATAGCTTCATATTTTGGTCTGCCTTCTTCCCTAAGCTGATTGGCAAACTCTACGATAAGGATACCGTTCTTCGTGACCAGTCCTATAAGCATGATGGTACCGATCTGGCTAAAGATATTCCACGTCTGCCCAAAAAGCCACAGCGATAATAATGCTCCGGCAACCGCCATAGGTACAGTAAGAATAATAATAAACGGATCGATAAAGCTCTCAAACTGCCCTGCTAATATTAAGTAGATAAGCAATAGTGCAAGGCCAAAAGCAAACAGCGTATTAGAGCTGCTCTCCACAAAGTCACGCGATTCACCACCAAGATCGGTTGTGAAAGTATCATCCAGCACTTTTTCTTTAGCACGCTCCATGGCATCAATACCGTCACTGATACTCATTCCCGGTGCGAGTCCTGCCGAAACGGTAGCCGACATATAACGGTTATTGTGGTACAGCTGTGGCGGGCTGCTTTGTTCGTCTACAGTAACAAGGTTATCCAACTGAATTAGTTCTCCCGTATTACTCTTCACAAAAGTAGAGGTAAGATCCAGAGGTGCGTCACGGTCTTTTTGTTCAAACTGCCCCATTACCTGGTACTGCTTACCATTCATCATAAAGTAGCCAAAACGCTGGCCGCTCAATGATAACTGTAATGTCTGTGCTACGTCCAGTAGAGATACCCCAAGGCTTTGCGCCTTTTCACGGTCTATTGTTACTGTTATCTCAGGTTTATTGAATTTCAGGTTTACATCGGTCATAGCAAACGTAGGATCTTTACTTACCTCGTCCATGAACTGTGGTATTTTTTCACGCAGTTTTTCAAAGTTGGGTGCCTGTATAATATATTGTATCGGGAAACCTCCTCTTCGGTTTACGGCAATGGTAGGCTGTTCTGATACCGATGTACGTGCCTCTGAATAACGCTTGGTCCATTTGGTAAGATCAGCAGCAATTTCTTTTTGCGAACGTTTCCTTTCATTTGGCTCTACCAACGCAATTCGCACACGACCACTGTTTACAGATGATGATCCAAAACCGGGTGATGTAATTACAAGGCTCACTTTTTTCTCGGGTACAGAGTCTTTTATAAGCTGTTCGATCTCACCCATAAAGCGGTTCATATATTCATACGATGCACCTTCGGGAGCGGTAATATTTAGTCCAACAAAACTACGGTCATCATAAGGTGCTGTTTCTTTTTGAATGATCGAATAAAATAATCCAATAAGTCCTAAACACACAACAAGTATTGGGAAACTCACCCATTTCCTTTTCATAAATCCTTTTAATGCATTTGCATAACCGGCATTCAGTTTTTCGAAATAAGGTTCGGTAAAATTATAAAAACGTGATTTTTTGTGTACGCCTCCTTTCATCAGGTAGGCATTTAGCATAGGCGTAAGCGTAAGCGATACAAAAGCCGAGATCAATACCGCAGACGCAATGACGACCCCAAACTCCCGAAAGAGCCTCCCCACAAAACCTTCAAGGAAAATAACCGGAAGGAATACGGCTGCAAGTGTTACAGAAATAGAAATAACCGCAAAAAATATTTCATTGGCTCCCTTCATGGCAGCCTCTATAGGTGTCATTCCTTCTTCTACCTTTTTAAAGATATTTTCGGTAACTACGATACCATCATCTACCACAAGACCTGTAGCCAGTACAATAGCCAATAGTGTTAATACATTAATAGAGAACCCAAAAATATACATGATAAAGAAAGTAGCAATCAATGATACCGGTATGTCCAGCAAAGGTCGCAGTGCAATTGCCCAATCCCTGAAGAAAAGGTATATAATAAGTGTAACCAGTATAATGGAAATTGCCAGTGTCTCGGCAACTTCAAGTACTGATTTTTTAATGAATATAGTATTATCAATCGCGATATTAAGCTTAAGGTCGGCAGGCAGTTCTTTTTTCATCTGCTCGTACTGCACATAAAAAGCATCTGCCACCTCAATGTAGTTGGTTCCCGGCTGAGGGATGATCGCCAAACCTACAAGCTGCTGCCCGTCGTTGGTCATTTTCGTTTCCACATTTTCCGGGCCTAACTCTGCCCTTCCAACATCACTAAATTTTACGATCTTCTCCCCTTCCGATTTTACAATGATATTATTGAATTCTTCGGCACTTGCCAAATTTCCAAGAGTCTTAATGGTAAGCTCAGTATTAGCACCTGTAAGTTTACCTGTAGGTAATTCCACATTCTGGCTGTTAAGTGCATTACGCACATCACTAACCGTTACCCCATACGAGTTCAGTTTTACAGGATCGATCCACAGCCTCATGGCATATCGCTTCTGGCCCCATATCTGCACACTGCTCACACCCGGAATAGTTTGCAGCCTTTCGGCAATTACATTCTCGGCATAGTCACTAAGTTCAAGTGGGTTGCGTGTTGCACTCTGTACCGTCATAGTAATGATCGGTTCAGAATCGGCATCGGCTTTAGAAACTACCGGTGGCGCATCTATATCCTGCGGAAGGCTTCGAATAGCCTGTGATACTTTATCACGAACATCATTCGCTGCTTCCTCAAGGTTTTTTTCAAGGTTAAATTCTATCGTAATATTACTTGACCCCTGGTTACTGGAAGAAGTAATATTACGTATCCCATCAATAGAGTTGATGGCTTTTTCCAGCGGTTCTGTTATCTGCGACTCAATAATGTCGGCATTTGCGCCGGCATAGTTGGTTCGTACCGATATCTGCGCCGGGTCAATAGACGGGAATTCTCTTACCCCTAAGAACGTATAACCTATTATTCCAAAAAGAATAATAGCCACATTCATTACTATGGTAAGTACCGGCCGCTTTATACTTAGCGTAGATAAACTCATGGTTTAGCGTTTTTAGTTACCGATACCTTAACAGGTGTTTCTTTTTTAAGTGTAAGTACTCCGGTGGTTAGCACAGTATCGCCTGCTTTTAAGCCTGATAGTACCACAATATCCTTATCGGTACGGGTTCCGGTCTGCACCATTACTTCTTCTGCCAGACCGTTTTTAGCAATAAAAACTTTTTTACCGCCTTGTATCGGTACAATAGCTTCGGTAGGGATTACAAAAGCACCATCTACTTTTTCTAATGGAAGTGCCACGTTAGCAAAAGTTCCCGGTAGTAATTTACCATCACTGTTTTGTGCTAATGCCCTAACCCTTAAAGTACGGGTAGCAACATCAACTGCAGGTTCGATCGCATAAATCTTGGCTTCAAAATTCTGTGTTGTCCCGGCAACAGTAAATGATATTTTTGAGTTAAGCTTCATTTGCGAAGCATATTTCTCAGGAATAGAGAAAGTTATTTTTACCTGGCTGCTGCTCACTAAACTAGCAATAAGCGTTGCAGAAGTTACATAAGTACCCGGAGATATATTACGTAAACCAATAGTTCCCGAGAACGGTGCTCTTATTGACGTTTTGGCAATTTGCGCATTAATAAGCTGGGTTTGCGCCTGTGCTGTTTTAAAATCGGCGCTGGCAATATCATATTCTTCCTGGCTTATAGCCTCTTTTTGAAGCAGCAGTCGTGCACGCCTTTCATTTTCGGCAGCAAGGTTCTGTCTGGTTCGTGCAGCACCTGCCTGAGCCCTAAGTTCTACATCATTTATTTTTACAAGCACCTGCCCCTGCGATACTTTTGCCCCCTCGGTAAAAAATATCTTTTCGGCAATGCCCGACACCTCGCTTCTAATCTCTACCTGTTCATTGGCTTCTATAGAACCTGATAATGATAGTGTGTTAGAAAATTCCTGTGGAGCAACTACTACTCCGTTAACAGACATAGGCGGTTTTTTACCGTCCTTTCCGCCGCCGCCCTGTTCGTTTTTCTTAGCAGAATTTTCAGAAATCCTGTAGTATACCAGAGCGCCAACGCCAACAATTATAAGCGTGTAGACAATATATTTGATCTTCATGGTGGTGAATAAGTGAATGCAAAACAAATCTAAGGGAAAAGCGTGCCAAATCTTTCATTACATAATGAAAAATGACCAATTCAATACGTCAATCCAATAAAATAGATATGTTTTTTGTTAATTTATGCACATACTATACATACCACACAAAGCTAAAGGAATATTTCCTGACTGATAAAGCCATTGCTCGTTTTAACAAAATTTATACAAATTTTTTCCTACAGTCTTTCTCCCATTCACAACAACTGGGAAGAAAAGTCGAAAACGTATTAAAAAAACATATTTTTCTGTAATTCTTAAAGTTTTCTTAAGTAATAAAACGGCAAAATGTAAAAAAATTAGACAAAAGGTAAAAATAAAAATATCTCTTGCGCAGGTGTATTTTATTTCATTAATTTAACCATTCTTTTAAACTATTACATCAACAATAGCTTAAAAAATTACAATAACAAAACCAATTAAGAAAACAAGAAGTTAACGATAATGTGTGTGCTTAGAATTTATTTTAGGCAAGGAAGCCTGGCCCAAAAGCCAGGTTTTTCTTTTTACTAAAGTATAACCCGCACTATAGTTACTATAACTAGTATAAGTAGTTTAAACATAACTGTTGGTTTATTGTTTCTGTATACTTGATTTTTTGTTTCTGTAATATCCGCCATAATAAGCACCAATACAACCACACAACATTGCCATAAAATAATTGGCATCATAAACAATCCATATCACTGCCGATGCGAGTTGAAAGATCACAAAGAAAATCAACGCTACCTGTAAATCCTGTTTAGTAAGTTTCATTTTAATATTGTTTTAGGTTTGATATTTTCATTATTATAATACAAATATCGCTAACACTAAAAAGGTACAATTGTAAAATTGGGACAGCTGTAAATTAGTCTTCAAAATTCCAATACACTTCCTGATTACCAAGCTTGGTTAACTTAGATAATAGTGTTTTTGGTGATTGTTTGGTAACCGATTTAAAGTGTTTTATGTAATGTGCCTGATCGTAGTAAAGGCTATACAATGCAACATCGGTTAATGAAGCATCCTCACCCATTTGTTGGGAATAATTAAGTGCATTACGAAACATAACGAGTTTCTTGTATTCTTCTACACTACTGCAAAGGTGTTTTTTAAAGAGTCGTAAAAGCGTTTTACGGTTCACACCTAATCCTTCAGACAACTCTTCTACTTTTACAAATCCATTAGAGTTGAGTATTTCCAGCATTGCTTTTTTTACCACAACTTCATCAAAACCACAATATTTCTCTTTAAAGAAAGCATCAAGAAGATTCGTTTTATTATCAGCATCAGGCTCATTGAAAACGTTTTGAGACAAAGTAGTAAAATCATTTCCAAAATATTTAAATTCAGAAATAGACCTGCTGCAAAATTCACTTAAAGGTTCTTTCGAAAAATGATTCAGTCCTAACGGATTAAACACTATCCCTATTTTATTAAACACCCCGTTAAGCTCAACTTTAAAATTCTGATCGGTATTTATCGAGTAAAAGGCAAATAGCTTTTTTTTATCCGATGGATTGATCAAAGAACCCTCATGTGTAATCGTTACTTCAGATCCTTCATAAACTGTGATAGCATGCTTGTAATTAGGATAAAAGAAAAATTTCCTGCTAAAACCGGGATCATCAGACGTATGAAAATAATAATAGTCAATATACTTTGCTACTACCTCATCTTTTGGTTTTACCGTTATGAAATTTCCTTTTGAGTCCAATGTATACTGGGTTTTACCTTGGTGTAAAAATAACAAATTACTACTTACTAAAAACGCATTAATAATCAATTTATTACCCGGCAATACATTCAAAAATCATTAAAGCACCTGTAAACACTGGAACTAATTAGATTAATCAAATAAAAAAATAAAATATACATTAAATTAATTTTTAGATTAAACTAAATTTATAATTTTGCAGAACTAATTATATGTTTAGATAATGAAAAAACACTTACTCTTTTTATTTTTATTTGTCGGTTTTTCCATGTATTCCCAAACCGGAAGCATTAAAGGAAAAATATCCGAAAACAATCAGCCTGTACCTGCGGTATCTATCATTTTGCCTGCATTAGGCTATACCCTTTCTGCAGATGATGACGGGAATTACGATATCCAAAATGTGCCCTTTGGAACCTATGAAGTGATATTCTCTTCGACGGGATTAAAAAATGAACGCAAAAAAGTGACCGTAGACAAAACCACGCCATTAGTTCTAAATATTACTTTACATGAAGACAATACCTCATTAGATGAAGTAGTTGTTACCGGAACCATGAAAGAGATAAGCCGTACCGAAAGTCCCATTCCGGTAGAGATTATTACACCAAAGCTGTTTAAGAAAAACCCAACTGCAAGCCTGTTTGAGGCTGTAGGTATGGTAAACGGTGTTCAGCCTCAGCTTAACTGTAATGTGTGCAACACAGGCGACATCCACATTAACGGTATGGAAGGTCCGTACACCATGATATTAATTGATGGTATGCCTATAGTGAGTGCCCTTTCTACCGTATACGGCTTGAGCGGCATCCCAAACAGTATTGTGGAACGCATCGAAGTGGTAAAAGGCCCGGCATCTTCTTTATATGGTTCAGAGGCGATGGGTGGAATCATCAACGTGATTACCAAAACGCCTACAAAAGCACCACTTATAAGTGCCGATTATTTTGTAACCAGCTGGGGCGAACAAAATTTCGATACCGCCGTTAAATCCAAGGTAGGTTCTGCAACATCGCTTTTTGGCTTAAACTACTTTAACTACAGTTCAAAAGTGGATAAGAACGGAGATAATTTCACCGATGTTACCCTTCAGGATCGTATATCGCTTTTCAACAAATGGAATTTTGAACGTAAAGAAAACCGTGTTTTTAGCCTTGCTGCCCGTTATGTATATGAAGACCGATGGGGAGGCGAAATGAACTGGAGCAAAAAATGGCGTGGCAGCGACAGTATTTATGGCGAAAGTATTTACACCAAAAGAGCCGAACTAATCGGTTTGTATCAATTACCAACCACCGAAAAGATCTATACACAGTTCTCTTACAACTGGCACGACCAGAACTCCTATTACGGTTTTACACCTTATATGGCCACACAGCAGGTTGCCTTTTTACAAACCTACTGGGATAAAGAGTTTAGCGGAGGGCATAACTTTTTACTGGGTGCCTCCATGCGTTATACAGTTTATGACGACAATACTCCTGCAACAGCATCGCCGGATGGTTTGAGCAATGAACCGCAAAAAACACCTTTACCCGGACTTTTTATTCAGGACGAATGGAAAATTAATGAACAACATAAAGTATTAGGCGGCTATCGTTTTGATTATGATAAAAATCACGGATCGGTGCATTCACCAAGGGTGGCTTATAAGTTTGCTCCAAATACGAATAATGTGATCAGGGCAAGTTTTGGAACCGGTTTCAGGGTAGTTAACCTTTTTACCGAAGACCACGCTGCACTTACCGGAGCACGTGAAGTAGTAATTGCCGAGAAACTTAATCCGGAACGCTCTTTTAACGGTAACCTGAATTATGTAAAAAAGATAACAACCGATTTTCTTTCTATAGGACTGGACATTACTGGTTTCTATTCTTATTTCACCAATAAAATCGTGGGCGATTTTGATACCGATCCGAATAAGATCATCTACGATAACCTTAAAGGACATGCCATATCGCAAGGGGTTTCACTAAATACTGATCTCACTTTTACCTTTCCTTTAAAAGTTTTGGCAGGTATATCTTATATGGATGTATTCCAGATGGAAGATAAAAATGGCACAGGCCGTCTTGAAAGGTCACAGCAATTGCATGCTCCAAAATGGTCGGGTACCTTTGTTGCAACTTACACATTCCCTAAAGGAGTTAGTATCGACCTTACCGGAAACTGGTACGGTCCAATGCGACTACCTATATTGCCTAAGGATTACAGGCCGGAATATTCCCCTTGGTTTTGCATTGCAAATGTACAGCTTACAAAAAAATTCACCTACGGACTTGAATTTTATGGCGGTGTAAAAAACATACTAAACTTTGTACCGGATGATCCCATCCTTCGCCCGTTCGACCCGTTCGATAAAAACGTGAACGATCCTGTAAATAACCCTAATGGCTATACATTCGACCCAAGTTATAACTTTGCTTCAATGCAGGGAAGAAGAGTATTTTTAGGAGTACGCTATAATTTGTTTTAGTAGTTTCATGTAAAAACCGAAACGAATGAATCTCATCCGAGTGAGTCACGCTGAGCTTGTCGAAGCGCGCCAATAATTGTCATAATACTGCAACAAGATAAGTGTAACAAACATTAAAAAAAATGAAAAAGATAGTTTCCATAACACTTCTACTCTTCGCTGTTTCCTTTGGCTACAGCCAGAAAAGCTATGGCATATCTTTTAAAGAACTGGAACAAAAAATGGCACAGCAGCCAAGGCCCATCTTAATAAAGATGTATACCGGCTGGTGTGCCATTTGTAAAATTCAGGATAAACAAATTGAGAAAGACAGTGCTTTACAGCAACTATTCGCAAACAATTATTATTATATAGAATTGGATGCCGAATCGCGCGAACCTATTACTTTCAATACAACAATCTATACATTTATTCCTCATGGTACCGGCGGGCTGCATGCACTCGCCGCACTGTTAGGAGATGCAAAAGGTGCTTATCCTTCATGGGTGCTTTTATCTCCCGATTATAAAATCGAAGCACGCTATAACGGATTGATAAAAAGCAGGGAACTCGTAAAGATCTTATCTCAATTTAGTGAGCAGCACTAATTACTTATTAATTGGCACTGGCTCTTTGTTCTCGTTTATTGCTACAAAAGTAAAGTTTCCCGTTATCGCTTTTTCGCGTTCCAAAGAATACATTTTCTCCACATAAATCTCTACATGAACCTGTAAACTGGTATTTCCTATATGGGTTACCTTACCTATCAGTTCGGCAAAAGTACCTGCAGGGATAGGTTTCTTAAAGTCAATACGGTCACTGCTCACAGTAACCACACGCTGCCTGCTAAAACGGGTTGCTGTAATAAAAGCAACCTCATCCATTAACTGCATGGCAGTACCCCCAAAAAGAGTATCATAGTGATTGGTCGTATTAGGAAATACGGCTTTAAATATATGTGTTTCTGATGCGTCTATTTTATCTTGTAATGTCATTTTATTTTTATTTAATTCATCAGGCTGCCCCATACTAAGTAGGAACTGCCCCAGGTAAATCCTGCGCCAAATGCTGTTAGCAGTATTTTGTCACCGGGTTTAAAATCTTTATGAAAATCCCACAGGCATAGCGGTAATGTTGCTGCCGTGGTATTGCCATACCTGTTAATATTTACTTTTATTTTTTCTATCGGTACACTAAGGTGCTCTCCTACTGCCTGAATGATCCTCATGTTAGCCTGGTGTGGCACGATCCAGTCGATATCTGCTACAGCAAGGCTGTTGCGCTGCAATATCTCTTTACAGGCTGCAGTCATACCATTTATGGCATTTTTAAAAACTGTTCTTCCGTCCTGCTGGACAAAGTGTTTTTTCTCTTCTATCGTTGCTGTTGATGCCGGATGAGCAGACCCTCCCGCCGGAACCGATAAAAACTGTGCACCATGGCCGTCAGACTTTAAAAAACTGTCCTGTAAACCAGCACCTTCTGTTCCTGGGCCTAATAGTACCGCTCCGGCACCATCACCAAAAAGCACACAGGTATTGCGGTCTTCATAATTTACAATAGCACTCATTTTATCTGCACCTACAACCAATACTTTAGAATATTTTCCACTTTCAATAAATGAAGCGCCTACAGAAAGCGCATATAAAAAACCACTGCATGCTGCGTTAAGATCAAATCCCCAGGCATTTTTAAGTCCTGCTTTTTCGCAAACCAAAGCCGCTGCCGGATTCAAAACATGATCGGGTGTAGAGGTCGCAAGAATAAGCAATTCAATATCTTCAGGGTTTACACCAGAGTTATCAAGCAGATTTTTTACAGATAGCGCCGCCATATCAGACGTTGCCATATCAGCATCGGCAATCCTTCGTTCTTTTATTCCGGTACGTGAAATTATCCACGCATCCGATGTATCTACCATTTTCTCTAAAGATGTATTGTCAAGGATATTATTAGGCACAAAGCCACCTACTGCTGTTATTGCCGCCTGTAATCGAGTAATCATATAATGTTATTGTATTTAAGAAATGCATACCTGCCGGGTATACGATCGGGACAGGCATTAAGATAGCTCCAATGAAAACTATAGGAGTGCCGAATCATTATCACCAAGTAGCAAACAATATGCCGCTATGGCTTTAAAATTATAATTCCTTTGCTTTTTAATCGAGGGAAGAAAATTTGCGCTGTTGCCAATAAAGATACGGCTTAGATTGTTTGTGAACATTTCTTTTTTGCTTTTAAAAAATTAATAAATTAGTTAAAAGCTCTTTGCAGGATTTCACAATGCTTTAAGAAGTTGGAAAAAGCCGGTCACGAATAAACACACTTATTCTTTATTAGGGCTGTAACCAATACTTCAAACCGCGAAAGCATTGTCAAGTTGGTAAAGGCAGGTCTCCTGACTTATAACATTTTTACCGTCCTTCCCATCAATTAAGACAGTGGACTGCGTGGGTAAAAACTTAGAGGTTATTTACAGTTGCGCGACAGTTCGTGATTTACACACGATTCCCTTTTCGTCATGGCCTTAAGCCATGAACCTTTCCCGTTTGATCGAAATAAAGAAAAGAACTTATTGCAGCAAATATACCACCATAAATTTTAAAAAAGCCACAAATAGCAAGGCCCGGCATAAAATAATGCCGGACCTTAAACTGTTTTATTTCAAATGGATTATTACAAACGCTTCTGTTCGTCAGTATTTTCTCTCGACTTGCCGTTACCTAATTTCTGGTTTCCAAAACGATACCTGAACTGGATCCTGAAACTTTGAGAGTCACCATAATTTGATGTATAACTGTATTGATTGGCATATTGTGTAGTTGCTTTTAACACCTGCCCTTTGTAGATGTCAGAGAATATAAAAGTAAGCTCTCCATTACCTTTAAGAAATATCTTTTTTACACTAAGTGATAAGCTCGACAGCTGGTCATAATTATAAGAACCCTGCACTGTAGGCGATGTATAGTAAAAGTTCATCTCTGCTAAAAGATCTTTCTTTTTAGAAAGTGTAAAGCGTGAATTTGTACTTGTGGTAAAGCTTACTTTTTTATTGGTATACATCAGTTCATCAACTCCCTGGAAAGTATCTTCCTTATAATCTACCGTAGCCTGCAATCCTGTCTGCCACCATTCAAAAAACTCAATATTAGTATTAAAATCAAGTCCTAAAGACATGTTCTTATCTATATTGGTAACCTGTGTTATTATAGTATTGGTTGCATAATCCTGACGGATAATCTCTATTGTAGGATCTTTTTCAAAACGATAGTACAGGTCAAAATTATATTTTGTTTTTAGTGTATACATCAGGCTGAAATTATGGGTTATTGCAGGCTGCAGCCTTGGGTCTCCCGTAGCATAAGCATAAGGTGTAGAATAAGAACGGAAGGGATTAAGTGCCGAATACTGCGGCCTGATGATACGTTTACCATAAGACGCTCCTATCTGATGATTATCCGATGCTTTATAAAGCGTATATAACGAAGGGAACAGTTTAAAATAATCCTGTGTATTTACCTCCGCAGTGGTAACCGAATTTCCTTCCAGATGTGTGTACTCCCCGCGAAGCCCTGCTTTAAAACCCCATTTTCCAAACTCCCTGTCGGCTCCTATATAACCCGCCATGATTGACTCATCATACAAAAACTGATTTGACAATCCGGCATTGGGTACAGGCATACCATTTTCTTCTTTTGAATAATCAAAAACATTATCAGCTTTTACACTGCCATAACGCAAACCCGCTTCAGTATTGGTTACTCCGGATGCTCCATTATAATCTGCCTGGACAGAGAATAGGTCAATACGTCGGGTATCGTTACTCTCAATAAGGCTCTCCCTGTAAGGAGCCGACATTGGGAGTGAAAAGGCAGCATTAATATCTTGTTCCTGATTGTAATAATACTTTGTATAATCAGACGATACCGCTATTTTATGCTTACTGTCAAATTTATGTTCGAATGAACCGGTAAGTGTACTGTTCTTTTGAGGGTAATCCCTATGGTTTCGGGTAGAATATATTGAATCTAACTGACCAAAACCATTATAAATACGGGTAGGTGATTCCATATTTGCAGTACTCTTAAGGCTGGAGAAACCGTTTGCTCCTACAGCTACAGTATTAAGACTGTCTATCTGGTATTCGGCAGTAAGGTTATAGCTGTGTTGAGCCAAAGCCCTGTAATGTGCCTTTTCAGCATTTTTCCAAACCGATGCTGTTTTGCCCTCCTCATCAAAATACCTGATCTCTCCTGGAGTTTCGCTATAATAGTGACCGGAACCAAAACTGTAACCGCCAAATACCGTTAGCTTATTGTTTTTGTAATACTGATTAGTAGAAACCACACCTTTAGGATACATCGACTGTACATAAGCTCCGGATACTGATCCCTTGTAGCCTCCTGTAACATTTTTTCTCATTTTAATGTTCAGTACCGCACTGCCCTGCGCCTCATATTTCGCCGGCGGCGTAGTGATCACCTCGATCGATTTTATGTCTTCACCACTGGTGTTTTCTAAGAGGTTTTTTAGTTCTGTTCCTGTCAGGTATACTTTTTTATCATTAATCGTTACCAATATCCCGCTGCTGCCCCTAATGGTAAGGTTTCCTGTAGCGCTGCTTACACCCGGAGTTTTCTTAATAATCTCCCAGGCATTGTCTGATGAAAGAATGGAATTCTCTACATCAAATTCTAAACGGTCTATTCTTCTTTTAACCACAGGCCTTTTAGAATTGATCACTACATTATCCAGTTCTTTAGACTCGGCAGCTGCCAATATAATATCCGGAAGTTCCATACTTTCCTGCACTAAAAGAGGTACATAATATTCTTGGTACCCCAGCGTACTAATTTTAAGAAAGTAGTTCCCGGAAGCTACATCGGCTATTTCAAACCGTCCTTTTTCGTCTGTAAAGCCTTTTCTATATACCGTAGAATCCTGTACCGACAGCACCAGGGCATCGGCAAAAGAGAGTGGCTGTTTTGCACTGTCATATACCCGCCCGGATACTACCGGATTTTGTGCCTGCCCTGCAAAATAACAGAACAGGGAAATGATCATGATTAGTGATCTTTGTTTTTTGATGATTGATGATGAACTCATAATTGATTGATTGATAGTGCAAATCTCACGTAAATTTTCGGGCAATGGGGTTAATACTGGGTTAATGACAGGTTAACGTAATTAATTTTAAACCAACCAAGGCAGGAAAAAAGTAGCTTTGTATCATTCCAATACCCTGTTTGGTTAACATCAAAATGATGAAGCGTAAAATTTTATTTTTAATTATCGGATGTGTTGTTACCGTGGTTGCCTTAATCTGCATCCAGGGGTATTTTATAGGCAATACCTATAAACTTAACGTTAAAGAGGCTAATGCTGTAATAACACAGCAATTTATGGCTTTAGAAACTTCCGGAAAGATGGATACCTTAAACAAGGCCTGGATGAAAAAAACAGGCAATTTCATTAAAGACTATGTTGCGCACAAAGCAAATAAGGAAGTGTATGAAAAGGAGATGAAAAAAACTTCCGATTCTCTTTCACAAATAGCAATAAAATTGCTTGAAAAAGAGAGATTTTTCGAAAATTATGATGTGAGCTATGCCAGCTATCTCACTGCTATAATCATTCTCGACAAAGAAACTAAAGCAACTGACACCCTTTTTTCAGGCAAAATGCTGATATTTGGTAATAACACAGAACACAACAATGAATTAAAGGCTTCACAAACCAAATCACGCGATGACGACAGTAAGTATAGCTATGTTGTTGTATCAGACCGCTTTTATGGCATTGCCAATTGGGAAAAAAGAACCTTTATCCGAATGTCAGGACTGCTTATTTTCTCTGCCGCATTATTAATTTTTGTTGTACTGCTTTTTTACTGGTCCATTAAAAGCCTTATTACGCAAAAAAAGATAAACGATATTAAAACCGACTTTATTAACAATATTACCCACGAGTTCCAAACACCATTGGCAGCATTGGATATAGCCGTAACAACATTAAAGAAGAAGGAACAGGAACTTACTCCCCAACAGTTTAGTCATGCCCTTTCTATTATTGAGCGCCAAAACGTACGCATGCAAAAGCTATTCAGTGAGGTTACAAAAGCATCGCTTGCAACAGACAGTATCGATACATCAAATACAAAAGAGATCACTTCTACCGACATACAGGAAATAATCAATGATTTTAAACTTTCACACACAGAAGTGGAAATTATTTTCAGGGAAAGCATCGAAACTACATTCTATATGGATCGCTTTCATCTGGACACCATACTCGTAAACCTACTGGACAATGCTGTAAAATATGGCGCCAATTTGATCACTATAAAATTAGAAAAATCACCTACTCACATTACCTTGACTATACAGGATAATGGTATTGGCATTGCCCAAAAAGAACAGGATGCTATATTTGATAAATTTTACCGTGTACAAAAAGGCGATGTACATACTACAAAAGGACTTGGCTTGGGCTTGTTTTATGTGAGCCGGATAATAGAAGCCTATATGGGTACTATTACTGTAAGCAGTGAAGAAGGAAAAGGCGCCACATTTATAATTTCAATACCGTGATCATGAAACATATACTTTTAGCCGAAGATGATTTTGATTATGCCAGCATCTTAAAACAATATCTTGAAATTTCAGGGTTTAAAGTAACCTGGGCAAAAGATGGCGCCGAAGCGTTGGCCATTTTTTCGGTAACGAATCCTGACATTTGTGTTTTTGACGTAATGATGCCTAAAATAGATGGCTTCACCCTTGCAGAGAATATTATTGTAAATAACCCTGAAACACCCATTATTTTTCTTACCGCAAAAGGATTAAAAGAAGACAAAATAAAAGGGTTAAAATTAGGAGCCGACGATTATGTCGTAAAACCTTTTGAAGCCGACGAACTTATTTTACGGATAACAAACATTTTAAAACGTACACAAAGAACATCAGCAGCCACCTCTCCAGATACCGGACCAATAAACATAGGGTTGTATAGTTTTGACAGTAAAAACTATACACTTATTCATAAAGAAACCATTTACCGCCTTACCGAAAAAGAGGTACACCTGATTCGCTATTTGTTTACCAATAAAAACAGAATGATAAAACGTGACGATATACTCACCTCGATATGGGGCAGTGACGATTTCTTCTCCGGTCGAAGTATGGATGTATTTATAAGCAGGCTGAGAAAGTATTTTAGTGAAGACCCTTCTATTTCAATTCAAAGCTTCCGTGGTCTTGGCCTGGAATTTAATATAAAATCATAGGGCAAATTAAAATCTAAAATCCCGCTAAACCATCTGCCCGCTAAATTTCTCCCTATACATTTTAGGGGTCATACCTACATTTTTCTTGAATAATGTTCTAAAGGTTTTAAGATCATTATACCCCGATTCCAGCATTACTTCCAATATACTGTAACGTGATTGCTCCAGCATTTGCTTGGCTGCTTCGATACGTGTTTTCTGAAGGTACTCTATAGGAGTGATCCCGGTCACCTGTTTAAAACGGCGCACAAGGTTACGGCGGCTGGCAGGTACATCGGTAATAAGTTCTTCAATGGTATTGGCAGTACTAAAATGTTTTCTAATTTCTTCCTGTGCCTGTTTCACTAAAATATCCCCATGATCTTTGTCTGGCGTAAACGTACCAAAATACGTTTGGCGGTTACGGTCAAGATCGATAGAAAACACTTTGGCAGCCCTAACAGCTACTTTTCGGCTGCAATAAATTTCAAGCAGCAGCATAAGTAAATGGAATGTATTTGTAGCACCACCGCTGGTAAATATCCTGTCTTTTTCTGTGACAACCGCTTCGGCCTTTAATTGTACCAAAGGAAATAATCTTGAAAAAGCACCCTCGGCATTAATATGAGTAGTAGCCGGGCGGTTGTCCAGCAATCCCGAAGCTCCCAATAAAAAAGCTCCCGTACAAAAACTCGCAATGGCCGCTCCTTCTTTATATTGCTGCTGTAACCAAGATACCCATGGAATATTTGCGTTTAAAGCTTCCGCCAGCATTTCACTTTTAAAAGCAGGTATTAACAACAAATCATAATCAACATCCCTGCTTACCACTTTAGGCATATGTCCCGCATACGATGCTATCTCATGCCCTTCAAGATGGATCAGGTTTATCGTAAAAGGAGAAATTTCTCCTTCTTCTTCATAAAATCGGTTTGCCGTTTCCAACACATCGAGTAAAGCTGCAACGCTTAATAAACGATGATCTTTTGTCAATAAAATTCCTAATTGCATGACTATAAAACTTTAAGGATAACAAATATACCTTTTTTGTCCTAAACACCCCCTTATCTTGACTTTTTATGACGCCTTAAATACAAAATACTTATCTTATCTTTGTTTAAGACATTCAGAACAAAGGTATTTACATTATAAGTGTTAAATAATTATGAAAGCAACAGAAGCAAAAGACAGTAGATTACATGGCCTAATTGACCTATATGATATGCATACCGGAT
Source organism: Flavobacterium cerinum (assembly GCF_004028155.1). GTDB lineage: Bacteria > Bacteroidota > Bacteroidia > Flavobacteriales > Flavobacteriaceae > Flavobacterium > Flavobacterium cerinum. The sequence goes on along the minus strand of NZ_SBII01000001.1, from coordinate 446,896 downwards.
TTTTTATCAGTGCATTAGACGGTATTTCAGATATCCATTCTCACAACAGGCTAAACACAAAAGCCAATCATACGGCATGGCTGGCCGGCAGTCTTGTACAACAGCGGTATGAAATTGCTTCTGCTCTCACAGGCGAATCTTTAAAACAAGCTGCCGATGCATTATTTAAAGACAATCAGGGCATAAAAGAAGATGTTACCTACCCTGCATTAGAACAATACAAACAAGACTGGAAAAAAATAAGCCCTATAGCCCGAGAAGCACTTGTTACCGCAACTCCCGAGAAGCTGGATAGTCTTATAAAAATTCCGGGGATGGAGATGTCGCTTTATGAGCTTATCTCTTTCTCTATTTACAGGGAGGCAAATTGCATTGGCCAGATCGCTTTATGGCGAAGACTTCTTGGTTATGATGCTATGAAATACATGTAGCCAAATCTTAAAAAGAATACCAACCAAAACAAAATAAAACCATGAAAAGACTACTAAGTACACAATCACTAAACACAGATTTCGCAGCATTATTATTACGGCTTATAGTAGGCGCAATGTTTGTACGCTATGGCTACACCAAGTTTGAGGCATACGATACTATCCTACCAATGTTTGGAGATATTATCGGCATTGGAGCAAAACTATCATTTAACCTTGTCATTTTTGCCGAACTGTTTTGTGGATTCCTGGTATTGATCGGACTGGTAACACGCTATGCAATAGTACCTATATTCATTACCATGATCGTAGCCTTTTTTATAGCACATGCTAATGATGCTTTTGATGTAAAAATTGCAGCCTTCTTGTATCTGGCTTTATGCCTCCCGATATTTATACTGGGCAGTGGTAAATATTCAATCGACAGCCTGATATTCAACCGAAAAAGAGACGAATAATATATCCTTCAAAATAAAATCACAGCGATGAGAAAATTAAAATTACAGGTACAAATGTCTGTAGACGGATTTATAGCAGGACCCAACGGAGAAATGGACTGGATGGTTTGGGATTGGGACGATACCTTAAAAAAGTATGTCAGCGACCTTACAGATCCGGTAGATACCATACTATTAGGAAGAAAACTTGCCGAAGGATTCATCGATGCATGGCAGGCTAATATATCTATTCCCGAAATGGCCGATTTTGCTCATAAAATGATAGACTCCCCTAAAATAGTATTCAGTAACACCATGAAAACCTGTGATTGGATAAATACAGAAATCGCACAAAGAGAACTTGTAGAAGAAGTTACTGCGCTTAAAAACAAACCGGGCAGCGATATCATTGCCTATGGCGGTGCTTCATTTGGCGCATCACTTATTCAGCACGGACTTATAGATGAATTCCATCTTTTTATTAATCCGGTAGCAATTGGTGCAGGTATGCCAATATTCAACAAACTGGAAGGCTACCAAAAACTAAACCTTGTAAAAGCTACACCTTTCGACTGCGGCATTACCGTACTTCAGTATATTAAATAAACATCTAAAAACTAACCAACCCTTATATCATGAAAATTCTAAAGAAAATTTTACTCGTAATCCTCATCATTATTGCTATCCCTCTTGTCCTGGCAATATTCATAAAAAATGACTATGCAGTGACCAGGGAAATCGTAATAAACAAACCAAATGCTGTTGTTTTTGACTATATAAAACACATTAAAAATCAAAATACATATAACGCCTGGATTCTTGCCGACCCAAATATTAAGCACGAATACACCGGTACAGATAGCACCGTAGGTTTTGTAAACGCATGGAAAGGCAATAGTAGTGTAGGCGAAGGTGAACAGGAGATTACTAAAATTGCAGAAGGAAGCCGCTTAGACACCGAGCTTCGCTTTAAAGAACCGATGGAAAGTACCGGATATGCTTTTATGAGTACCGATGAGGTAGATCCTGCAAATACTAAAGTTATCTGGGGTATGCAGGGAAGAAGTTCTTACCCTATAAATTTCATGAACCTTTTTATGGATAGCATGATAGGTAATAAACTGAATGAAGGCTTGTCAAATCTTAAAAAAGAAGTAGAAAAACAATAAGCTATGTACACAATACTTATAATAATCGCGATCATCATCCTGCTTCCATTAATAATTGCGCTCTTTGTTAGCAAAGAATATTCTGTTGAGGCAAAAATCATTATCAACAAACCAAAGCACGAAGTGTACGACTACCTTAAAATAGTAGTCAATCAGGAAGTTTACAACAAATGGGTAAAAACAGATCCCGATATAAAAAAGACCCTAACGGGAATAGACGGGACTATTGGTTTTATATATGCCTGGGATGGTAAAAAAGCAGGTGCCGGCGAACAGGAAATTACCGGATTAACTGATGGAGAACGCATTACCAGCTAGATCAGGTTTACAAGGCCTTTTAAAGCTATTGCGCATACCTACATGAATACCGAAGCAGTTAGCGAACACAGCACTAAAGTAACATGGGGCATGACTGGTAAAACCAATTACCCTATCAATTTAATGACTGTAATGATGAAAGGCGCACTGACCAAAGACCTTAATACAAGTCTAAACGACCTTAAAAAGGTTCTCGAAAAGAAGTAATCAATCAATCTAAAACAATAAAAAATGAGCCAGATTAATCCCTATTTGAATTTTAACGGAAACACCGAAGAAGCTTTTAACTTTTACAAAAGCACTTTTGGTGGAGAATTTACTGCACTAATGCGTTTTGGCGACTCTCCGGGTTGCGAAGATATGCCAGAAGTTGAAAAAAACGGCATTATGCATATTGCACTGCCTATTGGCGGTAACGTAATCATGGGTACCGATGTTCCAAAATCTATGGAGCAGGTAACCTTTGGCACAAACTCATCCATCTGCGTAAGCGTAGACAGCCGTTCAGAGGCAGACAGGGTTTTTAACGGACTGACTCCGGGCGGTAAAGTAACAATGCCTATGGAAGATATGTTCTGGGGCGATTATTTCGGGTCATTCATAGACCGGTTTGGTGTGCTTTGGATGGTAAGCTATAATCCTAATGAAACTAAATAAGCTAAAAGCTTATACTATAGAAACAGCCGGAAAGATCATGGCTGTTTCTTAAAAAACAATCCAATTCTTAAATACTAAAATTATGTTTAAAGACACAAAAGCATTCAGCGGATTTTCAGTAAACGATACCGTCAAAGCCAAGGAATTTTATAGCACAATTTTAGGGCTGGATGTTCGTAATGGAATAGAAGGCATATTGGAACTGTACATTAAAGGCAGCACTCCCGTTATTGTTTACCCAAAACCTAACCATATTCCGGCCACATTTACCATACTTAACTTTCCTGTACCTGATGTAGAAAAAGCTGTTAACCAGCTCAAAGCAAAAGGTGTAGTTTTTGAAAGTTACGACCTCCCCTATTTCAAGACAGACAGCGACAATATCTTCCGTGGCGGAGGTCCGTTAATTGCCTGGTTTAAAGATCCGGCAGCCAATATATTTTCGGTGCTGCAGGAATAAAATCTAATAATTATCCTATTCAATCATCAATCAAAACGAACAATTATGTCACAAGAAATTTTCAATGAGCTGGAAACAGCCTTAAACGACACACTTCACCTTCTTTCATCATTCAACGAAAAAGAAATGAACACCATCCCTTTTCAGGGCAGCTGGACAGCAGCACAGGTATGCCGTCATCTTTTTAAAGCAGAAGACGGTATCGACGGATTATTTTATGCTCCCGGAAAACCTGCAGAAAGAGAACCCGATCAAAGAGCCGGCGAGTACAAAGAAATCTTCATGAATTTTGACACCAAAATGGAGTCACCCGATTTTATATATCCTGAAGAAAAAGAATATAAAAAGGAAGAACTTACAGAACCGCTTAAAGAGGCCAACAAAAAACTACTGGAAGCAGCAAAAAAAGTAAATCTTAGCGAAGAAGCATCCTTACCTGATGAACATCCTTTAAAAGGAAGTACAAAATTGGAACTGGTCTATTTTATTACCTATCATAGCATGAGGCACAACCATCAGTTAAAAAAAATACGCGAAGCGATTAATTAATTATCGTGTTAAGTTGGTCGAAGTATTTGTCACACTGAGCCTGTCGAAGTGTTTGCCGCACTGTCCCCATAGCTATCGGCAGTCTAAGTATACAAAACGATTCTAACAACTGATTTTCTTAAAACGTCATGCTGAGCTTGTCGAAGCATTACAATAAACTTTTAGGATTGTCACACTGAGCTTGTCAAAGTCTTAGTCACACTGAGCCTGTCGAAGTGCAACAATCCTAAAACTATTTTTTATATTCTTTAAACCATTCTTCCAGCACTGGGAATATAGTATTAGAGACCTTTAATATCGGATAAAAGAACAAAGAATCATCAAGGGTTTTCTTTTCAGCAAGAGCATTACTGCTGTTTAATTTCATAAAGAAATTAAGTGATACACTAAGTATCAATATCATTTTTAAAAGTCCGAAGAATCCACCAAGAAGACGGTTAACGAGTCCGAGACCAGAAAAATCCGCAAGCTTGGTAAATACTTTAGCCAGCAGCACAATGCCAACCACTACTGCAATAAACGTAATAGCAAAAGCTGTAATACTTATGTATTTAGGATTATCTACATGGCCTTCAAGCATTTTACCCACAAGACCTGAGAATTTAACTGCTACATAAATACCTACTAACAATGAAAGTAATGAAGCCAACTCGGCAAAAAGGCCTTTCCATAATCCCTTTACAGTACCATACAATAGTAGGCCTCCTAAAATAATATCTATACCCGTCATAAGGGCAAAGGTAAGCCACTGCTTTTACAATCCAAAAAAATACCGGTGACACATTAAATTTCAAGTTACTATCTTTGCGATATTAAATTAAAAAAATGTCAAGAGACGAACAACTAAAAGAACGCTGGGAACAGCTTGTCACTATACTATCTGACCGTTTTGCCGACGGCGATACACTGGACCTCGATGCTATTATTTACCTTATAGGCGTGCAGGAACTGGGTCAATTCAACAAAAAATTCAAGAAAGACGAAAAGTTAAACCTAATGCACATAGCGATTTGCAGATTGCTGGAGCCATACGGGTACTATGAGTTTGAACTTTTTGATGAAGAAGGCTGGCCACACTATACTGTTAAGGAAGAATTACCACCACTTAAAGCCGGTGAACAAAGTGTATTGATGAAGGGAGCTATAGTAGATTATTTCCTGGAGAAGCAGCTTATTAAATAAGCAGAACTTCTAAAAAACAAAAAAACCTGTGCCACTAACCAAAGCACAGGTTTTTTATTTAAGATATGTAAGGATAACCTGTTGATATTGCTAAAGCACAATTTGTTATTTCACTTTGTTGCAGCACCAACCCATTGTAATTGAATATATAACGTGAAAAAAAAATGTTTAGTATATCAAAGTGAAAAAAAATAATTATAAAAATAAAAACACCCGCAGGTTATAACATTCCTGCTGTTAAACATAAATTATACCTGCGAAATTCGTGGTGAGAGAAATTTAAAATGTTTAAATTTGCACCCATTACTGAATAACAATGATAGACAAGATTAAAGGGTACATTGCCGAAGCAGAAGCGTTTCAGACACAGAGTAAGGAAGAACTTGAAGCATTCAGGATTAAATTTCTTGGAAAAAAAGGAATCTTAAATGATTTCTTTGCTGAATTTAAAAGCGTTCCTAACGAAGAAAAGAAAGAATTTGGCCAGGTTATAAACACCTTAAAAATGACAGCAGAAGAAAAAGTTGCCCTAATACAGGAATCCTTGGAAAGTAAAGAAGAGGCCAAAGGAATCTATGGCGATCTTACACGACCGGGCGAACCGTTCCAGATAGGCTCACGCCACCCTATATCTATCGTTAAAAACCAAATTATTGATATTTTTTCGAATATAGGCTTCAACGTGTCCGAAGGACCGGAAATTGAAGACGACTGGCATAACTTTACAGCATTGAACCTACCGGAATACCATCCGGCACGTGATATGCAGGATACATTTTTTATCCAGACAAACCCTGATATATTGTTGAGAACACACACATCATCAGTACAGGTGCGTTACATGGAGAACAACAAACCGCCTATCAGGACTATTTCTCCTGGAAGGGTATTTAGAAACGAGGCGATATCGTCACGTTCCCACTGTATCTTCCATCAGATAGAAGGACTTTATGTAGATAAAGATGTATCGTTTGCCGACCTTAAACAGACACTTTTATATTTTACAAAAGAGATGTTTGGTAAATCTAAGATCCGTCTTCGTCCGTCATACTTCCCATTTACTGAGCCTAGTGCTGAGATCGATATCTATTGGGGTCTAAAAACCGAAACTGATTACAGGATCACTAAAGGTACAGGCTGGCTGGAAATAGGCGGCTGTGGTATGGTAGATCCTAATGTACTTACCAACTGCGGTATCGATGCAACAAAATACAACGGCTTTGCCTTTGGAATGGGTGTAGAACGCATAGCGATGCTCCAATACCAGATTGGTGACATCAGGATGTTCTATGAAAATGACGTTCGCTTTTTGGAGCAATTCAAAACTAACATATAACACAATAAAGCCCGCAGAAATGTGGGCTTATTGCTTTTTACCTAAAATATAATTTCCTTTGCCTTGTTTTGGTTCGCCAAACTTGTCAAGCATTTTAAGACAGCCTTCCTGAACCTTAAATTTTAAATGGTCGCCTTCGGCATCAAGAGTAACAATGCTTCCGGATTCGTCCCAGGTAAATGTTCCTTTATATACATGTGGTGTTTTGTCCTTGTTTTCTGCCTGAGAAGATAAAACATAAGTACCATCAATGTTCAGGGTTAGTTCAGTAATAATACCTGGACAATCGGCACAAGGTAATGATCCCTTATAAGCACCGTTCCAGTCCAGCGAATTTTCGCTATTATGATCAACGGTAAACTTAGGTAGTGAATCTGCTATTTGTTCAGGCTGTGTTTTCTCAACCACAGGTTCGGTTTTTTGTTCTTTTTTACAGCTTATAATAGTTAGTACTACAAGAAGGCATAATGTGTAAGGGACTTTCATAATCAGGAAAATTTTATTACCTTAAAGGTAGTTTTTATAATACTTTCATATTCTTAAAAAAATGAAAAAAGATATCATTATTCCACAAGTAGAAAATGTATTTGTGGCAGCCGTTCAGGAATGGAACGACGATTTTATGAAAAAAACATGGTATGCCTATCTTATAAATGATAGTGATTACCTGCTGGAAGGTGCTATGGTAGTATCCAGTGCATCGGGTACTATAAATGGTGAACCACGCAAAACCTCAATGCTGCGCCATGCTTTTGTAGAGATCCAACCGGTATCTGTTATGAAAATAGAGTTAATCGAAGACAGTGTTCTGGTATTAGACAATCAATTTATGGTTACCTACTTTATCGACAATGTACTTTATGATAAAACGTATACTTTTAAAGCACATTCTATTCATGAAGATTTTGTAACAGAAGTTCCATTATTATTTAAAGACGGAATTATGATCGAATAATTTATTCAGGAACACTATGCGAAGGACTAAAACTAAAAGCACTTCGACTCCCGACAGCTATAGGGACAGTGTGACACTCCTAATAAATTTACCCTTCCCTGAAGTTGATCATTTTTTTAACCATATCATAAAGATCGGGGTGCTTTTGTTTAAACTCCTGAGGGGTTTCAAAGAAGTATTCCAGTATTACCGCTATAAATTCAAAGGAGTTCGTGTAGGCGTAACTCCTAAAATAGTTTGTTTCCATAAGCTTTTGCCTGTTTTCCGGTTTATCAATATATGCCATGATCTCATGGAACATATCGCTATAAATAATAGCCGATGAACCGGGACGGCGTTTTGCAAGCGAATCCAATTGGAGTGCGTGTGAAAACTCATGCAGCCCCAAATTGATATTATCGTTATCAAACTCTAATCCCTCCTGAAAATCTTTCCATGAAAACACAATGGCCTTTACTGCGGGGTTAAACTCCCCTTTATGCATATCTCCGTTACGTGATTCAAAAACATCAGGGTAAATTATAATACCCTCAAAAACAGCTGGCAAATAACTTCGCATACCAAAAGTAAGCATCACTCCCGTTGCCGCTATTTTAAGCTTCATCTCATCGGTTACCTCAAGGTCTCCGCGCCCTAAAAAAGTATAGTTATTAATGAAGTAATGCACCCTATGCTCAAAATAACCTTTTCTTACAGGTGATAAATCACGGTAGAATTTAAAATCACGCCTTACTACCGCTTTTTGCGATTCGTCTAGTTTTTTAGGAAACAGGTAAAAATGGACATAGAGAGGTTTATTAAAAATGAGCATATAAGCAGGCTCAATTATTCTTTTAAAAACAATAAACAGCACTATAACCGCGATAAAAGCAAATGCAGCAATCTCCATAAAGGACGTATAGGTTTAACAGCCCGCAAAATAACTAAATCCTACTTACTAACCTCAACATCTGCCTGAATTATACTAAAATTCAGGATTAAACTATTTAATATAAGTACAAAAGAAAAGGGAGCAGCTGCTCCCTTTTCTAATTATTTTTTGTGTGACAAAATTCCTTGTTTAAGAACCTGTCCAAACTCATACATATCTTCAAAAGAACAGTATAAAGGCACAGGCGCAAGTCGGATCACATTAGGTTCTCTCCAATCGGTGATAACACCGTTTTTCATCAGGTATTCAAATAATGATCGCCCTTCTCCATGCAGGAATACCGATATCTGTGATGCTCTTTCAGACGGTTCCGATGGCGTGATAATCTCAAAATTCCCTTTTACTTCCCTGTCAATTTCATGAAGCACATATTCAAGGTAAGCCGTAATATGATCTCTTTTTTGAATAAGAGCAGGCATCCCTACCTCGTCAAACATTTCTACGGATGCTAAATAAGGTGCAAGCGACAATACCGGAAGACAGCTTATCTGCCATCCGTTTGCTCCTCTGATCGGATCAAAATTAGGCTCCATCAGGAAACGACGCTCTTTGTTATGGCCCCACCATCCTGAAAGGCGTGGAAGGTCAAGATCGTTGTGGTGCATTTCGTGCACAAAAGCTCCAGATGCATTACCCGGTCCTGAATTCATATATTTATAACTGCACCAAGCGGCGAAGTCTACATTCCAGTCATGAAGCTCTAAATGAATGTTACCTGCTGCATGAGCAAGATCCCATCCCACATAAGCACCTGCATCCTGACCGGCCTTAGTGATGGTTTTCATATCAAAAACCTGACCTGTATAGTAGTTTACACCACCTATTAAAACCAATGCAAGCTCATTGCCTACTTCTTTAATTTTATCTAGAATATCCTGTTTACGAATATTGTGTTCGCCTTCTCTTCTTTTAATCTCCACAATTACGTTTTCCGGTTCCAGTCCATGAAAACGCACCTGGCTTTTAATCATATACTGATCGCTTGGAAAAGCCTTCTCTTCGCATATAATTTTAAACCTCTTTGCAGTAGGCTGATAAAAGCTCACCATCATAAGGTGCAGGTTTACAGTAAGTGTATTCATTACCGTAACCTCAGAAGGCAACGCACCAACTACTTTACTTAACGGAGCTGCAAAACGTTCATGATAATCCCACCATGGCTTATCTGCATAGAAATGACCTTCTACAGCCAGTTTTGCCCAGTCGTCCATAACCTCATCAACATAAGCTTTCGTTCTTTTAGGCTGAAGCCCTAAAGAGTTACCCGTAAAGTAAATTACCTGTTTACCGTTTACATGAGGAAAATGAAATTCATCCCTATATTTTGCCAGTTTATCTTTGGCATCAAGTTGTTGTGCGTATTCACGCGTATTTTGAAAATCCATTATAGTTTGTTTGTTGACCGTAAAAATAAGCAATAATTAAAAAAAGCAACAAAAAAAATCCTGCCATACGGGCAGGATTTTGTTTTATTTTTAATGCTTGTATATTATAATATCAGCATAGCATCACCATAAGTGTAAAAACGGTAACCTTCTTTTATAGCTTCGTCATACGCTTTACGCATAAGATCGTGACCCATAAAAGCAGAGATCATCATTAATAGTGTAGATTTTGGTGTATGGAAGTTTGTGATCATACAATCAGCTACACTAAAGTCATATGGAGGGAAGATAAATTTATTTGTCCAGCCAACATAAGGATTAAGTGTTCTTTGAGAAGACACAGAGCTTTCCATAGCACGCATTGTAGTAGTACCTACAGCACATATTCTTTTCTTCTTAACTTTTGCACCATTCACAATATCACAAGCCTCCTGGCTGATGATAAGTTCTTCAGAATCCATTTTATGTTTTGAAAGATCTTCTACTTCAACCGGGTTAAAAGTACCAAGACCAACGTGAAGTGTAATTTCAGCAAAGTCAACTCCTTTTATCTCAAGTCTTTTTAAAAGATGTTTTGAGAAGTGAAGACCTGCAGTAGGTGCCGCAACAGCTCCTTCTTCTTTAGCGTAGATAGTCTGGTAACGTTCCGCATCTTCAGGAACTACTTCCCTGTTAATGTATTTAGGTATTGGAGTTTCTCCAAGTTCCGTTAATTTATTACGAAACTCTTCGTAAGAACCATCATAAAGAAAACGTAGTGTTCTGCCACGAGATGTCGTGTTGTCAATAACTTCTGCTACAAGAGAGTCGTCATCACCAAAATATAGTTTGTTACCTATCCTTATTTTTCTTGCAGGGTCTACTAATACATCCCAAAGGCGCTGCTCAGAGTTAAGCTCTCTTAAAAGGAAAACTTCAATTCTTGCTCCGGTTTTTTCCTTATTACCATAAAGACGTGCAGGAAAAACTTTGGTATTATTAAGCACCATTACATCTCCTTCGTCAAAATAATCAAGCACATCTTTAAAAAGTTTGTGTTCAATGGTGTTTGTTTTCCTGTCTATTACCATAAGACGTGCTTCGTCCCTGTTTTCTGCAGGAAATTCAGCTAAAAGCTCTTTTGGTAAATTGAAATTGAAGTTAGATAATTTCATGTAGTGTTTTTGTTTTTCTAAATAAGAAGCATAAAATTTACCAATGGGTTCACTTATGCCTGATTTTAATTTGATGCAAATATACTACCGCAACATAGGCGTTGTCAAGTGTTTTGCGATATATTTACAATAATAAATACCCAAGCCACTAAAACCAGCCTTTAGCATCGTTTTAGTGCCTGTTTACGGTGAAACCTAAAACCTGGAGATCATCCCAAAAAGCAGGGTATGATTTTGATACCACATCGGCATCCTGAATGCATATAGGCACTCTTATAGCCAGTGGTGCAAAAGCCATTGCCATTCGGTGGTCGTTATAGGTAGCTATAGCAATATTACTATTTATAACATCCGAAGCTTCTAGTATTAGGCTGTCGTTTGTTACCTTTATTTTAGCTCCAAGCTTTTTCATTTCTGTTTTAAGAGCTTCAAGCCTGTCTGTTTCTTTTATTTTCAAAGTATGTAATCCCCTTAATGAACAGGCAATACCCAAGCCAAAACAGGTCACTGCAATCGTCTGGGCAATATCCGGCGTATCATTAAGATCCAGATCAATCGATTTAGAAGCACTCGCTTTACTAAGAAGTATCGAGTTTCCTTCAAATACGGTATCTACTCCTAGTCCTTTATAAATAACTGCCAGAGCACTATCCCCTTGTAAACTGTTCTTTTTATAGCTAGACAAACGCATAGAAGTACCTTCGCCAGCCAATGCTGCGATCGAATAAAAGTAGGATGCAGAGCTCCAGTCACTCTCTACCACAATTTTAGAAGCAAGGCCCACAATTTCAGATTTCGGCACTACCGTAATTACATTCCCTTCAAAATAATTTTCAATCCCTGCTTCATTCAGTAGCGACAATGTCATATCAATATAAGGACGTGATGTTATTTCGCCTTCTAATGTAAGTTCGAGTCCGTTTTCAAGCTTTCCGGCAATCAATAACAACGCAGTAATATACTGGCTGCTCACACCTGCTTTTATAGAAACTTTATTTTTAAGGAGTTTTTGCCCTGTAATTTTCAATGGTGGAAAACCTTCATTTTCGGCATATTCAATTTTAGCACCAAGGCTTCTTAAAGCATCTACTAAAACACCTATTGGGCGTTCTTTCATTCGTGGTGAACCGGTAAGTACAACTTCCTTTCCTTCCTGAATGGCATAGTAAGCCGTTAAAAAACGCATTGCCGTACCCGCATGGTGAATATCTATAACCTCACCATTACCTGATAACGCCTTTTGCATAGCATCACTATCATCAGACTCTGATAAATTACTTATAGTTATACCAGGATACAATGCCTGTAAAAGTAACAATCGGTTCGATTCACTTTTAGAGCCTGTAATTGTTATTGCAGTACTTTTTACAGCACCGTTCAATTGTAGTTGAATGTCCATACGTACTTAAGAATATCTGTATTCGGAATTATTTTTTTTGATCCTCTTTTTTCTTTGCCATCCTAACTCTAAGTGGTTCCATTATAAAAAAATGTACAAGAGACATACTTACAGTCCAAATTGCTAAAAAAAGCCATTTATTAGGCAGGTCTTTTCCTGCGGCTAAAATCATCAGAATCCCAAAAACAAAATAAATAAGAAGACCACTTATAAATAGGGCTATTTTCTGTTTCATAGTATCAATTCGTTTAACGCTAAACCCGGCAAAAAATTACTTAAGTTTTTCGTTATTATGATGCCTGTCGTGATCGCGTTTCGACTTCAAATCCATTTTTTTATCAAATGCTTCCTGCAGGTTTACCCCTGTTTGATTTGCTAAGCACATTACCACAAAAACCACATCAGCAAGTTCTTCACCAAGATCTTTGTTCTTGTCGCTTTCCTTTTCACTCTGCTCGCCATAACGACGGGCTATAATACGGGCAACTTCACCTACTTCTTCAGTAAGCTGTGCCATATTAGTAAGTTCATTAAAGTAGCGCACACCGTGCTCTTTTATCCAGTTGTCTACGTCCAGCTGTGCATTTTTAATATCCATGTTAAGCTTTTTTAAGTACTACTTTTTCTTTTTTCAGTTTATAACTTAGTACAGCAAATTTAGTGTAATCATGTATTTATACTGGTATGGAAAAGTAAAATCTATTGGAATATTGCCTTTTTCTTTGTTAAACAGTCCCGACAAGAAGTATTATTAAAATATAAGATCCCTATTAAACGCATAATACCGTTACAAAGAGTCTCACTTTTAACGATTCTCCCTGTAACGGCATTATACGACATCCGGTTTATTATCAGATTATACTTTTTTAAGTACTATTTTCTCGCTTTGTTTTTCTACCATTTTCTGATAAAAATCTTTCAGTGTAGCATAATAAATTGGTGATACATTAGCCTGATTTATTTCAAATGTAACAACTATCTGAATCTGATTGTTTTGCTGGGCGATAAGATATTTAAAACCGCCCAGATTCTCTTCCATCTTCAAATTAGCCGATGCCGGTACAGATTCTATTGCATAGCCTTCAGGAATATTTATATTTATCATGTATTTATCCTGTTGCGGAAAAATAAAATCTATCGGATACTCTCTTTTTTCCTGTTTGAATGGACTCTCTGTCTGAACCAGATGGAGCATAGGGTTAATATAAATTTTATCTCCTATTATATCTGTAAGTCCGTCATGAATAAAATCATACTCTTCAATAACCGGTTTAAAAGGATCATCATTAGTTACTTTGTACTCATTCACCTGTAAACCTTTATAATGTTTTTCAAGCATTTCTACATAACTGTCTTTATTTGTCCCCGAATAATTTTCTCTAAAACGAAAAGCATTATAATCATAGTACTGATCTCTCGCCTTACCTGATATTTTACCGTCTTTATCCATATTTACAGAAAGACTTATCATTTCGCGTGAAACAATTGTAGGTGCCAGGTCTACACTTAATGATGTTCCGTCTTTTTTAATAAGCCTTCCCGTCCAGTTAAGCACCCTTATCGGCAAAATATTAGGTAATGCAGATTTTGAAGTTGCATCAAACAGTATTACTTTATTATCAATTTCTATTGCGGCAATAACATAATTAAAAGCCGACCTCGCAGGAAACAGGGCAACTTTATTTGCACGTGTACTTACAAGAACCGGATTAGCTTCCAGACCTGCATAACGCAGCATTGCTGTAAGCATAAGGTTTATATCTGCCGAGTTACCTACTTTATCAGCATATGCCTTTTTAACACCCAGATCACAAGAATAACCTGAAAAATCATTCCAGTTCATATGTTTTTTCACATACAAAAATATTGCATTGGCCTTCTCTATAGGGTTCGTTATACCTGCAATTAATGCATCAATATCTTTCTCAAAATATCCGGTCTTTTTAAGCTCAGGCCCAAAATCATTATTCTCATATATTCTTTTCACTACATCTTCCCAATTCATCGAATATGACTTTATAGCCTGATTAGGAAAACGTGTTACAGAAAGTTCATGTTCTATACTTGCTGTATAGTTACCTATATTATCTACATAGCTTTCATCTTTCATAGAAGGCATTTTATCAAGCACATAAGTAGTTACATGTTCTGTATAATCAACCTTATTATTAGAAAATTCTGTAGGGCGCCCTCCTATTCGTTCTTTGCTCGAATAATTGTACGATCTGTTTATCTGGCTTTTAACCACCTTAGGTGTATAATACCCCCTAAAATTAGGATTAAACATAAAATATTCAGGAATCCTGGTTACAAATTCCGAGTGGTCTACAGGAATACTTTCCTGAAACCTCCAATCAGGTAAAACTTGTATAAAAGGTGATCTAATGGTATACTTGTATTCTATAATACTGCCTTCTTTAATATCAGGCATCACAATTTTTTTCTGCTTCCAGTTTTTATTTACGTTTTCAGTAAATTCACCTTCACTCTTTAGTTTTGTCTTCTTTACAGCACCGTCAACAAGATTATATGTAGCTGCTTTATCTACATTAACAACTTCTCTTTCTCCATCAGAAGAACTATAATAGGCTATTACTTTATTTGCCCATCCATACCCTTCTTTATTATAAATTTTAATCTTTACCTCTACTTCTGTAACAAGATCGAAACCGCTTTTTTCTGAGATCGTCATGTAACTATGGCCTTTACTAAACAAAATGGCAGCCCCTGCCGATGGATCTAACGGATGGCTTTTTTCTGCCAATTCTTCTTTAGTAACCTCTCCCAGTTCATATTTTTGAGCCTCGACAGAGAAACCCGTGAACAAGAACAATACAATACATTTTACCAGCTTCATACTTTGTTAATTTATAAATTGTTATCTATGCTTTTTTAAGCACAATTTTTTCGGTTTGTTTTTCAATCATCTTTTTAAAGAAGTCTTTAATAATGATATAATAATCCTGAGATATCGTTGCATGGTTAATTTCGTAAGAAATATTAAGCTGCAATTGCCCTGTATTGTTAACAATACTATATTTAAAGCTCCCTATATTTTGTTCCATACCTAAAGACATAGAAGCAGGAAGTGTTTCTACCACATATCCATCAGGAAGTTTTATGGTAATTAAATAATTGTCTTTTCTTGGGAAAATAAAATCTATTGGATATTCTCTTTTTTCCTGTTTAAAAGGATTAACCGTATTTGTAAAAAACAGCATTGGGTTAAAAAAAATCCTATCACCTATTACATCTGCCACACCATCATGCAAAAAATTATATTCTTCACATACAGCTTTAGTCAGGTCTTTTTCGTTAAGAAGGTTATAATCGTTAATTTCCAGGCCTTCATATTTTTTTTCAAGTCTTTGAATATTAGTGTCGATACTATTATCTGAATTGTTTTCCCTAAAACTATAGGCATAATAGTCATAATACATATTTCTTATCTTCCCGGAAACCTTACCTCCTTTATCCATTTGAGCAGAAATTTGTACAATTTCTTTAGAGTTAGCATTTGGCATTAGGTTGATTTCGGCATTTTTTCCGTTTTTCAAAATCATCCTGCCCTGCCAGTTTAAAACCCGAACAGGCATTATATTAGGCTGAGTATATTTACTGGTAGCATCCAGTAGCATAACTTCTCCATTGTTTTCAGTATCTACAGCAGTGATCACATAATTATAAGCTGTCCTTGTAGGATACATAGCCACACCATTGGCCCTGGTACTTACTAATACCGGATTAGCATAAAACCCGGCATAACGCAGCATAGCTGTTAACATTAAATTAATTTCTGCCACATTTCCAGTCCTGGATTCATATGCTTTTTTTACGCCCTGACGGCATAAATAACCATATTTTTTATTCCAGTTCATTCTTCCTTTAACAAACTCAAAAACAGCAAGAGCCTTTTCTCTGGAAGTCATTCCCGGCTTAATTAGCGCATCTATATCTTTTTCAAAATAAGAGCTGAATTTTAGTTCTTTCCCAAAATTATCATTGTCGTATATACTACCTGCTACTGTTGGCCAATCTGTAGCATAGTATACAGCTTCTGTATTAGGCACATGCACAGATGCCAGCTCATGTTTAAGCATGGAAATGTAATTTTCCTTGTTATTTACATATTCTTCCTCTTTAGAAGCACTAACATCCTTTGCCTTATAGATGTGAGTTGTTTCATATGCATCTATTTTTTTATTCAATTCAGGTTGAAGATGAAAAGTTTCAATTTCCACAGTTCCCTTAGTATAAATATTATAAGTAAAAAACGTTGGTATTTTTACAGTATACATAATGTTTTTCACAGGGATATCATATTGAAAATACCAATCTTCAAAATTTGTAAAATAAGGAGTCCTTATTATGTATTTATACTCTACCACACTACCTTCTTTCACATTAGGCATCGTGATTTTTTTTGTAGTAAAATCTTCTTCAGGGTGTTCTTTAAACTGTCCTTCTTCTTTTAAGCTTGTTTTTTCGATCGTACCTCCTACAAGGTTATAAGTATTACCATCAACAAAAGTCATACTTCCTTTTTTGTCACCGGTATACATTGTTATTTCACCATTAGCATAGCCATATCCCTCTTTTTTATAGATTTTTACACGGGTGTATACCTCGGTGATCATAATCCAGTAACGGTTGTTAATTTCAAAATATGTCTTACCGTTCTTATACAAATAAGCTGCTACAGCAGAGGTGTCTTTAGCATAAACTTTTTCTGAAAGTTCTTCTATTGTAACCTTTCCCAGCTGATTATCCTGTGAAAAGACCGAAAAACTAAAAATCAATGCAATAAGTAGTAGTAGTTTTTTAAACATTCTTTTTAATTGTTTTTTGCTAAAACTATTTTTGCATTATCATTACGGGCAATTTTTTCTCTAAACAATCTATAGTTCTCATATTCTTTACTCTCAAAATAACCTTCATTCATAACAAGAGAACGCTTATAAACAATACGTGATGGAGTTACTACTACATACTCTGTTTTATATTCACCAAATTTGTCTGATATTGTTACATTCTCCGGTTTTGCTTCCATTACAAACCCTGCCGGCAGGTCTATGGTTATTTCATCGGTATCAAAATAGCCATGCGAAATTTCAAATGGATTCATCCTGTTACGGTATCTTTGAGGAACAGATGATATTTGATTGAAAGCATTAAGGACAAACATCATCTTATTACCGCTTTTATTACAATAACCTTCTGCTTCCAAAGTAACATTTTCAACAAATTCCTGATCGTCTTTATTATTCTTAAGCTCTATTTTCTTAAGCTTCAGATTATTAATATTCCCAAAAGCCGATTTATAAAACTCATCTTTTTCATCTTTAGATCTGGCTTCTAAAAAAGACCGGTTATCATACTGTATTCCTTTAGATGCAATATTTATATTTCCGGCAATCGCTCCGTTTTCAGATATAGTGTAAGCCCCTTTAGACATTTGTGTATTGTCTTTAGTAGGATAGATCCCGGTTCTAACAAGCTGCCCTTTTTCGGGTTTAACTAATAAAGCCATCCTGTCGTCCGTAAAATTAGCCTGATACCCAAACGGTGCTGACTGACTGGTACATTCAAGCCAAACCAATCTATTATTGTTTGGAATAGCCAGTATTACGTGATTACCCTGCATAGACACAAAATCTTCACGTATATCACGTTTACTTCTGCTTCCATATATAACCGCATAAAAAGCCTCAACTCCAACGGTTTTAAGCAATGCCCTTGTATAGTTGGTAAGTGCTTTACAATCACCATATCCAAGCCTGTCCACATCTTTAGCCAGCATTGGCTTCCATCCGCCTATCCCTAACTGTATGCTTATATAGCGCGTTTTACTCTGTACATATTCATAAACAATCTTCGCTTTTTTTAATGAATCCTTCTCTTCCCCTACAAGCGCCTTGATCTTATTCTGAGTTTCAATAGGTAATTCATCTGTTCCTGTTAAAAGATTCGTATACATCCATGCACCAAAACTTTCCCAGCTTACAGCTTCACCATCTACACCTTCAAGATGAAACTTTTCTAAACCAAAAAGAACATGGGGAGTCGTCTTTATATAAGATGGAGAATAGTCTTCATTTTTAAATGCAGGTATATTCTCTGCACTTAAAGTAAGTGTCGTAGAAGTTTCCTGCTTATTAACAGGTAAACTTCCAAAGTTGTATTCTTTGTATTTAAAGCCAAGAGCGGGATTATGCGTTATAGTAACAATAGATTTTTCCGTACTGGAATACAGCCCTTCAATTGGAGACCACATAGGTATAAAAGCGGTATTAGAAGAAGAGGTTTCACTGGTAAACACTAAAGTAAAAGGATACTGAACAGGAGTATAATCAAGATAGATCCTTTTAGAATCACTCGCAATTGCTCCACCTGAAGCAGATACTTCTTTAAACTCTTTACGCTTTAATTTTTTTATTTGTTCACCGGCAGCGTTGTAGATAAGTGCTTCAATCGATCTTACCGTAGTAGAATTATCCAAGTACTCATAAGCTCCCATATCATCAAGACCTTTTGAATTGAGTATAGAGACAATCCTGGTCTTATTGATCACCATAGATTTCTTTGACGATATCACGATATCTGTCTTTTCAAGCCTTATTACTGCGTTTGAATTTTCTTTTAGCACCTCAGGAATAGAAGAAATAGCTAAATTATCCTGAGCAATTAAACCCTGCTGAACAATAAATGCTAAAAATAGAAGTATACGTAAAATCATGTTAAATTTTAATTTTCACCAAAATTAACAGAATTTTATGAAACTCAAAGCTTATTCTTTGTTTTTGGTATCGATGATGATGGTTACAGGACCATCGTTAAGAAGAGAAACTTTCATATCGGCTCCAAACTTGCCTGTTTGTATATCTTTACCCAGCTCTTTTTCCATTTGTTTTACAAATGCTTCATAAATCGGTATCGCAGCATCGGGTTTTGCTGCCTTGATATAAGAAGGACGATTGCCTTTTTTTGTAGCAGCATGTAGTGTAAACTGACTTACTACAATAACATCTCCATTTACATCCTGTACCGATAAATTCATAAGGCCATCGGCATCATTAAAAATTCTGAGCTTAACTATTTTAGCGGCCAGCCAGTCAATATCTTCCTGTGTGTCGGCATCTTCAATCCCTACAAAAATAAGAAGCCCGGCTTTTATATCAGCTACCTTATTACCCTCAATAGTTACAGCTGCTTCGCTAACTCTTTGTAATACCGCTTTCATTAATCTTCTGCATCATTATTTTTACCATCACTGTAAATATCAGACCTGTAATGCTCTTCATCACCTTCCAGTAACTGAAGATAGCTGCGATAGCGTGACCAGGCAATTTCATCTTTTTCTAAAGCTGCTTTTATAGCACAGTGAGGTTCTTCTTTATGCAGGCAATTGTGGAATTTACATTGATCCTGAAGTGCAAAAAACTCTGGGAAATAACGGCCTAATTCGGCCTTTTCCATATCAACAACACCAAAACCTCTTATACCTGGAGTATCAATAATTTTTGCATCAAAATCCAGATCAAACATTTCAGCAAATGTAGTGGTATGCTGCCCCTGGCTGTGCTGAACAGATATCGCTTTTGTTTTAAGATTAAGCGATGGCTGCAATGCATTTACAAGTGTAGATTTTCCAACACCCGAGTGCCCTGAGAACATAC
Organism: Flavobacterium cerinum; assembly: GCF_004028155.1. Taxonomy (GTDB): domain Bacteria; phylum Bacteroidota; class Bacteroidia; order Flavobacteriales; family Flavobacteriaceae; genus Flavobacterium; species Flavobacterium cerinum. Next base: position 426,857 of record NZ_SBII01000001.1, on the reverse strand, counting down.
TTACATTGCCTGTCATCTCGGCTTTAAGCTCATCAATACCTTTCATTTCGGTAGATGAAACCCTAAGGCATTTGTAACCTATATTGCTATAAACATACTGTAAGAACAATTGTTCATCCAGCATAGCTTCATCAAAAGTATCTGTTTTATTAAATACCAGTACGGCTTCAATTCCATACGCTTCGGCAGTAACCAGAAAACGATCTATAAAACTGGTAGTCGTTGGCGGATTATTGATCGTAACCAATAAAAAAACCTTATCAATATTAGATGCAATAATGTGTACCTGCTTGGAAAGGTTTACCGATTTACGAATAATGTAATTTTTACGCTCATGAATGGTATGAATAAGACCTGTGGTCGCATCAGATGTTTCATCAAGATCAAAACCAACCACATCGCCTACAGCAACGGGGTTTGTACTCTTAATACCCTTAATCCGGAATTTACCTTTTATACGGCATTCAAAAAAAGTACCATCGTCTCTTTTAACGGTGTACCAGCTTCCTGTAGATTTATAAACCAATCCTGTCATGCCGCAAAGATAGCTAATCTCTTTTTGCTATGTAATACTGCAGCCTAAAATACATTGTTTTACAAAAAATTATGGTAGATCAAGTAACCCATCGCAAATAGTATGGTAAACAGCATATAAAAAACAACAAAGCAAAGCAGTGTAAGTAAAATCGTTTTCACTTTAGACAGTTTTTCAAAAAACTGAGTATAGGTCCAAAACATCAGTAAAACATCAACAAGCAAAAATACTTTCATTAAAATATTTACTGTTTCGGGAGCATCAGGCAATAAAAGCAACGGCATCATTATGATCCTTACCCATAAACGCTGTGTCGAGTAAAACGAATTTAAAATAATATGCTCTGTATAATTATAACCCTGTTTTTTAAAAACAAGAAAAGAACTTAAAGCAAAAACAGGAAGTGTAGCTAATGTAATTATAGCAAAGTGATGCGATATCCACTCATTGAGTTCTTCATAATTAAACTCTTCCGATTCAATCCCCTTAAACACATTAAGATGCAAAAAATGATAGAGTACGCCATGTAATGTTGCCACCAGGATCACCATCGAAATTGGCTTATAATGCTTTACCCTCTTACCATGAAGGTATTCTCTTATGGTATGCCCGGGACGCAGGAAAAGCTCCTTAGCAGAATACAATAATCCACTCTCAAAATGAAAAAGTCCATGCTGTACATCATGCGCTATAAAAGAAGCATTTACAGGATGTGTTTCTGCCGGTTGCCCGCAGTTGTTGCAATAGTTGCCTTCAAAAATATTTCCGCAGTTCTTACACGTTATACTCATTTAAAAAAGCAAATTTATTAGTTGTAAAGTCTCAACAAGATACATAAAAAAGAAATCGGCTTCATAATGAAGCCGATCTTTCTAATTATTGTTATTTATTACCCTTTCCTGGTGTACAATACTTTCCTGATGAATGGCCTTAAATATCCTTAATATAAAATCTTCACTAAGGCCCTTCGCTGCGCCTTCAGCAATCATTTTTTCCAATATTTCACTCCAGCGCTTGTTTTGCAGTACGGCTACATTTCTTTCCTTTTTAAGTGCACCTATTTGGTCAGAAACTTTCATACGTTTACCTAATATTTCTAAGATACGGGCATCATATTCATCAATATTAATTCGCAGCCCTGCCATCCTATGATTATAATCGTCACCCTGATCGGTCTCTTTTCTAACCTTAAGATTTATAAAAATCTGCTTTAGCGCATCTGGGGTTACCTGTTGTGCGGCATCACTCCATGCATTATCAGGATCAGTATGCGTTTCTATGATCAATCCGTCATAGTTCAGGTCCAGTGCCTGCTGCGACACTTCCTGTATCATGTTACGGTTGCCTGTTATATGCGATGGGTCGCAAATTAACGGCAGATCAGGAAAACGCTGTTGTAATTCTATAGCAATCTGCCATTCCGGGATGTTACGGTATTTTGTTTTTTCATAAGTAGAGAAACCGCGGTGTATAACACCCAATTTTTCGATACCGGCATTATACAAACGTTCCACACCACCTATCCATAAACCAAGGTCGGGGTTTACAGGGTTCTTTACTAATACTATTTTATCTGTACCCTGAAGGGCATCGGCAATTTCCTGTACCGCAAAAGGATTAACTGTAGTACGGGCACCTATCCATAATACATCGATATCATGTTCCAGTGCCAGTTTTACGTGAGCCGCGTTTGCAACTTCAACCGCCATAAGGAGTCCCGTCTCAGCTTTTGCTTTTTGCAGCCATTTAAGACCAATAGCACCCACACCTTCAAAACCTCCCGGACGGGTACGCGGTTTCCAGATGCCTGCACGAAAAATACTCACATCACTATCTTTTAGCTCTTTCGCTATTTTCATTACCTGCTCTTCAGTCTCTGCACTGCATGGACCTGCTATTACTAAAGGATGAGAAAGTTTAAAATCATCCAGCCATTTTCTCATACTGCTGTTATTCTCCATAGCATTATCTATTTGGATACCGCCTATTGGCAGTTCAGGAATTATCGTATTCATTATTATGCAAATTTAACTATTAGTTGTTCTACTTTTTCCAATCGGTGTAAAGCTTCTATTATTTGTGCTTCGGGCACACATAACGAAAATCGGATATACCCTTCGCCTGCGCTCCCAAAAACAGTCCCGGGTGTAATAAAAATATGACTTTCATGAAGTATTTTATCTACATAGGCTTCCGCCGATGCACTTCCTTCCGGCAGTTTTGCCCATACAAACAACCCGGAAACATCAGTGTCATAAGTACAGCCTAAAGCATATGCCAGTTCAAATACCAGTTTACGCCTTTTAAAATACGTATCGTTAAGCTTATCAAACCATTCTTCACCACTATTCAAAGCAGCTATTGCTCCCTTTTGAATACCATAAAACATACCGCTATCCATATTGCTTTTCACTTTTAGTACCGTAGCTACTAAATCTTTATTACCAAGTACCATCCCCACACGCCAGCCTGCCATATTAAAGGTTTTACTTAACGAGTTAAGTTCCAGCGCTACCTCTTTAGCTCCTTCCACCTGAAAAACCGACAAATGTTCTTCATTAAGTACAAAACTGTACGGATTATCATTTACAATAAGGATGTTATGCCTTTTCGCAAAAGCCACCAGTTTTTCAAACATCAGCCTGCTACCCTTAGCTCCGGTAGGCATATGCGGATAACCCGTCCAGATCATCTTAACTTTAGAAAGATCCATCTGTTCCAATGCATCAAAATCAGGTTCCCAATCATTTACTTCAGATAATTCATAATGCAGCACATCAGCACCAGCCAGTTTAGCCGCCGCTGCATAGGTAGGATATCCGGGGTTGGGTACTAATACCCTGTCGCCTTCATTCAAAAAAGCCAGGCTTATATGTGCAATACCTTCTTTAGATCCCATTAGCGGTAATATCTCGTTCGTAGAATCAAGGCTTACGCCGAAATGCTCTTGGTAAAAATTACACATGGCTTCTCTAAGTTCCGGTAAGCCCTGATAGCTTTGGTACTGATGTGCAAGTACATCGGGCATGGCATTGTTCATCGCTTCAATAACCGCCATAGATGGTGGCAGATCCGGACTGCCAATACCCATATTGATCACCTTTTTTCCTTCCGCCATCATTTGGCGCACTTCTTTTAATTTGGCCGAAAAATAATACTCCGTTACTCCTCCCAATCTCTTTGCTGCAATCATATTTTTCCGTTTTTATATTCTCCCAACACCTTAAAATGTGTTGTCATTAATGCTAGTATTTCTTTTGCTTTTTCATAATCTTCATACACCTCAAAAACCACATCTACAAAAAATGAATAGTGAAATGGCCGTTCAATGATCGGCATCGATTGTATCTTGGTCAGGTTCAGTTTGCAGTTGTTCATTACATTAAGTACTGTGGCAAGACTGCCTGCAGTATCGTCCAGTTCAAACTTTATAGATGCCTTGTTTATGGCCGTTTTCGGCATAACCTTATTTTCAGTTTTCACGATCACAAAGCGGGTCTTGTTACTTTTTATCGTATGAATACCGGCAGCTACAATATCAAGTCCAAACATTTCGGCCGCAAGAGGGCTCCCCACCGCTGCAACATGCTTTAGTTGTTTCTCTTTTATGCGCTGTGCCGTTTCTGCAGTATCTACGCTTTCAACCAGTTTTATGTTTGGATATCCTTTAAAGAATTCCCCGCATTGCAGTAATGCTATAGGGTGCGAATGCACCTCTTCTATATCCTCAATCTGCTGTCCTTTAAGCACCATAAGGTTCATATGGATATCAAGGTAATGCTCTCCAATAATGTGTAAGTTGTTGCGGTCTATCAGTGCATAATTGGGTATTATAGATCCGGCTATCGAATTTTCCAATGCCATTATACCCTGCTCAGCCTTATTTTCTAAAAGGCTTTGCACAAGTATCGGGAACGACATGCATTCTTCCAGCTCAGTATCAGCACCAAACCATTCGCCCGCTACCTGATGGTGGAACGAACCCTTTATTCCTTGTATTGCTATTTTTGCTTTCATATAGGGACAAAAAAAAATCCCGACGCGAATCGGGATTTAGTATATTATAAATTATTTATATCAGTGCTTAAATAACAATACAATCCCTCTTCCCTCTGCTAAAGAAGAAATAAAAGAAAGTGTTATAAAAGTTTGAAGTGTACATTTCGTGATGTTGATTTAGCTAAATTAGCAAAAAAATCTTTGCGCCGTAAAAAAACATGAAAATTATTTATACAAAAACACAGGCAAAACTTTTAACAACTGTTTTTCTTATTACTTTTGTTCAAAATCATAGGTATGTCAATTGAGGTAAAGGATATTTCTAAAAGCTACGGCGAACAAAAAGCACTCGATGCAGTTTCGTTTTCAATAAACAAAGGAGAAATTGTAGGCTTCCTGGGGCCAAACGGTGCCGGAAAGTCGACACTTATGAAAATACTTACCACGTTTATTAATGCCGATAGCGGCACTGCTCTTGTTAATGGCAGCGATGTTTCAGAACAGCAAAAAGCAGTACAAAAATCGGTTGGCTATCTTCCTGAACACAATCCGCTTTACCTTGATCTTTATGTTCGAGAATACCTTTCTTTCAATGCCGATGTATACCAAGTAAAGAAATCAAGAATTGACGAGGTAATACAGCTTACTGGCTTAACACCCGAATCACATAAAAAAATTGGCGAACTTTCTAAAGGTTACCGTCAGCGTGTAGGTCTTGCTACTGCATTGTTACACGATCCGGAAGTACTTATTCTTGATGAACCTACTACTGGACTTGATCCTAATCAGCTTGTTGAGATACGCGAACTGATAAAAAACATTGGTAAAAACAAAACCGTATTCCTTTCCACGCACATTATGCAGGAAGTGGAAGCTATTTGCGACCGTGTTATCATCATTAATAATGGGAAGATCGTTACCGATAAAAAACTTAATAATCTTGTAAAAGACCAGGAGCAGGTTCTTGAAGTAGAATTTGACAAACAGGTTGATGCTGCATTATTAGAAAAACTGCCTAACCTTGTTGCTTCTAAAAACACAACAGGATTTACATGGGAACTTACTTTTGCCACCACAAAAGATATGCGCCCTAGCCTATTTGATTTCGCTCAGGACAACGGACTAAAAACCTTACAGCTTACACTTAAGAGTAAGAACCTGGAAACGGTATTCAGGGAAATGACAAAAAAGAAATAGTCTTTATTTGTAGATAATCTTTCCGGTATACAGTTGTTCCACATCCACTAATGGCGGATGGTTTTTTAGCACCAGATTACCTGTTGAATGAATTTTACCCGTCACCTCCATCTGCGGATTAACAATAATATCATTAGAGCTCCTTTGGAACACTTTTATTTTTTGGGCTATTAAGTCGGCTCCTTCAAAACGGGAATCGCCTGCATAAAAGTTTATGTTGAGGTTTTCAACCTTACCGGAAATTATATAGTAAGCCGACTGGTTATCGTCTATTGTCAGGTTTTGAGAATCGATGTTCAATTCAAATACACCCGAAGCTGTTTCGCTGATAAGTCCGGATTGCAGCGTAAGTGAAGCATAGCTCAATATACCATCAGACTTTACACTAAACTGCGATGCCGAATAAATTTTATCCAGAAAAGGTGTTGTTATATAAATCGTTGTCGTTTTATATCCTCGCACCCAGTTGCATCCGGTATCATTGGTTAACAGCAACTCGTTATTTATCACCTTAGCGGTAATCGCTGCTTTTAAATTCTCTCCGGTTTCTACGACTACTTTTCTTTCCGGCCCTTGTTTCACTACGACCTCAACACCAAGTCCTATATGCAATGCAGTAAATTCAGGCAATGCAACTTCATAAGAAATTGTTTTCCCAGCCTGTTTAAAACACTCAGGAGCATTGTCATTACTACAGCCAATACACAACTGTATAAAACATAGTAAAACCGTAATTTGTATTTTGTACTTCATAATATTATAGTCTTACACCAACTCCAAATTCCATTACTTCTGCCTTAGCTGCATGCGTTTTTAAACCCAGCGTACTGAATATTTTATCACTAAAGTAATACTTCATTCCTATTCTCTGGTACATTTTACCAGTAGAGTTAAAGGGAGAGTATACGTAATATCCTATCTGCCCTTCTATCGAAATTTTATTTATAAAAAGCTCATGTCCTATAAACACACCTATTTTTCTATAATCGGCATTAGCATTTACGTGCTCTTCAGGATAAGCTACAGCTTTATATTTAATATACTCTTTCAGGTATTCCGGCCAAAAAACCTCAACTCCCAACTGAAAAGCACTCTTTCTACACCAGCGTTTATCCACATAAGCAGATAAAGCATAATATGGCTTTTGGCCGCTGCCAATAATATCACTCTCGTTAAATCCGCCTTTAAAGGCAAAATTGAATTTTACAGGCTGCTTGTAATTTGTAGTATCTACCTGTTTAATGTATTGATTATCCTCGCTGCGGTCAAACGTATAGTTCAGACCTACATTTACTGCGAAAGTGTTGGTACTCGTATTGGGTGCTTTCGCACTGGCATTAGAGTGATGGATAAATATCATTCCTGCCTGTACACCTAGTCCTTCCCATAAATCAGGCTTAGTATAATTAAGTAGAAAGTAAGTAGAAGGCATAACATGGGCACCATAAGCATAGTTCCTGAAATTAGTTTCCCTGTCGTATGGATTCGTATTGTAGGCCACACCCTGCCCTATCCTGAACATCAGGTTGCGTTTCAGGAAATAGAAACTGTAATGGCCGTAAAGACCATACATATCACCCAGAGTTTCGTTTTTCATGTTCTGATAATGAAATGAAAAACCATAATCAGGGTAATTATAACTTTGCTCCCATTCTTTTTTACCAAATGTTTTTCGGCTCACACTAAGCACTATACCTTCCGGGTGTGCCGTAATAAGGTGCTGTATCGATTTTCTGTGCGGAATGACATTCCCATAAAAATATTGTGCATCGACAGTGTATTTGCCTTCAGGTTTATCCTGCGCAGTTAATAAAATCGGAAAGAATAACAACAAAAGGTAGTAATGCTTCATCTAAATAATTGAGGCGCAAATATAATGGAAAATTATTATGTTAAAAATCTTACTTAAAAAACCTCTCTCGCTATAGCTTTAATATTATCTGCCTTACCCATAGAATAGTAATGCAGTACAGGAATCCCTGCTTTAATCAGTTCTTTGCTCTGGGCAGTGCACCATTCTATACCTATTTGCCTAACCGCTTCATTATCGTTTGCCTTAACGACTTCCATAATAAGATCATCGGGTAGATCTACCTTAAAGCGATGCGGAATCTGGTTTAGCTGTTTTTTGGTCGAAATTGGCTTTAATCCGGGAATAATAGGCACAGTAATACCTTCTTTTCTGCATTTTGCTACAAAATCAAAAAATTTCTGGTTATCAAAAAACATTTGTGTAATAATGTAAGATGCACCATTCTTAATTTTTTGCTTTAAAAAATAGATATCGCTGTCAAGGCTTGGTGCTTCCATATGCTTCTCGGGATAACCAGCTACTCCAATACAAAAATTAGTCGCCGATGTATTTTGCAAGTCACTGTCCAGATAAATTCCTTTATTCAGGTTATCTATTTGTGTAACCAACTCGGTAGCATTATGGTTTCCTTCTTTCTCGGGTTTAAAATAAATTTCGCTTTTCACGGCATCGCCTCGCAAGGCTACAACATTTTGAATACCTAAAAAGTCAAGATCAATCAAAAAGTTCTCAGTATCTTCTTTTGTAAAGCCGCCACAAAGAATATGCGGAATAGCATCCAACTGATATTTATTCTGTATTGCCGAACAGATACCCACCGTACCCGGGCGTTTCTTTACGATCTTCTTTTCCAGTAAACCTCCCGGCATTTCTTTATATTCATATTCTTCCCTATGATAAGTAACATCAATAAAAGGCGGATTGAACTCCATTAACGGGTCAATACTATCAAAAATACACTGGATATTCTGCCCTTTAAGCGGAGGCAATATCTCAAAAGAAAAAAGTGGTTTGCCGTTAGCGTTCTCTATATGTTCGGTAACTTTCATTAGTCTGCAATATTTGGGTTAAGCCATTTTTTGGCTGTATCTGTAGGTATGCTGCGCCTTTTGGCATAGTCTATTACCTGATCTTCTTTTATTTTTCCGAGTCCGAAATACTTACTCTGCGGATTTGCAAAGTAGTACCCCGATACTGATGATGCCGGCCACATGGCAAGGCTTTCTGTTAATGTTACTCCTATTTGTTTGTCAACATCCAGCAATTGCCAAATGGTGTTTTTCTCTAAATGATCCGGACAGGCAGGGTAACCCGGTGCCGGGCGTATTCCCTCGTACTGCTCTTTTATAAGCGCATCATTACCCAGTGCCTCATCTGATGCATAACCCCATATTTCCTTACGAATCTTAAGGTGCAAAAATTCAGCGAAAGCTTCTGCCATACGGTCTGCCAGTGCTTTCACCATAATACTGTTATAGTCGTCATGGGCTTTTTCAAATTCAGCGGCTTTTTCATCTACTCCAAAACCGGTGGTTACACAAAAAGCACCCATATAATCTGTTTTACCCCTATCTTTTGGCGCAATAAAGTCCGACAGCGCAATGTTAGGTGCTCCTTTGGTTTTTTGCGATTGTTGTCGCAATGTCAAAAAAGTTACTTTTTTACTGCCGTCTTCATTATATAGTTCAATATCATCATCGTTTACCTGTGCCGCCGGATAGATACCATAAATACCTTTTGCCTCAAGCCAGTTTTCTGCTATAATATCCTTCAGCATTTTCTGGGCATCGGCAAATAATATTTTCGCCTGTTCGCCTACAACCTCATCATCAAGAATTGCCGGAAATTTACCGTGCAGGTCCCACGTTTGAAAAAACGGAGTCCAGTCAATAAAATCGATCAATTCTTTTGGTTCAGGATATATGGTTTGTGTTCCTATAAAATTGGGTTGAAACGGAGTAAACTCCTCCCAATCCAATTGCAATTTATTTTTTCTTGCATCTTCTATATTCAGAAAATTTTTATCTCGTGAACGATTAAGATACCCCTCACGCAATTCATCATACTCAGCACGAACAGTTTTAGAATATTCAAGTTTTGTATTAGAGTTCAATAGATTTCCGGCAACCGTTACCGCACGCGATGCATCATTAACATGTACTACCGTTTCACGGTATTGCGGTGCTATCTTTACGGCTGTATGCGCACGTGAAGTCGTTGCCCCGCCTATCATTATAGGGATACTTATGTTAAGCTTGTCCATCTCTTTTGCCAGATAGACCATCTCGTCCAGCGAAGGTGTTATCAGTCCGCTTAGCCCAATAATATCAACCTGTTCCTTAACAGCAACCTCAATAATTCTTTCGGGCGGTACCATAACACCAAGATCGATGATCTCAAAATTGTTACACCCCAGTACTACAGCCACAATGTTTTTACCAATATCGTGAACGTCACCTTTTACAGTCGCCATCAATACTTTTCCGGCAGAGGAACCTTTACCTTTGCCTTCTTCAATAAACGGAAGCAGGTAGGCTACGGCTTTTTTCATTACCCTTGCGGATTTTACTACCTGAGGGAGGAACATTTTTCCGCTTCCAAAGAGATCACCCACTACATTCATTCCCGTCATTAGATTAATTTCAATAACCTCAATAGGTTTAGATGCCTGTAGTCGTGCTTCTTCAATATCCAATTCAATAAATTCGTCAATACCTCTTACTAAGGCATGGGTAAGCCTCTCCTGTATTGGTAAGGATCGCCATTCCTGTGCCTGCTTTTCGGTAGCTTTTACATCCCCTTTTACATTTTCAGCAAAGGTTAAAAGGCGTTCTGTAGCATCATCACGTCTATCCAAAAGCACATCTTCTACATGTTCTAAAAGGTCTTTCGGGATCTCGTCATAAATCTCCAGCATCTCAGGGTTTACAATACCCATATCCATACCATTCTGTATGGCATGATACAGGAATGATGAATGCATTGCCTCCCTTACCCTGTCGTTGCCACGAAAGGAGAACGAAACATTACTCACCCCTCCGCTCACATGGGCATAGGGCAGGTTGGTTCGTATCCATTTTGTAGCACGGAAAAAGTCTAGCGCATTCTTGCGGTGCTCTTCCATTCCGGTAGCAACCGGGAAAATATTCGGATCAAAAATGATGTCTTCCGGCGGAAAACCTACTTTATCGACCAGTACATCATACGATCTTTTACATATCTCAATACGCCTTTCATAGGTATCAGCCTGACCATCTTCGTCAAAAGCCATGACAATTACAGCCGCACCATAGCGTTTTACTTTTTTAGCATGATGGATAAAATTCTCCTCACCTTCTTTAAGGCTGATAGAATTTACCACGCTCTTACCCTGAGTTACCTTTAATCCTGCCTCAATAATTTCCCATTTGGAACTGTCTATCATTACTGGAACACGGGCAATATCAGGCTCAGAGGCTATCAGGTTCAGGAATGTGGTCATGGCATGTACGCCATCAAGCATTCCTTCATCCATGTTAATATCAATAATCTGGGCACCACCATCTACCTGGGCACGCGCAACGTCCAGTGCTTCCTCATATTTTTCTTCTTTTATGAGGCGCAAAAATTTACGCGAACCCGTAACGTTAGTACGTTCGCCTATATTTACAAAATTACTTTCGGGTGTTATGATCAACGGTTCGAGCCCCGATAGCTTTAAATATCTTTTAGGATCTGTTTCTGCCATTATACGGTTGTCTCAATTTCGGGGTTGGTAATCTTTGGCAGTTTCAGCAATAAGCCTTATGTGCTCTGGTGTAGTGCCGCAGCAACCACCAATAATATTTATCAGGTTATCATCAAGGTATTCTTTTATAAGCACCTGCATTTCTTCTGCCGTCTGGTCATACTGGCCAAAAGCATTGGGAAGCCCCGCATTAGGGTGTGCCGATATACTGAATGATGTATTATGTGCAAGTCTTTTTAGGTAGGGTTTTAACTGATCCGCACCAAGTGCGCAGTTAAAACCCACACTAAGTAGCGGCATATGGGATATCGAAATAAGAAAAGCCTCTACCGTCTGTCCTGAAAGTGTGCGTCCCGAAGCATCGGTAATTGTACCGCTTACCATTACAGGAATATCCAGACCCAATTCGTCTTTTACCTCCTCTATAGCAAAAAGTGCTGCTTTGGCATTAAGGGTATCAAAAATGGTTTCTACCAGTAATAAATCCACACCGCCATCTATCAATGCTTTTACCTGCTCTTTATAAGCAATTAAAAGATCATCAAAAGTTACGGCACGAAAACCCGGGTCATTCACATCAGGACTCATGCTTGCGGTACGGTTGGTGGGACCAATAGAACCTGCTACAAAACGGGGTTTGTGCGGTTCTGCTGCTGTAAACTCATCGGCAACTTCACGGGCAATCCTGGCAGATTCATAGTTCAGTTCATAAACTAAATCTTCCAGATGGTAATCCGCCATACCGATAGTTGTACCACTAAACGTATTAGTTTCTACAATATCGGCGCCTGCCTCAAAATATTGGTAGTGCACATCACGGATCGCGTTGGGCTGTGTGATCGATAATAAGTCGTTGTTTCCTTTCAGCGAATGCGGAAAGTCTTTAAAGCGGCTCCCCCTAAAATCTTCTTCCGAAAAATTATAGCGTTGCAGCATGGTACCCATAGCGCCGTCGAGCACGAGTATCCTTTCATTTATGGCCTGGTATATTTTAGACATATCAATTCTTTCGGTTAAGTTCCGTTATAAAGAATATGTCATCAAAAAAAGTGAGGGGTGTGTTGAATAGTACTGAAAGTACTATTTCGTGTGTTATCTATCTACGCTTGCTGCGTAGTAGAATTTAGCACCTTCTTTAAATGAATAAAGGGTTGCTAAGGCTTCAACGGGTCTATTCCCTCTGCCTTTCGTGATAACATAATCAGTGTGTAAAAGAACAGGACAAAGTAACAACATAAATTGATATGATGCAAATTTTGTTTTTTAGGTAGGATGATGTCCTCGTTAATTCGTACACTTGTACCGAATGTGCACGTATACAACACGCACAACATTTGATTAATTATACAACTATACAATGAAAACATTTAAATCCTTTTTAAATGAATCCCGCGCCGAAGACAGAAATCAATTCCATATAATTGTTATAGGAAATGAAACTGAAATAGAAAGCATAGAAGATGATAAATGGCTAAAAAGCGGCGTAATAGACTACTGGAAAAGAGTTGAAAAACCAACTAACGACAATGGACAGCTGCAACTGCATATTGGCAGGCTAAAACACGTTCATACAAAATCAAGTCGTATCACATGGCATGTAAACGGTGTTAAACACGATAAGAAATCATTCAATGATAATTTTAACGGACTAACAACTGCTACAAATATTGCCAAAGCTGTTGTAAAACTGCCAGCCGATAAAACATTGGAAACAATGCCTAATGAAAATGCTGCATCTATTTTAGGAGCAATAGACTACCTGCCGAATAAATGTAAAATATTTGTTTTTAAAATTGCAGATTTAGTGAACTAAATTCCCCTAAAAATATATGTTTAAATTCGAAAACAACCCTAAAACCTGGGAAAGAATTGATTATCAGATAATATCCCGCGGATTTGTGAAGGCATACAGCGATGATACTATTTTAAAAGCAAACATAGGATGGTTTGAAAAAGAAAATTACAAAACAATCGAATTTGACTGCATTGAATGGAATAACGACAAGGAAATAATGCATGATCATCTTTCATTAAAACTAGATTTCCCTCCTTATTACGGGAAAAACTGGGACGCTTTAGATGAATGCCTAAACGACCTTGAAATACCTGAAAATGGCCTGGTGGTAGTCTTCAAAAATCTGGACCTGATTAATATAAAAACAGCTCACACACTCATAAATTGTTTTGTAAGTAGTGCACAAACGCACATTTTGTTCAACGAAAGGCTTTTGGCTCTTATAAAAGTTGAGAACCAAAAATTCGAATTACCCCCCTTGGGAGCAATTACTCTTTCATACTATTAACTAGTTAAGATTATCTTTATCTCATGAACATCCCCCGTTTCAGCCCCTTCCCCATCCTCTCCACCGAAAGGCTCATCCTTAGAAAAATAACTTTGGATGATGATAAGGCAATATACCTACAGCGGTCTAATGAGATCGTTAATAAATATATTGCCAGAACTCCACCGGCTGATATTACCGAAGCTCAGGCATGGATTACGAGAATAAACAAGAGTATAGACGAGGGACAGAATGTAAACTGGGCCATTACATCAAAAAATTGCGGAACTTTTATCGGGCTAATCTGCCTTTGGAACTTCTCTGAAGACCGTACCATTGCCGAAACTGGCTACGAGCTAAACCCAGGCTATCATGGTAAAGGCTACATGAATGAGGCCTTAAACAGTGTTATTAATTTTGGTTTTTCTTCTTTAAAGCTATCCATGATCGAAGCCTATACCCAAAAAGGTAATGTCAATTCAATTAAACTTTTAACAAAGAATGGTTTTGTACACGACCCTTCCAGAATCGATGAAGGATTCCCTTTAAATACCATTTATACATTATCGAATAAATAAAAAAGCAGGCCAAAACAGCCTGCTTTTTAAATTTACCAAAGCCCCACCCTAACCACAGTAACGGGACCCGGTAATAAATTTTTATCAGGCCACTGCCTCTTTTTTTCCTGCAATAGCCAGTATAGTATCAAACAATTCATCGGCTACAGCCTTATTCCCACCCTTAGGTAAATTAATAAAACTGTAATCCAGTCCTCTATTAAGAGCTGTCCTGGAAATTTCGGTTTCAAAATCTGGATGAAGTGATGCCAGTGTTTCATTAATGGACACCACATTAAACCCGCTTTTTATGAGTCCGGAATATTGTCTTACAAACTCTGCATTAGCTGTAGCATCTATTGCTATCAGGTTGTGCAGTTTATTTTCATGCACATATTCTACAACATCTTCTAACTTAAACGGAATACCAAACTGAATAAAGTTAGCCTCCCATGAATAATTAGCACCTTCTTTCTCAAAGAAAGCAACGGTAGAGTTGGTAATTACCGGAAACCTCAAGTCAATGTGGCTATCCAGTATAAGAGTCTTGCGATTTTTCAACGCTTTATTGATCAATGCACTCCCGGCTTTTCCTATACCAAAGAGCACTATATTTATTTTCTGGGTCATGGCTAATTAAATTTTAAAAAAGAAACTGCCCCAAGCCTGTGCTAAAGGCAGCTCTTAACAAACAAACAAAAAACAACTTATTACAACTTTAAATTTTATCTCTTAATTGTACGAGAACTCTTTATACAACACCACATCTACAGGCGTGTTATTAACGAGGTTATCATACACGGGGCTGCGCCGCTGTACTTCCAGCAGCCATTTTTGCAGTGCTTCCAGCGAAGCACTAGAAGCCGGCTTAAGCCCAATTTCTATATTATTGAAGCCAGGTCTTTCTTCTCCCGATGGTTTAGGCAGGTTTAGGTTACCTGTAATCTCTATCTGTAACGATTTAAGATTTATACCCTGTTCTGCTGCGACCAACTGTCCAAGTGCATTAATGCAGCCCGCAAAACCTGCAAGGATATATTCGTAAGGGTTAGGCCCTTCTAATTCCGGGTATTTTGTGTTTTCGCTAATGCGAAGATTTGCGTTTAATGTTTTTACAACAAATTGACTGTTATTTCCGGTGTACCCTAGTACATTGATTGAATTTGTATTCATGATGCGAAAATTTATATGTTATTATGAAAGATCTTTAAATAAAAAAAGTCCTTTTGGAACGATTACCAAAAGGACTTGACACTAATAAAACTAAGATTACGTCATTCTCTTTTGGCAACACCAATGCATACAGCACATCCATGTAAAATAGATGTTATGCATATTTGTATAAATTGATGTTCTCATTTTCATTGTATATTTTTAAAATGGTAAATAAAAAAAGCCCCTGCAATTTGCAGGGGCTTCAGTGTTATATAATTTTAAGAATTTAAAATTTGGCAACAGCATCCCCTGCGGAAAATTTCCACATTGTAAAATACGTATGACAAATATTAAAATTCATTTTTTCTCGATCTTTATGCTGCAAACTTCTTAACTATTTTCGACATGACCAAAGAAATTTTTAAATTTAACATTTTCATTTTCAGGCACTCTCAATCTTTTATTTTTTTTATGCATGCATAATAATTAAAATCTATTCGTACTTTTTTTATTCGGATTTCGTTTTATACCTTTGTACCCAATAAAAATTGAGAGGAAAAATTTGTACTGATTGCAACCTCATTAAAAAATGCTAAAGCAGGTCTACTCCCCTTTAGCTTTCTGCAATCTTTTCCTCGCTTAATTAATACTATTTATGGCATATTTATTTACGTCAGAGTCAGTGAGCGAAGGACATCCTGACAAAGTTGCTGACCAGATTTCCGATGCATTAATTGATAACTTCCTAGCTTTCGACCCTGAGTCGAAGGTAGCCTGTGAAACGTTAGTAACTACAGGGCAGGTGATTCTTGCAGGTGAAGTAAAATCTAAAATATATCTTGATGTACAGCAGATAGCACGTGATGTTATCAGAAAAATTGGGTACACCAAGAGCGAATATATGTTCGAAGCTAATTCTTGTGGTGTGCTTTCTGCTATACACGAACAGTCACAGGATATTAACCAGGGCGTAGACAGGTCTAATAAAGAAGATCAGGGTGCAGGCGACCAGGGAATGATGTTTGGTTATGCAACTAACGAAACAGAAGCCTACATGCCACTAGCACTTGACCTGTCTCACAAACTATTGCAGGAACTTGCTGCTTTGCGCCGCGAAAATTCAGACATATCTTACCTGCGCCCGGATGCAAAATCTCAGGTAACGCTAGAGTATGATGACAACAATAAACCTGTGCGTATCGACGCTATTGTGATTTCTACACAACATGATGATTTTGATGATGAGCCTACTATGTTAGCGAAAATCAAAAAAGACATTCTAGAGATCTTAATTCCAAGAGTTGTAGAAAAGAACCCGGCTTATGCTCATCTTTTTAACGACCGTATACAGTACCACATTAACCCTACCGGAAAATTTGTTATAGGCGGCCCTCATGGGGATACTGGTCTTACCGGAAGAAAAATTATTGTAGACACTTATGGCGGTAAAGGTGCTCACGGTGGCGGTGCTTTCTCTGGTAAAGATCCTAGTAAAGTAGACCGTAGTGCTGCTTATGCAACACGTCACATTGCTAAAAATCTTGTTGCTGCAGGCGTAGCCGAAGAGATCCTTGTACAGGTATCTTATGCTATTGGAGTAGCTAAACCAATGGGTATTTACATTAATACTTATGGTACATCTAAACTTAACCTTACCGATGGTGAAATTGCCAAAAAAGTAGAAGAACTATTTGATATGCGTCCTTACTTTATTGAGCAGCGACTTAAGCTTAGAAACCCTATTTATAGTGAAACAGCTGCTTACGGACACATGGGCCGTACACCTGAAACAGTTACTAAAACGTTCAGATCGCCAAACGGTGAAGAGAAACAGATAACAGTAGAATTATTTACATGGGAAAAACTTGACTATGTAGATAAAGTAAAAAGTGCTTTCGGGATTTAAAAACCCCACAATATACAAATTAGAAGAGGATAGCAATATCCTCTTTTTTTTGCTCGTGCTTTAAAAAATTATTCGTTACAATCACATTCATAAGTTAAATACAATAACAATTACCTATACATTAACACTCTTGCTATAAAGTGATGTTTATATTTAAGTAACCCTAAACACCTTGAATTATGAAGATTGTAAATGAAGAAAGTATTTTACACGACAAGTTTGTAGAATTTAAATCAGGATTGCTTGATATTCAGAAAGAAAATCATGATGTGCTTCAGGGAACTAAACTGGCACAAGAGTGCAGTCCCTATATTTCCATCCATGTATCCGGGATTAATTACAGGAAAGAAATACCAATAATGATCCGAAAAAAAATAGAAATACTGCTATCAAAAATATTTAAATAGCAATACCTCAACTTATAATAAACATTCAATAAGACATTGTAGTCTATACGAATATACTTTTAAATGCAGCATTTAGCTTTTCTTTAATATCTTCAGGAACTATTCCTCTAGCAAAAGAAAGCATTGGTAAATTCTTATCATCTCTCGTTATTTTAAAAACTTTTGATAATGTTTTACCTCTAAAAAAATCAAGGTGGCTTACCCTGATATCAAATGCTAATGAATTGAATTGACTGGTTTTGAGCTGTATATCTGATGACATAATTATAATTTTAAGTTACTTCATCAAATATAGCCTTTATCTATAGATAAAGGACTTAATATAAAATATATCTATAAATTGTTATGGGAAAAGGCTTTCTAAACTCGCATAAAGCACTGTAAACGTTAGTATTCCAGCCCCAACCATCACAATAATATAATTTTCGGCATCCATCATAGTTTTACCTAAGCGTACCCTAACAATATACACACTCGCAGTAAGCATAAAAATAACCGATGCGCAGAGTGTTGCAATAAAAACATTAGAGTAATCACCATCACCAATATACCAAATAGCGAGTATAAGACAGAGAATGACAATATAAGGAATACATTTTATGACTTTATCCATCTAAGAATAATCAGATTAATCTTCAACAATACCTGCTCTTTAAACAAGCAGATTTTACAGTTCAGGCTAAAAATAAAACTTATTTTTAATTGTTAATCAGGATTTGACAGGTTCTAGTTTAACTACATAAAAAGGCTGTCCAAAAACAGCCTTTTTATTATTTTTCTTACATTATAACCTTTAATAACGATTACAATTATTTTATAGATTGTACTTAATTGTTAGCAGCAAATACCTTGGCTGTACCCTGTAACGTGATGTATAAGTAGAGAACTGATTAAAGCTGTCATCATTAAGCGAAGTAGTATTAAGTAAGTTTGTTCCACCTACCTTAAACTCCCAGTGGCTGTCTTTTTTACGATACATTATATCGGCACTCAGGAAATCATATTCATTATCTGATGTCTTACTATCGTTATAATAATGATTGTATTCATAATCAGCATTGATCGTAAAAGCATCCCAAAAGAAGAAGTTGAAATTAGCAAATGGCCTGTGGTTATAAAACTTATTATTCGCATAGTCATTAATACTCATCTCGTAGCCTACTTCTAGGTTAGGCAGGTTCTTATAGTTTGTAGCAAGGCTAACTGTATAATTCTGATTGAACTGTTCGTTAACCTGTCTTATAGAGTTTGCTATAGTTACCGGCTCGCCTAAATTAGCCATATCAAGCCTAAAGTTATTAAATTTACTCCAGGTAAGATTAGCTCCAACAGATGCTTTATAGAAACGGGCAAAACTTCTGTTATATCCTACCGATCCCGAAAGGTTTTCATCGGCAAAATGAGAATTCTCCAAAGTCCCTATCTGATTGATACCGTTAAATGCCGAAAGGTTTTTAATCGCATCCATCCTATGGCTGTAGTTTACAGCACCATATATCTGAGTAAAATTAAACATATTGTATTTAAAATAATTCAATGAGTGGTTTTGATACAAACCATTCTTTAAATCTCTGTTACCCTGAAAAAGTGACTTATAGCTGTTAAGCACTAATCCTTGTGCAAAACTGCTCACGTTAGTAAAATCAGTCGTCATAGAGTAATTATAGGTAAGCCTTTCCGCTTTTTTAATCTGGAACTGAGCAAATACATCCGGCAGGACCCTAAAAAAATTGTTTTCTACTTTACTGCCTAACTGCTCGTTATTGGTATCGTAACGGTGCAGACTTACTCCGGGATTAAACTCAAATTTACCGGTAATGAATCTGTAATGAACACCTAAAAACACATCATTAAAAACATAATCTACATTATTATCAGTGTTGTCATTAAGACTGTTCTTAGAGCTATCATCCAGCATTTGGAAAATGCCTGAGTTAAAATTCTGGTATGAATACGTATTTCCTAAAGTAACATTAATATTACTCTTTGATGTAAGCATGTAATAATAATCCAGTTTAGCATCTGCTTTATTAGTTTTTATAAAACGCTTTTGCGAAATATCATACCTTGATGCCGGTTCAAGTCCCAACCCCAGCGAAGGATCTGCTCCGGGTATATTAGGAAACGGATTATTAGCTAAATTGGCATTATACAAAGGATCTTCGTCCTGATAAAGATGCTGCGCAGCAAAAGCAAATACATTTTTATCATTAAGAGTATAATACAAATTTAAATTCTGATTGAACGAAAATGGCTTTTGCTTTTTGCGCGTATAAATATCCTGACTCTGGCTTGTTTCGGGCATAACTGACGACAGTAATGCATTGCCTTCCTCCTGATTTGATGTTTTCATGAAAGCATCATAATCAAGCTGTAAACTCTTACTCGGCTTATAGCTGGAGCTCAACTTAAATAAGGCAAATTCACTTTTCTGCTCTGATGTGTCCTCTGTATCCTGTATTGTTTGCGGTTCTCCGGTAATAGGATCAAGCAATACATTACGGCTCTTTGTTTCCATAGCCGTCCTGCTCGAATTAATAATAGCAAATCCACTTAGTGTTAATGTTGGTATCGGATTATAACTAAAGTTACCGGCTCCAAATTTTGTTTCGATTTCTTTGGCTCTGTTATTACGCATAAGTGAAAGTCCAAGATCATTAGATCCTACATTAAAACTTGTACCCCCTTTACGCATCATATTACGAAAACCACCGGTAAATTTAAAATAGTCCTGCATAGTAAGCGGCAGTTCTCCTGTATTATTAAAATTACCAATAAGGTTTAAGCTGTATTTTGGATTGTAATAAAATATTTTTGGATTCACAATATAACGTTCGCCTTCACCTATACTTGCTCCTGCACTCATATCACCAAACCAAAAGTTCTTTTTACCATCTTTGAGCTTAATGTTCATGGCAACATTATCTTCATTATTCTCAACACCTTTAAGCTGGCTCACTTCATTATAATTGCGCAATACTTCTACCTTGCTCACCGCATCGGCAGGAATGTTTTGCACACCGAGCTTAGTATCGCCATCAAAAAAATCCTTGCCCTCTACCATTAATTTAGAAACCGACTTACCTTCTACCTTTATACCTCCGTCTTTATCAACCTCAACACCCGGTAGTTTTCTAAGTACATCCCCCAGCTTACGCTCGGTACCATTAGTAAATGAGTCAGAATTATAAACAATTGTATCTCCCTTAATCGTAACCGGCATTTCGTGAACGATCTCCAGTTCTTTAAGTTCAATACCCTGCTTTAAAACTATATTTTTTATAATATTCTCTGCCCCTGTAGTAACGGTAGTTTCAAAAGGCATGTAGCCAATATAACTTGCCTTTATTATATAAGCAGTATTTGCTTTTAAAGACAGTTGGTATTTTCCTGCCTCATTTGTAATAGCATAGGAGTCCATTGCATTTGTATTCTTATTCACAGCCATAACATTGGCCATTTCAAGAGATGTTCCGGTAGAATCTTTTAAAACACCTTCCATTCTTATATTTTGAGAATAAGAAAAAACAGAGGTAAGTAATAGTAGGGCAATTACAAAATTCTTCATGAATGTGTTAGTGTTGTTAGTAAAGGTTATCCTCCAATTTTAATTATCATTTTATTATCGTCAGACCCACCTTCTTCCATCTTCATCATGTCATTGGTCTTTTCTTCTAATATCTTGGCAAATTCTGTCTGAGTTACTTTTTTCCCTTTTTTAGGAACAGTTATTTCGATCTTTTCTTTAGGATTTAATACTATCTTAGAACATAACACCGAGGTAGAACCATCGTTTACTTCAAGTATTAGTCCCGGTAGTCCCCAATATTCCCCCGGCCCCTGGCTTACAGGTATCTCAGGCGTATACCATGCGGTAATAATTATATCTTTATTCGTAGCACCCAATATATTTATCGCTTTGGCGGCTTTACCATCTTCATCAGGTGTGTCCGGTTTTTTATCAATCTTTATAGTAGCCTTATAACAAGTGTAATTACCTATCTTTTTTGTCTCATTTTCCAGCTTCCATTCCAGTTTTGATAATGAATCTTTAATAAGGAACTCTTTATCATAAATTTCAGTTTCAGTTATAAAAACCTTATCCTTTAAATTTTTATATTGCTTTCCTCCACCTGCAAAATTTATCTGCATATCCATTCCTCCTCCTCCTCCGTTTGAAAGCTGTTTTTCTTCATCGTAAATAGAAGCTGTTTTATTAAAACGCAGCGTGTATTTTTTCTCAAACGATTTAGATAATTGCTCTTTAACCATTGCCGCAATTTCTGGGGTTATATTACCTCCCTCTGCCTCAAATTCTCCCATTTGGGTTTTAGACTCATAAGTGGCTATGCCTTGAAAATCTTGTGCACGCCCCGAAAACACAGCTAATAAAGCTACATAAATAACATATTTTTTCATAATGATTAGTTTTTAGACTACGCAAATAAACTAAAAAAATCGTTATAAAACTATTTTTATAGTTACTTAACTAAAAAAACAGTTTTGCCCATGTGTCATTGAATTAAAATAGATAATTATAAACAGGTTTAACCTCCAATCCTCATTCTGCCTCCACGGCCACCACCGCCCATTTCCTGCATTTCCTGCATTTTTTTTGCCATGATCTTAGCGAACTCAGCCTGGGAAACCTTCTCGCCTTTTTTAGGTGCTTTAATCTCAACTTTTTCTTTAGGGTTAATTACCACTTTAGAACAAAGCAATGTTGTTTTATCATCACTTACTTCAAGAATAAGTCCCGGAAGACCCCAGTAATTTTCAGGCCCCTGGCTTACAGGTATATCCGGCGTATACCAGGCAGTAATAGTTTTCTCTTTTGGCATTTCAACCATATCCATAAAGTTGGTCGATCTTTGTTCCGATTCACTTTTTTTCTTCATCTCCTCTTCTGCACCCTTTTTAGGTTTATAGTTTAAAAGATTTGACTGATCTACCGGTATGGATGCTGTTGCCTTATAACAGGTATAGTTACCGATCTTTTTCGTTTCGCTTTCCATTTTCCATTTTATCTGTGTAAGGGAATCAGTAATTAAAAATTCTTTCCCAAACATTTCCTTTTCTATAAGCAGGCTTTTATCTTTAATATTTTTATACTGCTTACCGCCGCCGCCCATAAAAGACGACATCATTCGCATACCATTATCACCTCCGGGGGTGCCTAATTTTTCTTCTTCCTGATATATAGAACTGGTTTTATCAAAATTCAGAATAAACGTTTTTTCAAACATTTGCTTCATACGCTCTTCTATCATCTTTTTCATATCCGGTGTGATATCCTTGCTGTCAAGTTTTGGCATCATATCACCCAGGCTTGTTTTAGATTCATATACAGCCATGCCCTGAAAATTCTGAGCCTGAAGTGCAGCAGTAGATAACAAAACTGCAAAGAAACAGATTAAAGTATTTTTCATTGTATTATAGGTATTATGTAAATTAGGTCGTTTTATACAAGTAAGACTACATGAGTCCTGTTTTGTTACTTCGTTTTATGTTTATTTTAAAAATTAAGACAATCCATTCACTATGCTTACTTTTTTGTCTATTGAAGATTCAAATATAAGCAAGTGTTAACAATATGTTATACTACTATTTAATAGCTTAAAATTAATAGTGCTTTGCCATAATAAATTTTAGCGTTGGGCTATTTTTTGTACTTTGGCTATCAATATGAAACAACTATTGTTCCTTTTTCTGACACTGTGCTATGCTTCATTATCAGCACAGGAACCTTCTATTCCGGTTAAACTTCTTTCCAATGCTTTGGCGGGACCTCAACGCTATGTGGGTACCGACGCTTTTGGATGGAAATACACCATCGTAGAAAACGAATTTCGCAAAGAGAAAGACAACAAAACCATGCGTTACAAAAGTGTTTCTCTGGGTGAAATTTATAAAGCAGACCTTCAAAATCCACTTCAGATTATTCTTTTTTACCGAAAGTTTAATACAGCTGTGCTTCTGGATAATCAGCTTAATGAAACAACCCGCATTAATTTTTCTAATGTACCGCAACCACTCATTACTGAGGCTATAGGACTAGCCTCTCAAAACCGTTTGTGGATATACGACATTACAACGCAGCAATTAGGCCTTTATGATTTAATTCAGAAGAATTTCAAGACCATAACACCTCCTTTTTCAGATAACATTAAGTACTATCAAAGTGATTATAACTATTTCTATTGGATAGACACTTCTAATAAATGCTTCATGGTTAACCTCTTTGGAAATGTAGGTTTTCTGGGAATTATTCCTGAATACGACCAGATACAATTGCTCACGTCAAGTGAGGCTTTAATAAAAAAAGGTAACGCTCTTTATCTGTATAACTTAGAAACGCAAACACAAAAACCAATTGCTTTGGTTGAAAAAAGCTTTCAGAGCTTTCATTATACAGCCCAAATTTTGTCTATTTTTACAGACTCTGAAATTAACACGTATAAAATAATTTTATCCAAATAATGCATATAGCTGTAGCAGGAAATATAGGTGCCGGAAAAACGACTCTTACAGGATTATTAGCCAAACATTTTAAGTGGGAACCCCATTATGAAGATGTAGTAGACAACCCTTATCTCGATGATTTTTATCATCAGATGGAGCGTTGGTCATTTAACCTTCAGATCTATTTCCTTAATACACGTTTTAGTCAGGTAATGCAAATTCGTGAAAGCGGTAAGAACATTATTCAGGACAGGACCATTTATGAAGATTCGCATATTTTTGCGCCCAACCTTCATGCAATGGGACTTATGGCAAATCGTGATTTTAATAATTACAAAGCACTTTTTGATATGATGGAAGGTTTTGTAGGTGCCCCGGATCTGCTTATTTACCTTCGCAGTTCAATACCTAACCTGGTAAAGCAAATTCACAAACGCGGACGCGACTATGAAAACACCATTTCTATAGATTATCTGAGCCGCCTTAACGAGCGTTATGAAGCATGGGTACAGGGATATGACAAAGGCAAACTGCTTATTGTAGATGTAGACAAGGTGAATTTTGTAGACAATCCGGAAGATCTTGGTGACATCATTAACCGTATTAATGCAGAACTTAACGGATTATTTTAATCTGCCATGCAAATAATGAAAACATAGTCCAATAAAAAATGCCCTCACTTAAAGTGAGGGCATTTTTGTTTATCAAAAATATTATTTCTTTTTAAAAGCATCGATCTGAGCATTCACTTCAGCCTCTGTACCTTCAAAAACTTTTTGTTCTGTTTTTAATTCTTCGAGATCTGTTTTAGTCGAGATCGTAACAGTAGCTGTTATTTTACCATCTCCATTTTTTTGACGCTCAATAGATATTTCTGTACTCGACTCTTGTGCAGTTACTATAGGTTTTTCTATAACAGTTGCTGCCTGTACATTTGTAATAATTGGTGCTTCGGTAACATGTCCGCCCAATATAGGCGCTATTACAAGCCCGATAAGACACGTAAGCTTGATCAGGATGTTCATTGACGGCCCTGATGTATCTTTGAACGGATCACCCACTGTATCGCCTGTTACAGCCGCTTTATGTGCATCAGACCCTTTATAGGTCATCTCGCCGTTGATCATTACACCAGCCTCAAAAGATTTTTTGGCATTATCCCATGCACCTCCTGCATTATTCTGGAACACTGCCCATAATACACCTGACACAGTAACACCAGCCATATATCCTCCAAGCATCTCTGCTACCAGTTGATTATTATCCGGATAAATAAGCATCCCTAAAAGTACAATTGCTATTGGGAAACCTATAGTCAATACTCCCGGAAGCATCATTTCTCTTAAAGCTGCTTTTGTAGAGATCTCAACACATTTACCATACTCAGGTTTACCAGTTCCTTCCATAATTCCCGGTATTTCACGAAACTGTCTTCTTACTTCATACACCATGTCCATCGCTGCTTTACCAACCGAGTTCATTGCCAGAGCCGAGAACACCACAGGTATCATACCTCCCACAAACAGCATAGCCAGTACCGGAGCTTTAAAAATATTAATACCATCTATTCCTGTAAAGGTTACATAAGCAGCAAATAATGCCAGAGACGTTAATGCTGCCGAAGCAATAGCAAAACCTTTTCCGGTAGCAGCAGTAGTATTACCTACCGAGTCTAAAATATCTGTACGGGTACGCACTTCTTTAGGCAGTTCGCTCATTTCGGCAATACCTCCTGCATTATCCGATATTGGTCCGAAAGCATCAATTGCCAACTGCATTGCAGTAGTAGCCATCATGGCCGAAGCAGCAAGTGCTACTCCATAAAATCCTGCAAAAGCATAAGACGACCAAATCGCTGCTGCAAATAATAAAATTGTTGGAAATGTAGAAATCATACCCGTTGCAAGACCAGCAATGATGTTAGTTCCTGCACCGGTACTCGATTTCTGAACAATCGCTAAAATCGGTTTTTTACCCAGTCCTGTATAATACTCTGTAACCGATGAAATAACTCCACCTACAACAAGACCTACAAGTGCTGCATAAAACACCCTCATTGATGATATATCTTTAGCTGCTTCGCCATAAAATTCCATCTTCATGGTTGCTGGCAGCATGTATTGAATTAAAAAATAAGAAGAAATAGCAACCAATACGATCGATACCCAGTTCCCTACATTCAAAGCACCCTGAACCTGAGCTTCTTTTGCATTGTTATCTTTAATTTTTACCATTAAGGTTCCTATTATCGAGAACAAAATACCAAAACCTGCAATAGCCATTGGTAGTAAAATTGGCCCTATACCTCCAAAGGCATCAGTAAAACCCGGATTATTAATTATAATATCCCTTAACACATAATTGCCCAGTACCATCGCCGCTAATACGGTTGCTACATACGACCCAAAAAGGTCGGCACCCATACCGGCAACATCCCCTACGTTATCCCCTACGTTATCTGCAATAGTAGCAGGATTACGTGGGTCATCTTCAGGAATACCCGCTTCAACTTTACCTACAAGGTCTGCACCTACATCGGCAGCTTTGGTATAAATACCGCCACCTACACGTGCAAACAATGCAATAGATTCTGCTCCAAGCGAAAAGCCCGCAAGCGTTTCTAATACAATAGTCATATCAGCAGCATTTGTCCAAACGCCGCCCATAAAGTAATGAAAGAAAAATATAAAGAAAGATGTAAGGCCTAATACTGCAAGACCGGCAACACCAAGCCCCATAACAGTACCACCGCCAAAAGAAACTTTTAATGCCTGAGGCAAACTTGTTCTTGCAGCCTGTGTGGTCCTTACATTTGTTTTAGTTGCAATTTTCATCCCCATGTTTCCGGCAAGTGCCGAAAAAAATGCCCCAAAGATAAAGGCAACCACAATTAGCATGTGTGTGGTAGGGACGATGTAAGCGATACCGGCAAGTGCGATACTCGCTATAATAACAAAAATAGTTAGTAATCTATATTCTGCTTTAAGAAAGGCCAGGGCGCCTTCATAAATATGATCCGATATTTCCTTCATTTTTCCATCCCCGGCATCCTGTTTTAATACCCATGATCTTTTGACTGCCATAAAAAGCAATCCCAAAACGGCCATTACTAATGGCACGTAAATCATTATTGAATCCATAAATAAAGTTTTGGTTTGTTGTTAATATTGTAAATGTAACAAAACCAAACTAAAAAAAGCAACACTCTTTAACAGAATGTTGCTTTTTAAAATCATAATTTTATGAAATAGCTTATCGAATGCTGAACAATTCTTCAGGCTTATTTTCTATTGCTGCAAAACGGTCTACACACTGCTCAATAATTTCGCGCGCTTCGTTTACATCTCCCCATCCTTCAACGTCAACTTTTTTGTTTTCAAGGTCTTTGTACACTTGAAAAAAGTGCTCAATTTCTTTTAACAAGTGAGGATTCATCTCGTTAAGATCGTTAAGTTGGTTCCATACCGGGTCAGATACCGGTACACATATAATTTTTTCGTCCGGTCCTTTTTCGTCTGCCATATGGAAAACACCAATTGGTTTTACTTCCATAACACATCCAGGAAATGTAGGCTCTGTAACCAGTACCAATACATCCAACGGATCACCGTCTAATGCAAGAGTTTCAGGAATAAAACCATAATCAGCAGGATACATCATAGACGAGAAAAGCATTCTGTCGTAACGTATTTTCTTTAATTGAAAGTCATATTCATATTTGTTTCTGCTCCCTTTAGGAATCTCTATAAGTACATCAAACGAATTTAATTTTGCTGCAGTCATCTTTTTCTTTATCTTTTGTTTCGTATTAAGCGGGTGCAAAAGTAAGATAAAAATACTGTTATGCAAAGCTTTACCCTATTAAAAAACATAGCCAAACAAGCAGTTTACAAAAACTTAATGAGGAAATTTCCTTCCCCGCTTTTCAAGATAGTAATGCCATAGAAAAAAAGCAGCTGTTGTCCTGTATGGTTTCCAAAGTTGTGAATGTTCAATAATCTGATCCATCGCTGTGAATCCCCACAAATCCTTAATGGCAGATAAGATTCCTATATCACCTAAAGGCAGTACATCCGGAGACTGAAGACTAAACATTAAATAAATATCTATCGTCCAGTTACCAATACCTTTCACCTGAATAAGCTCTTTCCTTACCTGTTCAGTATCCTTATTTTTAAAACTCTCGAAATCTACAACTCCACCCAGAACCGCTTCAGCCAGTACCCGAAGGTATGTCGTTTTTTGACGGCTCACTCCACAACTTCTAAATTCTTCTTCTGTAACCTCAATTATATTCTCAGGTATAAAATCCACAATAATAGCTTTGATCTTATTAAATGAGGCTCTTGCAGATTCCAGAGACACCTGTTGTTCTAATATTATTCCGCACATACTTTCAAATCCCTGAGGACGAGTCAAAAAACCCGGGACACCATATTCATCAAGGATTAACGAAAACACTTTATCCTGTTTTATTAAAAATGGAATTGTATTGTTCATATAAGCTAACTTATTTATGAGGGTATAAAAAAATAAAAAATCCCGACTACTGATGCAATCGGGATTTTTTTATTTTAATTGTCAATCCTTCTAACTATAGAATGATTCATATTTTTTTACTACAAAGGTCTTTCTCTTTTAACACAGCTGTAACGAGAACATCCATTTTCGTCACAATAAGGCACCTGATTTTTACCAATAGTATAGTACCTAAGGTTGCACCCATACGAACATCCCCTGCAGCTTGTTACCGTAATTGGATCTCCTACCTCTAAACCTGCACCAAGATAAAATCCATTAATACCTTTAGTAAGAATTACAGCTATATTAACCGCTTCAGGCAGGCCTCCTCCAGTTTTTCCGCTTGATGCTATTAACATATAAGCTGTATTTGCAGGATCATTTGTTGCTGTTTGTTTTACAATTTTTATTTCATCGAACTCAACAATATCACCTTCTTCTTTTAGTAAATATTCAAAATAAGACATCAGGGCATCCTGATCAGCAGTAATTACATATTCACCATTACGCTCAACCCCTATCACACCTTCCCAAATGCTCCCTGATTTTTTATTAATACTATTATTTACTGACTTATTTGATGTTTCCTGAGTCACGCTATCAGAACTGCAAGAAATCAGTGTTGCCAAAAATAAAAGGCAGGTTAGACTTTTTAAAAAAACTTTTTTCATGGTGATTGGTTTTGGTTATCGGGAAACTAAAATATAACATTTAGAAAAACAATGACATTAAAAGTGTGTTAATTATTAGAAAATAATTAATTAATATATTTCACAATCAATTTTTTCACAATCAACATTAGAAGAACAAACAAGATCCATTAAGCCTTCATTGATTCTTACAGCAGGCTTACAGGCAGTTTGAATTTTACCTCTGCATATTATAGTCTGATAGCTTTTTACACTTCCTCCCTCTCGCCTTTTAAAATAAAATGTACCATCTTTAAGTTCTAACAACGCGGCTACTTTTGTAAATTCATTAGCCGTTTTAGAGATTATCATATAATAATCTTCTACCGCATCTCCTTCTGTTTTACCCTTAATTATTTCAAAATCGGTTAACTCTACATCATTCAAAGGCATTAGCTCTTTCTTCAGATTGGTTTCCCATTTTATTTTAAGAATATCAGGATTCAAAACAGTATACTTTCCATTTTGAGCAGTTCCTGCAACGTCCTCAAAATAATCTGTATCTGTCTTTTTCTCATTACCATCATTTTTGGTATTGCATGCTGTAAGTATCAGCAGCAAAAACAATCCGGAAATGTACTTTTTCATATCAAGAAATGTGGGGGATTATATAGTACGAATTTACATTTTTTTTATGAATCTTAAAATTTTTAGAAATGAAAGCCAAATGAGCCTTTAACTGTAAATTTATTCGCGTCCGGCAAATCGAGATAACTTCCTCTCCATGCAAAATCGATCCTGAATACTTTAAAGATATTCCCTATACCTGCATGGTATTCCCAGTAAACATCTTCAGGAGCACGATAGGTAATACTGGATGCATTTAACCTTCTGTTACCATCAGACACTGTACCATAAACTCCTTTTATTCCTATAATTTCTCTTAAGTTTAAATTTCTGATTCCGGGAATTCTTGAGAATAATCTTCCATTAAAATTATGTTCAAAATGCAGCGACACATATTCGTCGGCTACAAATTCATAATAATTCATCAGATTGTACGTGTTTTCTATAATGAAATAAGACTGGTTACCCGGTACTATTCCCATAAGGCCCAATGGTACATCTCCAAATATTTTTCCGGCTTCTAATGTCGCGAACAACCTACCAAAACCTCCTACCAATACTGGCTGACGATAGTAAAACTGAAGTTTTTGATAATCGAAATCACTGCTAAATAAACCTTTTATACCCTGGGAGTAATTAAGATACAGCCTGGCGTAATTAAGATCTACATCAGAACGCTCAACACCATAACCAATAGTTCTTCTGCCTGGGGTATAATCTACCATAAATCCATACTCATACTGCTTTATATCGGCTTTGGTTCCTTTAGAGTAATCGTTCGGATCAACATAATAATCCATTATAAATGTTGGAAATGCCGATCGTAATGTACGGTAATTAAAGCTTGTTTTAAAAACAAGATTCTTTACGGGTTCTATCTCTGCCGAAAACGTACTGAAATTTACATTGGTAAGTTTACTGTTATCTCCGCTGGCAAATAATGCCGACGATGCAAAACTCCTGCCCAGTACATCACTTGTAGCTGTAAGACTTACACCTATCTGCTCTACATCGCGTCTATTACCTGCCGCAAGAATAATACGGTTCTTTTTATTAACCATCCATTTACCGGATATGCCGTATTTAAACTTATTATCTTTAAAGCCATAAGCCGTATAGCCTTCTATCCTCCATGGGTCGTTTTGCCCAAAGTAAGTACGCCCACCTGTTCGCAAACGTATCCCTTCAACATCATTATATCCAAAAGAAGAAAATATGGGTCCGTAATCAAAGTTATCAATTTGATAATAACCGCTGCCGAGGGTAGCTGCAACATTGTAGAGTCGCTTAAATTTAGCAACTGTTTTAAGCGTGTCGAGCATTTTATAAACACCCCGTTCATCTGAATTTAGTGATTCAAAACGATTTTCATCCCAGTAATCATCGGATCGCGAATACACCTCATCCTGATAGAGGTTTACTTCTTTAGTATAAAACTCGTCGGGTTTTTTAATATTAAATTTATAATCCCTAAAAAGCGTTGTCCTTTTACCATACACTCCTTTAGAATCTTCTTTTTTATTTAAGGCAAAGTCAGACATCATATGGTCACGCTTCAGCAAAAACACCGAGTCGTTTAAAACATCAAACTCCTGCTCTATATAAATATCTTTTACCCAGTTAATATTTGCGCCCTTACTGGCCGCCATACTTATCTTTTTAATGGCAAAAGTGGTGTCATTTACCCAAAAGTTTCCTTTAAAGGTAAGCTCAGCTTTACGTCTTGGATAAAAAACAATATTGTAACACCATTTTTTATCAATGTAGGTACTATCTGCAAGCACATAATTATATACGTTAATACCTGTACGTGAAAGCGGGCTTACAAAATCCTTATCAAAAAACTTTAGGTAATTATCGTAAATATCATACTCTGCATAAAGATCTTTTATAAAAGCAATAACCTGCTGATTGTTTGTAAAGCCAGAGTTCTTATTAGCCTTAGTAACCTCTTTTTTCCTATTAGCCACATTGTCGCCATATACATTGCTCAATGCCTCATTAATAAAAATAGGCAGATACGTTTTCCCGGTAACATTAGAGGTATCTACATGTTTAAAAATAAATTCCATACCCTTAAAAAGTTTCTTTTTCATGAAAGCACTATCAATGCTGTTCATATCAAATTCTACTTTTTCGTATTTATCATACTCATACTGCTTAAACATTTTGAGTCCGTTCTTACGTCGGCGTTCCCATATTTTTCGCAGAATATCAATAGCTGGATTATTCTTTTTAGAAGTTTTCCCAGAGTACAGGACAATTTCTTTTAATTCGTTCGATTCACTAAGCGTAATCTTAAGATCCAGATTAACCGGCTTAGTTAACTTTAATTCTACCGGAGCATATCCTACAAAAGAAATTACAACTTCAGTATGGGTATTTTTAGATTCAAGATAAAATTTTCCGTTTTCATCGGTTATTACTCCTTCGCTGCTATTTTTAAAAAAAACGTTAGCATAAGGCACAGCAATATTAGTGTTATCTACTACTACTCCGCTCAATTTTGTTTGCGCAAGGACTGCTCCCGAAAACGCGAGGAATAACCCAACAAAAAACAGTATTTTTTTTCTCATATATCCTTAAAACAAAAAACTTCATCAAATAGTATGATGAAGTTTCAAATATAGGTGATATTCGTTATTTATACATAACTTTTTTAACCGCTTTAACAACGTCTCCAGCGTTTGGAAGCCATTCTTTTAAAAGATTTGGCGAATATGGCGCAGGAGTATCAGCAGTTGTGATCCTTTGAATTGGTGCATCAAGGTAATCAAACGCTCTTTCCTGCACTATGTAAGTAATCTCTGAAGCTACGCTGCCAAATGGCCAAGCTTCTTCCAATACTACTAATCTGTTTGTTTTTTTAACAGAGTTAAGAATCGTTTCATGGTCCATTGGACGGATTGTTCTTAAATCTACGATCTCACAGCTAATTCCATCTTTAGCAAGTTCGTCTGCTGCGATGAAAGCTTCTTTTAATATTTTACCAAAAGAAACGATAGTAACATCAGTACCTTCACGTTTAACATCTGCTACTCCTAATGGAATAGTGTATTCTCCGTCCGGCACCTCACCCTTGTCGCCATACATTTGTTCAGACTCCATAAAGATAACAGGGTCGTTATCACGGATAGCCGATTTTAATAATCCTTTACAATCATAAGGAGTAGATGGCACTACTACTTTTAATCCCGGAGTATTTGCAAACCAGTTTTCAAAAGCCTGTGAGTGTGTTGCTCCAAGTTGTCCTGCAGAAGCAGTAGGCCCACGGAAAACCATTGGCATATTAAACTGTCCGGCAGACATCTGGCGCATTTTTGCGGCATTGTTAATAATCTGGTCAATACCTACCAGTGAAAAGTTAAATGTCATGAACTCAACAATCGGTCTGTTTCCGTTCATTGCACTTCCTACAGCTATACCGGCAAAGCCAAGTTCAGCAATTGGAGTATCTATAACCCTTTTTGGGCCAAATTCGTCAAGCATTCCTTTAGAGGCTTTATAGGCACCATTATATTCGGCAACCTCTTCACCCATTAAATATATAGTTTCGTCGCGACGCATTTCTTCACTCATTGCCTCGCAAACTGCTTCTCTAAATTGTATCGTTCTCATGTAACTTGTATTTCCGTATTAATGAATGGCAAAAATAAAAATTTAAAATTATTAAATGCCCCTATATTCTTTAAATAAATACTTTGTTGGCAAGTTGTTGATAAAACATTCAGTATTCGCAATAATCAGGATTTTAAAGCTTCTTTTTTGTGATAATCAGATTTTATCGATGAAATCCTTAAAAAAACACTATTTGTTATGCGTGCATAGTTTTTTATTTGAATAAAAGTATTATTTTCGTAACGGAAAAATAATCAACTTTATAACTTTATAAAAATGAAAATATTAGTCTGCATCAGCCATGTGCCTGATACTACTGCAAAAATCAACTTCATCAACGGAGATAGCGAGTTTGACACAAATGGTGTTCAATTTGTAATTAACCCTAACGACGAGTTTGGCCTTACTAGGGCAATATGGTTCAAAGAACAGGCGGGCGCAACCGTAACTGTAGTAAACGTAGGAGGCCCTGATGCCGAAGCTACGCTAAGAAAAGCACTTGCTATAGGTGCAGACGAAGCAATTCGTGTAAACGCAACTCCTACTGATGGTTTTTTTGTTGCAAAACAACTTGCCGAAGTAGTAAAAACAGGTGGTTACGATCTTGTAATTGCAGGTAAAGAATCTTTAGATTACAATGGAGGAATGGTTCCTGGAATGCTTGCGGGTATCCTTGGATATGACTTTGTAAACTCTTGCCTTAAACTTGACATTACCGGTACTGATGCTAAAGCAGTAAGAGAAATAGATGGTGGTAAAGAAACACTAAGCGCAAAACTACCTTTAGTAATTGGTGGACAAAAAGGACTTGTTGAAGAAAAAGACCTTAGAATACCTAACATGCGTGGTATCATGCTTGCAAGACAAAAAGCACTTACTGTGCTTGAGCCTGTAGCTGCAGCAAACACTACAAAAACTGTTAAGTTCGAAAAACCGGCACCAAAATCGGCAGTAAAATTAATAAGCCCAGACAACCTTGATGAGCTTGTTAACCTATTACACAACGAAGCTAAAGTAATTTAAGCGATAGATTTAAATCTTTCAATTTTTAATCTTTAAATTAAAAACATCATGTCAATCTTAATATATGCTGAATCAGCAGAAGGTAAATTCAAAAAAACAGCTTTCGAGCTTGCTTCATACGCTAAAAAAATAGCTGCAGAAACAGGTACATCTGTAACTGCCTTAACAATAAACGCTACAGATACTTCATCATTAGCACAGTATGGTGTAGATAAAGTACTTAATGTAAAATCTGACAAGCTAACTGCTTTTAACGCTAAAGCTTTTGCTGATGCTATAAAACAGGCAGCTCAAAAAGAAAGTGCTAAAATAGTATTATTCAATTCTACTACAGACAGCCTTTACATCGCTCCGCTTGTAGCAGTTGCTCTTGAAGCAGGTTATGCTTCAAATGTAGTAGCACAACCGGTAAGTCTTTCTCCTTTCCAGGTTAAAAGACACGCTTTCTCTAACAAAGCATTCAGTGTTACAGAAATCACTACCGATGTAAAAGTACTTGCTATTGGTAAAAACTCATACGGCATATTCGAATCTCCGGTAAGCCTTAGCCAGGAAGATTTCGCTCCATCATTAAATGATGCAGACTTTACTGTAAAAGTAGAATCATCTGAAAAAGTAACCGGAAAAGTAACTATCGCTGATGCTGAAATAGTAGTATCTGGCGGACGCGGACTTAAAGGTCCTGAAAACTGGCATATCCTTGAAGATCTTGCAGCAGTACTTGGTGCAGCAACAGCATGCTCTAAGCCGGTATCTGACCTTGGATGGAGACCTCACTCTGAGCACGTAGGACAAACAGGTAAACCGGTAGCCGCTAACTTATATATTGCAATCGGTATTTCGGGAGCAATCCAGCACATTGCAGGCATCAACTCTTCAAAAGTAAAAGTGGTAATTAACTCTGACGCAGACGCTCCTTTCTTTAAAGTTGCAGACTACGGAGTTGTAGGCGATGCTTTTGATATTGTTCCTAAACTGACTGAAAAAATTAAAGCCTTTAAGGCTCAAAACTCATAATTTTATTATAAATTGTGCCCACAAAAGGGCTATCTGGCTATTGATAGTTTTATCTTTGCCCAGATAGCCCTTTTTCTATTACAGGAAGAACCAATATGAGCTTAGTAAAACTTACTATAAAAGGAATCTCATACAGCCAGACACAAAATGGAGCGTATGCATTGATTCTAAATGAGGTAGACGGAGAACGGAAATTACCTATAGTTATTGGTGCTTTTGAGGCCCAGTCTATCGCAATTGCCTTGGAAAAAGAAATAAAACCGCCTAGGCCGCTTACCCATGACCTTTTCAAAAATTTTGCCGACCGATTTGATATTGTCGTAAAACAGGTGATCATCCATAAACTGGTAGACGGTGTTTTCTTTTCAAGTATTATTTGCGAAAGAGATCGTATCGAAGAAATTATAGATGCCCGTACATCAGATGCTATTGCACTGGCGTTACGTTTTAATGCACCTATTTTTACCTACAAGAACATCTTAGATAAGGCAGGTATTTTTCTTAAGATAAACCCTGAAGCAGATGCAGAAGGAAACATCAACCAACCGGAAGATGTACTTTCTGAACCGGAAACTTTTGGCATCGAAACCGTTTCGGGTGAAGGCTACTCTGCTTATAATCTACAGGAATTACACGAGATGCTTGAAGGCGCTGTGCAAAATGAAGATTATGAAAAGGCCGCAAAAATACGCGACGAAATATCAAAAAGAGAGAGTTAATTCAGTATTTGTTTAGTTCGCTTATTCGAAGCCTCTGCTCACGAATGATCAAATAACCAAATCAACAAATCAACATATAATGAAGCAGTATCACGATTTAGTAAAGCATGTTTTAGAGAACGGCACTCAAAAAGGTGACCGTACAGGAACAGGAACAAAAAGCGTTTTTGGCTACCAGATGCGTTTTGACCTTAGCGAAGGTTTTCCAATGGTTACCACTAAAAAATTGCACCTAAAATCTATAATATATGAACTGCTTTGGTTTTTAAATGGCGATACAAATATTGCCTACCTAAATGAAAACGGTGTAAAAATATGGGACGAATGGGCTGACGAAAACGGCAACCTTGGCCCGGTTTACGGCCACCAATGGCGCAACTGGGATGATAAGGAAATTGACCAGATCACAGAACTTATCGAAACCCTGAAAACCAACCCTAACAGCCGAAGAATGCTAATATCGGCATGGAACCCAAGTGTACTTCCGGATACTACAAAATCGTTTGCAGAAAATGTTGCAAACGGTAAAGTTGCTCTTCCGCCCTGCCATGCATTCTTTCAGTTTTATGTAGCCGACGGAAAACTATCGTGCCAACTGTACCAAAGAAGTGCCGACATCTTTTTAGGTGTACCTTTCAATATTGCATCTTATGCCCTACTTACCATGATGATCGCTCAGGTTTGCGGATTACAGGCCGGAGATTTTATCCATACTTTTGGTGATGCTCATATTTACAACAACCACATGGAGCAGCTCGAATTACAGCTTAGCCGTGAACCAAAACCGCTTCCTAAAATGACATTAAACCCAGAGGTTAAAAACATTCTCGACTTTAAATTTGAGGATTTTACCCTGGAAAACTATGATCCACACCCACATATTAAAGGAGCGGTAGCTATTTAATCTTTCTTCTATGCAATTCATTCGTTTTTCACTAATACTGGCATTTATTACTTTATGCTCAACTGTAACTGCACAGCAAAATAAAATTAGAGCAGCTGTCCTCAAGGAATCCTGCTTAGAAAAAGATCCCATAAAGGCTACTGAAGAAACACTTGAGGTATATCTCATCAGCCTTGTCGATGATGAAATCATCAGCGATCTCCCTGAAAAGAATAAAATGTGTTTTTCATTATCCGTTTTCTTTGTTCTCAATGATGAAGGCAATGTTATTCCAGACCACACAGAAGTAAAATCTGAAAGTAAAAATTTAATATCAGTTGTAAGTAAGTGGGTTAATAATCAACCTACTTATACCCCTAAAGATATTACAATCAAAGAGCGAAGAAGTGCCTACATTGTAAATCTTACTTTTATAAGAAACTCAGCAAAGAAGAAATTTCATATTGCTACACCTGAAGAACTTGCCAAGAAAAACATACAACCAGATTACATAAATTATGATCAAGGTCCGATTTGTGGAAAATGCTACACTAAAAACACTTATATAGAACAGCTTCATTGCACAAATGGGCAAATACACGATTATCTAAAAAAACATTACCGCGTACCAAACCATGGTAAAGACCTCCCATTAGGCATGAGTATTTATTTCATTATAGACAGTGATGGTAAAACTACTCCTGAAACATTCTTTGGCAGTTCTCCAGATATTTATGAGGATGAAGTACGCCGAGTTATAGATGAAATGCCTAACATAAAACCCGCAACAATAAAAGGCATCCCTATTTACAGTAGAGTTGGTTTTTCTTTTATCCTTAAAAAATAATTCCAGTGTTTTTTCCTTATCTTTATTCTATAAACAATACAATATGGAGCCAAACCAGCAGGAACTATATGAATATGCCAGAAAAAGAGTAAAGCAAAAAAAACGCGTTTACTTTCACTTTATATTATTTTTAGTCAGCAGTGTTTTCTTTTATATTATCAATAAAGTACTGGATGTAGATCCTCAGGACGATTGGTATCTATGGGTTATCACTGCATGGGGATTCTTGTTTGTACTACACTTTATAAAAGTATTTGTTACCGAAAGTTTTATCAATAAAAACTGGGAACAGGAACAAATTTCAAAGCTGGTAGCCCGCCAGGAACGACGTATAGGTCAGCTGGAAAAAAAACTGGAAAACGAAAACGACACTACCACCACAACTACAACACCATAATGACGATTACCCTTATTGCTGCAGCGGCAGAAAACAACGCCTTAGGTAAAGACAACCAAATGATATGGCACCTGCCGGATGACTTTAAACGTTTTAAACAACTTACCACTGGTCATTATATCATTATGGGCCGTAAAACATTTGAAAGCTTTCCAAAACCATTACCCAACCGCACACATGTTATAATTACCCGCCAGCAGGATTATACTGCCGAAGGATGTATTGTGGTAAACAGCCTTGAAGAAGCGATAAAAGCGTGCCCTCAGGACGAAGAAGTCTTTGTAATTGGCGGTGGTGAAATTTACAATCAATCCATTGCTACTGCAAACAAAGTTGAGCTAACGCGCGTACACGGTGTTTCTCCGGAAGCCGATGCTTTTTTCCCAGAGATCGATCTTTCTAAATGGAAAATGGTTGAAGAAGTTTTTCATCCAAAAGACGAAAAACATGCTTATGACATGACGTTTCAGACTTTTATAAAAAAGTAATATCCTTTATAATTGTTCTTTTGTTACTTTTGTAATACTATACGCACTTTACGTAATTATTAAAAGGACATTATGACAATCAGAAAATACTTGCTATCTGATGATGACAACATTATTAGCTTACTAAGGTTAAACACACCTAAATATTTTGCACCCGAAGAAGAGCAGGACCTAAGGGATTACTTTGCTAATCATATTGATCATTATTATGTAGTAGAAGATAATGGAACTATTATAGGTTCTGGCGGTTTTAATCTTACTAACGAAGGTAAAAATGCTGCAATCTCATGGGATATTATCCATCCCGATTATCAGGGCAAAGGCGTAGGCAAACAACTTACACAATATCGAATAGACAGGATAAAAGAAATTGACACCGTTGAGAATATATCGGTAAGAACATCACAACTGGTGTTTAAGTTTTACGAAAAGTTTGGTTTCGTATTAAAAGAGATCGCTAAAGACTATTGGGCAAAAGGTATTGATATGTACCGAATGGAAATAGAATGATATTAAAATGCATATATCACTAATTCAATTATAACACGTTATTAGTAAAACTTATTTTATCTTTGCCTCGTAAATAATCGCAATGTCACAAAACGTAACCCCCTATAAAGATTCCGGCCTTGGCAAAAAAGAGCAGGTAGCCCAAATGTTTGATACCATTTCTGGTAATTACGATGGTCTTAACCGTGTAATTTCTTTTGGTATCGATATTAAATGGAGAAAAAAAGTATTAAAAATTGTTTCGGCTAAAAATCCCGAAAGAATTCTTGATATTGCTACCGGAACCGGAGATCTGGCTATTTTAATGGCCGAAACATCTGCTAAAGAGATTATTGGCGCAGATATCTCTGAAGGTATGATGGAAGTGGGACGCAAAAAAGTATCAGAAAAAGGTCTTGACAACAGGATCAAATTGGTATATGGTGACAGCGAAAACCTTCCGTTTGAAGACAATTATTTTGATGCTATAACCGTAGCCTTTGGTGTGCGTAATTTTGAAACACTTGAAAAAGGCCTTGCCGAAATTTTAAGGGTATTAAAACCAAATGGTGTATTTGTAATA
This sequence comes from Flavobacterium cerinum, assembly GCF_004028155.1. GTDB lineage: Bacteria > Bacteroidota > Bacteroidia > Flavobacteriales > Flavobacteriaceae > Flavobacterium > Flavobacterium cerinum. The sequence goes on along the minus strand of NZ_SBII01000001.1, from coordinate 386,976 downwards.
TTGGAAACATCGGTACCCGTTAAATTTCCGTTCAAACAAGGATATAATATTTACTGTAAATACCTGATGCCATTAATAGGCAAAATGTTCTCTAAAGACCAGTCTGCTTATACTTATTTAAGCAAATCGGCATCTGTTTTCCCTCATGGTGAGGCACTGAACAATATTTTACGTAAAATTGGGTTTATAGAGGTTAAGAATATGCCGCAAACTTTTGGGGCGGCAACAATTTACTCTGCTTCAAAACAATAAGATGAAGAAACTGTTTTTATACATACTGCTTTTTACCGGCCTTTTTAGCCACGCTCAGTTTGGCACTAACGTATTTGGAAAAAACCCTATTATCAACCTTGAAAACTTTGACAAACAAAGGGTTCACTGGGGTTATTTCTTAGGCTTTAACAGCTACGATTTTAAGTTTGACTATATTAAAGATCCAAAAGTAGACGTACAGGTTAAAGGTACAACAGGTTTCAATGTGGGACTTGTAGGTAACCTTAGAATATTTGAATTCCTTGACCTTCGTTTTGAGCCGGGTTTATATTATACCCAGCGTAATCTTACTTTTTCGGGCTTTGAAGATAAATTTGATGCTTTAAGAGAAGTAAAATCTACTTATATCCATTTTCCTGTTTTACTGAAATTCTCATCAAAGAGAACCGGTAATATCAGACCTTACCTTTTAGGTGGTGTATCGCGTTCTTTAAACCTTTCCAGTAACGAGCAGGCAAAAGACGATAATATTACAGGCCAAAGATTCAGAATGAACAAATGGACTAACAACTATGAGTTAGGTGTAGGTATAGACCTCTATTTTGAATACTTTAAGTTTTCACCTTCTATTCGTGGAGTGTTTAGTTTTGATGACGAACTTATCCGCGACAACACTACAGACAGTCCTTATACAGGGAATATTGGCTCAATGAAAACAAGAGGCGTTTTCGTGAATTTTACTTTCCACTAAAATTTCTTCTAAATTCGCTTAAAATAATAGATGCAGCTGTAGCTACATTTAAACTCTCTGTTTGCTGTAAATTACCAAAACGTGGTATGGCTATTTTATGCCCTACCTTGTATTCTATTGGTTTAGAGATACCATTTGCTTCATTACCCATTACAATGATTCCATTTTCAGGAAGTGATTCGCTGTAAATATTTTCGCCATCCATAAAAGTTCCGAAAATTGGCAGTGACGTTTTATCCAAATAAGCTTCTAAATCGGTGTAAACAACATTAACACGCGTTATAGATCCCATAGTAGCCTGTACCACTTTTGGATTAAAAACATCAACACATTGCTCTGAACAAACCAAATGACTGATACCAAACCAGTCGCATAATCGGATAATTGTACCCAGGTTACCAGGATCACGAACATCATCAAGCGCTACAATAAGACCATTGTCCGGCACTGGTTTTTCTTCGGGCATAACAAACAAAGCCAAGCAAACATTGGGTGTTGCAAGCGCACTTATCTTTTTAAGTTCGGCTTCGGCTATTAATTCAACCCTACTATTATCCAAGCCTGTAAAGATCTCCTGAGTGGTAAACAATTGGTGTAATTCAAAATTGGAATTAAGTAATTCCTGCACTACCTTTATCCCTTCGGCAAAGAACAACTTATACTGCTTTCTGTATTTTTTTTGCTGTAAGCTCGTTATTGTTTTAATTTGGTTTTTGCTAACCATAAAAAATGTATTTTTGAATTACTATTTCGTTATACCCCTTGAGAGATAAAGCAACAAAAATAGCACTAATTATATTATCGGGCTGGGTTTTATATTCCTGCTCGCTTGTTAAGAGGGTTCCTGAAGGAAAACACCTTCTTAGCAAAGCCGAAATATCGGTTAATGGTGAGCAAAAAAAAGATGATGAGCTCAAAGATCAGCTCTACCAGGTACCCAACACCAACCTGCTGGGCTATCATGTAAGGCTGCACTTGTTTAACCTTGCAAAACCTAATGCAGACTCCTCTTATCTTGCATGGCTGGAAAGAAAACCGGGCAGGCATGAATTCATGACAAAACTATTGTCCGAAAAACAGGTACAGCGCTTGGGTAACTCATTTGTTGTTTCCGGCTTTAGTAACTTCCTTAAAAAAACAGGAGAACCTCCAGTTATAGTAGACATTAACAGGGTAAAAAAATCTAAGAACAGGCTTTTTGCTTATTTCTATAAGCATGGCTATTTTGGAGCAAAAGTAAGTTACAGCATTGATACACTGGAAGGCAAAAAAGCCATTGTAAAGTATGATGTAACTACTGGTAAACCATATATCGTTGATTCACTTTCAACTTTTATTCAAACTCCCGCACTTGACAGTCTCTACAATACCACAAAAAAAGAATCGGTCATTAGGTTGAACAAACAATATAACGAAGCTGATTTTACTACCGAAAGACAAAGAATTACTGCCAACTTTAGAAACCGCGGTGCTTATCGTTTTTATGAAAACAACATAAGCTATGTTGTAGACACCGTAAATAATTCGCATAAAGCAAATGTAGAACTGATAATCGATAATGAATCGGTTAAGCAGGGCGACTCGACCTTTGTAAGACCTTTTAAGCTTTACAAAATAAGCAAGGTAAATGTTTATACAAAGAACATAACGAGCGAAGACCAGTCTATAGACAGTACCAGCTATAATGGCTTTACAATTTATAGTACCGGTAAACTTAATTACAGACCAAACGCGCTTACCGATGCTATCTTTATAACACCGGGCAGTACTTTTGCCGATTTTAGAAGAGCACTTACCTCAAGATACCTTAGTAACCTAAGAGTATTTAATTACCCTACAATAGAATATGTAGAAGATAAAAATGACACTACAGGCGGATCGCTTATTACAAACATTTACCTGAATCCAAGAAGGAAATTCAGATTCAATGTAGCTGCCGATTTTACCCACTCCAATATTCAGGATTTTGGTATATCGGGTAGCTTAGGGGTTTCTATTCGAAATATATTTAGAGGAGCGGAAACATTAGATATTTCTACAAGAGGAAATATAGGTTCATCACGTGATAACGCCATAAAGGACAGGGCATTCTTTAATATCCTTGAATATGGCGCCGACTTAAAACTTACATTCCCACGGATTTTCTTCCCATTTAACACAGAGAAGATTATCCCTAAGAACATGATCCCGTCTACTATTCTAAGCTTTGGTATTAGTCGACAGCAAAATATTGGTCTCGACAAAGAAAATTTTTCAGGTGTACTTAATTACAACTGGACTCCTAAACGAAATCGCGCTGCCCGTTTCGACCTATTTAATATTCAGTACATTAAAAACGTAAACCCTGAAAAATATTTTAATGTTTACGAGTCATCTTATGACAGGCTTAATGAAATTGCAAAAGAAGCAAAAGAATATACTACCATTCCGAATGAATACTTTGATCCTAAAGGCAATTTAACCATTAGCGAAGGCGGTGCAAATAATTTTATCCGTGATGTAAATAGCGGCACTATTGTATTAGATAAAGCAGACGACCAAAACGTAAGAAGTATTGAAGAAAGAAGACAAAGGTTAACCGAAAACAACCTGATATTCGCCTCTAACTTTACCTATACTATAAACAGTCAGGATAACCGTAACGACAATACTTTCTTTATTTTTAAAACAAAGGTAGAATCGGCGGGTGCCTTACTTTCACTTGTTGGTGGAACACTGGACGCAACAAGCGCCAACAAAACAAGAACTATTTTTGATGTTGCCTATTCACAATACGGAAAAATAGAACTTGATTACATAAAACACTTTGACCTGCGTCGTGGTAAAGTACTGGCAATGCGTGCCTTTTTTGGCATAGCTGTTCCTTATGGCAATTCTAATTCTATACCATTTACCAGAAGTTACTTTGCCGGCGGATCTAACGATAATCGTGGCTGGCAGCCCTATAGCCTTGGGCCTGGAAGCAGCGGCGGTCTAAACGACTTTAACGAAGCTAACCTTAAAATGGCCTATAGCGCAGAACTCCGTTTCAATATTTTTGGAAAGCTTAACGGAGCTATCTTTGGTGATGTGGGTAATATCTGGAATGTTTTTGATGTAGAAACCGATAAGAAAAAAACCTTTAACGGAATCGAATCCTTTAAGGAACTGGCATTTGGATCAGGTATTGGCTTCAGGTATGACTTTAACTTTTTTGTGGTGCGCTTTGATGTAGGATTTAAGACATATAACCCAGGCAGACCGGAGAATGACCGCTGGTTTAAAGAGTACAATCTATCCAAATCTGTTTTAAATGTCGGAATTAATTATCCGTTCTAAATTTAAAATATTATTTTTGTCTCTTCTAATTCTAAAATTTATTACAATGGCCCATAATATTAAGCCCGGTGTTGCTACCGGAGACCAGGTTCAGGAAATATTTAAGTATGCTAAAGAAAAAGGCTTTGCACTTCCTGCGGTAAACGTTACAGGTTCAAGCACTATTAATGGTGTTATGGAAACTGCAGCAAAATTAAATGCGCCTGTAATTATCCAATTCTCTAATGGTGGGTCTATTTTTAACGCTGGTAAAGGATTATCTAACGATGGTGAAAAAGCTGCAATATTAGGAGCTGTAGCCGGAGCAAAACATATACATACACTTGCAGAAGCTTATGGAGCTACTGTTATATTACATACTGACCACTGTGCAAAAAAACTTTTGCCTTGGATAGACGGACTTCTTGATGCCAGCGAAAAACATTTTGCAGAAACAGGAAAACCTTTATTCAGCTCGCACATGATCGACCTTTCAGAAGAGCCTCTTGAAGAAAATATGGAGATCTCTAAAAAATACCTTGAAAGAATGAGCAAAATGGGCATGACCCTTGAAATTGAGCTTGGTATTACTGGCGGAGAAGAAGATGGTGTTGACAATTCTGACGTTGACAGCTCAAAACTATATACTCAACCTGAAGAGGTTGCTTATGCTTTTGAAGAACTTAGCAAAATATCCGACAAATTCACTATAGCAGCTGCCTTTGGTAATGTGCATGGTGTATACAAACCAGGTAACGTAAAACTTACTCCAAAAATTCTTAAAAATTCTCAGGAATATGTACAAAACAAATTCAACACCGGTGAAAATCCAGTAGACTTTGTATTCCACGGAGGATCAGGATCTACACTTGAAGAGATCAGAGAAGCTATTGGTTACGGTGTAATCAAAATGAATATTGATACTGACCTTCAGTTTGCATTTACAGAAGGTGTTCGTGACTATGTATTATCAAAAGCAGATTACCTACAAACACAAATAGGCAGCCCGGACGGACCAGAATCACCAAACAAAAAACACTATGATCCAAGAAAATGGATACGTGAAGGTGAACTTACATTTAACAAAAGGCTTGAACAGGCTTTTAAAGACCTTAATAACGTTAACACACTATAATAACTGCTTGCAGTAATAACTTTAACTGAATAAGATGGCTTGGTTTAAAAGAACAGAAAAAGGGATAACAACACCAACCGAAGATAAGAAAGATGTGCCTAAAGGATTATGGTACAAATCTCCAACCGGTAAAATTGTTGATGCAGAAGAACTTGCCAAAAATTTTTATGTTAGCCCGGAAGACGGTTACCACGTAAGAATAGGCAGTAAGGAATATTTTAATATCCTTTTTGACGACGAGTTTACCGAATTTGATAAAAACATGACTTCTAAGGATACTCTGAAGTTTGTGGATACCAAAAAATATGGAGACAGACTTAAAGATGCTACCGAAAAAACAAAACTTAAAGATGCCGTAAGGACAGCTGTAGGTAAGTCTAAAGGGAAAGATCTTGTAGTTGCCTGTATGGATTTCGCCTTTATTGGTGGTTCTATGGGTGCTGTGGTAGGTGAAAAAATTGCCCGTGCTATAGACCATTCTATCAAAAACCAAATTCCTTTTGTAATGATTTCAAAATCAGGAGGAGCCAGGATGATGGAAGCAGCTTATTCACTTATGCAGTTAGCAAAAACATCGGCTAAACTGGCACAGTTAGCAGATGCAAAAATTCCGTACATTTCATTATGTACAGATCCTACTACGGGTGGAACAACAGCATCTTATGCTATGCTTGGAGACGTAAACATCTCTGAACCGGGCGCTCTAATTGGGTTTGCCGGGCCTCGAGTTGTAAAAGATACTACAGGTAAAGAACTTCCGGAAGGTTTCCAAACTGCTGAGTTCGTATTAGAACACGGATTCCTGGATTTCATTACGCCTCGTAAAGAACTGAAAGACAAAATAAATTTATATCTGGATCTTGTACTGAACCAGCCTGTAAGATAAAATTACTCCCCCTGTTACACAGGGGGATTTTTTTTGACCAACCACTACCCCTTTACGGTTATCTTTTAAACATATTTAAGTACTATCTTACAAGAAATATAAATCGCAAAAAACAAAGAATAATCCATTCAATTTAGGCTTCAAATTTTATGATTATTTAAAATTTTATGATTTATTTTACCGAGTATTTCGTCAAATATCAGTTATGCCGAAAATACATACATGAACCATGAAACAAAAATTACTCTGTATCATATTTTTGTTTTTACAGTATGCCTATGCACAATCCCCCTCGGGTATAGATTTACTGAAAAATGAACGCCAGATTAAAAAGACACTATACTCTCAACCGGATAGTGCTAAAGTTTATATTAAACAAACTTTAAATTATAAAGGTAAACTACACGATACCATATATATAAATATGTATATCGGATATGGAATATACTACCATTTAAAAAACAACACCGACTCTTCATTATACTACTATAACAAAGCATTATCATACTCTAATGAGCGGAAATACCCAAAACAGTATGCAAGATTGTTACGTAATAAAGCTGCTGCCTATAAAAAAAGAGCAGATTATGACGAAGCACTTAAGATACTTGACCTTGCCGAAGAAAAATACCGTTCTATTAATGATTTAGAAGGGATCGCTATAGTATATGGTGATATCGCTTCAAATTATAACCTTATGCTTAAAAGCGAAGATGCAATTCGGTATCTTTTAAAATCAATCGCTATACTCGAACAAAAAAATGAAAAATTTTATATCCATAATGTTAAACTAAGTTTAGCCAATACTTACATGAATAGTGGCAATAATGAATTTGCTGCCGATCTATACAAGGAAGTACTTAAAGGTTTTCAGGATCAGCGATCAAATAAAAATTATGCACTTACCCTCTTAAATTATGGTGACTGCCTTGCCCGAATGAAAAAATACAACGAAGCCAAAAAAAATATATCCGAAGCCATCAGTGGACTCGAAAAATTTAATGATGATGACGTTACAGCAATAGGTTATTCTAAATTAGGCATAATAGAAACGGAACTAAATAATTTAACCTCTGCAGAAGTATACCATCAGATTGCATTTCTAAAAGCAGCCAAGATCAACTCTGTCAGAATTGTTGTAATTGCTTCCGATTATCTAAAAACTTTAAACAAACTGCACAAATATGATGAGGCGATTAAGATAATAAATGATGTAGAAAAATTCACTATTAAAGAAAAAGCTAACATTAACGATAAAATTTATTTTGAAAGCCAAAAGAACATCACTTACCAAAATAATAACGACAAAGAAAAAGCCCTTGCTGCTTTAAAAACAAAGCTACAATTAATGGATACATTGAAAAAGGCGGACAAACCTATATGTACCATCGTATTACAACAGGAATACCAGAATAAATATCAAAATAGGAAAAGAAAATCGCTAAAAAATATAAACACATCTTTAAAAGAAGAATTAGATCATAATAAAAAAGCAGCTATGCTGCCCATACTATCCCTAAGCTGTATTCTTATAGGGGTAGCTGCTATTTGTGTACGAAAAAACAAGAAACATAAAAGAAATATTCTGCACGCAAAAAAATGCAAAGACCAATTGTTATCTGAGTATGAAAACAAGAAAGAACTGAACAGAATACATAAAGAAAATATAGATCAAAAGCAAAATGAGCTAACATCAAACATATCTGTACTGGCAACACTGGAAGGCAATATTAACAGCCTGGTAAACCTTTGTAAAGAGCAACCGGATAATATCGCTGTAGAAAATGTAAAAAGTCAATTACAATCTTTAATAAATGATAAGGATTATTGGACTCTCTTTAGAAAAAGATTTAATGAAGCCAATCATAATTTCCAGAAAAATCTTCACGCCAGATTTCCGCAGCTCACTGAAAATGATTTGTTTTTTTGTTCTCTTTTAAAACTAAAATTACCAAATAAAGATATGGGGATGCTTATGCAGGTATCACCGGAAAGTATTGTAAAGAAAAAATACAGAATAAAACAACGAATGCAAATAACAACAGAACAGGAACTGGAAAGTATACTTTCAAGCACTCCACTATAATCTGAAAGTTATTGTTCCCATTTTTTTGATACGTTTCAAAAAAATAAGGCTTTTCTCGTAAAATATCAGCAAAACAAACCATTGTCCGTGTTTTGTCTATACTCGAAATTATACACTTGCTTAAAAAAGTATTTAGTTTGTAACTGAAAAATGATTATCCACAATTATATAATTGAGGGTGCTATTTAAAAACACGTACCTCCCGGTATGAGAATCTAAATAGTGTAGTAGATCATTTTTCGACATTACAATGCGGTACGTTATAAGTGGGGGCTTTATACGTATCGCATTTTTTTATGCCTACATACCGCTTCGTATAGCTTCTACCGGATCTAGTTTGGATGCAGATATAGCAGGAAGTATCCCGGATAATAAACCAATGAAAACAGCAAGCCCGGTTCCTATAACTACATTCCAGAAACTAAGTATAAATTCAAACTCTATCATTTTGGTCAATGCTATACTTATACCCCAAACCATAAGCATTCCTACAATACCACCTATTAGAGACAATATTACAGCTTCGAAAAGAAACTGGAATAAGATAAATTTATTTTTCGCTCCCAGTGCTTTTTGAATACCTATAAGATTCGTTCTCTCTTTAACAGATACAAACATAATATTCGCGATTCCAAAGCCACCCACGAGCAGCGAAAATCCACTGATGATCCATCCAATAACATTCATCTGTCCTATTATGTTATCGATAAGATCTGTAAAACCTGAAAGTATATCTATAATAAAGTTTTCAGTCTCCCCTGCTTTGATTCCTCTATAATTTCTTAATTTCTGGGTTACATCGGCTTTTACAGCCTCGGCATCAGCTCCTGCCTTTGGTTTTATTATAATTATAGGTGTCATAAAGCTATTATGGTCACCATACATTCTTCTTAGAAAATTTACAGGTATAATTGCTGCGGTATCATTACTATCACCAAACATACCCTGCCCTTGTTTTTCAAGAACACCTATTACTGTAAACTTCTGCCCGTACATTCTAATTTTCTTATCTAATGCACTTTCATCACCAAAAAGCTTTTGAGCAATTTCATATCCCAGTACAACTACTGATGTGCCCGAATTGGATTCTGATTCATTATAAAAACGCCCTTCAGCAATTTTAAAACTCTGAATAGTGGCAATCTCATAAGAAGCAGGTACAACATTTACATTACTTGCCGATTTATCATCATACTTTATAATTTCACTTTTTGTAAAAATCTGGAAAGACATGGCCTCAGCCGATGGTACAGCATCCTTTAGATATTGATACTCATCATAAGTAACATCAGGGAACTGTTCTCTCTTCCAACGTGGGATATCACTTGGCCCAAAAGAGAAACGTTTAAGGTACATCGTGTTCTTATCTACGCTGCTAAGGTCTTTTTTAATTTTACGATCGAGCGAGTCTACAGCTGCAAGTACAGCAATGATGGAAAAAATACCAATAGTAACTCCAAGCAGCGAAAGAAATGTTCGCAGCTTATTATTAGTAAGGGCATTCATGGCAAAAGAAAGGCTTTCTTTAAGTAAACGCAGGTATAGCAGCATGATTAATTTGATTGACTTCTGTAAAATTCCACATTTTTTTTAAATGGTGCGAACCTAATTGCAATAAATTTTCAAAATCATTAAAATTTAGTGTTCACTGCTTTTGAATGTTAGCTATACAATAACTACTTTTGCATCTTTATTTATATACATCAAAATGAGCATTAAAAAAATTTCATCGGCATTAATTTCGGTATTTGACAAAGATGGTCTTGAACCAATTGTAAAAAAACTTCATGAGCAGGGAGTAACGTTCTATTCTACAGGCGGTACCGAAGCTTTTATAAAAGACCTGGGTATACCGGTCGTGCCGGTTGAAGACGTAACTTCTTACCCATCTATCCTTGGTGGGAGGGTTAAAACACTTCACCCAAAAGTTTTTGGTGGAATTCTTAATCGTCAGGATAATGAAAGTGACGTTCAGCAAATGCAGGAATACAACATTCCGCAAATTGATGTGGTTATAGTAGATCTTTACCCTTTTGAAAAAACTGTAGCTTCGGGAGCTTCTGAAGCTGACATTATAGAAAAAATAGATATCGGCGGTATTTCACTTATCCGTGCAGCTGCTAAAAACTTTAAGGACACTGTAATCGTTGCTTCGGTAAATGAATATGCAGATTTCCTTGATGTGATCACAAAAAACAACGGTGGAACAACACTTGAAGAACGTAAATTATTCGCAACTAAAGCATTCCACACTTCTTCTCATTACGATACTGCCATTTTTAATTACTTTAACCAAGACGAAACGTTTTATAAAGAAAGCGTAAGCAATGGTCAGGTACTTCGCTATGGCGAAAACCCACACCAAAAAGGTTTCTTCTTTGGCGAATTCGATAAAATGTTTACAAAACTTCACGGAAAAGAGTTGTCTTACAACAACCTTCTTGATGTGGATGCTGCTGTAAACCTTATAGGCGAGTTTAAAACTGACGGCCCTACATTTGCTATTCTTAAGCATAATAATGCTTGTGGCATTGCTACAAGAAATACAGTAAAAGAAGCTTACCTTGACGCTCTTGCCGGAGATCCAACTTCTGCTTTTGGTGGTGTTTTAATCACGAATGCTAAAATAGATAAGGCAGCAGCAGATGAAATAAACAGCCTTTTCTGTGAAGTAGTAATTGCTCCTGCTTATGATGATGATGCTGCTGCAGTATTACAGGAAAAGAAAAACAGGATCTTATTAGTACAACATGATGTGACTTTACCTACAAAACAGGTAAGAACCTGTCTTAATGGACTATTAGTTCAGGATAAAGACAATATTACAGACAATAAAGAGCATCTGCAAACCGTTACTATAACATCACCTACTACACAAGAAATTGAAGATCTGATTTTTGCTTCAAAAATTTGTAAACACACAAAGTCAAATACAATTGTGTTTGCTAAGAACAAACAGCTGTTTGCATCGGGCACAGGACAAACATCCCGTGTAGATGCTTTAAGACATGCTATAGAAAAAGCAGTTTCATTTAATTTCGAACTAAACGGCGCCGTTATGGCGAGCGATGCGTTTTTCCCTTTCCCGGATTGCGTTGAACTTGCTAAAAACGCCGGAATCACCGCTGTTATACAGCCCGGCGGATCGATAAAAGATGAGTTAAGCATTAACTATTGCAACGAAAATAATGTTGCGATGGTATTTACCGGAACCCGTCATTTTAAACATTAATTTTACTATTTTTGTAGGCTTAACAATTTTTAAAAACCAAACCCTTAATACAATAAATAAGTATGGGATTTTTTGACTTCATGACCGAGGATATTGCCATCGACCTTGGTACCGCAAATACCCTTATCATTCACAATGACAAAGTAGTAATAGACAGCCCCTCTATAGTAGCGCGCGATCGCATTACCGGCAAAATAATTGCTGTAGGTAAAGAGGCCAATATGATGCAGGGTAAAACCCATGAAAACATAAAAACTATACGCCCGCTTAAAGATGGTGTAATTGCAGATTTTGACGCATCTGAAAAGATGATAAGCTTGTTTATTAAAAGCATCCCTGCTCTTAAGAAAAAAATGTTTACTCCGGCACTACGTATGGTAGTTTGTATACCATCAGGTATTACGGAGGTTGAAATGCGTGCGGTAAAGGAATCATGTGAGAGAGTAAATGGAAAAGAGGTATACCTTATCCACGAGCCTATGGCAGCAGCTATAGGTATTGGCGTAGACATTATGCAACCTAAAGGTAATATGATTGTAGATATAGGTGGTGGTACTACCGAGATCGCTGTTATAGCATTAGGTGGTATTGTATGTGATAAATCGGTTAAAATTGCCGGCGACGTTTTCACAAACGATATTGTTTATTACATGCGTACACAGCATAACCTTTTTGTAGGTGAAAGCACTGCAGAAAAAATAAAAATAACAATTGGAGCTGCTCTTGAAGATCTTGAAACCCCTCCAGAAGATATGTCGGTACAGGGACGTGACCTTTTAACGGGTAAACCAAAACAGGTAGACGTTTCATACCGTGAAATTGCAAAAGCACTGGATAAATCAATACAACGTATTGAAGATGCAGTAATGGAAACATTATCGCAAACACCTCCAGAGCTTGCAGCAGATATCTATAACACGGGTATCTATCTTGCCGGAGGAGGGTCTATGTTAAGGGGTCTTGATAAAAGGATATCCCAAAAAACAGATCTACCAGTTTATATTGCAGAAGACCCGTTAAGGGCTGTTGTAAGAGGAACAGGGATGGCGTTAAAAAACATTCAGAAATTTAGGAGTATACTTATCAAATAACAGGGATTAATCCATGCAGCAAATATTTAATTTTATATTTAAAAACAGTATTTTATTACTGTTTTTGCTGCTTTTGGGCATTTCCTTAACGCTTAGCATTCAATCACATTCCTATCACAGGAGCCGCGCAGTTACATCTGCCAATGCTGTGACGGGTTATGTGTATGAACAAATAAACAGCGTAGAAGAATATCTAAGCCTTAAAGGACAGAACGAAGCACTTGCTTCTGAAAACGCACAGCTCAAAAAATTACTTTTCAATACTCAGGACACTGCAAACAGGCCTCCGGTTGATATTCCGGATGCTATGGGTAACTATAAGGTAATACAATCTAAAGTCATTAAAAATTCTTATAATGTTCATGAAAACTACCTCACTATAAACAGCGGGCGTAATCAGGGCGTTAAAGAAGATATGGGTGTAGTGAGCAGCCTTGGTGTTGTGGGTTTTATCGAGAAAACATCTCCCGGATATTCTACCGTTATTAGTGTGCTTAACCTTAAATTTAGGCTTGATGCCAAAATTAAAAAGAACAACCACTTTGGTACACTTACCTGGAATGGTAAAAATACCGGTTTTGCACAACTTACAGATGTACCAAGACTGGCAACCGTTAAAAAAGGTGATACTGTAGTTACAGGTGCCGAATCGAGGATTTTCCCAGAGAATATTCCGATAGGAACAATCGAGAAAGTATATGTTGACAAAAAAACAAATTACTATACTCTGGATGTTAGGTTGTTTAACGACATGACTAGCCTGGGACACGTGTATATTATCGAAAACAAAGACCGCGACGAAATAATTAAACTGGAAGAAGAAACCAACGTTACAAATGAACAGTAGTGTTATCCTAAATATATTCAGGTTTATCCTGCTACTTGCGCTACAGGTGGTTGTCTTTAATCGGATAGACCTCTTTGGCTTCATTAATCCATATCCGTATATATTATATATTCTTCTATATCCGGTAAATGGCAATAGGGCAGGTTTACTTATCTCCTCCTTTTTTTTAGGACTTACAATGGATATGTTCCTTAATTCGGGCGGATCACATGCTGTAGCGTGCGTTACACTCGCTTATTTAAGATCTACTTTCTTTAAGTTCTCTTTTGGTGTAAGTTATGAATACCAAACAGTAAAAATAAATGACCGCCTTTCACCGGAAAGATTTTCATTTATACTTATTTCTGTTGTAACGCATCATTTAATTTTATACCTTTTAGAAGTATTTAGATTCAGCCTTATTCTTGACGTATTGTTAAGAACACTGCTTACAACCATATTTACGCTAATACTATGTATAATTATCATCTATTTAATTAAGCCGGGCAAACAATGAGAAAGGTCTTACTGCCAATAATAATTATTGCCGCAACTCTTATAATTGTGGCAAGGCTTTTTTATTTACAGATACTCGATGATTCTTACATCAAGAAATCTGACAATAATGCTATTAAAATAAAATACGATTATCCTGAAAGGGGCTATATCTACGACCGTCATGGCAAATTAATGGTAGCCAATCAGCCTTCTTATGATATTATGGTTACCCCTAATGAAATGAAGGATATAGATACTCTGCAACTATGCTCTTTACTTAACATCTCTAAAGAATACTTTATTGAAAAAGTAAAAAAAGCGCATGTATACAGCCCGAGGCTTCCATCTGTATTTTTACCTCAGCTTAACAAAAGAGAATTTGCTGCTTTTCAGGAAAAGATAAGGCGTTTTAAAGGTTTTGATATCGTTAAGCGTTCGCTTCGTGATTATCAGACAAATGCCGGTGCAAACGTTTTTGGATACATACAGCAAGTAAACGATGTTATAATTAAGAATAATCCGTATTACAAAAGCGGCGACCTTATTGGTAAACAAGGCGTTGAACAGATGTATGAAGATATTCTACGTGGTGTTAAAGGCGTAAAATACATTCAAAAGGACCGTTTTAACAGAGAGATAGGCTCTTTCAAAGAGGGTATATATGATACCATAGCCATTCAGGGACAGGATATAACACTATCACTGGACATGGAGCTTCAAAAATATGGTGAAGCTTTAATGTTTGAAAAACGTGGCGGTATTGTAGCAATAGAACCTAAAACCGGAGAAATACTGGCTTTAGTAACAGCTCCGTCATATGATCCCGCTATACTTGTGGGCAGGGAACGTTCAAAGAATTATACAAGAATGTATAACGATTCTATAAGCAAACCGCTATACGACCGTGGTCTATTAGCCGAATACCCTCCCGGATCTCCGTTTAAAATACTTACGGGACTAATCGGTCTGCAGGAAGAAGTAATCGATGAGAATACAACTTTTATTTGTCATCATGGTTTTTCTTATGGTCGTGGTGCTTTTATGAAATGTCACGATTCCGGACCATCCAAACTGCATGACGGAATATTCAAATCATGTAATACGTATTTTGCTAATACATTTAAACTTACTATAGACAAGTATCCTAAACCGCAATATGGACTGGATGCCTGGAGTAATCACCTTAAGAGTTTTGGTCTTGGCGATTTTCTTGGATACGACCTTCCTCCTGGGAAAAAAGGTCACGTACCAACTTCTAAATTCTACAAACGCTTTTATCCTAATGGCGGCTGGAGAAGCTCTACTATTATTTCAAACTCTATTGGTCAGGGAGAAATATCTATGACCCCTATACAGCTGGCAAACATGATGGCAACTGTAGCCAATGAAGGCTATTATTATACCCCTCACGTAATTAAAAAGATCGAGGGACATGTTATAGATAAAAAATTTAGAACAAAACACTACACCACTATAGACAAGCAGTACTTTAAGCCTGTAATTGATGGTTTATTTGACGTATACAACCTGGGTACAGCGCGAAGCTTAAAAGTAGAAGGTATCGAAATTTGCGGTAAAACGGGGACAGCCGAAAACTTCGCAAAGATTAATGGCGTAAGAACACAGCTTACTGACCACTCTATCTTCGTGGCATTTGCTCCAAGGCACGATCCAAAAATCGCTATTGCAGTATTTGTAGAAAACGGGTATTGGGGTGCACGTTGGGCTGGACCTATTACCAGTCTTATGATCGAAAAATACCTAAAAGGAAAGGTAACGCAAACTGCTCGTGAAGAGTATATGCTAACACATGGCCTTAAAGCTGAATATGATAAAGTAATCAGTGGGCAGCCATTTAAAATAAATCAATCTTACGTACCATAACAATAGTTACTAAAAATGAAGAACCAAAGTGTAACTAATAATATCGACTGGATTACCATACTTATTTACACAGTATTGGTGCTCATTGGGTGGATGACTATTTATTCAGCATCACTACCCAAAGAAACTACATCCATATTTGATATTGGACAGATATACGGTAAACAGATATTATTTATCATTTTTAGTATCCCGCTTATTATAGTACTCCTTACACTGGATGCCAAAATATACGACAAGTATGCCCTTGTTTTTTATGGCATTGGCTTACTACTACTCGCCGGGCTATTTGTTGCAGGTAAAACCATTAAAGGTCAGACCAATTGGTATTCCTTTGGCGGATTCAGTCTTCAACCCTCGGAGTTTGCCAAAATAGGCACAGCATTGATATTATCTAAGTTCCTTAGTGATGTACAGATAAACCTAAAGAACACCAATCATCAGCTCATCGCTTTTGGGATAATCTGCTTGCCTGTCTTTCTTATCATGATGCAGCCCGATGCCGGTAGTGCCATGATATTTGCTTCATTATTCCTGGTACTTTACCGTGAAGGACTTCCTGGCTGGTATCTTGCTACAGGTGCAATAGCTATTGTACTCTTTTTGCTGGCACTATTAGTAAAACCGCAGTATATTGTATTATTTACCCTTATAATAATTCTGGCTCAGTTTTTCCTAACCCGAAGGGCTTTTAGAAACCCTATACTCTCAACCATTATATTTATCGTTATTACAGGCTTTGTTTTCTCGGTAGACTTTGTATATGAAAACGTATTGGAGTCTCACCAAAAAGACCGTATAAATGTGCTTTTCGATAAGAATGTAGACCAGCAGGCGGAAGGTTATAATCTAAATCAGTCAATGATCGCTATTGGATCCGGAGGATGGTTTGGTAAAGGATACCTTGAAGGAACACAAACAAAAGGTGGTTTTGTGCCCGAACAGCATACCGATTATATTTTTACCACAGTAGGCGAAGAATGGGGATTTGTAGGCGGACTTGTGGTCATCGGACTTTTTGTAACGCTGCTATTACGGATCATTTACCTGGCTGAGCGCCAAAAATCCAAGTTTAGCCGAACCTATGGCTATTGCGTGGCTGCTATACTCTTTATGCACTTTTTTGTGAATATAACGATGCTGATTAAGCTGTTCCCAACCATTGGTGTACCACTGCCGTTCTTTTCTTATGGAGGATCGAGTCTTTGGGCATTTACCATATTGCTGTTCATTTTCATTAAAATGGATGCCAATAAAGTGAATGAGTGGTAGAATAATTAAGTATTTAGCTTAAATTTAGTTTTGTATTTATTAAAAAAATCTTCCATTTCATAAACCTATTAGGTAAAAAACTATTACTAAAATGATTTTTCATTTTACAAACAGTTCAATATCTAAAACTGTCTCTCTAATTAGCCCACTTAATTTATTTTCTTTGATAAGTTTAAGTTCAGATAAAACCTTTTCTACATTTAATACTTTATGAATTCTCGCAATATCCCCTAAACTATTGATCGCAGTTTTTGATACCCAAAAATCAGTATGATGGAGATAATTGAGACATAAACCTTCTAACCAAAACCAATCGTCAATTCCGTTAACTGCTCCAATTAAAGCAGTTATTATATTTTCCGAACTACCAGTATTAAGCAATCCAATTACTTCTTCTTTAGATTTAAACAAATAATTATCATATATCATACTATTTACTCCTTACATCGAGTGCATCCCTTAAGGCATTACCTACCATCATAAAAGCAAGTACAAGCAATAGCATTGCTATACCGGGTGCCATAGCGAGATAAGGTTTGCCAAGAATAATATAATTGTAGTGGTCTTTTATCATACCGCCCCAGCTTGGAATTGGCGGTTGTGCTCCCAACCCCAGAAAGCTAAGCCCGCTTTCTACAAGAATTGCCGAAGCAAAGTTAGCTGCTGATATTACTATAACAGGAGCCATACTATTTGGCAATATATGATTAAAAATGATTCGGCTGTTTTTGTATCCAAGAGCACGCGAAGCTGTAACAAACTGCATTTGTTTAATGCTCATTACCTGCCCTCTCACCACTCTTGCTACCTCAACCCACATTGTAAGCCCTACTGCCACAAAAACCTGCCAGAAGCCTTTGCCTAAAGCCAGCGTAATTGCTATAACCAGGAGCAATGTAGGAATCGACCAGATAATATTAACCAGCCACATCACAAAAGCATCTACTTTACCTCCATAATAACCGGCAATAGCTCCAAAAAATATCCCTACCACTAACGATATGAATACGGCAACAAAACCAATAGCGATAGAAACCCTTGAACCAATTATAAGGCGGCTTAATAAATCACGCCCCTGGCTGTCTGTTCCTAAAATAAACTTCTGATCTTTAACATACTTCTCTCCTATTGAATCAGCATTTATATCTGCTCCAAAAACAGAAAGCGGAATTGTTTTGGCAACTGCCAAAGACGGTTCATCGGTATATTCATAATATGTAAGGCTGTCTTTTGATATGGTGTATTTAAGAATAGGTACTTTTAGCGGCGCAGTTGTTTTACCTACAAAATAATCAGACAGCTTTGTGTTCTCCTCATTCTGCGAAGGCAGTGTAAGCATTTTTACTGTAAAACCCGGTGATTTAGAATGTATAGACAAATCTCCCCAATTGGCATTTTGTGTTTTATCAGGCGAAAATACATAGGCGAAAATTGCGATAAGCAATAGTAATACAATAAATACTAAACTTAAAACGCCCCAAAAATTCTTTTTGAATTTTTGGAGCGCTAAGCCTGTAAGCGATAGATTGGTTTTATCCATCAGCTATTATTTTGTTTTAATCATTTTTTCTTTCTTATTGATCGTAACTGCATTTTTAGTGCTTTTACCCGGCTGTAAATCATCCAGAACGTTAAGTGCTTCTTCTACATAAATGTCTTTAGAAAGACTTTCATACCATCTTTGTTTTTTCTCTGCCAACAACGGGTCTTTAGCGAAAATTGCTTTTTCGTAAGGCAGTGCATCAAAAGTAAATTGGTTCTTATAATCATTAAGTACTTTAAACTTTTTGGCTATAGCTTCCGTTTCAGCAACCTCTTGTTTAAATTTGTCCAGATTAAGACTATAGGTATTGTTGTCTTTTTTCTCACTTACCCATTTAGCATTTTCTTCCATAAGCTTAAACTGCTCATTTGCTGATACCCTTCTTTTACTATTCTCTATAACACCTGCAAAATTATTCTTAACCGGTTTGAAAGGTGCAGTATCGATTTTATCCCATGGCATGGCATTATCCGCATCACGCTCACCCATTTCGATATAAGCATATCTGTCCGGTAAAACGATATCACTTTTTACACCTTCTCTTTGTGTAGAACCACCATTAACTCTATAATATTTTTGTGTAGTCAGCTTAAGCGCACCAAGATTTCCTAAAGAATTGTTTCTTACAAATTGGTTAAGGTCAATCATATTTTGTACAGTTCCTTTTCCGTAAGTATGTTTGCTTCCTAAGATCAATCCTCTGTTATAATCCTGTATTGCAGCGGCAAAGATCTCCGATGCTGAAGCAGAAAAATTATTAACCAATACTACAAGCGGTCCGCTCCATTGTACAGACGAATCGGTGTCTGCCAATATCTCTTTTTCTGCACCAGCAGATTTTACCTGTACCACCGGGCCCTGAGGAATAAATAAACCTGTCATATCTACAACAGTTTTAAGTGAACCTCCCCCGTTGTCTCTAAGGTCCATGATAATACCATCTATATTTTGTTCTTTAAGCCTTTTAATTTCTATAGCAACATCTTTAGCGGCATCACGGCTGTCTTTATTCTCAAAATTGATGTAGAATTTAGGCAGGTTAATAACCCCATAGGTCTTACCATCCTTTTTTACAATACTTGATTTAGCATATGTTTCTTCAAGCTCAACAATTTCTCTGGTAATCGGTATTACTTTAATACTGCCATCTACCTTTTTAACAGTAAGCCTTACCTCTGTTCCTTTAGGCCCTTTAATTTTTTTCACCACATCGTCAAGACGCATACCTGCAATATCTACAGGCTCATCTTTACCTTGTGCTACTTTCATAATAAGATCGCCCTGCTCAAGATCTTTTCCTCTCCATGCAGGTCCGCCCGGTATAAGTTCAGAAATTTCGATATAGTCACCTTTCTTTTGCAGTTTAGCACCAATACCTTCAAGAGAACCTCTCATGCTGGTGTCGAACTTGTCTTTATCGTCCGGAGCAAAGTAAAAAGTATGCGGATCAAAACGTTCTGCTATCGAATTGATATAAATACTAAACCATTCATCACGTTTTAGTTCATCTATGATAGCAAAATAATCATTAAGTGACTTTAGTGTAGACTCACGTGCTTCTTTTTCAAGCTCAGTAAATGTTTTTATTTTACCATCGTCTGCTTTTTTCTTATCTGAAGCAGCCGGTTTAGTGGAATCTTTATCTCCTTTGCCTTTCGCGATATCTTCCTGTAGTTTCTGCTTATCTATTATTGTAGACAAGACTGACAACTTCAATTGTTTCTCCCAACGTTTTTTAAGATCAGCATCTGTTTTAGCAAACGGCATCTTTTCATAGTCAACATTGAATTCTTCGTTAGTAGTAAAATCGAAAGGTTTTGCCAATATTGCTTTGTAAAAATCCTCAGATTCTTTTATCCTTTTCAACAATCTTTCATGTGTAAGATTAAAAAAGCTAAGATCCTTATTAAGGATCATATCGTCGATCTTGTCTTCGTATTTTGCGAACTCGTCAATATCCGACTGAATAAAAAATCGTTTAGACGGATCTATTGACTGCAGATAGCTTTTGTAAACTCCTTTAGAGAATGTATCGTCTATTTTCGCAGGATCATAATGCCCTTTCTCAACTACAAACGTTAAAAGTTCTATAAGTAATTTATCTTTATCAGGATCACCGGAAGCTGCTACTTGCTGCTTTAGCATAAAACTCCATAGTGCCACTGCCAGTACAGCAACGAACACTAAAACTTTATAATTTCTTTTCATATAGCTTAGAATGGCATTCATTTAATTATGATATGGTAACATACATTAAAAATTGTGCCAAAATGTGTGTTTGCATTTTTTTTCTTATCCCCTGATCAGGAATAAAGGCAGCAGTTTAAAATTTATGTATTTTAGCGAAACGTAAAAGTACAATAGTTATTTTGAATATTTATAGGAATGAAGAAAAAACCATTAATACTGGTAACCAATGATGATGGTATTACTGCACCAGGTATAAGAGCGCTAATAAGCGTAATGAAAGAGATTGGAGAAGTTGTTGTCGTAGCGCCTGATAGCCCGCAATCGGCCACCGGCCATGCCATAACCATAAACAGCACGCTTTTTATTAATAAAATAGATATCGATCCGGAAATTGAAACCGAATACAGCTGCAGCGGTACTCCGGTAGACTGTGTTAAGTTTGCCGTAAATGAAATATTGAAACGCAAGCCAGACCTTTGTGTATCTGGTGTAAACCATGGCTCTAACTCCTCTATCAATGTAATTTATTCAGGGACTATGAGTGCTGCTGTAGAAGCCGGCATAGAGGGCATCCCTGCGATAGGCTTCTCACTATTGGACTACAACTGGAATGCCGACTTTGAGCCGATTAAAGCCTCCATAAAAAAAATTACACTTGAGGTTTTGGAAAATGGACTTCCTGAAGGAGTCATCCTGAATGTAAACTTCCCAAAATTAAAAGAAAAAGATATTAAAGGCATTAAAGTATGCCGACAGGCAAAAGCCATGTGGCAGGAACGTTTTGATAAACGCCAAACACCACACGGAAGAGATTACTATTGGCTTACCGGTGAATTTGTAAATTTGGATAATGGTGAGGATACGGACGAATGGGCTCTTGAACACGGTTATATCTCTGTAGTACCTGTACAATTTGACCTTACTGCCCATCACGCTATGCAAACATTAAATAGTTGGAAGCTTAATAACGATTAATGCTAAAAAGCTTTCTATTATCTTTGGCAAACAATTCACAGCAATGAAATATTACATTATAGCAGGAGAAGCTTCGGGTGATTTGCACGGTGCTAACCTAATGAAAGAACTTTTTAAGCAGGACCCAGAAGCTAACATTCGATTTTGGGGTGGCGACCTTATGCAGCAGGCCGGCGGAACACTGGTAAAACACTATCGTGATCTTGCTTTTATGGGCTTTGCCGAAGTAATTCAAAACTTAAAAACCATTCTTAATAATATTAAATTCTGCAAACAGGACATTCTTTCATTTCAGCCTGAGGTAATTATTTATATTGACTATCCTGGTTTTAATATGCGTATTGCCGAATGGGCAAAAAAACAAGGTTTTAAAAATCATTACTATATCTCACCCCAAATATGGGCCTGGAAAGAAAGCCGCATCAAAGCTATTAAACGCGATGTAGACCATATGTATATCATACTTCCGTTTGAAAAAGATTTCTACGAGAAGAAACATAATTTCGCTGTAGAATTTGTTGGTCATCCACTAATTGATGCCATACACAACCGTAAGACTACAGATCCAGCCAGCTTTCGTAAAGAACATAACCTTGACGACAGGCCTGTAATAGCTTTACTGCCGGGAAGCAGAAAACAGGAAATTGCAAAAATGCTGGAAGGCATGCTCTCTGTTGTAAATGATTTTCCCGATTACCAATTTGTTATTGCAGGAGCACCATCTCAGGACTATTCTTTCTACCAGCAGTTTTTAGGAAGCAGCAGTGTGAAATTTATTTCTAATAAAACCTATGACCTGCTAAGTATTTCTCATGCCGCTTTAGTAACATCGGGTACGGCAACTTTAGAGACTGCATTGTTTAAGGTTCCTGAATTAGTATGTTATAAAGGAAACTGGATATCTTACCAAATTGCAAAACGTATAATTACGCTTAAATACATATCGCTTGTCAATTTAATCCTGGATAAAGAAATTGTTAAAGAATTGATCCAGGATGATTTTAATAAAAAGAATATAAAAGCCGAGTTACAAAAAATATTAGCTCCTGATTATCGCGCAAACCTCCTGAACCAGTATGATTTACTGGAACAGCAATTGGGTGGAATCGGTGCCAGCCAAAAAACAGCAGCGCTCATAATCAAACATTTAACATAAAATTTAGAAAAATTTTTAAATTTAATTTTCTATATTTGCTCAAACACACCCATAATTTGAAAAAATACAAGATTTGAAAAACCTTCTGTCCATATCCCTATTTTTGCTTTTAATGATTTCATGGAAGTCATCTGCCCAGATAATAACATCTAAAAAAGAAGCTCAAAAAAAGGGAATCTACTCTTATTCAGAAACAAAAACCAAAGCTACATCTAAGCCAACCGCTACTATAGATAAGGTTGTCGTAGGTAAAGAAATTGCCTCGATGAAAAAGAACAGTAACATTGTTGCTTATCAGCCGGTAGTAAAAGAACAAAAAATAAGAGGTCAGAGAACAGAGAACACTTCCATTTCAAAATCTAAAAAAACGATAACACTAACCGAAGTAAAAGACGATCCTAATTTTACTCCTGAACCTGAAGAGAGTTATTTAGCAAACCAGATAGTTAACAATGCTATGCAGTTTGAAGGCGTTCGCTACAGAGGCGGGGGTACAACAAAGGCTGGCATGGACTGTTCAGGTATGGTATATGCTACTTTTCAGATATTCGACACTACATTGCCAAGAAGCTCACATGAAATGGCTAAAGCAGGTAAAGAAATAAAGCTTTCGGAAGTTAAAAAAGGAGATCTCCTTTTCTTTAAAAACAACCGTCGCAGAAGTGTAATTAACCACGTAGGTCTTGTTACAGAAGTAACTCCTGAAGGCGAAGTAAAATTCATTCATTCTTCAACCAGTTCTGGTGTAATCGTATCTTCAATGAATGAACCTTATAATGCCAGAACTTTTGTTCAGGCAAGTAGAGTTGTTGAAGATTAATTACAATAATCATTATGTGTTTTTCAATATCATGATGTAATATGACGGTATTGAAATATCCCATTATTCTAATTACTGTTATTTTTACTCTGGGCATACTGGCTGGTTCTCACTTTAGCCTTTCCCTTACTTTCCTTTGCATCTTAAATTTTACGACTTTTGGCGCTCTGATGATTTCTTTTTGGTATGCTAAAAAATCGTTTCTGCAAAAGCCTTATTTTACCATAAGTGTATTATTTTTTTCCTTATTTATAGGAATGCTCATACAAGCACTACATTATACACCCAATCAAAAACTTCATTATTCTCATAAACTTACAGACGAAACTCCTCTTATAAAAGGTGTCATCTCTGAAAGGCTTAAGCCAAATCTTTATCAGGAGAAATATTGTTTTGAAGTAACATTTGTTAATCAACAGCCAGCTACGGGAAAGATATTGCTTACCGTTTCGAAAGACTCGATTTCAAAACAGCTCAACCCTGGTGATTCTTTTATCATTGCAGATACTCCGCAGCCTATTCAAAAAAAAACTAACCCTTACCAATTCGATTATGCGGGTTATATGCAAAAGCAAGACATTTTTCATCAATTGCGTTTGAAGGATAATTATGTAAGAACTGAAACCCTTAAAAATTTCGATTATTATATCGGACAATTGAGGAATAAACTAACCCAAAGTTTTTCCATCCACAACTACAGTCCTGAAGTACAGCAAACCCTGAATGCACTTTTACTAGGCCAACGCCAGGATATGGATAATGTAACAGCAAATAATTACAAAAATGCAGGTGTACTCCATATACTTGCTATATCCGGATTACACTTTGCTGTTTTATTCTATATACTCACTTTTCTTTTTCGCCCTTTAAACAGACTAAAAAACCACGGTCAATTGATCCAGCTTATTCTTGTACTTTCCATTTTATGGGGATTTGCCTTTATAACCGGTTTATCAGCATCAGTAGTTCGGTCTGTTGTTATGTTTAGTTTTATAGGTATTGGGCAATACCTTAACCGTAATGCAAACATTTATAACTCACTCGCTATCTCTATGCTGGTATTGCTATCAGTTAAGCCGGGTTTTTTGTTTGATGCCGGGTTTCAGCTTAGTTATCTGGCTGTCCTTTCTATTGTTTGGTTTGAACCATTTTATAAAAAAATAAAAATTTCCAGGTACAAGGCTGTAAATTATTTTGGAGACACAGTGCTCATTTCACTTGCTGCACAACTCGGTGTGCTCCCATTAAGTCTTTATTACTTTAACCAATTCCCATTACTGTTCTTATTAGCCAATGTTGTTGTTATCCCTTTATCAAACATTATATTAGTTGCTGGCCTGGGAGTATTGATCCTAAATTTCTTATGGATAGACGCTGCGCTTTACATAGGCAAAGTGCTGGAAACGTTAGTCCAAATAATGAATGGATTTATTGCATGGATAGCCTCTTTTGATCGCTTTATATTTAAGGATATTCCCTTTACACTTTCACTGAGTGTGTCATTATATATTGTTCTCATACTAACAGCATTCTGGATCTATAAAAGAAACTACACGAGAACAGTAGCCGTTTTATGTTCATTTTTTTTATTTCAATGTATTTTGGCTTTTACTGTCTGGAACAACAAAAACAAAGATGAATTAATTGTATTTCACAATCAAAAGCATACTTTAATAACGCTTAAAAACAATAATGAAATTAGCATTATAAGTACAGATAGCCTCGCAAAAGAAAGCTCAAGCATTACGGCTTACAATAAAGGAAACTTTAACCAGTCCCTAAAATTAAGACCTTTGCAAAACATGATCTATTTTAAAGGTAAGAAGATTTTATTATTAGACAAAGATGCGCTCTACAAGCAAAACATAAAACCCGATATACTTATTCTAACCAACTCTTCAAAAGTGAATCTGGCGCGCGCAATACATCAATTAAACCCAAAGTTGGTTATTGCAGACGGTAACAATTACAAAATGCACATAAAACAGTGGGCAGCTACCTGCCAAAATGCAAAAATCCCTTTCCATGCTACTGCAGAAAAGGGACATTACATATTTAAATAAACTTACTATTTATTTGCAAGGACTTTATTCGCTCCGGCTATCCATGCGTCAGGCCCTCCGGCAACATAGCCGATGTTACCCAACGGTGAAAATTCAATACCACCCTCTGCACCCTGAGTCGCATTTGTAAACCATACTGTAGGATATCCCTGTACTTTAAAAAAGGCATTCAATCGACCATTTTGATTTTTCAGCTCTTCAGCCTGGGGTGTTCGTCTGGGAAAATCAAGTTCCAGCAAAACCACATTTTCTTTTGCCCACTTTGTAAACTCAGGTGTTTTAAATACTTCTTTTTGTAGTTTAATACACCAGCCACACCAATCGCTGCCCGTAAAAAATAAAAAAAGAGGTTTTTTTGTTTTCTTTGAAATAGTCATTGCCTTTCCAAGATCTGTATGCCATTCCTGACCTTCCTGAGCGTGTACTGTTAGTGTACTAAAAACAACAAGCAGTATTAAAAATATTTTCTTCATTTTGTGATTTATGTTTATGTCATACTTTTTCTAAAGCAGGCTCTAAAATAATAAAAGAAACAACACAATAATCACCTCATACAAAAAATCCCTTTCCAGCTAATGCTAAAAAGGGATTTTAATACTATTTGAAATCAATTATTTTGTTTTAAGAGCTTCAAGCAGCTGCTCTGGCTGATAGTAGCCAACTATAGGCTCTTTTATTTCGCCTTTAGCATCAAACACCATCATTGTTGGATAAGCACGTACACCTAATAATACAGTAAAATCATGTATCGCGTTCCTTCCTTTACGGTTAGCGTCAAATTGAGGATTAGCGTACTTCTTGCCTTTATAGTTAACTTCCGAATTACCTTCAGCATTGAACTTTACAGCATAATAGTTTGCATTGATGAACTCTACTACCTTAGGATCATGAAATGTATTTTTGTCAAGCATTTTACATGGTCCGCACCAGTCTGTATAGACGTCCATAAAAATTGGCCTTGCTTTTTTCTTTTGTGCTGCAAGAGCTTCATCCATGCTCATCCATTTAATTTCCTGCGCCTGTGTAGCTAATGCGCCTAATGTTATAAATAACGTTAAAAGTAATTTTTTCATTTTTTTTGGTTTTACGATTGATTTTCAAAAACAGTGCCGAATTTATTTAACACCGTGCATTAGTTTTTTTATCACCGGATTTAAAGCCGAAATAAATAATCCCATCACAATAGGAACAATTGTAAATATAAGGAAGAATGTACTTAACGAATATTCGTTAGTAATTTTTTCGATCATACCTCCCATTGAACCGGCAAGCTTATTACCCATAGCAATAAATAGGTAGTAAACCCCAAACATCATTCCGATCCATGCAGCCGGAACAAGTTTACTTACATAAGATAAACCTACAGGAGATAAACAAAGTTCACCTAATGTATGGAATAAATAAGCCAATACTAACCAAACCATACTTACTCTTACTACATCTGTAGCACCAGGCATGATTGAACTTGAACCGTAAGCTAAAAATCCGAAACCTAAACCAAGTAACACTAAGCCAAGTCCAAATTTAACAGCCCCCGGAAGGTTGTATTTACTTTCCCACCATTTAGAAAATAACGGTGCAAAAGCAATAATAAATAGAGAGTTCAAAATACCAAACCATGTAGCCGGAACTTCAGTTTCGGTTGCAGAGAATTCTTTGTTTATTTTCCAGATAACAATACACCATATAATTAAGAAACTACTAGAAAGAATTATGTTTCCTACAGAGTATTTTTTAAATGTTTTAGAGAATAATTTTATCAAAACATAAGTGATAATCCCTAATGGTACAATCGTTAAAATCGCATCAACAAATTTAAATGTCAATCCTGCATTTCCTTCCAATACCCTTTGGGTATACTTATCGGCAAAAATTGTCATCGATCCACCTGCCTGCTCAAAGGCAGCCCAGAAGAAAACCGTGAAAATAGAAAAGATAAATACAACGATCATCCTGTCAAAAATTACTTTTTTAGGAGTATCATCTACTTTTTCTTCCATTTTTAGATCTTTAGTCTGTTTTGCAGAAAGTCCAACATTACCAAAAATATTCTGTGTGAAATAAAACTGAAGCATACCTAAGAACATAAAGATACCGGCAAGACCAAATCCCCAACTCCAAGACACTTTTTCACCTATATAACCACAAAGCATGATTCCAAGGAAAGCTCCAGCATTTACACCCATATAAAAAATAGAGTAAGCACCGTCTTTTTTCTCCGGGTGATCTTTGTAAAGGTTACTGATCATTGAGGTCATATTTGGTTTAAAAAGACCATTACCAATGATAAGACAGCCTAAACCAATATATAGAAACATTTCTGTTTCGAATGCCATAGAAGCATGACCAAGGGTCATGATAAAAGCACCTATAATAACTGCCCATCTATAGCCAATTAATTTATCGGCGATTAGTCCTCCAATAACCGGGGTAAGATAAACTCCCATTGTATATGTTCCATAAAGACCTAAAGCTCTCTCTGTAGTCCATCCCCATCCACCTTTATCAAAGGTAGAGATTAAGAAAATTACCAATAGGGCACGCATACCATAGTATGAAAATCGCTCCCACATTTCTGTAAAAAATAAGACGAATAAACCGGCCGGATGGCCTAAAACACTTGACTTAAAAAAATCCTGATTTGCAGTTTCTGATGACATTAACTAGTATTTAAAAAATATATTTATTTAACTTCTTGCATTAATTTTCGCACCAGCGGAGAAATAGCAATCAATACTACTCCCGCAATTAATGCATAAATGGCTAACTGGTAGTAACCGTCTGTAAAGGTTGCCAATTTTTGAGGCAAACTGTCGTTCTCACCACCTTCTGAAAGACCAGCACCTAAGATACCTGCTACATATTGACCGTAAGCACTCGCAAGGAACCACATTCCCATCATTACACCCTGAAGTTTTTGAGGAGAAAGTTTGGTCATAATAGAAAGACCTATAGGTGAAAGGCATAATTCTCCAAAAGTAATTACAAAATAAGCAAGAACAAACACATCAAGGCTGGCAATACCGGAGCCGGCAACAACTTCAAAGAAACGTGTTGCATAAAGTACATAAAAACCAGCTGCGAGGAACAGGAAGCCCATACCAAACTTAATAACTGTATTAGGCTCTATTTTCTTTTTTGCCAATGCTACCCATACAAGACCTACTAGCGGTGCAAAAATAATAACGAATACCGAATTGGCAGCATTATTAACACCATTAGGATCTAATACAAGTGTTCCGGCAACAACATTATTAAGATTTTGAGCTGCAAAAATACTTAGTGAACCACCGCTCTGCTCAAAGAATGCCCAAAAAATTATAGAGAATAAGATGAATACCAATGCTGCAATAAGCTTTTTACTTTCTGCCCAGGTATGTTTAGTCATTTCATAAACAAGATACACCAAGGTCGCAGGACCAATGATATACATAAAATAGTCTGTATATTCTGTTTTAGCAACCATGGTCATAATAACCGGTATTAATGCTAATGTAAGTGCATAAACTGCGTACTCATACCATCCTTTACCTGATTTTACTTTTACAGGAATAACAGCAGGCTCTTTCGGCTTAACTGTTTCAATACCTTCAACACGTACAACTTTTACCACATCTTCCTCCTTATTTCTAAATGGAGATAAACCAATAGGTCCAAGCGTTTTTTGAGTAAACAGGAAAGTAATAAGACTTATTGTCATTACTACACCTGCAAGACCAAAAGCAACATTCCAGGTATATTGAGCCGGAATAAAGCTTGTAAACAACTGGCCTTTACCTATCGCGATACAAGCATAACCACCTAGTAACGCACCTATATTAATCCCAGAATAAAATAAAGAAAAACCAGCATCTCTTCTTGAATCATCTCTTTTGTATAGCGATCCAACCATAGTAGAGATATTTGGCTTAAAGAAACCTGTACCAATAACTGTAAAACTTATTCCCAGGAAAAAGTTATTCTCCGGAAACGGGTCGAAAGCAAGAATAGCACTTCCCACAATCATTAATATACCACCCCAGAATAAAGATTTCCTGAAACCTAATATTTTGTCGGCAAACAAACCGCCTATAAAAGTAAACGCATACACAAATGCCTGAGTAGCTCCATACTGAAGGTTAGCCTGTACAGCATTCATATGTCCGCCAGTATTTAAAATCAGGTGCGTTACCATAAAGTAGGTTAGAACTCCCCTCATTCCGTAAAAGCAAAAACGCTCCCACATTTCAGAGAAAAATAATCCCCACAACTGTTTTGGATATTTCCCTTTAAAATCCTGAATTTGTTCCAGGGTTATTGATTCGTTAGCTATTGCCATTGTATAGTTTTAATTAATAAACATTATTTTCTTTCATTACCTTATTAAGCCATTTTAGCATAAGGAATAATAAACACGCTGCCGCAAGTACCAATGCGAAATTAAGGAAGAAAAAGTTTTCTTTTTGTTCCATTGTTTCCCAAAGGCTTGAAAGCATACCGGCAAGCTTGTTACCTACAGATATAGAAAGGAAAAAACCACCCATCATTAATGCTGTGATCCTTGGAGGGCTCAACTTAGACACTAATGAAAGTCCCATTGGCGAAAGACAAAGCTCTCCTAAGGTAATTACACCATAAGACGCTAAAAGCCACCAGCTGCTTGCTTTCATGCTAAGATCGTTTGTAGCATAAACAGCTCCAACCATTACTAAAGCAGATAGTGCAGTAATTAATAATCCAATAGCAATTTTTGTAGGTGTGCTTGGCTCTTTTTTTCTTTTTCTTAAAGCGCCCCAAACTCCCACAAGTACCGGTGTAAGTAATACTACCCAGAATGGGTTTATAGACTGATAAAGTTCTGTAGAAAATAATTTAAGATCTGCCCCTTTTGCAGGAATTTTATCTGCAGGAAGGTTATGAAAGTATTTGCGTGATGATTCCAGTTTAGCAACTTCTTTAGCGGCACCTTTTTTAGTAGCCATCTCTTCCGGAGTTGTTTCCGGCATAGCTTCAGTAGCAGCTCTCATTTCATTAAGTTTAGCTGCAAATTCAGCATCTCCCAGTGCAACGATATCGTTGTTTACAACGGTTTGAGCCATATCAAATTTAGTAGCTACAGTAGCTACAGATTCCGGCATTTCCCTATCTGTATAATCTTCTGCCCATACTGTTAGAGCATCTCCATTTTGATGGAAAATAGCAAAGAATAATATAACACAAGAGAAAACAGAAAGAAGAGCGCCTATAGCGCGTTTTTCAAGACCTGATGATTTGAACCATAAGTATATGAAGAATGCTATTACGGGTAAACATCCAAAAATAAATGCATCGTTAGTATCAGATCCAAGAATGTTGTTTGGAATAATATAACCCAGAATACCAAATATAAACATTGGCAATACGGTAAGTCCTAATATTTTTAATGTTGGCATGTCACCTTGCTGAACCGGTTTGATAACATCAACATGTTTAATATGTTTTGTTCCGCTAAGAAAAATAGCTATACCAATAAGCATACCTACACCTGCAGCGATAAAGGCAAAGCCCCATCCAAAGTTAATCCTCATATAAGCAGCCACAAAATTGCATATAAATGCACCAATGTTAATACCCATGTAAAATATATTATACCCTGAATCTTTCTTATCTTTTAAATCGTCTCCACTATAAAGATTACCAACAAGTGTAGAAATATTTGGTTTAAAGAAACCATTACCCAGAATAATAAAAGCAAGACCTGTAAAGAATGTGGTAACATCGTGTATCGATAACAGGAAGTAACCACAGGCCATCATAAGCCCACCCATCACAATAGATCTTCTATAACCTAAAACCCTATCAGCAAGAAGGCCTCCAATAAACGGAGTAAGATATACTAACCCTAAGTAAGTTCCGTAAATATCTGATTTTTTTGCAGCGTCAAAACCCATACCTCCATTGTTCCAGCCGTCTATCATATACAGCGAGAAAATTCCAAGCATTAAGTAATAACCAAATCGCTCCCACATTTCTGTGCCAAATAAAAACCAAAGCCCCTTAGGATGCCCTTTTTGTGTAGTAGTTTCACTCATAATTTGCCTGTTTATAGTTTTTCTTTTATAAAGTTAGTCATCTTTGTATACAACTGTAATCTTGTTTTACCACCGTAAATACCGTGGTTTTTATCAGGATAAATTGCCCAGTCAAATTGTTTGTTAGCCTGTACTAATGCTTCGATCATTAGCATCGTATTTTGTACGTGTACGTTATCATCTGCTGATCCGTGGATCAGTAAATAAGAACCGTTAAGCTTGCTAACATGATTTATTGGTGAGTTATCGTCATAACCCGATGCATTTTCCTGAGGAGTCTGCATGTATCTTTCAGTATATACCGAATCATAAAAGCGCCAGTTGGTTACCGGAGCAACTGCAATAGCCATTTTGAACACATCATTTCCTTTAAGAATACAGTTAGATGACATGAAACCACCATAACTCCATCCAAAGATGCCTATTCTTGAAGCATCTACATAAGCATACTTCCCAAATACTTTTGCAGCATCTATTTGGTCTTCCACTTCATATTTACCTAACTCTTTATAAGTTACTTTTTTAAATTCAGCACCTCTAAAACCTGTACCACGCCCGTCTACACAAGCTATAATATAACCTTGCTGCGCCAGCATCATGAACCAGTAATCGTCTGCACTGTTCCACTCATTGTTTACCTGCTGCGATCCGGGACCACTGTATTGGTACATGAACACAGGGTATTTTTTAGTTGCATCAAAATCTTTTGGTTTTATCATCCATGCATTTAGCTGATGGCCTTTCTCGGTTGTAATAACCATAAATTCTTTTTCAGGAAGACTAAAATCCATTAATTTAGATTTCAACGCGTCGTTGTTTACGATCGCTTTTACCTGCTTACCATCTTTAGCATTTAGCAAAGTATAGTTAGTAGGTTCTTTAGCACTTGAAAAAGTATTGATAAAATAATCGAATTTAGGGCTGAAGGTTGCCGCATTTGTTCCGGCATTTGGCGTTAGCCTAACTTTATTTTTACCGTTAAGACTTACTCTGTAAACATCACGATTGATAGAGCTGATCTCTGTAGACTGGTAAAATACATTCCCGGTTTTATTGTCAAAACCATAGTAAGCTGTTACTTCCCAGTTGCCTCTTGTAACCTGATTGATAAGTTTACCTGTTTTTGCATAGTGGTATATATGATTGTAACCGTCTTTTTCACTTGTCCATATAAAGCTGTTATCAGCAAGAAAAGTTAGGTTATCGGTAATATCAACGTATGCTTTATCTTTTTCATTAAGTACAATTTTTGGAGTACCACTGTTAGCATCAACAAAAATAAGATCAAGATTATTTTGGTGTCTGTTTATCACCTGAACACTCAGCGTTTGGGCTTCGTTAGTCCATTTTATACGTGGAATGTAGTAATCGTTGTAATTACCCAGTTTAATTTCTTTAGTCGTATTGGTCTTTACATCATAAATGTGAAGCGATACCAATGCATTCTTTTCGCCGGCCTTAGGATATTTGAACACATATTGTGAAGGGTATAATCCTGTGTTGAACATGTCCATTGAAAATTCAGGAACTTCAGTTTCATCAAAACGGATGAAAGCAATTTTATCGCCTGCACTGTTCCAGTCGTATGCTCTTACAAATGCAAATTCTTCTTCATACACCCAGTCCGTAATACCGTTAATAATGGAATTCTTCTTTCCGTCTGTAGTAATTTGCTTTGCAGTTTTAGACGCAAGGTCATATAAGTAAAGATTGTTTGAATTAGAGTAGACAACTTTAGTACCGTCGGCAGAAAAAGTAGGTTCCTGCACTTTTACATCAGCCAATTTGGTAAGTGTTTTGGCTGCGGTATCGTAGATATAGAAATCGGCAACAAAAGAATGCCTGAATATCTGTTCTGATTGGGTAGCAATTAATATCTTTTTTTCGTCGGGGCTAAACGTGTAACTATCGATTCCGTCTTTAAGTTGTGGAAAACTTTTTGAATCGATCAGATTCCCTACTTTATTAAGTGTTGCAAAGTCATATAAATCGATTGACATCGTCCGCGCATTTCTGTTAGCATTCAATACCGTATACTCGTTGGTATTTTTCATTGCCTGTAGATCGTCCATACCCTGGGTCCGGAAAGCACCTCCCCATATTTGTTCAAGGGTTATTTTTTGCTGTGCGACAACAGGCATAGCAGCCAGTAAAAAGAATAAAAGTGACCGTTTGATATATTTCATTTTGCAGATGGTAAAAAACTTCCAATTTTAGTAAATTTTTATGAATAATCTCTCCTTTTTTTTGTTAAATGAAGTATAGCCAAATTTGACGGCGGATAATTTTAGCAAATGCATCTGTGAAAGCTTATCTTTGCAGGGAATTATTATTTTAAGTTATTGAAAATGAGCAAAGCAATTACCGGATTTTCCAAACTGACTAAAGAACAAA
Source organism: Flavobacterium cerinum (assembly GCF_004028155.1). Lineage (GTDB taxonomy): Bacteria > Bacteroidota > Bacteroidia > Flavobacteriales > Flavobacteriaceae > Flavobacterium > Flavobacterium cerinum. The sequence continues at coordinate 352,614 of NZ_SBII01000001.1, read as the reverse complement.
AGATTGAATGGATCGCTAAGGAGTACTTTTCAAATCCGGAAGAAGCCACCGCTTTAATAAAAAAATACTGGAATGCAGACCAGGACCTTCAAAAACTGCACGACGAATTTATAGAAAACACCATAACTAACTTCTACCTACCACTTGGTGTAGCTCCAAATTTTATCATTAACGACAAAAAATACACTATCCCGATGGCGACCGAAGAAAGTTCGGTTGTGGCAGCAGCATCTAAAGCAGCAAAATTTTGGGCAAAACGCGGTGGATTTAAGGCTACAGTGATCAATACCGAAAAAATAGGTCAGGTTCACTTTATTTTTAATGGATCTACCGAAAAGTTAAATACCTTTTTTAGTAACGTAAAATCAAAATTCTTTGAAGGGACAGATGACCTTACCAAAAACATGCAGAAGCGTGGGGGAGGTATTCTTGATATTGAATTAAGAGATAAAACCGACTCACTTTCTAATTACTACCAGCTGCACACTACTTTTGAGACAAAGGACAGCATGGGTGCCAATTTTATAAACTCCTGCCTTGAGCAGTTTTCAAAAATATTAAAGACCGAAGCTTTAGCTTATGAGGCATTCGCCGAAGAAGAAAAAGACATTCAGGTTATTATGAGCATACTCTCAAATTATGTACCTAACTGTACTGTGAGAGCCGAAGTGTCATGCCCTGTACAAGAACTCCACGAGGATACCAATATAAGCCCGATGGCATTTGCCGAAAAGTTTATGACGGCGGTAAAAATTGCCGAAATTGAACCTTTTCGCGCTGTAACACACAACAAAGGTATTATGAATGGCGTTGATGCTGTAGTAGTTGCCACCGGAAATGACTTTAGAGCCGTTGAAGCCGGCGTTCATGCTTATGCATCAAAAGACGGACATTACAGCAGCCTGTCGCATGCTAAAGTAGAAAATGGTATATTTACTTTCTGGATGGAAATTCCATTAGCATTAGGTACTGTGGGCGGACTTACCACGCTGCATCCTTTGGTAAAATTATCATTAGAGATGTTAGGCAAACCGTCAGCACAAGAACTAATGCAGATCGTAGCCGTAGCAGGACTGGCACAAAATTTTGCAGCGCTGCGCTCTTTGACCACTACAGGTATACAGCAGGGTCACATGAAAATGCACCTTATGAATATCCTGAACCAACTGCAGGCAGGCGACCATGAAAAGAAGCAGGCCGTAAAACATTTTGAAAAAAATCCCGTGAGCCATTCGGCCGTGGCAGATTATTTAAGAGATCTACGTCAAATTAATATCGACCGCATTGAAGAAGACTTTTTTTAGTAACGGAAAACTTTTATTAACAGGCGAATATATTGTTTTGGACGGTGCAAAAGCATTGGCCCTGCCTACCCGATATGGCCAATATCTTGATGTTGCCCATACAACAAAGAACACTATCCACTGGCAGAGTTTTGATGCTGACGGGAGTATATGGCTGGATCAGGAAATTCAATTATCCACCGTTTTTGAAAACAAACAGGATGACCAGAATTCAGAGGTCAATACGCTTGTAAAAATATTACACGAGGCATGGTTAGCAAACCCTGAACCTTTAAACGATATAAAAGGACTTTCGGTTACTACCAAATTAACATTCCCGAGACTATGGGGACTAGGTACCTCTTCTACCCTAATCAATAATATCGCCCAATGGTTTGGTATCGATGCTTTCGACCTTTTAGCCAAAAGCTTTGGCGGTAGCGGTTATGATATTGCCTGTGCTCAAAACGACACACCCATACTTTACCATCTCGATAACGGCCAGCCCATTGTAGAGCCGGTAGCAGCATTTAATCCACCATTTGCAGACAACCTCTACTTTGTTTACCTAAACCGCAAGCAGAGCAGCAAACAGGCCATTGAGAGCTATAGAAGAAGAAGGAACAGCGTTCCGCCTGTACGCGCAAAAATAGATGAGCTAACACAGCAGATACTTCATTCCAAATCACTGGCTGAATTCAGTCATTTATTACAGGAGCATGAAAATATAATGTCGGAAATTTTAGGATTACCCGCACTTAAAGTATTAGCATTCCCTGATTATCCCGGAACTATTAAAAGTCTTGGAGCCTGGGGAGGGGATTTTATACTGGCAACTGCCAATGAAAATCCTGAAGCTTACTTTAAAGCAAAAGGATTTGAAATTATTATTCCTTATAAAGAAATGATCCTTGACAGAGGAATCGATTTTTCTGAAGGCGATTTTTAAAAAAGCCTCTGATTTATTCAGAGGCTTTTTATTTTTTTAGTAGATAACTACAGTATATATTACAACAGTTCCATTTGTAAACATACTATATTCTGCTGTAAAGCCAGGCCCTGCAAAAGGCGAATTTGCCGCACTAATAGAATAACCAAAATTACCTACATTAAATGTCATCCTGTAAAAGGACTGCGGACTACCCAGTGTCCAGGCAACAGTACTCGGTACAAAAACTTCCATAGTAGCTGAAGTTTGCCGCTGCCATGAAGCTATATAAGGAGAGGTTGCTGGTGAATCGAAGGGGAAACGAGTTAAGCTTGAGGTGTTTTCCAGTATGTAAGACCCCGATGCTGGAACGGCGATCATTGTACCTTTGCAATGAAATTCAGGGTAAGTTCCTGAGGCATTTGTAAAAATATCGGTAATAGTAACCGTTTGGTTTGTAAGATTATAAATTTCAAGTTTTTTTTGTGAATACACCTGTAAACTGAACAAAACGATTATAAGGAAAAATCTTTTCATAATACTTAGTATTTTTATCGTTCATAATGGGTTATAAATGCTATAAAGCACTTTTGCATAGCTGCTTATTATTTTTAATTTGTCATATATTCTTTATGAGATAAAAACCTCCTCAATAAATTAATAAGGAGGCTTCTATATTTTCAGATACACTTTTCTTCAGAAAGTAACTATTGAATTACTACTAAATAGGTTATATCATTTGGATTTGATGGGTTAACAATCGTTTCGTAATCTGCTGTCCAAGCAATACCACTAGAACTGCCACCCGCGCTTGGAGACGCTGGGCCAATAACATTATAACTGCCAGATGTTCCAAAAATCATCTTGTCAAAAACCTGAGCATTACCCAATACCCATGCAGCTGCATTTGATAGAGGAACACCATCTCTCATCCAGCTAATAACAGGGGTGGTTGATGGAGACAGAAAAGGAAAGCGATATATATTAGATGTGTTTTCAAGTATATAAGAATCTACGGGATCAATAGTTATTACTGTGATCTTACTTTGAAACTCAGGATTGGAGCCTGATGCATTTGTAAAAATATTATATATTTGAAAAGTTAAACTTGAATTCAAATTATAAATTTCAAGCTTTTTCTGACCAAAAACCTGAAGGCCAAATAAAACAATTGCTATTAAAAGTATTTTTTTCATAATCGAAAATAGTTTGATTTATATTTTAAAAAATGCGATATTATAATTGATAATGTTGGGATTATTAGGGTTTACAAACATATCATATGCAGCATCCCAGACAGGACCGCTTACATTAGGAACTTCGGTACTAATAGTTCCTGTAGAAGCAACTCCCGTAATTATAAACCTCCAATGTTTTTTTGCGAGTAACCATTCAAACAAAATAATTTTTTCATCATTTTGGTTACTTGCAGTTACTATTTTATTGCTTGCGCATTTCGGTTAGTTTCTTAGAATACTCCCTTAATGCCAGTAACATAAGCTGATCAGTTTCCATTGTTTCCTGAGTGGCTAACTCCGATTTACCAATTGAATTTAAAAGAAGTATGGTTTTTTCCTTCATAATCTTTGTATCTTCTTCCTTTAAATTAGATTTATTTCCTGCATTTTCTTTTTTACCTCTCAAATAGGTTTTTAGTGCTGACTCAAAGCCCTGCATTTCGGGAGTTTTAGAAATTTCAAAAGCAGTTGTATTTTCTTTAATTAATGCTTCCTCGCTACTACAGGAAGTCATTAAGACTACAAGAAGCAGTCCTTTAAAAAATAAGTAAGATTTCTTCATGTTGATTTAGTGCGCCCACGCTACAATGGACTTAATTAATTATGTAGCCAATTGATTGATTTATTACATATAAAAATTTCAGGATAAACACCGGATACATTTGTGACAATATCCAAATCATAAACTTCAAATGTTTTCTGTGAATACACCTGTAAACTGAACAGGATAATTTGTAAAGAATAATTTTAGATCTGATTATATAAGCTTTTACAATTGTTTAGTAAATAACTACTGTATAAATAACAACATTAGACGGCGCCGGAGCCGTATACTCATCATATTCGGCAGTAAATCCAGGCCCAATTACTGGGGAAGACATTGTATTGGTTGTATTAATGGTATAACTATTCCCTCCAATACTAAAGGTCATTCGTGAAAAATCAAAATGATGTCCCGTTAACCATGCATCTAGAGTCGTAATATTCCAACTTGATGATGAAGTCACCATCTGCCATATATTTATATAAGGAGAACTGGCCGGTGAATCGAATGGAAATGTATAAAGGCGCGCAGTGTTTTGAAGTGTATATGAGGAAAATGGCGCAACGGTAATAGGTCCAAAAGGTAAACTGTGAATTTCCGGAAAGTTATTTGCAGAGTCGGCAACCAAATTAGTTATAATAACTGATTGGCCTGTAGTATTATAAAACTCAAAAGTTTTTTGAGCATATGCAAATACTCCAACGAAAATCATGCATATTAAATATATTTTTTTCATCGCTACTTATTATTTTCACATTGTCTTTCATTCTTTATAATATAAAAGCCTCCTGGATAAAATTACAAGAGGCTTTTAACGCTTTTTAGTTAATGACTACAGTATATGTGGTAACTGTACCACTTGTAAATTGGTCATATATAGCAACCCAATTGGTTGAAGCTATAAAAGGAGTTGCAACACCAACAGTTCCCGCCGAACCACCAAGGGGATCCAGTACACGGAATGCCACCCAGTTAAAAACCTGAGGATTACCCAAAACCCAGGCTACCGGACTTGTCAATCCTGTACTCGCTGTTGCCGAAGTCATTCTTATCCAGTTTACAATATAAGGAACACTGGTTGGTGACTCAAAAGGAAAACGGGTTAACGACGCTGGGTTAGTAAGCGTATAGTTTGCTCCGGGTGCAAGAGTAATAAAGCCAATGGAGCTCAAATTAGGCCTAAACTCAGGATACGATCCTGATGCATTTGTTGACATATCGACAATTACAACCGTGTAGGCTGTGAAATTATAAATTTCAAGTGTTTTTTGAGAATATCCATAAATCCCAAATAAAGCGAATAGTATTAAAAGTAATTTTTTCATGACGATAGCTTATTTTTGATTAATGTTACTTTGGTGATACATTCCAGTCAGCTTTTTAGAATATTCTTTCATTGCCACCAATAGAAGCTGCTCTGTTTCCATATCCTTCTCTCCTGCCAATTGCTGTTTACCCAACGAGGTCAAAAGCACTATTGCCTTCTCCTTTACAGCAAGTTCATTATCAGTTTTAGATTTAGCAGTAGTTGTACCTCCCTGCTGTTTACTTCTCATATAAGTTCTTAAAGCAGTTTCGAAATTGACCATCTCAGGAGTTTTGGCAAATTTAAATGCTTCAGTATTATCTTTAGTCACAGCATCCTCACTGCTGCAGGAGACCAGTCCTGTCGCCAAAACAAACATTCCTGCAAAAATTAAGAAGATTTTTTTCATGTTGATTTAAGCGTCCATGCTACAATGGACTTAGTTTAGTTATGTAGCCAATTAAAATTTGTAACTGTGGATTTATATAACAATCATAAAAATCAAAAAAAAAAATTACAGAAGAATGATAAAACTAATTTTGATCGGTCAATGACACTTAATTTCGTTAAATGATTAATATTGAAAGGAATAACTTATGACATAAGTATAAACAAATGAAAAACGACCAGTTAAGCAACCTTGAATTTTACATCAATTTGAACAAATTGAAATTGCTTTGAAAAGTTTAAAATCTGTTCATTTCAGTCCAAAAAAAAATCCCGCAATTGCGGGATTTTTATATTACTATATGCTTTATTCAGACTAGTTGAATTCAGCTCTGTTGTCTTGAATATCAGCTTTCTCTTTTAATGCCTGAGAAAGTCTTCCTTGTACCTGTTGTTTAGCTTCACCACTTAATCTTGTAGTATAAGCAGTATAATTAGGTAATGCAGGAGCTTTAGTAACACCTTTTCCTCTTACCATGAAAACCCCCATTTGACCATCAATAAGTCCTGAAGTTTTTCCAGCAGCAAGACCAAATGCTCTCCCTACAACTTTAGGTTCAGAACCTACATTAGGAACCGTTGGGTTAGCTAATGATACATCTGTAGCAGATGCAACAGTAGATCCTGTTTTTTGAGCTACAGCTTCAAGTGTTGTTCCTTCCATTTTCTTTCTGATCAACTCAGCTTTCTTCTGGTTACGAACGATTGGCAATACTGTTATTTTAGCTTCTTCCATTGGTAGAAGACCTTTTTCATTGATTGACTTAAGTCTAACGATAGCATGACCCTGAGGAATATCAAATTTCTTAACATCACCTATTTTAGTGTCTTTACCATAAGCCCATTTTACTATACCTCTTTGACTTCCAATTCCCTGAATGTTCTCGTCATTCATCATTATTTTGTTAGCTGGCGTAACTGTAAGACCTAAACCTTTTGCAAGATCAGCAAATGGTTTGGTTTCAGCGTCCATTTCCATTTTAGATGCTTTAGTGAAAACTTCATCAGTAGTACCTTCAGACGGCTCAATTTTTTGAGCAATTGTAGCAAGTTGTACCGCTTCGTTTTTACCAGTAACTTTAATTACGTGGTAACCAAATTCTGTTTCTACAACACCTGTAGTTCCTATAGGATTATTGAAAACGAAATCGTTAAATGGCTTAACCATTTGTCCAGGAGCGATATTATCGTACTCTCCACCTGTTTGTGCAGATCCCGGATCATCTGTATTTGTTCTTGCAAGTTCTGCAAAAGCAGATGGATTTGCATTAACTTGTTTTAAAAGGTCATCAGCTTTAGCTTTAGCTTCTTCTTTAGTCCTTGTAATTGCAGGGTTTGGTGCTTTACCACCTTTGTAAGCAATTAGTATGTGACTTGCTTTTGCAGAAGCATTTCCTTTTTTGTTCATCATTTTAGTAAGCTTGTAGTAACCATCCTGAATGTATGGCCCAAAAACCTGACCTTTTCCAAGGTTGTAGATTTGCTCAGCATATTCTAAAGGAAGATCTTTTTTAGTTACATAAGTAGTATCATACTTAACATCTGAATGTTTGTTTACATACTCCTCAACGTTAGTAACGTTTGCAAAACCAGGAACAGTATCATTGGTTTTAGTAGCTTCATTAAACTCAACTTTAGCTGAAAGTAATGAATTGATCTCATTTTTCATTTCAGCCTCATCAGCAGTAGACGGCTTATTTTCGATCAATACAAATTCTAAATCACGTGATGCTTCAGACTTGTACTTCTTTTCGTTTTTCTTCATGTAAGCAGTGATCTCTTCATCAGAAACCTTAACCTGGTCATCATTGATAGTACTGTAAGGAACAAATACATAATCAAATGCAGCTTTGTCAGCATCCATTTGGTATTTAGCTTTTCCATCAGCATCAGTAGCGAAAAATGCTGCTTTAAGCATAGTTACATACAACTGTTTTTTAGCTGCATCTTCAACTAAACCTTTATTTTTTTCAATCATCTGCCATTGTGCAGGATTGGTTGTTTTCATGTTAACAAGGAACTCATTGAATTTAGCCTTATCAAATTTACCCAATGCATTTAAGAATTGAGGATTTTGAGCAACTTGAGGATCCTGAGCATATACATTGAAGATGTGATCTCTACCAACTCTTAGGCCAGCTTTATCATATCTTTCTTCAAAAAGTATGTTTTCAACTTCCTGACCCCATACTGCATTTGCTGCCTGAGAAGGACTGATTCCCTGCTGCCTTGCCTGAACTTCATTCACTTTTTGTAAAAATTCCTGTACTGGAATATCTTTACCGTTTACGCTTCCTATGTTTCGGGTAACCCCAAAACCACCGCTATTTATAATATCTCCTACTATAAAAGCCAATAAGCAAAAGCCGATAACTAGTATCAGAAGTAGCGAACGCTGCCTAATTTTTGATAAAACCGCCATGTTTATGTTTGTTAAAATTTTATATCAGTGGGCGAAAATACAATTATCTATTTAATAATAAAAGCAGTGGAGATATATTTTCGAAAGAAGATGCATTTTTTTTTATTTATTCTGCAAAGGCTCAATCTTTACTAGCTCTATCTTTTTATTTGAAGCCTGCTCAATGTAAATTTCAAAGTTCACAAAAGTCAGTTTTTCGCCTGTTTTGGGTATTTCTTTCGCATTATGCACTATAAATCCTCCTAAAGTAGCATATGAATCACTCTCCGGAATGCACAAATTATATTTTTCATTTATATACTCTACATCCAATCTTGCAGAAAACAAATAAGCGCCTCCTTCAAGCTGCTGTTCTATCATTTCTTCTTCCTGGTCATGCTCATCTTCAATTTCACCAAAAAGCTCTTCGATGATATCTTCAACTGTTATAATACCTGATGTACCGCCATACTCATCAAGTATAACCGCCATACTTTTACGCTTACGGGTAAGTATGTTTAAAAGTTCTTTAATGTAAATTGTTTCGGGCACATACTCTATCGGAATCATTACCGAGCGAACTGTAGCAGGTTTTTTAAACAATTCAAATGAATGGATATAACCAATGATATTATCTACACTTTCCTGATAAACAATCACTTTTGAGTACCCTGTTTCGATAAACAGCTGCCTTAGTTCAGCCACTGGATCATTGATATCGACAGCACTGATTTCTGTACGTGGCGTCATGATATCCCGTGCTTTTAAGTCGGAAAAACCTAATGCATTTTGAAATATCTGTATTTCAGAATCCACTTCTTCCTGTTCATCAGCACCATTCAACTGTTCTGTTATATAATTCCCTAATTCACCTCTGCTAAAAAAAGCACGATGACTATCGCCTTTGGTGCGCAACACTTTAACCAGTATAAAATCTGATATTAAGATAACAATTTTTGACACCCGGTTAAACAGGCAGTAAAAGGCATAAGCCGGCAGTGCAAAAAACTTGATAAGTGTATTTGCATAGACCTGAAAAAATATTTTGGGGAGAAACTCTGCTGTGAGCAACAGCACAAATGAGGAAACAACAATTTGAAGCAATAACTGATAAAAGACAGGCAAAGCAAAATCTGACGGATACAACCACTCTAACACCACATTACCCATGTAGTAAGAATAGATAACAAGGACTATTGTATTACCAACCAACATTGCTGTAATAAACTGCGTTGGCTTCTCTGTTAAGCGTGTAAGAATTCTTGAAATTAAAGTAGATTGCTTTTTTTCTACTTCGAGATAAACCTTATTTGAGGATACATAAGCTATCTCCATTCCTGAAAAAAAAGCAGAAAGAAGCAAACAAACTATGATCATCGCTGCTTCCATGATAAATTAGTTATCTCTTTTTTTATCCTGCATTTTTTTTGCAAACCTCATTCTGAAGAAAAACATAAAAACAGCAAGACCGGCAAACAGAAAGCTTAAAACATAACTTTCTTCGGTCTTTATTTTCATGACACCATCATAAATAAAGAAAACCGCTACAACCAGATATAAATATGATACAATTTTTAAATAACCCATTTTATTAATTTATTCAACATTATTAATCTCACCTTCACCCGAATTACGCTGCATGTTAAAGATTTTAAAGTCTTTACTAAAATCTATGCCGGGCCCCTGAATGAAACCGCCTGCACCATCTGTAAATTTAAAGTTTTTTTCGGTATAAAACCATTCGTTTTTTTGATCATAAAATAACTGGTCCGTTTCCAGCTTTTTTCCGTCGTTAGACGTGATTTTTACATTACCCTGCAAATCGATAATATCGGTCTTTGCATAAGTAATTGCATAATCAGAAACTACATGGCTTTCTTTACCTTTTTCATCAAATAGTGTTAGATGGATACCTTTAGGAAATTCATTAAAACCATATTCCAAATTGGAATAATCCAGCATAAGGGGACTTACAAGAATCGCTTTAACCCTGCCGGAATCGGTATACTTTAAATTAAGATTTTCGGTTTCTCCTGACGGACTAAAAGCAACACTATTGATGCGCTGCACATCTTTAAAATTGCTTTCGCATGAGCACAACAATGCTATAAAAACCAGTGATACTATGCCAATACTTTTATGCACTCTCATGTATTAAAAGTTAGGAACGGTAATTTTTTCATTAATCCAACAGCCATAGGCTATAATATCACCTTTCTTTTTACCTGCAGCTTTTGCCTCTGCTTTAGTAGGTAGTTTTTTAGTATATCTTTCTACTATTTTTGCAACAGTAGCTTTATATTTTGGCTCAGCCTTTTCCGCTTTTTTTGCTGCATCTATAGCAAGCCATCCAAGAGCTTTGCGATCAAAATCATTTATTTCACACTCTTTTGCTACATTACCATACATTTCTGCAAGCAATAAATAAGGCTTCCCTGATTTCGGATTAAAATCTGCGGCCTTAAGCGCGTATTTTTTAGCTTCTGCTTTATCTGAATAATTATAAGCAGACGCTATTTCATAATAAATATCCCCTCTTTTTTCAGGAACCATTTCAAGAGATGCTGCCTGTTCCAGATACTTTACTGCATCTTTTTTATTATTCTTTTTTAAAGCCAGATACCCTAAGCGATAAGCAGACTGTTTTGTTGGCTTTAAAGTATTAATAGCTAAAGCCCCTTTATTCATAACAGGAGAATTATAACACTTTTTACCATACAAAGCACTTACCATTGCTTCGAGCCATGCTAGATTAGCCTTATTTGCCTCATAACGATCGCTATAGTATGCTTCCATTTTATCGCAGGAAAGATAATCCCTGCTTGCACTGCTGATATTGTCATTTACAGCATCAAAAGAATCATGTGTCGATTGAGCATCTGCCAGAAACTGCTTTTCCTCATCGGTTAGCAATGCTGTTTCCTGCTTTAACAATAACGCCTCTTTATCGGCTCCTAATTTATTTTGAGCATAAACAATCTGGCCGCTTACCTCACCAAATTTTTCAATATACTGCTCATCTGTAATTCCTTTACCTGATTTGTACTCTTTTAAAAACAAATTGAAATAAGTCTCTAATGCATTAAAATCTGTAAAAGCCTGTCTGTTTTTAACAAACGATGCACTAAAAGCTTTGTAAGCATCATTTTCAGAAATCAAATTATTTTCCAGCTGCAATTGCGTCTTTTTAATATCTGCACCAGTTCCCGGAAAGTATTTTTCCTGTTCACCATACAATGCTACCAAATCATCTACAGCAAGCTGTCTTTCTTGAGGACTTAATGCGCCCTCAATTAAATATTTCAGTATCGCTTCACCATATTTATAAAGTTTACTATCCACTTTAGGGCATGACTTTCTAAGCTCAGGCAATAAAGCATAAGCTTCGCTGTATTCTTTAACTACAACTTTTCCTTCAAACACTTTGAAATTATCTTCGCATTTATAAGCCACCTGCGCCTGTACTGTTAAGCCAAGTGCGCATATAAAAAGAACCCATAGTGTTTTCATAGCTACAAAAGTTTTTAGTTAATCGTATTTCCTTTTTATAAACCATTTGTCATTTAAGGATAAACTTACCATTAAATTCACATAGTTTTCCTGAATAAGGTTTGCTTTAGTAGTACCTCTGCGTCCCAGCTCTAAACCAAAGTTAAGATTAGATCCACGAGTGGTACCACTTCCTAATGGCAAGCCTACACCAAATGTAAGCCCCATATCGTTAATGTCCTGATTATTTACAACAAGACCCGTTTTTTCAAACTTAAGTCCGGCTCTGTAAGTAATCCTGCTCAAATAACTTGTAAAGGACATGTATTTTGGTATGTAGTACCCTCCAAGCGATATTTTATGTGATGATTCAAAACCTGCTTTAGTAACTGCATCAAAACGGTTACCTAATGTATTAGCGCCCTGAAATGTGTATTCTAAACCGGCGAACCATTTTCTTGCCTCACCAACACCACTTCCTACACTAAACTTTGAAGGCATTTTTATATCATCATTAGCATAAACCTTATCAAGCTGATCCATAACTATTTCATTACCTTTAGTCGTAAGTGTAATTGTAGCTATTTGTCTTTCTGTAGTACTTTTAAGAGTGCTTTCAGGTGTAAAAGTTGCACTGGTATATAAATTTAATTTTTCGCTGACTTTCGTTTGGTAAGTTGCTCCAATATTAAATGATGCACCGCTATAATCTGATTTATTTATTTCACGTGTTGGATACTGCACTCCCAAATCCGGCACACCCACAATTGATTTTGTTTCGATGTTACCAAAATTATACTGGAAATCTGCCCCTATGCTGAATTTTGGCGTTATTTGATAAGCACCACCAAAAAACACACGGTTAACCCCTCCGCTTCCTTCAAATTGCCTGTAATAATTAACATTGTTTATTACTTTTTCATTTTGAATTTTATACCCTACAGATGTATAAGGCATCAATCCAAAAGCAAAACCAATTTTATTAAACGGCAGCGCTACTGCAACATAGTCTACGGTTGTTCTGCTTGCGCTGTCATCTGCAGATGATGTTTTAAATTTTGTACCACTATTACTTCCCGCAACAGTAAAGGTCGTTAGTTTTAGCGAACTGTATGTTGCTGGGTTTTGCAGATTGATATGGATACTATCAGGTAAGATCCCTACACCTCCCATAGACCTGTTTTCTACAGTACCTTTAAACTTTACATCTCCAATACCATAATAAGAATAGGGTGATGCATTATTTTCCTGGGCAAAACCAACGGTTGAGAAAATCAGGCAAGCGCCTGCAATAATTTTTTTAATCATTTGTGATCGTATATAAATATAAAAGATTCAAACTTTCTAATAAGAAATTTGAATTGGCAAATATGGTGTTTTTTAATCTTTTAGCCAAAAAATCAGCATCTCCACCTGTTAATATTATTGTTAACTCCTGATACTGTTCACTATACTGTTTTACAAACCCTTCCAGTTCATGCAGCATCCCGTTTACTACCCCCGAATGCATGGCCTGTTCTGTAGAGCTCCCAATGTAATGTAACGGTATTTCAGGATATAACAACGGAAGTTTTGCTGTAAAATTATGCATTGCATCATACCTTAATTGCAATCCGGGAGATATGGCACCTCCTAAATAATTATTATTACTATCCACAAAATCGTAAGTAACGCATGTTCCTGCATCGATAACCAAACGGTTTACGGACGGGTATTGTAAGACTGCTCCTGCCGAAAGTACCATCCTGTCTATCCCTAAAGTAGCCGGTGTTGCATACTTATTATGAAAAGGAAATGATGAATCACGATCTATTGTAACCAAACTGCTCTGTCTTTCTAATAAAGATAACAGCTCAAAATCGTCTTCCCCTACCGAAGCGAGTATACTTTTACTTATTGAAGGATATTTTTCGAAAATTTTTTCAATCTTTTTTTTTGCCTCAATTTTATCTAAAACAAATTTCTCCAAAAACGCAGTTCCCTCAAAAACAGCAGCTTTAATTTTTGTATTACCTATATCGACAACTAGATGCATTTTCCTTTTATTAGTGCTGCAAAGATAGTAATTGATTTTTTTTATCTTTTGTTTTGGATAATATAAAAATGGCTCTATATTTGCACCCGCAATGACACGGTACCTTAGCTCAGTTGGTAGAGCAATGGACTGAAAATCCATGTGTCCCTGGTTCGATTCCTGGAGGTACCACAAAAAAACCCATTCAAAAAGAGTGGGTTTTTTATTCCGAATTATTGAAAATTAATTCTATATTTGCGCACCGAAACAAAACGGTACCTTAGCTCAGTTGGTAGAGCAATGGACTGAAAATCCATGTGTCCCTGGTTCGATTCCTGGAGGTACCACAAAAAAGCCCACTCATAACGAGCGGGCTTTTTTTATGTAGAAAATTCAACCTTTGAATTGAATTATTATAATGACAATATAATTTTTCCTTGTTTTCATGTAAATTTATAGATCACTTAAAAAAACATCATGGCATCTATATCCGCTAACATTGAAAAAGAACTTTATCGAATTGAGATAAAAACACCAACCGGTAATATACTATTTGCCGACGAACCGATTGAAAAAGGCGGAAAGAACAAAGGTTTTTCTCCTAGAGAACTATTAGCTTCGTCATTAGCCGCATGCACTTGTGCCACCGTCCGTATGTATGCCGATCGCAAAGGTTGGGTTCTCGACAAAGTAAATATCACTATCGAACTTACTGAAGAAGACGGACAAACAAAATTTACGCGAAATCTGGAATTTATTGGTCAATTAGACGAAACACAACGCGCACGACTGCTAACTGTTGCTAATGCCTGCCCTATTCATAAAATACTTACCGGCAGTATTGTTATCGAAACTACATTGAGATAATCAAGTATTAAAATTTCCTGAATACTAATTAACAGATAAAACAATCTGTTTTTGTTTTACTAAATGCTTTTGCCGACGCTTTTGGTTTTAGTAATTTCGCATTCTTTTAGAAACGCATTATGAACGAACTTCACTTAGAAACCAGCCCCTACCTACTGCAGCACGCCAATAACCCAATATACTGGAAAGCCTGGAATGAACAGGCACTTGCTAAGGCAAAACAAGAAAACAAACTTATCATTGTAAGCATAGGTTATTCTGCCTGCCACTGGTGCCATGTTATGGAACACGAGAGCTTTGAAGACGATGAAGTGGCTGCAGTAATGAACAAACATTTTGTATCTATAAAGGTAGACCGTGAAGAACGCCCAGATGTAGACGCTACCTATATGAAAGCTGTACAATTAATGACCGGACAGGGCGGCTGGCCTATGAATGCTGTACTTCTCCCCGATGGGCGACCTGTTTGGGGAGGCACCTATTTTAAGAAAGACAACTGGATCGCCACATTAGAGCAGTTACAGGAATTATACTCAACGCAACCTGAAAAAGTAATAGACTATGCCGAAAAACTACTGGCAGGCATACAGTCACTCGTCTTATTAGGAGAAAACACTACCGACGAAATCGCATCAACCTCCAGTATAGAGCCCATTATAGAAAAATGGTCTAAAAGTTTTGATTGGGAGTTTGGCGGTTATGCCCGAGCTCCTAAGTTCATGATGCCAAACAATTACCTGTTTTTACAGCGTTATGGCTTTCAGGAAAAAAGACAGGACATTCTTGACTTTGTAGACTTAACCTTAACCAGAATGGCGTATGGCGGTCTCTTTGACACTTTAGACGGCGGTTTCTCCCGCTACTCTGTAGACATGAAATGGCATGTGCCTCATTTTGAAAAAATGCTGTATGACAATGGTCAGTTAATGAGTTTGTATGCTGAAGCTTATAAACGCACAAAAAACACATTATATAAAGAGGTTATCGAAAAAACACATCGTTTTATTCAGAAAGAACTAACCGACAGCAGTGGTGGTTTTTACAGTGCTCTGGATGCCGACAGCCTTAATGAAAAAGGCCATCTTGAAGAAGGTGCCTTTTATGTTTGGGAGAAACAGGAATTGAAAGATCTGTTGAAAGAAGATTTTGAACTTTTCTCAACCGTATTCAATATTAACGAATTTGGCTATTGGGAAGACGGACATTTTGTACTTATCCAAAATGAAACTATAGAGAAACTAGCGGCAGATGCCGGTATTACAACAGCAGCTTTACATCTGAAGAAAAAACGATGGGAAGAGTTATTGTATGAAATACGTGAAAAACGTGCCAAGCCGCGCCTTGACGACAAAACCTTAACTTCATGGAATGCCATTATGCTCAAAGGCTATGTTGATGCTTATAAGGCACTGAATAATAGTGAATACCTAATGGCAGCACATCGAAATGCCCAGTTTATAACCGATAATTTATGGCACAGTGATGGGCATTTATGGCGTACTTACAAAAATGGCACTGTAAAAATCAAAGGCTTTTTAGAAGATTATGCCCTTACTGCAGATGCTTTTACTGCCCTGTATGAAGCTACTCTTGAAGAGAAATGGCTGCTTTATGCAAAACAACTTACCGATTACTGCCTTGAAAACTTTTATGACGGGAAGCAGCATTTTTTTGCTTACACCTCTGCAAAAGAAGAACAACTTATTGCGGCTCATTTTGAAACCGAAGATAATGTTATCCCAGCATCAAACTCGATCATGGCAAATGTGCTGTACAAACTGAGCATACTTTTTGAAAACAGCCACTATGAAAAAACAGCACTACAAATGCTGCATCTTATCATACCTAATCTTGATTATCCATCAGCATTTTCAAACTGGCTGAATTTGTGGATGAACCTTTCGCCTCAAAACAGAGAACTCGCAATATGCGGAGCGAATGCGTCTGAAGAAATAAAAAAAATAAACAACCATTACCTTCCTCATGTTATTATAGCAGGTAGTACAAGAGCATCTGGCATTCCGTTTCTTGCCAACCGTTTTGTACAGGATGAATTGTTGTTCTATATTTGCCAAAATAAGGCGTGCGGCCTGCCTCTAACTACAACTGAGGAAACTTTAAACAATTTACAATCACTATGATTTCATTATTTTCAATAAATAAACTTGACAAGTTTATAGATACGCTTATTGACTCTTTAATTAATTACATCCCAAACGTAATTGGAGCAGCAATAACATTAATTATTGGTATAGTTATAATAAAAGTTTTTAGAAAAATTATAACCGGATTAATGGCCAAAAGGAACATGGACCCAACTTTTTTAAAGTTTGTGCTCGATGTTTGTACCTGGATATTCAGGGCAATACTCTTTATTACAGTTATAGGTCAGCTTGGAGTGCAAACTACCTCCTTCATGGCTGCCTTGGGTGCGGCAGGTATTGCAATAGGGCTTTCGCTACAAGGGTCGCTTTCTAACTTTGCGGGTGGATTGCTTATTATACTATTCAAACCTTTCCGTGTGGGTGATACTATTGAAGCCCAGGGACAATCAGGAACCGTTAATAGCATCCAGATATTCAGTACCCGAATTATTACATCAAACAACCAAGTGGTTTACCTGCCTAACGGTACACTATCTAACAACACTATAAAGAACTATTCGCAGGAGCCACTGCGCCGCGCAGAGATCATTTTAAGCGTAGCTTACACCTGTAATCTTAAACATGTAAAGGAGGTATTACACGATGTTATAGAGAGTGATCCAAAAATATTAAAAACGCCCGTTCCCGGAATTGAAGTGAAAAATCTTGCCGAAAATGCTGTTACTTTAGCTATACAAATATGGGCTGAACGCGGTAATCACGGTGCTATGGTATCTGATTTTTATGAGAACACTAAAATCGCTTTTGAAAAAGCAGCTATAGAGATTCCATTTCCGCAACGTGATGTACATTTAAAGACACTTCAAAAAGTATAATTGAGCTACAATAATACAACACACTGACCGTTACTAGATATGGCATGTTTTTTGGTTAATTATTTTTTAACTAAAAACATTTACTATTATTTTTTAAAAAGTATCTTTACCCCCTATTTTTTAGTCACACAAAAAAACTATTGAAAACAAAAAGAAAATGAAAAAAGAAAATTTAATTTACACGGCAGCACTTGCCTTTACGTCGCTGATTGCTACAGCACAGGTAAACCAGACACCAGTACACAGTAGTGGTGGTCAGATCATGGTAATGAAAGAGAAAAGTCAGGCTGCAACAGGTTCTATGTATGTTAACGAGAAATACATGCCTGCTAAAGCATCTAATAACGAGAAAACAATTTTAGCACGTTATAATGCTTATGGCGATAATTTTGAAATTAGCGAGCCTCAAACAGGATCATTTAGTGTTTTACCAAAGCAAGATGGTGTAACAGTAAAATTTGTAAGTACTGGAGAAGCTTATTCTTTACAACAATACAGAACAAGCAAAGATGAGACTATAACAGGATACCTTAACATTGTAAGCGAAACTCCTAATGTAAAGATCTTTAAGAGACAGAGAATATTCCTTCAACCTGAAGTATTCCCGGCAAGCAGCTACCAAACATACAAAGCCGCTAACTACAAAAAGACAGATGATGAATTCTACATCAAAATAAAAGATCAGGATGCTGTTTATTTTTCAAGCAAAAAAGACCTTGCTAAACTAGTACCAGCAAAAAGCAAAGAAATCCTTGAGTTTATCAAAAAAGGAAAACTTGATGTTGAAAAAGTAACAGATCTACAACAAATTGGTACTTATATCGACACTATCCTGTAATTATTTACCGGCAATAAAATCTTTCAAATAAAAAGGTTCAAAATAAGCGACATCAACAGTGTCGCTTTTTTTGTACTTATCAAATGACACTGCTGCCATTTGTGCTGCAGATGGGTATATTATTTCCTCATGATATACAAATCTTTCGGCATTTAAGAGTTCACGGCATTTTGCAGCACCATCTCCCACAAGATGTATTGTATCCTCAATTTCTTCAAAAGAAGTTTCGATAATAATCTCTGCTTTAGTATCTCTTAGCTTATTGTAATTTTTATCAAAAACAGCTGTATATACTTCCATACGGCGGGCATCAATCATTGGGACAATAACACCTTCGGCAACGGCTGTATTGCGCGCTAAAAGCTCAAGAGTATCTATAGCCAGCAAAGGTATATTAAGCGAATAGCAAAGCCCTTTCGCTGCCGAAACACCTATGCGAAGCCCGGTATATGAACCGGGGCCCATACTTACAGCAACAGCATCCAGCTGACTGAATGCAATGCCTGCTTTTTGAAGTGCTTCTTCTATAAAAACGTGTAATTTTTCGGCATGGCTGTAGCCTTCGCCTGCATGTTCTGTTAAAACAACAGCCTTACCATTTTCTGCCAGGCAAACCGAGCAGTTTTTTGTAGCTGTTTCAATATTTAAAATAAAACCCATTCCTTATTTTTATTTAGCACTCTTAGGTTTTACCTGTACCTTATCATTAGGGTTAAGCTCTTTAGAGACCACATTATAAGGTCCGGTAATTACTTCATCTCCTTTTTTAAGCCCTTTTATTACCTCGATATTTGTATCATCCTGAATTCCGGTAGTAATCACTCTTAATACCGCTTTGTCTCCAGATTTTACAAATACACATTCGAATTTCTTCTTAGTAGTACCCGTTTTATTTTCCTGTTCTTTTTCTTCAAGTTCTTTAACCACATCTTTTTTAACAGAAGTAGTATCTGCCTTTACTACCACAGCACTAATAGGCACAGAAAGTATATTTGCCCTACTCTCAGTAATAATATCAACTGTAGCCGTCATTCCGGGTCTGAATGGTGAATAGTTTTCAGGTTTACCTTTAGTCATATCTTCATATGACTCTTTAAGTATTCTTACTTTCACTTTAAAGTTTGTAACCTGATCGGCAGTAAGGGCGCTGCTTGCCGAGTTTGATATACTGGTTACAGTTCCTTTAAACTGTCTTTTCAGATAAGCATCTACTTCAATATTTGCAGCATCGCCTATTTCTATTTTAACGATATCATTCTCGTTAACATCTACTTCGACTTCCATATTGTTTAGGTTTGCGACCCTCATAATTTCGGTACCTGCCATTTGCTGTGTTCCTACAACACGCTCACCTAACTCTGCATCAAGTTTAGAAATTGTGCCGTCTACAGGGGCATAAATGGTTGTCCTGTTCAGGTTATCTTTTGCTTCAGTTACCGAAGCATTAGCACTTGCTACATTATAATAAGCCGATTGTTTTCCTGCAACAGCTACCTCATAGGCAGATACGATTTTATCCCATTCAGATTTTGATATCACTCCTTTTTCAAACAGGCGTTTGTTACGGTCATAATTTGCTTTAGCCTCTTTTAACTGCGCTTCAGCCTGGTTAAGACCCGCCTTAGTCGTAGATAATGATGCGGCACTTCTTGTTACACTCGACTCATAAATATCAGGATTGATGCGTACTAAAAGGTCACCTTTTTTAATAGCCTGTCCTTCTTTAACAGGAAGCTGAATGATCTCACCTGAAACCTCAGATGATATTTTGACTTCAATTTCGGGCTGAACCTTTCCGGTAGCCGATACAGTTTCTGTAAGGGTTATCTCTTTAACAATGGCTGTTTCTACTTCTTTCCCTTTATCATTATTACCTACTGCGCCGGTATTTTTAAGTACAACCAGAAGTACTATAATAAGAATTACTCCACCTAATAAAAAGTAAATTGTTTTTTTTGACATGGCTATTGTTTTTGATAAATTGGGATTCCAAAGTAAAATTCTAAGATCTTCACTTTAAAGATATAATCATATTTAGTACGCAAAACTTCAGATTGTGCGTTTACTGATAATGTTTGTGCCTGATTAAGGTCGAACACATTGATAAGTCCTACCTCATATCTTTCTTTTGCATAAGACAGTGATTCTTCTCTGGCATGCGCAGCAGATACAGCAGCATCATATGCTTTTAACGCACCCTGTGCATCAGTATATGCCGTGTAGACGTTTCTTTCAAGATCAAGTTCTTTTTGCTGAAGTGTAATTTGTGTACGTTCAAGATCGATTTTAGATCTTTGTACATTATTTCTAACCGTGAAACCGTTAAGTATCGGAATGTTTAATGATATACCAAAAGAGTGACCTTTGTTATCGTTAAACTGATCCAGGATAGGGTCTCTTTTCCCAAGTATCGGTTTGAAATTATTCTGAACTACATTTTGATTTGTACCTTCTACAAATCCAATTACCGACGTAGGATTGTTTACATCAGGACCCACCCCAACAACTTTATCAGAATAAGCAGCACGGGTAGCGAAGCTGTAAAAACCGGTCAATCTTGGCTGGTAAGCACCTCTGGCAATCTTAACATCTTTTTCTGCGACTTCAACATCGGCTCTTGCTGCTTTAAGATCTGTTCTTGTTTCTTTTGCTTTGGTATATATTGTAGATGGCTGCTCCAGTAAGACACTGCTTTGATCAGGATAATCGCTGTCTGTGGTGTCAAAATTCTGGAAGTCTTCCAACTGCATTAATTGCGCAAGGCTTAATTTTGAAATAAGTAATGCGTTTTCGGCTGCAATTTTCTTTTGCACATCGGCTGCAATTGTTGCTTTAATGTCAAGGAGATCGCCTTTTGGCACAGCTCCGCCTTCAACCAATTGCTCTGTACGCTCCATCTGTTTGTTATCGAATGCCAACTGCTGTTCCTGCACCTTAAGGTTTTCTTTATTAAAAAGAATCTGCAGGTAGGCATTTGCCACGTTAAGCGCAATATCTTCCTGCATTTTAACCAGTTTATATTGTGCTGCAACAATTGCCAGATTAGCTCTTCTAAGTCGGTTTTGGTTTTGCAAACCATTATAAATATCGATACCAACATTTAATCCCGCAGATGTAAACTGAGTCGTTTGGTTTTCAAGCAAACCTGTTGTGATATTCTGGTTCAAACCTATATTCCAGGAATGCGAACCCTGAACATTTGCTGTTGGCAAAAATGCTCCAATAGCATCACTCTTGGACACTTTTGTAGTTTGAGCATCAAGGCCTGTTAGCTTTATGGATATATTATTCTTGATAGCATAATCAACACATTCCTCCAATGTCCACTTTTTAGCCTGGGCATTTACCTGCCCTGCTGCGAGTGTTATAACAAAAAGGAATAGAGTACAAAACTTATTTTTCATAGGCTCCAATTGGAAAGTTTACAAATTTACCTAAATTATCTAACGTAAGTAATCGTATTATATTTTTATTAGACTTATTCCTGCTAAATTTGTTACAAATTAATCTTAATTTTGCGTCGTTATTTTTTCAACACAACAACAAATGAGAACCTTACTACTTTCGGGTGTTTTATTTTTTTCTGTTTTACTAACAGGATGTTCCACTACAAAGAGGATCGATGCACTAAAACCTGAGCCCGGCAACAACTCTCCGCTGGTATATCAAAATACTACTTCATTTATAAACCTGCCTGTTACTATGACCATTGCCGACGTAGAAACCCAGGTAAACAAAATCCTTACCGGACTTATATATGAAGACAAAGCGATAGAAGATGATAATATAGCCATGCAGGTTTGGAAAACTGCACCTATTAAATTTACAGAACAAAAGGGGAAACTCCAATCTATAGTACCCATAAAAATAAAAGCAAATATTAGATACGGTACTTCTGCCCTTGGCATGAACCTGTATGATACCCGCGAGGTTAACCTGGATGCTGTTGTTACCTTTAACAGTAAAGTAGGTTTATCTAACTGGAAAATGACAACCGATACTACTATCGAATCATTAGAATGGACTGAAAGTCCTACCATTACTATTGCCGGCAAAAAAGTAGCTATAACCTACCTTATAAATCCGGCAGTAAAATTATTCAAGTCAAAAATAGAGAAAGAACTTGATAAAGCCTTAGTAAAAACTACTGATTTTAAACCTCAGGTACTTGCTGCTTTAGAAAAATTGAGCACACCGTTTTTAACCAACGAAAGTTATCAGGCCTGGTTTAAACTAAATCCACTTGAACTTTATGTTACCGATGCCGTGCTTTCTAAAAAACAAATAACCATGGAAATGGGACTTAAATGTACTATGCTTACTATGGTGGGACAAAAACCGGCAAACAACTTTAAAAAAGAAGACATTACTTTAAAGCCGGTAAGCAAAATGCCCGACAATATAAGTGCTGTTGTAGCCGCTGTTTCTACTTATGAAAGTGCATCTAAGGTTATTACCAAAAACTTCCAGGGCCAGGAGTTTGGATCGGGAAGCCGAAAGGTTACTGTACAAAAAGTAGATCTATGGAATAAAGACGGTAAGATGGTCGTAGCGTTAGACATGACCGGAAGCATTAACGGAACCATATACCTTACAGGATACCCTAACTACAACGCTGTAACAAAAGAAATTTACTTTGACCAGATGGATTATGTACTTAATACCAAAAGCGTATTAATGAGAACAGCCAACTGGCTTGCTGAAGGTATCATCTTAAAGAAAATCCAGGAAAGCTGCCGTTACTCTATTAAACCAAATCTAGAAGAAGGCAAGAAAAACCTACTTCCTTATTTAAACAATTACTCACCAATGCCGGGTATCTATGTAAATGGCTCTCTTAACGATTTTGAGTTTGATAAAATTGAACTTACAGACAAAGCGATCATTGCCTTTATAAAAGGAACCGGGAAAATGGATCTTAAAATAGACGGAATGAAATAATAATCATTCTTATAGCTATAAAAAAAGCATCTGCCAAGGCAGATGCTTTTTTTATAGTCTTAAATTCCAGTTAACTATTATATTTATTCTGTTGCAGTCGCTGCCTGCTTTTTCTTCTTTCTAAGCCTGTACACTGCAAAGCCAACTAAAGCTACAAGCAGATAAGGAAATATCATAAGGTAAACAATACCATCGTTTACTGCTTCTGCTTTAATGTTTCCGTCGCTGCTTTCAAGCGCCGCACGACACATAGCGCATTGCGCATTTGCTCCTGCCGAAACAAGAAACAAAACCGCACCAAAAAAGACCTGTTTTATTTGTAAGCTCATAGCTGTAATATTAATGCGAGTAATAAGGAGAAATCATTAAGTATACAATTACACCGGTAACTGCAACATACATCCATATTGGATAAGTAATCCTGGCTAATTTTTTATGTTTATCGAAACGCTGTGCAAGCGCTCTAACATAAGTCACCAATACAAAAGGAATAATGATAATAGAAAGCAGGATATGCGTTATAAGGATAAAAAAGTACACATACTTAATTGCTCCTTCTCCGCCAAACTTAGTAGAATCAGCCGTCATGTGATAAGCAACATACATAGCAAGAAAAGCAATAGATAAACCTATCGCAAACTTCATCAGGTTCTCATGCAGCTTTCTTTTACCATTTTTTACTGCCCATACTGCCGTAAATAAAACAACAGCTGTAAGTCCGTTAATGGATGCATAAATAGGCGGTAGGAACGATAAAGGTTCTACATTGTATCCAAAGTCTTTTAACTTAACCCCAAACAGAATGGCAACTACTAATGGTATCGCAATAGAAACAACAACGATCCATTTGTTATACTTTGTCTCAATATTATTTTTAGCTGTATTCTCCATTATTCTTCCAGTAATTTTTTAATATCTTCTTTTATTGCCTTAACACCACTTTCTTCAAGACCATCATAATACAAAATCGGGTTCCCGTATTTATCTTTCCTACATCGGATGTTACCATCTTTATCAACTAAAGCAAAAGATCCTGAATGCTCAAAACCGCCCGCTACATTTTTGTTTTCTCCTGCATAAAGGTTAAATCCTTTTTTTGCCAGGTTAAGTATATAATCCTGATCTCCGGTTAAAAAATGCCAATTGTAATGTTTAACTCCAAGATGAGCTGCATGTTCTTTTAAAACCTGAGGCGTATCATGACTAGGATTAATCGTTATTGAAGCAACACCAAACTGAGGATTACCATAAAATTCCTTTTCAATTTTCAGCATATTCTCATTCATCTTTGGACAAATGGTTGGACATGTACTAAAAAAGAACTCTACTACATATACCTTGCCTAAATAATCTTTATCGGATATTTTTTTACCATCTTGATTGGTTAGTTCAAAAGCCGGAACAGGGCCAATTTCAACAAGATCTGATTTTTGGAATTTAGCCACAATTTTAGGCACTGCCCAGATACCAAATATCAATACGATAAATGATATCCCTATATATGAATATGATTTATTTTTCACGTTATATCTTTCTTTTATTGTTTTTCTTAAGCGCTAAACGATATTCTGCCAATACAACTTTTACATCATCGCTCATATCATTATGAAGATCGGCTGCAGAGAAGGTATTGTAACCTTCCTTATATTCTTCTTCACCTTTTCTATTAGCCCCTTTACGGCCTCTAAGGTTTCTGTCTTTATCAATGATAAACACGTTTGAAGTTCCCTTTTTATCATCAAGCTTACCAACAAGATTAAAAGAGTCGTAATATTTTTGGATTTCATCTGCAGGTGCAAATACATAGTGCCATCCTTTCATATCAGTAAGTCTGCTAAGCTCAGTTACAAGTTCCTTGGTTTGTGCTTCACTACCTTCAGGCACAAGCATTACCATTTGGAAGTCCTGGAACTTCATGTTCTTATTATAGATCTTCTGGCTTAGGTTAAAGGCATTTCCTTTATTGTGTAAAACATCCGCACCGGGAAAACCAAGTATGGTTATTTTCTCGGCTAGTTTTACATTTTCTCCCGAAAGAGATTTCCAGTCGGAGAACTCTTTCACATTAGGCGTTACAATAGGGAGCTTAGCAAAACTGTTAACTCCGGAGGCAAAAAAGAGGTAACAAACAATAGGAAGTGCGAACAAAACAAAAAGTACAATTGTCTTTTTCATAGTGAGGAAAATTTCAGGTACAAAATTAAAAAAAGGCGGTTGAAAAACCGCCTTTTTTATAATTAATATGTCTTAGAATATCCACTTATATTGTGCATCTCTAAAGACTTCAAAAATATAATTACCTTCTATCAGCAAGATGAACACTAAATAGATAATTAAGAACACTAAAGGCGCCACAATAGACCACCTTAAGCTGCTTTTTTCTCCTTCAAGGTGCATGAATGCCCACATGATATAATAGGCCTTAACAACTGTAAGGATTATAAATATCCAGTTCAATAAATTCATCTGGAATAAATTGCTCATGTATAATGATTCCGGTTTAGCTATACCTAAAATAACCTCTACGATAGTTATTACAGATAATAGTCCAAAAACGTACCATATTCTTTTTGTATTCGATTCGTGTGAATGTGCCATGGTGCTATTTTTTAATAATTAAACTAGGTAGAAGAATGTAAATACAAACACCCAAACTAAATCTACAAAGTGCCAGTAAAGACCAACTTTCTCTACCATTTCATAACTTCTTCTTTTTTCGTAAGTACCAAGTATTACATTAAGGAAAATAAGGATATTAATCATTACCCCAGAGAATACGTGGAAACCGTGGAAACCTGTAATGAAGAAAAAGAAGTTGGCAAATAATTTATGACCATACTCGTTTCTTATAAGGTTAGCGCCTTCTACAACATAATGAGCTTCAGCAAGTCTTTTGATAGACTGATCTCTCGTTAATATTGTTTTTTGTTTTTTATCTGTAAGGAATTCAGTTCTTACAAGAAGATTAGGATTCGCTTTGAAACCTTCAACTACTTCTTCTACAGTATATGTAGGTAAAGTAGCTCCATCCTGAAACCATATTCCGTTGCTTTTCTTCTTCTGAACCTGATTAGTTGGTAAATGTGCTGCAAAATCTGCAAGTTTCACTCTGTTTCCGCTTGTATCAACAAACTGAAGTATAGCTCCACCTTTAGTTTCGATTGCACCATATTCTCCTTTAATGAAGTTTTTCCATTCCCAAGCCTGAGAACCAAGGAAAATAAAACCACCTACAATGGTTAGCAGCATATATACAGCAACCTTTGTTTTTTTCATGTGGTGACCTGCATCAACTGCAAGAACCATCGTTACCGATGAGAAAATAAGTATAAATGTCATCAATGCCACATAGTACATTGGTGCATCTACACCATGCAAAAACGGAAAGTGATTAAACACTTCGTCCGCTATCGGCCAAGTTTCAATGAATTTAAATCTCGAAAAGCCGTAAGCTGCAAGAAATCCTGAGAAAGTAAGGGCATCTGATACGATAAAAAACCACATCATCATTTTGCCATAACTTGCCCCCATAGGCTCGTTTCCTCCGCCCCATGTTTTGCCTGTAGTAGCTGTTGTAGTAACTGTCGCTGCCATATAAAGTTATTGGTTAAAAAGTTTCCAAATTTACATTTTTTTTCTTTTAATAGAAATAGAAAAAGAAAAACAAATAAACCCACAAAATATCAAGAAAGTGCCAAAACATTGCACCCAACTCTATTCCAAGGGTTTGAGACGAATTGTATTTTTGTTTAAAATGATTATAAATTACAACCAGCAGCACAATAAGTCCTGCAAAAAGGTGAGCAAGGTGAAGCATCGTAACAATATAAAGGAACGAAGTAGTTACAGTACTCTCTGGTCCTGTAAAATAATAACCGTTCTTTATAACCTCACTAAAGCCATAAAACTGAGCTACAACAAATGCAATACCTAAGCCTAATGTAACTAAAAGCCACATTGTAGTTGCACTGCGGTCGTTCTTTTTCATGGTCACTTTTGCCATATGAAATGTAATACTACTCACAACAATAAGCACTGTACTTATTATAAAAGCCTGCGGTAAAACAAAATCATTTAACCAGTCCGGCCTTGAAGTACTCACAACATACGCACTGGTAAGTCCGGCAAACATCATAAACATGCTTACCATTGCAAACCATAACAACATTTTTTTAGACTTAGCATTCCTTTCGTTATGCTCTTCGAGTGTCATTTTCATACTATTATCTAATAAATTTATCTAAAACATATATTACCTGCAGCAATGAAATGTAAGAAACACTCACCAGCATTAACTTCCGTGCGGCAGGCGCGTCCATTTTTTTATATAACTTAACTGCATAAACCAGCATCCATAAGCCCAGCAGGAATACTATAACCGCAGATACTATGCTTAACTTTAATTCTCCTGTAAACCCGGTTACAGGCAGTAATGATGCTATAATTAACCATACTGTATATAATATGGTCTGCAAGGCTGTTTTTTTGTCCTTCTTACCTGTAGGAAGCATAAAGAAACCTGCTTTCTTATAATCGTCAAACAAAAACCAGCCAATAGCCCAAAAGTGGGGGAACTGCCAGAAAAACTGTATAAGAAACAATGTCCCCGCTTCGATACCAAAAACATCTGTAGCAGCTACCCAGCCTAACATAAATGGTATAGCACCCGGAAATGCACCTACAAATACAGACAATGGTGTCCTCGTTTTTAAAGGTGTGTAGATGCTTGTGTATAAGAATATAGATATTGCCCCAAACATTGCCGTTTTAGGATTAATACTATATAGTATACCAATACCTATAACAGTCAATATAGCTCCTACGACAAAAGCAGTTCGCACAGACATTTTTCCTGAAGGAACGGGACGTTTTTTTGTCCTGTCCATTAAGGCATCGAGGTCTTTTTCTATAATTTGGTTGAAAACGTTAGAAGCCCCTACCATACAATAACCGCCAAGGGCTAAAAGGAAAAGAGTCATCCAGCTAAAAGCATGTTCTTCTGACACGCCAAGGAGGTATCCGGCCACAGATGAAAACACAACACTAATAGCAAGTCTAGCCTTTGTTATTGCGATAAAATCTGCAAAAATGGATTTAAAAGAAAGTGGGTCTTGTTGAGCGTTCAAAATGATTTTCATTGGGGTTTACAAAACTTGCGCAAAGATACTCCAAAATTACATTTACTCAAAAGGATATTGGAAAAGAAGCAGTAAAATAAAAAATACTAAAAAAAATAACATTTCGACGCAACCTTTTTAATTTGTATGCATCTACTAGTTGTAGTTCCTTTTTAAAATCACTTCCCGAATCTTAAAAAGCTATTACAGAAAAGAAAATTTCGCTGGGAATAATTGCTATGAAAAAGAAATAAATCTCAAAAAGAAATTTGCTATGTGAAGAAATAACCTTCCCCAACCCGGGAAGGTTTTTTCATTTAATAACCTCCCTCTGCTTTACTTCCATCAGCTATAGATTTGGCAGACGACGTACCTATACGCTTTACACCTAATGCTATCATTTGCTGCGCTTCCTGCAATGTACGCACGCCTCCTGCAGCTTTAACAGGCAACGGAAAAGAATTTTCCAACATTAATTTTATTGCCGATAATGTGGCTCCGTTTGGCATACCGTCACGAGTTTTATAAAATCCGGTAGATGATTTCACGAATACTTTAGAATATTTATTCTCTTCAAAATTGGACAAAACGACATTCTTCACTAAAGCACTTAACTGCACAATTTCATGATCATTAAGTGCTGCCACCTCGATTATCCATTTTACAATTTTATCATTTTGAAGTCCTAAGTAGGTACATTGTAATACCTGTTCTTTTACAGTATCAACCTTTCCTGCTTTGAATCCTTCATAATCCAAAACAAAATCAAGATCATCAGCACCATCAACAATTGCTTTTTCGGCTTCAGCAAGTTTATTTTCCAGCGAACCTTTACCCTCCGGAAAGTCGATAACTGTACCGATACTAACTTTAGAGTTTGCGGCAGTGATTAGTTCTTTAGCCATTTTAACCATTTCAGGGCGGATCATGACCAGCTTGAAATTTTCAGCCATCGCTTCTACGATCGCACTAACAACCACTTGGCGGTTTTCTGCTTCAGAGATCCCTGCCTGTTCGGCAGTTTTTAAATATGTCGAATCAAGATATTGCTTTATGTCCATATTATTTTAAATAAAAAATCCCCTGCCTAAGCCGGGGATTATATAACTATTGTTTCTTTTTCTTTAAAAACCATAAAACCAAAACTGCCAAAGCACTTCCGGCTGTATTGGCCAGCACATCCATAATGTCAGCACTTCTATCGGCAGTAAATGCTCCCTGGCATACCTCAATGATGATACCATAAACTACTGCCATAAAAAAAGTCAATACTATTGTTTTACTGTAACTGTAATTCTTTTTTGACCAAAAATACAGACACCACAATAATGTAAAGACAAAATAAAAAATAAAATGAACCGCCTTGTCTTTATTTGGAATATTCAGCCAATTTGCCTGTGGAATCTGTGAAGACCCGGTTAGACAGAAATAGGTTAGAAATAATGTCCAGACGATAGCCGCCCAAAGAAATTTATTATGCACCTATTAGCTCTTTGTACTGATCGCTGCTTAGCAATTCACTTACTTCAGAGTCGTTCGATATTTTAATTTTAATCATCCATCCGTCTCCGTAAGGATCAGAGTTTACTTTTTCCGGAGTAGTTTCAAGAGAATCGTTAAATTCAATTATCTCTCCAGATAATGGAAGGAAAAGGTCTGATACTGTTTTAACAGCTTCTACCGTACCAAAAACTTCATCTTTATCAAGAGTCTGATCAAGAGTTTCTACTTCAACGTATACTATATCACCCAATTCTTTTTGAGCAAAATCAGTAATGCCTACTGTAGCTACATCACCTTCTATCTTAACCCACTCGTGGTCTTTTGTGTACTTTAAATTTGCTGGAATATTCATGTTACTTTGTTTTTCGCAAATGTATGTTATATAAAAATAACTCTAAAATGTTTTTCGATTAATTTCCGAAATTATACCTGATGGTAAATCCGGAACGTATATTAGTTAACGGATAAGAAGTAGATATTACCGCTTTCGAGAACGAATGGTCATAGTAGAATATCGCTGTTAAGTTTTTACTGAACGAATAATCTGCTGTAAACTTAACTGTCCAGATGTTCTGTCCACCACCTAACTGGTTGTTATCATAATCCAGGTAACGTATTATCGTTTCATTCTTCCTAAGTGAGAAATCCGTCTTAATGTTAATATCACTTCTAATAGTATTAGTAGGATTATCTGCTAGGCTGGAATTAATAATAACATCCTTGATACGGTAACCAAGCCCTACAATATATTCGTTTCCTCTAACCTCTGTAAGAAGGTTGTTATCAAAACTCATGTTCAGGGTTCTGTCTTTTCTTATCTCTGCTAATATTTTTATAGAGTTCTTCATCTCAAAATCTACACGGATAAGCGGACTGAACTGCTCTGTAAGGTTGATGTTTGATATAATATTTCTATTAATGAAGTTACCTTCACCGTTATTATCACGTTTTTCTGTATTACCCGGATCATAGTCTAAGTTAGAACGGAATGCATTAATGTTATAACTTGATTTATAACCGTGCTGTAAAGAGAAACGCTTAAACCTGTCTTTAAAGAATTTGTAACGCATAAGTCCGGTATACTTAACTACCCAGTTAGGCAGTGGTATATCCCTAAATGCACTTGTAGAAACTTTAGAAGCATCCTGTCCTGAATAAGCAGCAAGGAAAGACGGTAATAATACTGCCTGGCTGTTACGGCCATACCCTACCGGATAGCCAACATTTGCCTTAGCAAAATCACTGGCACCAGCTCCACCTTCATATCTAGGGAAAGCAGTTCCACCATAATGCTGTTCTGCAAGCCTGTTTGCAATATCCAGCCTGTTGCTTCTCATTTCGTCAAATGCTGCAGATCCATTTACATCGCTTTGGCTGAATGCCGTTTTGATAAGAATGGTAGATATCTGGAAATTACCAAATGAATATGGTGATAAGCTATTGTACCATGGCTGGTCTGAACCATCCGGTCTTGCAATAACTTCATACTGTTCAGAATAATTCTTAGCATAATTTCTGTCTGCTGTTAGATCTATTTTAAGATCAGGGAATAAATCTACTGCCGCAGTAAGGTTAAGCATTCTTGTATTAACCTGTGTATAGTTCTGATTGAACTTGTCGTATGTAGTTAAATATCCATGTCTCGCAGCTTCTTCCCTAATATCGTCCTGGTTACCAAACACAAATCCCATTGTAGGTTTTGAAGAGCCAAGGAAACCAATAGTAGGTAAATAGCCCGGTAATACAGTACCGTTTGTTTCTGTATAATTTATTTGTATGTTCTTAATACTGGTAGCTATACCAATAAGCCCATTCACGAAAACATTATCATTTGTTGTTGCAGTTGGCGCAGCAGCAATTTTCTCACCTGGTTTTGGAGCTGTTTTTGGCGGTGCATTTTTAACCGGCTTTTTAGCTGTAAGACCAACGTATTTGTACAACAAGTCCATATTTAATGTTGTATTCAATACATGCTTGTTTGAGTTTTGAACTGTGTTACCTAAATTATATACTCCTGTTTCGTCTTCAATTACAGAAAGTGCATCTGTAGAACGCTGCCAGTTATAATTACCTGTATAACTGTAGGTAGACTTAACAAAACTAAAAATTGGCAGTTTGTTTATCGGTATATCATAGTTTACTACAAACTGCTGAGTATGTGTATTAGGTTCTCCCGTATTCCAGAAATCTTCCCAGATAGTATAATCACTCTGTATCGTTTCATCTCTTGACATTGGATAATTTCTCACAATATTACTAGTCGCAACAGCATAGTTGAACTTAAGTGACTTTGTAATGTTATAGTTGAAACCATACTGATAGTTAAAGAAATAATTTCTTCTATACAATGGACTAATTGGAATACCTTCTACATCAATATTTCTAAATTGCTGTCTGTTAAACTGCCTGATGATATCTGTACTAAATGAAATATTAGTTGGCAGATAATTAAAATTAAAGTCGCTAAGCAGTTTCCAATACTGGCTTTTTTTCATGAAAGCAGTATTTTTTAACGGTTCAATAGGCTTTGGTTTAAAGGCATAACTATAATTCGCCGTAGTTCTTACCTGTTGATCCAGTAAGCTTTCAACCTCAAAATCATGGTGTTCTGTTTGATTAAATGAATACGAAAGTGTTATATTTTCCGGGTCATAAACATGTTGTTTTTGCTCCGCTCCTCTTTCTTTTTTAACCCCAATAAAGTTTATACTCTTTCTTTTTGTATAATCAATAGCCCTGTCACGCAGATTGTCTTTCTCTGCCTCACTTGCGGTAACATCTATAAGCTGCTGTAATTTAACATCCTGTTGGAAAGGGTCATACTCCGGAGTAATGATCTCTTCACCTACACCATAGTTAAATGGCAGGTTTATACCCCATTTCTTAGGAAGTAATTTACCTAAACTAATATTTGTAACAATGTCATATTGCTTTACATCTTCCCTGCTTCGTTCGTTAGGACTTTGTTCGATTGTTCCGAAACCAATCGTACTCATTCTACCGGTAGCAGATAGTGTTGCAAAATCGGCAAAGTTAGTATCCATACTTGCTACAGCTGCCATACCACCTTTATTGTCCATGTCAGACAGGCGAAGCTCATTGAACCACACTTCTCCTCGAATGGTTTTAGCACCGGGCTGCGTTAGACTGTAACTGTTCTTTACACCTAACATTAAGGTTCTTACATTACCAAAGTTAGGATTACCTTTAATACCTATTATCATATCCGGACTCAA
Source organism: Flavobacterium cerinum (assembly GCF_004028155.1). Taxonomy (GTDB): domain Bacteria; phylum Bacteroidota; class Bacteroidia; order Flavobacteriales; family Flavobacteriaceae; genus Flavobacterium; species Flavobacterium cerinum. The sequence goes on along the minus strand of NZ_SBII01000001.1, from coordinate 319,482 downwards.
AGACGAGTCTAATGATTGAGCCGTTACAAACACAATTCCATTTACATCCGGCGGTGGTACATTACCTCCAAGTTTCATGATCTTAAGCTTGGTAAGTGCGGAAAGTGATAATACGACCTCATTAGCATCCGGCCATACCTCTTCGGCTGTAACCTGATTTTGTCCTGTAACCTTAAGCTTCATCTCTACCTGATAGAAGTTATCTGTAAAGTCGTTACCAAAACGCAGGAAAGCCCTCATCTCATCGTCAAGCAATGGTACACCGTCTGTTGGTAATGCTTCAGCATGAAGGAACATTCTTAGTTTTTTAAACTGACGCATATCCACATTCACGTTTTTAAATACCGCACGTGAATCATCCGGTTCTAAACCGCCGTCTGTACCCAATGCAGAATAAGCTCTTAATGAAAGTGACTGCTCATTTTGATTAATTACTGCATTGTTACTATATAGCTGTTCTCTTCTTACACCCGGAGGTGAAACATATTTTATAGGTTTTCTATCGCCATTTTCCTGTACATTAAGTGATACAACATCAAAGCCTGTATTATCGTCCGTAAGTAATGGATCATTAGCGTCAAGTGTATTTGCAAAACGTCTCCATTCACCTCTTACAAGATCCAGTGCTCCAAAACGAAGTGTAACATCATTTTTAAAGCCTGTCATTAACAATCTCATAAAACGAATAGAACGTATACTACTTATACCTCCAACCGCTACAGCTCCCGGTCCTTCTACAGGTACTTTATACAATAGCCATCTACCTGTCAGCCTTGGGCCTGCATCTGTAGCTACGTCAAATTTTCTTTCATCTACTACATATCCTTCACCCGGTTTTACGCCCGGAGTAATAGGAATTTGATATCTAAAATAGGCATCAATAGTATTCATAGTATTGTCCCTGTTGATATCTTCAGTATCAGGCAGTGTAGTCGAACCTCTGTTTGTATTACCTACATCAACCGGTGAATTTCCCTGAGTACCGTTATAGTTTTTATATCTATCTAATATACCTCCTGTAGCAGATAAATAAAACTGGTAGTTATCTCCCGAAGGGTCATCAAGACCACCATATCCATGATCTGCAAATTTTGCACGTTCTTCATCATCCGTTAAACCATCAAAACCTACATCCTGAATGGCACGGTTTGCGTTATTTGTATCAAACGCATAGATAAGGGACTGCGAAACCGGAACATCTCCCCATACTGTAGAAAAAATTGCTTGGTTCGCATTTGCTTCAGGAAGTCCATTCTCGTACTGTTTCCTGTTATCTTTTAATATATCTTCAGATAATTCTCCAAGATTTATTTCAAGCATACCTGTATTATCCTGAGGTATAACATCATCAGGGTTACCCGAAAACGGGTCCATTATCCAAAACTGAATATATTCAACGTTTGTCTGCTCAAAATTGGTTGAATTGATCGCACGCATAATACCTGCCCAGTTTTGCGGAGCATCGGCCTCAGTAAATGTGAAATTATTTCCGGCATTTAACTCAATGTTATTAAAGTTATACGGGCCTCTTTCACGCGGGTAGTAACTAAGATCCAGTGTATTTACAACTCTTGTCTGACCAGGAGCAACATCTGTTACAGGATAAAGCTCATCATAATAAACACGTCTTGTCTTGTTTGAAGCCAAGTCTTGTTTACTGATTCCTGAAGGCTGTGAATTTGAAGCATAAAATATAGGATCAATACTGTACCAAGATAATTTTGATCTTCTAAATCCATATGCCAAATCGTTTGTAGGTGATATTTCACCTGGAAACAATGTTGCCGGTGCGCTGGAAAGTGTCCAACCCAAAGCAGAACGCATATCTATATTTGTTTGTGATCCTTCAAAATCGTCAATGTAGGTCGTTGCCTCACCATTGAACTGGTCAGCTTTAGAAGCTCCCGGCTGCAGGTAAGCAACCTCACCTCTAAAGGAGAAATTAGAAGGTACGTCTGTATCTAAATTTGGAAGTTTATTTACCATTCTTGTAAAGAAAGGTACTTCGGTAGAAAAAGTAGTATTTAAACCATAAATGGTATTGTTTACCGATTCCTGTCCGTAATTTGTTTTTTGGGTAAACGGCCTTTCAGACATATTAAGCAATGTACCGCCAATTAAAAACTTATCGCTGAATTTATGTTCGATGTTAAATCCTGCAAAACGTCTTGTCTGCTGTCCAAAAACAGAATTGTTTTCTACAGAGACTTCGATAGGCGTATTAGACGCCTGTAAAGAAGGGTCTATAATCTGTACTCTTCCTAATTGATAGTTTACCGTATAGTCTGTACCTTCTACAAGTACACGTCCTCCTGCTGTTACAACAACCGATCCCTGCGGAACGTTAAAAGCGCCTAAAGGTATGCCATCGCCTCCTGTAGATTTAAACCTACCTCTTAACTGGAACTTATTTTTCTCACTTTGTTGTAAAGCGTCAGCCTGTGTACTTTTGTACATACTACGATATACATATCGCTTTTGGTTAGGGTTAAATAATGTTTCAGGGTCAGTGTTATAATCCCCTGTTGCACCTTCTGCCTGTAGTTTATCGTATAAAAATTCTCCAAAAGGTTCTGCAGTAGTAAATATGACTTTTCCAAACTGCGGATCGATCGTCATTCCCGGTACAAAGTCAAAAAAACCATCTCCTCCCGGCTGAGGGTCACCCGCATAGGTTAGCCTGTCTACATTGAAAACATTTAGAAGCGGCGTATCTGCTACTGCTACATCAGGATCATCTCCACCCGGTAAAGGGAACCCATCAACCGGGCTAATGTAATTTAACGGTGACGGATCTGTATATAATATATTAAATCTAAAATCTTCCTGTGCTAATTGGAACGCTCCCGGTATCTGGTAAACGTTTTTCATCATCAAATCCCAAACCGGCTCCTCTACATTTACCAGGTTGCTCTTAAGCATTTTTAATATAAGACTCTGAGTAACCGGAATTGGCGGCGGTCCGCCCGGAGTATTTCCTGCCTGATTGTCTATCACAGTAGCCTCAATACCATCTGTACCAAATTCACCAACCTGGTGTACTTCCCTACCATCTGTATATTGATAAGCAACAGCAAGAACTTCGTCGTTATTTAACCTTTGATTTAAAGAGATATATCCTAACTGAGTATTAAAAGTATACTCACTAGGTGATAATTTCCTTGCATTTTCAAGTTTAGAATAATCCCGTCCTTCTTTTGCAACAAGACCATTTGTAAAACTTCCGTCATTAACCGTTACAATTTCTCTTATACTTGAAGCAAGCCAGCTTCCTGCATTAATTTTTTCAGGATCCAGTTTATTATTTTCGTTATCAGGCAGCGAGTTTGCCGGTACATTAAAGAATCCCGGAAGAGCTGGAGAAAAACCAATAATCTGGTCTGTAATATCAACTGACACGTTACCCGCTTTTGTAAGCGGTGCCTCACCTAAATCCTGTATTGCTATAATGTTCCTGGAATTGTTCTCGGCTGCATTTATCCTGTTCTGCCTGTTAGTTACCCATACCTCCATACGGGTAATCTGAACCCTGCTGGCAACAAGTGGGTATTTTTTTAACGCAAGATCATACCTTGTCCTAAAATATTGTGACAGGAAGAAGTGTTTATCTGCATCATAATCAAGCGCAAAAAGCTGGAAGTCCTGAATAGTACCTCCGCCCTGAGCCGTTACTGTTTTAGTTTGTGATTTTTGTTCAGAGAATACTCCTGTGAAAGTCGTTTTACCAAATTGTAATGCCAGCTTCACACCAAAAAGACTCTGAGCTCCCCTAACAAGGGAGTTAGATAGCGGGAAACTTACGTTACCTACTTCTATCTTCTGAATAATATCGTCTTCTGTAGGGGTATATTCCAGTTTTATAAGGTTCTGGAAAGCAAATGTAGATTCTGTATCATAGTTTGCCGTTACATTAAGCCTGGTACCTACTTTACCCTGAAGTCCCATCGAAATACGCTGATCGAAATCGAATGTAAATGTTTTACGGTTTCGTGGTGAAAGTGAAGGATTATCCTGTTTTGTGAAACGCACACCAAGATCTAACTCTACCGATCCCTGAGGTTTAATATCTATTGTATTCCCGCCAAAGAGAGTTTCGAAAAAGCTTGAATTTACATAATAACGAGGCAGCAGGTTTTTCTGCTGTTCTTCGGTACCTTTTCCATCTATTGCATTGGATTTTTCCTGAAAATAGGTACGCATCGATTCCCTTAATGCTAACTCCTGATACTGTTCAGGCGTAAGGATTATTGGATAGGTAATATTAAAACCGTCAAACTTATGGGTATAGATATAACGATTTGTAGCAGCGTCATAGGTATATGCCTCGACGATGCTTCTGGGGTTAGCTATTTCTACCTTACCTGTGTTATATCCCTTAATGGTATCTCGCGATTTGTCCTCCTCTTCATCTACCTGTGCCTGCGCTACAAAACCAAAAATTAAAAATACTACTGATAGGACGTATTTTAGTTCACTGCAAAAATCTTTAGAGTATTCTGTTTTCAAGGACTATAAATTTTTTAATGCTTGTTTTATAATTGTCTCTACACTGGCCGACGGATTTTCTTTAACAATTTTTTCGATCGCTTTTTCTGCTAACTTTTTGTTAAAGCCTAATACCTCCAAGGCAGATAACGCTTCATCTTTGTTTGTATTGTAACCCGCACCCGAAACTTCGTCTAAATCGTATAGTTTTAACACTTTATCCTTTAAATCGAGTATTACCCTCTGGGCAGTTTTAGTACCTATTCCCTTTATAGACTGTATAGTAGCTACATCTCCCGTACCTATAGAATGTATAATCTGTTTTGGGTCTAACGATGATAACATAGTCCTTGCGGTACCTGCTCCTACCCCTGAAACAGAAAGCAACAGCTTAAAAAGTTCCCTTTCGGCCTTTTCCACAAAGCCAAAAAGCGTGTGGGCATCTTCCTTTATTTGTAAGAAAGTATACAGCTTTATGTTTTCAAAATCAGGCAATAAGGAAAATGTATGCAGTGATATATTAACCTGGTATCCTACACCATTACATTCTATAATGACATCGGTAGGTGTTTTCTCTACTAATCTTCCCTGAAGGTGTGCTATCATATTATTTTTTTAAGCCGTTCCCAAAAATAGTAAAATTCTTTAACCTTGCGCCAAAAACTATTTTTTTGCCATTTTTAGGCGTTTTTCTTTCTCCTGAGCGTCTACAACCACGACTGCAGCCATATTTACCATCTCTTCAACACTGGCACCAAGCTGAAAAACGTGCACCGGTTTGTCCATACCAAGCATAATTGGGCCTATGGAAACAACTTTATCAAGTTCTTTTAGAAGTTTATACGTTATGTTCGCCGCATCCAAGTTAGCGAAAATAAGTGTATTTACTTTCTTACCTGCTAATTTAGAAAATGGGAATTTATCTTTAAGCATTTCTGAGTTTAAAGCGAAGTCGGCCTGGATTTCACCATCAACAATAAGATCCGGATGATTTTTGTGCAGATATGCTGCTGCTTCCCTCATTTTCACCGCACTTGGATCTGTAGACGACCCAAAGTTAGAGAAGGAAACCAATGCTAACACCGGTTCCATTCCAAACATACGTACCGTACGTGCTGTCATCAATGCAATTTTTGCAATATCATCTGCAGATGGATTTGGATTGATTGCCGTATCCGAAAGGAATATTGGCCCTCTCTTAGTAAGCATCATGTTTGTTGTTGCTATCTTAGTAACACCAGGTGCCCTGTCGATAAGCTGCATAATTGGCTTAACAGTAGATGGGTAACTTCTTGAATACCCTGTAAGCATACCATCAGCTTCGCCTTCATTCACCATCATCGATGCAAAATAATTACGCTCCCTCATCCACTTTTGAGCATCCAGAAGATTCACTCCGCGACGTTGTCTTGACTCCCAGTATGCTTGTGCATAACGCAGCCTTCTTTCGTCTTCTTCTTCTGTTTTAGGATCTATAATAGCAACTTCGGCATCAAAGCCTATTTCTTCTTTTAATTCGTTTATCGTCTCTCTGTTTCCTAAAAGTATTGGCGTACAGATACCTTCTTCCATAGCGATTTGAGCCGCTTTTAGTACCGAAAGGTGGTCTGCTTCAGCAAAAACGATTCTTTTAGGTTCTGTTTTAGCCCTGTTTGTAAGCAATCGCACCATTTTGTTATCGTTACCCAAACGTTCCAATAGTTCCTCCACATACTTATCCCAATCCTGAATAGGGTTTTTTGCAACGCCGCTTTCCATTGCAGCTTTAGCGACAGCTGGTGCTACAACAGCAATAAGCCTTGGATCGAAAGGTTTTGGGATAATATAATCACGCCCAAAGTTAAGTTTCGTCTCACCATAAGCAATATTAACCTGCTCCGGAACCGGTGCTTTTGCCAGTTCTGCCAAAGCCCTAACGGCAGCCATTTTCATAGCTTCGTTTATTTTAGTAGCACGTACATCGAGTGCTCCTCTAAAAATGTATGGAAAACCAAGTACGTTATTTACCTGGTTAGGATGGTCAGACCTTCCTGTTGCCATAATAATATCAGGACGTGTAGCTATTGCTACGTGGTAATCAATTTCCGGTATTGGGTTTGCCATTGCAAAAACAATAGGATCATTGTTCATGGTTAAAAGCATTTCTGATGAAAGTACATTCCCTACCGAAAGACCAAGAAAAACATCGGCTCCTTTTACCGCTTCGCCAAGCGAAAGGGCTGCACCGTCTTTAGCATATTTTCGTTGTAGGTCAGATATATCTGCACGGCTGTTTACCAGCATACCGTCTTTATCAAACATAATGATATTTGACGCCTTAACACCTAATAACAGGTAAAGGTTAGCGCAGGCAAGTGCAGCAGAACCGGCTCCTGAAACTACTACCTTAATGCTCTCCATTGTTTTTCCGGCAAGGTCTACAGCGTTTAATAATGCTGCCGATGAAATGATCGCCGTACCGTGCTGATCGTCATGCATTACCGGGATATCAAGCTCTTCTACCAGTCTTCTTTCAATTTCGAAAGACTCCGGTGCTTTGATATCTTCAAGGTTAATACCTCCAAAAGTAGGAGCTATATTTTTAACGGTTTCAACAAATTTGTCGATATCCTTAGTATCTACTTCAATATCGAATACATCGATATCAGAGAAGATCTTAAATAGAAGGCCTTTACCTTCCATAACCGGTTTAGAAGCTTCCGGGCCAATATCACCCAGGCCTAAAACGGCAGTACCGTTAGATATTACAGCTACAAGGTTACCCTTTGCTGTGTATTTATATACATTATTAACGTCTTTTGCAATTTCAAGGCAAGGTTCTGCCACACCCGGAGAGTAGGCCAATGACAGGTCTCTCTGAGTAGCATAAGGTTTTGTAGGCACTACCTGAATTTTACCTGGGTGTGGTTTCGCATGGTATAGCAGCGCTTCTCTTCTCTTACTGTATTGATTCATTCTGATTATTTATTTTCTGGAACCCACAAAGGTAACCCAATCAGAGAAATTGAGAAATTTTTAACGCTATTCTTTTACCAAAGGTTTTTCCCACGAAAAATGTATCTTTAAACAAATTTTAATGCCACATCAATCATGAAGAAAACATTTTTATTTCTTTTTGCACTAACAACGATCCTGCAATCGTGCGGTAAAAAAGAGCCTGTTACCACTGATAATAAAGAACTGGGCGAAACACTTCAGCATTACTATGAGGAAAGAATGAAGCTTTTCCCTATGGAAGCTACCATGGCAGGCGATAGCCTTTACAACAACATCCTGCCTAATACGCTTACGGATGATTATACCCAAAATGTAAAATCTTTTTTCACGAAGTACAAAGAATCACTGTCTAAATTTAAGGAAGATGATCTATCTGAAAATGACAAATTAAGCATATCGCTATTGAAATGGGAATGTGACATTAACCTGGAACAACTGGACTTTAAGGAGAACTTAATGCCACTTAACCAGTTCACTTCACTACCATTAACCATAGGGCAATTTGCAAGCGGTTCCAGTGCCCAGCCTTTTAAAACGGTTAAAGATTATAATAACTGGCTGCAACGCCTTGATGCTTTTAACGACTGGCTGATCACTGCCCAACAACGTATGAAAGAAGGCGTATCGAAGGGGTATGTTCTACCAAAATCGCTTACGGCAAAGTTATTACCACAGTTAAAAGACCTTGCTGAAACCGACTTAAAAAACCATTTATTTTACAGCCCGGTAAAAGCCTTCCCTGAAAGTTTTACCGATGCCGAAAAGAAAGATCTTACCGATAAATTCACTAAAATACTTAGCGACAAACTTATCCCGTCTTTTAAAAACCTTTACAATTATACCAATACCGATTATTTGGCAGCAAGCCGTACAACAAGCGGAATTTCTGCTATGCCGGATGGTGATAAATATTACAAGCATCTTATAAAGCGCTATACTACTACGAATATGACTGCCGATGAAATTCATCAGTTGGGATTAAAAGAAGTAGCCCGTTTATCATCTGAAATGGAAAAAGTAAAAACGCAGGTTGGCTTTAAAGGTTCTTTAAAAGAGTTCTTTGATTATGTGCGAAACAAAAAAGAGCTTATGCCTTTCACTGATCCGCAGCAGGTTATTGACAACTTTAATGCGATCCATGAAAAGATGAAGCCTAACTTAGATAAACTGTTCGATTTAAAACCGAAAACTCCTTTTGAAGTAAAGAGAACAGAAGCTTTCCGTGAGGCATCGGCAAGTGCAGAATACAATCAGGGTTCTTTGGATGGCACACGTCCTGGTATTTTTTATGTACCAATTCCTGATGTAAAGAAATATAATGTGTTTGCTGATGAAGATCTTTTCCTTCACGAAGCGATTCCGGGACATCATTACCAGATCTCTCTTCAACAGGAAAACACAGGACTTCCTGCCTTTAGAAAAACCATTTGGTTTAATGCTTATGGAGAAGGATGGGCTTTATATACCGAATCATTAGGTAAAGAACTAGGACTGTATACAGACCCTTACCAATACTTCGGAATGCTAAGTGCCGAAATGCACCGTGCGATACGCCTTGTTGTAGATACCGGAATCCATACCAAAGGATGGACAAGGGAACAGGCTATCAAATATTCTATGGAAAATGAAGCAGAGCCGGAAGAAAGCATTGTTGCCGAGATCGAGCGTTATATGGCAATACCAGGCCAGGCACTTTCTTATAAAATAGGTCAGCTTAAAATTCTAGAATTACGTGCAAAAGCCGAAAAAGAATTGGGAAGCAAATTCAGCATTAAAGAATTCCACAATCAGGTACTGGATGCAGGATGCCTGCCGTTAACGGTACTTGAAGATAAAATAGATACTTGGATAACCAGTAAGAAATAACACTTTTTAATACTGTTTACTAAAACAAGAAGTCCGGTTATATTGTATAATCGGACTTCTTGTTTATATACACTTTATCGTATATCCTTATGCTGTTTCGCAACTTGGATTATGAAGGATTGGAAAATTACAAGAATTTGCAATAAAGCACAATTGATTCGCTTTTTTGTGCAGGGCTAAAGCTTCTTCTTTTCTTTCAATATCTGCGATAATTACTTTCGGATTCAATACTACTTCTGTAAAGCGTCCTGATCCATCCAGTGCTACTTCCAGTGTGGCCACAGCATCATCAGAATATGCGAGCACTTCAATCCCATTTTGGGCACATACATATAAGTAAGACATCATATGGCAGGAGACTAAACTCCCCAACAGCATATCTTCCGGATTGTACAGCAATGGATCACCTTTAAAAGCTTTTGCTGCAGATACATTTAAAACCGGCTTCCCTTCTATAACTATAGTATGGCTTCTACTATAGCTTTTTATATTTTTATTTTTCTTCTCTGAAGACCAGAAAGCTTTTGCTTTAAATAAATGTTTAAATCCCATAATCTTATTCTGCATTAAGGTTTTAGGAAATCCAGATTCCTTTTAAGCCCCTCAAACTTCGTTCGTTTTACTGCCGAATTTTTAAACACGGCCCTAAAGGTATCTTCGGTTATCTCTTCCCAATCCTTTTTTGTCATCGATAACAAATCAGGATGTGGGTTAAAAAGTGGTTCGTTGTGTGGTTTCGAAAAGCGGTTCCACGGGCATACATCCTGGCAGATATCGCACCCAAATGCCCAATCGTCCATTTTACCTTTCATCTCATTCGGCATATTATCCCTAAGTTCAATGGTAAAATAAGAAATGCATTTGCTGCCGTCTACCACATAGGGTTCAATAATCGCCTCCGTAGGGCAGGCATCAATGCAGGCCGTACAGTTTCCGCAATGATCGGTTACTGCATGATCGTATTCTAGGTCAATATCAACAATAAGTTCGGCAATAAAAAAGAAAGAACCCACCTGTTTAGTTAACAGGTTACTGTTTTTCCCCCTCCAGCCCAAGCCACTTTTAGCCGCCCATGCCTTATCCAGTACCGGTGCCGAATCTACAAATGCCCTTCCTCCTACTTCACCAATATTTTCCTGCATGGAATGCAGCAGCTCTTTGAGTTTCTCTTTGATTACAAAATGGTAATCCTGCCCGTAAGCATATTTCGATATTTTATAAGAAGCATCCGTTTGGGTTTCGCCCGGGTAATAATTCAGTAGTAATGAGATCACGCTTTTAGCATCCTCAACAAGAAGTGTTGGGTCCAGACGCTTATCGAAATAATTTTCCATATACTGCATCTGGCCGTTACGGTTTTCATTAAGCCACTTTTCAAGACGGGGTGCTTCCTCTTCTAAAAATCCTGCTTTAGAAATACCACATGACAAAAAACCGAGGCGTTTGGCCTCGGCTTTTATAAACGCTGTATATTTTTGTTTGTTATCTATCACAATAACTTATCACTTTCATTTAATCAAATAAACCACCTTGTGGCCCTAACTTCATTTTACCAAGATGCTTATAAGCTTTCTCGGTTACTTCACGCCCTCTTGGCGTTCGCATTATAAAACCTTCCTGGATTAGGAAAGGTTCGTATACTTCTTCAATTGTTTCGCTGCTTTCAGAAACTGCAGTTGCTAAGGTAGATAAACCTACAGGTCCTCCTTTGAATTTATCGATAATCGTAGTAAGTATTTTGTTGTCCATTTCATCAAGACCATGTGCATCTACATGCAGTGCTTTTAACGAATAACGAGCGATTTCGATATCGATTTTACCATTCCCTTTTATCTGGGCAAAATCCCTCACACGGCGCAATAGTGCATTTGCAATACGCGGTGTACCACGGCTGCGACCTGCAATTTCTATTGCAGCTTCCATGGTTATAGGCATTTTTATAATAGCAGAACTACGCTCAACAATAGTTGTAAGCAATTCTGTGGTATAGTATTGTAAACGGCTTGAAATACCAAAACGCGCACGCATAGGTGCAGTTAAAAGTCCGGAACGAGTTGTTGCTCCTACCAGTGTAAATGGATTAAGTCCAATTTGTACCGATCTGGCATTGGGACCCGATTCAATCATTATATCGATCTTAAAATCTTCCATTGCAGAATACAGATATTCTTCTACGATAGGACTAAGACGGTGGATTTCGTCTATAAAAAGGATATCCCTTTCATCAAGGTTGGTAAGCAGTCCGGCTAAATCACCCGGCTTGTCCAGTACCGGTCCTGAAGTTATTTTGATACCTACACCCAGCTCATTCGCTAAAATGTTAGCCAGTGTTGTTTTTCCCAATCCCGGAGGACCGTGAAAAAGTGTATGATCCAAGGCTTCACCACGCATGTTTGCTGCCTGCACAAATATCTGCAGGTTTTCGAGTACCTGGCTCTGACCTGTAAAATCGTCGAATGAGAGGGGCCTCAATTTCTTTTCAAGGTCCAGTTCTTCGGCATTATAATTTGTGTTGGTAGGATCTAAATTCTCATTCATCCTGCAAAGATAATCGATTTTCCCTTTGCATTACATCTGGTATCCTTCAGATAAGATCTCACTCCATTCGGGATGCTCGTTTATATAATGTGCCACATACGAGCAGGACGGCACTACGGTAAGTCCGTTCTTCTTGGCACATTCTAATGTACGCTTTACGAGTTCCGCAGCAACACCTTTTCCGCGCAAAGCTGTTGGTGTTTCTGTATGAGTCAGATATATTTTCTCTCCTTCGCGGTAATATTCTAAAAAAGCCATACCTCCGTCTACATACAGTTCAAATTGTTTACCATCTTCGTTAACCTTAAAATTGTCTTTTGAATTTTCATTTTTCATGAGAAAGGATTTTTAATAAAGGTAAAATTATTATGCTCAACCTCCAATTGATATTGTGATTTCCTTATAACACTTTACAAACCGCAATAATTTAACACATAACCTAAACAAAGGATATTTTAAATATCTTTAACGCATCAACCAAACACCAATTATGGAAAAAGAAAACGAAGAAAAACACTTAAAACGTGAACTAGGCCTGCTCGACGGCACCATGCTCGTGGTAGGCTCAATGATAGGATCGGGTATTTTTATTGTGAGCGCGGGTATGACACAAAATGTGGGGAGTGCCGGATGGCTAACATTCATCTGGATCTTGTCCGGAATTATGACAATAATTGCTGCAGTAAGCTATGGCGAACTAAGTGCCATGTTCCCAAAAGCCGGCGGACAATATGTCTATCTAAAAGAAGCCTATAACAAACTTATTGCCTTTTTGTATGGTTGGAGTTTTTTTGCCGTTATCCAGACGGGAACTATCGCAGCTGTAGGTGTGGCTTTCTCCAAATTTACCGCCTATCTCTATCCACCAGTAAGTGATCAGAATATACTTTATGAGATGGGAGCGTTTAAACTGAATGCAGCACAATTGGTTTCTATTGCTACCATAATACTGCTTACCTATATTAATAGTAAAGGCGTAAAAAATGGAAAGTACATTCAAACCGTTTTTACAATTACCAAGATCGCTTCACTATTTGGACTTATCATCTTCGGATTCATCCTCGCTGCAAAAGCAGATATTTGGAATGCCAACTGGACGGATGCCTGGGCTGCTAAATCATTCAATAAAGACACCAACTCATGGGGGTCGATTGGAGGTGCTGTCCTGCTTTCAGCAATTGCAGCATCGATGGTAGGTTCATTATTCTCAAGTGATGCGTGGAACGGAGTAACTTTTATATCGGGAGAAATCAAGAATCCACAGCGCAATGTAGGGCTAAGCCTCTTTTTCGGAACGCTGATCGTTACTGTAATTTACATCTCCGCAAATATTATGTATGTTGCTGTAATGCCAATGGAATCAATTGCTTTTGCACCTTCTGAGCGGGTTGCTGTAGAAGCATCGCAGCATATCTTTGGTAATACAGGTACTTACATTATTGCTGTTATGATCATGATATCGACTTTTGGATGTAACAATGGCCTTATTATGGCTGGGGCACGTGTTTATTACACCATGGCAAAAGACGGTTTGTTCTTTAAAAAAGCTGCACATCTTAACGGATCGAGTGTTCCGGGTTGGGGATTGTGGTTTCAATGTATATGGGCATCGGCACTTTGCCTTACCGGCAAATATGGCGATCTGTTGGATTATGTAATGATCATTGTAGTGATCTTCTATATCCTTACCATATATGGTATCTTTATACTAAGAAAGAAAATGCCTAATGCAGAGCGTCCCTATAAAGCTTTTGGTTATCCAATACTTCCGATAATCTATATCATCCTTGCAGCAGCATTTTGCTTTTTCCTGCTTAAAGACAGAACAAGTACCTGCGGATGGGGTGTTTTGATCATGCTGGCAGGTATACCGGTTTATTACTTGACAAAACCAAAAGAAGCTCCTGAAAGCCAAGATCAGGAATAACATAAAACTTATCTGAGTAGAATATAAAACCCGAAGTAAACTTCGGGTTTCTTTTTACCTTTTACTATCAGGTCTCATTTAAATCTTAAACAGAGACCAAATTCATATTAGTTGAATGTTGTCAGATTGGAATATGTCAGCATGAAAACAACCTACAGTGGACAGTTAGCAACAATATTCCACTTATTCCACTCGATATAAACTAAAAGTGGAGCATTAGGATTAATCCACCACTTAAGCACTGGTTATCACCACTATAAAAAACTTAATTATTCCACCCCAAAATGTACAGATAGTGGAATATTAAAAACTGCTATAAAGCAAAAGAGGATGTCCTAACGGACATCCTCTTTTGCTTTATATATGGAGACGATATTAATGGTGTAAAACCTCTTCGCCTTCTTTCATTGGTACCGTTTGCATAACGAAATCTTCGTCATGACCTGGTTTACTGTAGTCATAAGGCCATCTGTAAACTTCAGGAATTTCACCTGGCCAGTTACCATGGATATGTTCTACAGGAGTTGTCCACTCAAGTGTGTTAGCTCTCCAAGGGTTTTGTGGAGCTCTTTTACCTTTGAATATACTATAGAAGAAGTTCCATAAGAATACGATTTGGAACGCAGCACCTACAATAGCAAATAAAGTAATAAGAACGTTAACATCAGCAAGATCATCAAATAATGGGAATGCTGTGTTAGTATAGTAACGTCTTGGTAATCCTGCAAGACCTATAAAGTGCATTGGGAAGAATACTCCGTAAGCACATACTGCAGTTACCCAGAAGTGGATATAACCAAGATTTTTGTTCATCATTCTACCAAACATTTTAGGGAACCAGTGGTAAATACCAGCAAACATTCCATAAAGTGCAGAGATACCCATAACAAGGTGGAAGTGAGCAATAACGAAATATGTATCGTGAACGTTGATATCAAGTGTACTGTCCCCAAGAATGATACCTGTAAGACCACCAGTAATGAACGTAGATACCATTCCGATAGAGAACAACATTGCAGGGTTAAGCTGCAGGTTACCTCTCCAAAGTGTCGTTATCCAGTTGAATGCTTTTACCGCAGATGGGATAGCAATCAATAATGTTGTAAATGTAAATACAGAACCTAGGAACGGATTCATACCTGATACGAACATGTGGTGACCCCAAACGATAGTTGAAAGGAAAGCAATTGCAAGTATTGAAGTAATCATCGCACGGTAACCAAAGATTGGTTTACGTGAGTTAGTTGCCATGATCTCTGAAACAAGACCCATCGCAGGTAAGATTACGATGTAAACTTCAGGGTGTCCAAGGAACCAGAAAAGGTGTTCGAACAATACCGGAGATCCACCTTGGTAATGTAAAACTTCACCAGCGATAAAGATATCAGAAAGGAAGAATGAAGTACCAAAGCTTCTGTCAAATATAAGTAGTAATGCTGCAGATAATAATACCGGGAACGAAACGATACCGATAACAGCAGTAATAAAGAACGCCCAGATAGTTAAAGGAAGTCTAGTCATAGACATACCTTTTGTTCTAAGATTGATAACTGTAACTACATAGTTCAATGAACCCATAAGTGAAGACGCAATGAAGATAGCCATAGAAACTAACCAAAGAGTCATACCTGTACCAGAACCAGGAATTGCTTGTGGCAATGCACTTAATGGTGGGTAGATTGTCCAACCTGCAGATGCAGGACCAGCTTCTACAAATAATGACATGATCATTATAACAGCTGAAAGGAAGAACAACCAGTAAGAAATCATATTCATGAATCCAGATGCCATATCTCGTGCACCAATCTGTAACGGAATAAGAAGGTTACTAAATGTACCACTCAAACCGGCAGTTAATACAAAGAATACCATTATAGTACCATGTATTGTAACTAATGCAAGGTAAATATCATTACGCATAACTCCGTCCGGAGCAAATTTATCACCTAAAAGAATTTCAAAGATTTTGAAAGATTCTTCCGGCCATGCGATTTGCATACGGAATAATAATGACATTCCCACTCCGATAACTCCCATGATAATACCCGTAATAAGGTATTGCTTGGCAATCATTTTATGGTCAATACTAAAGATGTACTTTGTTATAAAAGTATCTTTATGGTGGTGTTCATGTGCATCATGCCCGTGATCGTCGTGACCGTGTACTTCGTGTCCTACTGCTGACATATTTCTTTAATTTGAATATATTTAAAAAGAATTATTTTTTTATTACCTGTGCTACCATTGTAGAATCCGGTTTAGCAGCTGCAGTTGAGTCAGCTCCTTTTACAGGAACCGCTTGACCTGCTGGTTCAGCCGGTTTCGCTGCATCTTCTTTAGATTTCTTTACAGCAGAAGCAAGAGTTTCTTTATCGCTTAACCATTTTTTGAAATCAGCATCATCTTCAACAACTACCTTCATTTGCATGTTATAGTGAGAAGCTCCACAAATTTTGTTACACAATAGTAAGTAATCAAATGTATAAGGATCAAGAGCTGTTTTACCTTCAGCTACTAGCTGAGCACTTTTCTTAGATCTAATCTCATTAATGTTAGCCACTTTTTTCATAATACCTTCATCCTGACGCATGTCGTCAGTATTCACAGTAGGTACAAAAGCAAATTCTGTAACCATACCAGGAACAACGTTCATCTGAGCTCTGAAGTGAGGGAAATAAGCAGAGTGCAATACGTCCTGAGAACGGAATTTAAATACTACCTGCTTACCTTTTGGAAGGTGAAGCTCAGTAGCAACGATATCATCTTGTGCATTTGGATCAGACATATCAACACCTAAAGTGTTAACTCCCTCTATGTATCTAACGTTAGCTTTACCAAGAACTCCGTCCGGTCCTGCATAACGCACTTCCCAGCTAAATTGCTTCGCATAAACTTCTACTAATACTGTATCTTCTTTCTCCTGATCAATAAACATAATGTTTGTCCAAGCATACAATCCGTAAAGGATAAGACCTGCCAAAACGATTACCGGGATAATAGTCCAGATAAACTCAAGTTTATCATTATCTGCATAGTAAAATGCTTTATTACCTTCTTTACCTCTGTGTTTAAACGCAAAGTAGTGAAGTAAAAACTGAGTTAAGCCCTGAACGATAAAGATAAGCCACATAGAGATGGCCATAAGATTATCATAATCCGGTCCATGCTCAGAAGCTGGTGTACCTAATACAAGGTGACCCCATTTTAATAAAGAATAGATAGTGCCAATGTAGATAAAGCCTATGAAGCCAAACATTAGGTAACCATTTACATTATTATCTCTGTCGTTAGCTACTTCTGAAAATTCATCATTATTAGCTGCGCCAACCTGTGTAAGGTGAAATATTTTAGTTAATTGCCATATTGCAATGCCTAATAAAACTAAAACTATAATTACCAATAAACTTGTCATTTGTTTATTTCTTTAAATATTAATAATGAAAATGTTTACTTTCCTCAATCAATGGGTTGCGTTTAGCTAAAAGAGGTGCTTTTGCTAAAGTTGTAAATACAACAAATATAAATAATCCAAGGAAGAACATAATTGCACCTATTTCACCTGCTCCAATAAACCACTGGTCACCTACGGTAGCCGGCATAATCATGTTGAAGAAGTCTACATAGTGACCACAAAGGATTATGATACCTGCCATAACAACGATCCAAGATAAACGTTTGAAATCTGTGTTTAAAAGGATAAGTATCGGCAACACGAAGTTCATTACTACCATACCAAAGAATGGAAGGTTATATTTTTCAATACGTGTTATAAAGTAAACAATCTCTTCCGGTATATCAGCATACCATATAAGCATGAACTGAGAGAACCAAAGGTACGTCCAGAATACACTGATACCAAACATAAATTTAGCTAAATCGTGTATGTGGCTTGTATTTACATACTCTAAAAGACCTAATGACTTTAAGTATAATGTAATCATTGCAATAACAGTAATACCACTTACGAAGAAACTCGCAAATACATACCATCCAAATAATGTACTGTACCAGTGTGGGTCAACCGACATAATCCAGTCCCAAGACATTATAGATTCTGTTATAATAAAGAATACTAAAAATGCAGCTGAAGCTTTAAAGTTTTTCTTGTAAAAACGATTATCTGTAGCGTCATCCTGTGCTAATGAATTTTTTCTAGAATATTGACGGTAGAAAATCCATCCGCCCATAAATATTGCAGCTCTTATAAGGAAGAAAGGACCATTAAGGTATCCTGTCTTAGCCTGGATCAAATGATCTTTTGCAACAACTTCAGGATCCATCCATACAAAAAGGTGGTGCCATCCCATTACACCTGCAACTAATAATAAGAATACTATTATAGCGCCCGGTATAAGGTAGCTCGATACACCTTCCATTACCCTGAATAATACAGGAGACCATCCAGCCTGAGCGGCATATTGAATAGCATAGAAAGCAAGAGCTCCTAAAGATATAAGCATAAAGAATAATGCAGCAACATAAACAGCAGCCCAAGGCTTATTTTGCTGTTGATGTAAAACGTGCTCTAAATGTTCCTGGTGAGCAGCATGTGCATCATCATGGCCTTCGTGAGCAGCGTGTGCATCTTTAGCATGTGCATCATGATTATGATCATCATGTGCAGCTACTGCAGCGGCACCATGAACAGAATCATGAGCAGTTACAGCCGTAGTATCATGCGCTTTAACGGCATCATGAGAATGAGTCTCTTCGGTTGCAGAAGCGTGAGCATCATGAGCAGCGTCACCATGGTGTGCTGCATCAGCATGACCACCACCGTGATGGCTGTCTGCTGCTAATATTCTCTCTACGTCTTCAACGGTTTTGGGTGCAGTGAAAAAACTATAGCCTACCCCAAGGATACCTAATATCATCAGGACGAATGCAATTGTTTTTAATCTACTTGAAAATGTGTACATATATTTATGCTTTCAGTGTTCTACAATTATAATTCACTCTTAAGTTTCATCACATAAGCGGCAACTTGCCAACGCTCATGCTGAGAAAGTTGATTAGCATGCGAGCCCATAGAGTTTAATCCATAAGTTTCTACATGGAATACACTTCCTTCTGTAATAACTCTGTCTTTATAACTAGGTACCCCAAGGAATTTCTCTCTTTTAACAAGGTTTCCTTTTCCATCTCCCTTTTCACCGTGACAAATAGCGCAGTAAATATTGAAAAGTTTTGTTCCTTTTTCAAGGTTTACTTCTTCTGGAGTAAGTGGTGATTTTAAGTTTGCTTTAGCAAGCTCATATCCTTCAGTTGTATTTGGATACTCATAAGGAACAAATCCTCTTGGTATAGATCCTTTAGCCGGAAGCTGACCTTCTTTACCATTAGCAAAAGCTGCTGATTCAGAATATGTCTCATAAGCTACCGATTCGTACATGTTTGGGAAATACTGGTAATTGGGCTTTGATTTATTAAAGCAGGCAGTAAATACTGTAGATACAGTTACCAATAATGCTATTTTATATAACGCTTTCATAGTTCTGTTAATGCTTATCAATTACTTTTACTTCCACTGCTCCTGTTTTCTCAAAGAAAGCAACCATTTGGTCTTCATCGCCATGAACTGCAACTTCCATTAAGAAATGGTCATCTGTAGTTCTCACATCTGGATTTTCTGCCTCTTTAAATGGCCATAATTTACTTCTCATATAAAAAGTAATAACCATTAAGTGAGCTGCAAAAAATACAGTCATCTCAAACATTACCGGTACAAAAGCCGGCATATTTTGAATATAGCTAAAGCTTGGTTTTCCTCCAATATCCTGTGGCCAGTCTTGGATCATGATATAATTCATCATTGCCGTAGCAACAGATAATCCAACTAAACCATATAAGAATGATGTAATAGCTATTCTTGTAGGAGCAAGGCCCATTGCCTTATCAAGCCCGTGAACCGGGAATGGCGTGTAAATTTCTTCAATGTGATGATGCGCAGCACGAGTTTGCCTTACTGCATCCATAAGGATATCATCGTCATTGTATAGTACATGTATAACTTTATTACTCATGATCTTAGTGATGATTTTGTTCTGAATGTGAATGATTGTCGTGACCTCCCTGTTCTCTTAATTTTTTGTAAGTCTCACTTGAAGTCTTCATGATCGATTTAACCTCTGCCTGTGCAATTACAGGGAAACTCCTAGAATAAAGAAGGAATAATACAAAGAAGAAACCAATTGTACCAATGAAGAAACCTGCATCTACAAAAGTAGGCTGGAACATTGTCCATGATGATGGTAGGTAATCTCTGTGAAGTGATGTTACGATAATTACGAAACGTTCAAACCACATACCTATGTTTACAACAATTGAAATAACAAAAGAAACGAAGATGCTTGTTCTGATCTTTTTGAACCACATTACCTGCGGAGAGATAACATTACAAGTCATCATCAGTGCATAAGCCCACCAGTAAGGACCTGTAGCCCTGTTAAGGAAAGCATACTGTTCGTATTCTACACCTGAATACCAGGCAACGAATAACTCAGTAATATAAGCGATACCTACGATAGAACCTGTAATCATGATTACAATATTCATCAGTTCGATATGCTGTACAGTGATGTAAGCTTCAAGATTAGAGACTTTTCTCATGATGATAAGCAGGGTATTTACCATTGCAAATCCAGAGAAGATTGCTCCCGCAACGAAGTAAGGCGGAAGAATCGTTGTATGCCATCCCGGTATAACCGAGGTAGCAAAGTCAAAAGATACGATTGTGTGTACAGAAAGTACAAGAGGCGTGGCAAGTCCGGCAAGTACAAGAGATACTTCCTCAAAACGCTGCCAGTCTTTAGCTCTACCACTCCATCCAAAACTTAGGATAGAATAAACTCTTTTTGTAAAAGGAGTTATAGCTCTGTCTCGAAGCATTGCAAAATCGGGTAACAAACCTGTCCACCAGAAAACCAGTGATACTGAAAGGTAAGTTGAGATTGCAAATACGTCCCAAAGCAGCGGGGAGTTAAAGTTAACCCAAAGCGAACCAAACTGGTTAGGGATTGGCATTACCCAGTATGCTAACCATGGACGACCCATGTGGAATACCGGGAACATAGCTGCCTGGATTACAGAGAAGATGGTCATTGCTTCCGCAGAGCGGTTAATAGCCATTCTCCATTTTTGGCGGAATAATAAAAGTACTGCTGAAATTAGGGTTCCTGCGTGACCGATACCTACCCACCAAACGAAGTTGGTGATATCCCAGGCCCAGCCAACGGTTTTATTTGAACCCCATGTTCCGATACCTGTTCCAACTGTATAGGCGACACAAGCTATTCCCCAAAGGAAAGCAGCAAGCGCAATTGAAAATGCGATCCACCATTGCTTGTTTGCTCTGCCTTCAACAGGCCTTGCAACATCAACAGTTACATCATGATAATTTTTATCACCTATAATTAAAGGTTTTCTAATGGGTGCTTCGTAATGAGACGACATAATCCTTTATAGTGTTTCTTATTAATATTACTTGTTATTATGTATTTCTAACTTTTACGTGGTAGAATACATTTGGTTGAGTTCCAATCTGGCTAAGCAGGTGGTAAGCTCTCTCATCTTCTTTAAGGGCCACAATAGGATCCTCTTTTTCGTTTACGTCACCAAATACCATTGCTCCGCTGCTGCAGGCTGCAGAACAAGCCGCGGCATTGTGAAACTCACCTTTTGCAACCACTCTACCTTCACGTTTAGCCTTAAGGATAACCGCTTGAGTACCTTGGATACAGAATGAACATTTTTCCATAACACCTCTTGAACGAACGTTCACATCAGGGTTAAGAACCATACGGCCCAGATCATCATTCATATGATAATCAAATTCGCTGTTTTTATTATAAAGGAACCAGTTAAAACGACGTACCTTATATGGACAGTTGTTTGCACAGTAACGAGTACCTACGCAACGGTTGTAAGCCATTTGGTTTTGTCCCTGACGTCCGTGAGACGTTGCAGCAACTGGACAAACAGTTTCACATGGCGCGTGGTTACAGTGCTGACACATTACCGGCTGGAATGCTACCTGAGGGTTTTCTGACGGATCTTCCATTGCATTGAATGTAGACACTGAATCAAATAATCCTGAAGCACCTTCTTTACGCGTAACGTCTCCTGCAAATGTTTCTTCAGAAGAGTAATACCTGTCAATACGCAACCAGTGCATATCACGGCTTCTTCTTATTTCAGATTTTCCTACTACCGGTACATTGTTTTCAGCGTGACAAGCGATAACGCACGCTCCACAACCGGTACAAGCATTAAGATCGATAGAAAGGTTAAAGTGATGTCCTGTTGTTCTGTCAAAAGACTCCCAAAGATCTACCGATGCAGCAGGAACTTCTTTATGATCTAAAGACACAACCGGCATGATGTTCCATTCTGAAGCATCTTTAGTGTTGAAATCTTTAAGAACAGTTTCTTTAATGATATCTCCTCTACCCATTAATGTTTTTTGAAGCTGAACGCAGGCAAACTCGTGGTCACCGGCAGTTTTAGTCAGTTTCGCAGACTGGAATGAGTTAAGATTATTATATAATGTGTAAGCATTAACACCTACGATCATTTCTTTTTTCATGGCAGCTTTACGGCCGTAACCTAAAGCAAGACCTACAGTACCTCTAGCCTGTCCCGGTTGAATAATTACCGGTACATTTTCAAGTTTTTTCCCATTAACTTCAATAGTTACATAGCTACCGTTAAGACCACCGTTTGCAACATTGTAGTTTTCAAGATCTAATTTCTCTGCATCAAACTTAGATACAGTTGCATAGTTATCCCAAGATACTCTTGTAATTGGATCAGGGAATTCCTGAAGCCATGGGTTATTAGCCTGTTGACCATCTCC
Source organism: Flavobacterium cerinum (assembly GCF_004028155.1). Taxonomy (GTDB): domain Bacteria; phylum Bacteroidota; class Bacteroidia; order Flavobacteriales; family Flavobacteriaceae; genus Flavobacterium; species Flavobacterium cerinum. The sequence continues at coordinate 296,815 of NZ_SBII01000001.1, read as the reverse complement.
CATACCAACTTTAGTATACAATACCAATTCTAATCCGGCAGCTGGTTTTGCAGCAGCAAGTTTAGAAGCAGCTCCACTATAATCAGCAGCAGAAGCAGAAGCAGCAGGAAGCACTTCAGAAACATGAACACCGTCATGCACTAATTGTGTCCACGATTTTCCGTTTGCACTTGTAGCAGCAACAGCTCTTAAGTAATCGTAATACGCTAAACCATTACCCGCCCAGGCAAGTAACGCATCCTGGAATTGTTTTGTTTTAAACAACGGACGAATTGTAGGCTGCATGATACCATAGTATCCTTTAGCTACACTAACATCACCCCAAGCCTCTAAGTAATGAGGAGCAGCAGCAGCAACCGTTGTTAAAGAAGCAGTTTCATCTTCTTTAAGAGAGAAAGAAACCGATAATTTTACTTTTTTAAGACCCTCAGCGAAATCAGTACTGTTTGGCAAGGTATAAACTGGATTCACACCACTCATAATAAGCGCATGTACTTTACCAGCTTTCATATCGCTTACAAGTTGAGCAACCGCTTTTGCATCACCTTTTCTTGTAAGACGTGCAGCACCAGGATTGAAAGCCTGAGACTGTAATGTGTTATTAATAGCAAGCACTAATAACTGAGCATTAACATCATCAAGACCTGAAACTACTACTCCACGAGCACCAGCAGCCTTAACTTGTTTTGCAGCAGCCATAACTGCCTCACCGTATGCAGCATTAGCGAATTTTGGCACGCTAACAGATGCACCTGTAATAACATTATATATTGTAACAAGAGCATATTTTTGCTCAGTAACCGTCAATGGAATACGCTTGTCTGCATTAGAACCAGCTAAAGACATATTAGCCTCGATCTGGATATGCTTAGACATTTTACCTTGCTTAGGAATACGACCCGCAGAATAACCTGTATCAAACCCTCCACCTTGCCAGTCTCCTAAGAAATCAGCACCAACAGAAAGAATAACATCAGCTTTACCAAAATCGTAATCCGCAAGAGCTCTTTCACCATAAACCGCCTGGAAAGCATCCAATGCTTCTGATGAAGATACTGCATCATACACCACGTGTTTAAAACCTGGATATTTTGTACCGAATTCAGCAATTAACTTATCAGTTGAAGGACTCGCCGTAGTACCCGTAAGCACTACTACACTACCCGCACCTGCCGCTGCTTTAGAAAGACCATCCTTAACTTTAGCATCCACATCTTCCCAAGAAGCTGGTTTACCAGAAATTAAAGGTTCTTTTAAACGCATACTGTCATACAAAGATAATACCGATGCATGTACTCTCGCGTTAGCCGCGATTTTAGCCCCGGCAAGAACGTTGTTCTCAACCTTAATAGGACGACCCTCACGGGTCTTTATTACTATGTTAGCGAAATCGAAACCATCATTCATGGTTGTTGCATAGTAATCAGCAACACCCGGTACGATTTCTTCCGGCTGTATTACGTAAGGAATAGACTTGATAACCGGGCCCTCGCAAGCTGCCAATGATGCAGCTGCAGTACTGAACCCTACATATTTCAAAAAGTCACGACGGCTTGTAGATGAAGATGCTAGCGCTTCCTTGTCACCAAGAAATTCGTCAGTAGGAATCTGCTCTACAAATTCGTTGTTTCTTAGCGTCTCAACAATAGAGCTGTTTTCATTAAGCTCTTCAACACTTTGCCAGTATTTTTTGTTTGATGCCATGTTGTATATAGATATTAGCTTCTTAAAAATTGATTAATAGTGACATTTACCACACTCAGTACCACCCATATTAGCAGCAGTTAGCTTTTGTACGCCATATTTTTTGGCAAGCTCATCGTGGATTTTCTTGTAGTAATCATTACCTTCAACCTTAACATCGGTTTCACGGTGACAGTTAATACACCAGCCCATTGTTAATGGTGAATGTTGTCTCATTACCTCCATAGTCTCAACAGGACCGTGGCAAGTTTGACACTCTACACCAGCAACCGAAACGTGCTGTGAATGGTTGAAGTAAACGAAATCCGGAAGATTATGTACTCTAACCCATTTAACAGGTTTTTGTTTTCCTGTATATTTTTGAGCAGCTGCATCCCAACCAACTGCATCATATAATTTTTTGATTTCACCCGAATAGAACTCTTTTGAATGATCTACATACGTAGAATCTTTATCCCCTTGGAATTCAGAAACATTCTTATGACAGTTCATACACACATTAAGTGACGGTATACCTGAAGTTTTACTTACTCTCGCAGATGAGTGACAGTATTTACAATCAATACCATTATCACCAGCGTGAATTTTGTGAGAGAAGTGAATTGGCTGTATCGGCTCATACCCTTGGTCTACCCCTATTTGCATAAGATATCCGTAAAGGAAGTATGAAGAAGAAAGCATCAGCAATATAACAGTCACAAACACAAGGAACTGATTTTTAGCATAAGCCCTCCATAAAGACACCGAAGAATCTTTACTCACAACCTCTACACCATTAGCCGCAGATACTCTTTTTAATGTTCTTGTCACTAAAACAAGCATTATAATTAGTACCGCAAGAACTAATACAAGCGCAAAAAGCACAAGATCATTAGACACTCCTGTTTTACTTGTTTCACCAGCTGCAGCTGCGCCCGCCGGTTTTTCAACTACCGGTGCCGGTGCAGATGTATACGCAAGGATATTATCAATATCACCATGCGACAACTGCGGAAACGGAGTCATTACTGATTTGTTATTTTCAGCAAATAGTTTTACTGCTGCAGGATCTCCTGCCTTTATCATTTCACTGCTGTTTTTCACCCATGAATACAACCATGTACGAGCATGCCTGTCAGCAACACCTCTTAATGCCGGCCCTGTAGACTTGGCATCAAGTTTGTGACATGCAGCGCAAAGAGTATTAAACAACTCTTTACCCTTTACAGGATCACCTGCGCCCTCAGCCGGGGCAGCTGCCGCTGCATCAGCCGGAGCTGTTGCTGCCGGTGCCGCAGCATCCTGTGCATAAGATGTAATGGAGAATGACAGCGAAAACGCCAGACAAAACAATAAAATCCTTGAAAACGAATTATGGTTACCCACTTTTTTCATATTAAAAATGATTATCGACTTAATTAGGTAAGGTTTTTACATGCGTAGTGAGCAAACACCATGCTTTTTAAAAACTCCCACAAAAATACGACTTAAGAATTATTCTCAAACCCTAAACAAACCTTATCTCATAATTTATAACAATTCTAAATAAATTACTCTTGGAGGCATATAATAATTAGTCGTACTTTTGCGTTAAATACAGTTCATTATGAGAATTTTAAACCTCAGGTCTTACAATGCGGCCTTTATATTACTTACTTTTTTCGGGGTCGAATGTATGGCCCAGGAGTCCAATATTTCTGTTAATCAGGACCCACGATTCGAACAACTACTAGCAGAAAAGCGCAAAATCAACTCATCTATAACCGTAAATGATCGCTATAAAGTTCAAATATTCTACGGTGACAACGATAAAGCGAGAAAAACACTAGCTGAATTCAGAAGAGAATTCAAAAATTTAGATGGTACTATAATTTTCGAAAGCCCTACCTATAAAGTATGGGTTGGAAATTTTAAATCGCGTATTGATGCCGAAAGAAAACTAATCGACATCAAGAAAAAATACCCTTATGCACTGCTTATAAAACCAAATAAATAAGCAAAAATCAAACAATAAAATCCCGCAATTGCGGGATTTTTACATTATAAACACTTTTTATTTCAGCTATTTTTCATTTAGAATAATCTAAAACCAAATCAAGACTTAATTCAGCAAAGATTACTTTCCTCATCTAAGCCAATTGAAGACCTCCAAAAGCTTTTCCGCTACACATCCACCCAATGCCACGAATATTCTTCCCAACCCGGCAAAAAAGCTTCTAAACCCTCCCTGTTTAATGAACCAGGATCTTTCATTCAACAAAATTCATATAAAAAGAAAATCCCCGACTGCAATTACAGTCGGGGATTTTTATAATATTAAAAACTTAAATTATTTAAGCTTTTTCTTCACTTCTACTTCCTGGTAAGCCTCTATAACGTCAAGCTGTTGTATGTCGTTATAATTCTTGATCTGAATACCACAGTCATAACCTTTAGAAACCTCTTTAACATCGTCTTTAAAACGCTTAAGTGCCGTAAGTTCTCCAGTATAAATTACCACACCTTCTCTAATAAGACGGATTCTCGAGTTTCTGTAAATCTTACCATCAGTTACCATACATCCTGCAATAGTACCAATTTTAGATATTTTGAATGTTTCACGAATCTCTGCTGTACCAGTAACTTCTTCTTTCATTTCCGGAGATAGCATACCTTCCATTGCATCCTTAAGATCATCAATCGCATCATAAATGATAGAGTAGTTTCTGATATCGATCTCTTCTTTGTCGGCAAGTTGTCTTGCACTAGCAGAAGGACGAACGTTAAATCCGATAATGATGGCATCAGAAGCTGATGCAAGCAATACGTCAGATTCAGTAATAGCACCTACACCTTTATGTATAATGTTTATCTGGATCTCTTCAGTTGATAATTTAGAGAATGAATCTGAAAGCGCCTCAACTGAACCATCCACGTCACCTTTAAGGATAATATTAAGTTCTTTAAACTGTCCAAGAGCGATCCTTCTTCCAATCTCTGCAAGTGTAATGTGTCTTTGTGTACGTACAGACTGCTCACGCATTAACTGAGTACGTTTAGCTGCAATTTGTTTAGCTTCTTTCTCATCCTGGAATACACTAAACTTATCACCTGCTGTTGGAGCACCATCAAGACCTAAGATAGATATCGGCGTAGATGGACCTGCAACTTTAATACTGTTACCACGCTCATCATGCATTGCTTTAACTTTACCGTGGTGTTTACCCGCAAGTACATAGTCACCTAATTTAAGTGTACCACCCTGTACAAGCACTGTAGAAATATAACCTCTACCTTTATCAAGGAAAGCCTCTACTACAGTTCCAACCGCAGCTTTTTCAGGATTAGCTTTAAGATCTAAGATCTCTGCCTCTAACAATACTTTTTCAAGTAAGTCTTTAACACCAAGTCCTGTTTTTGCAGAAATATCATGCGACTGTATTTTACCTCCCCAATCTTCAACAAGAAGGTTCATACCGGCAAGTCTTTCTTTTATTTTCTCTGGATTAGCCGTTGGCTTATCCACTTTGTTAATTGCAAATATAATTGGCACACCCGCTGCCTGAGCATGGTTGATAGCCTCTTTTGTTTGTGGCATGATATCATCATCCGCCGCAATTACAACAATAGCAATATCTGTAATCTGAGCACCACGTGCACGCATCGCGGTAAACGCCTCGTGACCCGGTGTATCAAGGAATGCAATTTTCTGTCCATTATCAAGTGTTACACCATAGGCACCGATGTGCTGTGTAATACCACCCGACTCACCAGCAATTACATTTTCTTTACGAATATAATCCAGTAACGATGTTTTACCGTGGTCAACGTGACCCATTACAGTAACGATCGGGGCTCTGTGTACAAGATCTTCTTCTTTATCTTCTACTACCTGAATAGCTTCTTCAATATCAGTAGTAATAAATTCTACCTCATATCCAAACTCATCTGCAACGATAGTAAGTGTTTCTGCATCTAAACGCTGGTTCATGGTAACCATGATACCAAGAGACATACATACCGATATTACTTTAGTAATTGGCACATCCATCATGGTAGCAACTTCACCTACAGTTACAAACTCAGTAACTTTAAGTGTTTTACTTCCTTCATCAAGCATTCTTTGCTCATCATCAGATTTCTGACGGTGGCTATCTCGCTTGTCTCTTCTATACTTAGCTGCTTTCGATTTATTTCCTTTACCCTGTAATTTCTCAAGAGTCTCACGGATTTGGTTTTTAACCTCTTCTTCAGTAGGCTCAACTTTAGAAACAATTGCAGGACGTTTGTTAGGTCCGAATTTGTTAGCAGCAGGACCATTTGTATTTGGTCTTATCTGATTACCCGGAGGTCTTGGTCCGCTATTTTGCGTTTGCTGACCACCACCCTGACCCTGAGGCTTAGGCGTAATTCTTTTCCTTTTGTTCTTATCCTGGTTTTGCTGATTTGCAGCAGCAGTACCCGGCTTCGGAGCCTCTTTCTTAAACTCTTCTTTTTTCTTTTTCGGTTTATTGAACTGAGAAAGATCTATAGTTTGCCCGGTGAACGTTGCACCGGTAAGTTTTTGATATTGCGTTTTGATCTTCTCTTCTTCCGGAGCCGCTACTTCAGGGGTAGCTGCCGGTGTTACAGAAGGTGCCGAAGCAGCAGCTTCAGGCTGTGCTTTAGGCTCAATAACTGGCTTCTCTTCTTTTGCTTTTGGCTGTATAGCCGGCTCAGATTTTTTCTGAATCGGTTTAGATGTTTCAGCTTTTGGAGCTTCCGCAACTTTAGGTGCTTCAACCTTTGGCGTTTCAGCTTTTGGAGCCTCAACAGCTTTAGGTGCTTCAACAACCTTTGGTGCCTCAACTTGTACCTTTGGCTCCTCTACAACAGGGGCAGCTTTAGGCTCCTGCGCTTTTGCAGGAGTATCTGAAGAGGGTTCAGCTTTTTTAGCATTAAGGTCAATTTTGCCTACAGAAACCGGGCCAGATAGTGTAGCTCTCGCTTTGATCACTTCCTGTTTTTGTCTCTCTTCGTCCTGCTTCCTTTTTTCTTCAATTTCTTTTTCTCTCTCAATGCGAAGCGCTTCTTTTTCTTTGCGTTTCTCTTCACTTACTTCGAGAGAAGCAGCTTTCTTACCTTTGTCAGCAGAAAATTGATTGTAAAGGGCATTATATTCCTCATTGGATATCTTAGCGTTAGGACTCGATTCAATAACGTGCCCTTTGTCCTTAAGATACTCCACGGCCCTGTCCAGCGAAATATTTAATTCCCTTAATACTTTGTTTATTCTTATTGCTCTTTCTTCAGACATACAATCTTATTAATTTTATCTTCTTTGTTGTGTTGCGCTGTACCGTGTGCTAAACCTGTTTAATCCTCAAATTCTTCTTTAAGTATCCTCATCACCTCAAGCACCGTCTCTTCTTCAAGATCTGTTCTTCTTACTAGATCCTGTACATCCTGGTTTAGTATACTTCTTGCAGTGTCAAGGCCGATTTTTGCAAACTCAGCGATAATCCATGCTTCAATCTCATCCGAGAACTCTGTTAATTCAACATCCTCATCTTCAGCAAGTGTACCTTCACGAATAACATCTAACTCATAGCCTGTTAAAAGACCTGCCAGTTTAATGTTGTGACCTCCTCTACCGATAGCCTTAGAAACTTCTTCCAGCTTAAGGAATACTTCTGCCCTATTATTTGCCTCATCAATTTTAATCGACGATACTTTTGCAGGACTTAGTGCTCTTGATATATACAACTGTGTGTTTGTTGTATAATTGATTACATCTATATTTTCATTACCCAGTTCGCGAACGATACCATGGATACGTGAACCTTTCATACCTACACAGGCGCCCACCGGGTCAATCCTGTCATCATAAGAATCTACAGCTACTTTTGCTTTTTCGCCTGGAATTCTTACAACTTTTTTAACCATAATAAGTCCGTCAAAAACTTCAGGTATTTCCTGTTCAAATAATTTCTCAAGGAACAGTTCTGATGTTCTTGACATTATAATTTGAGGTTTGTTACCTTTAAGTTCAACGCTTTCTATAATTCCACGAACGTTATCACCTTTCCTGAAAAAGTCAGATGGAATCTGTTTTTCTTTAGGAAGAACGATTTCATTTCCTTCATCATCCACCAAAATTACAGCTTTTGGCCTAACATGGTGCACTTCTGCAGTATAAATATCACCTACTATATCTTTAAATTGCTTATATAGGTTTGTATTATCGTGTTCGTGTATCTTAGAAATAAGATTTTGACGCAGTGCTAATATAGCTCTTCTTCCTAACTGAATAAGTTTTACTTCTTCAGAAACATCTTCTCCAACTTCAAAATCCGGCTCAATTTTTCTTGCCTCAGAAAGGGATATCTCCTGGTTAGGATCCTCTACCTCACCATCTGCAACTACCACACGGTTCCTCCATATCTCCATATCCCCTTTATCAGGGTTTATGATGATATCAAAATTATCATCCGAACCGTATTTCTTTTTCAGTGCATTCCTGAATACATCTTCCAAGATCGCCATAAGCGTAACTCGATCTATAAGCTTATCATCTTTAAACTCTGAAAACGAATCGATTAATGCGAGATTTTCCATGCCAACTTTCTATTTTTTTAAAATTTTATTACAACAACTGCTTCTTTGATTTCCTTATAAGGTATTTCTACTCTTTTAAGTACTGTCTCTTTCCCTTTGCCTATTTGCTTAGGTTCGCGGGCACTCCACTCCAGCACGATGAAATCATCATTCGCTTCTGTAATTTCTGCCTCAATTTTCTCTGTAGCGGTTTTTACGCTAAGGGTCCTGCCTAGATTTTTTCTGTATTGCCTAGGAAAAGTTAATGGGCTTGCTGCTCCCGATGAAGCTACTTCAAGTCCAAAATCATATTCATCCTTATCAAGGTTATGTTCTATGGCCCTGCTTACGTCAATACAATCCTGTAAATTCACCCCGTTATCACCATCCAGTGTTACCAGTATCCTGTTTGCACTATCTATCGTGAAGTCAATAAGAAACAACGATGGCCGCTCCTCAAGGGCTTTATTCAACAAATCTGTAACTATTTCTTTAAATGTCATATCTGTATAAAAAGAGGGGACTCCTGTCCCCTCATTATTTAGTATTTATTAAATAACGGTGCAAATATACTATATTTTTTTATATCTTGAAAATCATTGGATAATGTAAAATTAATTCTTATCTTTATTATATAGATATTACAACCAAATTCTTGTTAATTACACACACAATTTATGAAGAAAATCTTAGTCCCAACCGACTTTTCAGACCACGCCGAATATGCCTTAAAGGTTGCAGCACAAATTGCACGCAAAAATAATGCTGAAATATACCTGCTTCACATGCTGGAATTACCATCACACGTTAGTGATGACGGAATAGGTGAAAGCAAAGCTGTAGGCGCAAGCGCAGGCGTACCGGAAGTTATGTTCTTTATGGAGAAAACCCGTGAGCGTTTTCAGGAAGTTCTTAATGAACCTTACCTACAGGGAATAACCATAGTTGAAGCAATACAATTTGAAAAAGCTTTTGACGGTATCATAAAACACAGCAAAAAACACGACATAGACCTTGTCGTTATGGGTTCTCATGGCGCCAGCGGCTTCCAGGAAATGTTTATTGGATCGAACACTGAAAAAGTAGTAAGAACCTCAGACATCCCTGTGTTAGTTATCAAAAAAGAACAAGGAGAATTTAATCCTCAAAAATTTGTTTTCGCCTCTGACTTCTCTGATGAAATAAAAAAACCTTTTGCTAAAGTGGTTGAATTCGCTAATAGCTTTGACACACACCTGCATTTAGTATTAATAAATACTCCAAGTGATTTTAAATCTACTCACGAAGCAGAAAAAACAATAAAAAACTTTGCAGCATCGTTCGATATAAAAAACAATTATACTGCTCATGTATATAATGACGTAAATGTTGAAAAAGGAATTTTACATTTCGCAAACAGTGTAAATGCCGATTTAATAGGAATGTGTACTCACGGAAGAAAAGGATTAGCTCATTTCTTTAACGGAAGCGTTAGTGAAGATTTGGTAAATCATGCCGTAAGACCGGTTATCACCTTTAAGATATAAATTACTCATAAAAACAAAAAAGCGGCTCTTGGGCCGCTTTTTTTATACCCTACAACAACTCATTTCGCAAAACAAAGTCCAGAGCCCCAATACAAACACAGAATTAAAACCATCAACTCCCAAGTAAAGTACCACCCAGAAGATCTAAAACCTTAAAGAAGATAAAAAAACCGCTTCTTATAATCAAGAACTCAATGACACGTATAACTTAGCGTTAAAAAACGCCTAATTCAAGTAAAAAACACTCTTTTTGAAATAGTTATAAACACAAAAAAGCCTCTCATTTCTGAGAGGCTTTTTCTGTTGGTCCACAAGGACTCGAACCTTGAACGACTGCACCAAAAACAGTAGTGTTACCATTACACCATAGACCATTATATCTTAATCTACCCCGAAGTCTCCTTGATATCAAAAACAACCACAAGATGTACTTACACACTCAATAAACAACAAATAACCTATTCCTAAACCAAAACACCTCTTCAAACCCAAAACCACACATCAAAAGATGCAATTTGATTTAAACTTAGCAAAAAAGCGATCTTTTTGAAACGGTTATAAATAAAAAAAGCCTCTCATTGCAGAGAGACTTTTTCTGTTGGTCCACAAGGACTCGAACCTTGAACGACTGCACCAAAAACAGTAGTGTTACCATTACACCATAGACCATTGTTCCTTCATTGCGGGTGCAAATTTAGCACATAATTTCAGTTTTACAAACTTTTTAAAGAAAAAATATTAAAATATTTTTTTTCGCGTTCTACATTCAATAAAGCTATTACTTTTGTAAGACATTTAAACCTTTCCGTACCAATTACATGACAGAATTTAACTTTAAAAAATGGAATACCATTTTAGGATGGTCGGCATTTGCCGCTGCGTTCATTATTTACTCTTTAACCGTAGAACGTACCCTTAGTTTTTGGGATTGCGGTGAATATATTGCTACAGCCGCAAAGCTGGAAGTAGGACACCCTCCCGGTGCTCCGCTATTCCAAATGGCAGGCGCTTTCTTTGCAATGTTTGCCACCAGCCCTGATAAAGTGGCACTTATGGTAAATATGCTGTCAGTAACATCGAGCGCCTTTACTATATTGTTCATGTTTTGGTCGTTAACCATACTTTTAAAGAATATGGTTTCAGGATTCACCACATTTAATCGCGATAACGCTATAATGGTACTAGGGAGTGCTTTCATTGGCTGCCTTGCCTTCACCTTCTCTGATAGTTTTTGGTTTAATGCCACAGAAGCCGAAGTATATGCTATGGCATCACTCTTTATATCTTTACTGCTATGGACGGGTTTAAAATGGGGAGAAGAAATGCATCAGCCAAGAGGCAACAAATGGCTATTAATTATCTCATTATTAATAGGTTTATCGTTTGGAGTACACTTTATGGCACTCCTTACCATTCCTTCTATAGGATTGATATATTACTTTAAAAACTACAAAACGATTACAATAAAGAACTTTATCATCGCTAACATGGTAATGATCGCAATATTGTTTTTTGTTTTTAAATTCCTTCTTCCTTACACACTGGCCCTTTTTGGAAAAACAGAGATCTTTATGGTAAACAGCCTTGGTATGCCATTCAACTCAGGGACAATTTTTATAACATTATTAATAATTGCTTTCTTTTATTTTGGACTGCGCTACACAAAAAAGAAAGGATTTGCTGTTTATAACACGTTATTGTTATGTATGCTATTTATATTAATTGGGTTCTCTACCTGGTTAATGCTTCCTATACGAGCAAATGCTCACGTAGTAATTAATGAAAACAGCCCTACCGATGCCGCAGAGGTACTTGCCTACTACAACCGTGAGCAGTATGGTGAACAAAAAACGTTCTATGGCCCGTTATATACTGAGAAGTATGCCAATCTTGACGAAGAGAATCCTTATAAAGATTCTAAACCCAACTATGAACGTGATTACAAAACTGGTAAATATGTAATTGTAAACAATTACAAAAATGCCCGACAAAATTCTGACTCCAATCACAATGGCTTTATGCCAAGAATGATAAGCAGCGATCATGCCGCTAATTATATGGCATTCAGTACACCTCCAAAATTCAGATTAAACCCTAATTATGATTATGAAAGGGAGTTAAAGAATTATGGCGTAGACGTTAATACACTTAGTGAACAAGAAGCCATGCAGGCTGTAGGTCAGATTAAAGGCGAACTGGAAAATATTATAAAGCAATTTAGGGATGGTTATAAAAAAGGTGAATTAGGTAATGAAGAGTATGATAAATTCCTGAAATCATATAAGCAATACCTTATTATCGAAAAACCAAGCTTTGGAGAAAACATGGCCTTTATGTTTGAATACCAGTTTGGTTATATGTACTGGAGATACCTTATGTGGAACTTTACAGGCCGCCAAAGTGACGTACAGGGTAAGTATGACACTATAGATGGCAACTGGATAAGCGGTATTTCTTTTATTGACGAAGCAAGACTAGGCCCACAGAACAGTCTTACCTCTGATATGAAAAACAATAAAGGCAGAAACACCTACTTTTTTCTTCCTTTCATTCTGGGGGTAATCGGAATGATATTCCATGCAAAAAAAGACCTTAAAAGCTTTTATATACTCCTAACATTATTCCTATTTACAGGTATTGCATTAAAAATATTCCTTAACGAAAGACCGTTTGAGGTTCGTGAGAGAGATTATGCTCTTGTAGGTTCATTTTATGTGTTTGCAATATGGATCGCCTTTGGAGTTTATGCCCTTTTTGACGGAATTAAAAAATACTTGCAGCCAAAGATTGCAATTCCGGTTGTATTGGGAGTAACCTTATTGGCGTGCCCACTATTAATGGCAAAAGAAAACTGGAATGATCATGATCGCTCGGGCAGGTATACTGCCTTATCTATGGCAAAATCATATCTGGACTCCTGTGAACCTAATGCCATATTATTTACCATAGGCGACAACGACACCTTCCCGCTATGGTATGCTCAGGAAATTGAAGGTTACCGTACGGATGTAAGAATTGTGTGTTCTACACTACTTCCTACTGACTGGTATATCGACCAGATGAAACGTCAGGCTTATGATTCGGCTCCTGTTCCAATTTCATTTACACACAAGCAATATGTAGACGGTACAAGAGATTTTATTTTTTATGCTCCAAAAACCGAAGAGCGTATGGATATTACCGACTTTATGAATTTTGTAAAGCTGGAAGACGAAAGAGCAAAGATCGAATTTAACAGTGGCCAAAAATGCAACTATTACCCTACCAATAAAGTTAGAATGATGGTAGACAAAAATGCAGTAATCAAAAATAAAGTTGTTGCACCGCAATACTATGATTCTATTGTACCGTATATCGACATTGACCTACCGGAAGAAGCAATATATAAGCACAACCTGATCATGCTGGATGTTATCCGTAACAACAACTGGAAACGTCCAATATATTTCTCGGGGGGCAGCATTGACCCGGAAGATTATGCCTGGATGAAGGATTACCTGGAACTGGACGGCCTGGTATATAAACTGGTTCCTATAAAAACAACTCCTCCTAAAAACAACCGTATGGATATGGGATATATCAATACAGATAAAATGTATGATATTGCTATGAAATGGGATTGGGGTAATAGTGGCAGCACTACGATCTATCACGATCCGCAAACGCTTAAAAACAGCTTTAATTACAGAAAAAACCTTGCCCGCCTAATGGAAGCTCTATTGAACGAAGGTAAAAAAGACAAAGCAGCAAAAATTATCGACCTGGTCATGACAAACATGCCGGTAGACTATTATGGCCTTTATTTCTTAACCGAACCATTTGCTGACGGCTATTATAAAACCGGGAACAAAAAAGCTGCAAGAGAACTCATTGCTAAACTTATTCAAAAAAGTAAAGAGAGCATTACTTTCTACAAATCATTACCCAAAGTAGATCAAAATGCACTTTTTAATGATATTTACAGAGAGATCGAAGGCTACAGAAGACTGCTTCTTATCATGAAAGATAATGGAGATACAGATCTTTATAATTCAGGCAAAGAAGATTTCAATAAACTGAACCAGGCTTTCAGGCGATTTGAAATAGAAGACGAATAAGACATCTTTTCAACACACCAACCAAACCACTTATGAAATATTTTTTTACTTTCATTCTCTTTCTCTTCACCATTATGGTGTCGACAGCCCAAACCGATAAACGACTGAAAGGCATCGAAAAAGAGCTTAATGCATTACTGAAAGCGACAAAAACTTCGGGATTTGCCGTAGCTGTGATAAAAAAGGATAAAGTGATCTATAGTTCAGGTTTTGGCTACAGGGATTATGAAAACAAAATTCCTGTAGACTCCAATACCCTTTTCGCTATAGGCTCAAGCACAAAAGCCTTTACCTGTGCTATACTGGGACAATTAAAAAATGAAGGCAAATTAACTTTTCAGGACAGTCCCCTTAAATATGTTCCGAATCTTAAATTTTACAACAACAGTCTTAATGAGAATATCATTATAGAAGACCTGATGTCCCACAGAACAGGGCTTCCGCGCCACGACATTTCGTGGTACCTATTCCCTACACACAGTAAAGATAGTCTTATCCAAAGGATACAATATATGGAACCCAGTACAGGGCTAAGACAGCAATGGCAATACAACAACTTTATGTTTGTGCTTCAGGGTGTAATCGCCGAAAAAATAACTCAAAAAAGTTGGGAAGACAATATAAAAGAACGCTTTTTCACTCCGTTAGGCATGACACGCTCCAACACAACCATACAGGAAATGAAGCAGGCATCTAATGCCGCTTTTGGCTACGGCCTCAAGGACGATGCTATCACTAAAATGGACTATTATGATATTGCTGGAATGAGTCCGGCGGGAAGCATTAACAGTAGTGTAAACGACATGGGAAAGTGGCTAATCTCGTGGGTAAATAATGGAAAATTCAACAATCAGGAAATCCTCCCTGATTCATATATTTCTGAAGCCATTAGTTCTCACGCTGTAGTAGGCAGTGACCTGCCAAGCAAAGAAATGCCAAATTCTTTTATGTCTAATTACGGTTATGGTTGGTTTATTTCATCATACAAAGGGCAATACAGTGTAGAACATGGCGGTAATATCGATGGTTTTTCAGCCAATGTAGCGTTTTTCCCGGCAGATGATATTGGCATAGTAGTACTTACCAACCAAAATAGCTCATCTCTTCCAACATTAGTAACGAACACTGTTGCTGACAGGTTACTGAATGTAAAACGCACAGATTGGGTAACATACTACAAAGAAAAACAGGAGAACCGCAAAAAGAGAAAAGAAGAGGCTGAGAAGAATGACGATAAAAAAGCAAACGAAGAAAGCCATACACCTTCGCATGCATTATCATCTTACACCGGACTGTATTCAAACCCTGGCTATGGTACCTTAGAGCTAATCATTAAAAACGACTCACTATTTGCTATACTAAAAAACACCAAATGCTACCTCAAGAGTAAATATTATGACATTTTTGATTCTTATGAAATTAAAAACAATAAGGTAGAAATTGATGAAAGTCTTTGCTTTAATTTTTCTACAAACGACGCCGGCGAGATATCGGGCCTTGCATTAAAATTAGAACCTACACTGGATCATCCCATACAATTCAAACGCAAACCAAAAGAAATCACCGTAGATGCCGAAACTTTAAACAAATATACCGGTGAGTATGCTATTAAAGGAATAACGATAAAAGTATCAGTAAAAAACAATAAGCTCAGAATGCTTGTTCCCGGACAACCTGAATACGAACTTATTGCAACGGAAAAAAACATGTATAAGATAACGACACTCGATGGTTTTAATGTTGAATTTATTACCAGTGAAGACGGGGCCGTAAAAGAGGTAAAGCTGCATCAGCCAAACGGTAAATTTACCGCTGTTAAAAAATAAACAGATTACTCCTAAAACAAGGCTGCCAAAAATGGCAGCCTTGTTTTATTTTAAGGAAGACTATAAAACAAAATCCTTAAAATTCACTTTTTGCAAAACTTTAGCCATTCCAGCTTGATAAAAACGGTTTTTAAACCCTTCCCTTTTGTAAAAAAATAGTTTCTTTGCATTAAGTAATAATCCCGAACAACGAATCATTACATGATAACATTCGATTTCAAAAAATGGAATACCATCTTAGGATGGTCTGTTTTTGCCATTGCACTACTGGTTTATTCATTAACAGTAGAACCTACCCTTAGCTTTTGGGATTGTGGCGAATACATCTCTACCGCTGCAAAACTAGAAGTAGGACACCCACCGGGAGCTCCCCTTTATCAAATGATGGGCGCTTTCTTTGCCATGTTTGCAACAGCCCCTGATAAAGTGGCACTTATGGTGAACATGATGTCGGTATTTTCAAGTGCCTTCACTATTCTTTTTATGTTTTGGTCATTAACTATAGTGCTTAAAAACATTGTAGCCAAAACTTCAGAACTAAACAATAATAATGCTGTTGTAATATTAGGTGCTTCGGCAGTGGGCAGTCTTGCTTATACTTTTACCGATAGTTTTTGGTTTAACGCTGTAGAAGCCGAAGTTTATGCTATGGCATCCTTATTCATTGCTTTACTGCTTTGGCTGGGTCTTCGTTGGGAACAGGAAATGCATACGCCAAGAGGAAACAAATGGCTGCTTATCATTTCGTTAGTTATTGGTTTATCGTTTGGTGTTCACTTTATGGCTTTATTAACCATACCGTCAATCGGATTCATCTACTACTTTAAGAATTACCAAAAGATCACTGTTAAAAGCTTCATTATTGCTAATGTGGTTATTGTAGCGATACTTCTGTTTATCTTTAAACTGCTATTGCCTTATACCATGGCATTATTCGGGAAAACCGAAATATTCATGGTAAATTCATTAGGGATGCCCTTTAATTCAGGAACTATATTCATAACACTTTTTATTATAGCGTTCTTTTATTTCAGCCTGAACTTTACAAAGAAGAAAAACCTTCCTTTTTACAATACCCTGATACTTTGTATACTTTTCATTTTTATAGGTTTCTCTACATGGATGATGCTACCTATTCGTGCCAATGCAAATGTGGTGATCAATGAAAACAAACCTTCGGATGCCGCAGAGGTACTTGCTTACTATAACAGGGAGCAGTATGGTGAGCAAAAGCTGTTTTATGGTCCTATGTATTCTGACGTATATGCCGGCCTTGATAAAACAAGACCCTATGAGGATGAAAAGCCAAACTACCAGAGAGATTACAAAACAGGTAAATATGTTATTGTAAACAATTATAAAAATGCAAAACAGAACACAGATGATAACCATAAAGGCTTTTTGCCTAGAATGTGGAGTACAGATCATGCCGTAAACTATATGCGTTTTACAAAACCCCTTGGATTTAAATTAGATCCGGGTTATGATTACGATAAAGAGCTTATGAAATATGGCCTTCCTATTGATCAAATGACTGAGGAAGACTATAATACTGCTATAATTCAAGTTAGAGGCGAAATAGAAAGTGTTGTATCTGAATTTAGGAACGCTTACCGTAAAGGTGATGTTGATCTTGACCAATACAATAAGTTCCTTAAAACCTACGGCGACTACCTTATTGTAGAAAAACCTTCTTTTGGAGACAACATGCAATACATGTTCGAAT
Source organism: Flavobacterium cerinum (assembly GCF_004028155.1). Classification (GTDB taxonomy): domain Bacteria; phylum Bacteroidota; class Bacteroidia; order Flavobacteriales; family Flavobacteriaceae; genus Flavobacterium; species Flavobacterium cerinum. Next base: position 279,402 of record NZ_SBII01000001.1, on the reverse strand, counting down.
ACCAGTTTGGTTATATGTACTGGAGGTACCTGATGTGGAACTTTACCGGAAGGCAGAATGACATTCAGGGTAAATATGACAATATTGATGGTAACTGGCTGAGCGGAATAACCCCGATTGATGAAATGCATTTAGGATCGCAGCAAAACCTGCCATCTGATCAATTAAATAACAAAGGGCGTAATATGTATTACTTCCTTCCATTCATACTGGGGCTTATAGGGCTTGCTTTCCACGCAAGAAAAGACCCGAAGAGCTTCTATGTACTTTTAACGCTATTCCTGTTTACCGGGATCGCGTTAAAAATATACCTTAATGAGCGTCCGTTTGAACCGCGTGAAAGAGATTATGCCCTTGTAGGCTCATTCTATGTGTTTGCCATGTGGATCGCATTTGGCGTATATGCCATTTATGACGGAATTAAAAAATACCTGCAGCCTAAAATTGCCGGACCGGTTGTTATAGCCGTTTCATTACTGGCAGCGCCTGTATTAATGGCAAAAGAAAACTGGGATGACCATGACCGTTCAGGTAAATACACAGCAATTGCAATGGCAAAAAGTTACCTGTCATCATGTGAGCCTAATGCTATATTATTTACTATTGGTGATAACGATACATTCCCGTTATGGTATGCACAGGAAATTGAAGGCTACCGTACTGATGTAAGGATCGTAAATACAAGTTTATTAATGACCGACTGGTACATTGAGCAGATGAAAGCTAAAGCTTATGAATCGGAGCCTATGCCGATAAACTTTACTTACGACCAGTACAAACAAGGTACCCGTGACTACAGCCTTTATGTTCCTGAAAGTAAAAATCGCTGGCCGCTTAAAGATCTTTTAGCTTTTATAGCATCGGATGACCCAAGGGTTAAAAAAGAGCTGAATAATGGTCATTTTGTTAATTTCTACCCTACAAACAAAATAAGTATTCCTGTAAACAGGGAAGAAATTATTAAAAATAAGGTTGTTTCACCTCAATTGTATGACTCCATTGTACCGTCTATAGATATCGATATTAAAGGGGATGCTATTTATAAAAACCGCCTAATGATGCTTGACATCATTAGCAATAATAACTGGAAAAGACCCGTTTACTTTACAGGTGGAAGCTTTGGTGATGACGATTACCTATGGATGAAAGACTATCTTGAATTAGATGGTATGGTATATAAACTTATCCCTGTAAAAACAGCTATACCTAAAGATGGCAGCCCGCTTGATATGGGTTATATTGATACTGAAAAAATGTACAGCCTTGTAATGTCATGGGATTGGGGCAATAGCGAAAGTCCTAAGATCTACCATGATCCTGAGACACGCAAAAACAGTATTACTTACCGTACCAATTTAGCAAGGCTTATGGAAGCCCTTATTAAAGAAGGTAAAAAAGATAAAGCTAAAAAAGTAATAGACCTGGCCATGACAAAAATGCCGGTAAAATATTATGAGTATTACACTTTAGTTGAACCATTTGCAACAGGGTACTATGAACTTGACGAAAAACAAAAAGCACGTGAGTTGTTAGACGAATTGTCTAAGAAGTACCAGGAGAACCTAACCTATTATGAAGGGCTGTCTATGGCAGACAGAAATGCGATCAATATGGATATTATCACAGCAATAGAGCGCTACAGAAGCCTTTTATGGATAATGAAAGACAGTGGTGATACTGAGTACTACAATAAGGCTAAAGTTATATTTAATAAATATAACAGTAAGTTTCCAAATCATAAAAGAGATAATGAATAGTTAACTTACTATTCTTAACTTTGAGATGCAGTACTTTTTTATATAGTACTGCATTCTTTTTTAAAAGTAATAGTATGAAATTGTATTGGGTAAAAACACGATGGTTTATAAAGAGATTCTTTTCCGGCTACGTTTGGGATATTCCTAATAACAACAAAACGGTTTATCTTACTTTTGATGATGGCCCAACCCCTGAAGTCACCGAATGGGTTTTAGGACAGCTAAAAACCTACAATTGTAAGGCTGTCTTTTTTTGTATTGGCAGCAATATAGAAAAGCACCCTGATATTTTCCAGAAAGTAATTGATGAAGGCCATACCATAGGCAATCATACCTATAATCATGTTAATGGCTGGAATACTGAAAACATGTCTTATTTAGAGAATATGGAAGCCTGTGAACAATCCATTACCAACAGAGCAAGCAACAGTAATGCAAAGCTATTTCGCCCGCCCTACGGCAAAATAAAAAAGCAGCAGGCAAAAGAAATTAGAGAGAAAGGCTATAAGATAATTATGTGGGATGTGCTTAGTGCAGATTTTGATACCTATATAACGCCAGAACAGTGTCTGCACAATGTTATAGATAATGTTACCGAAGGCAGCGTAATTATATTCCATGACAGCGTCAAGGCATTTCCCAATCTGGAATACACCCTTCCCAAAGTTTTAGAATATCTAAAAGAAAATGGATTTAGTTTTAGTACGATAAATTAGATCTGCTCCTGCACAAGTCCGATAATGGTATTGGCATCCAGTTCGCCCGACTGCCTCCATACCATTTGACCGTCTTTATAGATCATCAGAGTAGGAAGTCCTTTAATCCTTAACGCATCAGCCAACTCCTGGTTTTTGTCAACGTCAATTTTTATGACTTTTGCCCTATCACCAAGCGCTGCCGCAACATCCCTTATAACGGGGTGCATTGATACGGAAGGCTCATTCCACTCTGTATAAAAATCAATCAGTACAGGTACCTGGGAGTTTATAAGTTCTCCAAATTTTGACATAAAATTGAAATTTTAAAACTGACTTTAAAACTTTTTTGTAAGTAATTATTATACAAATATAACATTTTTACGAAATTAGCCTACTCTTTCGCCTTTTTTTAGTTCGATAACAGTAATTTCCGGCCAGATCCCTACACGACCAGGATAGGCATGAAACCCAAAGCCACGGTTAACATAAATATATCTACCTAAATTTTCATACAAACCAGCCCATTGTTTGTAGCGGTATTGAACAGGGCTCCATTTTATAATTCCCGGAATTTCTATACCAAACTGCAAACCGTGTGTATGCCCGCTAAGCGTTAACTGATAATTGTTTACATTGCTTTTAACCTCATATTCCCAATGTGATGGATCATGGCTCATTAGTATTTTAAAGTCTTCCGGCTTTACTCCTACCGATGCTTTAGAAAGATCGCCCGCCTGTTTAAAGCCTTCACCCCAGTTCTCTACTCCAACTAATGTTATTTGCTGTCCGTCTCTTTCCAGTTTTATATTTTCATTAAGCAATAGCTTAAAATCAATCTGCCTGTGCAGGTCTTTAATTGCATCAAAGTTGTCCTTCTTGTCTTTTTCCGATGGCCAGGTAACATATTCGCCATAATCATGATTACCTAATACCGAATATTTCCCCATAGCCGGAGTTTCAATACGTTTAAAAGCATCGATCCAGGGGTGCATTTCGGTAGCATGAGTGTTTACAATGTCTCCTGTAAACAATATAATGTCTGACTTTTGGGCATTGATCATATCAATAGCATGATTGATCTCTTCATGATCATCAAAACTACCACTATGAATATCTGAAATCTGAGTGATGGTCATTCCATCAAAATTATCTGGAAGATCCGGGAAAAATATAGTCTGCTTAATAACCTTGAAATTGTACTTCCCTTTTGTCATACCATAAAGCAATGATAAAAACGGAATAGCCGCCAGTCCTAATGCTGCCTGGCTTACAAACTTTCGCCTGTCGGGCAGGAACGATTCATTACTGTTACCCAAAAACTCTTTCATAAAGCCATCGAATACCCTAATCACATCTTCACCAAACATTACAACTGTAATGATTATTTTAGGCAGGAACGTTATAAGCAGCAAACCCAGTGTAAGCATGGTTTGTTTTGTCTGCCCTACACTCCTGTCAAACTGAGTAAACTGATAAGCAATATAAATAATGATGAGTAGTGAAACGACAAGATAAGTATACTGAACCCATCTTATTTTTGTGAGTGTTTTTACAGCCTGAAAGGTATAGATTTCAATAAGAGCAACAAAAACAATGAATAATATCCAACGAAACATAATGTCTTTTTTTTATTAACGAATAAAGCAAAAAATTGTTACAAATAATCTATTTGGCGGTAACACCATTAATAATACGTTGCCTGTGCTGTATGCCCCAGTTACGCAGTTCTTCTATCACTTTATCCAATGAGTATCCATATTCTGTAAGCGAATATTCAACCACCACAGGAATAGTGTCGTAAACAGTACGCTTCACGAGTCCATGCATCTCAAGGTCACGCAATTCCTTAGAAAGCATCCTGTCGGTTATTTTAGGTATTTCTTTAGCCATTTCGCCAAACCTCTTTTTACCTAAAGTAAGAGAAATTAATATCGGCAGCTTCCATTTACCATTCAACACATCGAGGGCATCTCTAACGGGAAGTATCATCCCCATGCATTTCCCTATTTCCAAATGTTCTGTATCTCTTCTCATCACTATACCGGTTGATAGCACTATACACAGGTATAGTACTTACTTTCGTATAGCAAATGTAAATACATTTGTTTCAACAAAAACACTAAAACCCAAAAAAATGAAATACACCCTTTTAGCAGGGAGAATATTATTCTCTTTAATTTTCCTTTTATCGTCTTTTGGTCATTTTTCCGAACCTTCAATAGGCTACGCAGCTTCAAAAGGTGTACCAATGGCTTCGTTCCTTGTTCCTTTATCAGGAATTATAGAACTAATTGGTGCACTAAGCATAATCTTAGGCTATAAAGCAAAATATGGCGCATGGCTTATTATCCTGTTTTTACTACCTGTAACAGTTATGCTTCATAATTTCTGGACAATCTCAGACCCAATGGCGCAACAAATGGATATGGCGGCATTTATGAAAAACATTTCTATGATAGGCGGCGCACTAATTATAGTCCATTTCGGTTCAGGTCCACTTAGTCTTGGCAACAGGAATAGCAGTCGTGCTTCCGTTTAATACTTATTCTTTCTTATTCACTTTTAAAGCCGCATCAAACGATGTGGCTTTTGTTTAAAGTTTCATTATACAGGTACTTCTTATTCTGCATCGGTTTGCTTATTTTTACACCAAATTGATTTTACATGTCACAGAAAAGACTCTTCCTACTTGATGCATATGCCTTAATCTTTCGTGGTTATTATGCCTTTATAAAAAACCCAAGGATCAACTCTAAAGGAATGGATACCTCGGCTATTATGGGGTTCATGAACTCGCTTCTCGATGTTATAAAACGTGAAAAGCCCGATCACCTTGCCGTAGCATTTGACAAACAGGGAAGTTTTGTGCGTACCGAAATGTTTACGGCTTACAAAGCTAATCGTGACGAAACACCCGAAGCCATAAAAATTGCAGTTCCTTATATTCAGGAACTATTAAAGGCAATGCACATACCTGTTATTGAATTAGCAGGATGTGAAGCGGATGACCTTATTGGTACAATTGCAAAACAGGCCGAAAAAGAAGGCTATAAGGTGTTCATGGTAACACCCGATAAAGATTTTGCACAATTGGTTAGCGAAAACATATTCATGTATCGTCCGGCACGTATGGGTAATGGTATCGAAATTTGGGGTGTTCCGGAAGTTCTGGAACGTTTTGAAATTGAAAGACCGGAGCAGGTTATTGACTTTTTAGGAATGATGGGAGATGCTGTAGATAACATTCCCGGATTACCGGGTGTAGGTGAAAAGACTGCTAAAAAACTGCTTAAAGAATATGGCTCAATGGAAAATCTGTTGGCCAATACCCATGAATTAAAAGGTAAAATGCGTGAGAACATTGAAGCAAATGCCGAACAGGGTATTATGTCAAAAAAACTTGCTACCATTATAATTGATTGTGACGTTACCTTTAACGAAGAAGATTATGAACTTACAAAGCCAGATACCGAAAAGGTAGAAGCTTTATTCAACGAACTTGAATTCCGCCGAATGGCAGAACAGTTTCATAAACTGTTTGTAGATGGCGAAAATAGTAGTGATACTCCTGTATTGACTCACGCTCCATCTAAAGCTGCTGCAAAAAATGACCAGCAATTTGATTTATTTGGAGGAGACAGTACCGATGAAACTGCTGCTGCAACTACATCCGGCTTTTACAATACTATCGAGAACACCGATCATTTTTACCAGGCCGTACAAGGCAATATTGCTACCGGACTATTACTGCGTGATCTGCAAAAGCAAACCAGCGTTTGTTTTGATACCGAAACCACAGGTGTTAATGCCCTTACTGCCGAACTGGTAGGAATGTCATTTTCATGGGAGAAAGGCAAAGGATTCTATGTTCCATTCCCTGCAGACCGCGACGAGGCACAGGAACTGATCAATAAATTCATTCCGTTTTTTGAAGATGAAGCTATTGAAAAAATAGGCCAGAACTTAAAATACGACCTTGAGATACTAGCCAATTATAACATCACGGTAAAAGGTAAATTATTCGACACCATGATCGCGCATTACCTTATAAATCCGGATATGCGTCATGGAATGGATATATTAGCAGAGACTTATCTAAAATATTCTCCTGTTGCTATTGAGACCCTTATTGGTAAAAAAGGTAAGGGACAAAAATCGATGCGTGATGTAGAGATTGAACTGATAAAAGAATATGCTGTTGAAGATGCCGATATAACACTACAATTAAAAGAAGTATTTGCTCCAATGCTGGACGAGACAGATACCAAAAAACTTTTTGACGAAATAGAGATCCCTCTTATGCCGGTACTTGCTGCCATGGAACAGGAAGGTATCAACCTGGACACGGCCTATCTTAAAGAGTTATCAGCAGAATTATCCAGTGACATTAAAAGGCTGGAACAAAAAATATATGAAACTGCCGGAGATCCTTTTAATCTTGCTTCGCCAAAACAATTGGGTGAAGTATTGTTTGACCGACTTAAAATAGGCGGCAACAAACAAAAGAAAACTAAAACAGGTCAATATGCTACAGGTGAAGAAGTACTTTCTTACCTGGCAAATGACAATCCTATTGTACAGGAGATACTGGAATGGAGACAGCTTGTTAAATTACAAAACACCTATGTAGAAGCATTACCATTACAGGTAGAGCCAAAAACAGGGCGTGTACATACTGACTATATGCAGACAGTAGCTGCGACCGGACGTTTAAGTTCTAACAATCCTAACCTGCAAAATATTCCTATCCGTACTGAAAGAGGAAGACAAATTCGAAAAGCATTTATAGCACGCGATGAAGAATACACGATTGTATCTGCCGATTACTCGCAAATAGAATTACGTATTATTGCTGCATTGAGTGGTGATCCGGAAATGGTCCGTTCGTTCCAGAATGGTGAAGACATTCACGCAGCTACAGCAGCAAAAGTATTTAATGTACCCTTAGCCGAAGTAACCCGTGAGCAGCGTAGCCATGCAAAAACGGTAAACTTTGGTATTGTATATGGTGTATCGGCATTTGGACTGAGTAACCAGACTTCATTAAGCCGATCTGAATCTAAAGATCTTATTGACGCTTACTACCAAACGTACCCAAGGCTTAAACAATATATAAGCGAACAGGTAGAAATAGCAAGAGAGCAGGGTTATGTACAAACTATATCGGGCAGACGCCGTTATTTAAAAGACATTAACTCTCAAAATATGGTCGTTCGAGGCGGAGCTGAGCGTAACGCCGTTAATGCCCCTATACAGGGAAGCGCTGCCGATATTATAAAAATAGCCATGATCAATATCCAAAAAAGGCTTGTAAACGAGAACTGGAAAAGTAAAATGTTACTTCAGGTACACGATGAGCTTGTTTTTGACGTTCATAATAGTGAGTTGGAACGCATCAAACCAATGATAAAAGAAGAAATGGAAAGTGCTTTTGTACTTGATGTTCCTTTGGAGGTAGATCTTGGAGAAGGCCGAAACTGGCTGGAAGCGCATTAATTCCAATCGATTATACTCGTTTTATCGTCAATTTTACTGATCATGAAAATACCATTTTTAACCTTATTTACTTTATTATTTGCCCTCACTGGCTTTGCTCAGCATGAGGGTGCAAAATTTGAGAAGATAGACAGTCTATTAAACTACCTGTATCAAAACAACAAGTTCATGGGCTCTGTTGCCATACAGGAAAAAGGAGAGATTGTTTTTGAAAAAGCATATGGCTTTGCTGATGTCGAAAACGGTGTTGCTGCCACTCCGGTAACAAAATACAAAGTAGGTGCTGTTACAAAAATATTTACTTCTTCTATTATTTTTCAGTTGGTCGAAGAGAAAAAACTAAAGCTGGACACTAAACTTTCGGAGTTTTTCCCAAAGATTAAAAATGCAGGCAAAATTACCATTGCTGATATGCTAAACCACAAAAGCGGTATTTTAAACTATACTGCCGATGCACAGTTTTTGGTTTATCGAAACAAACTGCAAAACAGGAAAGATATGGTTACAAGGCTGGAATCTTACAATGCCGCTTTTGAACCGGGAGAAAAAAGCGATTACAGTGATTCAAATTATCTTCTTTTAGGATACATTATACAAGACATCACTAAAAAATCATACAAAGACAATGTAATGGAAAGGGTGGTAAAACCTGCCGGACTAAAAAATACGTACTACTTTACAAAAATAAACCCTAAAAAGAATGAGGCCTACTCCTACTCTTTTGTGAATGGAAAATGGGTTAAGGCAGACGAATGGCACGAATCGGTTATCGGAGCATCCGGTGCTTTAGCGTCTACCGCCAGTGATATGACTAAATTCATTAAAGCGCTGTTTGATGGGAAGATCGTTAAAAAAGAATTACTGGATATCATGACCCGTACTGATATGGCTTATGGCAGTGGCATCTTTGCTTTCCCATTTATCGAAAGAAAGTTCTTTGGTCATAATGGAGGGATAGAATCATTTAATACAGTAGTTGGATATTACCCTAAAGACCAGCTTGGCTTTGCGCTTTTGGTAAATGGCGATAATTACAACTATAATGATATTGTCATGGGTGTTTTGAGCTGCTATTACAAACTGCCTTATCTTTTCCCTAACCTCAACAGTGCAAAGATCGACGAGACAGTTTTAAAAAGTTACGAAGGTATTTACAGTACACCATCACTGCCTTTTAAAGTAAATATCAAATTAGTGAATGGAACACTTATAGCCCACGCTACCGATCAGGGATCTTTCCCTTTGAACCCGCTTAGCGAAACAATATTTAATTTTGATCCTGCCGGGATTACAATGACCTTTAGCAAAAAAGGATTCATTTTAAAACAAGCAGACGGTATGATTACCGAATTTAAGAAAGAATAAAAAAAGGACTCGATTGAGTCCCTTTTTTGTTATAGTTTACGTGTGGATTCACGTTGTCTTAATTCTGTTTTAATCACCTTGGTTATGTATGGTGCGGGTTCTTTCGATTTATCTTCCAGTCGATTGATAAGCATTTCGGCAGCTGTTTCACCAATCTCAGGTGCGTGCTGGCTTACTGTAGAAAGACTCGGCGTTAATCTTTTTGACCATACGCCATCGGCAAAACCAATGATCTGTAATTCTTCAGGAATTTTTATTCCTTTCTTGATCGCTGTTTTCATAGCCATTACAGAGGCATGCTCATCTAATGCAAAAACACCATCAATTTTTTTAGTATCAAACATTACCTTAAGTTTTTCATCAAATTCATCAGTATTGTCTGTACACAGTATTATATCTTGATTCACGGTATAGCTATTATCCTTAAGTGCTTTCTTATACCCCTGAGCACGAAGCTTACCTACACTCAAATTATCTATGGTAGATACCAATGCAATGTTTTTACACTTTAGTTTTATAAGGTGGTTTGTTCCATTGACTGCAGAATCAAAATCGTCAACAATTATTTTATCACAGTTTACCTCATCGGAAATCCTATCGAACATCACAATAGGCAGATCATCGGCAATAGCCTCTTTGAAATGTTTAAAGTTCTGTTCTTTTTGAGTTTCTTCAGATATTGAAAGTATAAAACCATCTATAGTACCATTACTAAGAACTTCCATTGCATGTATCTCCTTTTCAAGCGATTCGTTAGATATACACGTAATCACATTATACCCTCTGTCATTAGCCGCTTTTTCAATACCGCTAAAAACCTTAGCAAAAAAAGGGTTAAGTATATTAGGAATTATTACCCCAATGGTCTTAGAACTTTTATTCTTAAGGTTTACAGCAATATTGTTTGGCTTATAATTTTTAAGCTTAGCAAATTCCTGCACTTTTATTTTTGTAGGCTCACTTATTTCCGGGCTGTTACTTAGCGCTTTAGACACTGTAGATATAGATACGTTAAGTTCTTTTGCTATCTGTTTTAATGTAGCTTTTTGTTTCATGGCCTTCTATAAAATTTATACCGTAAAGTAACGAAAAAAATGAAAGTTTAGCCTGGCTATTGAAAACAAAACATTTTATCAAAAAATAAAGCTCTAAAAACCAAACAAATACAAACGCCCAAATGTTAAAGGAATTCTAAATTTATATAGGTTAACCTACATAAATTCCATAATTACAAAAACAGCATCATTTTAGTTAAAACAACACTACACAAGCTACCCCATGAATTACCAAGTTGATGTTTTCATAAAATATACTTAAAAAACATAACAACTTGCTATTTACAAAAAACCATAACAAACTAATTAGCGTAAGTAAAAGTATATTTTATAAAAATCAACGAATCAAGCTGCCACACCTATCACATTATTAACCTATTAATTTTCTTAGATTATGAAAAAAGTAAAAGTAGAGGAAGTACGATCTAACCTGCAGAACAGGCGAAACTTCCTTAAAATTAGCGGGCTTACCATTGCAGGTGCAGGGCTAATAATGGCCGGATGCAGCAGTGACGATGATGGCGGAAGTAAACCGGACAATCAGCTTCCCGGCGTTAGAAACGGCATCTTTGATCTTGGGGGAGGCGACTTGGGCATACTTACTTATGCTTATGCATTAGAGCAGCTGGAAGCCGATTTTTATACCAGAGTAGTAAATGGCAACAATTTTGGAAATGTATTTAACAGTGAAGAACAAGCTGTACTTACTGATTTATACAGACACGAAGTAATTCATAGAGAGTTTTTTAAAACAGCAATATCAGGAGTTATTACAAGTCAGGATCAATTGCTTCCTAACCTGCAATTTGATTATGGCCAATTGAATTTTAGCAGCAGAGATCAGGTTCTGGGCACTGCTAAAACACTTGAAGATACAGGAGTAGCGGCCTACAATGGTGCAGGAAGATATATTACCAGTGCTAACTACTTATTAATTGCCGGTAAAATTGTTTCTATAGAAGCAAGACATGCATCGGCAATAAGGAGCCTACTTAATCCGGGATCTGGAGATTTTGCCGGAGATGATGTTGTTACAGTAGCAAATGGTTTGGGCCAGGCCAAAAAACCATCGCAAATTATTACTGCAGTATCCGGACTGGGTGTTATCAAAACAGCATTCTCGGCTCAATTCTTACCATAACCAAACCCTTAAAAACGCGACATCATGAATATTATAAAATTTATAGAGTCATTTACTAACGAAGGCATGATAAACAGCCTTGCAAATAAAGGCTCAAGAAGAGATAGCTTATTACAGTTCCAAAAAATGGGATCTACTGCTGCAATGGCGGCCGTACCACTTGGACTGGCAGCATTATTAACTCCAAATAAAGCGAATGCATCTATAACTGCATTTTTTGGACCTACAGCAACGCCTACATCTGCGTTACAACTGGCGCTAACACTGGAATACCTGGAAGACGAATTTTACGATATAGCACTAAGTACAGCTGGACTAATCCCTACTGCTGACCGTGATATTATTGCACAGATATCCAAACACGAAAATGCTCACGTAGCATTCTTAAAATCGGCACTTGGTGCTGATGCTCCGGCAAAACCTACATTTGACTTTACAGGAGCAAAAAGCGTAAATGGCGGAGGACCATTTGATGCATTTGGAGACTACCCAACTTTCCTTGCCCTATCACAAGCTTTTGAAGATACAGGAGTACGTGCCTATAAAGGACAGGCAGGTAATCTTATCTCTAACGGAGACCTTCTTACTGCTGCATTGCAAATACATTCTGTAGAAGCGATGCACGCATCACAAATAAGAAGACTTAGAGGCCAAAAAGGATGGATTGTAGGTAATGACCGTGGTGGATTACCCGTACAGGCTCAAGCTGTATATAATGGTGAAGAAAATGCAATACAGGCAGGATTCAATACTTCAGGAGTAAACGGTATACCTGCAGGAGCAGGACCGGAATCTTTTGACGAACCGATAACAGGAGACGAAGCAGTTACTATTGCAAGTCTGTTTATAGTTGGATAATACTAAAATTGGTTTATGTTAAAACAGCCCGGGGTGTTGGTTCCCGGGCTGTTTTTTTATTTTATTCTCTTATACTTGTTTTATCTTCAAGTGTCATTTTAGCGATCTCATCTTTTCTCTTAAAACTAACACCAGTATGTGTTTGGATATACTTAACAATATCCTGCGTTGCTTTTACCATTTGAGGTGATCCGCCTATACGATCATGAAAACTAATAGACATCTGCCTGCGCTTAAATTCTGATTCTGCATACAACTGATCGAATTCCATTTTAACCTGATTCACAAATTGATCTGTCGAAAAGTTTTTACCTTCGATAAGCAGGATATCATTACAGCGCAAAGTATAGGGTACAACTGCAAAATCTTTATTATTGACTTTAATAATAAAAGGCTCGTCGCGGCTCAAATCGTCTATATGGTATAAAAAGCCTAACTCCTGCAATATTTTAAGTGTGTTCTCACCCCTGCGCAGCCAGTTAGCATTATATCCAACAGGTGTAAAACCTGTTATATTTTTTACCGCATCTACCCCATCTTTAATAAATTTCTTCTCAGCTTCATAAGACAGATTATACTGTGATGACCAGTCCATACCATGCGCTGCAGCTTCATGTCCTCTCAGCACAATTTCTTTCGCCAGCTGAGGGTTTTTTAATACTGCCGACCCTACCATGTGTGATGTTACCTTTATACCCAGCTTATCCCAACTATCCAGCATACGTGGAATACCTTCTTTATACCCATAAGCATACCAGGTAGCCGAAGGAAGATCTTTATATCCTTTTTCAAGGTTTTGAGGAAATGGGCTTTCGGCATTATCAGGCTGACCACCCGCTTCAAACTGCATGGATACTGACACCACCATTCTTGAACCATCTGCCCATTTTGTTTTTTCTGAGAACAATGGTTTAGTATTATTATTCTCCGAAACAAAAAGCGATGTATTAGGTAGTATCATTCCGGCAACACCAAGAGTCCCTGCTTTTTTTATAAAATTCCTTCTATCGGTCATGGTTTATTTTTTAATAAGGTTATCTAACGCAAATGAGTTGTTTCGAATAAAATGAATGAGCACTGCAAAAAATGCTGCATGTATAAGTTGCGAGGGTACTGCCTCCCAATTCTCTGTAAGGCAGCTGCCAAAAACGAGCAGTACCATAACAAAACCACCCGCAAGACCTACCCGTTTTATGAACAAACCCAAAATCAGCATTATACCTATAGTAAACTCTGCTACTGGTAAGACATAACTAAAAGGCATTACAATTTGCTGTGGCAGCATAGAATTTCTAAAACTATCAATCATCCACTCACTAAAAGCAGTTAGCTTAGGCAGGCGTACTAAACCGTGCCCCAGCATACTAACGCCAACAGCAAGCCTTATAATCAGAAAGCTATAAGCATTCATATTATAAAGTTACTACTATTTTACCCACAGTCCTGCCGCTTTCTATATACTGGTGAGCTTCATGCATTTTATCAAAAGGAAACGTTTTAGAAACATGCGATTTCAGTTCGCCTCTTTCAAGCTGTCCTGCCAGGGTTTCCATATCCTTCCCATTTGAAGTTACCATAAACTGGTAGCCATTAATACCTAAAGCTTTTGCTTTATCCATAACTTCTCCATTCAAATTGGACGGAAGACTAATTATACTCCCTCCATTCTTAATAACTTTTAAAGAACGGTCAATGTTATCACCTCCAATAGTATCATACACAAAGTCAATATCGCTTACTACATCTTCAAAACGATTTTCTTTATAGTCGATATGTTCATCGGCACCAAGCCCAAGCACGAAATCCCTGTTTGCAGAAGATGATGTACCTATAACATAAGCTCCCAGGTTTTTAGCGATCTGAACAGCATAGTGTCCAACACCTCCCGCTGCCGAATGGATAAGTACTCTGTCTCCTTTTTTTATTTTAATGAGATGGCTGATCGACTGCCATGCCGTTAATGCTGCAAGTGAAGCAGCGGCAGCCTCATTATGAGAAACGGATGCCGGCTTTAGAGCTAATTGATCTTCTGGTGCGGCAACATATTCTGCATAAGCTTTTCCATGTCCCGGAAAATTTACCATTCCAAAAACAGCATCGCCTACTTTAAACTTTACAGCTTCAGGTCCGGTTTTAGTAACAATCCCCGAAACATCCCAACCCAATATAAGCGGCATAAATTCTTTAATCTTTCCCGCAATACCAATACCTGCTCTTGTTTTTGCCTCTACAGGATTAATACCAATTGCTTTTACCTCTATCAGTACTTCGTTTCCATTTAATTCTGGCAAAGGCAGTTCTGTATATTCCAGGTTCTCAACGCCTCCAAATTCTTTTATTATAATTGTTTTCATGATTTATATTATTTTATAAAGCAAATTTATACCGTAAAAAAAACAAATAATGGTATTATTTTTCTATAATATTGTACTTTTGTGCCATGAATAAAGAACATCTATACCAGCCGTTTGAGATTGTTTATAAATCGCTGGACGAATGTCCTAAGGGAGAACATAAACATATGTTTTTTGAATTAGTATATATCATATCAGGGACGGGAAGACAGTGTATTAATAAAAATAAATTTGATTACCGCGCCGGACATATGTTCCTCATTACACCTGAAGATTGTCATTCTTTTGAAATAGATACCACTACAGAGTTCTTTTTCCTGAAGTTCAATGACATTTACATTAAATCAAAAGCCTTTCATTCTGAAGATATAGAAAGACTGGAATATATACTAAACAATGCTAACCATCAGCCCGGATGTATTTTAAAGAACATTTCCGATAAAACACTGGTGAAACCAATTGCAGAAGCTATTATTAGAGAATATGTTAATCGCGACATATACAATAAAGAACTGATACAGCAGCTTGTAAATACTTTGATAGTAGTTGTTGCCCGTAATATTGCTAAATATTTACCTGCGGCCGTAGACGAAAAGACAGAAGAAAAAGCACTGGATATAATTAATTATATCCAAAAGAATATTTATTCTCCAGCTCAGCTTAGAACAGATATAATGAGTAGCTATTTTGGTATTTCTGAAACATACTTAGGTAAATATTTCAAGAAGAATACAGGCGAGACCATACAAAAGTATATAATCAACCATCGTATGAAGCTTATAGAAGCACGCCTTAAATTCAGCGACAAGCGAATTAATGAAATATCGGGTGAGTTTGGCTTTACCGATGAGAGCCATTTTAATAAGTTTTTCAGGAAGAATAATGGTGTAAGCCCCTCTGTATACAGAAAAGAAGCCGCACAGTTACTAACAGCATAAACCTAAAAGCTTATCGGCGTAGTTTATCTTTAAGGAAATCCAGCCAAACCGATTCCAGTTCATGAACAAGATCAGGTTTAATAGCAATGCCTGATGATTGTGTAGACCAATGCTGCGAAGCTAAAGCACCCGACTTTAATACATCTAATGCCAATATTTCTTCTTTATAAGGATCTAGCAGCCTGTCAAAATTCACTAATATTCGCATCCTTGGCTGGCCACGATGATTTTCACCTATAAATGGCTCTGATGAAATAAATCCGGATCCCATAATTCCTTTAGGCTCTTTTCCCAATTTAATAAGGTAGGCTTTATCTCCTTCGCGTACTGCTTTATGACTTGCACAGCTCCAGGCATCCACAAATATACCGGTTTCAGCAAGGTCTTTAACATCTTGTTCCAAATCAGGCCATTCCCATTTATCAGGATTCCAGGCAAATAAAAAAGCACGCATATTGTATAATTTTAATCCTGAAGATACAAATTATACAAGGTTACAGCAAAACACTTTAAAAAAATCAGGGAATAAAAAAGCCTCTGAGACATCAGAGGCTTTTGAGTTGTGCGGGTGAAAGGACTCGAACCTTCACACCGTGAGGCACCAGATCCTAAGTCTGGCGTGTCTACCAATTTCACCACACCCGCAGGCAGATAATAAAACCGATAATTTGTTTCATTATGAGAGTGCAAATATACAACTACTTTTGTAATTTCAAAGCAAACAAAGGCTGAATTATCTCAAAAAAGTAAAAAAATTATTAGCGAATATTGAGGGGATATAATAGAAAAAGCCTCTGAGACATCAGAGGCTTTTAAGTTGTGCGGGTGAAAGGACTCGAACCTTCACACCGTGAGGCACCAGATCCTAAGTCTGGCGTGTCTACCAATTTCACCACACCCGCAGGTCGATAATAAAACTGATATATTCGTTTCATTAATACGGGTGCAAATATACGCATGTTTTCTTATCATCAAAGAAAAAATTCAATTTTTTTGCACTTAATTTTTTCGTAGTTTTGACCTACAACCGTATATCATTAATTTAGAATGGATAACATAAAAAACTATGTCCAGGAAAACAAGGACAGATTTATAAATGAACTAATTGAACTGTTAAAAATACCATCTGTAAGTGCCGACAGTGCTTATTCACAAGATGTAATTAATACTGCCGACGCTGTAAAAGCAAGTTTAGAAAAAGCTGGATGCGATTTCGTTGAAATTTGCGAAACTCCGGGCTACCCTATTGTATATGCAGAAAAAACAATAGACAAAAACCTGCCTACTATATTAGTATATGGACATTATGATGTTCAGCCTGCCGATCCAATAGAACTATGGACTTCCCCTCCTTTTGAACCGGTTATCAAAAAAACCGAGCTTCACCCGGACGGTGCCATATTTGCCCGTGGTGCCTGTGATGATAAAGGTCAGATGTACATGCACGTAAAAGCACTGGAGTACATGGTTAAAAACAACACTTTACCATGTAACGTGAAGTTTATGATTGAAGGTGAAGAAGAAGTAGGATCACCAAGCCTTGCATGGTTTGTAGAACGCAACCAGGAAAAACTTAAAAATGATGTTATCCTTATCTCCGATACAGGAATGATATCTAATACCCAGCCTTCTATTACTACAGGACTAAGAGGTCTTAGCTATGTAGAGGTTGAAGTTACAGGACCAAATCGTGACCTACACTCAGGTTTATATGGTGGTGCTGTGGCAAATCCTATAAACATACTGGCTAAAATGATTGCTTCGCTACATGACGAAAATAATCATATTACCATTCCTGGATTCTATGACAGGGTTGAAGAACTTTCCCGTGAAGAAAGAGATGAAATGGCTAAAGCTCCGTTTTCACTTGATGCTTATAAAAAAGCTCTTGATATCGAAGACGTATATGGTGAAGCTACTTACACAACAAACGAAAGAAACTCTATCCGTCCTACGCTTGACGTAAATGGCATTTGGGGTGGTTATACAGGTGAAGGTGCTAAAACAGTTATTGCAAGTAAAGCATTTGCTAAAATATCGATGCGCCTTGTTCCGGATCAGGAATGGAACGAAATTACCGAACTGTTCACAAAACACTTTGAAAGTATCGCTCCTAAAGGCGTTACTGTAAAAGTAAAACCTCATCACGGAGGTCAGGCTTATGTAACTCCTATTGACAGTATTGGTTACCGTGCTGCTGCCAGTGCTTATGAAGAAAGCTTTGGCATCAAACCAATCCCTGTGCGTTCAGGAGGCAGTATTCCTATCGTAGCCCTATTCGAAAAAGAATTGAAAAGCAAAACCATCATGATGGGCTTTGGTCTTGATAGTGATGCCATCCACTCCCCTAACGAACATTTTGGTATATTCAACTACCTGAAAGGGATTGAAACTATCCCATTATTCTACAAATATTTTACAGAGATGTCTAAATAATTTTAGGCTTTATGATATTAATCCGCCCATGTGGCGGATTTTTTTGTACCCGTTCCAACCATCTACTACTTAATCTGCATCTTTACTATAAATACCCTATTTCATTTTAAACAACTTGTTAGGAAACAGAACCATTTGCATATTTGATAAAACACACGTCTAAAATTAATTAATGACCGATAAAGAACTCATTTCAGGATGCCTGAAACAGGATCGATTAGCTCAGCACCAGGTGTATAAAAACTATGGCACTAAAGTTATGGGCATATGCAAACGCTACATGAAAGACAGAGAACGGGCAGAAGAAGTAGCAATGAATACTTTTATTTTGGTTTTTCAAAAGATAGAACAATACAAAACGGAAGGTAGCTTTGAAGGATGGATTTTAAAAATAGCGGTTAACAGCTGCCTGATGGAACTGCGGAAGAAAACCCGCTTTAACCTTGAAGTATCTCATGATGATGTACAGCTATCAACTAGAGATGAGGGTTTGACAGATGCGTATAATAATGATATCGAAGCAATGCTTAAAACCTTACCCGAAGGCGCACGGATTGTTTTTAATCTCTATGCCATAGAAGGATACAAGCATAGCGAGATAGCCAAACAGTTAGGTGTTTCTGAAGGAACATCGAAATCACAATTGCATTATGCCAAAGAGAAATTGAAAAGAACTTTTTTTAGTTCGGCTAACTTTAATACAGTAAATCATGGAAGATAAAGAACTCTATACTTTTTTTAAAAACCAAAAGCAGGTATTTAACGAAGTACCGAGCGATTCGCTTTGGGAAAAAATAGAATGCGGACTTGATACTAAAATACAACAAAAACCGAAGCCTAATTCTTTAGTGTTATTTATAAAAGTTAGTGTTATTGTTGCTGCACTTGTGATCGTTGGCATAGCTTATAATGTTTTTACACCTAAAAAAGAGCATACAGCCCCTATTAAACAGATTGTAGAACAGAACTTACCTATTAAAAAAACAGAGAACATAATCCGTACTATACCAGTTACCACACACCAAAAAGAATTACAAAGTGTGCAGCAGAATGCGAATGACACTGTAAAGAGAAAGAAAATTAAACCTGAAACTGTTAAGGCAATACATTTTAAAGCTTTTACTGCTATACTATCGCCAGAAACAGACAGTATCATGAAAAGCCGCACTACTGTTATTACCCCTCTTATTACAACAACAACTTCGCCAGGACGTATAATAATAACAACAAAAGACAAGATCTCAAAAAACCAGTTTGACGAGCTTACTTTAAAAGCATTAGAAAACAATAAAAATGCATCGGGTACTATGATTATTGTTAGAGCTCCGGGACATAAAATATTCAGGAAGGTGATACAAATACCTACAAGTAATTTTAATATTCAAAATCAGGATACGGTATTGAATGGTATAACTCTAAAACGATATTACACTAGCGGGGAGACGCTATTAATAGGCGAAAAAAATAAAATTTTAGAAACTAAGGAAGCTAAAACACCTAAAAACGATACGCTGAAAATTTCATTCGAAAACTGAAAACAGACACAAAACCTATAAAAAAACCCAAATAAACAACCTAATACCAGTTAGTTACTCCGCCCTTAGTGGCGGTTTTTTTATTTATATTTATAAAATTTTTTACTAAAAAGTTGCACATGTTATTTTTAACTCTACATTTGTAGAAACAATTCTAATATTGTAGAGCATGCAACTTACAAAAACCGAAGAACAGCTAATGCAATTTCTGTGGAAACAGGAAAAGGCATTCATGAAAGACCTGCTGGATTTATTTCCAGACCCGAAACCTGCAACCACAACTGTAGCCACACTTTTAAAAAGAATGACCGATAAAGGGTTTGTTGGCTATAAAGAATATGGTAAATCGAGAGAGTACTTTCCTTTAGTAGAAAAATCAGATTATTTCTCTAAACAGGTAAACGGAATGATAAAAAGTTTCTTCAACAACTCGGCATCACAATTTGCTTCCTTCTTTACTCAGGAAACCAATATGTCATCCGCAGAACTGGAAGAACTCAAAAAAATCATCGACAAGGAGATCCAAAAAAAGAAAAAATGATGGAATTTCTTTTGAAATCATCACTGTGCCTGATGGTATTGCTTGCCATATACCGTCTCTTCCTGGAAAGGGAGAAAATGCACCGGTTTAACAGATTCTATCTGTTGTTTGCATTAGCTTTCTCACTAACAGTTCCTTTTGTCACTATCGAAATTGAGCCTAATGACGTGATAAATCCAATTGCAGCGACTGGTATGATTTTAGAAAAAGCTACTGTGCCGTCTCAACTAACTATAGTAGCGGAAACATCAACAAACTATATCGCTATTACAACATGGTCACTATATAGCTTAATAACAATTTTACTGCTTGTTAGATTTATTATAAATATAAATCATTTTATAAAAAAGAGAAATAAAAACCCTTTACTAAAATATGGTCCGGCAACATTAGTTCTCATTCCTGAAAAAGTTCTCCCACATACTTTCCTTAGTTATATTTTTATAAACATAGAGGATTATGAAGCGAATGCTATTGAAAATGAATTATACGCACATGAGCTAACCCACGTAAAACAAAAGCATACTATAGACATACTATTCATTGAAATACTAAAAACAGTCTTCTGGTTTAATCCATTATTGTATTTCTATAAAAAAGCAATACAGCTTAATCATGAATTCCTTGCCGATGAAAAAGTTGTTAGTTCTTTTGATAATGCTGTTTTCTACCAACAACTTTTATTGGAGAAAGCAGCAATCGGCAACCCATTTTACCTTGCAAGCAATCTGAATTTTTCATTAACCAAAAAACGATTACTTATGATGACTAAATCCACCTCAAAAACTAAGTCGACCATCTTAAAAGCAGTACTTATACCCGTAGTAGTAATTGGCCTTTTATTTATATCAGCATTAAAAACAATAAATACAGAGAATAATAATCCTGAAACAATAAGTAAAGCGAATTATTATAAAAATACAAACTTTAGTTACACTGCCTCAAATGGCGATGTAAAAGTTAAAAAATATAATGATTTCACTGAAACCGAAAAGAAAAATCTACCTGCTCCTCCACAATCATCTGAAGGAAATCATCCCTCATTAAAACAATGGAATGAGTGGAAAAATGACGCGAATATGAGTATTTGGGTAGACAACAGAAAAATAGAAAAATCTGACCTGGATAGCTTTAACCCTGCAGACCTTACTTCCTATTCCGGTAACGATTTTGTTTACCGTGAAGTAAATAACAATTATGCTAAACCGCAGGTTTTTCTTTATACAAAAAAAGGTTTCGAAAATCAATACAACAGCCTCCAATGGCCTAAACCAATAGAATATAAAGAACTGGCTCGCTATAAGCCTGCAAATACAGATTGTTAACTCCATAGATAACCATTTTAAAAGAACAGATCATGATTGAATTCCTTTTAAAATCGACAATTACTATGGCTGTTTTATTGGGCTTGTATTACCTATTGTTTGAAAGGGAAAAAATGCATCAATTTAACAGGTTCTTCCTGATTTTTGCCCTGGTATTTTCATTAGTACTACCTTTTATAACACTGCCTTTATATAATGAGGTATTTGCCCGGCCGCTATCTGTTATTTCACTGCCTTCTCTTAAGTTAAACAGTGAAAACAATGAAGCATCGGCGAATTATTTACCATTCATATTATGGAGCATTTATGGATCTATCACCCTTTTACTGGCAATACGATTTATACATAACATAAGAGCATTTATAAAACGGGCAGCTTCAGGCGAAATAATAGATCATGAAACAGCTAAACTTGTGCTTCTTGATGAAAAAATACTTCCTCACACATTCTTGCAGTATATCTTTTTAAATAAAGAGGACTATGAAAACAGGACCATCGAAGAAGAATTATACACCCATGAACTGGCACACGTAAACCAGAAACACACATTAGATATATTATTTATAGAAACCCTGAAAGTATTCTTCTGGTTCAATCCTTTACTTTATGCATACAAAAAAGCCATACAGCTTAACCATGAATTCCTGGCCGATGAAAAAGTAATAACGTTATATGGCGATGCTATTCCTTATCAAAATATATTATTACAAAAAGCCTCTTTTGGGCATACTGTTAATCTTGCAAGCAACATAAACTTTTCAATAACAAAAAAAAGATTCATTATGATGACAAAGAAAACTCCCCGCTTTGAAATACTAACAAGGCAAATTACATTAATTCCGGTTTTCGGTGCCCTACTATTGATTTCATGTTCTGGGAACAATGAGCCAAACCAGGATACAAATTCAACCAACGTAGAAACTACTACTCCGATAAAAGAAGATAGCTCTGTTTATTCCTCAGAGAAACTAAGTACCCAGCCCGAATTTCCGGGGGGGATAGCGGCATTTTACAAACACGTGAATACTAACTTTAATATCCCGGAAATAAATCAGGATCTAATTGCCAAGATCCATGTATCGTTTGTGGTAGAAAAAGACGGAACACTGTCTGACATTAAAGTACTAAGAGATCCCGGACATGGATTGGGTGACGAAGCGGTGCGCGTACTTAAATCAATTAAAGATAAGTGGCAGCCTGGAACAATGAATGGTAACCCTATAAGAGCTTCCTATACACTTCCAATTACAATTAATATAAAAGCATAACCTACTTCTCTTTTTTAATCCGCCCATCGTGGCGGATTTTTCTTACCTAAAAGAAAACATATCAGCACTTTATACCATTTTATTAAAAAACGCGTTATTTTTGTACCATCAATCATCATCAAAAATCAAATCACTATGTTAAAGCGTTTTTTTATTATCTGTTCGGGGGCAGATAAAGACCTCATCTACAGCTGTTCGAATGGAGAACAGAACAAGTATGCAGGTATCGGTGCCACGGTATTCTTTACTGCAATTATGGCTTGGATAGCTGCGAGCTATGCTCTTTACACTGTTTTCGACAATGTATTTATGGCTACATTTTTTGGACTGGTTTGGGGGCTGCTTATTTTTAACCTTGACCGTTTTATTGTTTCTACCATCCGAAAAAGAGACCGTATAGGTCAGGAATTCCTTCAGGCTACACCGCGTATTCTTTTAGCCATGATCATTGCTATTGTTATCTCCAAACCGCTTGAAATTAAAATTTTTCAAAAGGAGATCGACACCGTGCTGCTTAAAGAAAAGAACGATATGGCACTGGCAAACAAAAAGCAGGTTGCCAATTTTTTTCAGGGAGATCTTGCTAAGAACAAAGCAGAAACTGACAGCTTAAAATCGGCAATCACCAAAAAAGAGAAAGAAGTTAACGAACTATACGGCACCTATATTACCGAAGCTGAAGGCACAAAAGGCACACTGAAATTAGGCAAAGGGCCCGTGTATAATGAAAAGCGTCAGAAACATGATGCAGCGCTACTGGAACTGGAAGCGTTGCGTAAAACCAATCTAGACAAGATCGCGGCTAAAGAGAAACAAGGCGAGACATTACAGGCCGATCTTGATAAAAAAGTAATCGATAGCCAGCCTATTATTGATGGCTTTGATGGACTTATGGCACGAATTAATGCGCTTAACAAACTGCCATGGCTGCCATCGTTTTTTATAATGCTGCTGTTCCTTGCTATAGAGACATCGCCTATTATAGCCAAATTGCTTTCTCCAAAAGGTGAATATGACTTTAAGCTGGAAGACAGCGAAATGGCTATTAAAACAAACCTGGCTCAGAATAACTACCAGCGTGAATTAATGCGTACTACCGATGCCGGCATCTATGATGACGTGTATGGAGAGATAAGGGAAGACAGGGAACTCTACAATTACAAAAAGAAAAGAGCCATTGAACTTCTTGAAATGCAGGCTGACAGCTTCTCGAATAAACAAAAGAATGTTATGTAATAAAAAATCCCACGCTAAGCGTGGGATTTTTGTTTTCTGTTATTTCGTTTCTTCCGGCGTTTGCGGAGCTTCAATCCTTATACTCATCCATGAAGCTTCTAATACAACATCATCTCCAACATAAGCTTTACCCTGCTGTTTGATGATCTTTTCGCTAAGGCGTAAGTTCTTTATTATATATTTTACCTGTATACCATACTCAACTCCTTTAAGAAATTGAGCCGTCTCTATATGTGCCAGTGCAAAAACACCATTGGTAA
This sequence comes from Flavobacterium cerinum, assembly GCF_004028155.1. Lineage (GTDB taxonomy): Bacteria > Bacteroidota > Bacteroidia > Flavobacteriales > Flavobacteriaceae > Flavobacterium > Flavobacterium cerinum. The sequence continues at coordinate 255,139 of NZ_SBII01000001.1, read as the reverse complement.
TTCCAAGAAGCCTTACTCCTGCTCCACCACATTGTGCCATCGATTCTATAAGGATTGTACCCGGTATAAAATTAAATCCCGTAAAACTTCCTTTCAGTAAATCGTTCTCTTTATCATCGAATGTATTTACAGCAACAATCTCTTCATTACTTACAGACAATATTTCATCTACAAACAAAAATGGTGCTCTGTGCGGAATAAGTTCTTCAATAGCTTTACTCATAACACCTATCAAGATTATAGGTAAGCCAATATCTCTCTTTTCAAGGCGTCATATTCGCCTTGCAGGATCAGGCCATTATCCAGCAGTTTTTTATAGTTCTGCAATTTATCAAAAAGCTCTTCTTTACTAAGTTCGCTCAATGTTTTGTCTTTACCACTTTTTTCCTGTGCAGGTGCAGCAGGTTGCGCAGGTACTTCATTGTATACCGGTGCAGCAGGCTGCATTCCAGTATTGTTTATTATTTCGGCAAAGTCGTTCACTTCTTCTGTCTCTACTTCCTCAATTTCTTCAGCCTCTTCTACTACAGCAGCAGGTTCAGGAGTAACTTGTGGCTCAGTGTAAACAGATTCAGGCTGAGCAGGTACATGGACTTCTTTTAAAAGCTCCAGCTGCTCTTTAGCAAACGTATTTATTTTTCTTGCCTGTATCTTTGGTATGTAATCTATAGAAACTGTAAGATCTGTTGTTGTTGTGAAAGAGAATTCAGATCCCAGTATGTTTTCTTTTACAAATGTTGCCGAAACCTGCGTCCACGGAAAATCTGTAAAGTCCATTGACAATCCAAGATTTTTTGGCTTACAAATAATAATCCTTTTATTAGTAAGCACAATACTATCAGGAAAAACATTGATCGCCGGCTTTTTCTGAACGCCTATATAGCCGATCTCTTCACCTCTCATCAAAATATCATTAAGTTTTGATGTGATCTTTTCTACTGCTTTAGGGTCCTGCTCTTCGTTAAGGAAGTTTTTTATATGCTCTTTCATATTGATTTACAAAGTAATTAGGGAGTCAAAGTTACAAAGTGATTGCCTAATTTGCTAATTATTAATTTCCATTATTTCTGCCTGTATCTTTTTTGTGAGGCTTTTAAAAACAAGATCATACGAATGGTCTATCAGTTCTTTAAGCAGCGACAGCGATACATCGCCATGAACCGTTACTGTGTTCCAGTGCACTTTACTCATGTGGTAGCCCGCCTCAATAGCTTCATACTCTGCTCTTAACTCTAAAGCCCTTTCGGGATCGCATTTAAGGTTTATAGATGGTTCTCCTTTTTCCCATTGCTTAAGGGATGATAAAGCAAACATCTTTCCGCCTACTTTAAATACCAGTGTTTCTTCATCAAACGGAAAATGCTCGGTTACTCCCTTCTTGGATAAACAGTAATCATAAAAGGCCTGTATGTTCATATTTAAATTGATAAGGTTCTACAAAGCTACAGCATAATATTAAGCAATAACAGATGAATGAAATTTATCAGAAGAAAAGGCTCACATTACATCAAAATATTGTTAATTTACTTACAAGATTTTGATAAATGGAAAAGCTAAAAGGTAAATATGAAATCATTCTAGGATTTGTCACACTCGTGTTATCCTTTAGTGCATTTAAAGAGGAAATCAGTAAAATAATATTAGATTTTGGATATGTACAATTGAGTCTTGCTGACATTTGTTTGGCATGTATTATTGGTTTTTCAATATCTTTATATTTCTATGTGTTGGAATTAGCACTAAGAGATACTAAAATTGGAGGGTGGAAACTTTGGAACATACTTATAAAAGTCGGATTTATAATTTTTTGCGTCATATTATTATCGCCTATTATAATTGGATTATGTTTTTTAGTAAGTTTTATTATTAAAAATAGCCAGTCAGATATATACAAGATATCTATAACAACATTAAGTTTCATATTAATAATTGTCCAATTATATAGAACCATATTGCAAATTAGCGAAGCAAGAAAACAACGCACAGAAGAACAAAAAGCAATTAGCGAAATTGACCATTTAGAACGTGCTAAGAATTTAATTAACGATAGCTATTATCATCATGCTATTCTTGAAATGTATAATGTTTTGATCGCTTCTATTAAAAGAAATTTAGAAAAGAAAGGTCATAGAGCTTCTGAATATAGATATAATGAATTCATGTCTTTTATATTAAAAGAAGGTATATTAGACATAAGTGAGGTTCAATTTCTTTCTGCTCTGAGAAACCAAAAGAATAAGGTGGTACATGCAGAAGGTAGTACTGAATTTGAAGTTTCTGATGCTACCAAAGTACTTGTACAAGTATCTCAAATATTACAAAAATTACAATGATAGGCAAGAATCTGATTTTTAACAGACTGGAAGGAATGGGATTGTGTATTGCACTTATTATTGCAGCGACACCAGCAATTTATTTCTTTCCTGCCACTGATATTCCTCTTGATAGCAAACAAAAATTTGAATTTGGTGTCAACATCGCACAATTAATAGCTCCACTATTTACACTTATTGGCTTCATATTAGTTTATGTTGCTTTTAAAGAACAAATAAAAGCTAATAGACTCACCCAGAATCAATTTATACATAGTCAGGTAGCTGGGATGTTTGAAAGCCTTAGAAACAACATATCAAATTTTGTAATTGATAGAGGAGGTGAGGAAATCAAGGGGTATCATATTTTCAGATATATTCTAAAGGAATATATAATGAATCAAAAAGAAATTATCTACAGAGAAAATTATGTTTTTTCAATATTATCAAGCATACCAGAAGAGGTTAGTGATTCAGATTATGCACAATTCATTAGTTTATATGATAAAAGGGTATATAATGAAGAAGAGCGAATTATAAAAGGAAGAGAGTTAAGAGAGTATTTGATTGCCAACAGGAATGATAATTATTTGTATGATAATTTTGGAAATGAAGAATACACAACGGAAGAAACTGATATGGCGAGAAGTAAGTATTGGAAAAGAATTGCCAATATTTATTTTTATTTTTTAGATTTTGAATCTAAAATAGATGTTTATGAAAGAGCATACAGAGTAATTTACAAAGAATACGAAATATTTTTGGATGCCTATTTCAATCAGGTATATGCGATTTTTGATTTATTATATCATTCTCAACCAGAAGAAATTAATACACAGCGATATATTAAAAATGCATTCACCAATCAAGAAAAAGTTCTCTTATATAACAAATTAATGACTGGAACATCTACAAGAGAATTTGGCCAATATTTATTGGAGTTAAAAGTATTCAATTTTGTAATGACAAAAGAGTTATTTTTAACAGGCATGAATGTAATCCAATGTAACAAAGAAATCGAAAATATTAAACTATTAATATATAAAACAGATCAACAAACCAATTAAAACCACCAACTATGAGTTACGATGAATACTACGAAGTAAAAAAAAGCCAGTTCAAGGCTTTGATTAAAAAAGATTCTGATGAAAATGTACAAGAGTTTTTGATATTTGTACAAATTGAAATGATGAGAGAAATGACAGGAACAATGAATTCTCTCAAGTTCCGTTTAGGTGAGTTGGAACAAGCAATATACAGTCAGCAATAAGAAAAGCCAGCAGTTGCTGGCTTTTATAATATTATCTTATCTGCTTTTTCGGCATTGGTATTCTCATGGACATTCTAATAGCACCCACCCCATTTTCTACTAAGTTACCAGCGTTTCTTCATCAAACGGAAAATGTTCGGTTACTCCCTTCTTGGATAAACAGTAATCATAAAAGGCCTGTATGTTCATATTCTTTTAAAATTTCTTAGTTAATGAGATGTCTAAATCTCCTTACTTAAAATCTATTTCCCGATTTCGCCTAAATGGGTAAACTTAAACCCTTTTTCATATTTAAGTCCATATCCCAGCATCCTGTCGAAACAGGAATGCGAAAATAAAATGACCCCTGCTAGCTGTAAAGCAGTATTGTTTAGATAGATCCCGACAAGGTACATGATTACAGCAACGCCTCTATGGTGTACAATATTGTATGTCCATGCCCCTGCTCTATTCCCAAAAGCATAACCTATCATAGAAAGATCAGGCACAAGCAGTAATGCAGGAAACCACCACCAGGTATAATCCAGCAGGCTGAATAAATAGATACCCAAACCAAACAACATTGCTTCTTCGAGCTTTATTATTGTGTTCATTATAGTTTGTATAATGTAGGTTTACTTGGACTTGCATCGTTTTCAAAAGAAGCGATCTGTAAATTAAGCAGGTAACTACCATCTTTAACCTCATCTTTTATAAAAACCATTTCGGTTATTGTAGCATCATGTCGAGCATCGGCATTAAGACTGTTTACATCTTTAACATTCCAAAATGCTTTGTGTGCTAACAACTTACCTTCATCCTGTTCCCTGTCTACACTTGGCAGGTCGATCAGTAAATGTTTTATGCCGCATTCGCGGATGTATACAGCTCCAGCCTCTTCAATGTAAGGCGGATTGGTATTACTGTAATTCTTTGATTTTTTGTCTAACGTATTAGGAAGTGTTTGGATGACCAAAGCTTCAGGTGTTTTACCGTTCAATGCCTTTTCAATTTGTAATTTGGTAATTACAAGATCTTCACCCTGTTCTTCCGGTTGTACCGATACAAGTTCTGCTATAAAAAAAAACTGTTTCAGTGCCTGATTGATACTGTAAAAATCGCGGGTAATATGCCCCAGGCATTCGGTATGCGTACCGTGACCGTGCGGGTTAAAGAAAATATTATTAAAGTTGGTCGACGAGCCTTCACTAACCTTTCCTATCCAATCACCCATTTTTACAGGCTCTATAACCGGCTTATCAATGTACCAGGCAATAGGATTCTGCTCATTATTCGTGAGAGGGATCGATATATCTATGGGCTGAGAAAGGTCAACAGTGAATGTTGCCCCATTATGTTGTATGGTTGCTTTCATTGGAATGTGTTTCAGTCCAAATTTATAAAAAACAGGTCACTTGCAATCCCATCGGCTAAAAACTTTCCTTTTTTAGTTGTTTTTATAATACCCTCAAGATTCTCTAATAATCCCTGTTCAATAAATCGTTCTGATTCTGCTATCAGATAATCCTTGTACATTTTACCCAATTCAGTTGCTACACGTTCTACAGATACACCCCATATCGTTCGGAGTCCAGTCATAACGTATTCGTTATAGCGATCAGCAATGGTTAATTTTTCGGTTTCGGCAGGACGCATTCCTTCGTCCATACCTTTAAGGTAAAGCGCGTTATTGGCAACATTCCAGCTTCTGGAGAAGCCATCATAACTATGTGCCGACGGACCAATGCCTAAATATTTCTTACCTAACCAGTAGGCGGTATTGTTGCGTGAAAAATAACCTTCCTTACCAAAATTAGATAACTCATAATGCACAAAACCATTAGCTTCTAGAGTATCAACCAATAACATAAAATGCTCCTGGGCTGCCTCATCACTGGGCTGTGCAATAACTCCTTTTTTTACGAACTTATCCAGTGCCGTTTTAGGTTCTACGGTAAGTGCATAACTCGAAATATGAGGGATTCCAAAAGACAATGCCTTTTGTACATTGTGCAGCCAGCGCTCGTTTGTCATTCCGGGAACACCATAAATAAGGTCGATAGAAATATTATCAAAATACTTGACAGCTTCAGCAAGACAAACTTCTGCTTCCATGGCATTATGAGCACGGTTCATCATTTTAAGGTCATCTTCAAAAAAAGACTGAACTCCAATACTAAGTCGGTTAATTGGCGAACTTGCTAATGCTGAAATCCTTTCTATGGATAGATCGTCAGGATTAGCTTCTAAGGTAATTTCCGGGTTATGAGCAACCGTAAAATTAGAATATACCGCGTTGATAATAAATTCTATTTCGTCGTTAGACAACACCGATGGTGTTCCTCCTCCAAAATAAATAGTATCTATCATTTCACCTGCTAATTCGTCTTTTCGCATAGCGATCTCTTTGGCAATAGCCAAAACCATCTCGTCTTTCTTTTTCATCGATGTAGAAAAATGAAAGTCGCAATAATGGCACGCCTGCCTGCAAAAAGGAATATGAATATAAATACCTGCCATTGAAATTCTATACGGCTGCTGCCTTATTTTTTTACCCGCTCTTCATTTTGCTTTACAAAAGCATCCCAACCTGTGTAATTTTTACCAACAGTTACCTTACCCGAATTAAAGAAATGGCATACAGCTGCTGCCAAGCCATCTGTACTATCTAGGTTCTTAGGTAATTCTTTAAGCCCAAGAAGCTGCTGAAGCATTTTTGCCACCTGTTCTTTACTAGCATTACCGTTTCCGGTAATAGCCATTTTAATTTTTTTAGGTTCGTATTCTGTTATGGGTATCTGGCGTGACAAACCAGCTGCCATAGCAACACCCTGTGCCCTGCCTAGTTTAAGCATCGACTGCACATTTTTCCCGAAGAAAGGCGCCTCGATAGCAATTTCATCAGGGTGATGGGTTTCAATAAGTTCTATTGTACGCTCAAAAATGATTCTAAGCTTTACATAATGGTCGTCATACTTGCTGAGTTGCAATTCATTGAGCTGCAGGAATTCCATCTTTTTATTAATGACTTTTATAAGGCCAAAACCCATAATGGTCGTACCCGGATCTATACCTAATATAATGCGTTCGTTTGCCAATGTATTTTCTTTACTTTTGCAGCATGTCTGCCACTACCCGCAAAGCTAAACAATTCCTCGTTGTCATTATCAAACTTTTGATAGTGGGTGGGGCTTTTTATTTTATATACGACAGGATCGCTAATAATGAACAGCTGGACTGGGTACGTTTTACCGATGCACTACAGCAAAAGCATTCCTTTTGGATCGTTTTCCTGATACTGCTGCTCACCTTCCTTAATCGTTTCCTGGAAATATTAAAATGGCAGAATCTGGTTTCTTATATTCAGCCGCTTACATTAGGAAAAGCTACTGAGCAGGTGCTTGCTGCTGTTACCGCAGCACTGTTTACACCAAACGGTATAGGCGAATATGCCGCCAAGGCCATGTATTACAGTAAAAAACAATCCAAGACTATATTAATGCTAAACCTGGTTTGCAATGGCATTCAGCCAATATATACTGTCGTATTTGGATTGTTCGGATTGTTTTTCTTTAATTTTCTTTACAATGCGATACCAGCTAAAGTGCTGTTTCTCATTTTTGCTATTGTATTCACCCTACTATTTGTTTTTTTCTCAGCCCGAAAAATGACTATTAAAGGATATTCGCTACATAAACTTTTCCAGAAGATAAACGAAGTACCAAAATCAATACATCGTAAAAATATTCTTTTGGCGTCAGGACGTTATCTAAGCATGATACACCAGCATTACCTTTTGTTTCTAGCCTTCGATGTAGCCTTGCCCTACCCTATAATGATAAGCGTTATTGCCTGTGTTTACTTTTTAGGATCCTCATTGCCATCCTTCCAGTTTTTGGATTTTGCGGTAAGAGGAAGCGTTGCTGTGTATTTCTTTGGGATACTTGGGGTAAACGAGTGGATCGTAGTTTTTGCTGCAACACTACAGTGGCTGCTTAATATCGTCATACCGGTAACTATAGGAAGTTATTTTGTGTTCCGATTCAAATCGGCAAGGACAGATAGTGATGAAGACATCACTATTTCACATCCAGAATAACCGGTAGTATAAATTGGGTTGTTACGGGAACCCCTTCTTTTTGCGCAGGCTCTATTGCAGGGAAATCAACCAAACGCGCTTTGATTATACTATCCACCTTTTCTTTATCATATTGCACACTATCCTTTGGCATCTCTGGCTCAAATTTCAATGTAGCATTAGAAAACACTGTAACCTTAACCTGTATGGTATCTATTTCGGGATAAAGCATAGCAATAGTATCTACACCCAGTTTTTCCTGTACCAGCCGTGCCATACACGAGAAAAAGCATTCTTTTTTCATCTCCTTATCTGTTATGGCGTCACATTCTCCAATAGATGGGTAAGTACTCACCTCTTTCCAGTTTATTTCCTGTAAGCGCTTTTTAAGCAACTCTTCTTCGTCAGGCACCTGACCTTCGAAGAACCGGCAGGAGCTTAATAGTAAGAGAGAAAATAATACCACAAATTTTTTCATTAATAACAGAGGTAATCAGAGTGAAAGATCAAAAATAAGGAAAATATTTAAGAAGGAATAATATACGTAAAATCTATGGAGGTTATACGTTTTCACATCGTTTAGCCTCTTATTTGTACTACATAACATTAACTACACTATTCCTTAAATAATATAAACAAAAAAAGTCACGCTATTAACGTGACTTTTCCCAATTTAAGCGGTCTGGACGGGACTCGAACCCGCGACCCCATGCGTGACAGGCATGTATTCTAACCAACTGAACTACCAAACCAGTGCTTTATTGCGGGTGCAAATATACAACACATTTTTCATTTTCAATACATTTTTTTGAATAAAAATCATTAAATATTTGAATCAACTAAAAGACAAGTCTTTACAAATAATAATAATTTTCGTTTTAAATATAAAGTAGTTTTAAATCAAAAAAGCCCCCCAACTAAATGGAAAGCTTTTCATTGGTCTAACTACTAAACCGTATCACGTCAAGCGTGATTTAAACAACACAACTATCTTAAATATTTTAGGCGAAAAAAGCCCCGCGATATGCGAGGCTATTTTTTCCTTTACTGGCGGTCTGGACGGGACTCGAACCCGCGACCCCATGCGTGACAGGCATGTATTCTAACCAACTGAACTACCAAACCAGCGTTTTAAACTTAGCAATAATGCTTCGTTATTACGAGTGCAAATATACCACTGTTTTCAATATTTCCAAACGTTTACGGATATTTTTTAAAAAAAACTCACAACCTATCAGCCAAACTTTTGTTTCTCAACAAGGTATGTCGTTAAAATTTTTTCAAATTTTTCATCTACCGATACAGGAACATACTTAATTCTATACTGTATACAGGTTTCCGCTACTTTTTTAAAGTAAGCATCTACCAATTTTTCATATTCGCTTTTTACATTTTCAGCAAAAAGGTTCACTTCTTCACCCGTTTCTACGTCTATGAACTTTCGCGGAGCGTTGTCAAAATCAAAGTTAAGTTCAGTCTTCTTGTCGATAACATGAAACAAAACCACTTTGTGCTTATTATGTTTTAAATGCTGCAACGCATTAAAAAGTGCTTCATCATTACCCGGCTGGAACATATCTGTAAACAGTATAATCATAGAGCGGCGATGCATCTTCTGGGCTATCTGGTGTAAAAAGGTTGTAGTATCAGTCGCTTTATCGCGCCCAGGAGTATCCAGTATACTTTCCAGCTTGCTCAACAGCATCCTATGATGCCTGCCACTACCCTTCTCGGGCGCATAGAACTCATAATCGTCAGAATACACACTAAGCCCTACTGCATCACGCTGGTGCTTTAAAAGCTCCATAAGTACAGCAGAAGCCAGCACCGAAAAACCTATTTTGTTTTCATAAAACTGCTGCCCTGCTTTTAGCTTGGGATAGTGCATAGACGATGAATTGTCTACAATTATATGACAGCGCAGATTCGTTTCCTCTTCATAACGTTTTGTATAAAGCCTGTCTGTACGTGCATACAGCTTCCAGTCAATATGCTTGGTACTTTCACCTGCATTATACACCTTATGCTCAGCAAATTCTGAGGAAAACCCATGAAACGGACTTTTATGCATACCCGAAATGAAACCTTCCACAATTTGGTTGGCTAACAGTTCAAGATGCGAAAAACTCGATATTTTTTCTAATTGACCTTCAATCTTCATATTTCAAATGTAAGGAATTGACTTAAATTAAACTAATAGATTGACAAGTTCAAAATGCCATTAAAACAGAAAGATCTGAATGGCCATAACCACACAGATCTTTACAAACTGATATTTAATATAACGACTGAAGACTCGCTGTATCAAAAGCCTTTAATTCATCAAAACGCTGCATTTTCACTTTCTGAACCCATTCCGGATCCTGAAGCAAGGCGCGTCCTATAGCTACCATATCAAAATCGCCACGTTCAAAACGGCGAAGCATATCGGTCATCTCGGCAGTTCCTGCACCTTCACCACGCGTAAACAATCCCATAACATCACTGCTTAGCCCTACAGATCCAACTGTAATAACCGGCTGTCCTGTTACTTTTTTAATCCATCCTGCGAAATTCAGGTCACTACCATCAAATTCGCTTTCCCAATACCTGCGCTGCGACCCGTGGAAAATATCTACTCCTGCCTCTACCAACGGAAGTAACCATTCTTCCATCTCTGTTGGATTTGCTGCCAGTTTTACATCAAAATCCTGTTGTTTCCATTGCGAAAGACGCAATATAATAACCATGTCAGGACCTACTGCCGCGCGCATAGCCTTTACTACATCTACTGCAAAACGGCTTCTTTCTTTTAGTGTCTTTCCTCCATATTCATCAGTACGGTTATTGGTTGTCTGCCAAAAGAACTGATCGATAAGATATCCATGTGCGCCATGTATCTCAAAAGCATCAAACCCTAAAGCCTTTGCATTTCGTGCGGCATCTGCAAATGCTTTAATCGTATCTTCTATATCCTGCGATGTCATTGTATCCGGACTTTCAAATGGAGCGGGAGCATCCCATCCCATAGGCGTATTTCCAACATGCCATAATTGTGGTGCAATTTTACCATTAACAGCATGCACATCTTCAACAACTTTTTTCCAGCCATTTAAAGCGGCATCACCATAAAAATCAGGAATATCTTTTTGATTTTTAGAGGATGGACGATTGATAACCGTGCCCTCGGCAATAATAAGGCCAACCTCAGCAGCAGCTCTTCGGGCATAATAATCGGCTACAAGTTGTGTCGGCACACCATCAATAGAGAATGTACGTGTCATAGGAGCCATTACAAACCTGTTTTTCAGGTTAAGGCCTTTGTATTGAAAGGGAGTAAAAAGCGATTCGAAATTCATTTTTATAGCTTATTAAATTAACGACAGCATCCTGCTATCTATCTTATATCATTTTATATTGCCAAAGTTAAAACATAATAGTCTACATTTGTAACTATTAATAGTATATAGTGGTAACCTCTAAGTAACCTAAAATGAAAAATGACGTATTTAGATACAGTAACTGCCCCATGCACCGCTCTATGGCGATACTGGGCACCAAATGGAAACCTATAGTTATTTATGTTTTGAGAGCACGCACAGCGCGGTTCGGACAAATTCACGCCTCCATAGGCTCTATCTCTAAGAAAGTACTTACCACAACCTTAAAGGAACTGGAATCTGATGGCATATTACTAAGAGAAGAATTTAAAGAACTTCCGCCAAGGGTTGAATACAGCCTGACCGAAAAAGGAAAAACGCTTTTACCCATCATTATCGAACTCGCCAAATGGGACAACGAGCACTATGACCATAAAAAAGCATCACACCCTAAAACAGAAGAAACCGTTACAGCAGATGTATAATAAAAAAGTCCCGCAAAAGCGGGACTTTTTTATCTTGTTGCAATGCGTCGATTATAGTAATGCGTCGATTGCGTTAGTATACGTTTGTTTTTGAGCAACACCTACTTGTCTGCCAACAACTTCTCCATTTTGGAAAACCAATACAGTAGGAATGTTTCTTACACCGTATTTTGCAGCAAATTCCTGGTTAGCATCTACGTCTACTTTACCAACGATAGCTTTACCTTCGTACTCAGCTCCAATTTCATCAATGATTGGTCCTACCATACGACATGGTCCACACCATGCTGCCCAAAAGTCTACTAATACCGGTTTATCTGATTTTAATACCACTTCTTCAAAAGTAGCATCAGTTATTGCTTGTGCCATATTCTAATTTCGTTTGATTTTTAGATAACAAAAATAATCATTATTTATTGAAAGACCGTTAAAGATATATTAGTTTTCCCTATGCCCGTATAGACGAAATTTATTTGCAAAATTAATTCAGTTTAAAGTTAACCTGAAGCTTATCCAGCTCCTGCAATAATTCATTACTTATTTTCACCTTTAACTTCCTGCTTGGCATAATAAGTTTAGTAACCACCTGTATGTCTTCTACATCTGTTATAACAGCCTGCGAAACCTCCTGATCGAATTCATTCTCTTCACCATCATCTGTAGGTTCTTTTAAAATCGGGCTTGCAGCGATCTCTACCTTTTTCATTACTTTTTGCAGTTCCATAACTTCAAAAGTTACTCCGTTATCTCCGGCATTATTGCGGAATAACTCACTTAGCGATGCTATAAGCCGCTCCTGCAAATCGACCACATTAAACTGAATGATCAGTTTTTTAGCAAATGTTGTTAATACATCCTGTAGGTATTGAATAGCAACAAATTGAATTCTAGGCTCCCCTTTCTTACCTTCCTGGTTTACCCAGCCTTCTTTTATCAGTACCCTCATAAACGTAAAATTATTCCCTATAAGGAAATGCCTGAACTTAAGATATTCTTCACCATATATCCTGAATTCATAACTTTCGTCATAGCCTTCCAGTACAAACGATGCCCAGCCTTTACCATTCTTGGCAACCCTGTGCTGCACGTTTGATATAATACCGCCAAAACTAAGATTCTTGGTTACATGCTGCTCTAAATTTTTAAGTGCTTCAAGTTTTGCATTGCAAAAATATTTCATCTCAAACTTATAGTCATCCAGTGGATGCCCTGAGATATAAATACCTACAACCTCTTTTTCCTTGGCTAATTTTTCCATCGTGCTCCATTCTTCACAAGGCGGAACAACAGGCTCAGGAATCTGTACTTCGCTGGCTTCACCAAAAAGACTTACCTGCGATGAGTTTTCATTCTCCTGAAATTTCGATCCATAACGCATTGCTTTTTCAAGAAATGAGATATTTTCACTGTTGTCCATATGGAAATACTGCCCTCTATGAGTCGTTGTAAAACAATCAAATCCTCCTGCAAGAGCAAGATTCTCAAAAGCTTTTTTATTGGCCGCGCGCAAGTCTATACGCTTGGCTAGATCAAAAATCGACTTATATCTTCCGTCTTTTCTGTTCTCTACTATCGTTTGTACCGCGCCTGATCCTACTCCTTTTACCGCACCCATACCAAAACGAACGGCGCCCAGATCGTTTACCGTGAATTTATAGAATGATTCATTCACATCAGGCCCCAAAACCTGTAAACCCATTCGCTTACATTCCTCCATAAAGAAAGTAACCTGTTTGATATCATTCATGTTATTGGATAGTACTGCTGCCATATATTCTGCCGGATAATGCGCTTTTAAGTAGGCCGTTTGATAGGCAATCCACGCATAACAGGTAGAGTGGGATTTATTGAAGGCATAACTCGCAAAGGCCTCCCAGTCTTTCCAAATTTTTTCCAATGTCCCCGGATCATGACCTTTTTCGGCAGCTTGCGCTACAAACTTAGGTTTCATTTTATCCAGTACATCCTTTTGCTTTTTACCCATCGCTTTACGCAAAACGTCGGCCTCACCTTTAGTAAAACCCGCCAGCTTTTGCGACAGTAGCATCACCTGCTCCTGGTATACGGTAATACCATAGGTTTCTTTTAGGTATTCCTCACAGGCATCAAGGTCATATTTTATTTCTTCTTCCCCATTTTTTCTTCTAACGAAACTAGGAATATACTCCAAAGGTCCCGGACGGTATAAAGCATTCATGGCAATAAGGTCTCCAAAAACCGTAGGCTTAAGGTCCTTCATATACTTTTGCATTCCAGGCGACTCATACTGGAATACTCCTACAGTTTCACCGCGCTGGAAAAGTTCGTATGTTTTTACATCATCTATCGGAAATGCTTCCGGATCGAGTTCTATATTGTGCTTGTATTTTACAAGCTTAACGGTATCTTTTATAAGGGTAAGGGTCTTCAACCCCAGGAAGTCCATCTTAAGCAACCCTGCACTTTCTACGACCGAGTTATCAAACTGGGTAACATAAAGATCAGAGTCTTTTGCTACCGATACCGGAACGAAGTTGGTAATATCATCCGGTGTAATAATTACACCACAGGCATGGATACCCGTATTTCGCAACGATCCTTCAAGCACTTTCGCTTGTTGAATGGTTTCAGAACTAAGATCATTCCCTTCAGCCAAAGCAATAAGCTCCACCACTTTTTCATACTCCTCAGCACGCATTGCTGCTTTAAGCGCAGCGGGATCAAGACTGAATATTTTAGCCAGCTTAAGATTTGGAATCAGCTTAGCAATTTTATCGGCTTCAAATAACGGTAAATCCAATACCCTTGCCGTATCACGGATAGACGATTTTGCCGCCATGGTACCGTAGGTAATGATCTGAGCTACCTGGCTTGCGCCATATTTGTTAATTACATAATCCATAACACGACCACGGCCCTCATCATCAAAATCGATATCAATATCGGGCATGGATACACGGTCCGGATTCAGGAAACGCTCAAAAAGCAAGTCGTATTTGATAGGGTCTATATTGGTAATCCAAAGACAATAAGCCACAACTGATCCAGCAGCAGATCCCCTTCCCGGCCCTACCGATACATCCAGTTCACGAGCCTTGGCAATAAAATCCTGTACAATAAGAAAGTATCCCGGGTATCCACTATTCAGGATAGTATTAAGCTCGAAGTCAAGACGTTCCCGAATGGCATCGGTAATTTCGCCGTAACGCTTTTCTGCACCTTTATAAGTAAGATAAGCAAGATATTTATTTTCACCACGCTTACCTCCGTCTGCTTCATCTTCTGGAACAAGAAATTCATGCGGAATATCAAATTTCGGAAGAAGTACATCTCTGTATAAAGAGTAAATTTCCACCTTATCTACAATCTCCTGAATGTTGATAATAGCCTCAGGTGTATTGGCAAAGAGTTTTTTCATCTCTTCACCTGTCTTAAAATAGTATTCGTTATTTGGAAGTCCGTAACGGAATCCTCGACCACGGCCAATAGGTGTTGCCTGTTTTTCTCCGTCTTTTACGCATAGTAAAATATCATGGGCATGAGAATCTTCTTTATTAACGTAATAAGTATTGTTTGTAGCAATAAGTTTTACATTATTCCTCCGCGCCAGCGCTATTAGTGTCTGATTTACACGGTTCTCATCTTCCTGACCATGGTTCATCAACTCAATATAAAAATCATCACCGAAGGTTTTAGACCACCATTGCAATGCTTCTTCGGCCTGATTTTCCCCCATGTTAAGCACCTTATTAGGCACCTCTCCAGACAGGTTCCCGGACAATACCATGATATCATCCTTGTACTGTTCTATGATCTTTCTATCTATCCTTGGCACATAATAAAAACCTGCCGTATAAGCGATAGATGACATTTTTGCCAGGTTATGATAGCCCTTTTTGTTTTTAGCCAAAAGTACTATCTGATAACCGTTGTCTTTTCTTGTTTTATCTTTATGATCTTCGCATACAAAGAATTCACATCCTACAATAGGTTTCATAATCACCTCTGTAGGCTCTTCACCATTTTCTACCGCTGCTTTGTTTTTAGCTTCAGCTGCTTTGTTATGGTTAAGCACATTACTCACAAAATGAAAGGCCCCCATCATGTTCGCATGATCGGTCATCGCAACAGCAGGCATTTTATATTTTGCAGCAGCCTTAACCAAATCGGGCACCGAGATGGTAGATTGCAGTACCGAAAATTGAGTATGATTGTGCAGGTGCACAAAATCCAGATCGGCAAGATCCTGCTGTACAGAAGGTGTCTGTGTATGTAAAACTTCGGCAGTTTTCAGTTTTTCAAGACGCTTTCGCACCTCTTCTGAAGCCTGTTTTAAGTTGATATGTTTTAACCCTATCAGTTGTATTGGCTGTGGGTTTTGGATATTAAATTCTTCGAAATAAGATGGTGAAACATCAAGTTCCTGTGGCGTAAAAATTTGTTTTTTAACCAATTCAAGGAAACAACGTGTAGTAGCTTCAACGTCGGCAGTAGCATTGTGCGCCTCAGAAAATGGCACTCCAAAAAGATACTGGTGCAACTCTGTAAGTGTAGGTAGTTTAAACCTTCCGCCACGTCCACCCGGAAGCTTTAAAAGATCTGCAGTAACCTCGGTACAGGTATCCAATACTTTCATTGTAGAAAGATCAGTCTCTATACCCATGCGGTAAAATTCAGACCCCATGATATTAACATCAAAGCCTACATTCTGACCAACAATAAATTTAGATTTAGACAGTGCTATATTAAACTTCTCTAATACTTCATCCAAAGAGATACCTTGTTCAGCAGCAAGTTCTGTAGAAATTCCGTGAATACGCTCTGCGTCATAGGGTATATTAAAACCATCCGGCTTAACCATATAATCCTGATGCTCAATAAGCCCACCCATTTCATCATGCAGCTGCCATGCTATTTGTATACAGCGAGGCCAGTTATCGGTATCTGTAATTGGGGCATCCCATCGTTTGGGTAATCCGGTGGTTTCAGTGTCAAATATCAGGTACATACCAACTAAGGATTTTGGAAGTTAAAAAAAGAAAGCCTGCCCTAAAAAGGTAGACTTTTCAAAAATACGTTATTTTGAGGTATAGAAAAAATAGATTTATGAACAAAAAAAAACCACCCGATGGGTGGTTTTCTGTAACTAAAGCCTTTATATTAGTAACGGCTGCTTCCGCCACGGTTGTATCCGCCACGGTCACCACCTCCACCACCACCGCGGTTGTTGTCTCTATTGAAACCTCCACCACCGCTACGGTTGTTGTTAAAAGTCCTTCTCTCACCTTCCGGTCTTGGCTCGCTTTTGTTTACAACGATAGCTCTACCTTGAACAGTTGCTCCGTTAAGCTCGTCAATAGCTTTTTGAGCTTCGTCATCGTTTGGCATCTCAACAAAACCAAAACCTTTACTTCTGCCAGTAAATTTATCTGTAATTATTTTTACAGACTCTACAGCACCATAAGCCTCAAAAGACTCTCTTAAATCTGCCTCCTCAATACTGAACGGAAGGCTTCCCACGAATATATTCATAAAAAAAAATTATTTGTTCGGTGTTTATACCATACAAATGTAAACTTATTTCGTTATAAAACAACTTATTATTTTTTTTTAATACAATTTTATCAACCTATCTCCCTGATAACCATAAAAAAACCGCCTTAAAGGCGGTTTATATATAATTCGGTTTACTTATGGCGCAACCTTAATTGGCACTTTGTAAAACACACCTTCCTGAAAATTAATTGTAACCCCTGCATCACTCACAGCGTTAAATCGAAAAAAGCCCGATATATACCCTTTAGTTGTATCGGTATTATCTGCAGAAATAGTTATAAGCCCATTACCCAGATCTGTACCTGTTTGATAAAACTCTTCAATTCCATCTACAGATAAAGCATATGTTGCCTTATTTGCCACTCCTGTTCCAAGTACATACTCACCAGGTGTTACAGATGTTGTTTTTAATATCACTGTTTCAAAACCATTTGTAGCTGTCAGCGTTAATGCATTGCCTGTTCTAACTGCAGAAAACTCTGTAGCTTTCCACAATACTTTCTCTGCACCTGTACCTTTAATAGACTGCACTGCCGGGGTGTTGAACTTTACATCTTCTTCACATGAGGTAAACGCAACCAACAATACTAAGAGTGATAAAATTTTTTTCATTATTAAAAAGTTAGAAGGGGTAATTCAAATTTTACAACGACAAAAATAGTTTTTTATGGAATATATCCTAATCAAAATAAAATAAATCACAATAAAAATTAATTAATCAAGAAATCTATGCCGTAAAAATCATAAAAAACGACACACAAAGCATTTGTTTGCTAAACTTTTATATCTTTGCACCCTTAATTAACAGAGGTCGTGTACCTCAAAACTAATCTTAAAGATTATGCCTGTAAAAATTAGATTACAAAGACACGGTAAAAAAGGAAAACCTTTTTACTGGGTAGTAGCAGCGGACAGCCGCTCTAAAAGAGATGGTAAATTCCTTGAAAAAATAGGAACTTACAATCCAAACACTAACCCTGCAACGATTGATTTAGATCTTGACAGTGCTGTACAGTGGTTACACAATGGTGCACAACCTACTGATACTGCAAAAGCAATCCTATCTTACAAAGGAGCTTTACTTAAACACCACCTTGATGGAGGAGTTCGTAAAGGTGCCCTTACTCAAGAACAGGCTGATGCTAAATTAGCTGCATGGCTTGAAGAAAAAGCTGGAAAAGTTGGTGCTAAAAAAGACGGACTTACATCTGCACAAGCTGACGCGAAAGCAAAAGCTTTTGCTGCTGAAAAGAAAGTAAACGAAGACCGTATTGCTGCAGCTAAACAAGCTGAAGCTGACGCTAACAAAACAGAAGAAGTTGCAACTGAAGAGGCTGCAGAAGAAACTGTTGCTGAAGCGACGTCTGAAGAAAGCAACGAAGAAACTCAAGCATAATTTTTTAAAAGCGGTACATGCGTAAAGAAGATTGTTTCTATTTAGGTAAAATCGCTAAAAAATTTAGCTACAAAGGTGAAGTCCTTATCTATCTGGACACTGACGAACCTGAGTTATACGAAAACATGGAATCGGTGTTTGTTGAATTCAACAAACACCTGGTTCCATTTTTTATTGAAAGCTCCTCACTACATAAAGGAGACTTTTTAAGAACCCGATTTGAAGATATCGACAATGAAGAAGAAGCAGACAAAATAATGGGATGTGAAATATACCTGCCATTATCTGCATTGCCAAAACTGGAAGGTGATAAGTTTTATTTCCATGAAGTTATAGGCTTTGACGCCGAAGATCAACGTCTTGGTGTTATTGGTAAAATTGTTTCTATTAACGACAGTTCTGCCCAGCCTCTTTTTGAAATACTAAAAGGCGATATCGAGATTTTAGTTCCAATGATTGATGACTTCATTGTAAAGATAGACCGCGAAAACAAAAAGGTAGTACTTAATACTCCCGAAGGTTTAGTAGATCTTTACCTTAATAGTTAGATATTTATTGACACGGTTAAATCCGTCTCATTTCATTACTCATTCTCAATATTCAAAATGTTCCAATTCAAGCAATTCTCTGTTAATCAGGACAAATGCGCCATGAAGGTAGGCACCGATGGTGTATTACTTGGTGCATGGAGCCCACTGGAAAACATACCTTATAGTATATTAGATATTGGAACCGGCACCGGAGTTATCGCTCTTATGCTTGCACAGCGCAGCAATGCCGAGCAAATTGATGCGATGGAAATTGATGATGATGCCTACGAACAAGCTGTAGACAATTTTGAAAACTCTCCTTGGGGTGACCGGCTTTTTTGTTATCATGCCGGCTTGGATGAATTCATGGAAGAGCCGGAAGACGAATATGATCTTATTGTTTCTAATCCCCCTTTTTATACCGAAGATTACACTTCCGGAGACGAACAGCGTGACAAAGCACGCTTTACAGCATCACTCCCTTTTGAAGATCTCATTGAAGCTGCCGATTTATTACTATCCGAAAATGGCATTTTTTGTGTAATTATCCCTTTTAAAGAAGAAGACAGTTTTATTGCACTCGCTAAAGAGTTCGATCTTTTCCCTTTTAAAATTACAAGAGTTAAAGGCACACCTACTAGCGAAATTAAGCGAAGTATGATTGCTTTTAGCAGGAATAAACGCGAAATAATAATAGACGAGCTTATTATTGAAACTGCGCGTCATGAATATACATCTGAGTATATTGCACTCACAAAAGATTTTTATTTAAAAATGTAATCCTATTTTGGCCACATTACCTGATAAGGATATGTTTCGTAAACAGCATTATCTTCATTAATAGTAAAACCGCTTTTAGCATTTGCCCTAGCTTCTTTAAATAAACTCTTAGCTTCCTGCTCTTTTCCCTGCTCCATAAGAATAATTGTCTTATAATATTTTACATCTGAAAATTCAGCATATATTTTAAGCGCCCTGTCAAAAACAACCAACGCTTCATCATACTTCTTTTTCTCATATTTACATATCCCTAAATAGAATAAAGCATTGGGATGCACCCAGTCTTCTCCATTTTTTTGCTGCATATCATTTATATAATTCGTCAGCAGCTTTTCAGCTTCATCGAATTCGTTAAGCTGTAAGTAACAAAGTGCTATATAAAAATCATACGTATGATCCATTACATACCTGTTTCCATACTCCTTTTTACAATCACTAAAATCTTTTAGTGCATCCCTGTAATTTTTAGAAAAAATACATTTTATAAACGCTCTGTAATCAAGATATCTTTCTCTATCATACATAACAGCTCTATCAAGATCAATCATACCAAGCTCATACTTGCGCTGTTTAAAACGAGGCATGGCTTTTTGCTGCCATAAATAGGCAATAGTAGGATCAATTTTAAGACCGGCATCAAGGCAGTCCTGCCATTCTGAAGAAAAGTAATGATGTTTTTGAGCACAATTATCAGCATACTCTTCTACTATAGCCTGCTGCTTCTCTTTTATTGTTTTTATTCCTGTTTGTGCACGACCCGGAATTACAAATAGAAAAAATGGAATTATAATTCTATACATTAAATATTTAATTAGAATGATTAGCAGACCTATTTATTAAGAATAGCCGTCTAAAACGTTTTCGATGTACAAATTATTTGATTTTTTATCGGAAATACAACAAATTTTTATTGATTTGTTAGAATACTTAATTACTTTTGCTCCTGTTTAAAAACTAAAGCAAATGAGACCCGATCTATTCCAGGCACCCGATTATTACCTTTTAGACGAACTTCTGTCTGACGAACATAAAATGGTGCGCGACGCAGCCCGTGAATGGGTTAAGCGTGAAGTATCTCCAATTATAGAAGACTATGCCCAAAAAGCTGAATTCCCTAAGCAAATCATTAATGGTTTAGCCGAAATTGGCGCTTTTGGTCCTTATATCCCTGAAGAATATGGCGGAGCAGGTCTTGACCAAATTTCTTATGGCCTGATCATGCAGGAAATAGAAAGAGGTGATAGCGGCGTTCGTTCTACAGCATCAGTTCAATCATCTCTTGTTATGTACCCAATATGGAAGTACGGTAACGAAGAGCAACGTATGAAATACTTACCTAAACTTGCTTCTGGTGAATTTATAGGCTGTTTTGGTCTTACCGAGCCTGATTATGGTTCTAACCCAGGTGGTATGGTAACTAACTTTAAAGATAAAGGTGACCATTATTTACTTAACGGTGCTAAAATGTGGATATCTAATGCACCTTTTGCAGACATCGCAGTAGTATGGGCTAAAGATGAAAGCGGCCGTATTCATGGGCTAGTAGTAGAGCGTGGCATGGAAGGTTTTACAACTCCTGAAACTCACAATAAATGGTCATTAAGAGCTTCTGCTACAGGAGAGTTGATTTTTGACAATGTTAAAGTTCCTAAAGAAAACCTGTTACCTAACAAATCTGGTCTTGGCGCACCACTAGGATGTCTTGACTCTGCACGTTATGGTATTGCATGGGGCGCTATAGGTGCTGCAATGGACTGTTATGATACTGCTTTGCGCTATGCAAAAGAACGCATTCAGTTTGACAAACCTATCGCTGCAACACAATTACAACAGAAAAAACTTGCTGAAATGATCACTGAGATCACTAAAGCGCAATTATTAACATGGAGACTTGGTGTACTTCGTAATGAAGGAAAGGCTACTACAGCACAAATCTCTATGGCAAAAAGAAACAACGTAGACATGGCTATCAACATAGCTCGTGAAGCACGTCAGATTCTTGGCGGAATGGGTATTACTGGTGAATACTCTATCATGCGCCACATGATGAACTTAGAAAGTGTTATTACTTATGAAGGTACTCATGACATCCACCTGCTAATTACAGGTATGGATATTACAGGCCACGCTGCTTTTAAATAAAATTATCACTGCACTTTGTGCACACAAATATAAAATCCCGCTACTGAATTTCAGTAGTGGGATTTTTTTTTGGATTTCATCGATAAAAACCTACAAACAACTGATTATCAATTCAAAAAACACGTGTCATATTTTTTTTATTTATCTTCAATTAGAGTTTATTTTAAACCTGTATTATCAACCAAAACCAACATAATTATGAAAAAAACAATTTATGGATTATTATTCCTTTCTTTAGCCGGAGTTGTTTCCTGTGAAAAGGAATCTTTCGAACAAAACACAGAAGCAACAACAGGAACTCGAGAAAATTTAGAAAAAGCCAACACCAAAAATTATGCAATAGGGTCAAATCCTATAAGTTTGCAATTACTAAGAAAGCAGTACACTTTTGGTACTCCCTCTGTCTTTGGCTCCGGAGCATCATTAAATGATTTATTATATTATGGCGTGGGAGCCTATGATGATGATATAGCCGCATTAGGCAGAACAGACACTAACTTTTCAGATATTACATATCGATCAGGAATAGGAAACCATAAATACGGTCTTGTAAAACTTAACGGAGCAGATTTTTTGCTGGATGAAATAGAATTAATTGACGATGATATTAATAAATTATTTGGACTGCGTGGCGGACGCATCTATAAATTAACATACAATACCAGTACAACAAATTTTGACGCCTCTTTACTATTTACTTATCCTGGTCCGCCTTTAGATATTGCGTTGAGAAGATTTACAATTGCCCCATATGCTAACAATAGTAATTTCATAAGAATATATAGTGCAAAATCTATTGCTTCGCAACAGGGGCAGCCGCCAGCAATGACTACATTAAGCTATATTAATCTAAATACAGTATCCTTACTTCAGTCTCAACCCATAAATGTTACAACACCAATACCCGGAATGGGCGATTTAAGTTCATTTACAGCTATTGATTACCTTAATACATCTGGGATAGCACCACAATATTATATTGTTATTGAAAAAGAAATTTTTCAGATTGTATCAACAGATTTGATGGTTACATCAATCTATTTTGACAATCCTGTAAATGATTGCAGTTTTTATAACCGCTAATATTTGTAATATTCTTTTC
Organism: Flavobacterium cerinum; assembly: GCF_004028155.1. Lineage (GTDB taxonomy): Bacteria > Bacteroidota > Bacteroidia > Flavobacteriales > Flavobacteriaceae > Flavobacterium > Flavobacterium cerinum. The sequence goes on along the minus strand of NZ_SBII01000001.1, from coordinate 232,171 downwards.
ACAAGAGCCATTCACAAACAAGTGAATGGCTCTTTGGTTTAAAAAAAAAGTTTTCAACAGAAAACCTTATCGTTATTATAGACGTAAATTACAGCAAACTTTTAACTCAATATTATTAAGCTATTTAGCGTTATAAATACGCATCAAGCAAAATTAAGGCACTATTCTTGTATTGATAAAATCGATATAAAAAAGACCTATAATAAATTAAGCTTTTTTAAATTTGTAAAAATTTCTGCTATGAACATCGCTACTATTAACAATAGCATCCAGCCCCAAAAGGAACTACTGTTACAACACTCTTTATATGGCAACGTAAAAACCATAGATGACCTTAGACATTTTCTTGAAGGACATGTATATGCCGTTTGGGACTTTATGTCACTGCTTAAAGCACTCCAAAGTAAACTTACCTGCACAACCACACCGTGGCTACCAGTGGGCAATCCTGAAATTCGCTATCTTATTAACGAAATTGTATTGGCAGAAGAAACCGATATTAATAGTGAAGGAAAAAGACAAAGTCATTATGAAATGTATCTGGATGCTATGAAAGCCTGCGGAGCAGACGTTATCGCTATAGAAGATTTTTTAAATGATGTAGAAGCAACTCAAAACATCTTTGTATCTATTAAAAAGAGTAATCTGCACGAAGACATTAAAGCATTTATAGATTTCACTTTTAGAGTTATAGAACAAGGTAAGCCTCATGAAATTGCTGCAGCTTTTACCTTTGGGCGTGAAGACCTCATACCTTCTATGTTTACCGAAATACTGAAGAACTTTCAGAACAATTTTCCGGAAACCAATCTGGACAAACTTATCTATTATTTTGAAAGACACATAGAACTGGATGCAGACGAACACGGGCCAATGGCCATGCAGATGATCTCAGAGCTATGCGGCAGTGATATCCAAAAATGGAAAGAAGTAGAAGATATATCCATCATGGCGCTCGAAAAAAGAATAGGGCTATGGAATGCACTTGAAGAAAATATAGTACATCACGATATGGCATCGCTATAAAATATCTAATCCCGGTCTTTCCGGGATTTTTTATACTACTCAATTACCACTTAGTTATTGGTAAAGTAAAAATGTCCCAATTTTACAATTTTAAACACTCATTCATTCTCATTTTTGCATAGATTAATAAAGTTAGTGCAACACCTAAATTTATTTAACATTTAAAAAGCATAATTAATAACGGTACCCGAAAAAAACTGTAATAAAACCACTACAATACAGTATTTTTGGCACCAGATAAATCTATTATTACCAATGAAAATGAATACTACTTTAAAAACAGGTTTAGTTGTTTTTGCCAGTTGTTTTAGTCTTGCAGCACATGCACAGCAAACGCCCTCAGAATCAAAAAAATTTGGCAAGCCCTTTATTACCGCTTCAAAATACTGTGGAACGGTTGAATATGAAAAACAATTAAGAGAGAACAACCCTAAAAGAGCCGAAAACGCAGCATTTGAACAATGGCTTGCACCAAAAGTAGCCGAAGTAAAAGCAAAAAGACTTCAAAAAAACGGACAGGGAACAAATCAGGTTGTTACTATTCCTGTTGTATTTCATGTTATACATAATGGAGATGCTGTAGGTGAAAATGAAAATCTTTCTGAAGAACGTATCCTTTCTCAAATAAGAGTATTAAACGAAGACTATAGAAGAGCTGCCGGCACCCCTGGATTTAACAGCAACCCTGTAGGAGCAGATATGGAAATTGAATTCTGCCTTGCAAAGCGTACTCCCGAAGGATTACCAAGTAATGGTATAGTGCGTTATAATTTTGGCGACGATAACGGATGGCTTCAAAATGAGGTAGAATTAATAAAACCACAAACACAGTGGGATCCTTCAAAATACCTTAATATATGGGTAGTTCAGGAAATTGTTACTCCGGGCGGATGGCTTTCAGGATATGCACAGTTCCCTACAAGCTCAGGATTACAGGGAATAGACGAAGTTGAAGGGTTAACATTTACTGCCAATACAGATGGTGTTGCGATAGGCGCACGTTTTGTAGGTTCTGAAGATTATGCACCGGAAGGCCCTTTTGAAGAAACAAGAAATATGGGTAGAGTTGCAACGCACGAAATCGGTCACTTCTTTGGTTTAAGACACATTTGGGGAGATAGTGACAGCTGTGATACAGCTACCGATTTTTGTGATGACACTCCAACTGCGCTTCATTCAAACTATTTCTGTCTGCCTAATCTTGACTCATGCCCTGACAATCTGGGTTTAGATATGATACAAAACTACATGGATTACACTCCGGACGACTGTCTTAATATATTTACCCAAAACCAAAAAGACAGAATGCTGGCTGTATTGGCAAATTCGCCACGCAGAAAAACCCTTGCAACTGCAAATAGCTGTACACCCGGAACTGCAACCCTTAATAATGAAGGCGGCATTTATTTGCTTCCTTTCAAAACCAATTGTGGTAATGCTTTCTCTCCTGTATTCTCGCTTCGCAATAATGGAAGCAATGCTATAACATCTGCAGTTATCAATTATAAAATAGATAATGCTGCACCTACAACATATACTTGGACAGGAACTCTTGCTGCTGGTGAAGATACAAGGATTGAGCTTCCGCAGCTTGCTGTACAGCAAGGCAGCCATACCTTTACTATAACTTTAACAACTGTAAATGGTCAGGCAGATACTATTGCAGCAAACAATACAAGAATAAACGAATTTACATTCAGTCCGGTTCCACAGGGATCTATTTATGAGACAGAAACCATTACCGTTACTGTACAGACTGATGCAGCCGCATCTGAGGTGTCATGGTTACTAATGGATTCGAATCAAACTGTAATAGCTCAGGGAATATATGAAGATAATCCTGCGGGAGTACTTGATGTACGTGAAATACCTGTAGGTGAAAATTCATGTTATGTATTCCTTATAATAGATGCAGGAATGGATGGAATACCTGGCGGTCATTATTCTGTAAAAACAAGTAATGGAACTACAATCCTGGACAAAGACGGTGACGATATCCAATACATTGACTACGTACAATTTGCGACAAACATCGTTTTAAGCAATAAAGACATCGAGAAAACGCTAAATAATATTAAACTTTACCCTAACCCGGCAAACAGCATACTTAATATTACAGTATCAGACAATAATATGCCTGAAGGGTATACAGTGTACAACAGCCTTGGGCAGGTAATGGACAGCGGTGCTATCACTACCACAACACAAAGCCTTAATATTGCTGGCTATGCAAATGGGGTTTATTTCGTAAAACTGGCTAAAGATGACCATTCTAAAACACTTCAGTTTATTAAATATTAAACCTATAATACATTAAAAAAAGGTCCGTAGCTGAGCTACGGACCTTTTTTTAATGTATTCAATTTGAAAAAGCTTAAACTTTTTTTATGAAAAATTTAAGAAATAACAATTTATCATATTCATAAAGAATACAGTTTTTAACAAATAAAAAATATCTATTTAGCATTAAATCGCGTGTTTTATTACTTAACATAACAATTATTTTACCAAAATTTAAGCATTATTTATAAGAGTCTTATTATAAACCACCCTCAAACATAGAAGTACCATTATAATTTAACTATATTTTTTTTTTATTTATACTGAATTTGAATAACTTGCCCCACTTTAAAAAAAACTAATAACTGAAAATGAAAAAAAACATTACTCTTAGAGGTGCAGCATTAGCGGCATTTTTATCGGTTTCATTCATGTCTCAAGCACAGGAACAGCCAAGGAAATTTGGAAAGATTCCGATGACTCTTAATGAATATGGAGCTATCAGATGTGCAACTACTGAAAACGAACAGATTCTTAGTGAAAGTTATTCTACAAGAGCAGATAAAGCACAATTTGAATCATGGATATCACAAAAAATGCAGGAAGGCGCATTAGAGCGTGATCCAAAATCAGGTAATGCAATTTATATGATTCCTGTTGTTGTTCACGTAATCCATAATGGAGATGCTGTAGGTCAGAATGAAAACATTTCTGATGCACAGGTGGAATCTCAGATTAGAGTATTAAATGAAGACTTTGGAGGAATGATAGGAACTCCTGGTGAAGATTTATCCGGAGGACTGGGAGGAGATACTCAAATAAGATTTTGTTTAGCCAAAATAGATCAATTTGGAAGCCCTACAAATGGCATTGACAGAGTTAATGGATTCGTTGCTACTTACAATGACAGAGATTCTGTAGAAGGTATAAAATCAGATACTTCTTGGGATCCAACAAAATATTTTAATATCTGGGTAGTAAACTGGGGTGGACAAATTTCAGATTTATTAGGTTATGCACAGTTCCCTACACAAACAACTTTACAAGGTGTACCTCCTGGAGGATCAAATTCAACTGACGGTATCGCCATATGCTATAGAAATTTTGGTTACACAAACCCTTCGAGTGCAGCACCTTATAACAGAGGTAGAACTGCTTCTCACGAAGCGGGTCACTTTTTGGGTCTAAGACATATTTGGGGTGATGATGGCGGTTGTAACTCTACTGACTATGTTGCTGACACTCCGGTTGCTAAAGAAGAAAACAGAGGTTGTAATGAAGGATATGATTCATGCCCTACTCAACCAGGACTTGATATGGTTCAAAACTACATGGACTATACAAATGATGCATGTATGTATCTTTTCACTAAAGGACAGGGAGTAAGAATGAGAACAGTACTTGATAATTCTCCAAATAGAAAGAGCTTACTTACTTCTGGGGTTTGTGGAACTGCATCGTCTCAAGAATTCCAATACTTATTAGAAACAACAGTATATCCTAATCCAACACAAGATGTATTAAACATTTCTGTTGCTAGTGAGAACATGCCAGACAGTTATACAATCTTTAACAGCCTTGGACAAACGATCACAACAGTTAACAATGTTACAAATGCTAGCCTTACTGTAAACACTTCTGCTTACAGCAATGGTATCTACTTTATTAAAATAAATAAAGGTGCTGAGTCTAGAACAATCAAATTTGTTAAAAACTAACGATAACAATCGTACTCTATAAAAAAGGCGTTCCATAACTGGAACGCCTTTTTACTTTATTAATAACTGTATTAAAAACAGACTCTAAATTATATTCTTCTCTTATTCCGGGGCAAGTTCCAGTTCAAGCCCATCGAGCTCTACTGTAATAGGTATCTGGCATCCCAATCGGCTGTTAGACTTTACGTAAAATGCTTCAGCAAGCATTGCATCTTCATCCTGACCCATTTCAGGCAATGCTACATCATTAAGCACATAACACTGGCAGGATGCACACATAGCCATACCACCGCACACACCAATAGTACCTTCTGGTGCCAATTCGTATGAACGGCAAAGTTCCATAACATTCATAGCCATATCGGTAGGTGCCTGTACTTCGTGCACAATACCCTCCCTATCGGTTATTTTTATTGTAATATCCATATTATGTTTAAGGTTAACCGTTCAGTAACTTAGACTTACATCTTCAAAATCCTAATCTCAGACTAACTATTCTATCGATTTAACTACTTGTTTTTCGGCTTCCTTTCTTGTACCGTCAAAACCATCAATACCACTCACAGTAGTATATTTAAGGACATATTTCTTGCCCGGATTAAGCTTATTAAACACACTCTGGCACATTAATGTTGCTTCATGGAAACCACAAAGTATTAACTTTAATTTGCCTGGATAAGTATTAATATCACCTATGGCATATATACCTTCAATATTCGTTTGATAGTCTAATGCATTATTTACCTTGATCGCATTTTTCTCTATTTCAAGACCCCAGTTTGCAATTGCACCAAGTTTTGGTGTAAGTCCAAATAGTGGAATAAAATAATCGGTTTCAATAGAGCTGTGTGCGCCATCAATTTCAAGATCAAGTGCCTCTACACGCTCAGCACCACGAATACCGGTAACTTCAGCAGGAGTAACAAGATGAATTTTACCCGCTTTTTTAAGTTCTTGTACTTTTTCTACAGAATCCAATGCTCCCCTAAACTCATTCCTACGGTGAACAAGTGTTACATGAGAAGCTACATCGGCAAGGAAAATACTCCAGTCCAGTGCAGAGTCACCACCACCGGCAATAACAATGCGTTTATCACGGAAAAGTTCAGGATCTTTTACAAAATACTCAACTCCTTTATCTTCATAAAAAGCGATATCTTCAATAAGTGGTTTTCTTGGTTCAAAACTACCAAGACCTCCGGCAATAGCCACAGCCTTAGCATGATGTTCTGTACCTTTATTAGTTGTTACTATAAAAGTGCCATCTTCCAGTTTTTGTATGGTTTCGGCTTTTTCATTAAGTGTAAACCCAGGCTGGAACTGCTTAATTTGTTCCATAAGATTTGTTACCAGGTCACCAGCAAGTACTGATGGAAATCCGGGAATATCAAAAATTGGTTTTTTAGGATATAATTCTGCTAATTGGCCACCCTGCTGAGGAAGAGCATCGATAATGTGGCATTTTAATTTTAGCAATCCAGCTTCAAATACGGTAAAAAGCCCGGTAGGACCTGCACCGATTATTAATATATCTGTTGTGATCATTGTTGTTATAGGGTAAACAGTTCTAAAGCAAAGATCTTTAAAACCATTTTTAATATTTATGATAATTATCAGCTTTATAAAAAAGCCGCCGGTACAACGTTAATTTACTAAGCTACGTTTACAACCGTTTCTATTTGAGGTACATGTTTTTTAATAGTAGTCTCTACACCTGCCTTCAATGTCATTTGATTAACACTGCAGCCTACACAGGCACCTTCCAGACGTACCTTTACATGCTTGCCGTCTTCTATACCAACAAGTGTAATGTTACCTCCATCTGACTCAAGAAAAGGACGAATCTCATCAAGAGCCCTTTCTACACTAAGCGTAATTTCTTCTGTAGTCATTATTATTTCTTTTTAACTGCTGAACAGCCAGCCATTGTAGTTATTTTAATTGCCTCAGTAGCCGGAAGGTTTTCATTCCTGTTTACAGTTTCCTGTACTACATTACGGGCTAGTTCCTCGAACGAGGCCTCAAGAGGAGTAGCGGTTTGTAAAGCTGCGGGACGACCATAATCGCCTGCTTCACGAATGCTTTGTACCAATGGAATTTCTCCTAAAAATGGTACATCAAGATCTTCGGCAAGGTTTTTTGCACCTTCTTTTCCAAAGATATAGTATTTATTATCAGGAAGCTCGTCCGGAGTAAAATAAGCCATGTTTTCTATAATTCCCAGCACCGGCACATTAATGCTTTCCTGCTGGAACATAGCAACACCTTTCTTTGCATCGGCTAAAGCTACCGCTTGCGGTGTACTTACCACAACAGCTCCTGTAATAGGCAGTGACTGCATGATAGATAGGTGAATATCTCCTGTTCCCGGAGGAAGGTCGATCAACATAAAGTCAAGCTCACCCCAATCAGCATCAAAGATCATTTGATTAAGCGCTTTAGATGCCATAGGTCCACGCCAGATTACCGCCTGTTCCGGGCTTGTAAAAAAGCCTATAGACAGTATCTCTACACCATAACTGGTAATAGGTTTCATTTTTGATTTTCCGTCAACCATTATAGATATAGGGCGTTCTCTTTCTACATCAAACATAATAGGCATAGAAGGTCCGTAGATATCAGCATCCAGTACACCTACTCTAAAACCCATTTTTGCTAATGTAACAGCAAGGTTAGCTGTAACTGTAGATTTTCCAACACCACCTTTACCAGATGACACAGCAATAATATTGCTTATACCTGGTATACCCTTACCTTTAATTTCGGGTTTTTCCGGTGCTTCTACTTTTACATTTACCTTTACTTTCGCATCGGCAGATACTTTTTCATGAATGGTTTTAACAATATCAGCTTCTGCTCTTTTACGAATGTGCATAGCAGGGGTTTGCATAACAAGTTCTACCACTACCTCATCGCCAAAAGTAAGCACGTTTCTCACAGCGCCGCTTTCTACCATATTTTGCCCTTCTCCGGCAAGTGTTATAGTTTCAAGTGCCTGGAGTATCTCTTTTCTATCAAGTTTCATAATATATAGCTTTCATTTACAGTCTTTTATTAAGACTGATTTCAAATTGCAAAGATAGTAGGAAAACTTGATACAATAAAGTTTTGTGACTTAATCATTTTATTGTTTTTTCTTAATTAACACCCCACTTCCCTATATAGTACTCATAGTAAAAAAGACAATAAAAAACACATCTATAATTTGCTGATTATATAGCACAAACCCCACCCCTTTTTTAAAGCGTCACAAATAGCAAGATGAATGAAATTAAAAACAGGTTTTACATACTACACAGGTATGTCAGATAGAAATAGGAATAAAAAATTAGACACCCAGCTCTTTAACGGGATCCCAAAGGCATTTTTCAAAGTTAACAACCTTGTGTTCTTTTACTTTTATTCCTTCACTTTCCAGCAGTTGCTGCATAAGGTTCGTTCCTTGAAAATGATGTTTTCCGGATAGTAATCCTACGCGGTTTACCACACGATGTGCAGGTACATCTTCACGACCATGACAGGCATTCATAGCCCATCCCACCATTCTTGCCGATCGTGCTGCTCCAAGAAATTTTGCAATAGCTCCATAAGACGTTACTCTGCCATAAGGTATCAGCCTCACTACATCATATACCCTCTCAAAAAAATTATCTTTGTCAGGCATAATAGCAGTTTAATGGTTACGAATCATTTTTATGATAGTAATAATCGAAATAAGCCCTGTGACCGAGCCCAGAAGATAATTGATGTTTTCCATAAAAAAATCGGTCTTGTGTTCAACTTTTTTAAAGAAAACAATATACAGGTAGAATACAGAGAACGATCCTGCCACTACTCCGATAACGAATAAAAAAATAAATAACGGAGTAAAATAAAAATAGCTGTGCTTTGAAAGTGATACACTAACAAAGACATAATAAGGTATTGGAAAAAAGTTAAGTGCAGAAAGTAATGCGCCCAGAAAAAAATTACCGGTACGGCTGCCCGGCTTCACCACTTCCTTATCTTTTTTCTTCTTCTTTTTCTTGGCAATAAAAAAAAAGAAAATGGTAAGTGACGCAAAAATAATCAAGCCGGCTTCCTCGAGTATATATATTATATCGGGTCGGCTATTAATAAATTTTGCAAAAGATACCGCAATATACGTTTGAAAAAAAACAACGGTTGTTGCTCCAAGAGCAAATATAACAGCCCGTTGTCTCCCCTCCTTTAGGCCAATTTTAGCTGCAGTCATATTAATAAGCCCCGGAAGGGCTATACCTGCAGCTGAAATAACGATACCTAAAATTAATGGAAGGATTATCTCCATATTACTTGATTTTAAACCTGATGTAAGTTATAGGTTTATTTTGTTCAAGATACTGCTTTTCATAAAATGTTTGTATAGCAGTAACAATTTCCGGACTGCCTTCGTTTTTATAAACATTATGATTAGCATATACCACTTCATGACCTTCACCATGAAGGAGCCCTAGTGTATAACCATGCATAAATTCGCTATCGGTTTTAAGGTTTACTACACCATCCGGTTTTAGTATTCTTTTATAGCGCTGTAAAAATTCGGTATTGGTTAACCTGTGTTTGGTTCGCTTGTATTTTATCTGCGGGTCCGGGAAAGTAATCCATATCTCAGACACTTCGCCTTCTGCAAAGAAATTCTCTATAAGTTCGATCTGTGTGCGAAGAAATCCTACATTATGCAGGCCATTTTCTACAGCAGTTTTAGCTCCTCTCCAAAAACGGGCGCCTTTAATATCGATACCAATAAAATTATTTTCAGGATAACGTTCTGCAAGACCTACAGAATATTCGCCTTTACCACAGCCCAGCTCCAGTATAATAGGATTCTCGTTTTTAAAAAAATCACTACCCCATTTTCCCTTTAGGTGAAAGTTTCCCTGCACAGCTTCTTCCCTTGACGGTTGCAGCACGTTGCCAAATGTTTCGTTTTCCCTAAAGCGCTTAAGTTTATTCTTGCTTCCCACTACTTAATTTAAATTTTTGGTAAAATTAGGGAAATATACGACACTGGAAATAATTTTAGATTGCACTTATTAAATAGTTATTAAAAACACGCAATTGATACTGAAAAAGAGAATCCTTGTTGCCCCGCTCAACTGGGGTCTTGGCCATGCCACACGCTGCATACCGATTATAGAAGCCCTGGAAAATCACGGATTTGAACCCATTATCGCATCAGACGGTGCTGCCCTGGCACTGTTAAGAAAAGAATTCTCGCATTTAACTGCGCTCGAACTGCCTTCTTACCCTATTGAATATGCTAAAAAAGGACTCTTTTTTAAACTAAAAATGATCAGCCAGACGCCTGATTTCCTTAAAGCTATAAAAGAAGAGAAAAGAGCCATACGCAAAATCGTAAAAGAACATGCAATTGGCGGTGTAATATCAGACAACAGGCTGGGCGCTTATTCCAATAGTGTACCATCGGTAATTATAACACACCAGCTTAATGTGCTAACCGGAACTACAACATGGATTACTTCCCGAATACACCATATATTCATTAAAAAATATAGTGAGTGCTGGGTACCCGATGTTGATAATGGACTTAACCTGTCGGGTAAAATAGGCCATACCTTTAACGAATCACTTAATATAAAATACATAGGCCCTTTAAGCAGGCTGCATAAAAAAGCGGTTGCTAAAAAATATGACCTCATGGTAATACTGTCAGGCCCTGAGCCACAACGTACTTTTTTGGAGGATAAACTAAGAATAGAACTTAGTGATTTTACAGGCAAAGCGATCTTTATAAGCGGTGTAGTAGAACCTAAAGAAGTTATAACCGAGACAAAGCACATTACCTTTCATAACTTTATGAATAGCGCAGCACTGGAACAGGCTTTTAATGAAAGTGAACTTGTAGTTTGCAGACCGGGCTATACTAACATTATGGATTTAGCACAACTGGGTAAAAAAGCATTTTTTATACCTACGCCCGGGCAGTATGAACAGGAGTACCTGGCCAGAAAATTAAAGAAGTCCAGATTAGCACCATATGCCACTCAAACCGACTTTAAAATAGAAGATCTGCACAAGGCAGATCTTTATAAGGGATTAAAATATGTAGCAGATGATGTAAAATGGAAAGACTTATTTTGTCTTTTCGAGGGTAAATGAAAATTCAGATCCCACTCCATACTTACTCTCTACATACATTTTTTCTTCATGAGCTTCTATAATGTGCTTAACGATGGCAAGGCCAAGACCTGAGCCACCTTCTGTACGCGCACCACTTTTGTCTACACGGAAAAAACGTTCAAACAAGCGTGGTATATTCTTTTTCTCTATACCCTCACCATTGTCTTTTACTCTAATGATGATTTTATTATTCACCAGATCTTCAATACTCACCTCTGTAGTACCATTCTCTTTACCATACTTTATAGAGTTGACAACAAGGTTTGTTACTACCTGCTGAATTTTTTCCTGATCACCATATACCATTATTGGCTTTATGTACTTCATGTCAAACATAAGCATAATACCTTTTATATCGGCCTTCATTTCAAGCAGGTCAAACACATTTTGTATTACCTCAACAATATTAAATCGTGTAGAATTAAGGTTAATAGTACCTACTTCCAATTTCGTGATCATATCAAGATCCTGCACAATATAAATAAGGCGTTCAACTCCTTTTTCGGCACGCTGCAGGTACTTTTTACGAAGCACCTTATCGTTCATTGCTCCGTCAAGCAGTGTCAGTATATAACCCTGAACGGTAAATAACGGTGTTTTTAGCTCGTGCGATACATTCCCTAAAAATTCCCTACGGTATTCTTCACGAATCTTAAGAGTTTCTATTTCAATTTTCTTATCTCTGGCAAATTTCTCTACCTCTCGGGTAAGGGTAGCCATATCTGTAGTAATTGATTTGTTTCTAAAAGAACTCGATTCTAGTAAAGAAACGTCATCATATATTTTTTTTACCCTGCGGTAAATAAAACGTTCTACCCTGTATTGCAACACAAAAAAAGAGAATATAAAGAGTGAAATGGAAAACAGCAATACAAAATTCCAATTTAACTCCATTAGATAATACATCAAAACCGCCAGGAAGGCGGTAGAGAATATTGAAATATAAAGTGCCGATTTTACGGCAAACCTATATGTTTTTTTAAAATTTATCGCCACTAAACTTCGAGTTTGTACCCCACTCCTTTTATAGTTTTAAACAATTCTTCGCCTATTTTTTCACGAAGCTTTCTAATATGCACATCTATGGTTCTTCCACCTACAACCACTTCATTACCCCATACTTTATCAAGAATTTCTTCTCTCTTAAATACTTTACCCGGTTTTGACGCCAGCAGGTAAAAAAGTTCAAATTCTTTTCGCGGAAGCACAATTTCTCTGTCTTCCATAACAATTTTGTACTCTTCGCGGTTAATCTCTATAGTTCCTACGCGCAGTACATCTTCTTTAGCCTCATCATCTTTAAGCCTGCGAAGTAAAGCTTTCACTTTGCTTACCAATAATTTTGGCTTAATAGGTTTTGCTATGTAGTCATCAGCACCGGCATCAAAGCCAGCCACTTGTGAGTAATCTTCGCTTCTTGCAGTAAGAAATGTAATGATTACGTTACTAAGCTCCGGTATTTTCCTAATGTTCTCTACCGCTTCCATCCCGTCCATCTCTGGCATCATCACGTCTATGATAATAAGATGAGGAAGTTCTTTCTTAGCTTTAGCTACGGCTTCTCTTCCATTGCTTGCTGTGGTAACCTGGTAGCCTTCCTGAGTAAGGTTATAGCCTACGATTTCTAGGATATCCTGTTCATCGTCAACCAGTAAGATCTTGATCTCTTTTTTCTTCATAATGGCAATTCATCTATGTTTTGTGGCCGTAAAGGTAAAGATAATACAAAACCATCAAACGTGTTAACGGTAATTTAATGTCTTAACAATTTAATAATAAAACCTAAATCCAAACGTAACTATTAAGTAACATAGCATTTGAATTGTGGCGGTTACTTTGCACCAAAATTATAACACACGAAATGAAACTTAAATTTTTATTAATTGCACTGTTTACCTTATCATTGAGCTTCGCTCAAAACAAAGGTACTGTCTCTGGCACGATCACTGACAAAGACATGAACAATGAAACACTACCATTTGCAAGTATTGCAATAAAAGGCACTGCCACTGGCACAAATGCAGATGAGAATGGAAAGTACTCTCTTTCTGTACCCGCAGGAACACATACTATAGTGTTTGGGTTTTTAGGATATGAAAGTGTAGAAATGCAGGTAACTGTTAAAGAAGGAGAAACAAGAATTATAAATAAAGCACTTGCTTCTTCAAGTGTACAACTACAGGATGTAGTAATTGAGAAAGTAGTTAACCGAGAAAAAGAAACGGCATTACTACTGGAACAGAAAAAATCTGTAGAGATCAAGCAAAGTATAGGTGCACAGGAATTATCCAGAAAAGGTATTGGAGATGTTGAAGAAGGCCTTACTAAAATTACAGGTATTACAAAAGTAGGATCACGTGGTATTTTTGTTCGTGGCCTGGAAGACCGTTACAACAGCCTTTTAGTAAACGATCTTGCTGTACCGTCTAATAACCCATTCCAAAAAATTATCCCTCTTGATTTATTCCCTACAGATATTGTAGGAGTTGTGGATGTTTACAAAACATTTACTCCAAACATCTACGGTGATTTTGCAGGTGGTACATTTAACATTGCAACTTCAAAAGGAAACAACGCTATTACGAAACTTAGCATAGGTGTAGGCTACACAACAAACAACAGCCTTTCTGACTTTAAATTTGCTGAAGACACACATTCTACAAAAGGCTTTTTTGGTTTTACAGGAAAAGACAGAAAAATGCCTTCGGTATTTGGTAGTACTCCAACAAACCCAACACTAACACCTGACGAATCTAAAGAAGCTTTCAAGACAGGATTTAACGCTCATTCAGGAAAAAGCCCCTTGAATACAAGTATAGGTGTTCTTCACTCAGAAAGATTCGATCTTAAAAATGATGCACGATTTACTTACTTACTATCGTTAAACTTCGACAACAGTTATACTGTACGTAATGGAGTAGACCGTACATTTGTAGGTACAGATGCCGGAATTTTGAGCGGTAACGATTTTGAAACTACAACTTACAACTACAAAACAAATACATCAGCTCTTTTAGGTCTTAACTACAAGAGAGATCGTTTTGAAATTTCATCAACTACTTTCTATTTAAAAACAACAGAGAGTTTTATACAGGATCAGCTAGGTGTATCTGAAAACAACGTAAACAACAAGAACTATCTTATACGTACTAATCAGTTAAACCAATCAGACTATCTTACTTCTCAGCTTAATGCTAAATATTACCTTAACGAGAACAAAGACCAGTTTATCCGCGGTGGAGCATCTTTTTCTAAAACATCTTACCAGCAGCCAGACCGTAAATTCTTTGCAGGAAGTAAAGAAGGAGAAAACATCATTACAAATGCAGGTGGTAATAACTTCCTTAGACAATATTTTGATGTAGACGGAAACATGTACTTCTCTGGATTAGCAGAATACACTAAGAAATTTGGTCCGCAAAACGATGCAGGAGAAAAAAGACACCAATTTAGTGTAGGATACAACGGATACATGAGTAAAACGGAAACTTCATACCGTTTTGTAAGTACTGAGAGCGGTTCTATATTCACAGCGCCAATTGATAATGTAGACAACGAATTCAACAAAGGAATCACTTCAGGAGCTTACCACTTTAGAGAAAGTTCAAATGCACAGTACAAATCTAAACTTGAAGATCTTTCTAATGCAGGATACGCTTCGGTATTACTTCACTTTGGCGACAAATGGGAAATTAATGGTGGGGTAAGAGTAGAACAAACAGGAAGACATATAAAATATCGTGAAAACGACTTCTTTGATGCAGATTTCCTTCCTATTGATAGAGATAAAACTTATGTATTACCGGCAGCAACAGTTAAATATGCAGTAACTGAAAAAGCAAACATTCGTTTTGCAGCAGGACAAACATATACAAAACCTGTAGTAATGGAAGTTTTACCTATTACTTACATTAACCCTGACGGAACATCTGTAAGTGGTAACCCTTACCTTGTAAACAGTGACAACTATAATGTTGACCTAAAATATGAATTTTTCCCAACCAATACAGAAACGTTCTCTATAGGTGTATTTGGTAAAAAAATAAAGAATGCTATAGAAAGAACCTACCAGCCTAATGCAGGTGGAGCAATAACAACATTCCTTAACACGGGCGATGCTACACTTTACGGTCTTGAAATGGATTTTATCCTTGACCTTGCAAGAGTAAGCGACAACCTTAAAGATTTGTCATGGGGCTTTAACACCTCTTTAATGACAACTAACGTAAGTGTTAACGAGAATTACATTAACAGTAATGGTAATGCTTCTTCATCTATCGAAACACACCGTGACCGTGACTTACAGGGAGCATCTAAATGGTTAGTGAATTCTGACCTTAAATATCAGTTTGGTTTCACAAATACATGGACAAACAACATCTCATTAGTATATGGTATCTTCGGAAAAAGGATCTACAGTGTAGGTACTAACCGTATCGATCATATTTATGAGTTACCAGTTAGCAAACTGGACCTTGTTTGGGGTAGTAAAATCAACGAGCATTTTGATGTAAAATTATCTGCAGATAACATTTTGAACCCAAAAGTTCGTTTTGAAACAGGTGATGAAAATGCAGTTATATTCACTCCATTGTCAAGAATGAACAAAGACTATAAAAAAGGTATAGGTTTTTCATTAAGCCTTAACTACACATTCTAAACGCTCACAACCCCAGTATACAAAAGGGCTGCTATTTTTAGCAGCCCTTTTTATTTACATAACCTTTTGATACTTAACATTAAACTAACCTTAAAATCAACATTCAATAACCATATCATAACACTGCTATAACTCACATGATGAAGGCTCAGACTACTTTTGGAACATCAAAAATTAACAAAATAAAAATTAAGAATCATGAAAAAATTTCTTTTAGGACTAACACTTATCGGAGCAATGTTTACAAGCTGTAGCGACGACGATTCTAATGGGCCAAAAAAGCCGGTAGAAGGAGAAATAACAGGTGTTATAACTACTAACCAAACGTTTGCTTACGGAAACTACACATTAAAAGGAATTGTGAAAATTGCTTCTGGAGCAACAGTAACATTCGAAAAAGGTTCTACAATTACTGCTAACAAACAAACTGGAGATAACGCTCTTGTTGTACTTAATGGTGGTAAACTTATCATTAACGGTACTGCTGCTGAGCCTGTAGTATTCACAGAAGCTTCAAAAATTCCTGGATCATGGGGAGGTATCATTATGTATGGTGATGCTCCAATAAAAGCGATCAACGCTGCTACAACTGCTACATCAGAAGATGGTAACAACCAGTCTTACGGAGGTGGTAACGCTGCTCACAATGGTGGTTCACTTAAATATGTACGTGTAGAGTATGCTGGTGCTAAACTTGCAGATGGTACAAAAGAAAACAATGCATTCACATTCTACTCTGTAGGTACTGGAACAACTCTTGACCACCTTGTAGCTTATAAAGGTGCTGATGACGGTTTCGAATTTTTCGGTGGAACTGTAAGTGCTTCAAACCTTATTTCTTTCGGTAACTATGATGACGCTTTTGACTGGCAAGATGGATGGCAAGGTCAAAACAACACTAACTGGTATGCTTACCAAGAAGTGAAAGGTAACTTTGGTATGGAGATCGAAGCTTCAGGAAACAACAATACTTTCTTCCCTAAAGTAACAAACGTAACACTTAAAAGAGTTGCAGGAACTGTTCCTGAAGTTGCAGGTGCTATCGAAATAGATGCTTTCCAATTCAAAAAAGAAGGTAACGGAGATTTCAATAACGTAATCATCGACGGATACGGAAACTATACTGAAGGTGCTAAAACTTACGAAGGTGCTGCTATCAAAATTCAGGATGCTCCTACAAACACAGATCAGGTTAACAACTCAAGAATCAAAATAACAAACGCTAAAATATCTAACACTACTAAAGAAGTATTAGGTGCATCAGATGCAATTGTTGTTGGATTCCCTAATGGAACTTTCACAAAAAGCGCTACAGCTACAGGTGCTAGTCTTGAGACTGGTAACTGGGCTACAGTAGGCGGAGCTTCTCTTATAAAATAATTCAGCTCAAAATATCTTAAAAAGCCCCTATATTAGGGGCTTTTTTGGTTAAACACAATAATATCCATAAACAATCTTATATCTACTTCGGAATAATTTTAACATTTAAGTTTTTTGGTATAGTATTTGAAATATATTTTATATCTTTACACAATCAATCACTCTTATGGCAAAAAAATACTTTTATATCACCGTCCTCTTCCTATTCCTGTTTTCTTTTGGGGCTGTAGCTCAGGAAAACAAAGGGATCGCATCTGGTAAAGAAGCAATAGAGGGACTCAACATTTACCCTAACCCGGCAAGTGCTGACAGGATTTATATTACTACCGCAAAACCTGCGCAAAGTAAAGAAGTAGAAATATTTGATGTTCTGGGGAAAAAGATACTTCAGGCAACACTTACCAGCAAAGAGCTTAACATCTCCGGGCTTACACCCGGCGTATACATCATCAAAATAAAAGAAGGTGATGCAACTGCAACAAGAAAACTTATCGTAAAATAATTACTATAAAATATATTTAGAAAGCACTGCCCTCCGGCGGTGCTTTTTTATTTGTATTTTTGCCAAAACATTTATCAATTGGTTACTGCACAAGACATATTTACCATATCCTCAAAAAAAGAGTTCGAAAAAATCACCCTTAAAGTATTTCGTCATCAATATGATAACAATACCATATACCGTGATTTTTGTAACTTTCTAAACAAGGATAAGCAAAATGTAAAATCAGTAAAGGAGATTCCATTTCTTCCAATACAGTTTTTCAAATCACACGAAGTACTAAGCAGTACAGATCCGGTTCATGAGACGTTTACCAGCAGTGGAACAACAGGAACAGTAACCAGCCGTCATCTTGTAACCGATCTAAGCTATTATGAGCAAAGTTTCCGTAAAGCATTCTCGCAATTTTATGGCAACATAGAAGATTATGCCGTTTTAGCACTACTCCCTTCTTACTTACAGCGCGAAGGCTCTTCATTAATCTATATGGTAGATGATCTCATACAGGCTTCGAACAACCCTGACAGTGGCTTCTATTTGAACAATTACGACGAACTTATAACAAAGCTCACCGATCTGGACAATGCAGGACAAAACGTATTGCTTATAGGTGTTACCTATGCCCTGCTCGATTTGATTGAAAAGCAAGACTTCAGCCTTAAGAATACTATCATTATGGAAACCGGAGGCATGAAAGGCCGCCGTAAAGAAATGATTCGTGAAGAACTGCACGATGTACTATGCAAAGGATTTGGCTTAAGCGAAATCCACTCAGAATATGGCATGACCGAGTTACTATCACAAGCCTATTCTCTTGGCAACGGTATCTTTGAATGCCCACCCTGGATGGACATACTTATCCGCGATACTGAGGATGCATTGAGCTACATTGATTATGGTAAAACAGGAGGCATAAATGTTATTGACCTTGCCAATATCAATTCCTGCTCATTTATAGCCACTCAGGATCTTGGTAAAAAATACACCAACCAATCTTTCGAAGTACTGGGCCGTTTTGACAATTCAGATATTAGAGGCTGTAACCTGATGGTCTATTAATTTTTCGAAAATTATAGAATATTTGAAATTCCTGCCCTGGCCGAAATGACACTTATTCACCTACAATACAAAAAAAAGGAGCCCTAAAGCTCCTTTTCACTATTTACATGCAATTTACACGTTGATTATGCTTCAACTGGAATTACAAAATTCTTTTTCTTGCCAAAAGACACAAGGATAAACTTGCCTAAAATAACATCAGCGGCAGACAATCCGTAAGCCTCAGTAATTTTTACTTTGTTTATCGCAACAGCATTTGCTGCCAGTGCTTTTCTTGCTTCACCACGTGACGGGAATATGTTCGTCTGATCAGCAAGTATTGTTATGATATCAGTATCAGCAGACAATTCAGCCTGAGTAAGACCTTTCACAAAAAACTCTTCAAAAATATCGGTAAAGAACTCCTCGCTAAGACCTTCTAAATCTTCACGCGTGTAGTTCGAAAATACAAATTCTGACTTTTTGATGGCATCCTCAGTATCTTCTGCTGAATGTACAAATGTTGTAATTTCTGCAGCAAGCCTTTTTTGAAGCAATCTTAAATGTGGCGCTTCATTATGTTCTGAAATTAATTTTTCTACTTCTTCTTTAGCAAGGAAAGTAAATATCTTAATGTACTTTTCTGCATCGGCATCACTGGTATTCAACCAAAACTGGTAGAATTTGTATATTGATGTTTTATCAGCATCCAACCAGATGTTACCACCTTCTGATTTTCCAAATTTAGAACCGTCTGCTTTCGTGATCAACGGACAGGTCATAGCATAAGCTTTAGCCCCTTCATCATTCATTCTACGCACAAGTTCTGTCCCTGTTGTTATGTTCCCCCACTGGTCACTACCACCTAGTTGCAGCAAACAGTTGTATTGTTTATGTAAATGGTAAAAATCATATCCCTGGATAAGCTGATAGGTAAACTCAGTAAATGACATACCCGATCCTGACTCGCCTGTAAGACGTTTTTTAACCGAATCTTTAGCCATCATATAATTCACCGTTATACGTTTGCCCACATCGCGCACAAAACCTATAAACGAGAATTCTTTCATCCAATCATAGTTGTTTACCAATATTGGAGCATTAGCCTCTGTTGAGTTAAAATCAAGGAAACGTGATAGCACGCCCTTAATACCTGCAACATTTTTTTCAAGCGCAGCTTCATCAAGAAGATTACGCTCATCTGATTTTCCAGATGGATCGCCAATCATTCCGGTAGCACCTCCTACTAATGCCATAGGTCGATGTCCACATTTTTGCAAATGAACCAGAATAATAATAGGTACAAGGCTGCCGATGTGCAATGAATCTGAAGTTGGATCAAAGCCTATATACGCCGTGGTCATTTCTTTATTCAATTGCTCTTCAGTTCCCGGCATAATGTCGTGTACCATGCCCCTCCATCTTAGTTCTTCTACAAAATTTTTCATGTCTGGATTTTAATAAGTCGCAAAAATACAAACCTACACGAAAAAAAGTGAGATTTAAATGATATTTGTATAAATAAATCTCAACTAAAAATTACATTTGTATCTATGATTTTAGTTACCGGCGGAACAGGATTAGTAGGTGCTCATTTACTGCTTCATTTAGCAGAAAGCGGGCAAAAAGCGCGTGCGTTATATCGCACCGAAAAAACTATCGCAAAAACCAAAGATCTTTTTATACACAACAAACGCCTCCCCTTATTTGATTCTATCGAATGGATGCAGGGCGATATTATCGATGTTCCGTCTTTAGAAGATGCCTTTCAGGGTATTGACACCGTATACCATTGTGCGGCCTATATTTCTTTTGAACCTAAAGACGAAGAAATGCTTAGAAAAGTAAACATCGAAGGCACCGCAAATATGGTGAATTTTGCACTGGCCTACGGCATAAAAAGATTTTGCCATGTAAGCTCTATTGCTGCGCTGGGCGATGCCAAAGAAAACGAAGCCATTACAGAAGAAACAGAATGGAATCCAGAGGTTAGGCATGGTGATTATGCTATAAGTAAATATGGGGCAGAAATGGAAGTATGGCGTGGCTGGCAGGAAGGGCTCAATGTGGTAATAGTAAATCCAGGGCTTATTTTTGGTAACGGATTTTGGGATCAGGGGAGTGGTAAAATATTTAAAGTGGTAAAGAGAGGACAATTCTTTTACACCAAAGGCACTTGTGGCATTGTAGCCGTAAAAGACGTTGTAAACGCAATGATACAACTCACAGAAAGCAGCATTAACGGCGAACGGTTTACACTGGTAGCCGAAAATGTTTCCTATAAAGATATTCTTGATATTGTTGCTGACGGAATGAGCAAAACGCGTCCCGCATTTTATGCCTCGCCACTAATGACTTCTTTTGCATGGCGTATGGACTGGCTATTCTCTAAATTATTCATGAGAAACAGAATGCTCACCCGCAGTATGGCAAAATCATCACACAATCATGAAAACTACGATAACAGCAAAATAAGTAATGTAATTGCTTTTCGCTTCACAGAAATAAGAACGTACTTAAAACAACTGGCAGAAAGCTATCCTCTCAAAAATCAATAGATCAATTTTATAAATAAAAAAAGCCGGAATATCTTTCCGGCTTTTTTATTATTTTACAGCAGCTTTTGCTTTTTTATGCGAGAGAGTATCTAAAACTTTTTTACTAAGACTATCCATCTTAGCAGCAACTTTAAACTTTTTGTTCTCTCCTTTTTTCAAAGGCTTAGCTTCATCTTTTTTTGCTTTAAATTTTTCTTTTTCTTTCTTGACCCTTTCTGTCAGTTTTGACTGTATCGACTCATACAGCTCTAGTTTAGACGCATAATAAGCCTGATTTTGCGCAAAAGTAAGACTATCAATATTATACTTTTTGTAAATATAATTCTTAGCATCTACTTTACCTTCTTCCAGCGCCTGACCCTGATAGGACTTAATAGCCTGCAGTATCGAAATATCATACAGTATATTAACCATATCACCTTCTTTTAGCAGATGATCAGGTTTTGGCACAGTCTCATTACTGCACGCAAAAGCTAAAAACGATACCAGAATAAATGCCAGTTTTTTCATATTACCTATCAAAAAGCAAACGTTCGCCACAACGAAGGTCTTTTACCTTAAAGTTGTTATAAACAAGCGTTCCATTTACAAATGTATGCGTAATTCTCGATTTAAAGTTAATTCCTTCAAACGGAGACCATCCGCATTTATATAAAATATTTTCTTTCTTAACATTCCAAGGCAATCCGGGGTTTACAAGAACAAGATCGGCATAATAACCTTCTTTAATAAATCCGCGTTTTTCGATTTTAAAGATCTTAGCGGGGTTATGCGCCATTTTCTCTACAATCTTTTCTACAGATATTTTCTTTTGATGATATGCCTCAAACATAGCCACTACAGCATGCTGAACCAGCGGCCCGCCTGATGGTGAACTAGTGTAAGGATTTTTCTTTTCTTCCAATGTATGAGGAGCATGGTCTGTAGCAACCACATCGATCCTGTCATCCAGTAAAGCATCCCAAAGCGCTTGTCTGTCTTCCGCAGTTTTCACTGCCGGATTCCATTTAATAAGCGCACCTTTTTTCTCATAGTCAGCATCGCTAAACCATAAGTGGTGGATACAAACTTCTGCCGTGATCATTTTATCTTCAAGCGGAATCTTATTCGTAAATAAATCTGTCTCCTTAGCTGTAGAAACATGGAACACATGCAGTCTTGCACCTGTTTTCTTTGCAAGCTCTACTGCGCGCGATGATGAGATATAACAAGCCTCAGCACTTCTTATAAGCGGATGGAATTTTACAGGAATATCATCTCCGTATTCTTCTTTATATTTTTCAAGATTTTCTCTTATAGTCGCTTCATCTTCACAATGCGCGGCAATAAGCATTTTTGTACTGGAGAATATTTTTTCCAGTACTGCCTCGTCATCAACCAGCATATTACCGGTAGAAGAACCTAGAAACAGCTTAATACCTGCTACATTTTTAGGGTTGGTTTTTAAAACTTCTTCAAGATTGTCATTTGTACCACCCATCATAAACGAATAGTTAGCATAAGACACTTCTGCAGCTCTTTGGTACTTTTGCTCAAGCAGTTCCTGTGTTACTGCATTTGGCACTGTATTAGGCTGCTCAATATAAGAAGTAATACCACCTGCAACAGCAGCTCGGGATTCAGTTTCAATGTTTCCTTTATGAGTAAGTCCCGGCTCACGAAAATGCACCTGGTCATCAATAGCACCCGGTATCAGGAAACTTCCTTCAGCATCAATAATCTTCACATCAGAAGATTTAGCACTAATACTTTCGGCGATTTCTTTTATAAACTTGTCTTCAATTAAAAGGTCACCCTCAAAAATGGATCCTTCATTTACAATCTTCGCATTCTTAATTAAAATCCTGTTCATTTATTCTTTTCTATAGTCGGTTAAGCATTTTTTTTATTCGTAGTGATATCACTCCCAGTATCGCCTCTTTAAAGATGGCGCTACTCATTTTAGATTCGCCTTTCGTACGGTCTGTAAATATTATAGGTACTTCCACAATATTAAACCCATTAGCATAGGCACGGTATTTCATTTCAATCTGAAAGGCATAGCCCACAAATTTTATTCTGTCAAGAACTACACTCTCAAGCACCTTTCGGCGGTAACATATAAAGCCTGCGGTAGCATCTCTTATGGTCATTCCCGTTATTGCACGCACATAACTGGATGCAAAATAAGACATTAACACCCGACTTAAAGGCCAGTTCACTACATTTACTCCGGTAACATAACGCGAGCCTATAGCAACATCAGCACCCTTAACACAGGCAGTAAGCAATTTTTCAAGATCTTGCGGATTGTGTGAAAAATCAGCATCCATCTCAAAAATATATTCATACTTACGCTCAATAGCCCATTTAAAACCATGTACGTAAGCAGTCCCCAATCCGGATTTTCCTGGTCTTACCTCAAGAAAAAGCTTTTCAGGATATTCCTGCTGCAGCTCCATTACTTTTTGAGCTGTACCATCAGGCGAATTATCATCTACAACCAATATATTAAAAACTGTTTTAAGTTCAAAAACAGCCCTTATAATGGTTTCTATGTTTTCAATTTCGTTATAGGTAGGAATTATAACAACACCTTCGCTCATGTGATACCCTGAATTTTTGTGCAAAAATAATGTATTTCTAACGAGCTTAGCATAATTAAAGTATATTTAAAATAACCGATTGCAAAAAATACTAATTTTGCACCATGATGGATCTGGTTTACAACGAACGAATAATAGGCGGCAAAGATTGGGCTACAATTCTTTTTGTGGTCTGTTTCGCGCTTATAGCACTTAACCGTACGGTTTTCGAAACACGCTTCTCCGAATTCATAAAGCTAGGAGTATCAGACAAGTATACAAAGATATATAAAGATAGCGGTAACATGCTAAGTTGGTTTACTATTTCTTTTTTCTTTATTCAGGTTGTTTCATTTACCTTTTTACTACAATTTATATTAAGCTATTTTAATCTGGCACAAAAAACAAGCTGGATATCATTTATTCAAATATTTACCTTAATAGGTGCGTTTATTCTTTCGAAATACCTAATTGAAAAGATAATTGCCACATCTTTTAATATAGAAGAATTTAATGAGCAGTTTAATTTACACAAAGTTAACTATAGAACATACATCGGATTGCTATTATTGCCTGTAAACATTTTCTTATTTTACAATGATATACAGCATCCTATTGTGATTTATACAATCATTACCCTAATAATTGCAGCAACAATAATATCCTACCTCGTTTCATTAAGGATATATCAAAATTTGATAGTGAGTAAATTATTCTATTTTATTTTGTATCTTTGCGCACTTGAAATAGCACCCTATTATTTCATGTATTATTGGTTTACAAACAGTTAGTATACAACATGTCAAATATGAAAGTGAAAACAATTTTGGTTTCGCAGCCGGAGCCTAAAGTAGAAAATTCACCATACTTCGAAATTCAACAAAAGTTGAAGGTAAAGGTAGACTTTAGACCTTTTATTCACGTTGAGGGTGTAAGTGCCAAGGATATAAGACAGCAAAAAGTAGATTTAAACAACTACACTGCGATTATCCTTACGAGCAAGAACTCTATTGACCATTTCTTTCGCGTAGCCGAAGAAATGCGCTACAAAGTCCCGGAAACCCTTAAATATTTCTGTCAGAGCGAAGCTATTGCTTTCTACCTGCAAAAGTATGTGGTGTACCGCAAAAGAAAGATCTATGTAGGTCAGAAAGATTTTGCAGATTTATCACCTCTTATTAAAAAATACAAGGACGAGAAATTCCTTCTCCCTTCATCAGATCAGCTGAATTTCGATATTCCGCAAACCCTGAACAACCTGAAGGTAGATTGGACAGCAGGTACTTTTTACAAAACAGTAATGAGCGACCTTAGTGACCTTAAAGATGTTTATTATGACATCCTGGCTTTCTTCAGTCCAACAGGAATCAAGTCGCTCTTTAAAAATTTCCCAGATTTTGAGCAAAACAACACACGCATAGCCGTGTTTGGAAGCACAACACAAAAAGAAGCCTTGGAACACGGCCTAAGAGTCGATATTATGGCGCCAACACCTGGTACACCATCTATGACCATGGCACTGGAAAAATACATTACAGAAGCTAATAAAGGGAAATAATCCTTTTATACACATAATACAAAAAGCCACCTATCGGTGGCTTTTTGTATTATTACATACTGTGTTTTTATTTTAAAAAACCTTTAGAATTTACATGGTAGCCAAGTATTTTAGCCTCATCATTCTCATCTTTCCTAACAATAACTACTGTCTCTATAGCCGGATAATTTTCATATATTACATCATAAACCAGTATACATTTTGACATTTCACCGCCATTACCACCAAAAATGCGTGTAGAACTCCATTACTAACAACAAAAAAGCCGTCCCCTTTAACAGGGACAGCCTTCTTTCCAAAAAACATCTATTCTAAAATTCACATTATGCCAACGGTCCGCCGGCCATAATCTCTTCATTTGCAAATTCCTCAAATTTTGCAAAGTTTTTTCTAAATGCTTCAGCCAATTCTTTAGCTTTTGCATCATATGCATCTTTGTCTGCCCATGTATTCCTTGGATTAAGAACTTCATCCGGCACGTTAGGACACGTTTGAGGTTTGGCTAAACCAAACAACTCATGGTTTTTATATTCCACATTATCAAGCTCACCATTAAGTGCAGCTGTGATCATGGCTCTTGTATATTTTAATTTCATCCTTTCACCAGTGCCATAAGCGCCTCCGGTCCATCCGGTATTAATAAGCCATACATTTACGCCAGACTCTTTCATTTTTTTGCTTAACATTTCAGCATATTTTGCAGGATGAAGCGGCATAAACGGCGCTCCAAAGCAAGCAGAGAAGTTAGGCTGCGGTTCGTTAATACCTGCCTCTGTACCTGCAACTTTTGAAGTATAACCAGAGATAAAGTAATAAGCCGCCTGACCAGGAGTCAGTTTAGAGATTGGAGGCAGGATACCAAATGAGTCGGCACTAAGAAAGAATATATTCTTAGGATTATGACCCACAGATCCTGGCTGTATGTTATCGATATGATAAATAGGATAACTAACACGTGTATTTGGTGTGATAGAAACATCATCAAAATCCACCTCGTTAGTACCTGCTTTAAATATTACGTTTTCAAGGATCGCTCCTCTTTTTATAGCTCTGAAAATATCCGGCTCGTTTTCTTCAGTAAGGTTAATTACTTTAGCATAACAACCACCTTCAAAATTAAATACCGTGTTATCATTTGTCCATCCGTGCTCATCATCTCCGATAAGTTTACGTTCCGGATCAGCAGAAAGCGTTGTTTTACCAGTACCAGAAAGACCAAAGAAAATAGCAGTATCACCTTTTTCTCCTACGTTAGCACTACAGTGCATTGGTAAAGCGTCTTTGTCTACAGGAAGTATAAAGTTAAGCGCAGAGAAGATACCCTTTTTCATCTCTCCTGTATAACCTGTACCACCTATAAGAGCAATTTTTCTTGTGAAATCTAATATTGCAAAATTATGCTGACGTGTACCATCTACAGCAGGATCTGCCATAAAACCCGGTGCACATACCACATGCCAGTCGGCAGTGAAGTTCTCTAATTCTGATTCTTCCGGACGAAGAAACATATTATAACAAAACAGGTTAGACCATGCAAATTCGGTCACAACTCTTACGTTAAGTCTATAATCGTTGTCCGCACAAACATAGCTGTCGCGAACAAATACCTCTTTACCAGACAGGTAATCAGTAACCTTATTATATAGTGCATCAAATTTAGCACTATCAAAAGCTATATTTACATTACCCCACCATACTTTATCCTCGGTAATGCTGTCGCGAACAATGAAACGATCCTGAGGCGATCTTCCGGTAAACTCTCCAGTGTTAACTGCAAGAGCACCCGTGTTACTTTCAACACCTTGGCCTTTTTCAATTGTGATATCATGAAGATCATCCGGAGACAACTGATACCTCACATTAGCATTTTTAATTCCCAAGTTCTCTAACGAAATCGTTTTCGTTGAAAGGCCGTAGTTATCCATACTTTTAGATTAAGTTGCATTGTTACAAGGCACAAAAATAAAATATTTTTTTTACATTGTATCGATTTACAACAAAATTATCTCTTTTGTTTAATAAAATGTAAAAATAAGGTTAACCAGGCACCTATTAATAACAATCCTCCAACAGGAGTGATCATTCCAATTTTCTTGAAGTCAAAGGAAAACAGTGAATTACAAGCTAAAAAGTAAATTGACCCCGAAAAAAGCGCCACCCCTGAAACAACCAGTGTTAAAATAATTTTCTTTATTTTATCGCTTATTAGAGCAGTACTGCCTACAAATAATAAAAATAACGCGTGATACATTTGATATTTTACACCCGTTTCAAAAACAATGATCGATTCCTGCGAGATAAGTTCTTTTAGTCCGTGAGCCCCAAAAGCCCCCAGTACGATAGCAACAGCACCTAAAATAGCAGCTATTGCAATTACTTTTTTATCCATTCTTAATTATTTATTATTCAGTAAAATTAAAAACTTTAACTAATTTTTTGCAGATAAATTTTTTATAAAAATAACAAATTACTACTTTCGTGTGATAATTCATTACATCGCTATGAGGAATATTTTTATTATCGGGGCGGGGCGTTCAGCTTCATCACTGATAGAATACTTACTAAACAAATCAGAATCAGAAGATTTACACCTTACAATTGGCGACCTTTCTGCCGAACTGGCACTAAAAAAAACCAAAGGACACCCACGTGCTACCGCTATAGCTTTTGATATTTTTAACGAACAACAACGAAAAGAAGAGATCAGTAAAGCCGATATTGTAATTTCAATGCTCCCGGCACATCTTCATTTTGAAGTCGCAAAAGACTGTATAAATTACAAAAAACATATGGTCACGGCTTCTTATATAAGCCCGGCCATGCAGGAACTTGATCCTCTTGTAAAAGAGAACAATCTTGTGTTTATGAATGAGATTGGCCTTGACCCGGGCATCGACCACATGAGTGCCATGAAAATCATAGACGAAATACGCAGTGAAGGCGGTAAAATTTTATTGTTCGAATCGTTTTGCGGCGGACTTGTAGCTCCGGAAAGCGACAACAACCTGTGGAATTACAAATTTACCTGGAACCCGCGCAATGTAGTACTTGCAGGACAAGGCGGTGCTGCTAAATTTATTCAGGAGGGGAATTACAAATACATCCCTTACAATAAGTTATTTCGCAGGACAGAGTTTATGGAAGTAGAAGGCTATGGCCGATTTGAAGGCTATGCTAACCGTGACTCACTAAAATACAGAAGTATTTACGGTCTTGATGATGCACTTACTTTATACCGAGGTACACTTCGCAGGGTAGGCTTCTCAAAATCATGGAACATGTTCATCCAACTGGGTATGACTGATGATACTTACACCATCGAAAACTCAGAAACCATGAGCTACAGGGAGTTTACCAACTCATTCCTGCCTTACCACCCTACCGATTCTGTTGAATTAAAACTGAGACATATTTTAAAGATCGATCAGGATGATATTCAATGGGATAAGCTTGTTGAATTAGATCTTTTCAATCCTAAAAAAATAATAGGGCTACACAATGCTACTCCTGCACAGATACTTGAAAAAATATTGTCTGACAGCTGGACATTGAGTCCTAACGACAAAGACATGATCGTGATGTACCATAAAATTGGATACGAATTAAACGGTCAGAAAAAACAAATTGATGCTACAATGGTATGCACGGGTGAAGACCAAACGTATACTGCAATGGCAAAAACCGTAGGATTACCTGTTGCCATAGCAGCCCTACAGATACTTAATAAAAATATTACAACACCAGGTGTTCAACTTCCGCTTAACAAAGAAGTATACCTGCCAATATTAAAAGAACTTGAAGGATTTGGGGTCGTTTTTCATGAAAAAACAGGCAGCTATATGGGCTATAACCCAAACAATGTAGCGAGCTAAAGCCTCTTAACTAACCCAATTTTGCAAGAACCTTCCCTTTAACCGGGGAAGGTTTTTTTATTAACTGACATTCAACTAATGTAATTTATAGCAAAACAGGAATCAAATACTTATATTTATCTTTCAATTTGAAATCAAATGAAAGTAAATCACCTACAGGTAGAAATAGACGGAATTGATAAAGAGATACTGCGTTACCTCATGGAAGACGCCCGAAAGCCCATACTTCAGATCGCAGGGAAAATAGGCATATCGGGAGCAGCCATACACCAACGTCTCCGCAAACTGGAACAGGCAGGTGTTATAGCGGGTTCAAAGTTTATTGTAAATACCCGAGTACTGGGTTACAGCACTATGGCGTTTGTAGGCATTTATCTTGAAAAAGCAGCCAGTAACCTCGAAGCGGTAAAAGAGCTCCGCAAAATACCCGAAGTACTGGAATGCCACTACACTACAGGAAACTGGTCTATATTCATAAAGATCATCTGTAGGGATAACGAGCACCTAATGCAGCTTCTTAACCACAGGATTCAACCTATAGATGGCGTATCACGTACCGAAACTTTTATCTCCTTAGATCAGCAAATAGAAAGGCAGATACAGTTATAGACATGAAATATTTGATATGAGAAGTGAGAAGTTCGATTTAGAAGATTTGATGTACTTTAAGATAACGATATTCCCAAATAATCTTTATCCAAAACAGGTTCAATCCAGTTTACGGTACCTTTTTCACTATTGATGTTAATTGCCGTATGTTTAAACCTACTGTTTGGCGATGCACCATGCCAATGTTTAATACCCGGAAGAATATTTATTACATCGCCTACACGAATCTCCTGAATAGGAGATCCCTCTTCCTGATAGTAACCAACTCCTTCTGTGACAATTAATATCTGATTACTTGGATGCGTATGCCAATAATTTCTTGCTGATGGCTCAAATAGAACGTCGGTAATAGTACAATTCGTTATTTCATCTGGTTTTACCAATGGTTTTAACCATGCTGTTCCCGTAAAATATTCCTGTGGTGCCTTGATATAACCTTCCGGCTGAATACCATTATTTTGATTTTCCATATTTTTAATATTTACCTATTTACAAAGTTATGGAGAACATTCCCAGATCGATAAAAGAATCAAAGCAAATCATTGTCTAAATCAAACAATAAAAAAAATCCGCCCGGTTGTTACCGAAGCGGATTTTCCCACTCTATATATAGAAAGGAATTAAATTAATTCCTTGATCCGCCAAATACCTGAAGTGCCCAAAAAACAAGGCTGGCCAATGCTCCAATTGCAGCTACTAAATAAGTACGCGCTGCCCATTTAAGCGAATCTTCTGCCCCGGCATATTCCTCTTGGGTTAACATATTTTTATTTTTAAGCCATGCCAGTGCACGGTTACTTGCATCATATTCTACCGGAAGTGTAATAAAACTAAACACTGTAGCAAGCGCCATTAATACCAACCCGGCTACTGCTATATAGTATCCTGCACCAAATCCTGATGCCGCACCTAAAATAAGACCACCAAAAACAAGCCATTGCGACATGCCTGAACTAACACTTACAACAGGCACCAGTCTGGAACGCAATTTCAGCATATCATAAGCTGTAGCGTGCTGCACAGCATGCCCTACCTCGTGAGCTGCAACAGCTGCCGCAGCTGCATTTCGCTGGTTATAAACAGCCTCACTAAGGTTTACCGTTTTATCTACCGGATTATAATGGTCAGTTAATCTACCTGGCGTAGAAATAACCCTTACATCATAAATACCATTGTCGCTAAGCATTTTTTGTGCAATCTCCGCACCGCTCATACCATTACGTAAATGTACTCTTGAGTAAAAGTCAAATTTGCTTTTTAGCTTTGAACTTACTGCAAAACTTACCAAAGCAATTATACCGATCAATATATAATATCCTATCATTTTTTAAAGTTTTGGTTTCCTAGAACATATCAAATTTAAAGCCAATCTCTCCGGGAGTAGTGTTAAATGAAATTTTGTCAGTGGCTGTCAGCCGTTTAAGTATAAAAAAACAAAGGCCGGTCTCTTCAAGACCAGCCTTTGTTTAAAAATATAACTATGAATTAAAATCCTATCAAAACTTTAGCATAGAAACTCCCCTGGCCGCTTTCGTTAACCGTATTAGCAAGATCTGCAAAATCAGATTTCCATTTACCTCTTGTTACGCCAATATTATAACCAGCATTTATGCGAACAGGAAAACTTTGCTGAAAAAGGCCTAAAGCAACAGATGGCCCTAAAGTAAGCTGTCCGTTTCTCATGGAAATATGCCCGGTGTGGGTTGCTGGATTAAGATTATTAAGATCTATAGTATTTCCTCTCGAATACAGGTTGATCCCCGTTTGTGCATATCCAATATCAAGACCTGCAGAAAAAAACATATCCTGTTTGTCTATCAATTTATACTGCACCCTCATTTTTACATTAGCTACGGTTGTTTTTATCCTGTTACCTGCTGTTTTCTCATCCATGTAGCCTAAACCAGCTTCAATATCATGATAAAATCTGGAATCGGAAGGAACAAAGCTGAATCCAAAAGTAAATTCGGGTGCTGCATTTGCAATTTGAGGCATCCCGGATGCTTTTAGTTTGTCATTCATTTTATAATCTGACAAAACATTCACACCAAACCCATAATAAAAGTTGGGACGGTCTACATTACGACGTTTAATCTGAGTTTGTTCATTGGTAGTGGCTGCAGGTGTTTCTGTTTCCTGAGCGATTACGGATAATTGAACCCCAAGAACCCCAAGGGCAATAAATACGATTTTTTTCATAAGGTTTTATAGTTTATAGGTTGTCTTTAATTCTGCAAACATCACGCCAATAATTCTTGTTAAAAATTAATAAGACATAACATCAGCCTATTTAAATTCAGATGATAAAGATATATACCTATCTGTCTATGAAAATTGTAAAATTGGGACAAGGATCTAAATAAAAAACTCCTCAGAAACAGTAGTAAGTCCTGTTTCTGAGGAGTTCTATTTAAAACTATAATGCCCCATGAGCAAAAGCGCTACATTACAATATTTATAATTTTACCCGGCACTACAATTACCTTTTTAGGAGCACCTCCATTAAGCTGTTGTGCAGTCCTGTCATCGGCAAGAATGGTTTTCTCAATTTCTGCAGCACTCATATCCATTGGAAGTTCAATTGTAAAACGGGTTTTACCATTAAATGACACCGGATACTCTTTACTGCTTTCTACCAAATGCTCCGGATTGAACAATGGGAACGGTACTTGGGAAATACTCGTTTGGTGTCCTAATCGGTACCATAATTCTTCAGCAATATGTGGTGCATAAGGTGAAATCAAGATTGCCAGCGGTTCTAATATCGTACGCTCATGACAATTCATTGTTGTAAGCTCATTTACAGCAATCATAAAAGAACTCACTGATGTATTGAATGAGAAATTCTCAATATCATCCTGCGTTTTCCTGATCGTTCTGTGTAATGTTTTCAAAGCCTCTTTACTTGCCGGATTAGTATTCACGATAAGACCGTTATCATCAAAGTATAATTTCCATAACTTTTTAAGGAAACCCGAAACACCTGTAATACCTGCAGTATTCCAAGGTTTTGCCTGTTCTAACGGGCCAAGGAACATTTCATACAGCCTTAGTGTATCAGCACCATATTGATCGCAGATCAAATCAGGCGTTACAACATTGTATTTCGATTTCGACATTTTTTCAACTTCACGTGAAACCATGTATCTGTCGTTTTCATCCGTTAAAAACACAGCCTCAGATAAATCTTTATCTAAAGCGCTTTTTCTAAATGCTTCAATATTTAATTCATCTGTAAGCCCCTTTAATAAGGATATATCCACATTTCTTTTTATTACATCCGCAGGAGTAAAAACAATATCAAAACCTCTTGTTTCTTTATCTCCATATTTTTCAGTAACCCAATTTTCTATAGTATTAGAATTTCTTCCTGCCAGAATATTGGTATAAATTTTCTCTGAAATCATTATCGGTATACGTCCCGGTAAGTTTACATCATCTTCAGAGTTTACAACACAGTTCAATAAATAAACATGTACAAAAGCACTCATCCCCAGGATCATCCCCTGGTTAATAAGTTTCTTGAATGGCTCATCCTGATTGATAAATCCTCTGTCTTTTAAAAATTTATTCCAAAAACGGCTGTATAACAAGTGGCCTGTTGCATGCTCGCTTCCTCCAATATAAAGGTCAACGTTCTGCCAGTAAGCTTCGGCATCCTTATCTACAAAAGCATCGTTGTTAAATGGATCCATATAACGCAACCAGTACCATGAGCTGCCTGCCCATCCCGGCATTGTGTTTAATTCTAATTGGAATACATTTACTTCATCAATAAGATCGTTAGATACTACCTTATTTTCAACAATACTCCATGCCCACTCCTTAGAGTTTCCTAAGGGCGGCTGCCCATCTTCAGTAGGTAAATATTTCTCTACTTCAGGAAGGCGGATAGGTAAATATTCAGTAGCAATTAATTGCGGCATACCATTTACATAGTACACAGGGAATGGCTCACCCCAATACCTTTGGCGGCTAAATACAGCATCGCGCAAACGGTAGTTGGTTTTTCCTTTACCCTGACCTAAATCTTCTAACGATTCGATAGCTTTTTTAGTAGCCGTTTTATAATCCGATCCGTTTAAGAAATCAGAATTTTTAAGCTTTATATTTTCTTTAGAGCCATAAGCTTCCTCAGAAATATCTATGCCCTCAAATATATTTTTAATCTCAATGTCAAAATGTTTTGCAAAATCATAGTCGCGCTGATCACCAGCAGGCACAGCCATAACTGCACCTGTGCCATAACCCGCCAATACATAATCGCCTATCCATACCGGAATTGGCTCTTTTGTAAACGGATGTTCGGCATAAGCACCTGTAAACGCACCCGATATTGTTTTTACATCAGCCATACGCTCACGCTCGCTGCGTTTTGCAGTAGCCTGAACATAACTTTTTACAGCTTCCCTTTGTTCTTCTGTAGTAATTTTAGCAACGAGTTCGTGCTCTGGAGCCAGCGTCATGAATGTTACTCCAAAAATGGTATCAGGACGTGTAGTAAACACCTCGATACTATGATCACCGGTATCATCTCCGGTCAATAAAAACTCAACACTGTTTCTTTCTTCTTTAGAGTCTTTTACTTTAAAAGTAACCGATGCTCCTACCGATTTTCCTATCCAGTTACGCTGACTTTCTTTTAATGATTCGGTCCAGTCAATCGTTTCAAGTCCCTGCAATAAGCGCTCGGCATACGCCGAAATCCTCATGCTCCACTGTGTCATCTTTTTACGAATAACCGGATGGCCTCCCCTTTCGGAAACACCATTTATAATTTCGTCATTCGCCAATACTGTACCCAATGCCGGACACCAATTTACTTCGGTCTCTGCAAGGTAAGTAAGCCTGTATTTTAAGAGTATACGCTCCTGTTCTTCTTTAGTGTATCCTTTCCATTCGGCAGCAGTAAATACAGCAATATTATCATCGCTTACAGCATTTACCTTAGCGTTACCTTTAGTTTCAAAAGTTGCAATAAGTGCATCAATACTTTCGGCTTTATCAGCGTCAATATCATACCACGAATTGAACAATTCGATAAAAATCCATTGTGTCCATTTGTAATATTCAGGACTGGAAGTACGTACTTCACGATCCCAATCAAACGAAAAACCTATTTTATCCAGCTGCTCACGGTAACGTGCAATATTAGCTTCGGTAGTAACAGCAGGGTGCTGTCCTGTTTGTATAGCATACTGCTCTGCCGGAAGTCCAAAACTGTCATATCCCTGCGGATGCAGCACATTGAATCCCTGATGGCGTTTGTAACGCGCATAAATATCTGATGCTATGTAGCCCAGCGGATGGCCTACGTGCAGCCCCGCCCCCGACGGGTAAGGAAACATATCGAGTACATAATATTTTGGTTTATCAGAGCTGTCCTCTGCCATAAATGTCTTGTTCTCTGCCCAGTATTTTTGCCATCTGGCTTCAATTTCGTTTGGATTATATCTCATTTTTCTATAAAGGTTCTTAGTTGCTTTGATACTAAGGTTCTTAGATTTTATGCCCGGTTCTGTAAAAACCTCAGCTACTCATTACTTAAGAGCCTCAGCTACTCAAAGAGCACAAATTTACGCTTATTGTACGAAAGTCAAAACTTTGACCGTTATAAACTACGCTAAACAAAATACTTTATTTATTTTTACGGCTAAATTATAACCTATGGCATCATCTTTTGAAAAGTTCCAGAAAAGACGGCTCATCTCCTCTTATTTTTCTGTTGTACTGTGCATCTTTATAGTGCTGACGCTTTTGGGCGCATTAGGACTATTTGTGATCAACACCGAAAAAATATCGAGTTACGTTAAAGAGAACATACCGATGACGGTTTATTTTAAAAGAGAAGCGACCGACAGCACTATGCAGGCTTTTGGTGCACAGTTAAAAGGTGCACATTATATAAAAGATGCTGTTTATGTTTCCAAGGAAGCTGCCGCAAAAAACAACCCGGATATTGTAGGTGATTATGAAACCATGCTGGACAGCAACCCACTGTTAAACTCGTATGACATTCACTTAAAAGGCGGTTATGTACAGCCGGACAGTATCAAAAACA
The DNA here is from genome assembly GCF_004028155.1 of Flavobacterium cerinum. Classification (GTDB taxonomy): domain Bacteria; phylum Bacteroidota; class Bacteroidia; order Flavobacteriales; family Flavobacteriaceae; genus Flavobacterium; species Flavobacterium cerinum. Next base: position 196,183 of record NZ_SBII01000001.1, on the reverse strand, counting down.
TAGAAATTCAGTTAAGAGCCAACCCTGATGTGGGCGATGTGAGCTACGACAGTATGCTTGTAGAAATGGCAAATGATAACATTAAAAAAATAACTTTCTGGATATTAGTACTAAGTAGCATATTAGCCTTCATATCGATGCTTTTAATTAATAGCTCGCTTAGATTATCTATTTACTCCCATCGTTTTATCATCAAAACAATGCAGATGGTAGGCGCTACAAAATCGTTTATTCGTAAGCCGTTTGTATGGCGTGGTATCAAGTTAGGACTTATAGGCTCGGGCTTAGCTATCCTAGCATTAATATGGATGGTATACTATCTTGACAGCGCATTCCCTATGCTTAACATTTGGGAAGACTGGATACCAACTGCTATAGTGCTTTCCGGTGTATTGATATTTGGTATCATCATAACAACGATCAGTACATTTTTTGCAACACAGCGATTCCTGAATTTAAGAACAGACGATCTTTATTAAATTTGAGGAATAAACGAAAGACAATAAAATCATAACACTATACTTTCGACATCCCACTTTGGACGTCGAACAAAAAACAAAACAATGAAATCGAACAACGAAATAAAAACGCATTTCCTTTTTGAAAAGGTAAACTACAAACTCCTTTTAATTGGACTAGGCATAATCGCTCTTGGTTTTATATTAATGTCTGGTGGTGGCAGTGACGATCCTAAAGTATTTAGTGATGCTATTTTTGACTTTAGAAGAATAAGACTGGCTCCTACTGTAGTACTTATAGGCTTTGGATTTACCATCTATGCCATTCTTAAAAATCCTGCTGCTAAAGCTGCTGAAACTACAACCCAAGGCGAAACTTTTCCGGAAGATGCCGCAATTAAAAATTTTAAAAAGAATAATAAATAATGGATTTTTTCCACGCCATTATCCTTGCAATTATTGAAGGACTTACCGAATACCTACCTATTTCGTCTACTGCTCACATGATCTTTGCCAGTTCTTATTTTGGCATTCAGGAAGATGACTTTGTAAAACTTTTTCAGGTATCCATACAATTTGGAGCCATTCTCGCCGTAGTGGCACTGTACTGGAAAAAATTCCTTGACTTTAGTAAATTCAGTTTCTACATAAAACTGGCTTGTGCCGTAGTACCTGCACTGGTACTGGGCTATATTTTTGATGATATGATAGATGCCGTTTTGGGTGATCCTATTCCTATTGCAATCGTACTTATACTTGGCGGTGTTGTATTACTATTTATCGAGAACTTTTTTAAAAGTCCAACTGTCTATAAAGAAGAAGATATTACTATTAAAAAAGCGGTCACAATTGGTTTATGGCAGTGTCTTGCCATGATGCCGGGCACAAGCCGTGCAGCAGCTTCCATCATTGGAGGTATGCAGCAAAAGCTTACACGTGAAACCGCTGCAGAATTCTCTTTCTTCCTTGCTGTGCCTACTATGGCAGCAGTAACGGTATACTCGGTATTTTTAAAGACGTACCACCAAACCGGACTTAAAGGTTATGAACTGCTTACGCAAAACAGCGACAACATTAAAATGTTCTTACTGGGTAATGCTATCGCATTTGTTGTAGCTATAGTTGCCATTAAAGGCTTCATTGGCGTTATTAAAAAATACGGCTTCAAACCTTGGGGATGGTACAGGATCATAGCCGGTATAGCGCTTTTAGCTTATTTTGTAATTAACAAATAACAGTATCGTGACTACACCCGAAGAATTCATCGAAGGACAAGTTGTACTTATCGATAAACCGTTAACATGGAGCTCATTTCAGGCGGTAAACAAGATAAAATATGCCTTAAAAAGCTATACAGGAGTTAAAAAAATAAAAGTAGGCCACGCAGGAACGTTAGATCCATTAGCTACTGGTTTACTAATTGTATGCACTGGTAAATTCACCAAACGCATATCAGAGCTTCAGGGCATGGAGAAAGAATATACAGGTACGTTTCTCATTGGCGCTACTACTCCTTCTTATGACCTGGAAACCGAAATAAATGCTACCTTCCCTACCGAACACATTACCGAGGAACTTATCCATCAAACAGTGAAACAGTTTCTTGGCGAGATAGACCAGCAGCCTCCTGTTTTTTCTGCTATTAAAAAAGATGGAAAAAGACTATACGAACACGCTCGTGCCGGCGAAGAGGTAGAGATAGCTTTTAGAAAAACCACCATACACGAATTTGAAATTACCCGCATTGCATTACCTGAAATCGATTTCAGGGTAGTTTGCAGCAAGGGTACTTACATCCGTTCACTTGCTTTCGACTTTGGAAAAGCAATGCAGTCGGGAGCGCACTTAACGGCATTACGCCGTACGAAAATCGGCACTTACACTGTTGAAGACGCTATAACTCCTGAAGCATTTGTTGATGGCATCACTTCATAAACTTTTCTATTTACTATTGCTTTTTTGCAGCTGTTCTTTTGGACAGACCGTTTTTATTACATCTGAAAAAGAAAGACCTAAAGAAAAGAAAGAAGACAAAATCCATGATGGCAGCTATAAATTTATACAGCATGCCTTCTCCCTGTCATTTCGCGCAAATCCGGATGCTCATAAAGTAGATGAATATACCCAGGAAAAAGGATCTTGGTTTCTTCCGGATGGATTTAGCTATCACGCAGGCTATGGTACACACCTTAACCACTGGCTGGGTGTAAGCATTAATTCAGGTATAGATACAAGCCTGAATGAAAAACTGGTTGCTGTACCAGTATATGCAAGCTTTTTTCTTAATCCGCACTTTAATGAAGACAGCAGTATACTGTTTCAGGCCGGTTTTGGGCAATCTTTTGCCTTAGGGCGTGGCAACCTTAATGGTTTTTATCAAAAATACCGGCTAGGTATTATGTCGGAAGATGAAATATGCCTTTTTGTAGATCTAAGCTTTTACGGCTATTCACCACACAACATCAATCAAACTTCCACTATCAGTTTGGGTATCAGTGTGCTAAATTTCTTTTAAACTATGAAAATACTACTACTTTTCTTTTTAGGTATAACTTCACTATTTGCTCAAAACAAAGTAAATCTGCAAGATGGCGACTTGTTATTTCAGGATATGGATTGCGGCCCTCTTTGTGATGCCATAGAAGCGGTTACTGAAGGCTACAACGGTAACGATTTTAGCCATATGGGTATGGTATACCACAGAAACGATACTATATATATTATAGAGGCTGCGGGCAAAGCTGTTCGACTAAGCACATTGGAGAAATTCTCTAAGAATACCAGTAAACCGATGCCGGTAGGAAGACTGAAAAAGAAATACAAAAAACTTATTCCGGGGGCTATTAATTTTTCTTTAAAACAATTGGGGATACCTTATGATGATGAGTACGTATATAATAACGGAAGTTATTATTGCTCTGAACTAATATATGATGCCTTTAAGGTTGCTAATAAAAACAAACCCTTTTTTGCACTATTCCCGATGACTTACAAACAACCCGGAACCAATAAATTTTTTCCGGCATGGGTAGACTACTATAAAGAAATAGGCAAAACTATTCCCGAAGGACTTCCAGGCTGTAACCCTGGAGGAATGTCTACCTCTGATAAAATCGAGATGATTGGGAGTTTATAGTTAATTGCTGGAATTTGAAGCGGTCATTCCGAATCAAAAGAAGCGGAATTGAGAAATATATATTTAAGACTGGAGAGATTATCATCTACATTCCTTTAAAGACTACTATAAAACAAAAAAGCTCCAGTTTGGAGCTTTTTTGTTTTCTGCGAATGCCATATATTACATATTCTCTGCATTTTCAAGCAATGTAACAATCTCTTCCATTGTACTTAAACCTTTATCCTGCAGGTACCATTTTTGTAATTCGGTTTTTGCTTCCTGATCGATCACACCAAATTTCTCTTTGTAATCCAATATCAGCTTTAATGCTCCATGCGGTCGTGGTCCCCAGCTTCCTCTAAGAGTATGAGTGCCCTTATCAACCAATATTAATTTAGGTATAGATCTTGCTCCATTCGTTAAGAACTCATCCATAAGGGCAAGGTTTTCATCGCGAAGCACTAACTTAAGTTCAAGATTTTCTGTTTCTCCTACTATTTTATTCATCACCGGAACAATTTGCGCAGCATCACCACACCATCCTTCAGAGATCACTAAAAAGATATACTGTTTTTTAAGGTCCGCAAGCCGGTCTTTAATTTCCTGAGGCACATTTATTGTCTTATCAAGACGGTTCATGCGCACCTCATTAAGTGTACTGTAATTAAAAAGATCTTCGCTCTGTGTGTCACCGGTAGATAAACCTTCCAGTAACAACTGAGAAACATGATTCCTGTATTCAGTATACGAAAAACTGTTTGGCAGGCTGTTTTCTATTAATGAATTCATAATTGAAATTTTTATGTGCAAAAGTAATTGTAACTTTTAGTATAGCAAAAAAAACGCCATAAGGAAAAAGCTGTAATTTAGTCAGTAAATTAGATAACGAATGAAATTTGACGGAAGCACCATTGGTCTGATCCTTTCGGGCGGGGGCACAAAAGGTATAGCGCATGCAGGCGTATTGAAATTTTTTGACGAAATTGGTCTTAAACCTACACATATTGCCGGTACCAGTTCGGGTGCCATTGTGTCGTCTCTATATGCCTGGGGTAAAAAACCCGAAGAGATATTAGAATTTTTTAAATCCATTTACTTTTTCCATTGGAAACATTTTACCTTTCGTAAGGCAGGTTTTATCGATTCAGATGCCTTTAGGGATTATTTCTATTCGGTATTCAAAGATGCAACCCTTGGAGACATCCCATTTAAAATGCAGCTCACTGCTACCGATCTCGTTTCGGGTAAATTGAAGATCTTTGGTAAAGAAACTAAAATTGCCGATGCTGTTTTAGCCTCTTCAGCATTTCCCGGAGTCATCTCTCCTTATGAGATCGATGGTAAATTATATAGCGACGGAGGCATCATCAATCACTTCCCATCCGACATTTTACAGGGACGCTGTGAAAAACTCATAGGCATCTATGTAAGCCCGATTCAAAAAATAGAAGCCGGGGATCTTAAAACGATCCGGTCGGTTACTACCCGTGCCTACGATTTGCTTTCGGCCAATAATAATATGCAAAAACTAACGCTATGCGACTGGGTTATAAGCCCTGACGAACTGGCATTGTACAGCACATTTGAAACCAGCAAACTTAAAATGGATCAGATTTTTCGTATAGGTTATGAGTCTGCAAAAAAATCATATGAAGACCTGATTACATAGTATAATAGAGGTATAAAATTGTATTTCAGGAAAAACATTTATTACTATATTTGCACCAGTCAAAATATACCCTATGAAATACAAAAGAATCCTGTTAAAGCTAAGTGGCGAAGCCCTGATGGGCGACAGGCAATATGGCATTGATCCTAAAAGACTTGCCGAATATGCTGATGAGATTAAGCAAATACACGCAAAAGGTGTACAAATTGCAATTGTGATAGGGGGCGGTAATATTTTTAGAGGTGTTGCCGGTGCCAGCAATGGTATGGACAGGGTTCAGGGAGATTACATGGGTATGCTAGCTACCGTAATAAACGGAATGGCTTTACAGGGCGCCCTTGAAGATGCCGGTTTACCTACCAGACTGCAGACAGCGCTTAAAATTGAAGCAATTGCTGAACCTTATATCAAAAGAAGAGCAGTACGCCACCTTGAGAAAGGAAGGATCGTGATTTTTGGTGCAGGAACAGGTAATCCTTACTTTACTACAGATACCGCTGCCGTATTGAGAGGTGTAGAGGTAAATGCTGATGTAATCCTAAAAGGTACACGCGTTGACGGTATTTATACTGCTGACCCTGAAAAAGATCCAACAGCTGTAAAATATGACACTCTTACATTTAATGATGTACTTAAAAAAGGTCTTAATGTAATGGATACTACTGCCTTTACACTAAGTCAGGAAAATGAACTGCCTATTATTGTTTTTGATATGAACAAAGAAGGTAACCTGGCAAGAGTATGTGACGGAGAAGTAGTAGGAACTACTGTAAACGTTTAATTTTTAAAAGAATAAGAATTACACCATGGAAGAAATAGATTTTATTTTAGATAGCACAAAAGAGTCGATGAGCGGCTCTGTAGCACACCTTGAAAAAGAATTTCTAAACATCCGTGCCGGTAAGGCAAGCCCTGCAATGCTGGGCAGTGTTAAGGTAGATTACTATGGCGCTCAAACACCACTTTCTCAAATAGCAAACATTAGTGTTCCTGATGCAAGAACTATTACGGTTCAGCCATGGGAGAAAAACATGCTGCACACTATAGAGAAAGCGATCATGATTGCTAATCTTGGTTTTAACCCAATGAACAATGGTGACATCATTATCATCAACGTACCACCGCTTACAGAAGAGCGCAGGAAAGATTTGGCAAAACAGGCTAAAGTAGAAGCAGAAGATGCTAAAATCGGTATTAGAAATGCCCGTAAAGATGCTAATACTGAAATAAAAAAATTAGAAAAAGACGGTATGTCTGAAGATGTTTGTAAAAGCGCTGAAGACGAAGTACAGGAACTTACTAATAATTACATTAAAAAAATTGATGAACTTCTTGCACACAAAGAAGTTGAAATCATGAAAGTATAATTGAATCCGCCCTTGTGGCGGATTTTTTATTTATACACTATCTTTGTCGTAACAAATTATCATATCTTTCGTTTAGTTATAAAGACTCTATGAGAATCCTTACATTTTTGTTCTTTCTTTTATCCTACACATGCGTGGCGCAGACAGCCATTACAGGTGTTGTGAAAGACGGCAAAAATAATGAGGTATTACCTTTTGCCACCATCATTCAGCAAAATGGGAAAAGTATGATTACTGACTTTGACGGTAAATTTGTACTGGAAAACGCCATCCTCCACGAAATTTTTACGGTAAGCTACATTGGCTATGAGAACCGTTCGCTTAAAATTACTCCCGGCAGGCATTTCTATACTGTTTACCTGGAACCACAGTCAAAAATCCTGAATGAAATTATCATTAATGGTGAAAATCCTGCAAATGAAATTATTGGCAAAGCTATACGCCGTAAATCTATTAACGATCCGCAGAAAAAACTAAACAGCTTTAGCTATAAAAGCTATGAGAAACTTGTAGTAACCGCCAATCCTGATTCTATATCAGGTGCGCTCGATTCTATATTTGCCTACGAAAAAGCAGGCCGCCTGTTTAAAAAGATAGACTCTACCGATTATAAGTTCAAAAAGCTTGTTGAAAAAAGGCACATCTATCAAACAGAAAAAATATCCGAGTTCATGTTTAACCGAGGACAAGGGCTTAAAGAAAACATACTTGCATCAAGAATGGCAGGTTTTAAGCAGCCTTTGTATGAGTTAATGGGACTCAAACTACAGTCCTACTCCACTTATACAGATCACATAGACCTCATAGAAACAAAATATGCAGGCCCTTTGGCCATTGATGCCTTTACCGAATACAACTATAAAATACTTGATACCGTTTCTATAGATAACCGAAGTGTTTATATGGTTCATTTTTCGCCAAAGCGAAAAAGAAAAAAGAAAAAACTGGAAGGTGTTTTATATATTGACACTATCTCTTATGGTGTAGCTAAAGCGGTTTTCAGAGTGAGTAATGTGCTCAATATTACCTCAACCCATTTCTTTAAATACGTAGATGACAAAGGTATTTGGTTTCCCGATAGAAAAACCCTTAAAATTGTAAAAGGCAATAACAAGCAGGATATTAAAATACTGGGAGAAACCATAAAATTTGATGCTGTAAACAGTCAGAAAAGAGAAAATGAACCATCAGACCTTATCTACCTTTATTCTGAATCAGCAAATTTTGATACGAAGTTTGATATCCCTATAACGGTAAGGCGTTCCTCTGTAGCAATCGAAATAAATAAGAACGCTATTAACAGGCCTGAAAGTTATTGGAATAACTTCCGTACTGATACACTCGATACCCGCAGCATTACTACCTATACAGCTATGGATAGCCTGGTGGCTAAAGATAACTTGGAACAAATTGTTATTAAAGGACGACGCATTATTAATGGCTATTATCCCCTAGGTCCTGTAGACATCGAGTTGCAGCAACTTATTAAATACAACAACTACGAAGGCTTTAGACCCGGACTGGGACTAATAACTAACAATAAATTTGCCGAAACAATCAGGTTAAGCGGCTATGGTGCTTATGGAACAAAAGATGGTCAGTTTAAGTACAATTTCGGAGCTGCAGTAAGAATAGGTAATTTCACTAACTCGTGGGTGGGAGGCTCTTATACTGATGACGTAAGCGAAATTGCAAGCACTTCGTTTGCCACAGATAAAAAGGTCTTTAAAATTTATGATCCTCGACCTATTAACCTTTCTACTTTTTACAACCATCAAACCTATCAAGCCTACATACAAACCAAAATAATACCCCGAACCGAGAGTATGTGGCAGCTAACCCGCAGTCGTATTGACCCAAAATTCGGTTATACTTTTAATCCGTTTGGTCAGTCTTACAACCTATTTTATCTTACTATGGCATCGGTATCCATTCAATGGAATCCTTTTAGCGATTTTATGCAGACACCAATAGGAAGAATAGAAACCGAAAAACGTTTCCCTAAATTTGCATTTCAATATACACAGTCTATCTCTAATGTACTGAATAGTGATTTTACCTTTGGTAAATTTGACTTTAGAGCCGACTATGAAAAACAATACCTTAACGGACATAAAACATCGGCACTTATCCAAACAGGAGTAGCTATGGGTAACACACCCCTTACCCATCTATACAGTACATCGCCAAACAACCTTAATAAAGATGCGATACTAAGGCGTGTCACTTTTGCCGGAAAAAACAGTTTTGAAACCATGTATTTCAATGAGTTCTTTTCCAGCCAATACATTATGGTTCAAATAAAACACGGCATCGGTAAATTCACCATAATCGATAAAATTAAAGTAGCACCAGTGTTAGTTACCAGAGCAGTATGGGGCAATATGCGCGACAAAGCCGAACACCAGGGTATTAACTTTAACACCTTGGAAAAAGGGTATTATGAAAGTGGTATTGAGCTTAATGAAATTTATAGCATTATAGGAATTACAGCCTTTTACCGTTATGGCCCTTACCAACTGCCGGGATTTGACAAGAACATATCGATAAAAATATCGTTTGTCATTAATTTATTTTAAAAATTAAGGCATTTAGTCTAATTCTTATCCAAAACACATTTTACTTCTTTGCGCTTTTTATTACATTTGCAGGCATTTGTATCCTGCAAAGAAAAAGGATGCGTACTTATCTTCAATAAACAAGATTAAATTTTAAAAAATGAAACACACAAAAGTTAAAGACCTGCTTAACAGCGCGAAGCCTGTTGATGATGTATTAGTAAAAGGATGGGTAAGAACTTTTAGGAATAATCAGTTTATAGCCCTGAATGACGGATCTACTATAAATAATATTCAGTGTGTTGTTGATTTTGAAAATACGCCTGCCGAAACATTAAAACGCATTACAACCGGTGCTGCCGTAGCTGTTAAAGGAAATTTGACAGAAAGCAAAGGTGCCGGACAAAAATATGAAGTACAGGTTACAAGCCTTGAAATTTTAGGAGATTCAGATCCTGAAAAATTCCCAATGCAGCCTAAAAAACACTCTCTTGAATTCTTAAGAGAAAATGCCCACCTTCGTGTGCGTACTAATGTATTTGGTGCTGTAATGAGAGTACGTTCGGTACTTTCATTTGCAATACACCAATACTTTCAGGAAAAAGGATTTGTATATGTAAATACACCTATCATTACAGGAAGTGATGCAGAGGGTGCAGGCGAAATGTTCCAGGTAACATCGCTGCCTCTAAACAATGCTCCTTTAAACGAAGAAGGCAAAATAGACTACAAACAGGATTTCTTCGGAAAAGAGACTAACCTTACTGTATCAGGACAGCTTGAAGGGGAGACTTTTGCAATGGCTTTGGGCCAGATATATACATTCGGACCAACATTCCGTGCAGAAAACTCTAACACGTCACGCCACCTTGCAGAATTCTGGATGGTAGAGCCGGAGGTTGCTTTTAATGATCTTGATGCCAACATGGATCTTGCTGAAGATTTTATCCAATATGTTATTAAGTATACAATGGAAAGATGCAAAGACGATCTAGCATTCCTTGACCAGCGTTTAACAGACGAAGAAAAAACAAAACCTACAGCAGAGCGCAGCGAGATGTCACTTTTAGAGAAACTTCAGTTTGTACTGGAAAACAACTTTAAGCGTGTTAGCTATACTGAAGCGATCGATATCCTTAAAAACTCTAAGCCAAATAAGAATAAAAAATTCAACTATATCATAGAAGAATGGGGAGCTGACCTTCAGAGTGAGCACGAGCGTTTTCTTGTAGAGAAACACTTTAAATGCCCGGTAATTCTTTTTGATTATCCTGCAAACATTAAAGCATTCTATATGAGGCTTAATGAAGACAACAAAACCGTTCGCGCTATGGACATACTTTTCCCTGGAATTGGAGAGATTGTAGGTGGGTCACAAAGAGAAGAGCGTCTTGATGTACTTCAGCAAAAAATTGCAGAACTGGGCATCGACGAAAAAGAACTATGGTGGTATCTTGATACCCGTCGTTTTGGGACTGCTGTACACAGTGGATTCGGACTTGGTTTCGAGCGTCTTGTTCTTTTCGTAACCGGAATGACAAACATCCGTGATGTGATTCCTTTCCCAAGAACACCACAAAATGCTGAGTTTTAATTTACATCCTCACAATATTAAAAAGGCATTACAGTTTAAATTGTAATGCCTTTTTGCTTATTTTTAAATCCGAAAGTTTTCATGAAAACCGCAAACTATACGAGGTTTGAAACTTCCTGTCCGATAAAATTTTAACAGAGAACGCTTTCCACAAAAACTGTACCTCTTCTTTTATAATTATTATTTTTATGTAAAAGCACGCGCTTTGTAAACTGTGTTTTTTGTATCTTTATCCTATAAAACGTCCATTTTTATTATGCTCAAGCAGAATTTACAATTAAAGTTATCCCAGAAATTATCCCCGCAGCAAATCCAGCTTATGAAGCTGATCCAATTGCCTACGCAGGCTTTTGAACAGCGCCTTAAAGAAGAAATGGTAGAGAATCCTGCCCTTGAAACAGGTAAGGAAGATGAGTATGAAAAAGATGAATATGATACTACCGAGGATTTTGATGACTATGATGACTATGATAACGAAAGAATAGATACTGACGAGATTAACATAGACGAATACCTTAGCGACGACGAGATTCCGGGTTATAAAACCCAGGCTAATAACTATAGCGATGACGACGAAGACAGGAGTATGCCTTTTGCTGCATCTGTGAGTTTCCACCAAAGCCTTATCGATCAGCTAAACACATTTATTCTTAGTGATGAAGAAAGGGAAATTGCCGAATTTCTTGTAGGCAGCATCGATGATATGGGATACATCCGTCGTAGCATCCCTGACATTGTAGATGATATGGCATTTACCCAAGGTATTTATACCGATGAGAAAACTACCGAGAACATCCTGCACATCATTCATCAACTGGAGCCATCCGGTGTAGGAGCACGTGACCTGCAGGAATGCCTGTTACTGCAGTTAAAACACAAAACACCAACAAGTTCTATAGAACTTGCCATAAATATACTAGAGAATCAGTTTGATGCCTTTACTAAAAAACATTACGACAAACTGCTTCAGAAATATGACATCTCTCAGGAACAACTGCGCAATGCAATAGACGAAATCGAAAGGCTTAACCCGAAACCGGGTGGTGCTTATGAAAGCAACAGCTCTAAAGCAGTAGAACACGTTGTTCCCGATTTTGCTATTAAGATCGTAGACGGCGAACTGGAACTTTCCCTGAACGGAAGAAATGCTCCCGAACTCCATGTCTCTAAAGATTATCAGGAAATGCTGCAAACCTATAAGGATTCCCGTGATAAATCGAACTCTCAAAAAGACGCTGTACAGTTTATAAAACAAAAACTGGATTCGGCAAAATGGTTTATTGATGCGATCAGACAACGTCAGGAAACCCTGTATGTAACTATGAATGCTATTATGCACTATCAGGAAGAATATTTCCTTGATGGCGATGAGTCCAAACTACGCCCGATGATCCTTAAAGATATTGCAGACACAATAGGTCTTGACATATCTACCGTTTCGCGTGTAGCAAACAGTAAATATGTAGAAACACCTTATGGCACAAAGCTGATCAAGGAGTTTTTCTCTGAAGCCATGAAAAATGACCAAGGTGAAGACGTTTCGACTATCGAAATTAAAAAAATACTGGAGACTGTAATTGAAGATGAAGATAAAAGAAAACCATTACCAGACGATAAACTGGCTGAAATATTAAAAGAAAAAGGCTATCCTATTGCCCGTAGAACGATTGCAAAATACCGCGAGCAGCTGGATATTCCTGTTGCCAGGATGAGAAAGAAAATATAATACCTGCATGAAAAAATTTCTTGCCTTCTTTTCTTATATTTTTCATCCGATCTTTATACCGGTGTATGCCACGCTATTTTATTTTTTAATAGCCAACAGTTTTTTTTATAAGCACGAAATCTATCTTACTTTTATACAGGTACTGATACTTACTGTATTGTTACCCTTATCATTATTCTACCTGCTTCGCTCCTTAGGTTTCTTAAAATCTAATATGAACGAATCTAAAGAGCGAAGACTCCCGTTAGCCATATACTCATTATTATTACTGGCACTTATAAAATACAGTCTTTCAATAGTAGTGATCCCTGAACTCTATTATTACTTTTTAGGCACACTTATAAGTACTGTAGTTGCTTTGGCCTTGTTATTAACAGGGCATAAAGCCAGTCTTCACATGATTGCTATCTCTTCGTTTACGCTGTTTATAATAAGTATCTCTGCTTATTATCACATACGATTTTTAAACGTAATTGCCTTCTTTATTATATGCTCAGGATTAGTAGCTTCATCAAGGCTTCAGGCAAAAAACAATTCGGTGGGTGAAGTAATTCTAGGAACTCTAATAGGTATCATTCCCCAAGTTGGTCTTTGGTTTCTATGGTTACTGCCATCTGTTTAAATCCTAAATATACAGCGCAACTATCGCGTTAATTAAACGTTAAACCCTCCTGTTGCCATGTCCTGCTCAGATGCCACACAACAAAACCGTAAGAAATATTTTAAATTATTTTTAACAAAAACCCCGCTATTGTCAGCTCTACTGTAATTATTCAGTTTTTGAATGTTTACTGTTTATTGTATTTTTAAAAATTATAATTCAATTTTTACAGCATGAACACACTAATAAAAAGCACTATTAAAAAAGCAGTTATACTTCCGGTACTGCTTCTTTTACTAACCGCTACGGGATGCAGCGATGACGACGGAGGAAAAACAAACACCAATCCATCTACAGAACGTTACCTAACCTGCAAAATAAACGGACAAGAACGCAACTTCAGTTACAGAGTAAGTGCCAATGATCCCCCTTCTGAAGATATTATCCATTTTGTGAGTATTGGCGGGCATGAAGCAGAAGATTTGAATTCCCCTGGATTTGGTTTCGATCTTATCTCAGAAGAAGGTGCTGCCGTGGGCACAACCTATACTGCTCCAAGCTCTGAATTACATGGTAACTTTACATACAGAATGTTGATAGCAACGGAAACGTTACAGGAACTACCAGCTACTCCGGGAATGGATATGATGGAACGGGTTTTACTTTAAACATCACCAAACTTGACTATTATGGTGTAGAAGGAACATTTTCGGGTGTGCTGCAACTAATTCCCGATGGTGAATTCGTTACCGTTACCGATGGCAAATTCTCTGCTCCCTATAACTACAGAAATTAATTATTTAAAAATTTATCTATATTCAAAAAGGCTTTATACCGTGGTATAAAGCCTTTTTGAATTTTATCAGGAACCATACTTGTTATTTTTTAAGCTGAGCCAGTATAGCTTCTCCCACTCCTTTAGCCGATTGTGGATTCTGCCCTGTTACTACTCTATTGTCTACAGTTACGTGAACCTGCCATAAACCTGATTTTTCAAATTTGGCTCCATGTTTAATTAGTCCATCTTCCAAAAGAAAAGGCACTACCTTTGTAAGTCCTACAGCCTCTTCTTCTTCATTGGTAAATGCATTTATTTTTTTTCCATCTACCAGATATTTGCCATTAGATAGTTTAATATTTACAAGTCCCGCAGGACCGTGGCATACTGCGCCTACGATTCCTCCTTTTTCATAAATAGTTGCTGCAATTTGCTGTAGTGCTGTATTATCTGCAAAATCCCACATAGCACCATGTCCACCGGCATAATATATAGCAGCATAATCGCCCGCCTTAACTTCAGACGGCTTTAAAGTATTCTCGATTTTTTTATGGTATTCTGCATTTTCCCAAAATTTCTTGTTTACGGGATCAGTAAGATCAAAACCATCTACGGGTGCTTTCCCTCCTTTAGGACTCACAAAATCGATTACATATCCTGCATCATGAAGCACTTCCCATGGGTGTGCAGCTTCTCCAAGATAAAATCCGGTTGGTTCTCCGGTACTTCCTTTTTTGTCATGGCTTGTTACCACAAACAGAATCTTCTTTTCCATATTCTTTGCTTTTTTAGTTTGTGCTGCTGCTCCAAATGGCATCGCCGACACAAACGAGATAAGTACAATTACTATTATTTTTCCTAAACTATTTTTCATGATTTTGTATTGAAAATTACTATGCAAAATTCTGAAGAATAAGAACGCCTGCACAGGACATAGGTCACAAATAAAAAGTGATGTAGATCACATTATGAAGAAAGCCTGCTGAGTGTTTCGCGGGATACTCCAAGATAAGAAGCAAGCAGCGTTTTTGGCACTCTTTGAAAAAGTGACGGATATTGACCTAGTAATTTCACGTAACGTTCTTTAGCACTGCTATTTAGTAAAGATAAGATTCTTTGTTGAAGGGCAATGTATCCTGAGTTTGATTTTTTTCTAAAAAAATGTTCGATCTTATGAAGATCAGCACAAAGTCTTTCGCGGTTTTCTAACGATAAGCAAAATACTTCTGTATCTTCTATACAGTCTACCATTAGTGTTGCCGCTGTCTGACTAAAATAAGCCTGATAATCACTAATCCACCAATCTTCCATTGCAAACTGCATAATATGTTGTTTGCCTGCCTCATCAGTATGGCTCGATTTTACAAGACCGGAAACAACAAAAAAATCGAAAGTAACAGGCTCACCCTCCTGAATAAGAAACTGATGTTTCTTAAACTTTTTTAATATAAAGTGAGAGAGTACATGCTCAAATTCAACATCTGTAAGCGGTATTATCTTTTCAATGTGTTCTCTTAGACCTGAATTCATAGCAAATTATTTTAGCAGTTATTTGCTAAAGAATATAGAAAATCAACCCGAGATTAAGCGAATTCATAGTAAGCTTTTGTCTATTATCCCCTTCAAAAGACGCAGAGTTGTATATTGGGGTTAACCCATAATATGCATAAAGATTCCATGTATTCCATCCCACTGAAATGTAAGTACCATAAACAAAAGTGTTTATGTTTTTATCATTACGAACCTTTATAGTTGTATTGCCATCCGGCTCATACTGTGCCTTGTCGTAAAACAGATAACTAATTTTAAAACCTAAATAAATACGCCAAAACTTATGATCCAGTGCGGTAGAATTTCTCCAGCGAAGTTCTATAGGAAGTTCCAGATAATGAAGTACCAGTTTATTTTTATCAAAATCGGCCTTATCAGCTGTCTGATAAGTATTTTCGCCATTAATATTTATAGCCGCAAGATTGTGTTTTATATTATTATAAGAATATCCTAATCCAGCTGCTATAGCATAAGTACGGTTTTTATTAATCGGCATATCCCTTAAAAAACCTACTGTTAATCCTGTCGAAAAAGAATATTGCGAATATCCGGGGGGTTTACCCTGCATAATATTATAGGAAAGAGAAGCATAAACCTGATCTTCGCGGTACTTAAGGTCTGCCACAGGTACTATACTGTCCAGTTCAATGGTATCGCGCACTTTAGGTTCAAAAACCTGTGCCGATGCTGTAAAAGCATAAAAAAAGAAAATAAACAGAGTGGTTAGCCTCATAATTGTATATCCGGAGATTCTTAGTTCTACAAAGATGCAAAAGTTTAGGCTTACTCTCAAAAAATTCATTCATATTTCGTTCAGCAGTAATTAAATAAAAAAGCCACTGTATAAACAATGGCTCTTCTATAAATAGACACGCTGGAATTATACCATTCCGTTCATGGCCTTAAATGCCATTTCGGGATCGGCAAGGCTCAACTGGTAAATATCTTCCGTTGCCCCTGTACGGATCTCAAACCTGTTATTAGCCATTGCATCCAGTACATCTTCTGCAACAACCGAAGGTGCAATGCCTTTCTCGCCACCAATTTCACTAGAGAAATCCGTATTTACCATTGGAGGCATCAACTCAAATACTTTAACCGAGGTTTCGGCAAGTGCCAGCCTAAGCGATTGCGTATACGAATGCAGGGCTGCCTTAGTCGCAGAATAGGTAGATATGTAAGCATTAGGGGCATAAACGGTTATTGAAGAAACATTAACTACTGCCGCTTCTGCCTGCTTTTCTAATAACGGCAATAACTTTTCGGTAAGGCGTATTACAGAAAGATAGTTTGTCATCATCTCATCGGTTGCTTTTTCATAAGCTCCAGCTTCACCGGAAAGGTTATAAGCAAATGCCCTTCCCGCATTATTGATCAGCACATTCAGCTCCGGAAAATCATCTGCTACCCTTTTAACCAATACGTTTACATCGCTTTCTTTGGTTACGTCAAAGGTAATAGCAATAACATTGCCTAATTGTGCAGCAGCAGCCTTAAGCCTGTTCTCATCTCTGCCTGTTATAATTACTTTATTTCCATTGGCTACAAACAAGCGAGCCATTTCTAACCCCATTCCTGCGCTTCCGCCTGTTATCAAAATTGTATTTCCTGTTGTTCTCATTTTATTTGTATTGAATTGTATATTAAAATTTATTTATTCTGCTTTTTTAAATAATGTGCTGGCTGTATGTCCTCCAAAACCAAAGGTGTTGTTAAGTGCATAATTAATCTTCTTCCTCAAAGGAGTATCAAGAACAATGTGCAGCCCTTCCGGTATCAATGGGTCTAAATTTTGAGTATTGATCGTTGGTGGAATGATATCGTTTTTAACAGCCAGTATGCTTATTATACTCTCTATTGCGCCTGCAGCACCAAGCAAGTGCCCCGTCATGGATTTTGTAGCACTAACAGGTACATTCAATCCTTTAAAAACGGTGTGTATCGCATTAAGTTCACTAAGGTCTCCTTGTGGAGTAGAAGTAGCATGAGCATTTATATAATCAACCGCATCAGGTTGTATTCCGGCTTCTGCTAATGCTTTTTTCATACCCAATGCAGCACCAAGCCCGTCGGCAGGTGTACCGGTTAAGTGGTAAGCATCGGCTGCCATACCTCCACCTACGATCTCAGCATAAATAACAGCTCCTCTGGCAACAGCATGATCCCAGTCTTCCAGTACCAAAGCGCCTGCTCCTTCACCTGCTACAAATCCATCACGGCTTACATCAAACGGACGTGAAGCCGATTGCGCATCATCATTACGTTTTGATAAAGCCTGCGAAGCATTGAACCCTCCGATAGAAGATGCTGTTATAGCTGCCTCGCTGCCACCGGCTATCATAACTGTTGCCTTACCTAAACGTATGGTGTCAAAAGCAGCAATAATTGCGGTATTAGATGAAGCACAGGCCGATACCGTTGCATAGTTTGGACCATGAAGCCCATAACGAATGGAAAGTACTCCTGCCGCTATATCTACGATCATCTTAGGAATAAAGAAGGGATTAAAACGGGGTGTACCATCGCCGGAATGAAATTCTTTGAGCTGCTCTTCGAATGTACCGATGCCTCCATTTCCCGATGCCCATATTACACCTACTTCAAATCGCTGTTCCTGAGACATGGCTGTAAAATCAAGCCCGGAATCCTTAATAGCTTCATCGGCAGCAGCAATCGCATATTGGGTAAAGAGATCATACTTTTTTATTTCCTTTTTCTCGATATGATCTTCAGCCGTAAAACCTTTTACCTCACAGGCAAAATGCGTTTTGAATTTAGAGGTATCAAATTTGGTTATAGGCCCTGCACCGCTTTTACCAGCCAGGATGTTTGCCCAAAATTCTTTTACCGAATTACCCAGGGGAGTTATTGCCCCTAAACCTGTAACTGCTACTCTTTTCATTGTATTTTGCTTTTATTCCCTCCTGTATTTTCTTTAAGAAGGTATTCTACAAACTGTTCTACTCTTGGTGCTATAATAAGTATGGCCGGTATAACGATCACATAAGTCATTGCCCATGATTTTAGCCATATTACCATGAACTTTGGCACAAAGCCAATATTAATGCTAATCAGGGAAAACGATATTATCCCTGTAGTTACCACACCCATTATCAGGGCAAATGCCAACTTCTTTTTCATGGTTTATTTTTTAATCTCTGTTTTTATCAGATTGGTGTAGCCTTTTGCAATAAGCCTTGTTTTGTCGGCATTCCATACATCACATTGTGCATTCACGATTTGATTGCCTTTTTTAATCACCGTTGTTTCTGCAACAACTACATCTCCTTCTCTTGCCGATGCGATATAATCGATCACCAAATTAACCGACACATAAAAATAAGGTTCGCCATATGATATAAGCGTAGCTCCTATAGAGTCGTCTATAATGGCTGCTGTAACGCCGCCATGCAGCGTACCGAACGGGTTTGTCATTTCTTTTCGAATCGTATATTGAAATGCAAGACTGCCCTCTTCTACCTTTAGAATAATTGGCTTTAACCAACTCATAAACGGTGACGGTGAATCGCTTACTTCTTTGCCTATACGCTCTTTTAAAAATGCTGATGCTTCTGAATACATACTTATTAGTTTTGTAAATTTTCTATCACTACTGCCGATGCACCGCCGCCGCCATTACAAATAGCCGCAACACCATACTTACCACCTTCCTGTGCAAGAACAGAAATAAGCGTGGCAATAATTCGTGCGCCCGATGCCCCGATAGGATGCCCCATAGCAACACCACCTCCATAAACATTAATTTTATCAGGATCAAGACCTAATATTCTTTGATTTGCCAGTATGACCGATGCATACGCCTCGTTGATCTCAAAATAATCAATATCATCCTGGGATAATCCCGCCTGTTTTAATGCTTTTGGTATCGCAACAGATGGTGATGTCGTAAACCATTCCGGTGCCTGTGCAGCATCTGCATAGCCAATAACCTTAGCCAGCGGAGTAAGGTTGTATTTCTCAAGCATTTCGGCAGATACCAATACAAAAGCAGCTGCACCATCGTTAAGATTACTTGCATTTGCTGCCGTTATTGTTCCACCTTCTTCAAATGAGGGTCTAAGCGTAGGTACTTTTTCAGCAATCAGTTTGGTTACATCTTCGTCCTGTGTTATGGTTACTGTCCCTGATTTTTGTTTTACCTCAATTGGAATGATCTCCCTGTCAAATTTTCCTGCTGTAAAAGCTTTTGCAGCCCTGCTGTAAGAAAGTAACGCATATTCATCCTGCTCCTCGCGGCTTATGTTGTATTTACGAACGCACATTTCGGCTGCATTACCCATATGGAAGTTATTATATACATCCGTAAGACCATCTTTCAGCAAACCGTCTGTAATAACACCATTACCCATTTTATTTCCCACACGCTGATTAATGTAATGCGGTACGTTACTCATACTTTCCATACCTCCTGCAACCACAATAGTATCTACTCCCAATTGTATTTGCTGCGCTCCCAGCATTACTGCTTTCATGCCTGCCGCACATACTTTATTTACCGTAGTTGCATCAGTATGATCATCGATTCCTGCAAACTTAGCAGCCTGCCTTGCGGGCGACTGTCCTACATTAGCAGACAATACATTCCCCATGTATACCGAATCGATATCATTTTTTGGTATGCTTGTTTGTGCCAATGCGCTTTCAATAGCTATACGACCTAATTCTGTTGCCGACAGATGAGAAAGATTTCCTAAAAAACCTCCTATTGGTGTTCTCTTTGCTGCTACTATAAATACTTCTTTCATATTGTTTTCGTTTTATACCGTTCGGTATATTTTAAATCAAAAAAATGGTTTTATGTCTTATTTAAATTTACAATCACTCACTATATACCGATTGGTATATTTTTCAACAAAAATTTTTACGCTGTTATTTCGTTTATCATTTTTTCACACTGCTTCATCGCCGCTTTAAGTCCGTGCATTTTACCTGTTACTTTTGCCAGCATAATACCGCCTTCAATTAAAGCAATAAAGGCTCCTGAAAAATCTTTAGCATTTGTTCCCTGTTTAATCTGCCCCTTCTCGACACCTTCCTTAATAATATATTCTAGTGAAGCATACCATCTTTCAATAGCATTTACAGCTTTCGCTCTTAATTCGCCATGAGTATCATCGGCCTCAATTGCTGTATTTAATACCGGACAGCCTCCATTTAATAAGGTAGGGAGACTGGAAAAATCAGAAAACACATTTAAATAAACTTTTAATTTATCTATTGAATGGCTCTTAGCAGCGATCCGATTCTTTATCGTACCATATACTAACCCGAAGTTATAATCAAATGCTGCCAGGGCAACTTCGTCCTTATTTTCAAAATTACCATAAATACTTCCCTTAGTAAGGCCGGTTGCATCAGTAAGGTCATTGATCGAAGTTCCGGCATACCCCTTCTTGTTAAAGATAGGCGCCGTTTTCTCAATAATATATTGTCTGGTCTTTTCTGCTTTGGTCATGTTCATGTTCATTTTCAGTAAACAAAATTATACCAATCGGTATAATAATCCTAACGCATGTCTATTTATTTTTTTTATAGCATTATAGAGAATATCAATTGCTAATCTTATGCTAACTAAGGCAGTATTTCAGGGAAATTGTTTAAATTTACTGTAAGAATAATCAAAAAAAGACAACATGCAAATACAATTTAATATCGACAACAGTATTGAGGGACATGAAAGAACAGAGAATTATTTCACTCCTATTTTACAGGATGCCCTTAAAAGATATGAAGACAAAATAACACGACTTGAAGTACACTTAGCTGATGAAAATGGAGAAAAATCTACTCCTGATGATAAACGCTGCCTACTGGAAGCACGCGTTGCTAACTTAAAGCCAATAGCTGTTACAAATCATGCTGATACGGTTGAGAAAGCTATTAAAGGCGCTACAGATAAATTAAAAAATGCGTTAGAACACAGTTTTGGTAAACTTCAAAATCACTAAGATTTCGAACCATAATAAGACAACCCCTTTAGCAGTAGCTAAAGGGGTTTTTTAATGCAAATACTTTAAGTTTGTAATTGTAATCAAAACCAAAATGTAATGAGTGCTCTTAAAGATATTTATTCGCCTGTTTTTTATGATAAGCTGAGTGCTATTCTAGACCGTGCACTACCCGAATTTGATAAAATTCGCTTTATGAGCCGCATATACAGGGATGGTTTTGAACATAAAGAACTTAAAGACAGGATGCGTCATACGGCTAAGGCAATGCATTGCTTTATGCCCGAAGATTTTAATGAAACCGTACCCGTTCTTCAACACATCATAAAACATTTAAGGGAAGCGACTATTGGCGAAGACAGCCTGGCTTATATGTTCCTCCCTGATTATATAGAAACCTATGGCATTAATAATTATGATGCTGCCATTAAGGCCTTAGAATTTACTACTCAATTTACCAGTTGTGAATTTGCAGTACGTCCATTCCTGCTGCAGTATCCTGACCAAATGATGGATCAGATGAAAGCCTGGTCTTTGCATGAAAACCATAAAGTAAGAAGACTTGCCAGTGAAGGTTCCCGTCCCCGCCTGCCCTGGGCAATGGCAATTCCATATTTAAAAAAAGACCCTACAGCTGTTTTACCATTATTAGAGAATTTAAAGAATGATCCGTCAGAATGGGTACGCAGAAGTGTAGCCAACAATATTAATGATATTGCCAAAGATAATCCGGGCGTAGTAATTGAACTGGCAAAACAATGGAAAGGCAGCAGCAAAGAAACCGATGCCATTATAAAACACGGATGCCGTACCTTATTAAAACAGGCACATCCTGAAGTATTACGAATTTACGGACTTGATAGTACTCATATGATATTATCTAATTTCGAGATTATCACCCCAACAGTAAAAATGGGAGATAGTGTTGAATTTACTTTTATGATCGAGAACAGAGATTCAACGCCCCAAACAGTACGATTGGAATATGGCCTTTATTATAAAAAATCGAAAGGACATCTGGCACGAAAAGTATTCAAGATCAGCGAAAGGATCTTTCAACCGGGAGAGAAAAGTACTATTGTAAGAAAACAATCGTTCAGACCTATAACCACCCGTGTATTCTATCCCGGAGACCACGAACTATCGCTAATTGTAAACGGCGAAGAAAAATCAATTGCAAAATTCGAATTGATATAAACATGAAACAGCCTTTAAAAGGCTGTTTCATGTTTACTGGATAGCTGTTTTAACAGCTCAGGAACTTCATTCCAATGGTCAATTCTTTGATGATGATTTAAGTGAACATTATGATATGCTGTGAACATAAGCGGCTTTCCTTTACAAAAGTCCAGGTTTTTGCAATAATCATCAATCATAAAATCGGTATCGATGATGCTCTTATCTCCACAAAAAATGATGTTCTTCCAACTAATAAAAGGAAAGTGCTCACTAAGCCATTCTTTTTTCTCAAACAATGATAACGGGAATTCCATTGCCGCCGAGACGATAAAAATTTCATATTCCTCCATCAACGCTTTAACTGTTTCTACAGCCTTATCCATCACAGGTACTGTCCTAAAGAAAGATGGTGAATTTAAAATTTTAAGTATGGCTCCTTTGTTCGAAAAAGCCTCATGTTCATTTAATCCTCTAATTGTCTCTTTTGCTGTTATAATACCAGTTTCTTTTTGGTACCATTCAATAAGATGTGGCTCTATGTCGGCTATTACGCCGTCCATGTCTATGGCAATCGATTTTTTCATATTTGCTTTAATTTGCAACAAATTTACGATATTTTGCAACATAATGCAGTGTTTTGCAATGTTAAATTTTATATATTTGCAACATATTGCAATAAAATGGTAAAAGAGGAACGTTTACAACTAATACTTAATCGGCTTTCAAAAGACAATAAGGTACGTTTGGACCAGCTTAGTCAGCTGCTCAATGTATCTGAAGATACTGTGCGAAGGGATATTAAAGAGCTGGACTCTCAAGGACTCCTAAAAGCTGTTAGAGGTGGTGCTATGGCACATTCTCCTATTCCCCATCATTACAGGGACAGGGAAAAGTATGACTTAGGGCAAAAGCAGGTAGTTGCCCAAAAAGCACTAAACTTTCTTAGAGATGGACACGTTGTTTTTTTTGATGGAGGAACATCCGTTGTAGCATTAGCTGCAAGCCTGCCAAAGAATTTAAAAATTACAGTTGTAACAAATAGCTTCCCGGTAGTGAATGTATTGGAAGACCATCCCAATGTCGATGTGATCTTTGCAGGAGGCAGACTCTACAAAATATCATTTACAACTATTGGCGAGGATGTGCTGAATACCCTAAGAAATATAAGAGCAGACATTTGTTTTTTAGGTATTTGCAGCATTCACCATACAATGGGTATAACCGCCATGGATTATGAAGATTCTCAGGTAAAAAAGCTAATGATGGCACAAGCCGTTAAAACCATTGCTTTATCTACTCTTGAGAAAACAAGTACTGTAGAAGCTTTTTATATTTGCCCGGTAACCGATCTTGACGTAATTATCACAGAAACCGACCCCACAAATACAGCTTTAAAAGCCTATAAAGATTTAGGTATCGAAATAGTTTAAAAATCAAACCGTGTAAGATATGTCCATCAGACGTAATAAATAAAATCCCGGTTGTATAAACCGGGATTTTAATTTAAGTATAAACTGTACTATTTCTTAACAAGTTTTTCCAAATAAATCTTATTGTCGCTTCCCGTCACTGTTATTATATAAATACCAGCCGTATAACCTGAGACATCCAGCACATAAGACTCTTTATCTACACCTCTGGAAACCAATTGTTTCCCGTCACTAGAATAAACAGCCAGTTCCTTAATAATTATACCCCCAACCGAAACTGTAACTATATTGGCTGATGGATTAGGATACAAAATCATTTTCCCATCATTATTTTCAACGTTTATAGTATAATTTACCGGTTTATAATCACTTTTCCCCCTTATTGGAAGAGCAGCAGCACATTCTTCAATCTTAGCAAGAAAAAGGGATCCTGCTTTTATAAACGAATTAGGCTTTATTTCTATAAATGATCCTGCTTTTAAAGTTATATTTTGTCCATTGCTTACAGTATAGCTATTGTTTGTAGTAATAGATGAACCCGCATGATGTATTGCATTATTCTCTTCCGGAAATCCTAAAGTCATATACTCAAAACATCCGCCGTTTGACGGATTTAGTATAGGAACAAGTGGTGGAAGACAGATGCCACTAGCACTGCTTAATTGAAAAATTGCATCCATAAATAACCCAGTCTGGTTCACACTACAATTTTGATAAGAGTCCGGGTTATTAATCATTCCCAAATATTTCCAGTTTGGATAAGAAGCATCTCTTGATGTATATATTACATAGATTTCTCCATTTGCCGCTCTTTGCGCAGAACCTCCATGTGTAATATAATATAGATCCGTTTGATATCCTTGATTTATTTCTTTACCGACCCCATTAAATACGTCAAAGGCCATAGTACGCTGTCCAAAAAAGTTTACTGTATACAACACTTTTCCGTCTGATGAAAATTCGGATGAATATGGATATATATCAGTTATATTCATAAAATAATCTGGCGTTATTAATCCTGTACTATTATCAAAAGAGCACACCCTTGTACCATAATTATACACAGGCCAACTTATATTGCCAGGCCACCTGGAAAGAGCTATAAGGTTTGAATATGGGAGTCCAAGGTCTGATGATAAATTTGGTGATACCCTGATATGTATTTGTGTTTCCGTCGGATTCACAGGAGCAGGAAGATTACTAACTAAAGGAGTTGAGTGAAATCCCTGAGTATCTAAATGATAGCTATATAATTTTGAACCATTGGCAAACAATATCCAATAGCTTTTATTATCCGCATGTGGAGTCATTGTAATCGTTTCCGATTTTAATGTAAATGCATTACCAAATTCGTCAAGTAGTGATATGTTTTTTGCTGCAGTAACTACCCCTCCTAAAGGAAGCCCGTCAGTACCCATACTTCCTAATGACATATCTACAATTGTATAGTTACAAAAATTCCCCGGAAGAGGAGATAGCTTTACATCACTTGTCGTAAAAACGTAATAAAGAGTATTATTACCGGGATAAGGAGCAATTACAACATGCTGTGAGTCATATCCTCCTACTAAATCAGCGCCATTCAACATAACCTGATGGTTTCTATTCCATATGGTTTTACCATCTGTATAAAAAAGCAGTGAACCATTAGCTCTGCTTATACTCGCAACACCTTCAAGCGTTTGCATTGAACTACCCGATAAAACCGTAGGTGGATTTGAAGCAAAATTTAAGCCTGTATAGGGTCCAAAATACCAATTGTTATTTTCGCCCTGTGCAAAACCTAGGAGCCCGCTAAGGAGAAATAAGTAAATGATGATTTTTTTCATATATTATTTTTTCTCCATTAATACTTTCATTTGTGCTTTTAGCACCTCAATCTCACTTTGCTGTTCGTTAAGAGCTTTCTTCTGCTCTATTACATATAAAGTAAGTTCTTCAATTTTTTCCTGCTGAACTTTTGCAATATCTCCCAGCGATATACCCTCTTCAGCAACTTGTTTTGCCGAAGGTACATTAGGTAAATGTCCGTTCTCTGCAATAAAACACTCTACTTCTTCAAGTGTAGGCAATGCATAGTTGTCTTCAAAAACGTAGTCGGCCCATGTTGTAGCTACCCTTACTTCTTCGGCAAGTACTCCTCCTTTAACAAACAACTGGTAATTAGTAAGGTTTGCACCTCCCGCAGCAGTAGGAAAAGCCGTTACACCGCCAACACCAACTTTGCCATTCAGTTTTACCTGATCTAAAGCAAAATCACCCCAAATTAAAGGTGTAGCAGTACTTGTATTGTCTATAAATAATTTATCATTTTCGGTAGATTGACGACCCGCAGCATTTCCTAAAAATACATTTCTTGAACCGAGGCTGCCTTGGCCCGCTGTATATCCTAAATGTGTGTTATTCATTGATACTGCTCCACCTCCTCCGGAATTACAGCCTAAAAACACATTTCCATTACCTGTTTTATTACTCATACCTGCAAAATAGCCAATAGCAACATTTTCATTTCCAGTAGTATTTCCATTTGAGGCATTGGTCCCTAAAAACGTGTTAAATTCACCTGTAGAATTATTAATTGCCGTATAAGAACCCATAAAAATATTATAGCCTCCAGTAGTGTTTTTTGCCCCTACATT
Source organism: Flavobacterium cerinum (assembly GCF_004028155.1). Taxonomy (GTDB): domain Bacteria; phylum Bacteroidota; class Bacteroidia; order Flavobacteriales; family Flavobacteriaceae; genus Flavobacterium; species Flavobacterium cerinum. Next base: position 169,546 of record NZ_SBII01000001.1, on the reverse strand, counting down.
CTGTCCAATAAATGTATTTCCACTTCCGGTTGAATTTATTGGTCCTACTATATATCCAAGAAAGGTATTAGCACTTCCGGTACTAACCTTACCTGCTTGATGGCCATAATATGTACTGCTGCCTCCAGCTGTGCCCGCACTATTCCCTCCGCTAGTCAAATTTGCTGTTGATGCCACATTTTGTGCGTTCATAGAAAAGATCCCTCCCGTTAAAAGAAGGCCCATAAGTAATTGGTTTGTTTTCATAATTTAAATTAGATTAAGTAGATTTTTTATAAATGTAGCCAAAAACTCACTTATTTATTCAGGCATAATTATAAATATTTTAAAAAAAACGCACTTATATAATTCAAAAAATAGATATTTATAAAAAACAACATGCTGTCATTATATCGGTATTATCTAAATTATAACTACTCTATGTAAATGTATTTTGTGATAATTTCATAAAGGATCACAAACTGCTTTTTTACATAAAAAAAACCTCTGCAACAAAAGCTGCAGAGGTTTTTTTATTTATTGCTATACTGTATTAAAAAGCAGTACTTATAGAAAGGGTAAATCCTGTACTCTCAGGTACAAAACGGCATACACCACCCACACATACAAGACCACCACGCTGCCTTCCGTAATTAGCTGCGATACGGGTTGCTCCTATACGGTAAGCTCCACCCATATTGTAGTAATGTGTTCGTTTACTGCTATCATCATTTCCGTAATTGTAAATATCCCATACATATAAAGAATACTTATCGTTAAGGTTTAACTCTAATGTTCCGCCTACCCAGTTTTTCTTATCAGCATCAGCCCACATGTGCTCTCCTTCCAAACGGATCGATTTTGATGGTGTAAAATTATAAGTAGCTTCAGCACAAACAATATTTGTCTTAACAACTTCTCCGCCTTCAAGCCATGCTTTATTATAGTATTGGTTAATGTATTCAATACCTGTTATCCAATTTTCAGAAAATCTCTTTTTGATCTCAACATTGTAATCCGAGAAATATTTGTTCCCTAATCCAAAAAAGTCAGTACTATAGTCTGAAGGAGTCAATCTGTAAGCTCCCGGTAAATTGTACCAGCTTGAAAGGTTAGCCGATATTTTTGTACCATACTTACCACCTATTGCCGATCCTTTTTCGAAATCATAGAATACATCTATCTGTCCGCCTGTTTCACCGGCCTTCATGATCGTTGGGTCTATAAAGTCCACTTTACTCTGCGCCTGGAACACATATATATTAGCCAGATTTGAGTGATGCTGTTTTGTTAATGCAGGAGTAAAGTTAAGTACCTTATCATTAAAGTTAAGGCTCGTTGTAATTCCATCACCGGTACTTGTAGGTGTTCTTTCAGAAAGTATTTTCATATTTTCCATTCTGCGCAAAGTAGCATCGATACCTAAACCTGATTTAGAATAACCAAAGTTTAAGATAACAGCATTACCCGGTTTCACAAAATTATTGCTAAGCGTGTTCTGAGTACCTAACACGCCATCTTTCTCTTTATAATTATACTCACCCGACACATAAAATGCATCGTGAATAAAATTAAATCGAACAGCAGTCATGTTTGTAAGCGCATTAAATGTTGGGTCAGGCAGGTCTATTTTTTCATAACGCCCTACATAACTAACACCTAAAGAAAGATCAGACTCTTGAAATTTAAGCAGGCTGCTTACATTAAAATCAGAATCAAATCCAAAGATATCGCCACTGGTTACTTCAAAACCACTACGCTGTCTACCATATAAAGCCGTAAGCTTAACATTATCACTAGGCCTGTAAATTATTCTACCTCCCCTAAGTGCTGTATTAATACCCAGTGCTCTGTCTTCCCATGCACGTAATAGCATTCCGCTGCCAAACTGCTCATAGAAATATCCCGCTGTAAACTCAAACTTACTCGTTTTATAGCTGGCATAATAAGTACCGATATCTGTACCCTTAAAACCCGGATTATAATTTAATAGTGCATTAGGCTCATAAGACTCCACTTGGATACCTGCCGAAAATCCATCTATTTGATAGTTCACTAATAAATAATTATTAGAGCGTATAGGATCTTCAGGATGCTTTATCCCTCTTCCCTTATCATTAAGATACCATTGAGCATTAGATTCAAATCCTCCAAATATTTTACCATAGTCTTTTTTCTGCACAGTATCATTTTCCTGTGCGTGCAATGAGCCTATAGTAAATGGCAATAGCAGCAAAAGTAATTTTTTCATCAATCTATAGTTGCTTCAGTTTATTGTATAATTCTTTTTCAGCACCCTGGCTGTAACCGTTATGTATGTAAACGATCTTTTTGTTTTTTACAACAACAGTATAAGGTACATTTGCAATAGACAGTCCTCTTTTTAGATCCTGGTTTGTATCTAATAATACGGTGTAAGGCCATTTTTTTCCATTCAATAAGGGTTTAACACGTTTTTGTGTACGTGTATCATCTATAGAAACCGCTATAACCTCCATATTAAGTTCTTTTGTCCATTTAGCATAATTATCGTTTATGGCATCAAGCTCATTAATACAAGGCACACACCATGTAGCCCAAAAACAAAATACATATAATTTATCTTTTTCGGCAAAGTCATTTTTAACGTTAAAGCTTTTATTATTCTCTGACTTGATCGTTACACTTGGCATTTCTTTTTGCGCATAAGCCGAAACCGTAAGGAATAAAAACAGTAGTGCTAATTTTTTCATAGTTATTAAATTTTAATGGGCATTTTAATTGCGTGGACAATATTAAAAAAAAAATAACAGCTAATAGTAATACGTATGATTAAAAATGAAAAAGAATGCTATAAAAAGCCAAAAATATTGCATTTTTCGTTGATTAAACTCTATAGGATTAGTAGAATTATCAAAAAAAACATCAAATTTCAACTTTTTTTTGTGTTATTTATCTAAAATGTTTTGTGGTGTTATTTTTTTGTATAATTTCGAAAAAAATTACATTTAGTTTATATATGCTTAACGCATAGAAACTTAATTTGATTCATTTAAAAAAAACTAAAAAACTATTAACCATTCTTACCATGAAAAAACCTTTACTCTTAGGATTGCTATTAGCAGCTGGTCTTAGCGCTAATGCTCAACTTGCTGACGGGTCTATAGCTCCGGATTTTACAGCTACAGATCTTCTAGAACAAGAACACTCATTATATGCTGATTATCTTGATAACGGAAAAAGTGTTATCATCGATTTTTCTGCTACATGGTGCCTACCATGCTGGAACTATCACCAAACACATGCAATGGCAGATCTTTATGAAGCTTACGGACTAAACGGATCTGATGAAATTGGTGTATTCTTTATAGAAGGTGATATTCAAAACACTGTTAAAGATAACTTGTATGGAATTCAGGTTGCTGGTAAAGCAGTTACAAGAGGTAACTGGACTCTAGGAAGCCCTTACCCTATTATTGAAGATACCGCAGCAATGAACCTTGGTGCTGACAACAAATATAAAGTAGAGTATTTCCCTCAGATGTACAGAATTTGTAAGGAAACAAAAACTACAAAACTGGTAGATCAGGAAACAGCTCTTGAACTTAGAAACAGTATCCAGGAATGCCAAACCTTAACAGGTATTGCTAACCATGGAAAAATTGAAAGCGGTTCTAAAATAACAATCTGTGCTTCCGGAGAAACTCAAAATATAGTAGCTAAGCTTAAAAACTTTGGTAATAACAACGTTACCGGTGCTCACGTAGTATTGAAAAAAGACAACGCTATTATTGCTGAACAGGACTATACTGGTAACCTTGCTCAATTTGCAACTCCTGCATCTATTACATTTAACAATGTAACTCTAGATCTTGGTGCAACTTATAAAGTAGAGCTTACTTCTCTTAATGGTGGTGCAGCTGCAAATGCAGAGCTTACTGTTGCTACAGTTGATTTTGGATACCCAACTGCAGCTGAAAATAATATGCTAAGAGTTGATGTATTTACAGATAACAAACCAACTGAAATAACTTGGGAAATTAAAGATGAAGCAGGTACAGTTGTTGCTTCTGGCGGACCTTACACAGCTGCCGATGCTGACAAAAGAATGACAAGCTGGGTTACTATCCCGGGAACAACTCCACAATGCCACACTGTAGTTATGAAAGACAGTGGAAACAATGGATGGAATTCTGGAAACAGTGAATTAGGACATGGAATGATCATCTATTCTAACGACGCTCAAGTATTCCTTCAGGGAGTAGGTAACTTTGGTGCATCAACAAGCTTTAACAAAGCATTCAGAACTAATGGTGTATTAGAGAATGAAACTTTTGCAGATGCTAGTTTTACAATGTTCCCTAATCCTACAACAGGTATCGTTAACTTTACAACTCAGGAAACTCTTAATGTAACAGTTATCGATATGACAGGAAAAACTGTACATACTGCTAAAGATATTAAAGATGGTGATTCTATCAACTTAAGTACTTTACAAAGCGGTATCTATATTGCTAAAATAAAAGGTGAAAAATCTCAAAGAGTTGAGAAAATTATCATCAAATAAGCTGTAACGCTTTAACAAGAATATCCAAAAAGATGCTACCGGAAAAGGTTTCCGGTAGCCTTTTTAATTAAATGCGAATACAAATAAAATTACTTGATTATGAAAAAAATTATCCTGATTGCAAGTTTATTACTTACTACTTTAACGCAAGCACAAATTTCTGTAGAAGGAAATGGCGAGCCTATACCAAACGGTTATGTATACACAACTAACAAGCTACTGCCGATGGCAGCAGCAGAATTGAGATTAACTGTAACCAATACTTCTAATGCTCCTATCAATCTTAAATTAAGAATTGAAGAAATGACTAATGCCTCAGGATCTGAGGTGCAGTTTTGCTTTGGTGAACAGTGTTTTGATAACGTTACAGTAGGCAAAACCGTGCCATCAAACAATACAGAAGGTGGATTCGGATTGACATTAGCACCGGGCGCATCAAATAATGAAGTAGATCACTTTTGGAATAACAACCCAGGGATAGATACAAATGTTCCTGTAAAATACAAAATCGCTGTTATACAATATACTAATGAAGGTGTAATTATTGGAGAACCTTTATTTACTTTCACCTATATTTACGATAAGAATTTTACTGCCGGTACAGCTGATTTTGCTTCATTAAAAAACATAGGGATTACATTAAACAGTACTGTAGTTAAAAATAGTTTAGATGTAACTGCAACACAAAATGCTAAACTTGAAATGTTTAACATTAACGGACAGATCATTAAAACTGCTGCAATTATAAATGGTTCTCAATCTGTAGATGTTTCTGGCCTTTCGAATGGTGTATACATTACAAGATTCACTAACGAAGAGAACAAAACTTCACAAATAAGAGTTGTTAAGAACTAATTTACTCCATCTTAGCGTTGTTAATTACTACTGCGCACAATAAATAATACAATGAAAAAGAATCTTATCCTGCTTTTTATCGTTTCGCTTTTTGCAGGCTGCTCTACAGATTATGAAATATTAAATTCATATGATGCTATTATACTTACTGCAGACAGCTCAGTGAAAAAATTTGGTGAAACAATAACTTTTACCGTTAAAGACAAAGAAGGTAATGACCTTACCGATGACGCGGAATTTTTTATAGATGGCGCTCCAATAGAAGGCAATACATTTAGTTCTGCAACTGTTGGCAATTTTGAAGTTACAGCCAAGTATTATACTGTAACATCCGATCCATTATTGATAAGCTTCCACGACGGTACTGTTATTAATTTCAGGAAAAAGATGCTTATTGAAGACTATACAGGTGTATGGTGTGGCTATTGCCCACGTGTAGCTTATGGGGTAGAACTTGTACATCAGCAAACAGAAGATGCTATTGCAGTGGCAATACACAGGCCAAGCTCTAACGTATCTGATGCTAATTATGACCCTTATAACTATGATGCACAGGAACTGGAAAACATTTTAGGTGCAGATGGGTATCCTAAAGGCTTCCTGAACCGTACTACACAATGGAAGTTCCCTGAACCAAACAACCTTAACCAGGCTATTGGTATGACCCAGGGCATAAACCCTAGATTAGGGCTTGCCATGACTTCATCAGTAGCTAATGGTACAATAACTATGGATGTTAATGTGATGTTTGGTAAAGACTTTACAAACAACCTTAAGCTTGTAGTATATGTATTAGAAAATGGTCTTATTTATGATCAGCATAATTATACTACTTACTACAATGGTGAAGATATCCTTAAAGACTTTGTACACAACCATGTACTTCGTGCCTGCCTTACTCCTATTTTAGGAGAAAGTATTGACGGAAGCCAGACAACTTTTTCCAACACATACAAAAGATCATTTAATGTAGCAGTACCTGCTAATGTTGCTAATACTTCTAAAATAGAATTTGTAGCTTTTGTAATCGATGAAAACGGAAAAGTAGTTAACGTAAGAAGAACAACTCCGGGTGAAGATCAGGAAATGGAATTACTATAAAAATACCTTTGTTTATAATAAAAAAGGCAGCCAATTGGCTGCCTTTTTTATTATAACTATTATTCAATACTGCTTTCCCAAACAGTACCGCTAATATCTGTAAGCAAGACTTTGTGTCCTGAATGTTTACTCTCAAATACAACATCTTTAAATTGAAGTTTGGCCTTTGCTCCCAGCGGAATAATCATACTGTGTTTACCCGGTTTTACTTTTGCCACATATTTATTGATGATTGCTGTTTTAGGTAATTGAGATAAGGCTTTACCGTCTAAATCAAAGACAGGATTATTCTCTTTATCAACAACCGTTATACCAATTAAAAATGAACCATAAACATCTGCACCTTCTACACGATTAACTGTAAATGACAACATTCCGTTTTCGATTTTAGCATCGGTAACTTCTACTTTCGGCTTAACCGATTTATTGTGCAGCGTTCCATATACCCCGCCATGAAAATACTGATTGGTAAAAAGGGTCATGAAAAGTATAGCTACAGAACCGGCAAATACAATTTTATAAAATCTATTCCACTGAACAGGCAAGTTTCCAGATCCCAAGAGGGCAAAAACTTTTTTATTCGTGAAGGGATATCCTTTACACATCATCCAGTTATCAAAGGAATATTTACCACTTCCTGATAAAAATAAAGTAAATCCTCCGGCAATTCCCAGGACACCTATCTGCCATTCGTCAAGGCATGTCGTACCTAACCACCCTGACCCTAGAAGGATACCCATTGCCAAAGCAAAAACACCAATACTCATAAGCCTAGTAAAAAGTCCAAGTATCAAAAACAAGCCTACTATCGCTTCTACAATTGTAAAGATGGTCATCGCCCACCATAAAGCATCGGGATTAAGTACGAGGTATTCTATAATGGGTTTGATCCCTAACGCATTTGGTAAAAAGTGATTAAACTTTTCGCCTATGTATCCTGCTGCCTCCTGATCTAATTTATTCTCTAAGACCAATCTTCTCCAAAAAGCTGAGAAATAAGTCCATCCAATAACCATTCGCAAAGCAAAAGTTATACTCCCGGCTACATAAAAGTTGTTTTTTAATTCAATATTTTCTGATTTCATTTTTACATTTATTATAATAAAACATGCGCCACATCTTTAAAAAGGCGGCTTACTAACTCAACTTTAAGTATCTAAACGATAAAGTCTTTTATGTTTTGGTATAAAATGTAAAAAGGAATTTTCGAAACATTACCTGGTTGATTTTGTTTATAAATCTCAACAGGTTTGTTTACAAAAAGTAAAGGATCACTAAAGTCCCTTAGATGAAAAGGTAATAGAACCTCTAATTTTTTGACAGATTTTAACTGTTTAACAGTATGATGCCCGTAAACGTTACAGGTTTTATAAGTACCGGAAGAAACCGACTTAGAAGGGTTTAAAGTCTTGGCGATTGGCAGGTCTAAAATCTCTGCGATACTGTTCTTAACAGGGCAGGAAACAAAAAATAATAACAAAGACACTATCGCTACAGTTAAGCAGCTGATGATATACCTTTTACTATCTCTTTTGTTTTTCATACCGGGCAATATAGAGCAATTAATTTAAAAATGTGCCTATTACAAACAGTTTAACAAAAAAACCGCCTAACGAATTAGGCGGTTTCAAAAACAAAGAAAATTCAGATTATTTCTTTATGATTTTTTGTGCCGTAGATTTTCCATTTGTAAAATCTACTTTTATAATATATGTACCCACAGATAAATTTTCGATATTAATTGTATTGTTATTCTCTATAGCCATTGTTTGTCCAAGTAAATTGTAAACTGTTACTGCAGCAACTTCTAAAACCGATTGTATGGTTAGAACAGCTTCTGCCGGATTAGGATAAATAACAAATTGTGCTTTAGTTACTTCATCTATTCCTAACACCTGATTGCTGATAAGGATCTCAATTGTATCTAAAATTGTAGCATCTTCTGTACTTACTGCCTGAATTGTTACTATTCCGTTAGCCGTAGCAGTTATAAGACCCGTTGCATTTACAGTACCAAACTCAGCTCCCGATACCACACTCCATATTACATTTTGAGTTGCAGCAACCGGTAAAACCGTTGCTACTAATTGTAAAGTTCCGTTTGCTGTAGTAATTGCAGGAGCAGCATTATTTTCTACCGAAATTACAACACTTGCAACTGGTGTAATTTGTCCGCTGATAGCGATCTCAATTGTATCTAAAATCGTAGCATCTTCTGTACTTACTGCCTGAATTGTTACTATTCCGTTAGCCGTAGCAGTTATAAGACCCGTTGCATTTACAGTACCAAACTCAGCTCCCGATACCACACTCCATATTACATTTTGAGTTGCAGCAACCGGTAAAACCGTTGCTACTAATTGTAAAGTTCCGTTTGCTGTAGTAATTGCAGGAGCAGCATTATTTTCTACCGAAATTACAACACTTGCAACTGGTGTAATTTGTCCGCTGATAGCGATCTCAATTGTATCTAAAATCGTAGCATCTTCTGTACTTACTGCCTGAATTGTTACTATTCCGTTAGCCGTAGCAGTTATAAGACCCGTTGCATTTACAGTACCAAACTCAGCTCCCGAAACTACACTCCATATTATATTTTGAGTTGCAGCCGCTGGTAAAACCGTTGCTACTAATTGTAACGTTCCGTTTGCTGTAGTAATTGCAGAAGCAGCATTATTTTCTACGGAAATCACAAGGCTTACAACTGGTATAATTTGCCCGCTGATAACTACTTGTATTATATTAAACACAGCCGCATTTACAGTACTTACTGCTTTTACAGTTACTGTACCATTAGCCGTTGCTGTAATTTGCCCGCTTGCGTTTATGGTTCCAAATTCACTACCTGAAGTAATACTCCAAATAACATTTTGATTTGCTGCTGTAGGTAAAACTGAAGCTATTAGCTGTAAAGTTCCATTAGGTACTGAAATTTGTGCAGGCACCGCATTTTGTGTTGCGATAGCAAGGCTTACAGGTGTATTGTTTGCTTCAATTTTGAAGTTATCAAAGGAAAGGTCAAAATCTCCGGTGGTTCTTGCAGCCTTTATTTTTACCGATACATACATGTTTTCATAAGCTGAAAGAGGATATGTTTTTGCCATGTAGCTTCCTGTACCCGCTTCATTGGTTATAGCTGCCAGGGATGTCCAGGTAGCTCCAAAATCTGTTGAAACCTGTACTTCAAAATTCCCCCAGTCTGTTAATGGTGTATATGGGGAATTATAATTACCTTGTTTATAATCAAAGCTTAATACTGAATTAGCAGGCAGCGGACCAACATTTATTGTACTAAACTCTCCTGCAGGTGTTGTTCCAAAGAGGTTTTTATAAATATTCCTTCCGGTATTTCCTGTAGCACTTCTGTCAGCACCAATAGTCCAGCCCGTTGTAACCCATCCTGGCAAAGAAGTTCCCGTGAAAGTCTCGGTCCATGGTGCAGGCGTGGTAAGTATTGTTTTAAAATCAATCACTTTCCAGGCACTTTTATTGGCTGAAGAACACACACTTCTCACAAAAACATAATGAGCAGTACCATTGGCCAATAATGCAAGATTAACAGTTGTAGAATTTGTTGATACAACTACATCAGTCACAGTAGGTGCTGTATTTGTTGTAGACACAAAATACTCATATCCATCAGTTGGTGCTGTACTATGAGCATCAAAATTCCAGCTAACCGTTGCACTATTAGGTGCAATTGCCGACACTGAAAGATTTAAAGGCTCAAGACATGAAGGAGCTTCTTCCCATATAACATCGTCTATAAATATATTTGTATTTGCTGCCGATCCTTTTCTTTTAAACCCTAAAAATTGGTTTGTTGTATTATTACCTGTCAGGTATACTGTATATTCTTTATATTCTGTTGTCAGTACAGTTACTCCGCCAACAGCTGTAAATACAGCAGTAGCAGAATTATCTGAAAGTGTACCAATCTGTATATCGTTCCCCTCTACAGCTGTACCTCTTTTTGCTTTAAACCTCAACCTGTGCGTTCCTGCATTAAGGTTACTAATTGTAGGTGTTACAAGTATAACATCTACGCCATCGGTATTTGTGTTTGCGCTAGAGTTATAAAGGTTTATCGCAGCAGGGAGGCTGAATCCGGCACTCACACTTGCTCCAACGCTAGCTGAAGATGTACCTGATCCTCTTATAATCTTGCTCCAACAGGAAGGCAGTACACCAAAAGTAAGAGCATCAAAATTTTCATTCAATGCTGTAACTGCTACACATAGTGTTGTTACATTTTTAATAGAAGAAGCTAATCCTGTACCGCAGCTTGTAATAGCTTTTATACGATAGAAATATTTTGTTGAAGCTAATAAACCCGGAATATTAATTGAAGCCGCTGGTGCCGCAACAGTAAATGGAGATCCTGGTATCTGGGTAGCAAAATCTGAAACGGTAGAAACCTCAACACTGTAGGTTAAAGGTAGTGCATTGCCATTATTAGGTGTCCATACGATACCAAATGATGAACTTGATACATTCGCCGAATCCAACGTATTTATAGGCCCTGGACATGTGGTTATATCAGCAGTAAGGGGACTTATTGCATTGTATATAGGACCGCCAATACACGCAGTACTAACAGCATAAACAGTATAAGTATAGTCTGTATTACCTAATACACCATTAAATGCATTATCAGTAAAAGTTGCATTGCTCCCTATGTAAATTACATTAGCATTTAAAGCAGTATTAGCAGCAACTGTATAAACAGTTCCATTCACTGGTGTATTAGGTACTGTACCTGTTGGTGTACGCAGTACTAAATAACTATCTGCTGCCGGAACAGCCTTTGTAAATGTTCCTGTAATAATAATACCCTGGCTCGAAAGATTAAGTACTGTTGGCTGTACTACAGGTGATATACACGGCAACGGTGATGACCAGTTGTAGCTAAATCCTGATGGAGGAAGTGTTCCGGAATTAACAGTAGTAGTTGAAGTTGCTGAACTTCCTGCTGTAGATGATGTCCAGTTACTCGAAGATGTACCTGTCGAATAACGGTTACTATAATCAGTAGCCGATCCTGTTCTGATACCCACCTGAACCAAAGCACTTGTAGGTGTACCTGTTACTTTCATATCATAAGCAATAGAAATACCGTTGTTTTCTTTAAGTCTTATCTGGAAATTCCAGTCAAACAGACTTGAAGTAGAAGTTGAACTTAAGTAAGGTCTGAAATGCTCCCACTGGATAACAAACTCACGGTTTGGTGCTACGCCTTCAGTTTTGTAACTAATACTCCCTGTAAGACCATTCAGGTCATATAAAGCATGAATATCTGCTGCTGCTGCCGAAACTGCACCCGCATACTCTGTAACAGCATTTGATATAGGCGAACTTCCATTGATAAAATTTGGTCCAAAAGTTACAAACCCATCGGCATAAACATACAGTCCTGTAAAAGACTGGTTACTGATTGTAAAAGGGAAAGGTATTGTTCCTGCAGGAAGCTCATACTTTTGAGAATCAATACTATTAGTTCCGGTTAATGCCCCAGCTTGTGCAATTATCGTAGCTCCGGTTAAAGGAACATAAGTTCCCTGATTTTGTGTAAAACCGTAGGCCGAAGCCTGTGCAAAAGATAACTGTGTACAAAAAAAGAACAGCATTACTGCTGCCATTGCTTTGCCAAAAAGATATCTTTTATTTGACTTTTTGTAAAATTTAAACATAATCTACTATTAATTTTTATAATTCTAAAAACCGTGAGTTTTTGAAAAAACTGACAGTAACAAATTTATTTTATTTAGACTCGTTAAAAATAGCGAGCTATATTTATCCGAAACTTTTTTTATTTTATGACAACCCTCCTTTGCATTGACTAAATTTTAACACAAAAAAGCTATTCTTTGAATATTTTCATATCATCTGTTGAATAAAAAAACCAACAAAAATGAGTATTCCCGTTATTTTTGACCGCAAAAAGGGAGTATTAAAGCAGAATATAACAGATGCAATGATAGTACTCAATTGCGAAGGTTTGTTTTGTTGAGCACTGTAAAAATTTACAATTTTAAAAACAGGTAATTACACCTGCTATCAACAGTTGGGCTTTCAATAAATTTGATATGTTTTTGCTGCCGTGCATTAATCATATTCTAAATTACACCTTACAACAATTTAAATTCATTCCCCATGGACAGAAGTCTAAAAGTCTATACGTCTACCGGCCATCTTTTTGTAGAATTTACATTTAATTATGACCATAAAAATCAGGCTTCAGGTAAATATACACTGTACCGAAGGTTATATGATGATAATGAAGAAGACGAAAACAAATCGGTATATCCTTTATATGAAATGGATCTCTATGTGAACTATAGAAAGTTTGACTCGATAGAGCATATCAAAAAACATGACATTGAAGTTGTTCAAAAGAGTGTGGGCCGTGATATGACCGATCCAAAAGGATACACCTATGTATATTCTCCCGAGAAAGTACTACTCCGTTATGTAGCAGCAAACCATCTGGGCTGTATTGGGCTTATTGACATCAGATTTAGCTTTATTGATAATTCAAAAGAAATGAAATTCATGTCGGCTTCTAACCCACGTTTTGATTTTGAGCTGTCTACAAACAGCCTGGAAACAAACCTTGACTGTATTGAACAAATACCCATGTATAACAAATGGGGTGAACCCGGAGAAATATCAACCCATGATTTAACAAGACTGGAAGCATGGTATTAATATTTTAATCCGATTAAACATTATATTAAATAAATCTAAAAGATTTTCATTAGATAGCACATAACCATATTTAATTCTAATTTTACTTATTATTCACAAAAACATAAGTAGATGAGGCAGGCAACACCATTTTACACCAAACTGGCGCATATATTAATTAGTATAATATGCCTGTTTTACCTTGCAATTATTGGAGAGACAGTGCTAGCACCTTTATTATTTGCTTTGCTTTTTGCACTGCTGCTGCTGCCCTTTGCCAATTTTTTAGAACACAAATGGAAAATTCCACGTTCAGTATCTTCCATATTAGTACTGCTAAGCCTTATTGTTGTAATCTCTGGAACCTTTGTTTTATTACTAAGCCAGCTTAGTGAACTCACGAACGATCTCCCTGCATTTAAAAAACAAATCTTAGTGGCGTCTACCGATATCCAAACGTGGATATATAATACTTTCCACATTAACAGTAAAGACCAGATGGGCTACGTCGATACTGCAACATCTGAGATGTTAAGCAAAGGAACAGGTCTCTTAGGCAGTACCCTTTTATCGGTATCCTCCATTATTTTATTCCTTGTGTTTATCTTTTTATATACATTTTTTATACTGCTCCACAGACGATTACTATTAAAATTTGTGGTGTCGCTTTTTAAAGATGAGCACGCAATAGTTGTTCATGACGTTGTAGCCCAGATCCAGTATATTGTAAAAAAATACATTACAGGTATATTTTTACAGATGCTTATCGTTTCGACATTAGCCTGTATCGCATTCGAAATCATTGGGATAAAATATGCCTTTTTATTGGGTATAATTACCGGAACATTTAATGTGATTCCTTACATAGGCATCCTTACTGCTCTGCTCATCGCACTGCTTATTACTTTTGCTACCATGGGAAGTACCGATGTGTTTTTCGTTCTGATCTCCGGAATAGTTATCCATATTATAGACGGAAATTACATAATGCCCAAGATCGTAGGCTCTAAGGTTAAGATCAATACGCTTGTAGCGCTTCTTGGATTAGTAGTCGGCGAAATGGTATGGGGCATTAAAGGGATGTTCTTATCGATCCCAGTCATAGCCATTGTAAAAGTTATTTTTGACAGGGTTGACGGACTTAAATCCTGGGGAATGGTACTTGGTGAAGAACATCCTCCGGAAGTAGTCCCTGTAACTCCCGAAGAACTTAAAGAAGATCAATTGTAAAACACTACCCTATAAATATGAAAAACCCGCTTTTCAGCGGGTTTTTGTTTTATTCTTAATTTAAATAGTATTAGCTATCTATTATTGAGCATAAAAATAAGCCTGAAACTTACTCCCTTCACCCAGAAGATAAGTATTACTAGCTCCATTGGTTAATATTGGTGCTTTGAAAGGCCCCATAGATTTACTATTTGATAGATTATTCGTTGAAGGCACCAATGCATACCATTCATTTGCAAAAGTCATTGGAGCACCGCTTTGCATCATCGTTGTAGCACCAAGAAGATTATTTACAGGCTTAAAACTGGAGTACCAGTCTCTCTCAAAAGTATTCCATACTACACTCAGGTCACTATTAAATAAAACCTGTCCCTTATCAACCGTAACCCATTGATTTGTACTTTTTGTACTCGTTAAATGTTTTGAAGAATCGTTTGCAGGCCAATTGTTATATAGTGTTGCCCAGTTATTTCCTCCTGTATTTTTAAGTGCATGGAAATAAATTTCAGATTTACCTGATTTTTCGTAACGGTGTTTAATATTAACCTGACGGACACATATTTTTTTAACAAGCGGCCCTCCTATTGGTCCCGTTGGACCATTACCCACAGGACCTAATACTTTAGGATCAAGTACCAATGAAAAAAAAGCGCCCATTGTAGCAAATGTTCCTGCTTCACCTTCTGTTATTTTTATAGGATCGGCAGTAAGGTTAGCACCTTTGTACCATGCCATTATCTGGTCTTCTCCGCCTTCTTCATCGTTCAATTCTGCTCCGGGTGTAAGAATAAAAAACTCGCCGCCTGGGTTCGACTCAAGATTATAGATGTATACTCCCAGATTATAGTCAATTCCTTCTCTGCTCATAACGCTTTGGATCTTATCGAAAGAAGAGAAATCATAAGGACAGGAAGGAAGACTTTGAGTGCTTAGCTTCTGATCGATCATAGCTTTCATGCCCGGGAACAGTCCAAATATCTTATCAAAAGTTACCGTTTTAACACCGTTGATTTTTGCATAATTTGTTATTTGAGCAATCGCTGCTGCATTTATCATATCTTTTAAAACTTTCCCTAAGGCATACCTTCCCATGTCGATCATTTCATAGTTCGGATCTTCAGGAAACAAATAGACTTCCTCTTCTGTAAGATTTAACGCTCTGGCATTAAAATCCGGAGGAACGGATGAACTGGAAAGTCCACCATTTTTCGGAGTAACATTTTGGGGTTCTGATTCCGACATTTTGTCTGATTCACAAGACAACAGAAAAACCATTAATACTCCAGTGAAAACTACTGAGTAAGACTTAATAAAGCTAATGTAGCACTTTCTCATAATTAAAAATTTAAAATGTTAGGTTGGTGATTATTACATTAAAGTACACATTATGAAGTTATAACATGAACGAAAGTATGATAATGAGATTAAATGCAACATATGAACGATAAAGTGTATTTTCCTAATTTTCAGCACTTAGTAATATTAAAAAAGCCCTGCTGAACAGGGCTTTAAAATTTTAATGAAGAAATAATTATGTGCTGCGCTGCAACCTTTTCATCCGGTACATTTGGAGTACTAACGAAAGTACAATAAGTGACAAACCGATATAAAACCCTGCCGATAATCCTTTATCTTCATGATAGATCAGGATTGCAAGGATAATGGTATAAATGGGTTCGAGGTTATAGCTCAGGCTTACGGTAAACGACGAAATATGTTTTAGCGACGCTGTGATCAAGCTGTACATAACCACCGTACATACTACCAATAAAACAAACAGCCAGCCGAAATCTTCTAAAGACGGTAAAATAGTCTCGACAGGGGATACATATAAAAAGAGGGGCATAATAATAGAGATCCCTACAAAGCCGCCTAGCATTTGGTACAATACTATTGTACCGCTTTCATACTGTTTTGCCTGTTTCTCATTATAAATAGTATACAACGCCCCAAATATAGACGAGATGATACCCAATACTATTCCCGTTCTGTAACTAGCATCGAGCCCGAATATAAAACCAATACCGCATACCGTGATTCCACTAAGTAGCAGCTCCTGAATGGAGAGCTTCTTTTTGTCGATAAGCGGGGAAAGTATAGCATTAAAGAAACTGGTAAGGGCAAAACAAATAACCCCTACCGATATGTTGGCGTACTTAATACTACCGTAAAAGAACAGCCAGTGAAGCCCAAGTATCGTTCCCGACACCGCCAGACTCATTTTATTCTTTAAAGTAACATTGTGCTTTTTCCCTGTAATGGAATAGAACAGCAAAAGAACCAGACCCGAAAGCAGTAGCCTGTACCAGCTTATTAGTCCTTCGTTAAGAGAGATAAGTCGGCCGAAAATTCCTGTAAATCCTGCCAGCACGAGTGAAGCGTGCAATTGTATATATGCTTTTTTCATTGTATATAATAGATAACTCATACCTTTAAAAAGGTATGGTATTGATAAATTAAAACGAATTGAGTAAGTATATAGCAATACCAGCGCAGCTAATTAAGGTTAGCTCGCTGCATAAAATGCTAATATAACGGAGTGTTATATTAAGCTGTTGGAGGAGGCAGGCAGGTTCTGTTCATAATGTCTTGGTCTAAATACAGAATTTAGAACGCTAAAGTTAAACAAAAAAGCTTCACCAATTTGTTTAGCTACGCTATCATTTATCTACCTTTATGCGTAAGGAAAGTAAACGAATCCAGTAATGAAGCAGTTACAAAAAGGTACATTTTACGGACAAACAAATGAGACCATAGCTTTGGAGGGGTTAACGTTGACCGATACTGTTTATACCCATAGCAAGGTAGACTGGCATTATCATGAGCATGCCTATTTTACTTTTATTATTGAAGGGAATGTTATTGAGGGGAATAAAAAGGAAATCTATAACTGTAAAGCAGGAGACCTGCTTTTTCATAATTGGCAGGAACCGCATTATAACATTAAACCTGATGGTTTTACCAGAGGTTTTCACGTTGAAATTGAACAGCACTGGTTTGATACTTTAGAGCTGACAGAAAACAACTTACAGGGCAGCATTAATATCTCAAATCCGGATATAAAGTTTTTAATGTATAAAGTTTTCAGGGCTGCTAAAATTGAAGGCACTGCTGTAGACTTTTCCATACAAACACTGCTGATAGAGATCTTATCGAAACTGGAGCAGCACAACAAAACGCTCCTGTATAAAAACCCAAAATGGGTACAGTGTATCGATGAGGCTCTTCACGACCAGGTTGGAGAGAAAGTCACTTTAGAGTATTTATCTAAAATAGCCGGCATACACCCTGTTCACCTTTCACGGGATTTCTCTAAGTACTTTCACTGCACTTTAAGTGAGTATGTAAGAAAGTTAAAAGTAGAAAAAGCACTGTCGCTCATCGCTTTAAAAAAACTATCATTAACCGAGATCGCTCATGAATGCGGC
Source organism: Flavobacterium cerinum (assembly GCF_004028155.1). Lineage (GTDB taxonomy): Bacteria > Bacteroidota > Bacteroidia > Flavobacteriales > Flavobacteriaceae > Flavobacterium > Flavobacterium cerinum. Next base: position 151,720 of record NZ_SBII01000001.1, on the reverse strand, counting down.
TTCTCCGATCAGAGTCATTTTACCCGATGCTTTAAAGAAGTGAACGGCCTAAATCCTTCGGAACATTTAAAATTACTTTTGGCTAAATAAAATACAAATGTTAATCCTGTACAATTTTTACTGTTGGCTATAGCCTATTTTTGTTTCCTATCTAATAAATCCAATACTGATGCGAATAGTTGTACTGCTCATAATCAATCTTTCTTTTCTTATTGCGTCTGCTCAAAATACCGAACTGTTTAAATCGGACGGCGTTACCAGCGAACTGCATAGGCAAAACATGGGTAAGGTCACTTTTATGAATGGAAATATTCCGTTAGATCAATATAAAAGTACTGACTTTCTTACCTCTTTTAACCTCACCTATAAGTCAGATCTTAACATCAGGTTTTTTATGGATAATTCCATAACCAACTACCTGCACCAGTTAGCGCCAAATTTATCGGCTGAAGAACTTGTCAAAATAGGCAACCTACAGTTTACTTTTTACATTGACGATACGTTCATCTATAAAGAGAATATTAATAACGGCTGTAATTTTGGGTACAACAGCAGTAAAGACACCTCAACAGCGCTAAGGGTTCCGCTTACGAGCTCTAAAAGCGAAAATTTATGGGGACTCAACATGTGGGAAAGATTCAAACTAAATGGAGGTGAAAAAGCGCTAACGCTCGGCAGCCATAAACTTAAGATCGAAGTACGGCCTTATATTATTACCAATGATAGCAAAGAAGCTAAAGTGGGTAAACTAATAGCCTCCGGAGAGATTAAACTAATTATAAAAACACCCGAAGTAACCGCAAAGCAAATGGCGATCCAGCCCATAATGCCCAACAGCGGATGGGAAATTTCCAACCTGCAGTTTGACAGGAGCAAAATCGAACTGCTGAATAAAGATATTGCAGCCTATAACCTAAAGGAGATAACCAGCGTAGTTGCTGTTTATGATGGCAAGCTTTTACTGGAAGAATATTTTAATGGTGCCGACAGGAACACGCTGCACGACACCCGTTCAGTAGGGAAATCGTTTGCTTCTACCCTTATGGGCATTGCTATAAATGAAGGCTATATTAAAAACGATAAGCAAACCTTACATTCTTTTTATAACCTAAAGGAATATGCGAATTACAATGTAAAAAAAGACAGCATTAAAATAGCCGACCTGCTGACTATGAGTTCAGCTTTTGATGGTTCGGATGCAGATAGCGATTCGCCCGGAAATGAAGAAAACATGTACCCTACCGATAACTGGGTGAAATTCACGCTAGACCTGGCTGTCGATTCTGCCAAAACCAACGGTACCAAATGGGATTATTTTACTGCCGGCGTAGTACTGCTAGGCGATATTTTGAACAAAAATGTTCCGGGAGGATTAGAGAAATATGCCGATGAAAAACTTTTTAAGCCTTTAGGCATTACCAATTATCAGTGGCAATACACACCACAAAAGGTCGCGAATACTGCGGGCGGTCTGCAAATGCGATCGTTGGACAACGCAAAATATGCCCAGCTGTATAAAAACAATGGAGTGTGGAATGGCAAGCAACTACTACCTGAACAATGGGTAAAAAAAACGCTGACAAAAAAAATCCAAATACAAGGAAGGGATAACGAGTTCTATGGTTATTTGTTTTGGAATAAAACGGTAACGTATAAAGGTAAAAATTATGAAACGTACTACTGCTCAGGAAATGGCGGAAACAAATTTATAATTTTTAAAACCCTGCCGCTTGTCGTTATCATAACTTCTAAAGCGTACAATAAGCCGTATGGCCATGCACAGTCAGACAAAATAGTGAGCGATTATTTACTGCCTGCAATTTTAAAATAAAAAGGCTCTCCGGAAAGTGTCATTTTGAGCGGAGTGCAACGCAGTCGAAAAATCTTTGTTTGAGATTTGCTTCGCCAGTCGGCTTACAGCCTCTAGCCTCCTATCGTCGAAATGACAAAAACCTAAATAAGAATGTCATTTTGAGCGCAATGAAACTTTTATTAATAGCCTTTTTTCAATTTCTATCAAATGTTTTTGGGATAGTGTTTTTATCTGTTTCTCCGCAAAATGTCCAGGAAATAATATACCAACGATTGTTTTCAAAAATGAGCTGAATACTATTAATTCCTCTTCTTTCCACCTTTCCGCCTTTTTCTAATCTTGTTTCATAAGTACTCCAAACGTGAGCAACATTACCAAATAGCCTCACCTCCCTGTTAATTTCATTTTCATAAAAGGCAGTGTCAAATACCATATCATCTGTTTCTTTATGAAACTCCTGCAATGTCATGGTTGATTGTTCTTGTTTCTGCCTGTCAAAGTAAGAATATACCGCTTTGGGATGATGCAAATAATCATCTCTTCCCCATTGACGTTTTGCTCCTTTTTCGCCTGAAACAACCTCATAGCTTGCCTTTATTAGCGCTTCGATTGTTTTTACGTCTTTTTCAAAATCTCTGTTTTGTGCATTTAAATTATTTGCTGTCATAATGGTTAGGAGTGTTAGACAAGATAGTAATTGCTTCATCTTGTTATTTTATTTGCACAAAACAACTCACATTCTGAATGTTATAAAAATAAATTATTTAGTCGGCATAAATTTTTATTCAGAATGTCCAATTCCGTATTTACAACAGCAATTTGTCAATCCGGTTTATTAAACATTCCCTGTAGCTTTTAGCAATTGAGATCTTATGATCAGCAATTATTAAATGATTATCTTCAATGTAGTCTACCCTCTTTAAATTTATAATATATGAATTATGAACCCTCATAAATTCATTGGGTAATTTGTCGATAAGGTCTTTTAAAGACTTGTAATAAATGTATTTTTTATTATCCCTTACAAAGATCTCAACATAATTCCCTAATCCCTTTATGAGCAAAATATCATCAAAACTTAATTTGATTAATTTTTTGTCGGTCTTTATAAAAGTGTAGTTAGGGTCGTTTGTCATTTTTTGCTAATAAGGGAGTTAGTGATTATAGCCTGCAATTTAGAAATAAAATACTGTGTGAGATTTGCTTCGCCAGTCGGCTTATAGCCTCTAGCCTCCTCACGTCGAAATGACAGAACGTAAATAAGTGTGTCATTTTGAGCGGAGTGCAACGCAGTCGAAAATCTTTTATTCGGAATGACAAAATACAAAAAAGCCTCCATAATATTGGAGGCTTTTTTGTATTTTGTCATTCCGCCTTTCATTTTCATTATGATAACAGCTTGATGCCTGTTACATCTGCTTTCCCATTTTTCAGGAACTCGTAAGTCATTCGATCTGCCTCACAGTCAATAAAGCGGATTTGCTTCAAACTCCTGCTTTTAAAGAAAATATTAATCAATTTTGAATTTTGGAATGTGACTTTAGAAAATGCGCTGTTTTCAAAATAGCAATCCTCCAATGTACCCTCAAAAACCATATTATCAATTTGTGTAGCATTAAAAGAGGTGCGCTTCCATACTGCATTTGCTATCACATTTTTTTGAAAAGAGCACGATTTAAACACCACTCCGGTAAAATCGGCATCAGAGAAATCGCAGCCTTTGATATGGCTCCCTGAGAATTCGGTTTCTTTGAGCAAACAATCCTTAAAGATATTGTTGACCATATGGGAGTTATGAATATGACTGCCACTGATATCGGAACCTGAAAAGTCGCAGTTCTCGACATTATTGTTTTTTAGAAGAAGCCCGGACATATCTGAACCAATGAACTTACTGCGCTGCATATTAGAAGAACTGAATTTTTCATGCAGATTTTTCAATCCTGAAAAGTCGGCATCCACCCAGTTACCGCGTGACATATCCCAGCTAAGTTTTTTTTCCTGCGTTTCAGATTCCTCCGGTTTTTTAACCTGTTCGCCATCTGTGGCTACCGACTGGAAGTTTTCTGAAAAATAATTAAGATCAACACCCAAAATTTCTGCAAGACGGTTTAAAGTAGTAATATCCGGCATAGATTCTCCACGCTCCCACTTTCCTACCGCCTGCGGGCTAATGAATAAACGCTCTGCAAGCTGGGCTTGAGATACATTTATTTTCCTTCGTGCTTCGGCAATTTTATTGCCTATCGTTTTAGTACTTAACATAGGTTCTGATTTTTTTGTTTATTCTTTTCGACATTACAAAGGTATTTCGATGCATTTCCGGAATCAAAAAAACACCAAAACTTATAGTTGTATTTGCGCTACTTATAGTTGTTATTCACCACTATAGGTAGGATTTAAAGGAATTTAAGGTAAACAGAATGTACGGCAACAAAAAAGCCTCAATACTATGAGGCTTTTTATATTATTTGGTAAGCTTTTCAAGATAAGCCAGCTTATCTTTTTCGGCCTGTAATAAACGTTCGTAAAGCTTTTTGTTCTCTTCTACCACTTCCATTAATTTATCTAACGGATTAAAAGTGCACACGTTGTGGTTTCCAAAGTTACTGCTTGAAACAGCCTCATTGAAGGTGTTAAAATAATTTATTGCAGCTTCTTCAGAAAAGTTTTTAATAGCATCAGGAGTGACACCCAATGCTTTTGCCACTTCTACAAGTTTTTCTTCATCTATGGTTTCGCTGTTCTCAATAGCCGATATTGCCTGTTGGTTTGTACCTAAAGCCTGTGCCAAAGCTTCCTGCTTCATGTCACGAAGTTCTCTAATACGGCTTATCTTTCTTCCTATATGGTTTGTTGCTGTGCTCATACTTCAAATATAGTAATTATTTCTTTCAGGAGTTTTCTGTTGGTAAAAAACAGGTGGAGTTATGTGTTTTACGGGTGAGAAAATCATTAGCTACTTTAAATATCAATGCAGTCTGTAAAGTTTGAGACTAAAGTAAGCCATTATTCGAATTTATTTGAAACATCCCAAATACAAAACCATCTTCCCATTAATCCAATTGACCAAATCCATTGTAGTAGCTGTTAGCCGTAGTCATGTAATCATTCACAATTTTCTTTTTCCAACTCTTTGATAGCATCTTGATAAACACTATTTAAGTCCGTTTCCGTTGCTTTAGTGAGATTTTCACAAACCAATTCCTTTTTGTTCATCATAGAATAAACTATAGCAAGATTTAAATATCCGATAGGTTGTTTTGAGTCTAATTTAATGGCTTTATTTAAATCAGCTATTGCTTCTTCATAATTATCCAAATAACTATTAGTAATTCCACGATTAATTAATGCTGGAAAATAATTAGGATCTATTTTTAGACATAACGTATAATCTTGAATAGCATAATCTAATTGTTCAAGTTCTCTATATATAATTCCTCTATTAAGTGAAATAATAACCAACTGACCATATTCTTTTTCTGCTTCATCAAATTTTTCGATTGCTTCCTCACGATTTCCTTCGAATCCCAACTCGATAGCTTTTTGAATAAGTGGATATTTTTCTCTATCAAAATCTCCAACAATGTTATTGTCTCGTGTTGACTTAATATTTCTTGGATCTTTATTTTCACAAGAAAATATACAAAATGTAATGAGTAAAAGAAATAATGTTCTTAACATATGATACACGTCTTTATGATTACCACTAACTCGTTTATATGCAAAACAAACCTTCGTATATACACCAAAATTACCAAGGTTTATTTCATTTTATAGACTCTCAAATGTAATGTTTTTTTCTTACAAATTTGCAATGGAAAGCCATGAAGGGTACAGCTACTTAACTATGCCTTAAAACAAAAAATGCTCCCTGATGGGAGCATTCATTTTTTGCAGAGAGGAAGGGATTCGAACCCTCGATACCCTTTTGGAGCATACACGCTTTCCAGGCGTGCGCCTTCGACCGCTCGGCCACCTCTCTAAATTATTGTGCGCGCAAAAATAGGATTTTAAAATGGATTTTAAAAACTTAATTACGACAATTCCCCACGCTGTGCCGTTTCAAAAAGGCTTTTAAAATTTGCATCCGGAGTATTTTGTCCCAACAGGTACATCATCTTCGTTATTGCTGCTTCTGTTGTTATATCAGCACCCGATATTACCCCTATTTCCTTTAGCATGGTACTGGTCTCATAATGACCCATATTTACACTACCTCCGGAACATTGTGTTACATTTACTATGTGCAGGCCGCTGTCTATCGCCTTTTTAAGAATGTTAATGAACCAGTCTTCAGACGGCGCATTTCCTGACCCGTAAGTTTCAAGCACCATCCCTTTTAATCCCGGAATGGCTACAATAGCAGACATTACTCTTTCGTTAATACCAGGGAACATTTTAACGATAACTACGTTATCATCCATTTCCTTGCTAACAATAAGGTCTTTGCCTTTGGTTTGTGGCAGCAGCAGGTCATTACTCACCTTTAAATGCACCCCCGATTCGGCTAATGCCGGATAGTTAGGCGATGTAAAGGCATTGAAATGCTCAGCGCTTATTTTTGTGGTTCGGTTCCCTCTGTACAGTTTGTATTCAAAGTACAGGCACACCTCCTGTATTACAGGCAGGTGCTTGTGTTTAAGCGATGCTATCTGGATGGCTGTGATCAGGTTTTCTTTAGCATCGGTACGCAGGTCGCCAATAGGCAGCTGCGAACCTGTAAACACTACCGGCTTTTCAAGGTTATCGAGCATAAAGCTCAATGCCGATGCCGAGTAGGACATGGTATCTGATCCGTGAAGGATCACAAAACCATCAAAGTCGTTATAATTATCTTCTATAAGTGCAGCGATCTTTACCCATTCCGTAGCATCCATGTTGGATGAGTCTATGGGCTTTTCGAAAGAAACCGTTTCTATATGACAGTCCAGCTGTTTTAACTCAGGTATGCGCTGAAGCAGTTTTTTAAAGTCGAAAACCTTTAGTGCTCCGGTCTCAAAATTCTTGACCATGCCTATAGTTCCTCCGGTATATATCAATAAAATACTGGGTTTAGACTGCATTTTGGTATTTCATTTTATTTACCACAGGATTGGCATACATAGCAAGGAAACCTTCTCTCACGATCTTGTTCTCTATATCGATACGCATCTCCAGCCTTCTTTCAAAAAGAAGTTTTTCTTTTTCTGTATAGTGGCTTGCAAACTGATTTGTTTCATTGAGCAAATCGTAAGCAATATAATTGGTAGGCCATAGCTTGTAGCTGCTCAGGATAGAATCGTCTATTACCTGGGCAAGGGCCTGTATTTGTTTGTTTTGATTTCCCTGTCCTTCTGCGATCTTATCCAGTTCTGTATCCAGTACATTGCCTACTTCGATATGTATCCTTTTCTTCTGACCCATGATACCACTGATTAGCGTCATGAAATCTTCATTCTTTTCTTTGATGTATACCTCATCGTTAGCTTCTGCCATAAGTCGCGGCATTTTAAGCATATCGGTTGGGTCGTACTCATACGAAATAGAAACAGGTACAATTTTGATCTTCTTGAAGTAATCCATCAGGTTTTCTTCGTCAGATGCCATTGCAAGCATTTTAAGCACGCCCTGCTGAGTGGTATCGTTACCATCTTTAGTACGTCCTTCACGCTGTGCAATCCACACCGATCTGTTTTCACGCAGCAGCAGCTGGTAAATGTATTCTGACATCTGTTTGGAGCTGTGCAGTAATTCTCTTGGCGAAAGGCCACGCTGTACCAGGAAATTCCTGTTTAAGCGCGACAATATATGCAGGAAGGCTTTTTGCACCAGATTATCACCAATAGCCGACGCCGTCATGACAAGGCCATGATCGTACAGCGACACATTGATTAATGATGTATCAAGAATAATATCCCTGTGATTGGAAATGTATAGGTAAGGTGTATGCTTATCCAGTTTCTCGAAACCGGAGGTTGTAAGCCCATCGGAACTTTTTTCCAGTACTTTTTGTACTGCCGGATAGATAAAATTAACCTGGAAATCGCGCTTAGAATGTGTTTTCTTAAGCTGCTCTGCCCAGACAGATTCTTCCACATCCGGGAACGCAAAGCTCATGAGTGCCTTCATCATAGGATGCTGTACCACACTACATATAGCCTCATTTACTTCACTGTCATAAAAAGGCCGTATATGATCAAATTTCGACATGTACTTCTTTAAGGTTAAAACAATTCACAAATGAACAAAAAATTTATGAATTTAACTGACATTCTTTGTTAAATCCCGTAAACACGCTTAGAATTCTGAGTGGTTATTTCTGCAATTTCTTCAACAGGAACGCCATAAATAACCGAAAGTTTTTCTGCCACCAAAAGTGTATAGCTGCTTTCGTTCCTTTTTCCTCTGTGAGGCACAGGGGAAAGATAAGGCGAATCGGTTTCTAACACTATGTGTTTAAGATCGATATCGGCAAGGAACTGATCTATCTTACCATTCTTAAAAGTAGCCACCCCTCCTATTCCTAATTTCATATTATAGGATATCGCTTTTTGAGCCTGATCGAAATCGCCGGTAAAACAATGAAAGATCCCAAACAGATCGTCTCCTTTTTCGCTTTCTAAAACCTCAAAAACGGCATCAAAAGCATCACGGCAATGGATATTTATGGGTAATTTATACTTTTTAGCCAGCTGAATTTGGTGTTTAAACGCATATTGCTGTTCGGCAAGGCGTGTTTTGTCCCAAAAAAGGTCGATCCCGATCTCTCCCACAGCAGCAAATTTTCGGGTTGCTAATTGCTCTTCTACGTGCGCCAGCTCTTCTTTGTAATTCTCTTTTACATAAGTAGGATGCAGTCCCATCATCAGGAAAATATTATCCGGATACTGCGCCTGCAGCTCATACATCTGTGTTGTATAAGAGGAATCGATAGAGGGCACAAAAAGACGTGTTACACCAGCATCAAAGGCACGCTGTATCATGGCATCGCGATCTTCGCTAAATTCTTCGCTGTATAAATGGGTATGGGTATCGGTAAGGATCATTATTCTGCTTTTGGACTGCAAAATTACAAAGTTGCCTCGTCTTTTACTGTAATTATATTAGAATTTAAAGTATTTTTGATTGAAAGCAAATCTTTAAAATGGAAAACCTTCACCATACCTTAAAAGAAAAAGGTTACACACGGGTAAAATTCAAAATATCTAAAACACAGCATTTATTAATAAAAGCCAAAATAAACGGTATTGAAGGTACTTTTATATTAGACACAGGTGCTTCAAACAGCTGTGTGGATTTTAAAGGCATTGCCCACTTTACACTTTCGGCATCCGACTCGGATACTAAAGCAGCAGGTGCTGGTGCTACGGGTATGCTTACGCAGACTTCTGTAAAAAATACACTAAAAATGGGCCGATGGTCTACCAAGGATTTTGGATTGGTCATTTTTGACATGTCGCACGTTAATGAGGCATTACGCCAATACAAAGCAAAGCCTGTTCACGGTATTATTGGTGCTGATATCCTTATGAAAGGAAAGGCCGTTATAGACTATTACAACCATTGTGTTTATTTGCGATAAAAAGTATAAAATTCCGATATCAAGCTTTTGTTAAACTATTTGCCTCGGGTGAGAACAAAACCCTAAAGATCATTAAAGAATAATATAAACTACAACGCAACCTTTTAGAATTTCTATCATCTGATAATCATACAACATGCTTATTACGATATAATATTCTACCAAAAGGTATCGCTATATATGTAAAAACCCTGCTAAGTAGTTAGCAGGGTTTTGTTTTAATTATAAGTACCAGTGTTGAGATATTGTTTTACTAAAGTTCCTAATTGTTTTAATCCGTTTTCTCTTTTAGCATTCCATATTGTACAGCTAATCCTTAAATAGTTTTCATATATTCCACTGTTGGAAAATAATGTTCCCGGTGCAAAATCAATATGCTGTTCCCATGCCGCTTTTTGAAGCACAATAGTGTCAATATTCTGTGGTAATTCTATCCAAAGTACTAACCCTCCCTGAGGCCTGCTAATTCGGGTACTTTCAGGGAAATATTCTTCTATTGCTTTTGTGGTTAACAACACCAACCGGTGCATTTCAGGGCGCAATTTTCGTAAATAGCGGTCATAAGCTCCTGTTCTTAATAGAGAAAGCAACGAAAGCTGAATAATACTCGCTGTGGCTACATTAGTAACCGCTTTAAGACTTACTACTTTATCCTTAAATCTTCCAGGGGCACACCAGCCTATTCGCAGTCCGGGTGCTAATGATTTGGAAAAAGAAGAGCACAACATTACCCATCCTTCGGTATCATATGACTTGATATTTGACGGACGTACAGTTCCATAATGTAAATCACCATAAATATCATCGTCAATAACCGGAACTTTCATACAGTTAGCGAATTCAGCTAAAGCTTGTTTCTTTTCATCACTTAGCAGCATCCCTCCCGGATTATTAAAATTAGACATCAATACACATGCTGCTATTTTTTGCGTGCTGCATAGCTGCTCTAGCCTTTTTATACTTATTCCTTCCTCACCATTACCTGTTACTTCAATAACTTTTAAACCTAATGATTCAATGGTTTGCAGTACTCCAAAATAAAAAGGCGTTTCAATAATTATGGTATCTCCCGCTTTAGCCACAGCACGAAGGCACAAACTAACCGCCTCTAAAGCTCCGTTTGTAATTATAACATCGTCTGTCGCCAATTTCCCATTCCATTTAAAAGAACGTTTCGCTATTTCCTGTCGTAACATGGTATTCCCGGCAGGCTGTTCGTATTGAAGGTGTGCTCCCGTTAGATCTCTGGAAGCTTGCTGCAGGCTCCTTCGGATTGCATTAAACGGTAACAGATCACTATCCAGTACCGCTCCAAAAAAAGACACATAATCTTTACCTGTTTTGTTCGCATAAAGGGTTTTACTCAATGTTTGGGTTATAGCAACATCCTGTATACCTAAAGTACCCTTAATACTTTGGGGTAACAGAGATAACTTTGTCGATTTTCGAAGCACTACATACCCTGACCGTTCTCTTCCATTGATCAACCCCTTATCTTCAAGCAGCATAAATGCTTTAAGAACTGTTCCCACACTCACGTTATACTGCTGGCATACATTACGCAGCGAAGGCAGTTTTTCTCCAACTGGATATGTATTCTTATTAATTAGTCCTTCCAGTTTCCCGGCAACGTTTATATAATGAAATTCTTTCATCTGTTACAGTAAAATATTCATTTATTGTATCTGTTATAGTTTTTCAAAGGTACATACTTTTGTTTTTATTGTTATTTCTATAAAAGAATCTAAAAAATCATAGCATGAAAAAAATCGGACTTGTAGGTGGCATTAGCTGGACATCGACTGTAGATTATTACCGTTATATTAATGAAGGTATCAATGAAGGGTTAGGCGGCTTAAATTTTGCCGAATGCCTTATTTATTCGGTCAATTTCGACGAATTCCAAAAAAGCAATGCGAATTACGACTGGGACACCACGTATGAGCTACTTCTTAATGCCGCTGAAAATCTTATAAAAGCCGGAGCAGAAGCTATTGTATTGTGTGCCAACACAGCACACATTGTTGCAGATTGTATTCAGGAAAAAATCCAGCTGCCGCTTATCCATATTACTACCGCAACAGCAAATGCCATTCACGAAAAAGGTTTAAAAAAAGTAGGCCTTTTGGGAACTACTTATACAATGGAGCTGGATTTTTATAAAGACAAACTACGTACCCACGGCATTGAACCGATTACTCCTGATGACCAAGCCGACAGGGATTATATAGAAGAGACCCTATTACACGAATTGGGACGTGGTATTTTAAATCGCGAGACCAAAAAAAAATACATTGGAATCATTAATAAACTAATTGCACGCGGAGCTGAAGGCATTATTTTGGGCTGTACAGAAATACCTTTACTAATACAACAGGAAGATGTTGCCGTTCCCGTTTTTGATACTACAAAAATCCATTCGCTGGCAGCTGTTAAATTTGCATTATCCTGATTTTACATAAAAGGGTAATCTTGTTATTTGATAAGGGTAAAATTATTAAGTATTTTTACCCTGTGTTTCCACTTATTGATATTTAATGGCTTAGGGAAACATAAAAAAATAGTATGAAAACACAGATTACACTTTTTTTACTTTGCTTAACTTCATTAAGCATGTTGGCACAAACAGCATCTAAACCATTTGTGTTAGGCTCTATAGAAACCATACATTCAAAACTGTTAGGTGAAGACAGGGTGCTAAATATTTATCTTCCTGAAGAATATAACAGTACAGCTAAATATCCGGTGATCTATTTATTGGATGGATCGGCAAATGAAGATTTTATTCATGTGGTAGGTTTAGTGCAGTACAACACTTTCGCGTGGATTGATAGGGTTCCAAAATCTATTGTTGTGGGTATTGCTAATATTAACCGCAAGCGCGATTTCACCTCCCCAAGTGATCGTGAGAGTGATAAAAAATTAGTTCCTCCCGGAGGCGGATCGGCAAAATTTATATCTTTCCTGGAAAAAGAGTTACAGCCATACATAGAAAACAAATACAAAACAGACGGACACAAGATGATTATTGGCCAGTCATTGGGGGGGCTTTTAGCTACAGAAATACTCTTTACAAAACCACAACTTTTTGATAAGTACGTAATTATTAGTCCGAGTCTTTGGTGGCGTGACGGCTATTTGCTAAAAGACAATCCTGTCATTTTACAAAAAAACTATAATGTAACTACTGATGTTTATATTGGTGTGGGGAAAGAAGGTTCTATAGACGGCTCAAAGAACCATATTATGGAAGAAGATGCTAAGCTTCTTTTTGATAAAATTAAACAGGGTAAATCTAAAAACGTGAAAGTATTCTTTGACTATTTACCCGAAGAAGATCATGCTACGGTTACACACCCGGCGTTATTTAATGCATTCAGGACATTATATCCAAAAAAAAACTAAACCGTTTAAACGGTTTAGTTATACCTTTTCGTGTAAAATTTTTGATCCGACTTCTATAATTTCACTTTTATAAAAATCAAACAAAAACACTTTATTAAAGCCGTGCTCAAAAGTATCTGCAAAGATCGTTTCGTTAAAATAGAAGTAATCGCAGTTATTATCAAAAGAGCTTAAAACCATAATTAACCATCTGGGCTCAGAAAAATCAAGAAGTGTTTTTTTAAGATGTTTCTTAATACTTTCAATAGTACATTCTACTACTTTAAAATTATTAGCATGTACTATCAAACTCTCTGAAGGCATCTTTACAATTTTTGAAACATAATTATACGTAATAAGTTCGCCTTTAATAGCCGCTATAATTTCATGTTTTACCTTTTGTAAACGAGTATGATTAAAATTAATTTTACTGTCGTAAAAATCAATATGGTATCTGCCAATATATTTTGTATTATCTGCCAACTCCACCTCTATTTCATTTAGCATTTGTCTTGCAATATCTTTATCGGATATGAAATCGACACACTGAACATTTACAACTTCCCTTATACCGGCATTGTTTTTTATCAACAGCCTGTCCGGACTGATCATGTCTAACTTCCTGATCTCAGTAAATTTCCAAACATCAGTTACATTCTTTATTTCGATCTGCTGTTTCTCGGCAGTAAGCCCGGATAATTCAATGTCAGCAATCCAGTCATCAATGTTTTGAATTTGAGGTGTCATAACTTTTTTTTATCAAATGTAATCGCAATGATTAATAACAATCCGTTTTTTATACCAACCCAAAACTATTTTATACTAAAGACGTTATTTAGGGGGTAAAAAAGTAGTAGCTTAGGGTTTGGTATAAATAAAACACGGGTTAGTATAAAATAAATAGATGCTAATTTGTTTTTATCTTAATTCGCATCGTGGTAGTTTCACAAAATAAAGAGATGGAAAAAATTTATTGCAATAAGAACTGGTTTGTAGATTTTCTTATTATGCCTAAGTATAGGATATATAGGCATTTGCTTGTGCTAACCTATGCTGCAGTCCTTTTTTACGACCCTGAAAAACCTAAAGAATTTAGTGGTAGTCATCAGTTTTTTTATGATTTCACCTGGATCTTTTTCTATTTACTTATGGTATATATAAACATGTACGTATTTGTACCGAAGTTATTATTCAGAGCCAAATACTTTAGTTATTTATTTAGCCTTGTAATAATGATTGTATCAGGCTATTTGTTTATAAAACGGATTTTGATAGAAGATTATTTTAACAACTACAGAATTGCTACACTTACATTACCTCGTGCTACAAGCGAATTCAGGGAAATAATAGGAATCACAAATTTATTCGTGCTTTTAGTTTTTTCATCGACATCAGTAAAACTATTCCAACGATGGAGCAGGGATACAAATCGTATAAATGAGCTTGAAAAAAACTCGCTTCAAATTGAGTTACGGGAACTCAAAAACCAAATTAATCCGCATTTCCTGTTCAATATGCTGAACAACGTGAATGTGCTGGTAAGAAAAAATCCGGATAAGGCTTCGCTTGTTATATTGAAACTCTCCGATTTTTTACGCTACCAGCTCTATGACAACAACCAACAGGAAGTACTGCTTTTATCTGAAATACAGTTTCTGAAAGATTTCATGGGACTGGAAAACATCCGTAGAGATGACTTTAGCTTTAGCATTACTGTAGAGAATGAAAGTAGTAATAAAGAACAGCTTTCCCAATTGCTTTTATCTCCAAATTTATTCACCACGTTTGTAGAGAATGCGATTAAACATAGTGCAGATCCTGATAATTCTTCTAAAGTAAAAATTGTTTTTAGTGTCTATGATGAAAGTCTTGTATTTTTATGCGAAAATACAAAGCCGCAAGAACCTCTTTTTTTTGGCGAAGACAGCGGCTTAGGACTGGTAAACGTGAAACGCAGACTGGAACTTTTATATGGAAACAATTTTGATCTTGAAATGGAAAATCTCGAAAAAACGTTTAAAGTAACTTTAAAAATACCGGTATGAACTGTATAATAGTTGATGACGAACCATTGGCAAGGGAAGGGATGCTATTGTTAATTCAGGATATTCCGGAAATTAATGTTATCGGGAGCTTTAATGGAGTGAATAAAGCACGGGAGTTCATGAACAATAATACCGTCGATCTTATTTTTCTGGATATACAGATGCCGGGAGTTAACGGATTGGAATTTGCCCAGACCATTACAGACGAAACCCTTATAATTTTTACAACAGCCTATTCTCAATATGCTTTAAAAAGTTATGAGGTAGATGCTATTGACTATCTTGTAAAACCAATAATTAAAGACCGTCTCGAAAAAGCCATAAAAAAAGCGCTCGTATATCATAACCTACTGGCAAAAGGAAACGACAAAGGAACCATTGAAAGTACCGAAAGTGATTTTATACTTATCAAGTCAGACCGAAAATACCATAAGATTCTTTTTAAGGAGATTGTTTATATTGAAGGATTAAAAGATTATGCTGTAATGTATGTAAACGACCATAAGATCATTACTGCAATGAATCTAAAAACCATTTCGCAGTACCTTCCTGAAGAAACATTTATAAGAGTGAGTAAATCATACCTTGTAAACAGTACTCATATCGATTCGTTTGACAATCATACAATATATATTAAAAACACAGAAATTCCTATTGGCGAAGTATACCGTAAAAAGTTCCTTGATCAATATTTAGGGAAAAATACGTCTGATAAATTGTAGAAAAATACCTTTTCAAATTACCAAACCTCAAAAAACAACTAAAATGAAAAATGATTTTTTATTTTTAATGACCTTGCTGTGCCTTACCGTAAACGCTCAGGACGATGGTAAATTAAAGAAAACGGTGCGTCAGGAAATTACAGACAGGTTCCCTTCAACCCGGGTGTTTAATATTCAGTACCAGCAATATGCCCCTACTGATTTTAATTCAGAACTATTGGATAAAGACTTTCAAAAAGGAGAAATAAGTAATCATTCTAAGCTAAGTTTTGCAGCCAATATTCCGGTATTTTCTAAACCAAGGTGGACTATAACCTCTAGCTTACGATATAAATATGAGACTTTTGAAACTAAAAACGTTACTACTTATCTACCAGAAATAACTCCTCTATCTTCAAAAATGGAGTATCACTATCTATCGGCTGCTTTAAGCTTTACCTACTATGCTAAGCTGTTTAACAAGCCATTCATATATAACATAAGTGTAATAGGTGACGGTACAGAAAAAGATGCAGAGCGTGTAAAAGCTATAGTTGGCGGAAGCATAATATTAAAACGTACAGAAAGGACGACTATTGGTGTTGGTCTGGTTGTTTTTATAGATCCAACGTCTCAGGTTCCGGTAGCGCCCACATTCATAATGAACCATACTTTTTTAAATTCTCCCTGGACACTTGATATTATCCTGCCTCAACGTGTACTCCTAACAAGGCCTTTATTCGCAAATGGTAAACTGTCACTGGGTACAGAATTAGTTGCCGATGGTTTTTACACTTATACCAACCAACCCGGTTTTGCTCACGTTTATGATTACAGACAGTTGGAAATAAACTCCGGAATAACCTACGAGCACGTACTTCACAAAGATTTAATTGCCACTTTTAAAACGGGGCTTGCCAATGTGTTTAGTTCAAGAGCTTCCGAAAGAGGAAAATCTACAAACGATTATATATTTTCATCAAAACAAGATGGCACTGCTTATTTTAACCTTGGCTTTTCATACAATCCTTTCTTAAAAAGAAAAAAATAAAATATTCAAATAAGCACATACCTATTAAAAAAACAAAAAAGCCTTGCTTACTTCTAAGCAGGGCTTTTATTCTAACTAACTAAAAATCTGATTTTAAACACTAAAAAAGCTAATTAGAGAGTATCAATAATCTTTCCAAAGTTTCTCTTTTAATAAAACCTTAACAATCTGATAACCAGTTACAGATAAAAACGATCCGTTTAAAGAAAACATCAACTGTGTTTTAATTACTTGTTTATATTCGTTTGGTCATAAATAGCAGTAACCTATTAACCATGTGTTATTTATGCTTTAATTTTTTTAATAACCAATCAATTTAATTAAGTAATTTTATGAAAACACACCTACTTTTTAAGGCTGCAATCGTGGCTTTAATCTTATCTGCCTGCAGCAGTGAAGAAAATTTGACAAAAACAGACGACTCGGGCAGAAATGCTAAAGTAAACGAAAGCCAGCTGGCTGTTTTACAGCGAGAAGCTAATGCAAAACTAACTCAGCATTTCACCTTTAATACAAATCAGGGACCGGTTGTCCTTAAAACGAAAAGCGGGGTTCAAATACGTTTTAATCCTAAAAAATTTACTGTTAGAGGTATTCCTGTGCAAGGACAGGTAAAAGTGGAATACAAAGAAATATTTAAAGCCGGAAATATGGTCACTGCTAATAAAACCACAATGGGAATAGCACAAGACGTACCTCAAAACCCGGATGATATTCAACTACGCCCTCTTTTAACAGGCGGGGAGTTCTTTATAAACATGACCAACCAGGAAGGACAAAATCTTGATAATGGTAATCCAATCGTACTTACCGTACCTACTGCGCTTACCGACGACAATGGAGGTAATACCGGAGGAATGACAGTATGGGATGGAAAAGTTGCAGATACTGATGGCGATGGTGTTCCAAACCCAGAAGGTAATGTTACATGGAAAGAAAAACAAGGCCCTGAAGGAAATCCTGACTTAGTACCAGCTCAGGGCGGATCTTACACATTAGGAGTTACTCAATTTGGATGGACGAATATTGATGTACTTTATAATTTACCTGATCCTAAAACTACAGTTTATATAGAGGTACCTCCAGCTTATAACAATACCAATTCAAGCTGTTATATTGCTTACTATAATGTATCAAACTCGATAGCACCAATGGATAGGTTTGATCCGACTACAAATATGTTCACTGAACATTACGGACAACTGCCTATTGGAATGTCATGTTATGCTATCTTCGTTTCAGCACAAGGAGGTGTTTGGGAATATGCTATAAAACCAGTTGTAATTTCGCCAAGTGGAATAATTACAATAACAACTGCAGACATCCTTACAGGAACAGAAGCAACTGTCATTGCTGCTATAGATGCATTACCATAAAACATACCTTATAAACAAAAAAATCCCGCTCCAAAGAGCGGGATTTTTTATATATAATCGGGGAATATATTATAGTTCCAATGCTTTTTTAGGATTGTTATCCATAAGCAATTCTGTAGGGTTTTCCAACGCTTCTTTAACAGCTACAAGGAAACCAACTGACTCACGTCCGTCAATAATTCTGTGGTCATAAGAAAGAGCTACATACATCATTGGGTGAATTTCAACTTTACCGTTTACAGCGATAGGACGCTCGATAATGTTATGCATTCCAAGGATACCAGACTGTGGAGGGTTAATGATAGGTGTAGAAAGCATACTTCCAAATACCCCTCCATTTGTGATCGTGAAGGTACCACCCGTCATATCGTCTACAGTAATTTGTCCGTCACGTGCACGTAGTGCAAGACGCTTAATTTCTGCTTCAATACCACGGAAAGAAAGTGTTTCTGCATTTCTTACTACCGGTACCATAAGACCTTTAGGTCCGGATACAGCAATAGATACATCTACAAAGTCATAAGAAACTTTATAGTCACCATCCATCATTGAGTTAACATCAGGGAATAGCTTTAAAGCTCTTACTACCGCTTTCGTAAAGAAAGACATGAAACCAAGACCTAAACCACCGTGCTTCGCTTTAAAAGCATCTTTATACTCATTTCTAAGCATGTTAATAGGTGTCATGTTTACTTCGTTAAACGTAGTAAGCATAGCTGTTTCATTTTTAGCCGCAACAAGACGCTCAGCTACTTTCCTGCGAAGCATAGAAAGCTTTTGGCGCTCAGAGCCACGTGTACCACCAGTAGGAGTTCCCATAGACGGTACTGCATTAACAGCATCATCTTTAGTTATCCTTCCACCTTTTCCGGTTCCGGAAACGGCAGCAGTACTAATATTTTTCTCGTCTAATATTTTTTTAGCAGCCGGAGATGGTGTTCCTGATGCATAGCTTTTCTCAGCTGGTGCAGGAGCAGCAGCTTTAGGCTCTTCTTTCTTAGGTTCTTCTTTTTTCACTTCAGCCTTCTCCTCTTTTGCAGGAGCAGCATCACCGCTAGGTTTAGCACCGTCAGTATCGATAAGACAAACTACCTGTCCTACTTTTACTGCGTCACCTTCTTCAGCTTTAAGCGTAATAATACCTGCAACTTCTGCAGGAAGCTCAAGGGTTGCCTTATCTGAATCAACTTCAGCAATTGCCTGGTCTTTCTCTACATAATCCCCGTCTTTTACCAGCCATGTTGCAATTTCAACTTCTGTAATCGATTCCCCTGGTGAAGGAACTTTCATTTCTAAAATCATGTCAGTATAATTTTATTTGTGTTTTTATCTTTTCGAAAAATCAAAAATACGATATTAATTAAATAAGTCCTTGTTAAAAACCATCGCAATAGCAGCTGCGTGACGTTTTTTAGAACGTGTGTAACTACCTGCCGCTGGTGCACTGTATGCTTTTAATGCCGCTAACCTTAGTTTTACCTCAGTAAAGTTCATTAGCATGTAGCCATAAGCCCCCATGTTTCTTGGCTCTTCCTGTGCCCAAACATAATCATCTGCATTAGGATATTTAGCAATAACTTCTTTTAGCTGATCTACCGGTAGTGGGAATAATTGCTCTATTCTTACAAAAGCAACATCATCTCTCTTAAGGTTTTCTCTTTCAGCTATCAGGTCGTAGTAGAATTTACCGGTAACAAATACAAGCGTTTTAATTTTCTTAGCATCTGCTGCAGGATCGTCAAGAACTTCCTGGAATGATCCGTTAGCAAACTCATCTACAGTAGAAACCACTAATGGATGACGTAGTAAGCTCTTAGGTGTAAACACGATAAGCGGCTTACGGAACGTTGTTTTCATCTGCCTTCTTAGCAAGTGGAAAAAGTTAGCCGGTGTTGTACAGTCTGCCACATACATATTGTGGTTAGCACAAAGCTGCAGGTAACGCTCCATACGTGCAGACGAATGCTCTGCTCCCTGGCCTTCATAACCGTGAGGCAATAGCATTACAAGTCCGTTCTGGTTGTTCCATTTATCTTCTGCTGCAGAGATGTACTGATCTAACATGATCTGTGCGCCGTTAGAGAAATCTCCAAACTGTGCTTCCCAGATCGTTAATGTTTTAGGGCTTGCAAGAGCATAACCGTAGTCAAACCCTACAACGCCATATTCAGATAATAGTGAGTTATAAATATGGAATTTACCTCTTTGGTCTTTCAACATATTAAGCAGCACTACCTCTTCTTCAGAATCTTCTACTTTTACAACAGCATGACGGTGCGAGAATGTTCCACGCTCTACGTCCTGCCCAGACATACGCACATCAAAACCTTCGGTAAGAAGTGAACCATAAGCTAATAATTCGGCCATAGCCCAGTCTAACTTATCTGTATCAAAATACATTGTTTTCCTATCATTGATAAGCTTTTGTATTTTGTTGATGAACTTTTTATCTGACGGTAACTCGGTAATAACCTTCGCAATATCAGTAAGTATATCTTTTGAGAATGCTGTATTTACTTTTTGAAGCATTTGCTCTGCTTCTGCCTGTACATAACCTTCCCACTCATTTTGCATGAAAGGAGTAATTATGGTAAGGTCTTTTTTCCTTGATGCTTCAAGGTTTTCCTCAAGCATTGCTTTGTACTCTTTTTCAAGCGTACCCACATATGTGTTATCTATAACTCCGTCAGCAATAAGCTTCTCGGCATAGATGTCTCTTGGATTTTGGTGCTTAGCAATAGCTTTGTATAATTTCGGCTGTGTAAAACGAGGCTCATCACCTTCGTTGTGTCCATATTTCCTGTATCCAAGAAGGTCGATAAACACATCACTGCCAAATTCCATTCTGTAATCCAGAGCAAAAAGCATAGCATGTACTACTGCTTCGGCATCATCTGCATTTACATGAAGAACCGGCGACAATGTAACCTTAGCCACATCTGTACAATAAGTAGATGTACGGGCGTCTAAGTAGTTTGTAGTAAATCCAACCTGGTTGTTTATTACCATGTGGATAGTACCCCCTGTTTTATATCCGTCAAGATTTGCCATCTGTACGATCTCATACACAATACCCTGTCCTGCAATAGCGGCATCACCGTGTAGTGCAATAGGAAGTACTTTAGAGAAATCGTCCTGGTAATACTTGTCTTGTTTAGCTCTTGCTATACCTTCTATAACTGCACCTACAGTTTCAAGGTGCGAAGGGTTTGGAGCAAGATTGATATTTATTTGTTTACCGCTTCTTGTTTTTTTATCTGCCGTAAGACCTAGGTGGTATTTTACGTCACCATCAAAAAGAGCATCATCATCATAATCCTTACCGTCAAATTCGCTAAATATATCTGATGTAGATTTACCAAAAACGTTAGCCAGTACATTAAGACGGCCCCTATGAGCCATACCCATAACAAACTGCTCTACACCTTTATCTGCTGCTGCTTCAATAAGCGCATCCAGTGCCGGTATAAGAGATTCTCCACCTTCCAGTGAAAAACGTTTTTGTCCAACATATTTTGTATGAAGGAAGTTTTCGAAAGAAACAGCCTCGTTTAATTTACCAAGGATATTTTTCTTTTGATCAACTGAGAAATTAGGTTGATTGTTATTTTCTGTAATCCTGTTCTGAATCCATTTTCTTACTTCCGGATCACGGATATACATATACTCAATACCAATATGCTGGCAGTATACTTTTCTTAAATGGTCTACGATCTGTCTTAAGGTTGCCTGCTGTAAGCCCACTTCTTTACCCGCATCAAAAACCGTATCAAGATCGGCGTCAGAAAGTCCAAAAGTATCCAGAGCCAATGATGGCGTGAATATCCTTCTGTCTCTTACGGGATTGGTTTTTGTAAATAGGTGTCCGCGGGTACGGTAACCGTCGATAAGATTTAAAACATTAAATTCTTTTTGTAATTTTTCCGGAATGCCGGAATAATCAGATACCGGTTGAGCCGCCACTGAGGCTGCTTCCCGGGGCACATCGAGCGTTTCATATCCGTACTCAGAAGAACCAAAATCAAATCCCTGGAAAAAACTTCTCCAGCTTGGCTCTACACTATCCGGATTTTCAATATATTGATCGTATAAATCTGCGAAAAAAGCAGTATGTGCTGCGTTTAAAAAGGAAAACCTGTCCATACTCATGTCTTTAATGACCTTGTTTGTGAAAAATTTTATGCAAAAGTACAATATTTGTAATATCATACCGTCTTTTTTATACATTTATATTTCTAAATCATTTACATTACACATCATGAAATCAGGCATCTTTAGTTTTTTAACAAAACCGGCACTGGTTGTGGGATTATGCCTCTCGCTGATACCTGTAAATGCACAGAGCGGTTCTGAATTTTGGAGCCATGTAAGGTTTGGCGGCGGACTTGCCGCCGGATTTGGAAGCGGCTACACCGATGTTACTGTTGCGCCCGGAGCAATCTATCAATTTAATGAATATGTAGCGTTGGGAGTTGGTTTACAAGGCACCTATGTAAATCAAAAAAATTACTTTTCTTCTTTTATGTATGGCGGTACTGTATCGGCATTACTTAACCCATTTCCGCAACTGCAATTATCCGCAGAACTGGAACAATTAAGGGTTAACCTTGATGTAGATAGCCGTTTTGGTCAGCGGGATGGCTATACCAGAGATTTTTGGAACACAGGTTTATTTTTGGGAGCTGGTTACCACATGAATAATGTAACCGTAGGTGTAAAATACAATGTGCTTTTCAGCGAAAAAGATATGGTATACAGCGATGCATTTATGCCTTTTGTCAGGGTTTATTTTTAAGCGGTTCTCGTAACCAGTTACGACTACAAATAATATTTTGCAATACGATTCTAAATAGTTTTATTTGTAGCTGAAAAATCATTCGACTAACCAAGGACCTAAAACAAAGCATGATAATATTCGGATCTGCCGGCAAAGAAATTGCCCGCGATAAAATAAGGGCAGCCTGTACTAACTGCCAGGAGCAAAACAGCATAACCATGTATATAGTACAACGTTATACGCATATATACTGGATCCCGTGTTTTCCTGCCGAAAAAAAAGCCATTTCAGAATGCACCAACTGCAATCAGGTACTGGAAACAATACAATTTCCTGAAAGTTACAAAAGCTATTATAAGAATATAAATCTTCGTACCAAAACCCCTTTATGGATGTTTACAGGTCTTGGTATTTTTGCAGTTATTATGGTTGGTGCTTTTATAGCCAGCCAACAAAACAATACTGAAAATACCGAACTTGTTCTCTTGCCTAAAAAAGGTGATATTTATGAGATAAAGCTATCTGATGAAAAATATACGCTTTATAAAGTAGACATAGTAGAGGGCAATGCCGTATACATGCTTGAAAATGAATATATCACAGATAAAGAAGAAGGTATGGGAGAACTTTTACTAAAGCCGTTTTACAAAGAAAGCTCACCTATAATGAAAAGTGACCTTAAAATCATGCTTGAAAAAGGCGAAATCATAGATATTGAGAGGTAGTCAACATTTTGTCATTTAGAGCAAAATGAAATGAAGTCGAGACTCGAAACTGCAAACCGACGGGTGAAGCAAATCTCATTATTTCGAATGTTTAGAACCACTTTTACACTATTGAGATTTCTCCATTACGCTGCGCTTCACTCGAAATGACAGAGCTACAAAACTCTAATACTTGTTCCTAAACCATACTTTTTGCCATTCCCTTTTTAATATCAGAAAGGTTACCTGCTCAGCCAGTTCGGCAATATCATTACCGTTTAGTGCTTTTATATCTTTTTCAGGCACATCTATTATATATAAAAGATTAAGGTATTCTGCAAACTTGTGCTGTATCAGGTTGTATATTTTATCCTGCACGCCCAGCTTAATATCTATGGGCGCACTCTCTATGGCAAAATCTACCGTTTCATTCGCAAGAGTAAAATCTTTGTTTATCTGCTCTATCAATTTTGTGTAGAGTTTTTCTTTTTGAGCTTCAGATAAAAGCAGGTCGGTACTAAGGGGCGCAGTGTAGGATATCATACTTTTCTTTGCATAAGGCTTTCGCCGAAGTTTTTCAGCATTAGCTTTTTATCGGTATCAACATTTAGTTTTTCAAATGTAGCAAATGCTTTATAGGTATATTCTTCAATTGCATTTTTTGTAGCAGCATCTGCTCCTGAATTTCTAAAGATATCTTTAACCGCAGCAATTTTATAAGTACTATCTTCAGGATGCACAGAAAACCAGTGAACCAAACCTTCACGTTCACTTTCATTTGCCTGCTCCAATGCCTTTAAATAAAGGTATGTTTTTTTGTTTTCTATAATATCCCCTCCCACCTGTTTACCAAAGGTTTCAGGATTACCAAAAGCATCCAGGTAATCATCCTGTAGCTGGAACGCTATACCAAGATTAAGTCCGAAATCATAAATAAGATCACAGTTCTCTACCGATGTCTGCGCAACAATACCTCCCATTTTCATGGCAGCAGCTACAAGTACAGCTGTTTTATATTCAATCATTTTAAGGTATTCCGGTATGGTAACGTTGTCACGTTGCTCAAAATCCACATCCCATTGCTGGCCTTCACAAACTTCAAGTGCTGTTTTGCTAAAGAGCTTTGCCAGTGACCTGAAAATTTTCGGCTCATATTCTTCAAAATACTGGTAGGCTAATATGAGCATTGCATCACCCGAAAGGATGGCCGTATTAAGATTCCATTTTTCATGGACTGTTTGGTTACCACGCCTAAGTGGCGCGTCGTCCATGATATCATCATGCACCAGTGAAAAATTATGAAACATTTCTACAGCTATAGCTGCCGGCAATGCTTTGCGGCAATCGGTATCAAATATTTCTGCCGTCATTAAAGTAAGTACCGGACGCATACGCTTACCGCCAAGTGACAGTATATATTGTATAGGTTGGTAAAGATTAACGGGGTCTTTTTCTATTGATGTTGTTGCAAAGTATTCAGAAATAATTTGCTGGTAATGACCAATAAGCTGCATGAATATATTTTTTTGCTAAAATACCCCTTTTCTTTTTCTTAATCAAAAGATTGTTGAGCCGTCAAAAAAAATTATTAAAAACTTTGGAAACTTTTTTGGTTTTAAAAGTTTCCTGAATTACATTTGCCCCTGTAAAACGAAAAAATGAAAGAGACTATATTAAAAAAAGCAACAGATATGTTCCTTACGTTGGGCTTTAAAACCGTAACGATGGATGATATAGCCGCTGAATTAGGCATCTCTAAAAAAACAATCTACCAGCATTATACCAATAAAAATGATTTAGTAGAAGACAGTGCTATGATGGTCTTTGAAAAGATTTGCAACGGCATTGATGAAATTAGCGAAACAAGCGTAAACTCTGTTGAAGAAGTATTTGCTATACATAACTTTTTAATGATACACCTTAAAGGCGAGAACACGGCTCCTTTATATCAGCTTCAAAAGTTTTACCCTTCAACATACACAAATTTGATGGCCAAACAATTTGAAGTCATGCACAGCTCTGTGATTGTTAACCTTGAAAAAGGAATTAAAGACGGAATTTTTAGAGATAATATAAATGTTGATTTTGTTTCCCGTATCTACTTTAAAGGAGCGACCAGCATAAGGGATCGTGAAATTTTCCCAGAAGATGTTATTACAGTATATGCAGCCACAAGATATTTTATTGAATACCATATGCGCGCTATTGTGACTTTTTATGGATTAGGAATACTGGAAGAAGCACTGACAAAAAACTTTGAAAATATTTAATATAATTTTAACATTGTTGAATTTCAAAAAGGTGTTAAATTTGCATTGACAAAAATGTCAAACAAAAAAGTTAAACAAATATGTCAGCTAAAGTACAGGATCAGGATACCGAAAATTTAATTAAGGAGACTGCTAAAAGAATCTTCTTTGGCGAAGGCCGTTTTAACGCCACCACTCAGGAGATTGCCGATGCCGCCGGAGTGAACCGTACATTGATAAATTATTACTTCAGGTCAAGGGATAAATTATTTGAGATTGTATTTCAGGATGCACAAAAATGTGAGGATGAAATGACCAAACTGATCATATTTTCAGATTTACCTCTTAAAGAAAAACTTGCCAAACACCTTGATATGTTCTTTGAACAAACAAAACAATACCCTTATCTGGAAATATATATGGTTACCCAAATGAATCAGGGAAACTGTTACAAAGACCCGGAAATGATGAGTACAATGCTTGGTAAATTCTATGACGAAATAGAAGCCGAAATGGATAAAGGGACTATAATACGAATGCGGCCGGAACAATTTGCCCTGAATTTTATATCGCTGGCATCGTTTCCTACCTCAATGAGACCCTTACTGGAGCCAACAATGGGATTCACCAAAGAGCAATTTGACACTTTGCTTGAAGAACGTAAGGACATAATACTTGATACACTTTTTAAACAATAATCATCAATCAATAAACACAGTTAACCATGAGAATCATAAATGATTTTAAAAGCTTTTCTGCAAAAGGACTTGCTTTGCTAATGGTACTTTTAGCTGCCCCTACCCTGCAGGCACAGGTGAAGGAGCTAACGCTTAAAGATGCCATTACGTATGCCCTGGAAAACAAGGCAGACTCCCGCAAAGCAAAGCTGGCTATAGAAAACAGCGAATATCAAATACAGGAAGTACGTGCAAGAGCGCTGCCAACTGTTACCGCAAACGGGAACGTAACTTACAACCCGATCCTGCAGCTTAATGCGCTTCCTGGCGACTTTTTTGGAGCACCGGGAACTACTATCCTTGCACCGTTAGGCCAGAAATGGACCTCAACGGCAGGTGTAAACCTAACGCAAAATATCTTTGACCAATCGGTATTTACAGGATTAAAAGCTGCAAAAACAACCCGTGAGTTTTATCAAATAAATGCACAACTTACAGAGGAACAGGTTATAGAGCGTGTAGCTAATAACTACTACCAGGTTTTTGTACAGCGTCAAAAACTAGCGGTTATAGACAGCAACTTTGTAAACACAACTAAGGTTAGAAACATTATTAAAGGCCAATATGAAAATGGCCTTGCTAAGAAAATAGACCTTGACAGAATGAATGTTAACCTGTCTAACATCAACACGCAGCGTCAGCAATTGATCAATGCGGTACAGCTTCAGGAAAACTCACTTAAATTTTATATGGGTATGCCTATAGAAACACCTATAAAAATACCTAACACACAATTTGAGGTTACTCCTTTAGCATTAAGCGAAGCTCCGGATGTAACGCAGAGAACTGAATATCAATTGTTGAAAAAACAGGACGAACTTTATAACTACCAGAAGAAATCGATAATTGCAGAGTACTACCCTACGCTTGCTTTAACTGCCGGATATAATTATATCGGACAGGGACCTCAACTGCCTTGGTTTGCTACTCCTGCTGATGGTGTTCACTGGTCAGACTATTCTGCTATCGGACTGAATCTTAAAGTGCCTATTTTTAATGGTTTTGGCACACGTGCCCGTGTTAGAAAAGCAACTATAGACATTCAAAAGAATGAGGAAGATATTAAAGATACCAAACTATCGCTTGACCTTGCTTTTGAAAACGCAAAGACACAGATAAATAACAGTATTATTACAATCAACAATCAAAAAGAGAATGTAAAACTGGCACAGGAAGTTCTTGACAATACACAGAACAACTACCAAAACGGACTTGCCACTCTTACTGACCTTCTTGACTCTGAGAATTCTTATATAGAAGCTCAAAACAATTATACAACAGCTCTACTTGACTTTAAACTTGCCGAAATACAACTTATTAAAGCAAAAGGCCAATTAAAAACTCTTTTAAACTAACCCCATGAAAAAAGTAATATATATAGTAATCGGTGTAGCCCTTGTAGGACTTGCGGCTTTTATACTAAAAGGTAATAAAGACAAGAATGAAGCCGAAACGGCTCTTATCTCAAAAACAAACAGTTCTGTAGCCGTTAGGATTGATACTGTGAAAACAGAGATCCCTAATATGGATTATGTAGCAAATGGAAACTTTGCTCCATCTCAGGAACTAAGCTTTCCGGCTGAGAATTCCGGAAGGGTGATTAAAGTATTAGTAGACGTGGGGGATGCTGTAAAAGTAGGCCAGACACTTGCTGTTATAAAAGGTGACCAGCTTTCTATCGAGTTACAAAATACTCAGGCTGCATACCAAAATGCATTAACAAACAGCCAGCGTTATGAAAACGCTTTTAAAACCGGCGGTGTAACTAAACAGCAGTTAGACCAGGCTAAACTTGATTTAGTAAATGCTAAGGCAAGACTTGACCAGGCTAAAATAAACTTTGGTGATGCAAGTATTAAATCGAGCATTAACGGTATCGTTAATAAACGCAGCATCGAACCGGGATCTGTAGTATCTCCGGGTACTGAACTATTTGAACTTGTAAATGTTTCTAAGCTTAAACTTAAAGTTAATGTAGACGAGCTACATGTTGCAGGATTAAAAGTAGGCAGCCCTATTAAAGTAAAAGCAAGTGTTTACCCTGATAAAGTGTTTGATGGTAAAATAACTTTTATTGCTCCTAAAGCAGATGGTTCTTTAAACTTCCCGGTAGAAATAGAAATTGCAAACAACCCTGACAAAGAACTTAAAGCGGGTATGTATGGTACTGCAATTTTTACTAGTGGTGCAACGCAAAAAACACCTATCAAAACAATTCCAAGAACAGCATTTGTAGGCGGTGTTGCAGGTAACCAGGTTTTTGTTGTTAAAGACAGCGTTGTTAAATTTACTAAAATCGTTTCAGGACGTATTTTAGGTAATGAAGTAGAGGTACTTAGCGGTCTTAACGAAGGTGACATTGTTGTTACCAGCGGACAGATCAACCTTACTGACGGATCTAAAGTAACTCCTATAAAATAAAGTAATCCCTTTGCCCCCAGGGAATGCTTAAACCGATAAAAACATATCAATGAAAATAGCAGAAATATCCATAAAAAGACCAACGCTTATTATAGTGTTGTTCACCATACTTACGCTGGGAGGGCTTTTTAGCTACAGCAGCCTGAGCTATGAACTTATCCCTAAGTTCGAGATCAATGTGGTTACCATATCTACAGTATACCCTGGTGCATCGCCCGGTGAGGTAGAAAACACGGTTACCAAAAAAATTGAAGACGCCGTTTCGTCACTGGAACTTGTAAAGAAAGTAGAATCTAAATCCTACGAAAGCTTATCGGTAGTTATGGTTACCCTTGAGCCGGAAGCAGATGCCGACTACTCACTTAATGATGCCCAAAGAAAGATCAACGCGATAGAGAAAGACCTTCCTGATGATGTAGATCCGCCATCCCTGAGTAAATTCTCTTTAAGTGACCTTCCTATTATTACCATTGGTGCTACGGCTAAAATGGACGAAGTAGCTTTTTATGACCTTCTTGACAAAAAGATCGAGCCTATTCTTGCCCGTGTACAAGGTGTTGCCCAGGTAAACCTTATTGGTGGAGAAGAGAGAGAGATTCAGGTAAGCCTTGATCAGGAAAAACTTAAAGGATATGGCCTTTCTATACCAATGGTACAGTCTGCCATTTTAAGTTCTAACTTAGACTTCCCTACCGGTAATATCCAAACCCGTGACAATTCTATGCTTGTGCGTCTTTCAGGTAAGTATAGAAATGTTGAAGAAATGAGAAACCTCGTGGTTTCATCTAAAAATGGTATACAGATACGTTTAGGAGAAATTGCCGATGTACAGGATTCACAAAAAGAAGTAGAGAAAATTGCACGTGTAGACCGCAAAAGTGCAATTGTTCTTCAGATCTTAAAACAAACCGACGCGAATGCCGTGGCAGTGAGTGAAGAGATCAATGCAGCTGTTCAAAAAATACAAAAGGACTATGAGCAATTTGACCTTAAACTTCAAATTGCCGATGATAGTAGTGAATTTACCCTTGCTGCTGCCGACTCTGTAATACACGATTTATTTATTGCGGTATTCCTTGTGGCTTTTGTGATGTTGTTCTTCCTTCACAGTTTAAGGAATGCATTCATTGTAATGGTATCGATCCCTGCATCGCTTATTGCTACGTTTATTGGTATCTACCTTATGGGGTATACCCTGAATTTAATGAGTTTACTTGGACTATCGCTTGTGGTAGGTATCCTGGTGGATGATGCAATCGTGGTACTAGAAAACATTTACCGCCACATGGAGATGGGTAAAAACAGGATACGTGCTGCCTATGATGGTACTGCCGAAATTGGCTTTACTGTAACAGCTATTACTATAGTAATTATAGTGGTATTCCTTCCTATTGCAATGAGTACCGGCCTTGTAGCAAACATTATTTCGCAATTCTGTGTTACCGTTGTAATTGCTACCGCGCTGTCCTTACTTTCGTCATTTACATTAATACCATGGTTGTCTTCCCGTTTTGGTAAACTGGAACACCTTACAGGTAAAAACTATTTTGAGAAAATTATCCTTGCATTCGAAAGAGGTCTTGATAAATTTACACATAAAGTAACCGATATTCTTGTATGGTGTCTTGGTCATAAAAGATGGACGCTGCTTATTGTAGTTGTGATGTTCTGCTCTTCTGTAGGTCTTTTATTTGCCGGATTTATTGGAGGTGAATTCTTTCCTAAACTGGACAGGGGTCAGTTCATGGTACAGATGGAATTACCAAAAGATGCTTCTATAGAGCAAACTAATCTTATAACACAAAAAGCAGAAGAATACCTAAGCGGTAAAAAAGAAATAGAAGGCCTTATTACAACTGTAGGTTTAACCAGTGAAGGTATGGGTGCTACACAATCTACCGCTTACAAATCAGAGGTCAAAGTAACCCTTGTTGACAGAAAAAAACGAGAGGACAATACGTTTGTATTTGCTGCAAAAGTTAAGCGTGAACTTGAGAAAAAGCTTGTAGGTGCTAAAATTAAAACCGTTCCTGTAAGTATTATGGGTGGTGCAGATGAGGCTCCAATTTCGCTTACCATTACCGGACCTAGCTTAGACAGTGCTGTTGAATTTGCTAACGCAGCTGCAAAAAAACTAGCCGAGACACCAGGAGCTACAGCCATCAAACTAACATATGAAGGGGGTAGCCCGGAGGTAACTGTTCAGGTAGACCGCGATAAGATGTCTGCTTTAGGGCTTTCATTACAAACCGTTGGTCTTACCATGCAGACAGCCTTTAACGGTAATACCGATGGTAAATTCCGCGCCGGAGAATATGAATATGATATTAACATCCGTTTTAATGAATATAATCGTTCTAACATAAATGATGTAAAAGACCTTGTATTTATTAATGATGCAGGACAACAAATAAAACTATCTCAATTCGCCAGTGTAACCGAAAGTTCAGGTCCAAGTTTCCTTGAGCGTCGTGATAAAAGTGCATCGGTAACAATACAGGCACAAAGTGCCGGACGTCCAAGTGGTGATGTAGCAACCGAATGGGAAGCTAAATTTTCCAAAATAAAACGCCCTACTGGCGTAAACTACCTTTGGGGTGGAGATGTGGAAAATCAGGCCGAAGGTTTTGGTACGCTTGGTATCGCATTACTCGCAGCAATTATATTAGTATACCTTGTAATGGTAGCACTTTATAACAGTTTTGTGTATCCGTTTGTGGTATTGTTCTCAATACCCCTATCGTTCATTGGAGCATTGATGGCACTTGCATTAACAAACAATTCCCTGAACATCTTTACTATATTAGGGGTAATCATGCTTATTGGTCTTGTGTGTAAGAACGCAATCTTACTTGTAGACTTTACCAATCATAGGAAAGAACAGGGTGAAACAACTAAAAATGCATTGATACAGGCCAACCATGCCCGTCTTCGTCCGATTCTTATGACCACGATCGCGATGGTATTTGGTATGATCCCGATTGCATTAGCATCCGGCGCAGCAGCAGAGATGAACAACGGTCTTGCATGGGTTATTATTGGTGGACTTATCAGTTCGCTTTTCCTTACCCTTATCATTGTACCGGTTGTGTATTCAATATTTGATATCATTTTAAATAAATTCTCTAAAGGCAAGACTATAGATTATGAAAAAGAAATGACTGCTGATTATGATCACACTGAACTAAGTGAAGATGGTTTCACAACGAAACATATTCAATAATAAAAAATTAGCTTTTAAAAGCCCCAAACAATGTTTGGGGCTTTTTTTATACAAAAAACTTAAAAAAGTGTCAAGATTTTAACACTAAGAAAAAACACACAGGATTGACATCATCTGCAATATTTTAAAATTTTAGTTCAATTATATTTAAAAAAATTAAGCTAAAATTATCCATACTATATTTTTTAAGCACTCTTATTCTTATTTAGAATAAGTAAAAATAATTTGCATAGTAATTTATTCACATTTACTTTTGCCGCAACAAATCAAACAAACAAAAATGAATACAATTGCATTTAAGAAAATTTTATTTTTACTGATCTTCTTCAGTAGCATAGCCTTATGGTCGCAGGATCGAGGCAGAATAAGTGGTAAAATTACTTTAAACAACAACGCCGCGGCCGAAAACATCACGGTAACACTTAAAGGTACCTCCTACTCTGCTGTGAGTAATCAACAGGGGCAATATGAAATAAAAAATATTAAACCCGGTACTTATGTACTTCGTGCTTCGGCAGTAGGTATTGCAACAATTGAGGATAATATCATTGTTGTTATCAACACTACGGTAGTTAAAAACTTTACATTATCAGAAAGCCAGGAACAACTGGACGAAGTAGTAATTCAGGAAAAGAAAAACAAGTATAAAACAGGCAAAATATCATCATCGCTACGTTTAAATACTCCTGTTTTAGAGATTCCTCAAAACATTCAGGTAGTAAGCAACCAAACACTAAAAGACCAACAGATCATCAGCATGAGTGACGGAGTTATCCGTAACGTGAGTGGCGCTGTGCGTTTAGAGCATTGGGGCGACATGTATACTAACATTACCATGCGTGGTTCTCAAATACAGGCATTTCGTAATGGATTTAACGTAGTATCCTCTTTTTGGGGACCGCTTACAGAAGACATGAGTTTTGTAGACCACATTGAGTTCGTAAAAGGCCCGGCAGGTTTTATGCTTGCTAACGGTGACCCTAGCGGACTTTATAATGTAGTTACCAAAAAACCAACAGGCGAAACAAAGGGTGAAGTATCTGTTATGGGCGGAAGCTATGATTTTTACAGAGCCAGTGCCGACCTTGATGGTAAACTTACTAAAGATGGCAAACTGTTGTACCGCCTTAACCTGGCAGCACAAAAAAAAGGATCACACCGTCCTTATGAACATAATGACCGTTATGTAATTGCTCCGGTACTATCCTACCAGGCAGATGACAAAACTAAAATAACTGCCGAATACAACTATCAGCGTGCGAATATGACTGAGGTAGGTTCGTTCTATGTTTTTGGACCCGAATCAAGAGGTTATGCTTCTACTCCAAGAGACCTAACACTAACCCAGCCTGGTTTGCCAGACACAAAAATGAACGATCATAGTGCTTATTTAATGTTAGAGCATCAAATTAACAGCGACTGGAAGATTACAGCACAAACATCTTACTTTAAATACCTTCAAAAAGGATACAGCTCATGGCCATCAGCCGTTGGATCTTTAAAAAACAAAGAGGGTGAAACACTATTAAAAGAAGGAGAACTAATAAGGAACGTAGGGATCTGGGATGCTGAAAGCACTATGTACTTAGGACAGTTTTTTGTAAACGGTAAGTTTATGACGGGTGCTGTAAGCCACAAAATATTAGGTGGTGTAGATCTTGGCAATAAAGAATATATTGCAGACTGGGGTCAATCTCATGATCTGGATACATATGATAAACCATTTAATATCTATGCTCCAAACTATGGACCTCCAGCTAATGGTTTTCCTGATTTTGACCGTGATACACCTCTTAAAGAAAGAGCTGGCGGTATAATCACTTCTAAGTATGCAGCCGGTTATTTCCAGGATGAGCTTGGATTTTTTGAAAACAAGCTAAGATTAACGCTTGCGGGAAGATATACATATGTAAGTCAGACAAGTTTTGGAGAAACTTCATCTGACAACCATTTTAGTCCACGTGTAGGCTTAAGCTACTCTATTGATAAAAACACAGCTGTTTATGGCTTACATGATCAGGCTTTTACACCACAAAGTGGTATAATGAGAAATAAAGAGAGTATAAAACCACTTACGGGAAACAATACAGAGTTTGGTATTAAGAGAGATTGGTTTGACGGATCTTGGAGCACAACACTTTCTGTTTATAGAATATTAAAGAAAGATGAGCTTACTTCAGATCCTGATAATAAACCTACTGAGGTCTTTAAAATTATATTAGGTGAAAAAAGAGCACAGGGAATTGAATTTGACGTAAGAGGTAAAATTATAGACGGCTTAAATGTTATAGCCAACTATGCATTTACAGAAGCCATTGTTACCGAAGTAGCACCGGGTGTGACAAATATTAAAAAAGGCGATGTAGTACCCGGATATTCAAAGCACACAGCTAATGCATGGGTAAATTATACAATTCAGGACGGTAAGCTTAAAGGCTTGGGAGCATCAGCCGGGTTCACTTATCTTGCCGACCGTGCTACTGATAACTGGGGAGCAGGCAACGAGAAACTACCAAATTACTTTAAACTGGACGGGGGACTTTCTTATGAAACAGGAGCTGTTAAATTCACAGCAAACGTATTTAATATTCTTGATAAATACCTGTATACCGGTTCGGCCTATTCATTTGGAGACGTAAAATCGTACTACTGGCAGACCGAACCGCCAAGAACATTCAGGGTTGGCATGTCTTATAAGTTTTAATTTCAAACAAAATCAGCTATCATCCTTCTCTATAAAGGGTGATAGCTTTTACTCTAAAAAATATGAAAAAATCAATTTTTGCAGTACTACTGCTACTGGTATCTCTTAATAGTTTTGCTCATTTTATGTGGGTAGAAACCAACCCTGTTGGCAAGATTAACAAAAAACAGGATCTAAAAGTTTTCTTTGGCGAATATACGTATGGTGTACAGGAAAAGGTGAACGAAGAAGCTTTTGGCAAAATGAAAAACTTCACGGTTTGGGTAATTAGCCCTAACGGAGAAAAAAACCAGTTGCAAATGCAACCGGGTGATTTGTTTTACAGCGGATCATTCGAACCAAAAACAAACGGCACCTATACCGTTGTACTTAACAACAATAAAATAGATGTGGTAGATTATACTCAGTATGATTTTGGCATCTTTAAGACACATTACCACGCCACTGCAAAAGTAGAAGTAGGTAACAAGGCTAACGAAACTGCTGGAGTAAATCCTGAAGGAATGGCAATTGTAGACCTTACTAAAAAAGCACATACCGAAAATGGTGAGGCGGTTTTTAAAATTCTGTATAAAGGGCAGCCTTTAAAAGAATCGGAGGTTACCATTTTTGTTTCAGACCTATGGTCTAAAAAAATAAATACCGATAAGGATGGTATTATAAAATTCAGCCTGCCATGGAACACTAAATACATAATGGAGGTTACCAAAAAAGAAGAAGTACCAGGAAGCTATAATGGAAAAGACTATGGTTTTATATGGCATTGTGCAACCTACTGCATTCCTGCTGTTAAAAAATAGCTTTAAGGATGGCGAAGACAAAAAAGAAAAAGACCTTTAAACAATGGGTTGGTAAGATCCATCTTTGGCTCGGGCTTGCGTCCGGGCTTATTGTTTTATTACTGAGTATAACAGGATGCCTTTATGTTTTTGCAGAAGAAATAACCGATGCGCTTCGCAGTGATGAAATGTATGTAGAACAGGTAAAAGAAACTTCTATACCCCTAAGCCGTTTATGGAACGAAACACAAGCCATGCTTGGGCCTGATAAAAAAATAAACAGTGTAAACATCTCTAAAGATCCTGAAAAAACAGTGGTGTTCCATTGCTATGAGGGTGTTGAAGGTGCTATTACTTATTTTGGCAGCATAAAACATTACCTCTCTATTTACGTAGATCCTTATACCGGTAAAGTAAAAGGCATCTATGATGAAGAAATGAATTTTTTCAATATCGTAAAAATGCTGCATTGGAGTCTTTTGCTAACTATACCTATCGGTCAGCAAATTATAGGGTGGTCTACTTTTATATTTGTGGTCATGCTTATTTCGGGTATCATTCTATGGTGGCCCAAAAACAAAAGTGCCCGTAAACAGCGCTTATGGTTTCAGTGGAAAGACACTACAAAATGGCGAAGAAAAAACTATGACCTCCATAATATCTTTGGCTTTTACATTGCTTCCATTGCTATTATCATTGCCTTTACAGGTATGGTTTGGGCCTTTACATGGTTTCAGGCACTGGTATATGTAGCAGGATCCGGTACTTTGACCCAGCCGGAAATAGAACAAGGAAAGTCTGTAGTTACAGATAACGGCAATAAAACAGCTGCTTTCGAAAAAGCCTACGCCTCTGCCCTGTCTAAACATAAGGAAGCCGAAGGCTTTTCATTCTCACAGCCACAGGATAGTACCGGAGTGATCGATGTATATGTACAGCAGTATGAAGGTGTGTATTATGTTTCTCATAGTATGCAATTCGATCAGTACACAGGAAAGCTTTTAACGGAGCGTAACCAGGATGATAAGAATTTTGGGGAAAAGCTTATTAATGCAAACTACGATATACACGTAGGAGCCATATTAGGAATTCCGGGGAAAATATTGGCCTTTATTGCCAGTTTTATCTGCGGTATGCTACCCTTAACAGGATTTATTATATGGTGGGGACGCACCAATAAGAAAACCGCTAAAGCATAAAATAAAAAAGGCTGTAAGATTACTTACAGCCTTTTCCACTAAACAATACTAACTATTATTTAGTTACCGCCACAGCGTCTTTCGACCAGGTTTTAACTTCTGCGATCCTGCTGTTGGCATAATCCACTTCATTTAGAACTGTACCGGTCCAAAAAAACCACTTCCCGGTTTTAGTGCCGTTAACATATTCTCCCATGGATTGTTTTGTTCCATTTTCGTTGAAAGCAGTCCAACTGCCATGTAATTTACCTTCTTTGTAAAAGCCTTCCTGCTTAACGTTACCGTTATCGTAGTAGTATACTGCTTTTACTATATTGTTTTCTATTGTAAAATCGTGATCTTTATTTTGGGCTGATAACACACCTGCTGATAGCAGTAATCCGGCAAATAAAATCTTTTTCATATCAGTTCTTGTGTTTAAGGTTATATTTTCTATCAATCTCTATAACAAATTTAAAGAAATTAATTTACACAAATAACACATTCGCTTAACAATTTGATAACACAATGCAAAACTTAACATTGGGAAATTACAAAATCTTTGGAATCACCTTATTTCACTAATAGTTTAGCTTACACCCTATAATTAAGCATTTTACAAAAACAATAGATTTTATATACTTATACTACCTCGAGATGATAAAAAAAGCCTGATTATCATCATGATTCTTAACATTAAGATAACATTGTGAATTATTTTAATAACGTATCCAGTAGTTCTACAAGTTTAGGGTCTGATGGTCTTGGAGCATCTACATCAACAATTTTACCATCCGGATCTATTAGTATGAACCTTGGGATAGAATTTATACCATAAGCTGTTACAAATTCAGATTTCCATGCATTATCGGCAATTAATTGAATACCTCCCAAAGCTTCATCTTTAACCAGCTTCTTCCATTTTTCATAATCTTTCTTCTTATCTACAGAAATGCTCACAAAAGCAATCTTCTTATTCTTGTATTTTTCCTCTACTTTTTGAAGCGCCGGTATTTGCTGTCTACATGGTTCACACCATGTAGCCCATACATCGATATAAACATACTTGCCTTTAAACTTTTTAAGCTTGGTTGTCCCTCCCTTAAAATTCTCATAGTCAAAATCCGGAGACTGAGTACC
This sequence comes from Flavobacterium cerinum, assembly GCF_004028155.1. Classification (GTDB taxonomy): domain Bacteria; phylum Bacteroidota; class Bacteroidia; order Flavobacteriales; family Flavobacteriaceae; genus Flavobacterium; species Flavobacterium cerinum. The sequence continues at coordinate 113,874 of NZ_SBII01000001.1, read as the reverse complement.
GTTTAATTTTTTTAGTGCTTCTTTTTGCTCTTTCCTTTTTAATGCTTCCGCAGCATTCTCTTCAGATTCTTTTTTAAAAGCCAACTTCATGTCATTATCCAAAGACATATAAATGTATGCATCTTTTCTGGCTTTTTCCATATCAAAAGCAGCGTCTATATCTATTGTAGCCAAGCTTGCTAAATAATTATTCTCCCTTGACCCTTTTCCGGTAAAAGCAAGTGTCTTATCGAAATCTTTAGCATTTACAGTCATGTTCAGGTCATACCCTGCTTTTAAAAACAACTGGCCATATTCGGTTCCGTCGAAAAGTTCGTATAGACCTGTTGGGATAGCAAACGAATCCTTGAATTCGCCCTGGGCATTGGCTAGAATAACCTTTTTAAATCCTTTTGCCGATAGAAATAGCGAGTCACTGTTTCGGTTTTGTATCACTGCCGCAAAATTCATTTTATCTGTATCTGTCTGCGCATACAGGTTTACAAAAGCAAACAGGCATAATAAAAATAATTTCTTCATTTGTAGTTTTAGTTAGTGGTGTAAAAATAAGTTTTTTCACCCCAAAGACAAATACTTATTAAACCAGAAAAATCTATTCTATAAAAAAACCGGACATAACATCCGGTTCATATTTTACACTAAGATCTAAATTACTTAAGTAATTTGTCTAATTGCTCTACCAATGCAGGATCAGATGGTCGCGCAGCATCCGGGTCTATTACTTTTCCATCAGGGCCTATTAATAAGAATCGAGGAATAGAATTTATACCATAAGCCTGTACAAAAGCTGAGCTCCAGTCTTTATCTGCAAACAGTTGTACTCCGCCTAACGATTTGTCTGCAACCATTTTTTTCCATTTTTCATGGTCTTTCATCTGATCTACAGATATACTCACAAATTCGATCTTTTTGCCATGGTATTTCTCTTCTACTTTTTGAAGGAAAGGAATTTCCTGACGGCAAGGTCCGCACCATGTAGCCCAAACGTCTACATATACATATTTTCCTTTAAAGTCTTCCAGCTTGGTTGTTCCGCCTTTAAAATTCTCATAGGCAAATGATGGTGATGACTGTCCTTTCATCTTCTCATTTTTAGCCGACTGTGCTGCCATCTCTCCCATTTGCTGACGCTGCCCCTGGATTTGCTGACTCAGGATTGAACGGAAACTTTCATCCATCCCAGGATCTTTAATATCCGTTTCGATCTTAGTCAATAATCCTTCAATCAATTTTGTTTGTTCGGCAGGATCGCTAACCGTTTTAAGCTTTTCGCCTAAAGTTTCGTTCTGCATTCCCATTTTAGCAAGAAAGTTATTCTCTTTTTCGCCTTTACCTTTAAAAGATAAAGTTTCGTCAAACTGCTTTGCATTCATGGTCATATTCAGGTCGAAACCATTTTTAAGATATACAGATGCAACTTCAGTGCCATCAAAAAGTTGGTAAAATCCAGGTTCTACAGCAAAGGCGTCTTTAAAATTGCCTTTAGTATCAGATTTTATAACTTTTGTGAACTTTTGTGACCTGATAACCAATGAGTCGCTGTTCCTGTTTTCAATTTTTGCTGCAAATTTTACTTTGTCAGCCTGTGCATATACCCCCGCAAAAGCAAAAAGGAATACCCATACGATTTTTTTCATGTTTTAAGTTTTAGTCGGTATAAAAATAAGTTTCAATCCTGAAATAAACGAAATAGTACACTACTATTTTACTTTCGAACCATAAAAGTATAAAAAACTTCCTACTGTTCGTTCAATTATTCTTAAATTGCATAGTGGCTTTAGCTACATTTTAAAAGCAAAATATAATCAACCGTAAAACGGGAACTCATGACAACACATCCTTACTCTATTGGTATGAAAGCAAAAGCTATATACTTACTACTGATAGTGGGTTTGCTTTCATCCTGCAAAAAAGAAACACAGACTGTAGATATTGAAAAGCGATATACTATAGAAGTACCAGTTTCTTTAACCAAAACAAATAACCTTAATGAAGAGGCTTCGCTGCAATATCAGGATACTTTTAATGATTTCTTCCTTATAGTAATAGATGAACCAAAAGCAGCATTTATAAAAGCACTGGAGCAAAATTCATTAGGCTCAACTTACAAAAATAATTTGGAAGGCTATTCTAAATTCATTACAGATGGAATGGATCCATCCATATCCATAAAAAAGCTGCCGGATTTTGAAGAAACAACTATAAACGGACTTAAAGCCAGGTTACTTTCATTTGAAGGAATAGCAGCCGGAAACAAAGTATACTGGAAGCTTGCCTTTATAGAAGGGAGTACTACTTATTACCAGGTTATGGTATGGACACATGCAGATAACCGCAAAAAGTCTGAAAAGAAAATGGTGGCAATTATCGATTCCTTTAAAGAGACTGACAAGAGTAAAACAAGATAGTCTAAATGTTTTTATGCTTTGTAAACATTAGTTGCTAAATTTGCACTTCAAAATTTATCAAATAATGTATAGAAGCCATAATTGTGGAGAGCTCAACGCTTCACATATCAACCAGGAAGTAACATTAGCCGGATGGGTGCAAAAATCACGTAATAAAGGATTCCTTATATGGGTAGACCTTCGAGATCGTTATGGGATTACACAATTAATCTTTGACGAAGTGCGCACGCAAAAAGAGGTTATCGAAAAAGCGGCAACACTGGGCAGGGAGTTTGTTATTCAGGTTAAGGGCACCGTTATAGAACGTGAGTCTAAAAACCCGGGAATGGCTACCGGCGATATCGAGATCCTGGTGAATGAGCTTACCATACTTAATGCTGCACTTACCCCTCCATTCTCTATTGAAGACGAAACAGATGGTGGTGAAGACATCCGTATGAAATACCGTTACCTGGACATTAGACGTAATCCGGTAAAAAACAGTTTGCTTTTCCGTCACACTGTAGCTATGGAGGTAAGAAATTATCTTTCTGCTCAGGGCTTTATAGAAGTAGAAACTCCAGTGCTTATAAAATCGACACCTGAAGGTGCACGTGACTTTGTAGTTCCGTCAAGAATGAATGAAGGACAATTTTATGCATTGCCACAATCACCACAAACATTCAAGCAATTGCTTATGGTAGGCGGTATGGATAAATATTTCCAGATCGTAAAATGTTTCCGTGATGAAGACCTTCGTGCAGACAGACAGCCGGAATTCACACAGATTGACTGCGAAATGGCATTTGTAGAGCAGGAAGACATCATTGGCGTTTTCGAAGGGCTTGCAAGCCACTTATTAAAAAAAGTAAAAGGTATAGACACAGGTGCATTCCCTAGAATGACCTATGACGAAGCCATGAAAAAATATGGTAACGACAAACCGGATATCCGTTTTGGAATGGAGTTTGGCGAACTAAACGAAGCTGCACAACACAAAGATTTTGCTGTATTCAATACATCAGAGCTTGTAGTGGGGATTGCTGTACCGGGAGCTGCTACCTATACCCGTAAAGAAATTGACGGGCTTATTGACTGGGTAAAACGCCCACAGGTAGGCGCAAGCGGAATGGTATATGCTAAATATGAAGCTGACGGTTCTATAAAATCATCGGTAGATAAATTCTACGATCAGGCGGATTTACAAAAATGGGCTGAAATTACCGGAGCAAAACCGGGCGACTTAATACTAGTATTATCTGGTGATGCACACAAAACACGTACCCGCCTTAGCGCATTGCGTATGGAACTTGCTACACGTTTAGGCCTAAGAGATCCTGAGGTATTTGCACCACTATGGGTTGTAGATTTCCCATTATTAGAATGGGATGAAGACAGCGAACGTTTCCACGCGATGCACCACCCGTTCACATCTCCTAAACCGGAAGATATGCCGTTATTAGAAACCAACCCAGGAGCTGTAAGAGCAAATGCTTATGACCTTGTATTGAATGGTAACGAAATAGGCGGCGGATCGATAAGAATCCATGACAAAGCAACACAGTCGCTTATGTTTAAATATTTAGGTTTTACCGAAGAGCAGGCTAAAGCACAGTTTGGATTCCTTATGGATGCTTTCCAGTTTGGAGCACCACCACATGGAGGATTGGCCTTTGGTTTTGACCGTTTGGTAGCAATACTTGGCGGACAGGAAACAATTAGGGACTTTATTGCTTTCCCTAAAAACAACTCGGGCCGTGATGTAATGATCGATGCTCCTTCTGCAATTGACAACACACAACTTGACGAATTACATATAAGACTTAAATAGTATAAGGCTTAAAATTTACAAACCCGGATAATAGTAACTATCCGGGTTTTTTTTATGAATGTTCCTGAATTACTAAGTTCATTTCTTTTTGGATGATTCGACCTGAATTCTTCCTTTCTATTTTAATCTTTTCTGATTTCCACTTTGCATCATTACTAAAGCCTCTCATGCTACATTCTTCCAAAGGCGAGCCCTCTCGTATCATTATACCGTTAAAACGACAATCATCATAGCCACACATATGTTTCGAATACACACCAAAATTACGGTGCTTAATACGTTTATCTTTTAAGGTTCTCTCCTGATAGTTTTTTATATCAAGCCACATTTGATGTTCATCAGCCTTAGTAAGCTCACAACCTAATGAAATAACGTCACTATAAGTAAGTGGATCTTTAATTTGTAAAAATTCAAATTGCTTCAGAAAGAAAGTATGCGCATAATCGCGCACCTGGATTTTCTCCGCTATATCCAGCTTTTTATTTTCTGTTAACGAACGGTACAAACCCAGGGTATTAAAATCAGTATATTTCTTATGATTATCAATATAATAGAAGTACTTTTTTAAAGTAAGGGTATTGAATTTCTTATCCATTTTCATAACGACACATTTAACAACTAAACTATAAAAAAAATAAGCTGTTTGCCTATTTTTGCACGATTAAAATTACAAATACAATTAAATGAAAAAACTTTTACTATTCCTTATGTTATCAACCTCCTTTATTATGTCGGCACAGGGAGAAACAAAACTTGGTATAAACGCAGGAGCAACACTTTCTAACTTTACAGGCGATTCCAGCGAAGATTTTAAATATGGATTGGACTTTCTTATTGGTTTTGGCCTGGAAGTGCCTATAAATGATAAACTTTCGCTCTTAGCAAATGTGAATTATGAAAGAAAAACTCCTAAAACTTTTACAGAAGGATATAACAATAGCGAAATCCCCGCAAAGGTTAGGATGCATTACATAACAGTACCTATTAACGCTAAATACTATATAGGCCCTAAAAAGAACTTCTTTGTACAGGCAGGACCTTATGCAGGTTTTTTTGTCGATGATACTTTCTTTATTGACGGAAAAGAACAAACCTCAGAAGTAGCAGGCGGAAGTGAGTTTAAAATGCTCGACTTAGGCATTAGCTCCGGAATAGGCACACAATTTAAGGTAGACGACAAACATCACATTAGTTTGTCGCTAAGAAATAATCTTGGCCTAACAAATATAAGTGACATGCCGGATTATAAAATTAAAATGAATGCTTTTAACTTTGTTTTGACATGGGAATCCAACATGTAAAAACATACAATTTATCACTCAAACAAGTGCTTAAATATGCCATAAAAATAAGAGCTTTTTAGCACTAAATAGCCGTTTTTAAATCAATATTATTTGTAGGAAAAAATCAATACTTAAAGAGTGAACACACTGTTAATCAATAAATTTTCCTAAAATTTTAACCGTCCATTTTGTGATATCGGAATAAAGTTTACCTTTGGCCATTATTATTTTTTTTTATTACAGAATGCGAACAGGCAAAGTGAAATTTTTTATTGAATCTAAAGGTTATGGATTCATTACTGACGACGAAACAGGCAGAGACATTTTCGTTCACGCTACAGGCCTAAGGGCTGAAGGATTACGTGAAGGCGACAAAGTTGGCTATGAAGAAGAAGAAGGAAAAAAAGGTAAAGTAGCAGCTCAGGTAGTAGCTATGCAAGACTAATAAATATAGTGCGATTACCTCTAAACGAATCAAACCGCCCCTTTAAGGGCGGTTTTTTTATGCAATACGGTTATTATTATTCATTTTTTTAAGAATTTTTTTAAGAAAAATTTAACTAATAAAAAATTATTAGACCAAATCAATATACTCCCTGAAAAACAGGCTAATTATTTTTTATTTAGAACCAATAAAAATTAAGGCGTTATTCTTTTTCTCTCAAAAAAACGTTCAATTTGTTAAGGTATGACGTGTATATTTGTGAATTGTTTTTAAATTAAACACTAGTTATGCAGACAAATCAGGTAGATTATTTCCCAATATTCATGCAAATGCTTCTGGCAGTTGGATTTGTGGCCGGTACTATATTCGTATCGAGCAAACTTGGCCCTAAAAGAAATTCGGTAAATAAAGACAAAAACTTTGAGTGTGGTGTAGAATCAGTAGGTAATGCACGTATCCCTTTCTCTGTAAAATACTTTCTGGTAGCAATATTGTTCGTATTATTTGATGTAGAGGTAATATTCATGTACCCTTGGGCGGTGAATTTCCGTGAAATGGGTCTTGACGGATTAATAAAAATGGGCATTTTCATGATTTTCCTTATCGTAGGTTTCTTCTACGTCATGAAGAAAAAAGGTTTGGAGTGGGAATAAACAAGGTTAATTGGGTATAGTTTTTGACGCTAATTACCTGACAATCAAAACTAAATTAAAATGAGTAATTCATCAGATATAAAAATAGTCGACGCTCCGGAAGGATTTGAAGGAAACGGCTTTTTTGCAACCAAACTGGATACCGTTGTGGGTATGGCACGTGCTAATTCACTTTGGCCTTTACCATTTGCTACCTCATGCTGTGGCATTGAGTTTATGGCAACCATGGCGTCTCACTATGACGTGGCACGTTTTGGATCAGAGCGTATGAGTTTTTCTCCCCGCCAGGCAGATATGCTTTTGGTAATGGGAACCATCGCTAAAAAAATGGCACCTATTTTACGTCAGGTATATGAGCAAATGGCAGAGCCCCGCTGGGTTATCGCTGTTGGCGCATGTGCTTCTTCAGGTGGTATTTTTGATACGTACTCTGTTCTTCAGGGTATCGATAAAATAATACCTGTAGACGTTTATGTACCGGGATGCCCACCAAGGCCGGAACAAATTCTTGACGGTGTAATGAAACTTCAGGATTTGGTGAGATCTGAATCTGTTAGAAGAAGAAGCTCACCGGAGTACCAGGAACTATTGGCATCTTATAATATTTCATAAGTTAAAAATGGCTTTAGAAACAACAGTAATACAAAACAAGCTTAGTGATAAATTTGGTGATAAAGTAACCGGATTTACGCAAGTACACGATATATTTACATTTGAAGTAGATTCGGCATCAATGGCCGAAGTAATGGGCTTCCTTAAAGAGGATGCTGTTTTACGTTTCAACTTCCTTACCGACCTATGCGGTATTCACTACCCGGACTCTGAAAAAGACAGACAGTTTGCAGTAGTATACCATATGCATAACTGGTATGACAATGTGAGAATCCGCTTTAAATGTTTCCTTAACGGTGATAACCCGGAAATTGAAACAGCTACCAACCACTTTTTAAGTGCTAACTGGCAGGAGCGTGAAACCTATGATTTTTATGGTATAATTTTCAAGGGCCACCCGCAATTGAAAAGGATATTGAACATGGATGAGATGACATCTTTCCCCATGAGAAAAGAATTCCCTCTTGAAGACGGCGGACGTACCGATAAGGATGACCGTTTCTTTGGGCGTACACCAGATAATTGCTAATAATAACTGAAATAAGTATTAAATGTCAGACCTGTTATTACCACCAGAGCATCGCTATGCCGAAGAGATCAAGAAAAGGCAAAATGAAGACGGAAGCGAGCTTTCTATACTAAACCTTGGCCCTACACACCCTGCAACCCATGGTATTTTCCAGAATATCCTGCTAATGGATGGAGAAAGAATACTTGATGGAGAAGGTACTGTAGGCTATATTCACCGTGCTTTTGAGAAAATTGCCGAAAACAGGCCGTTTTACCAAATAACCCCACTTACAGACAGGATGAACTACTGCTCTGCCCCAATTAACAATATGGGTTGGTGGATGACTTTGGAAAAAGCCCTGAACATAGAGGTTCCAAAAAGAGTACAATACCTTAGGGTTATTATAATGGAACTTGCACGTATTGCAGACCATATCATCTGTAATTCTGTATTAGGTGTAGATACCGGTGCGCTTACAGGTTTCTTATATGTTTTCCAATACCGTGAAAAAATATACGAGATATACGAAGAGATATGCGGAGCACGCCTTACCACTAACATGGGAAGAATTGGCGGTTTCGAAAGAGAATGGAGCCCTGCTGCATTTAAAAAAATAAACGACTTCTTAGAAGAGTTCCCAGCTATATGGACAGAATTTGAAAACCTGCTTTCAAGAAACAGGATTTTCATGGACCGTACTATCGATGTAGGCCCTATATCTGCTGAAAAAGCTATAAGTTATGGCTTTACAGGCCCTAACCTTCGTGCTGCCGGTGTAGATTATGACATTCGTGTTATGCAACCGTACAGCTCGTATGAAGATTTTGAATTTGATATTCCTGTTGGAAAATCTGGAGATACGTATGACAGATTCTGTGTGCGTAACGCCGAAGTTTGGGAAAGTTTAAGTATTATTAAACAAGCCCTGGCAAAAATGCCTGAAGGCCCTTTCCATGCTAATGTTCCTGATTATTACCTTCCGCCAAAAGAGGATGTGTACACAAACATGGAAGCATTGATATACCACTTTAAAATTGTAATGGGCGAAGTTCCTGTGCCAGTAACCGAAGTATACCATCCGGTAGAAGGCGGTAATGGTGAACTTGGCTTTTACCTTATAACCGACGGCAGCCGTACGCCTTACAGGCTTCACTTCCGCAGGCCATGCTTTATATATTACCAGGCCTTTAATGACATGGTAAAAGGGCAGATGCTATCTGATGCCATTGCAACATTATCAAGCCTCAATGTTATTGCAGGCGAACTAGACGCTTAAGATTATGGAAATTTCACACGCTAAACAGGTTATAAATATTGATGCGAAGCTAACAGAGCGTATCAACGAGCTTTTGAGCCACTACCCTGCCGACAAGAAAAAATCGGCTATGCTGCCGGTACTTCACGAAGTGCAGGATGCGCACGATAACTGGCTGAGTATAGAGCTTATGGACAGGGTTGCCGAGATACTGGAAGTACAGCCTATCGAGGTGTATGAGGTAGCTTCATTCTATACCATGTTCAATCAGAAGCCAGTAGGTAAATATATGTTTGAATTTTGCAGGACTTCCTGCTGTGCCATTCGTGGAGCAGAAGACCTGATGGACTATACATGCAGCAAACTGGGTATTAAAGAAGGTGAAACAACACCGGACGGAAACTTTAGTGTTGTAGGCGTAGAATGCCTTGGAGCATGTGGTTATGCACCAATGCTTCAGTTAGGTGACTATTACAAAGAGCACCTGACAAAAGAGAAAATCGATGCACTTATTGATGAGTGCAGGGACAATAAAGTGAATTTACACTAACAGACCATTATACACAGTACCAATGGCAAGGAAAATATTATTAGAGCACGCAAACGTACCGGGTATTAAAACCTATGAAGTATACCGCAAAGTAGGCGGTTATGCCTCTGTGGAGAAAGCTATAAAAAGCATGACTCCGGACGAAGTAGTGGAAGAAGTTAAAACCTCTGGGTTAAGAGGCCGTGGTGGAGCTGGTTTCCCTACGGGTATGAAATGGAGTTTTATCGATAAGAAATCAGGAAAGCCAAGGCACCTGGTTTGTAATGCCGATGAATCTGAACCCGGAACATTTAAAGACAGATATTTAATGGAGTACATCCCCCACTTATTGATCGAGGGAATGATTACTTCCAGTTATGCCCTTGGGTGTAACTTATCATACATATACATTCGTGGCGAATACATGTGGGTATACCGCATTTTAGAAAACGCCATTAAAGAAGCTTATGCTGCAGGATGGCTTGGAAAAAACATTTTAGGTTCTGGTTTCGACCTTGACCTTCATGTGCATTGCGGTGCCGGAGCATATATCTGCGGTGAAGAGACTGCACTGATCGAATCATTAGAAGGAAAAAGAGGTAATCCAAGGATTAAACCACCATTCCCTGCTGTTAGCGGATTATGGACAAACCCTACTGTTGTAAACAATGTAGAATCTATCGCAGCTGTGCCATGGATCGTGAACAATACAGGTGCAGAGTATGCTAAAATTGGTATTGGCCGTTCTACAGGAACAAAATTAATATCGGCTTCAGGACATGTAAAAAATCCTGGAGTATATGAAATAGATTTAGGCCTTAGTGTTTATGAGTTCATGAACTCTGACGAATACTTAGGTGGAATGATGGATGACAGACCGTTAAAGGCACTGATCCCGGGAGGATCGTCAGTACCGGTATTACCTGCGCATCTTATCTATAAAACTGCCGAAGGTGAAGACCGTTTAATGAGCTACGAATCACTTAGTGAAGGTGGTTTTGCAACGGGATCTATGTTAGGTTCGGGCGGATTTATCGTGTATAACGATACGTCTTGTATGGTACGTAACACCTGGAACTTCTCCCGCTTTTACCACCACGAAAGCTGTGGCCAATGTTCTCCTTGCCGTGAAGGTACAGGATGGATGGAAAAAGTATTGCACCGAATTGAAAACGGTCATGGCCGTGAAGAAGATATTGATTTGCTTTGGGATATCCAGCGTAAGATCGAGGGGAATACTATATGCCCATTAGGTGATGCAGCAGCATGGCCGGTGGCAGCAGCGATCCGCCATTTTAGAGATGAATTTGAATACCACGTTCGTTTCCCTGAAAAAATTAAAAACAGAGACCATTTTGTCGCAGAGCCTTTTGAAAAGGTAAAACATTTAGTTGCGAAAGAAGTAATATAAGGAGTCATAAAGTTAAAAGTCGAGAGTTATAAAGTTTAGTGCTTTAAAAACTTTCAACCACAAAGAATATGAAAGTAACAATAGACGGACAGGAAATAGATGTAGAACCGGGGACCACCATCCTGCAGGCTGCACGAATGATAGGCGGCGAATCCGTGCCGCCGGCAATGTGCTACTATTCTAAACTTAAAGGAAGCGGTGGTAAATGCCGTTGCTGCCTTGTAGAAGTTTCTAAAGGTAGTGAAGCTGATCCTAGACCGATGCCTAAACTTATGGCATCGTGTGTAACGGGTGTTATGGACGGTATGGAAGTAAAAAGTATCTCATCCGAAAGGGTTGTTGATGCCAGAAAATCTGTTACCGAATTCTTATTGATAAACCACCCGCTGGACTGCCCTGTTTGCGACCAGGCCGGTGAATGTGATTTACAGAACCTGAGCTTTAAGAACGGTTCTTCTAAAACACGTTTTATTGAAGAGAAAAGAACTTTTGAACCTGAAAATATCGGCCCGAACATACAACTTCACATGAACCGTTGTATTCTTTGCTACCGTTGTGTAATGACTGCAGACCAGCTTACTGACAGCAGGGTACATGGTGTTGTAAACCGTGGTGATCATTCTCAGATATCTACCTGCATTTCTAAAGCTATAGACAATGAGTTCTCCGGAAATATGATCGATGTGTGCCCGGTAGGTGCGCTTACAGATAAAACCTTTAGATTTAAACAAAGGGTATGGTTTAATAAACCTTACAATGCGCACAGAGATTGCGACAAATGCTGTGGTAAAACAACACTATGGATGTTTGGTGACGAAATACAAAGGGTTACTGCCCGTAAAGACGTGTACCATGAAGTAGAAGAGTTTATTTGTAACAGCTGTCGTTTTGATCACAAAGATCCTAAAGACTGGGTTATTGAAGGTCCGAGGAAGTTTGAGAAGGACTCTGTAATCAACCAGAATAATTATACAAGAAAACTGGATACGGTTGTTATTGAAACCGAGAAAAACATCCTTTTAGGACGTGACCAGGATCGTAAAAAAATAAGTATGCCGGCAATTCCTCTTAAAAAAGAAGAAGAGCAGGTGTTTAAAGAAGGTAAAGTATAAAAGATGGATCAAGCAATAATCATAGAAAAAAGCGTCATCATTATTTCGGTATTTGCCTTAACAATGCTTATGGCGATGTACTCTACTCTAGCTGAAAGAAAAATTGCTGCATGGCTTCAGGATCGTATAGGTCCGAACAGAGCCGGTAAAGGTGGTATTCTTCAGCCTCTTGCTGACGGTTTAAAACTATTCGCTAAAGAAGAGTTTACTCCAAACACTCAAAATAAATTTCTTTTTGTTACAGGTCCTGCCATTTCCATGAGTATGGCATTAATGACCAGTGCTGTTATTCCGTGGGGTGATAAACTTCATTTATTTGGAAGGGACATTATACTACAGGCAACCGATATTGATGTAGCGATACTTTATGTATTTGGTGTACTGTCTGTAGGTGTTTATGGTATTATGATTGGTGGATGGGCATCTAACAATAAGTTCTCTTTAATGAGTGCTATGCGTGCTGCTTCTCAAATGATCTCTTATGAGGTTGCCATGGGAATGTCGATCATTGCATTAGTAATGATGACACAAACATTAAGCCTTAAAGAAATTGCTGAACAACAAAGCGGAATGAACTGGAATGTATTTTACCAGCCGGTAGGTTTCCTTATCTTCCTTGTGTGTTCTTTTGCTGAAACAAACCGTACCCCTTTTGACCTTGCTGAGTGTGAGGCTGAGCTTATTGGGGGTTACCATACAGAGTATTCGTCTATGCGAATGGGTTTCTACCTGTTTGCTGAATATGCGAGTATGTTTATCTCTTCTACAATTCTTGCTGTGCTTTACTTTGGTGCTTACAACTACCCGGGTATGGACTGGATGGAACAAAATGTAGGGGTTAATATTGCTAATGTAATAGGTATGTTTGCGCTGTTTGCTAAACTGTGCTTCTTTATCTTCTTTTACATGTGGGTGCGCTGGACGATTCCAAGATTCCGTTATGACCAGTTAATGCGTCTTGGATGGAAAATGCTTATACCGCTTTCAATCGCAAATATTATTATCACAGCAATTGTGCTGTTACTGCACGATAAAGCAATATAATTAAGAAATTATACCTGAAAAGGTAAAACGATAGATACAATGTCAATAGAAACCATATCATTATCGGGAAGAAAAAAGGAGGTCTCTAATAAAAAGATGACCTTTTTGGAGAGCCTTTATCTTGTAGCGATCTTTAAAGGATTGTTTATCACGATCAGGCACTTATTTAAACGAAAAGTAACTATTAAGTACCCGGAGCAAACCCGTGAACTTAGTCCTGTTTACCGCGGACAGCATATGCTGATGCGCGATGAAGAAGGTAAAGAACGCTGTACTGCCTGCGGTCTTTGTGCTCTTTCCTGCCCTGCTGAGGCAATTACCATGAAAGCTGACGAAAGAAAGCCGGATGAAAAACACCTGTACAGGGAAGAAAAATATGCTTCTATCTATGAGATAAACATGCTGCGCTGCATTTTTTGCGGACTGTGTGAAGAGGCTTGCCCTAAACAGGCTATCTACCTTACTAAATCTAAGGTTATGGTGAAATCGAATACTAACAGAGAAGATTTTATCTTTGGTAAAGACAAGCTGGTTATGCCTCTTGACCAAGCCATGAGAAATACTCAATTAAAAGCTGTAAACTAAGATGCTACTAACGTTATTCTACATTTTATCGGCCATAACATTAGCGACTGCGTTTTTGACCATTTTTAGCAAAAACCCAATCCATAGTGCTATCTATCTTGTACTTTGCTTTTTCTCAATTGCAGGACATTACCTAATGTTCAATGCACAGTTTTTGGCAATTGTACACGTTATCGTTTACTCAGGGGCTATCATGATCCTTATGCTTTTTACGATAATGCTTATGAACCTCAACAAAGAGGATGAAAAGAACAAATCAATGCTCACCCGGATATCTGCTGTAATTTCATTTTGCCTTGTGGCATTTGTACTGCTTGCTGCCTTTATTAAAGCACAGCCGGTTATTACAGAATACAAAGTATCGGGTCAGGATTACCAATCTATAAAAGTTTTAGGACAGGTATTGCTTAACGAATACATGGTGCCATTTGAATTTGCATCGGTATTATTACTTGTATCTATGATTGGTGCCGTATTGTTATCTAAAAAAGAACATATCAATAACTAGTATGGAAAATATATTACAACAAATAGGCATCGAAAACTATATTTACCTTTCTACATTATTGTTTTGTATAGGTATATTCGGTGTTCTTTACAGAAGAAATGCGATCGTAATGTTCATGTCGGTAGAAATTATGCTTAATGCAGTAAACTTACTGTTAGTAGCATTCTCTACTTACCATCAGGACGCTTCAGGGCAGGTTTTTGTATTCTTCTCTATGGCTGTAGCTGCTGCAGAGGTTGCTGTAGGTCTTGCCATATTGGTAGCCGTTTACAGAAACCTAAACAACATTGACATCGATAATTTAAAAAATTTAAAAGGATAACCCCTAATGGAGACAAATTTGGCTTTACTATTACTACTCGCCCCGTTTGCAGGTTTCCTGCTTAATATTTTCTTCGGAAAAAAATTAGGTAAAACAGTATCGGGCACATTAGGAACCCTTACAGTTGCCGTATCTTTTGCGGTTACACTTTTCTTTTTCTTACAGGTAAACAGCACAAAAGTGCCGGTTATGGTAGACCTTTTCGAATGGCTAACTATGGCTAACTTTAAAGTGAACTTTGGTTTCCAACTGGATCAATTATCATTGCTTTGGTTAATGTTTGTTACCGGTATAGGTACACTTATCCATGTTTACTCTATAAGCTACATGCATGACGATGAGAACATGCACAAGTTCTTCGCTTACTTAAACCTGTTTGTATTCTTTATGATCATACTGGTAATGGGTAGTAACTTACTTATTATGTTTATTGGCTGGGAAGGTGTTGGACTTTGCTCTTACCTTCTTATCGGGTTCTGGTATAAAAACCAGGATTATAACGATGCTGCAAAAAAAGCATTTATCATGAATCGTATAGGTGACCTTGGTTTCCTTATCGGTATCTTTATCATTGGTTACTTGTTCCACTCGGTGGATTATAATACTATTAGTACTGCTATTGCAACAGGCGCAGAAGTTGATATGGGCTGGTTAAGCATTGCTGCTTTATGCCTTTTCATTGGTGCATGTGGTAAAAGTGCACAAATACCATTATATACATGGTTGCCGGATGCGATGGCAGGACCAACTCCTGTATCGGCACTTATCCACGCTGCTACTATGGTAACAGCAGGTATTTTTATGATAACAAGGATGAACTTCCTGTTTAACCTTGCTCCAGATGTACAGAACATCATTGCGATTGTAGGTGCTATAACATCATTAGTCGCTGCAGCAATAGGATTAGTTCAAAACGATATTAAAAAAGTATTGGCTTACTCTACAGTATCTCAATTAGGATTAATGTTCCTTGCTCTTGGGCTTGGCGCTTATGAGATCGCTGTTTTCCATGTAATAACCCACGCTTTCTTTAAAGCTTGTTTATTCCTTGGATCAGGTTCTGTCATTCACGCTTTACATGGTGAGCAGGACATGCGTAATATGGGTGGACTAAAAAAAGTAATGAAAATTACCTTTATAACCTTCCTTATCTCTACACTTGCTATATCAGGACTTCCTCCATTCTCTGGTTTCTTCTCTAAAGATGAGATCTTAATGACGGCTTTCCACCACAATAAAGCACTTTGGATCATCGCATCTCTTGCATCGATCATGACAGCTTTTTATATGTTCCGTTTACTATACCTTACTTTTTACAAAAGCTTTAGAGGTACAGAAGAGCAGAAACATCATTTACATGAATCTCCTTCATTAATTACATTCCCACTTATCATTCTTGCTGCATTAGCATTAGTGGGTGGTTTAATAAGCTTACCGGGCAGCAGCTGGTTAAATCATTACCTTGCTCCTGTTTTAGCTAAACCGGCTGTACATCATGAATTAGACGGAACTGCTTATATGTTGATGGGGCTTGCTGTTGTAGGAGCACTTATAGGAATTGGTATTGCTTATACCAAATATATTAAGCAGGCCTTGGTACCGGCACAAGAAAGTGAGATTACCGGCTTTGCAAAAGTATTATACAACAAATTTTATGTAGACGAGATCTACACGGCTATAATTGTAAAACCGCTGTATGCTTTAGCTGCTTTCTTTAGAGATGTTACCGAAGCTTTATTCTCCAGTGTTATTTTTGGACTTGGTAAAGCAGTAAATATGCTAAGTAACGAAGGCAAAACCATCCAGAATGGTAGTATAGGTTTTTACCTATTTGCTTTTGTACTAGGGCTGTGCTCAATAATTGTTTATATATTTCTGGCAAAATAATTCATACCTGATGGACGTATCATTTGTACTTATTATCTTATTATTTGGAGCAGCCGCTACATTTTTTGTAGGCGATAAATGGGCTTCTAAAGCAGCATTGTTTTTTAGCACTGCCGCTTTTGCCGCTGCTATTTATGTTACTTACCTCTTTAACCAGGGTATGGGTGTTGACCTGACAATGAACTGGATAAAAGCACCACGCATCCTTATTAATTTTCAGGGTGATGGCCTTTCATTATCCATGTTATTGTTAACTACAGCACTTACGCCAATTATTATATTAGCGTCATTTAAAAATAGTATCCCAAAAGCCAGAAGCTTTTATGCATTAATCATGTTCATGGCATTTGCCATGGCAGGTACATTTTTAAGTGCAGATGGTTTTGTATATTATATTTTCTGGGAATTATCATTAATTCCAATCTACTTTATAGCTCTTATATGGGGTAGTGGAGATGCTGAAAGCAGAAGAAAATCAGTGATAAAATTCTTTATCTATACTTTTGCAGGTTCAATATTCATGCTAATCGCATTTATCTATCTGTATCAAAGAACAGGATCGTTCCTTAACATTCACTTGTATAGAGCATTCCTTACTCCACAAGAACAATTTTGGATATTCTTAGCTTTCTTCCTGGCTTATGCCATTAAGATTCCTATTATCCCTTTCCATACATGGCAGGCTAATGTGTATCAAAAGTCGCCTACAGCAGGTACTATGCTATTATCTGGTATTATGCTTAAAATGGCAATATACAGTATCATAAGATGGCAACTGCCAATAGCGCCAAATCCAGCTGCAGAGTATATGTATGTATTAATAGGATTATGTATTGCCGGTGTTATTTACGGATCAATACTGGCTTTAAAACAAGACGATCTTAAAAAACTGCTTGCTTATTCTTCACTTGCTCACGTTGGCCTTATTGCTGCAGGAGCTTACACATTGACACTGGACGGACTTCGTGGTGCTTTCCTTCAAATGATTGCTCACGGTTTTGTAGTAGTAGGTTTATTCTATGCTGCCGAAATTATTCAACGTAGGTACAATACTACCGAAATTAGCCAAATGGGCGGTATAAGGATACAAACACCTAAATTCACGTCGATGTTCATGATACTGGTGCTTGCATCGGTAGCGTTACCATCTACTTTTAACTTTGTAGGAGAATTTGAGCTGCTTTACAGTATGGCTCAAACAAATATATGGTTTGCAGTAATTGGAGGTACCACTATAATATTGGGTGCTTTCTATATGCTTAGAATGTTCCAGCAGGTAATGCTTGGTGAACAAAATGCTAAATTATTTGCCGATATTACTTTTGGTGAAGGTTTTGTTTTTGTTATCATCATTGCAGTACTATTATTCTTTGGCCTATATCCAAAACCAATAGTAGACTTTATTACGCCGGATCTCCAGAAGATTTTATTACAAATAAACAGATTTAATTAAGCCAAAAGATGTATACATTAGTAGCTATTGCAGGATTAGGGATTTTATGCCTTATAGCTGAAATATTCAATTTAAGGAAAGCAATTGTACCCATAACCATACTTGGTTTATTAGGTTCTTTGGTCCTTAACGTAGCTGATTATGGCAAGACTTTAAGTTATTTTAACAACATGATAATTACAGATACTTTTTCTGTAGCTTTTACAAGTCTGTTTATAATACTTGCTATATTTCTAATAGCCCTTACGCCCGTAGTTCATAAAGAACACAAAGCTAAAATATCTGATTTTGTTGCCATAAAACTTTTTCTTTTAACAGGAGCTATCGCTATGGTAACGTTTGGTAACCTGGCAATGTTTTTCTTAGGAATTGAGATCTTATCAATATCTCTATATGTATTGGCTGCAAGTGAACCTAAAAATTTAAAGAGTAATGAAGCAGGTATGAAATACTTCCTTATGGGAGCATTTGCTTCGGGTATCATTCTTTTTGGTATAGCACTTATTTATGGTGCAATCGGCTCTTTTGACACTGGTGTTATATATGGTGCATTACTTGAAAACAATAATGTCCCTGGATGGTTTTTTATCGGAATTGTAATGCTTACTATTGGCCTTTTATTTAAAATTGCCGCTGTCCCTTTCCATTTCTGGGCACCGGATGTTTATGAAGGATCTCCTACTCTTACTACTGCTACCATGAGCACGCTTACAAAAGTAGCTGCTATGGCGTCTTTCTTTAAACTAATGACAACGCTTAACCGTACTGTTCCGGGAAGTTATATTACAATAATTAGTATTGTTGCAATACTGTCTATGACTGTAGGTAACATCATGGCATTAAGACAGAATAGTGTAAAACGTATGCTGGCCTATTCCGGTATATCGCACGCAGGATTTATGCTAATGGTATTCTTTAGCCCTACATTTACTGCCGGTACATTATTTTATTATGCGGCCGCCTATACTCTTGCCGGTATAGCATCGTTTGCAGTTGTACTTTTTGTTTGTACAAATAAAGAAAATGAAGACGTATATAATTTTAACGGATTAGGTAAAACGAATCCATTAATGGCCGGGATATTAACCTGCTCATTATTATCTATGGCAGGTATTCCTATATTCTCAGGTTTCTTCGCTAAGTTTTTCTTATTCCATCAGGTATTTAGCTCAGGGCATGTAGCCATTGTTATTGTGGCTATTATAAATTCTATTATAAGCTTAGGTTACTACTTTAAACTTATAATAGCGATGTATACTAAAGAAAGTACTGCCGAAAAACAAACTGTTCCTTTTACTTATGGTGCAGTAGCTTTAATTGCTTTAGTTCTTAATATTGCTATGGGACTTTATCCATCATTTGCACTGGAACTTATTTTCAGATAAAAGAAAACTATTCTATATAAAAAAGCCATCGCATTGCGATGGCTTTTTCTTTTAAAAATCAGTCAGCCAAATTTATATAGCTGTATAACCGCCATCAGCAATGATATAGCTGCCTGTAGTAAATGATGATTTATCTGAACTTAGGAATACAACCAGGTCGGCAATTTCCTGAGGTGTCCCTAACCTTTTCATAGTACTCTTATCGGTTACTGCTTTCATCATATCTTTATTAAGATGATCTGTAAGCAGTGGTGTTTCTATATATCCGGGACCTACAGCATTACAACGAATATTTTTTTCTCCGTACTCAGATGCTATATTTTTGGTGATGCCCACAACACCGTGTTTAGAGGCAGTATAGGCGACACTATTTGGTGCTGCTACTGTTCCATGTATAGAGGCGATGTTTACAATGCTTCCGCCGCCATTTTTCATCATCTGTTCGATCTCATAGCGGCAGGCATAAAAAACACCACTAAGATTTAGTGCAATTACCTTATCCCAACTTTCAGGATCATATTCTCCTGTAGGTGCAGCTGCTCCACCCATACCCGCATTATTACAGGCAATATCCAACCTTCCATATTTTTCAACTACAGCCTCTACAAGCATTTTATTATCTTTAGCCGTAGACGAATCTGCTTTTACAAAAAAAGCATCGCCTCCCTCCTTTTTTATTCTGGCAACGGTTTCTTCACCATTGGCAACATTAATATCAGCTATAACAACTTTTGCGCCCTCACGGGCGTAGGTTTCTGCTACGGCACGCCCAATTCCGGATCCCGCGCCCGAAACTACTGCCACTTTGTTTTTTAATAAAGACATAATGGAAAAATTTTAATTATACCTAAAGTTACGAATTACCAAACAGACACTTGTATATACAACAATCATTAACACAAAGTTTAACAGTGCTCCGAATGAGATAATCAATCACTATTATATTTACCTTTGCAGTATGTATGCCCTTATTGACTGCAACAATTTTTATGCCTCCTGCGAGAGGGTTTTCCAGCCGCAATGGCAGGGAAAGCCTGTTGTTGTATTGTCTAATAATGACGGCTGTATTATTTCCCGAAGTGAAGAAGCAAAAGCATTGGGCATTGGTATGGCTGCACCCGAGTTTAAAATAAGGGAGTTGCTCAAAACACATAACGTAAAAGTATTCTCTTCTAATTACTCTCTGTATGGTGACCTTAGCGAACGCGTTATGGGCATCATGGAAATGTTTACGCCCAATGTGGAAAAATACAGTATAGACGAAGCCTTTTTAGATTTTAACGGAATCGATATTCCCGACTTTTACACCTATGGACTCGAGATAAGAAAGCGTACCTGGAAGTGGCTGAGTATGCCCATTTGTGTAGGCATCGCTCCTACTAAGACATTGACAAAAGCGGCGAATCGTATTGCCAAAAAATATCAGGACAGAACGCAGGGTGTATATGTAATGGATACTGATGAAAAACGTATTAAAGCTTTAAAATGGTTAAAGATTGAAGATGTTTGGGGTATTGGATACAGAACAGTTAAAAAACTAAAAGCCAGAAATGTTCTTACAGCCTATGATTTTATCCAGCCTCACCTAGAACCCTGGATAAAAAGCGAAATGGGTGTTGTTGGTCTTCGAATAAAATATGAACTTGAAGGTAAACCCGCCATAGGCGATGGCGAAGTTCCGGAAAAGAAAAAGAGCATAGCAACCACCCGAAGCTTCCCGAAACAATTAAAAGATTATGACCTGATACGTGAGCGCGTATCTACCTTTGCAACAGTAACCGCCGAAAAACTCCGCAAACAAAATTCCTGCTGCTATACAATTATTGTAATGCTTGTAGCAGACAAACACTCTATCAACACACCAAAATACCATTACAGCAGAGCGATTACATTACCTTTTGCAACAAATTCGGCTATCACCATAAGTAATGCTGCAATACAACTGCTGAAAAACCTTATGGAAAATACGGATACTATAAAGTTCAAAAAAGCAGGCGTAATCGTGAGTGAGATCATACCGGAAAATGCGAAACAATTTAATCTTTTTACAGATGAAAATCCGAAGCATTTAGCTTTAATGAAAACAATGGATTATGTAAATGAAAAAATGGGCAGCCGTATTATACGATTAGGCACACAGGCCGAAAAAACATGGGATATGAAACAGGACATGCTTTCTCCACGATACACAACAGATATTAATGATATACTCGTAATACAATGTCAATAAGAAAAGACAACGAACCCAAATTTACTTTTCATAGCCCCGACCTGGAAAGCGGAACCGAACTTCCTTTTATACAACATGGAGTATCGGCAGGATTCCCATCTCCGGCATTGGACTTTATGGAATACAAGATCGACCTTAATAAAGTTGTATCACAAAAAAATCCGCTTACCACTTTTTATATAAGAGTTGCAGGTAACTCCATGACAAACGCAGGCATAGACAATGGCGACATATTGGTTATAGACCGGAGCCTCGAACCTTCAGACGGCAAGATAGCCATTTGCCTTATTGATGGCGAATTTACTGTAAAACGCCTGAAATTTGACACAGACTGTCTTTACCTGATGCCCGAGAATTCCAGCTACTCTCCGATAAAAGTAACAGAAGAAAACCAATTTGTTATCTGGGCTATTGTAACCTATGTAATCAAAAAAATGTGATGCTTTTCTCTCTTAAAATTCGATAAAAATCACAGCAATTTTAGCCTTATTTTTTTCCTTTTAAACCTGTATCATTCACTTTTGTGAAGTATCTTTGATAAGCCTAAATAACAACCTATCATGGATAATTTAGATGCAGCGAGAATGCAAATGGCATTCACTCTTATCTTTCATATTGTATTTGCCTGTATAGGCATGGTGATGCCCTTTTTTATGGTAATCTCGCATTACAAATGGCTCCGCACCAAAAACCCCATTTTTTTAACGCTTACCAAATCCTGGCAAAAGGGTGTAGCAATATTCTTTGTTACCGGTGCCGTATCTGGAACAGCCTTGTCGTTTGAGCTGGGCTTACTATGGCCCAAGTTCATGATACATGCAGGTCCTATTATTGGGATGCCATTTTCTTTAGAAGGTGCTGCCTTTTTTATTGAGGCACTCGCATTGGGATTCTACCTTTACGGATGGAATAAACTCCCTAAGAGGTTTCATCTGTTTACCGGGGTTATTGTAGGAATATCAGGAGTTGCATCAGGCATACTCGTTGTTTCGGCAAACAGCTGGATGAATGCCCCATCCGGGTTTGATTACATTAACGGAGAATTCCTTAATATAGACCCTGTAAAAGCATTCCTGAACCCTGCCTGGTTTACACAGGCACTACACATGACATTAGCTGCATTTGTGGCTACTTCATTTGCCGTAGCAGGTATCCATGCATGGCAGATCTATAAAAAACGTAATATCCCCCTCCATAAGGAAGCCTTTAAAATCGCTATCATATTTGGCGCTATCGCTGCACTTTTACAGCCCATTAGCGGTGATTTATCAGCAAAAGATATTGCACAGCGCCAACCTGTAAAACTTGCTGCGTTGGAAGCACATTACGAAACCGAAAAAGGTGCCCCTTTATATATAGGAGGTATTGTGGATGAAGAGAAAGGAACTGTATCTTATAAAATTGAAATTCCAAAAGCCTTGTCTTTTCTTTCCTTTGGTGATTTTAATGCCGAAGTAAAAGGACTGAATGACTTCCCAAAAGAAGACCGACCGCCTGTAGCAATTACCCACTATGCCTTTCAGGTTATGGTAGGACTTGGTACTTTATTAATGTTCTCGGCTGTACTTTATTTTATCAGCCTGAAAAAGAAAAAATGGCAGGAAAGCCGGAAGTACTGGCTCTACTTTGCCCTGCTTAGCCCTATAGGATTCCTTGCGCTGGAAGCAGGCTGGATTGTAACCGAAGTAGGCCGCCAGCCCTGGATAATCCATAATGTGATGCGTACTAAAGATGCTGTGACCCCAATGCCGGGCATGATCTATAGTTTTTATATGTATGTTGTATTGTATATCATACTTACCATATCTGTAACGTGGCTAATGGCACGACAAATAAAGGTACTTAACCATACTGATTCTTAACATTATGCTGTATGTAGTATTGTTTTTCACGGTGTTTTCCTTTTTCCTTTATGTACTATTGGGCGGTGCCGATTTTGGTGCAGGTATATTGGAATTGTTCTCTTCTGCAGATCACAAAAAATCTATTAAAAAGACGGTTTATAGTGTCATGGGGCCTGTTTGGGAAGCCAATCACATCTGGATCATTATCCTTATCGTGATCTTATGGATCGCTTTCCCTGCATTCTACAACGTCATTATAATTTACCTTCATATCCCATTAACACTTGTGCTTTTAGGAATTACCCTTCGTGGTGTTGCCTTTGTTTTCAGGCACTACGATGCCGTTAAAGACCGTTCGCAATTACTGTATGACCGTATGTTCGAATTCTCCTGCCTGGTCACCCCTATCTTTTTAGGGATGAGTTTTGGCACACTTATTAGTGGTAATATAATCATCCCGGAAAACCCTGCCGAAGCTAATTTTGCCGATGTCTATATCCATCCGTGGTTACAGCCTTTTCCAATCCTTGCCGGATGCTTTTTTAGTGCTCTGTGTGTTTTTCTTTCTGCGACATTCTTAATAGGTGAAGCGAAGGAATATGAAAAACGCATGTACATGCGAAAAGCCGGTATTGCAACATTTGTCGTTGTGATCTTAGGATTCATAACGCTGGCTACAGGCTATCTGGAAGACAACAAATTTATAAACGACCTGCTTAAAAATTACTATGCCATTGGCGCAGTAACGCTATCCGGAATACTTCTTTACCCGCTGTGGCGAAGCATTCGTGCCGGAAGAACCATTTGGTGCCGCTTCCTTGCCGGATCTCAGGTACTGCTTGTACTATGGGCTGCTGTAGGTACACATTTTCCTAATCTTATTATTACCAAAACCGGCCCTGTAAGCCTACTCGACGGTATGGCACCCGATAGCGTTATACAAGTATTAGGCATATCACTTATTATAGGTGGATTACTTATTCTTCCCGGGCTTTTCCACCTACTCAAATCGTTTAAAATGATCAAGATTTTAGAAGACGAAAAGAACTAATTAATTCTCCACTTTTTGTTTTCAAAACGCACTTTTCGTGTGGAATATTAAATTGTATAAAACCCCTTAAAAATCTATGGATTCCGACGGTTTTATATCTATCATTCAACTTTTTATACATTTTGGACTGTCACCCTCTTTTGAACGCAGTAAAATTGAATTTGTGTGTAATTGTGTAATCGAACATAGATAAAAAAATAGTCACATTTCGACAAGCTCAATGTGACTATTTTTTATCTCTTATTAATCCATTCGACAAGCTCAGGGTGAAACACTTCTATAACTAACCGGAATAAAAAAAGCCTTCGCAATTGCGAAGGCTTTTTTTACATGTTTTAATAAATGATACCTATATTAATGAGCGCCATTAGTACAAGGGCAGTTGCTTATGCCCTGGAAGATATCCAGTCCAAGGGTAATCATGTGCGTTCCGCTGTTGTAGGCTAAAAGCTCATTTGTAGTTACCTGATACGAATAAGCAAAATAGAAGTTCGATTTTCTAAGACCTACCATCGGACCCACATTTACAGGATCTAACATCTGGTCATTAAGAAAACGGTAGCTGATACCTGCCCAGTAATAATCGTCACCCGCTAAATAACGCACCTTAATGTTCATATCGGTAGTAGACCTGCCATCACCTTCAAAGTATTGTACAAAAGCCGATGGCTCTACCTCTATATTTCCATCATTCTTAAAGTTGTAACCGGTATAAACCTGATAGTTTCTTAATTTTCTTGGTTCATTGATCCCAAAAATATCAAGATTCTTATTAAGTACATTGTTAGCATTAAAGCTCGCATAAAAACGACCAATACGATACAATGCCGATATATCAAAGTTGTGGTTTACTACATATCGGTTATCTGTAACCGATGGATCGGGGGTGTTTATATTTTCGATATCGATCTTAAACTGATTAAGATTGTAAGAGATCCCTAATGAAAGGTACTGCTCATAATAATCATCCAGTATAAGGTGATGTGCAAACGAGAACTTACCACCATACTGCCTGGTGTTTCCGTTTTTATCATTATACATAAATACGCCAATCCCTGAGTTTGAAGAGATCCTCATGTCGGCAGCCAGCGACTGCATATCGGGAGCATCTTTAACGCCTACCCATTGCGTAAGGCCGTTTATCCTTATTTTCACGTGATCTCCAATACCGGCATAAGCTGGTGAAATAACAAACGGATTGTCTGCCAGGTATTGTGTAAAGGTTGGTATAGTAAGTTCCTGCGCATTTGCAGCCGGTAAGGCTAAAAGCAGAAATAACAGGCGGTATATATTTTTCATTGTATATGTGTGTATTTTGTCCGGTTAAGATTTTAATTTAATAGAAACCACGGCTGCTGTTGCAGCAGCCATGGCTATCATTAATTTATCTGTAAATAGTGAAGTGTCCTATGAATTCTCTGCTATCCTGATCAGCATTAAGCTTTACAAGGTACCAGTAATCTCCCGAAGGCATTTCGTTACCTTCATATCTACAATCCCATGCCTGACCTTCTTTTAATGTCGCCAGTTTTCTTCCGTATCTGTCAAAGACCTCTGCAGTTAATTTAGGATAGTTTTGAGTATTGTTCGGTTTCCATCCGTCATTGTGTCCATCATTATCCGGTGTCGCAATATCCGGTATTGTGATTTCAACAAACACAACATTTATCGAAGCAGAAACTTCACAGCCTCTATTATCCGTTACTGTTACCACATAGGTACCGCTTTTAAAATAGGTATAGCTTCTATTGGTTGTAACCTCTTCACCGTTAAACGTAATACTGTAAGAATGAGAACCCAGCCCTCCTGAAGCTGTTGCCATGATCTGGTTAAATCCGGATTCTGTCAATGTTACTGTTAATAGCACTGGATTATCTATCGTAAACGTAACTGAGTCTGTACATCCTGAAGCATGAAGCACATCTACCTTATGTTGGCCATTTGGCAGATCTTCAAATTCATTAGACGCCTGAGGTGCACCCCCATTTAGGCTGTGGGTAAGATCTGTTGGTAAAAACACATCAGTAGTTTTAATTCTAACCTTATTACCATCACATTCGTAAGCGATCTCTTCTCTTGCATTAATAGTTATTGGTGCAGCCAATGGTACATTAATTGAACTAATACAGCCGTTAGCATCTTTTACATAAACGCTATACGTAACACCTCCGTCAAGATTGTCAAACATGTATTCGCCTTCAGTAAATACTCCATTAGCATCAAGACTTGTAAAATAAGGTGCTTTACCTCCGGATACACTTATCTCTATAGCACCGTTGTCATCATCAACGCATATTTCTTCCTGCCAGATTTTCTCAAGCTTCACAGCCAGTGCAGTTAACGGTTCTTTTACGTTAACCGTAAGATCTGTATAACATCCTACAGCATCCTCTACTCTTATAATATGATCTCCTGCTGCCAATCCGTTAAATACCGGATTAGAACCCATAGTATAATTTGGTGAAATACCATATTGTAATACACCTATACCTCCGGTAGCCGAAACAGAGATACTACCATTAGCCTCTCCTTTACATAACACTGCAGTTGCTGCTGCTATTGGTACAATAGGCACTCTAGGCGCTACAGTAAACTTCATACTGCCTTTACAGCCATTAACATGTAATATGTACACGATATGGTCACCCGGTGTAGTATAAGAGAAAACATTATTAGTCGTGTAAGTACCTGGATTTCCGGTCTCAGAGAACGTAACTTCATTCGCAATTGCAGCATTTACATGTACCGTTACTGTAGTTGTCTGAATGTTATTATTACAGATCACAGCTGTTGTAATGTAAGGCTGAATATTAACTCCATTCTTCACCGTTCTTGTAAACTTCGGTAAATAACATCCGTTAGCATCTCTAATGAACACATCATAAATTCCACCATAAAGTCCGGTAAACTCATGTGAATTACCTTGGATCTGTATGAAATTATTTTCAGTTTGTGTATTTAATGCTATCGAATATGGTGGAGTACCTCCCAATATATTAGTGATCTGTACCTTACCGTCTTTAGCAAGGACACATGTTTCAGGTACTGTTGATACCGTAGCCGAAAGCGGTGTTAATGGTTCTTTTATCTCCATATTTTGAGACACAACCTCACAGCCAATAGCATCACGGACTTTTGCCACATAGAAGCCTACAGGTACTACAAATGTATTTGCTGTACTGTAAGGATACAGTGCAGGCCCGCCATTTTGATAATCACTCAAATGGTATAAAGCATATTGCAATGGACCATTCCCTCCTGTTGCGATAACTTCAATGCTGCCGGTTGACATACCATAACAAGCGATGTCATGCAGTATTGGTGTACCAATTACAATTGGAACAATAGGAGCTATCGTAAATGTCGTTCTTTCAATACATCCGTTAACATGCTCTACATCTACCGTGTGTACTCCCGGAGTGAAGACTTTCGTAACCGGATTTGAAGTTAAAACACTATCAATATAGTATATCACATTTCCTGCAACAGCCGGATTTACCGAAATTGTTACTGTACTTAGATCACATACTCGGGTTACAACTGTTGTAGGCTGAATAGCAACTCCCGGTGCAATCGTAACCGTTTGTGGAACGACTGCACAGTTATTGATATCTTTTACATAAACGGTATAGTTACCATCTGCAAGCCCTATATAAAGTACTTTATCCTGTGTGTAAGTAACACCATCAATACTTGTAAAGTAGGGTGTCGTTCCGCCTGATGGCGTAATTGTGATAGTACCATCATTTTTATTAATACACGTTTCCGGTGTAACTGCTGTTGCAGCAGCTAAGACTGCTGTTGGTCCGTCTACCAAAATGGTATTGATAACAAATTCACAGCCTATAGCATCTTTTACTTTTACCGTATAAGTGCCCGCAACAAGACCAGTAAACACATTAGATGGCTGGTAAATATTATTAGGAGATATCGCATACTGCAATGCTCCTGTTCCACCTGTAGCTGTTACGGTAACCTCACCCGTAGTACTTCCAAAACAAAGCACATTTGCTGTAGCATTTGCTGTACCGCCTATAGGCATTAAATTATTGATCGTAAATGGAACCGATTGGATACATCCGTTGGTGTGTTTCACACTTACCGTTTTAGCTCCACCTGCTGTATTAGCATAGGTGAAAGTATTAGAAGCAGTGTAAGCACCTCCGTCGAAAGAGTACTGAACATCGGCTGCAACTGCTGCATTTACGGTAACTGTAACTACTGTAGATGGTACATTACCTGTACATGTTTCTACCGGTGTAGCTACTGCTTGGATATCTACTCCAGCATTAATCGTAACTGATTGCTGTGTTGTAACACAATTGTTTGTGTCCCTAACATCAATCGTATAAACACCGTCGGCAAGAGCTGTAAATGTATGCGATACTGCGGCGTTAATCTCAGCTGCTCCATTTAAGCTGATGAAATACGGACCTGTTCCTCCTGTTGGAGTTACCAGAATAGTACCGTCATTAGCGTTGATACAGATCTCATGGGTAGGAACTGCTGTAGCTGATAATGCCAAAGCAGGTTCGTCTACTATAACACCTGTGATGATAACCTCACAACCAATACCGTCTTTTACACTAACTGTATACGTACCCGCCGTAAGGCCTGTAAATACATTGTTTGTATTGTAAGCTCCGAATACAGGTGGTACTGCTGATGAGATAGCATACTGTAAGGTGCCTGTTCCCGCTGTGGCGGTTACAGTAACTTCACCTGTAGCTCCTGCGTTACAAAGTACATCCTGTGTTGTTGCAGCGTTAGCTGTTATTGGAGTTAAATTATTGATCGTGAATGGAACCGATTGGATACATCCGTTGGTATGTTTCACACTTACCGTTTTACCACCACCTGCTGTATTAGCATAAGTAAAGGTATTTGTTGCAGTGTAAGCACCTCCGTCAAAAGAGTACTGAACATCCGCTGTAACCGCTGCATTTACGGTAACCGTTACCACTGTAGATGGCAGGTTGCCTGTACATGTTTCTACCGGTGCAGCTACTGCTTGGATATCTACTCCAGGATTAATAGTAACTGATTGCTGTGTTACAACGCAATTGTTTGTATCTCTAACATCAATGGTATACGTACCATCTGCAAGAGCTGTAAATGTATGCGACACTGCTGCATTAACCTCAGTAGCTCCATTCAAGCTGATGAAATACGGACCTGTTCCTCCCGATGGAGTAACCAGAATTGTACCGTCAGCAGCATTAATACAGATCTCGTGTGTTGGAACTGCTGTAGCGGTTAACGCTTGTACAGGTTCGTTCACTATAACACCTGTGATGATAACCTCACAACCAATACCGTCTTTTACACTAACTGTATACGTACCCGCCGTAAGGCCTGTAAATACATTGTTTGTATTGTAAGCTCCGAATACAGGTGGTACTGCTGATGAGATAGCATACTGTAAGGTGCCTGTTCCCGCTGTGGCGGTTACAGTAACTTCACCTGTAGCTCCTGCGTTACAAAGTACATCCTGTGTTGTTGCAGCGTTAGCTGTTATTGGAGTTAAATTATTGATCGTGAATGGAACCGATTGGATACATCCGTTGGTATGTTTCACACTTACCGTTTTACCACCACCTGCTGTATTAGCATAAGTAAAGGTATTTGTTGCAGTGTAAGCACCTCCGTCAAAAGAGTACTGAACATCTGCAGCAACTGCTGCATTTACGGTAACCGTTACCACTGTAGATGGCAGGTTGCCTGTACATGTTTCTACCGGTGTAGCTAATGCTTGGATATCTACTCCAGCATTAATCGTAACTGATTGCTGTGTTGTAACACAATTGTTTGTGTCCCTAACATCAATCGTATAAGTACCATCTGCAAGGTCTATGAATGTATGTGATACTGCAGCGTTAATCTCAGCTGCTCCATTTAAGCTGATGAAATACGGACCTGTTCCTCCTGTTGGAGTTACCAGAATAGTACCGTCAGCAGCATTAATACAGATCTCGTGTGTAGGAACTGCTGTAGCTGATAATGCCAAAGCAGGTTCGTCTACTATAACACCTGTGATGACAACCTCACAACCAATACCGTCTTTTACACTAACTGTATACGTACCCGCCGTAAGGCCTGTAAATACATTATTTGTATTGTAAGCTCCGAATACTGGTGGTACTGCATTTGAAATTGCATACTCTAAAGTACCTGTGCCATCTGCAGCAGTTACTGTTACAATACCTGTTGTACCTGCATTACAAAGTACATCCTGGGTTGTAGCTGCCGAAGCTGTGATTGGAGTTAAATTATTGATCGTGAATGGAACCGTCTGGATACATCCATTCGTATGTTTCACACTTACCGTTTTTGCTCCGCCTGCTGTATTAGCATAGGTGAAAGTATTAGAAGCAGTGTAAGCACCTCCGTCAAAAGAGTACTGAACATCGGCAGCTAAAGCAGCATTTACGGTAACTGTAACTACTGTAGATGGTACATTACCTGTACATGTTTCTACCGGTGCAGCTACTGCTTGGATATCTACTCCAGCATTAATAGTAACCGTTTGCTGTGTAATAGTACAGTTGTTTGTATCTCTAACATCAATGGTATACGTACCATCTGCAAGAGCTGTAAATGTATGCGATACTGCGGCGTTAATCTCAGCTGCTCCATTTAAGCTGATGAAATAAGGTCCTGTTCCTCCTGATGGAGTAACCAGAATTGTACCATCATTAGTATTGATACAGATCTCGTGTGTAGGAACTGCTGTAGCTGATAAGGCTAAAACAGGCTCATCCACAATAACGCCCGGTATAACAACCTCACAGCCGATACCGTCTTTTACACTAACCGTATACGTACCCGCCGTAAGGCCTGTAAATACATTGTTTGTATTGTAAGCTCCGAATACTGGTGGTACTGAATTTGAAATTGCATACTCTAAAGTACCTGTGCCATCTGCAGCAGTTACTGTTACAATACCTGTTGTACCTGCATTACAAAGTACATCCTGGGTCGTAGCTGCGGTAGCTGTAATTGGAGTTAAATTATTGATTGTAAACAGAACCGATTGGATACATCCATTCGTATGTTTCACACTTACCGTTTTAGCACCACCTGCTGTATTAGCATAAGTGAAAGTATTAGAAGCACTGTAAGCACCTCCGTCGAAAGAGTACTGAACATCGGCTGCAACTGTTGCATTTACGGTAACTGTAACTACTGTAGATGGTACATTACCTGTACACGTCTCTACCGGCGTAGCTACTGCCTGAATGTCTACTCCAGGGTCAATCGTAACTGTTTGCTGTGTTACAACGCAATTATTTGTATCTCTAACATCAATGGTATACGTACCATCTGCAAGAGCTGTAAATGTATGCGATACTGCGGCGTTAACCTCAGTAGCTCCATTCAAGCTAATGAAATAAGGTCCTGTTCCTCCTGATGGAGTAACCAGAATTGTACCGTCATTAGTGTTGATACAGATCTCATGGGTAGGAACTGCTGTAGCGGTTAACGCTTGTGCAGGTTCGTTCACTATAACACCTGTGATGATAACTTCACAACCAATACCGTCTTTTACACTAACGGTATACGTACCTGCTGTAAGACCTGTAAATATATTGTTTGTATTGTAAGCTCCGAATACAGGTGGTACTGCTGATGAGATAGCATACTCTAATGTTCCTGTCCCATCGGCAGCGGTTACCGTTACAATACCTGTTGTACCTGCATTACAAAGTACATCCTGGGTTGTAGCTGCAGTAGCTGTGATTGGAGTTAAATTATTGATTGTAAACGGAACCGCCTGGATACATCCATTCGTATGTTTCACATCAACCGTTTTTGCTCCGCCTGCTGTATTAGCATAGGTGAAAGTATTAGAAGCACTGTAAGCACCTCCGTCAAAAGAGTACTGAACATCTGCTGCAACTGCTGCATTTACGGTAACTGTAACTACTGTAGATGGTACATTACCTGTACACGTCTCTACCGGTGCAGCTACTGCCTGAATGTCTACCCCAGGGTCAATCGTAACTGTTTGCTGTGTTACAACGCAATTATTTGTATCTCTAACATCAATGGTATACGTACCATCTGCAAGAGCTGTAAATGTATGTGATACTGCGGCGTTAACCTCAGTAGCTCCATTCAAGCTGATAAAATAAGGTCCTGTTCCTCCTGATGGAGTAACCAGAATTGTACCGTCATTAGCATTGATACAGATCTCATGGGTTGGAACTGCTGTAGCAGTCAGTACATCTACAGGCTCATCAACTATAATATCAATTACCTGAACCTCACATCCAATACTATCTTTCACACTAACTGCATAGGTGCCTTTTACAAGTCCTGTAAATACATTATTTGTATCGTAAGCAGTAAATACCGGTGGTACCGCATCTGAAATTGCATACTGCAATGTTCCTGTTCCGCCAGAAGCTGTTACTGTGATCTTACCTGTTGCCCCCGATTTACAAAGAACAGCAGTTGGCACTGCAGAAGCTACTATAGGAGCAAGAGTTTCTATAGTATATAAAGCCTGCTGAACACATCCATTAACGTGTTTAGCATAAGCTATCTTATCAATACCCGGTGCTACGTTTGTAAACGTATTCGATGCCTGATAATTTGTACCATCTATAGAATACTCTACGTCTGTTAGTGTAATTGCGGCATCAATAGAAATGACAAGTGTACTACTTGGTGTATTCCCTGTACATACTTGCGTTACCGCTGTAGTAGGTTTTATATCTACTCCTTCGGTAATTGTATATTCCAAAGGTGGATCTACAGCACAGCCGTTCGTATCTCTTATAAAGATTGTTTTATCACCTGGTGTCAGATGTTCGAATACATAATGAGATCCTGTTATAGGTATAAAAGGAGCTGTAGGAGTCGAAGCCCCGGCACTATGCTCAATACTTACTTCATAAACTCCCATACCACCCCTGATATCGATCGCTATAGCACCATCGTCGGCACCAAGGCAGCGCTCGCCGTTTGTTGCAGTCATATCGATATCGGCTTCTACCAGTAACGGCTGAGTTATCTCAAGATCCCTTAATAAAATAAAGCATCCATTTGCATCCTGAACAAGAACGGTATAAAGTCCTGCTTTAAGCCCTGTAAGTTCATTATTGTTCTCAAACTGGCTAAGATCTGGTGAAATAGCATACTGTATAGTGCCCGTACCTCCGGTTGTATTAATTACAATTCGTCCCGTTGTTTCTCCAAAACATTTAACCGCATAAAGATCATAGGTTACTTCAAGAAGATCCGGATCTGTTATTGTTATAGCTGCAGATGTTACTTTACAATCTTTACTTGTAACACGCACAAAATATGTTCCGTGTCCAAGCCCTGTAAATACTCCGCTATTCTGGTCTGGAACCAACTCTACAGTACCCGCAGCATCTGCCAATAAAGCATATTTATAAGCTCCCAGTCCGCCTGTTGCTTCGCCTTCTATTTCGGCTGTTGTAGCTCCAGAACAATTAACTTTTGTATTTGTTATGTTAAGCTCTAATGTTGGCACAGGTAATAGTGTAATCTGGTTACTCATTACCATAGCACAGCCATTGGCATCTATAATATTATATTGATATATCCCGTCAGAAAGGTTGTTTATAATTTCCGTATCCGACCCCATTACTGTATAAACAGCATCACTTATTCTCTTATACGAATAAGGCTGCGTACCGCCGGTTACCGTTAATGTAAGCTCGGCTTTTGCAATACATTCCAACTGTTTCGTTACCGAAAGTGCCCCTCGAAGAATTTCAGGTTCATCAATCGTCACTTTAACCGTTTCTATATTACAGTTCCATCCATCAGTAACTGTAATGCTATAAAATCCTGCACCCAGTCCTGTAAATGTATCGCTTAGTTGTGCACCGCTGCTTGATACCGGAGTAATAGCCGCTAGACTATCATACTCATTAAGTATATATTGATATACTCCAGATCCATTTGCCACATTGGTAGCTTTTACAGATCCATTGTTATCTCCATGACACGCTAATAATGTAGGGGTAGCAAGAATATCAGCTACAATTCTAACAGCAGGGTTTAAAGTAATACTAGTTGTTACCACACAGCCTCCCGCATCTTTTACATTTATAGTATATGTTCCTGCCGGCAGGTCTACCCACATATTAATTACACCATAAAGCTGTAATTGTGTACCCGTAGTAGTATTAATAAACTCATATTCATAAGTTCCCCATCCACCGGTCGACTCTGCTAAAATTACTCCTTTGTTATTATCGCAGGTTACGCTTGCATTAGCAGTAGCAGTCACCACTAAGGCATCTGCCGGAGACGGCACTGTTATCGTTGTTGTATTAACGGTACAGTACGGAGTCTGAGTAGCTTTTACCTCAACATGCAGAACACCTGCAGGTAGACCTGTTATTTCAAAAGTGTTTGGTGCTGTAGAAGTTCCGATACCAACCTGAGTACCTAAATCATTAAATACCTTATAAGAATAAGTACCTGTATAATTAGCTACGTTTAAGGTTATCTTACCATCAGAAGCTCCATGACAAACAACCGGTACTGCATTGCTAACAGCAGCAGTAATAGTGTTATAAGGCAATACCTCATAAGGAATTGTAATAACGCTGCAGCCTGTTGTAAGATCGGTAACTTTAAAGGTATAGCTACCAACAGCTGTTAATGTGAAATTAGCTGTGCGTATACCTGCACCCGGAGATACACTTGCTCCTGCCGGAAGTAATTCAAATTTAAAATTACCCGACCCTCCGGTTATATCTACCTTAACTGTTTCGTCATTAGTACATGTTATTCCCGTTACTTTTGCAGCGGTTGCTGTACCTAATACAGGCAGCGGATTTATAATAACAGGCACAGTAAATTCACAATTGTTCTGGTCTTTAATATGAGCAGTAATGTTCTGAACAGCTCCGTTATCAATAATATTAAAAGTATTTGTTGTAAAATAATCGGTCCCATTTATACTAAACCAGTATGATCCTGCTCCTCCTGTTCCGGTAATGGTTACAAGAGATGTTTTAACTGTATTATCAGGATTACAGGCAAATTGTGTCGCTGTTGCTGTTCCACTAACCGCATTAGGCGCAGTAATTGTTACTGAACCTGTAGCTTCGCAACCTCTTTCTGATATTACTTTAATATCATAAACACCTTCGATTAATCCTGTAAATATCGGTCCTGATTGTAATATTGAACTGCCACCTTTACTAAGGAGATAAGTATATGGTGGATTATTATTGGATACCGGAAGCGTTATTGTAATTGCGCCATCATTACCGCTTTTACACTTAACATTCTCTTGTGCTACGTTAAAAGTAACTGGTGTAGGTACCTCTAATGTAACTGACTTCTCTTTAAAACAACCCGTATTAAAATCACGAATTATAACTTTATAATCACCAGAAGCCATTCCTCCAAACGTATTTAAGGTCTGCGGACCAGTGATTAGAACTCCCGCTGTACTTCTTAATTCATATCTGTAAACTCCCGATCCTCCAAAACCTGTTACCTTAATCTCACCTTTAGTAGGAATACTACACCAAGGCTGCGTAGTTACAGCTATTGTAAGATCAAGCGGAACATAAATTTTTGCAGGAGCTGCAGGAGCGTATGTACATCCGTTAACGTCTTTTACGGTTATGGTATGATCTCCCGAAGAAAGGTTAGTGTAAGTAAAAGGCATTGTCGCCTGGCTTACAAAAGCACTGCCATCAATACTATACGTATAAGGAGGCATTCCTGCCTGTGTCATGTTAACGCTTATAGTAAATGCGCCTTCTGCTGTATTACACTGGTTTGTTACTGTTGTAGTAATTATCGGTGAAGGATCTGTAGGTAATGTAATCGCTGCAGGTTTTATACAGTTATTAGCATCCTTGACATAAACAATATAGTTTCCTCCATCAGCAGTAAATGTATTCACATTTGTTCCTGCCCATGTAGCTGCTGTAGGAGCCGCATCTGTGGTTAACTTAAGCTCATAGGTATAAGGGCTTGTACCATGATTTGCGCTGGCAGTTATTATACCTGCCTTAGGATTACAATTGTCATTTTTAGTTACAACAGCTGATGGTACAAGTAATTTTAATGATTCTGAAATTGTAAATTGTTCCGAAACTACGCTGCAGCCATCATGGATACCGCCTATTTCTTTAAACAGGATAAAGTAAATACCCGGAGCTAATCCTGATACAGAAACTTCTCCCGCAGCAACCGGTACACTTGGCGGTAATGCCGGCGGAACAATTGGTGTAACAGGTATATTAGATTGTGCATAATACACTTCATAGCTTATATCTGTAGCACCTGCGTCAAATCCGCTAAAAGTAAATTTAGCAGTTCCGTCATCTGCGTTAGTACAGGTAACATTGCTTACAATATCTTTTACAATTACTAAATTAGAAAGTGTCGGGATCGGGACATCAGCTGTTTTAATATAGTAACACCCTGTAGCATTATCTTTTACAATAAATGTATAAGTAAGCCCTGGTATTAAATTATAGAATGTATGTATTTTCGGTGTTCCAACATCTGAAGGTTTATACTCCGAAGCCGGAATGTTATTTGGATCATTTGTAGTTAAAATAGCAAAACTATAGTTATCACTACTTACATCTGGTTTTACTTCCACAACGGCAGTTCCACCCGTTGCACAATCGGTCACAACGGCAGCAATATCAATATCCATTTCTTCAGGCGGTGAAGCCATAATGATATTAGATTTGATCACCTTACAACCGTTAGCATCTTCAACCGTTACTTCATAAATACCAAAATCAAGAACGATAAATTCATGAAAAGTGTTTGAAGTAGTAATAGGTGTAGCCTCATATCCAAAATTATTTTTTAGATAGTAAGTATAAGGTCCCGGAGTTCCAACTACAGGCTCAAATCCTCCTGCTACATTCTGTATCCTGATTTTCCCTGCTGTAATATTAACTGTTGGATCAAGTGGATCGACAACTGTACACTGAATAGGAGTTTCGAGCGTAGTAAATGTAATAGCATTCGGCTGTGTAATTTGTGTAATCCCGGTAACAGTACATCCTTTACCGTCGGTAACCGTAACGGTATACATACCCGCTGGTAAGTTAGTCGTTCTTGTAAAGTCTTGAGATGTTGTTGTATTTCTTACAGTGATAGTATATGCCGGAGTACCTACTGCAGTATTAACTACTACCGCGATAGAACCATTACTTTCCCCATGACATACAACTGCTGTAGGCGTTAATGATGTAATTGCCGGCATTGATAAAGGCAGCACCTCGATCGAATTTGTTTCTATACTACATCCAAGTGCATCGGTAATTCTAAACATATAAGTACCGGCATCTGGCGTTGAATAATTAATAGTATTCGCCGCAACCGTAGCCGAAGCCCCGTATGGATCCGGTGCTTTTTTCGTTTCATACGTAAATGGTGCTTTACCACCTGTAATAGCGATGTTAATTTCTGCATCCGGACTTCCCGAACAATCCAGTTCTTTTTGTGTAACATCCAGTTTTAATGCCGGGAATACTGTAAAACTCAGTGGAGCAGTAAGACAGTTATTAGCATCTTTAACCATTATATTATAAGTACCGGGAACAAGATCTGTAAATGTATTACCCTCCTGGCCAGCGCCGCTATTAAGAATATAGCTAAATGGTAAACGTCCTCCCGTTGCATTAACTGTAATAGTTGTACCATTACCATCAAAACACAAGTCAGATCCCGTTATATTTATTACAGGAGCCAAAGGTGTTGTTAATGTAGCACTATCCGTTTTCACACAACCATTACCATCAACAACAGTAATAGTATAAGTACCGGCAGCAACATTGTTAAATACATTGCTCGTTTGCGGAGTTCCTGTATTTAGCTGATACATATAATTACCCCAGCCATTTGCTGCAGTAACAGTTATACTACCGGGAGCAGTACAACTAGGTTCTGCAACAGTATGAGAAACTGTAAGTGCAGCCGTTGGTGCTTCAATAATAATCGTAGCCGTAGATTCGCAGTTTGTAACATTGTCTTTTACCGTAATCGTATAAGTACCGGCAAGAAGGCTGTTTAGATTTATTTCAGGAGCAGACTGGTTAGTAGCAGGAGCTACAGTTGTTCCTGAACTTACTACCGAATAATTGTAGTTAGCACTGCCGCTAACTGTATATTTTATTGAACCGTTTGCCTCTCCAAAACATACTACATTTTTTACAAGTTCTCCTGTTACATTAATCTTCGTGATCGTATTTATAGTATAATCTTCAGAGAAAGTACAGTTGTTAGCATCAGTCGCTGTAAAGGTATAAGTGCCCGGTGCTAATCCTGCAAAAGTCGCACTTGCTCCAACCGGCGTTACTGCCGATACCGGAGCTGTTATTGCATATTGAAATGGTGCTGCACCACCCGTTACTGCAACAGTAACATTTGCAGTTACCGTTGGGCAGGTTACCGCAGTTGGTGTAAATACAAGATCTGTCATTTTTGGCAGAACCGGTATATTGATTACAGGCATAGTAAGAATACAGCCTTTAGCATCTTTTACAGTAACCGTATAATTACCCGGGGTAAGACCCGTAAAAGTACTCACTGCACCATAAGCTCCACCAATACTGTATTGATAAGGAGATGTACCTCCGGTTACAGATGGCACACTAACAGTAATAATTCCATTAGCTGTACAGGTATAAGCTTGGGTAAGGCTTGCCGTGCCGACTAATGCAGCCGGCTGTGCAATTGTAAATGTTGCAGGGAAAGGACATGGAATATTACCTGTACCTGTCTGAATTAAATTAACAGTGTAGGTACCTGCAGCAAGGTTTATAAACTTGCCCAGGTTATTCATTTCTACAAGATCTCCGGCGGCATTCAACAGTTCGTAAGATACTGCATAACCATTTGCTGCGGTAACCGTATATGTAATAGTACCATCATTAGCACCATTACAGCTTACATCTTTAAATGCCGTTGTATAAACCACACCCGGCATTACTGATATTGTTATAGGAGCAGTAAGCGCAGTACAGCCGTTAGCATCTTTCATTTCAAACACATAAGTGCCCGCTTGTGCTGCAGTAATCTCAATAAGAGTGGCATCCGAGAAAACATTTAAAGGTAAAGGAGTTGCAGAGGGACCTGTATAACTATGCACTGCATAAAGATAAGTTGGTTCACCACCTGAGCCTGTTAACTTAATGATTCCGGGTACGCAGGAAATGTTTTGGGTAACAGTACCGCTAACATTTAAATCAGAATGATCTAATATAGTTACAGTATCTGTAATAGTACAGCCATTAGTAGTGGTTACTGTAACTGTATATACTCCCGATATTAATCCTTCAAAGATTACATTACGGTCTGTAGATGGTGCTCTCGTGTCGTTAACAGGACCCGAGATAGTATATTGATATTGTGATTGTACGTCTGTAGGTTTAATTCTTATGCTTCCCAGTCCGTTACATGTTTTGTTTTGGGTAACAAATTCTACCTCCAGGTCTTTCTTTGAAATACCAATATTCGGTATTATAAATTCGCAGCCGTCTGCTACTCCCTGATGTCTTAATTCGACTCTGTAAACGCCCGGTGCTGCAATAGAAAATACCTGATTTGTATTAGGATAATCAAATAAAACGGCACCCGTAGTCTGGTTTATAAGCTTAACCTCATAAGTAGTAGGTACGTTTACAATTTTTATTTCCCCATTCTGGGCACAAAAAATATTAGTTGAATTAATCTGAGGATTCAGAAGGTTTTTAGAGACCTTAAAGTAATAG
Source organism: Flavobacterium cerinum (assembly GCF_004028155.1). GTDB lineage: Bacteria > Bacteroidota > Bacteroidia > Flavobacteriales > Flavobacteriaceae > Flavobacterium > Flavobacterium cerinum. Next base: position 73,793 of record NZ_SBII01000001.1, on the reverse strand, counting down.
GAAGTAACACATCCGGTGCCTCCCGCATAGCTGATTCTCATTCTAAAAGTTCCGGCTTCGTTTGCATCATAATCCGGACCGGTACCAACATTAACCCAGGTACATGTCGCACTTTTATTAATACAAACTGCCGTAGGATCATAACAGGCACCTGTTAATTTTTCCCAAACAATGCTCGTCACTCCCGTAATACCTGTCTGAATCATTTTGTGGTCATTCAAACCACATAAAATAATCACCGGTAAAATTTCTCCTGTATCGTTACATTTTACTTCTTTACTCTGAAAGGGTTTTACAGGATTATTTTGAAGAGAGTTAGCATGAAGTTTTACAATGAATGTTTCCAAAAGCTCTGTTAAACAAGGAGCAAAAGGAATACATTTCACATAATATTCTCCAGGCACAAAAACCGTCATTTGCTGACCTGTCTCTCCCGGAAGAGCTATATCTCCACCCGGATCTTTTCTGTACCATTGGTACGTTTCATAACCGCTACCTGTTTTAAGCAGCAAACTCGGGCCGCAAAGTACTTCATTATGTAAAAAATCACATGTTGCCAGTCCTACTATAAAGTTAGCAGGCCCCTCTATGGGTTTCATACAATTGTTCTGGTCCAGTCCGGTAACACTGCCGTCAACTATAGGCATAGTATTTATTACACCTTTATAGGATGCAAAAGCTTTGTTACGAATCTCATTAGAACATGCGTCTGTAAATTCACTACACGTACTTGCTACTTTTATATGTATTCTTATAACGCTTTCTATAGACTCGGTTCCTTTTTTAACCAATGCGTTTGGTATTGTAAATTCAAGCGCACCTGTAACAGCATTAATTGTAGGAGCTGCCACTCCCGCAGGGCGTGTTGTACCAAAATAAATGGTGTTTTTAGGTAAAACATCAGTAATAACAAGATCCTTACCGTCATCATTACCCACATTTTTAAAAGTAAGGATATAATCTAATGGATCTCCTAAATCTACATTAGCACCTGCTGCGTCCTGGCCAAATCGTTCTACCGTTTTAACAAGTTGTAACTCCGGTGCAATAACATCTACACTAAAGGCGTTAAAAAACATGTAATAAGTATCACCTGTCGATGTTATCCTTAATGTTGCTGCTGTAGCACTGGGCTGCAATTGATTGGAGATATTAACAATATCCGAATCATAGCCCAGCGTATTTAAACTGTTAGGAACCCGGGCATCAAAATTGACCGAAGTACCCAAAGCATCTAATACCGATAATGTACCGTTAAAGAAATTATCAGCTGCATTTTGGGCATTAGATATATCATTAAAAGGCCCTGTAAGGCCACTTCTAAATTTAAGGTTATCTCCTTCAATTCCTCTGTCACCTTCGAGAGCAGACACTATAAGTTTTGCCTGTACTTTTTGCGGTACGGTAACAAAACCCGTATAGTTTAGATCCACTCCTGCCTGCGACTGGCTTACTCCCGCAAAACCATCGTAAGATGTAATATATTTTCCTGGTAATTTTGGGTTTTCATACACTACATACAGCGTCCATCCGGCAGAAATACCCCCAAATAGGCCGGCTTGTGTGGCTCTGATATTTGCTACAGTATATTCACCGTTTGGGTTTGCCAAACCGGCAAGAAGACTGGTTACATTTGCATAACAGGCATAAGGCCTGTTAGCAAAACTTCCACTCCCTGATGTTTCGTCATCATAAATAACCGTTCCGGTAATATCTGTATAAGCAGTCTGGGTTGGTAATTTTAATTTTACCTGATGAAGAGTTGTGCTTTCCCTTCCTGTACTGGAATCAGCTCCATTATATAAGTAGGTTCCGGACCAGTATAAAGCGGCATATACGATCTTGCTGCATGCAGGAGCATCAGGTACAGCCAGCGTTGCTTTACTGGAACTAAATGTTAAAGGATCAGTATCAACATCAATATAACGCATGGTGAAATCATCGTTATTAGATGACCCGCCATAGGGTGTTGATGTAGGTGTTTCCGGGAGAGTTCCCACTGCTTCCCATCTCCATTTTCCGTTTCTCCATACCCAGTCCATTTTATCCCTAACAGGCTCATATCTGTTAACAATGCTATTAGCAATCATTGTCATATCACCTTTAAGGGTTCTTTGATCCCGGATAGCAAAAGCCTTTTTGATCTGTGCCTCCCCAGCTAAACAGGACAATAAGAATCCAATAAGGACAATAACCCTAAATGATAATGTTTTAAAGTAGTACATTAGTTTTTAGTATTTTAATTAGATGTTTGTGGTGTTTTTATTCTTCTAGTTTGCATTGACACTCATTATCCAAATCGGATCAAAATAGGTGTTGTCTACATTCGAGTAATAAGAAATCAATGCTTCCCTCCAAATACTGTGTTTTTTTAAATACACATACCTGAGTTTGTTCTTAGGATTTAAAAAATAACCGGTTTCAATGCCTTTGTCTTTAAGAATTTTAATAAAACTCTCTACATTTTCCTGTGTAGAAAACACATTGGCAATGATGTAGTAGCCCGGCTCTATCCCTTCTACCGAAAGCTTGCTCATTTTTTTAAGCGTCTCTCTCGGTTTATTTGTTTTTCCGGAATAGAATTCTTTGATATCCTCCTCTGTTTTTAAATTATCACCCTTTTTTTCTTTAGATGTATTGGCAATGGAGTCCGGGCTTTGGTTTTGTAGATTTTTTTCATTTTGTAAGGTGTTTTCGTTTATTATTTCATTACGGAGTTCTAAATCGGGGGTGTTATCAACATGCACGATGTAAACATTTTTCTCTTTACCGGATGCTTTCTTCTTTTCAGATGCATTTGCTGCTTCAGTAAATGTTGGATGCTTTTCTATTTTTACAGTCTTATCGTCTTCTTTTGCATTAATGTCTTTTGATATAACATAGTAGCCATCCGGCGCTTTTTTAAGGTCTTCAAGTGTTTTTGGCACTATGGTTTCCTTACCTGTTGTAAGATTTCTAAGTACTAATGGTGGATTCAGTGCTTTTGCCGCTTTTTCTTTTTTAGCATAATCCAAAAGGTTTTTAACCTTTTCATCAAATTCTGCCTTTTTTATCTTTGCTAAAGAGTCTTCTTTTACTAATGCGTCCAGCAAGTGCATGCTGTCTTCATCAAGATCCATTTTAAGTTTTTCCAGTTCAAGGTTTTTATCAAAATCTCCCTTTTTATCTCCCGGATTTCCTTCTGCTAAAGAGTCTTTTAGTATATCGTTTTTTTCTACTGCCAGAGAATCTTTAAGCGCAATCTTTTTCTCTTTGCTCAGGCTATCTTTTTCTGTTTTATTTTTTTCCTTTAATGCATTTCTGTCTTTAAAAGAAAACACCATCGTGATCTCATGGGTAGGTCCTAAATTAACCAGACCTTCTTTTGTTGTTCTCTCAAATGTATAGCCCAGCGACAGACGTTTAGTTAAGTGAAAGCCCACTCCTACTGCTACACCATAATAATTATCCAAACCTGTCTGCATCCAGCCAAACTTTGGAAAATCTAAAAGAACAGATCCATTTACCCCAAACCCATATTCCTGAGATGTTTTGGCACGCAGGGCTATCCTAAATTCACTATCCTCAAAAAGGTCTTTTCTGTCTACCATTTTGTGTGTATACATTATATGTCCTGAATAAGTTTTATCGGCATAATCTGTCGCCATCTTATTCGACTTAAAATCATAGTCCACAAAGTTTTCGGCATAAAAGCCAAAATCAAACTGTTTGTAGCTTATGTTAAATCCAGGTTTAATACTAAGCAGCGAATTATTTCTCATGGCCATTAATATTGGATCCGGACTTTCTGTGATCACACGGTTTTTGTCTATACCACTATTGTAGTAAGCAAAATTAAATCCCAGTGTTATTGTTAGTGCTTCCCTAATCTTAACGTTATATGAATAATTAGCAATTCCGCCAAAACTGGTAATAACTCCTATGTTTTGCTGATAGATACCAAAACCGAGACCTGCCCTGTCTGTAAACCTGCCGGAATAAGCTAGAAGATAAGCCTTTGGCGAATCGTCATACTGGATCCACTGGTTACGGTGGTACATCGTTATATAGGTATTGTCTTCTCTCACAAATGAAAAAGTTGGGTTTAGTAAAAACCTATTGTATTTTAAATTATTCTGTGCCGGTATGTTATAAGTAAGCACAGGGGCATCCTGCGCATTTACTTGTGTAAAAACGGTGAGTAAAACAATTATAAATAGGGAATAGTAGTTTTTTATCATTCGCTATTTTACAAAAGTTATTGAACCTCTTCGTGTAATCTTATTGTTCTCCATTATCGTGTAATAGTATACCGGACTCTTTAATGAGTACGTAAAATCACTCTTAGGCCAGTCATTGTTATAATGCATAGCTCTAAAAACGATACTGCCATCCGGACCATAAATAACTATTTCTGTCGTTTCATTTAAATATTTAAGAGGTAAAGCCCATTGATCGTTTATGCCGTCATTATTTGGCGTTACCACATTTGGTATAGCCAGCAAACGATTCTCTTTAAGGCCTACCACAAATTGTTTTGTTACTTCACATTCTCCCACAGTTGCTGTAACACTATATGTTCCCGGTTCTGTAATTGTAAAAGAAGGATCAATAGATACCAGTTTTCCGTTAAAAAACCATTCATATTTTTCGGCACCGCTTGCGGTAACGGTTATGCTTGTTCCCTCAGGCAAACTCATTTCAGACTCTACATTTATAACCACCTGGCTCATATCATACGGTACCAGCTCCAGTATGTTAGATGCGATAGTACATCCGTCATAACTCACCTCAAGACGGTAACTGCCTTTATCGGTAACTGTTATTACAGCTCCGGTTTGGGTAATCGCTATACCATCGTGGTACCATACATAAGAATAAGCCTGATTAACAACACTGCTTTTTATTGTTACAGAAGCATTTTCAGAACAAAAAACATCATCTGTAGAAATCGTAACACCGTTAACAAAAGCCATTTTTATAATTACAGCATTAGAGGTTACGATTCCGAAATCAGGAATTGTTATTTGCAGTGTATAAGTGCCGCTTTGGTTAACCTGTAATATTGCAGAAGTTGCTCCGGCTATAATTTCATTCCCTTTGTACCACTGGTAACTGTAATTGAATGAATTACCTAATATGTCTATTAAACCATTTTGGGTAATGGCTTTAAATTCTGTTATGGTAAGAGTCGTTTGGCTGCTGATGCATTCTTCATATCCCTGTGGTGCAATAACCATAGTAAACCCTGTTGGGTAAACCAGTTCAAGCACCAGTTCTTTAACCATAGTACACGCATCATTTTGAGTTACCACTACCTTATAAACACCATCCTGAACCGCCGTTAGTGAAGCTCCGGTCTCTCCGGTTAAAAGTGTATTATTTCGATACCATTCAAAAGAAGGCTGTAAAGCATCTGTTATAACAGTAAGTACCTTGTTACTACCCTGAATTATAATATCAACCAATGGATTTACCGATGTAAGGGTAAAATCAATAGCCATTACCGTTACCGTATTAGAGGTGAACGTACACCCGTCTTTAGTCACTGTAACATAATAACTTCCCGCCTCGGTAACCGCATAATCAGGGTTAACAGCGGCATTTATTTCAACACCTTCTTTAAACCATGTATAGGTATAAGTAGTATCCGTAAAATTATTGCTTATAACGACTTGCGGATTATTGATACACAGATCTCCCGAAGCTGCTATTGTTACCGGACCGATACTTAACTTAACCGTAATAGGATTCGAGAATACTTCCGGATAACCGGGAATGGTTATACCCATTTTATATTCACCGTTTTGAGACGCATTATTAAGTGATAACACTGCCGAAGTTGCTCCTGCAACAGCCACATCATTTTTGTACCATTGGTATATATAACTTGTAACAAGAACATTAATATCCCCCATAACCGTTTGAGCTGTAAACCCGGTTATGTCTAATGTAGCTGTAGTACTTGTACAATCTGCATAACCTGCATTAACGCCTATGTCAACTGTAAATCCGGTAGGATATTCTAATGTAAATACTGTTTCTCCTGTAACACTGCATCCCGTTGTTTGTAAAACCTCAACTTTATATTCACCATCTTCTGTAGCAGTAAGCGAAGCAGATGTTTCTGCTAAAACCACATCATTCCTGTACCATGTATATTGCGGTGCTGCAGCATCTGTAGTTACAGTAAGTATTTTAGTCTGGCCAGGTAAAATAACATCTACCGCAGGATTACTGGTATTTATTGCTATTTGTGCTTGTGTTACCTGAATGGTATTGGACTGTATAGTACAATTACCGCCGGTAACTATAATATAATATTCACCTTCAGCATCAGCAGTCAATACTGGCGAAAAGGCGTTTGCAAGAGGAATATTACCTTTATACCATTGATAAGTATAAATAGTATCCGAAACATCGGCCGATAATAACACCGTTCCTCCCTCACATAAAATAGTAGTACCACTTATGGCAACAGGCTCCAGGCCAAGATCTATTGTTATTACATTTGATGCTATTGGTGCAAAACCGGGAATCGTTACGCCAAGCTTGTAATTGCCATTTTGCAGGGCACTGGTTAATGATAGTATCCCTGATGTTTCTCCCTGAATTGCTATATCATTTTTATACCATTGGTATTGATAGCCCATAGTAGTAACATCTACATTACCACTTGTCGTTAAGGCAACAAAGAACGTTATATCCAGAGTTGCTGTTAAACTGGTACAGGCAGCATAAGTACCCGAGCCAATAATGATCTGGAAAGCATTTGGATAATTTAATGTAAATGTTTTCTCGGCAGTAGCATTACAGCCTACGGTTTGCATTACTACAACTTTATAAATACCGTCTTGGGTAGTACTAAGAGTAGCTGAAGTTTCGGCCAATAGTACATTATTCCTGTACCATGTATACTGCGGTGCAGCAGCATTTGTAGTAACCGTAAATATTTTAGTCTGACCCGGAAGAATAACTGCTACAGCAGGGTTGGTACTGTTAATTGTTATCTGAGCGGTTGTTATATGTATTGTATTAGACTGCTTGGTACAAACTCCTCCTGTTACCACAACATAATAATCACCCTCGGCAGTAGCAGTAAAAGTCGATGCAGCAGCACCGCCAAGAGCTATACCGTTCTTAAACCATTGATAAGTGTAGAGTGGGCCGGTAATACTTGAGGTCAATGTAGATGTACCTCCCGTACACAAAGTAGTACTGCCGCTAATGCTAACGGTTGGCATAGCAAGATTAATGGTTATGGTGTTTGATGTTATCGGCGCAAAACCGGGAATTGTTACACCCAGCCTGTAGTCTCCATTTTGAGACGCATCTGTAATTGATAATACGGCAGAAGTCGCTCCTGTAACAGCCACGTTGTTTTTATACCATTGGTACTGATAGCCCATTGCCGTAACATCAATAGTTCCGTTTGGCGTCAAGGCAAAAAAGCTGGTTATATCAAGCGTTGCAGTAGTACTTGTACACGCAGTATAAGCCGAAGTTGCGGCAACAGTAATTGTAAATCCTGTAGGATAGTTTAGTGTAAATGTTTTCTCGGCAGCAGCGTTACAGCCTGCTGTTTGCAATACCACAACTTTATATTCGCCATCTTGTGCTGTAGTAATTGAAGCAGAAGTTCCTGCTAAAACCCCATTATTCCTGTACCATGTATACTGCGGTGCAGCAGCATCGGTAGTAACGATAAGTGTTTTAGTCTGACCCGGTAAAATAACATCCACAACAGGAGTAACACTATTTATTGTAATTGCCGATATTTGAAGATGAACCGTGTTTGACTGAGCCGTACAACTACCGCTCGTAACTATAAGATAGTAATCTCCCTGAGCATTTGCGGTTAATACCGATGCCGTTTCTCCCGAAATTGCTATACTGTTTTTAAACCATTGGTAGGTATAGTCAGACCCTGTTACCCCAGATGATATCGTTACTGTAGACCCGGCACATAAAGCACTGCTGTTTGTTATTACAACATTTTCTACAGCAAGATTTATAGTAATTGTGTTTGATGTTACAGGTGTAAAATCAGGAATAGTAACCATTAATTTGTAATCCCCGTTTTGAGAAGCATTAGTAATAGGCAACACTGCTGATGTTGCTCCTGCAACAGCCACATTATTTCTATACCATTGGTACTGGTACCCCATTGCGGTAACATCTACATTCCCACTTTGTGTTAAAGCAACAAAATTTGCTATGTTTAGCGTTGCAGTAGTACTCGTACACGAAGTATAAGATCCTGCAGCAATTGTAATATCAAAACCGGTAGGATAATTTAATGTAAATGTTTTCTCGGCAGCAGCATTACAGCCAGATGTTTGCAGCACCTCAACTTTATACACCCCATTTTGTGTAGCTGTAAATGCTGCGGTAGTTTCGGCCTGTAAAATGGTATTGCGGTACCATTTGTATTGTGGCGCAACAGCAGTTGTAGTAACTGTAAGTGTTTTACTTTGACCCGGTAAAATAATATCTATAGCAGGATTTGTACTGCTTACCGTAATTTGAGCCACTGCTATTTGAATGGTATTTGATTGTTTTGTACAGATACCTCCGGTTATTTCAAGATAATAATCTCCCGCTGCATTGGCAGTATAAGATGATGTGACAGCCCCTACAACAGGTGCTCCATTTTTAAACCATTGGTAAGCATATTCGGCAGCAGTAACATCACACGATACTACTACCGTACCTCCTGCACATAAAATGCCGCTGCCCGATATGGTAACAGCAGGCATAGCAAGATTAATCGTTATTATATTAGAGGTTACCGGAGTGAAATCAGGAATAGTAACCATTAACTTATAATCACCATTCTGAGATGCATTAGTAAGTGACAATATTGCCGATGTTGCTCCTGCAACAGCTACATTATTTCTATACCATTGGTACTGGTACCCCATCGCGGTAACATCTACATTTCCGTTTGGCGTTAACGCAACAAAACTTGCTATGTTTAGCGTTGCAATAGTACTGGCACAGGCAGTATAAGCACCGTTTGCAATGCTAATATCAAAACCGGTAGGATAATTTAATGTAAATGTTTTCTCGGCAGCAGCATTACAGCCAGATGTTTGCAGCACCTCAACTTTATACACCCCATTTTGTGTAGCTGTAAATGCCGCGGTACTTTCTGCCTGTAAAATGGTATTGCGGTACCATTTGTATTGTGGGGTAGCTGCAGTTGTAGTAACTGTAAGTGTTTTACTTTGACCCGGTAAAATAATATCTACAGCAGGATTGGTACTGCTTACCGTAATTTGAGCTGGTACTATATGAATCGTATTCGATTGTGTTATACAAACCCCTCCTGTTACCACTACATAATAATCTCCTGCTGCATTTGCAGTATAAGATGATGCGACAGCTCCTGCAACAGCTGCTCCATTTTTAAACCATTGATAAGTATATACTGCATTCGTAATGTCTGATGATAATGATACCGTTCCTCCGGCACATAAAATACTACTGCCCGATATGGTAACAGCAGGCATAGCAAGATTGATCGTTATTATATTAGAGGTTACCGGAGTAAAATCAGGAATAGTGACTCTTAGCTTATAATCACCATTCTGAGCTGCACTGGTAAGTGATAATATCGCCGATGTTGCTCCTGTAACAGCCACATTATTTCTATACCATTGGTATTGATAGCCCATTGCTGTAACATCCACATTTCCGTTTGGCGTTAATGCAGCAAAACTTGTTATGTTTAGTGTAGCAGTAGTACTGGTACAGGCAGTATAAGCACCGTTCGCAATGGTAATATCAAAACCTGTTGGATATTCTAATGTAAATGTTTTCTCGGCAGTAGCATTACAACCCGATGTTTGGGTTACCACTACTTTATATACACCGTTTTGTGTAGCAGTGAGCGTAGATGTACTGGCTGCTAAAAGAATATTATTGCGGTACCACTTATATTGAGGCAAAACGGCATCAGTAGTAACAGTAAGTGTTTTAGTTTGTCCCGGCAGTATAAGGTCTAAAACTGCACTAACACTACTCACATTAATTATTGCTTTATCAATATGTATCGTATTTGATTGATCACTGCAGCTCCCATTGGTTACTATTAAATAATAATCACCTTCAGAATCTGCTCCAAGCGTAGGAGTTGTTATTGCCGAAAGAGCTACTCCATTTTTATACCACTGATAATTATACTCATTACCTGCCATATTCGATGTCAATGCCACTATTGCCCCTTCACAGATCAGGTTAGCTCCCGAAATAACAACATCACCAAAAGACAGTTTTACCTCTATCGCATTTGAAGTGACAACTCCATAATCAGGAATTGTCACTTCAAGTTTATAAAATCCACTTTGAAGTGGATCTGTAATCGATAATTGGGTTGTAGCTGCCCCGGCTAATGGCACATTGTCCTTATACCATTTATAAGAGTAATTATAAGTATTACCTAAGATACTGACTATATTGGAACCGGTAATCGCATCGAACAGATTGATCTCTAGAGTTGCCAACGTACTCACACAGGCCTGATAATCCGGCGTAAGCTGAATTTTAAGATTAAATTGATCCGGATACAAAACAGTAACTGCTGCCTCTTTTGTTATATTACAGGGAGCCGGTTCGTTAACCTCAACCTTATATGTTCCCTTTTGAGTAACATTGTAAGATACTGCTGTTGCCCCAGGAATAATTCCATTATTTCTATACCATTTATAAGTAGGCGATATAGCATCGGTGATAGCATTAATATCGATCTGATCACCCGGAATTAAAATTGTTGTCACAGAAGGATCTATCGCCAGATTAAAATCTACAGCGTCAAGTTCAATCGCGTTGGTTTCAAAAACACAGCCGCCACCTGTAATCTGTAAATGATAAAGCCCCTCCTGGCTTGCAGTATAGTTAGGTGTATTGGCACCTGCAATAACAGCATTATCCCTATACCATACATAAGTATAACCAGCTGTCTGTACACTGCTCGTTAATGTTCTTGTACCCGCAGGGCAAAGTGAAGTACTTGTTGTTGTTAATACCGGAGTTAATACTGCCTGAACGGCAACATTAACATCATTAGAATAAGAGAACATATATTCAGTACATGCACCATATTCAGTATATACATAATATTTACCCGCCTGTGTAACCGTTAACGAAGGACCTGTAGCCCCTGGAATAACAGTAAGATCTTTAAACCATTTATAAGTGAGGGCAGGATAAAATGTAGGAGAGGATGAAGTGCCTGTATTATCGATACTTAGGGTATACGAGTTTCCCTGGCATATCTGGACAGTACCACTATTATTATTTATAGAAAAAGGCTGGTTATGAATTGCGTAGTAAGCAGGAAAAGCAGCACTTACCGGACTTGTTGTAGCGGGTACGGTACTTCTAACTCTAAGTCTGTAACCTGCGCCATAAGCATTTAAAGGCAGAGCAAAAAAAACAGGATCAAATGTTGCTCCTGTACCGGTAAGTGTTTTAACCACTGTAGGAACTGTAAAGCTTCCTGTTGCATTTGATAATTCAACAATAAACGAATTTCCCACACCCGCTTCTTGTGGATTACTTACAGTAAAAGCAAATTCAAAAGAGTTAAATGTTGAAGAGGCACAAGCTTTAGTGAACCTTAAAATTGGCTTTGAAACACTTACTTGTGAATAACCATTGACCAAAAAGATCAACCATATGAAAAAGCTAAATTTTAAATAAAGTATGTAGTTTTTTTTACTCATTTTCTTACAAGGTCATACGGCGACCACAAGCTTTTGCACTCAAAAGTATGTAAACAAATTCTTGTAAAAAACTATATTCGATGAATGCGCATAAAAAAACGACAAATTGAACTTAATATCTATTATAGTATTGAAATGCCTTTATTTACAACTAAATGGCTAATTTTTAACCATATTTTAAATAATTATTCAAAATATAGTTGCTTTATTTAATCAAAAAATTGTCTTAAAATTGATACTTTCTTTACACTCGAAATTTAATTTTAACAGCATAAAAAATTAAGATAATATTAACATTTTAACATTTTTTAAACAGTGTCAGAAAATATTTATATTTCAATTTTATTAGTACTTATTTGAATGAATTTTCCTGTTTTAGAGGCAAAAACAACATTTTTATTAACATATAGATAATATATCCACAAAAAAAGAGTTACAGTTCGTAAGAAAAATATTCCCAGTTTTACCAACAAATTTATACTTCAAAAAGGCTACTCCCGCCCATTTACGCATTTTTTGAACTATAATTATTACATTTTAAAGCAAAATATTTATGAAATGATGTATGCATTTTATCAATAATCTGTTTAAATAAAAGTCAGCATCTTAGTTTATTTTTAACTATTAGGTATTGTAAAATGTTATACATTTGCACCGATGAATAAAAATAAAGCACATAATACCATTATGTCTCGGGCAAACACCACGGTAACTTTCCGGATGGTGCGGTCAATCTAGTACCGCTACGTTTTTGCACGAATATTCATTTTATTTACATTCCCGTTTTGAAAACATTACCTTTTTTATTTGAGGCATCGGTATATTCCGTCTGCACCTCTATAAACACATTTATCTCTTTTTTAAGCCCTTTGCCAATCCGGTCATAAGGTCTGCATATCTTCTATGATCCGGTCCGCCCGGATCACACCTCCGTATATCTACCCTATTGATTTTTATTAATACTAATTACATTTTTAAATGAATGTATCTATTGTGATTGCTCACGAAGAGCATTACAAATATGCGCAGCAAATATGCGACACTATGGAAGCTTCGGCTATAATCAGAGGTACAGGCATTGCTAAAAGAAGCCCCGATTATATTATAAAGAAGATGGAAAGTCGCGACGCCGTTATTGCTATTATAGATGGTAATATGGCAGGATTTTGCTATATAGAAAGCTGGCAGCACGGGAAGTTTGTTGCCAACTCCGGACTCATAGTACACCCAGATTACCGTCATCTTGGCCTTGCAAAACAAATAAAGTCGCGTGTTTTTGACTATTCGCAGGAAAAATTCCCCGGGGCCAAAATATTTGGCATCACCACGGGGCTGGCAGTCATGAAGATAAACAGCGAACTGGGCTATAAACCCGTTCCGTTCTCAGAGCTGACCGGCGATCCTACTTTTTGGAACGGATGCCGTGGCTGTACCAATTTTGATATTCTTGAACGAAAAGAGTACAAAATGTGCCTTTGTACCGGGATGCTCTATGATCCTGCCAAAAAGAAATCCGAAGAAAAATATACGTTTAATCAAAAAGTGCTGGTAAGGCTTAAAAACATAAAGCAGGCACTTTTTCTTAAAAAAGAGAAAACACTATCATGAAAAAAGTAGTTTTAGCATACAGTGGCGGTCTTGACACCTCATACTGCCTTAAATATTTAAAGAACGAACTGGGTTATGAAGTTCATACCCTGCTTATTAACACCGGAGGCTTTACACTTCAGGAACTATCTGATATCGAGAAAAGAGCTTATGAACTTGGGAGTGTCCAGCATACTAATCTTGATATCATCGAGACCTATTATCAAAAAGCCATTAAATATCTTGTATTTGGCAACGTATTAAAAAACAATACCTATCCGCTTTCGGTAAGTGCCGAGAGGGTTTTTCAGGCATTGGAAAGCATTAAATACGCAAAAAAAACAGGAGCCAATGCTATTGCTCATGGCAGTACCGGAGCAGGTAATGACCAGATTAGGTTTGACCTCATCTTCCAGACCATTGCTCCCGAAATAGAGATCATTACCCCTATCCGTGATTTAAAGCTTACCCGTCAGCAAGAGGTGGCTTACCTACAGCAAAACGGTATAGATTACACCTGGGAAAAAGCACAGTATTCCATTAATAAAGGGATATGGGGAGCCAGTGTAGGAGGTAAAGAAACCCTAACGTCAAACGAGCCTTTACCAGAGGAGGCTTATCCTTCTCCCCTGCAAAAAACAACTCCTGAAAAAGTGACACTGCATTTCGAAAAAGGCGAGTTAATCGGACTTAATGATCATTTTGATAAACCTACCGTAAACATTACCAAACTGGAAGAACTCGCATCTGCCTTTGCCATTGGGAGGGATATTCATGTGGGCGATACTATAATAGGTATAAAGGGGAGAGTTGGCTTTGAAGCCGCTGCTCCATTGATCATTATAAAAGCACATCATTTATTAGAGAAGCATGTATTGGGTAAATGGCAGCAGTACTGGAAAGAACAGTTGGGCAACTGGTATGGCATGCTGTTTCATGAAGGGCAGTACCTTGATCCGGTAATGCGTAACATAGAAACATTCCTGGAAGACACCCAAAAAACCGTAACAGGTAAAGTGACTGTAACCCTAAAACCATGCCACTTTTCGCTAGACGGTATTGAATCGGCACACGACCTGATGAATACTAAATTTGGACAGTATGGCGAAATAAACAATGCCTGGACCGCAGACGACGCTAAAGGTTTTATAAAAATTATGGGCAATGCACAAAGCATATATGCCCAGGTAAACGACGAAACGTATGATTAATATAGGTATCATAGGCGGGTCCGGTTATACAGCAGGCGAACTGCTGCGTATACTAATTGCCCATTCGCAGGCAGCGATCAACTTTGTGTACAGCACCACAAATGCAGGTAAACCTGTGGCATCGGTACATCAGGATCTTTATGGTGAGATCGAAATGAATTTTACCGATACTATAAATCCCGCTGTAGATGTAGTATTTCTGTGCCTTGGCCACGGCCAGTCGAAAGCTTTTTTAGCAACTAATACATTTTCGGCGGCTACAAAAATAATAGACTTGGGTAATGATTTCAGGTTAGAAAAAGATGCTGTATATAATAGTAAGTCATTTGTTTACGGATTACCGGAACTGAACAAAGAACACATAAAAACAGCCCAATACATTGCAAACCCGGGATGTTTTGCTACAGCTATACAGCTGGCCATTTTGCCTCTAGCTAAGAACAATCTGCTAACAGATACTGTTCACATAAATGCCACAACGGGTAGTACAGGCGCAGGTGTACAGCCATCAGGTACATCACACCATCCGTGGAGAGCGAATAATATGTCGCACTACAAGGCTTTTGAGCATCAGCATCTGGGAGAAATTACCCAAAGTATTCAGCAATTGCAGCCAACCTTTAGTAAAGACATTTTATTTATTCCTAATAGAGGCGATTTTACAAGAGGCATATTCACAACGTTATATACAAAACTGTCTGCCAATTTTAACGACATAGTAAAATTGTATAAAGACTATTATGCTGCTGAACCTTTTGTAAACATTACAACCGATGCCATAAGCATGAAACTGGCCATCCAGACGAATAAATGTTATATCAGTCTGGAGCAAAAAGGGAGTTACCTACTCATTACATCGGTTATAGATAACCTCGTAAAAGGCGCATCAGGCCAGGCAGTACAAAACATGAACCTGATGTTTAGCCTTGACGAAACAACAGGATTAAAGCTCAAACCTTCAGGATTTTAAGTTTAACCCTAATAATAAGCAAGTTCCTGCAAGGTTTTTAAAATCTTGTAGGTACAATAAAAAAAAGAAGACAATGAATTTATTTGATGTATATCCAATATATAATATAACCCCGGTAAAAGCACTGGGAGCAAAAGTGTGGGACGATAAAGGGCAGGAATATCTTGACTTTTACGGAGGCCACGGAGTCATATCTGCAGGGCATTCACACCCCGCTTATGTAAAAGCCATAAGTGAACAGCTCGCTAAAATAGGGTTCTATTCAAACTCCATTCAAAACCCATTACAAGAAAGTTTAGGAACAAAGCTAACACAGCTTTCCGGTTATCCTGACTACAGCCTTTTCTTATGCAACTCGGGAGCAGAAGCCAATGAGAATGCACTAAAGCTGGCATCATTCCATACCGGAAAAAAGAAAGTGATCGCCTTTAAAAAGAGTTTCCATGGCAGGACATCGGCAGCTGTAGCAGCGACCGATAATCCGTCTATCCTTGCTCCAATAAACGCAGGGCATGAAGTGGTTTTCTTACCTCTTAATGATGTGATTGGTTTTCAAAATGAAATTGAAAAAGGCGATGCCTGTGCCGTAATTATTGAAGGTATTCAGGGTGTAGGCGGACTTAACGAAGGCACTACCCAATTTTTTCAAACCATTGAAAAAGCCTGTAATACCAATAATATTGTACTTATTCTGGACGAGATACAAAGCGGTTATGGGCGTTCAGGAAAATTCTTTGCACATCAGCATCACGGCATCAAACCCGATATTATTTCGATGGCAAAAGGCATGGGTAACGGCTTCCCTATTGGCGGCATTATTATTTCGCCGGCATTTAAAGCAACATACGGTTTACTGGGTACTACTTTTGGTGGTAATCATCTGGCGTGTGCTGCTGCGTTATCCGTACTTGAAATTATAGAGCAGGAAGATTTAATTGCCAATGTAAATGCCATAAACAGCTATTTTAAAGAACTGGCAACACAAATTCCACAGGTAAAAAAGGTAAAAGGACGCGGACTCATGTTAGGACTCGAATTCGACTTTGAGATAAGCGATCTTAGAAAGGCATTGATCTATAAGGAACATATCTTCACCGGCAGTGCCTCACAAAAAAACCTGCTGCGCATCCTCCCTCCATTATCCATAACAAAAGAAGATGTCGATCATTTTTTTGCAGGATTAAAGAAAGCTTTGGAAGTTGTAACTATTGAAACTACTATCTGAGGAACGTTTAATTTTAAAAATATTCGTAATGAAAAAATTCACAACTGTCGATGATATTCAGGATCTGGATGATCTGCTTACATTGGCAAAAAAAATAAAAGCGGCTCCCTTTGCCCACCCCAAAAAAGGAAAGAACAAAACTTTAGGGTTACTCTTTTTCAATCCAAGCCTAAGGACCAGACTGAGTACCCAAAAAGCGGCACTTAATCTTGGAATGAATGCAATTGTAATGAACCTCAACACCGAAGGCTGGACACTGGAATTTGAAGAAGGAATAGTAATGGACGGCAACAGCGTAGAGCACATTAAAGAAGCAGCGCAGGTGGTTTCACAATACTGCGACATCATTGCCATAAGAAGCTTCCCTACCCTGACCGACAAACAAAAAGACGAAGAAGAACATGTTATCTCTGCATTTCTAAAGTATGCTGCGGTACCTGTTATCAGTCTGGAAGGATCGTCAGAACACCCCTTACAGGCAGTCGCCGATGCCTTAACGATAGCCGAATACAAAACCGTGCAACTACCAAAAGTAGTACTTACATGGGCACCGCATCCAAAGGCGTTACCGCATGCAGTTCCAAACTCCTTCGTAAAAATGATGCAACTCGCTAATGTAGATTTTGTGATTACGCATCCCGAAGGTTATGCATTAAATACTGAATTTACAAATGGCGTAACCATAACTCAGGATCAGGATGAAGCTTTTGCCAATGCCGATTTTATCTATGCCAAGAATTGGAGCTCGTACAATGATTATGGTAAAATACTTTCTAAAGACACATCGTGGACAGTAACTACCGAAAAAATGGCACTTACCAACAACGCTAAATTTATGCATTGCCTGCCTGTAAGAAGAAACATGATCGTGACCGATGAAGTACTGGACAGCGACAATTCCATAGTCATTGCGCAAGCTAATAACCGTACGTTTGCCGCTCAGGCAGTACTTACAAAACTACTGGACAATGGAAAATAAATCTCCGCTTACGGTTGTAAAAATAGGAGGCAACATTATAGATGATGCCGCAGCACTGGAAAATTTCCTGAGTGATTTTGCTTCTCTTACCGGACCCAAATTATTGGTGCATGGTGGTGGTAAACTTGCAACGAGAACTGCCGAAAGTTTAGGCATTGTTCCCGTGTTTCATAACGGAAAAAGAATTACCAATGCTCCAATGCTCGAAGTAGCGGTGATGACTTATGCCGGATGGATCAACAAGTTCATTACTGGAAAATTACAGGCACTACAAACTAATGCTATGGGTTTTACAGGAGCAGACG
This sequence comes from Flavobacterium cerinum, assembly GCF_004028155.1. Taxonomy (GTDB): domain Bacteria; phylum Bacteroidota; class Bacteroidia; order Flavobacteriales; family Flavobacteriaceae; genus Flavobacterium; species Flavobacterium cerinum. The sequence continues at coordinate 55,808 of NZ_SBII01000001.1, read as the reverse complement.
GTAATCTGATCACCTCTGAAAAAAGAAAAGACACAACAATAGATTTTGGATTTGCAGGGGATATAAAAGCCGTGAACACTACTCTATTAAAGCTACTGATCGCACAAGGCATTGTACCTGTATTTTCAGCAATTACCCACGATGGTAACGGGCAGTTATTAAACACCAATGCCGATACCATTGCGAGTGCACTTGCCATTGCATTGAGTAAAACTTTTGATGTGGAACTGCTGTATTGTTTCGAGAAAAAAGGAGTACTGTCTGATATTGAAAATGAAAATTCAGTACTGCCTAAAATCACGTTCGACTCCTATAAAAAGTTAAAGCATAAAGGGGTTATTCATTCCGGTATGCTTCCAAAACTCGATAATTGCTTTGAAGCTTTATCGCAGGGAGTATCACAAATTGGTATAGGAGGACCGGAAATGCTGCAAAAAGACAACAGCATTTTTACTCATATTACATCTTAAACTAAAAATATAACTATGGGCATTACAACCATCCCAATATTAATACAGGAAGCCATTATCCTGCTTAAAAAGCTAATTGAAACACCTTCTTTTTCATCGAAAGAAGACAGAACCGCATTGCTTATTGAAGCATGGTTTACCCACAACAACATTAATTTTAAGCGTGAAAACAATAACATTTGGGCTTTCAACAAACATTTTAATGAAGCACTCCCAACACTGCTCCTTAACTCACATCATGATACGGTAAAACCCAATCAGGGATATACGTTGGATCCGTTTAAAGCAATCGAAAAAGACGGGAAGCTCTTTGGTTTGGGAAGCAATGATGCCGGGGGCTGCCTGGTATCACTTATGGCTGCATTCACTTATTTCTATGAAGTAGATAATCTGCCTTATAATATAGTAATGGTCGCCTCGGCAGAAGAAGAAAGCAGCGGGGTAAATGGACTAAATAGCGTACTGAAGCATCTTCCTCATCTGGATTGTGCTATTGTGGGAGAGCCTACCGAAATGCAGCTAGCCATAGCCGAAAAAGGATTGTTGGTTTTAGATGTAATTGTAGAAGGAACAGCCGGGCATGCGGCACATCCTAACAATAACAATTCTATTATCAATGCGCTTCCGGTTATAGAATGGTTCGGAGATTATAGGTTCGAAAAAGTATCTGATGTTCTGGGTCCGGTTAAAATGACCGTAACCGGAATAAACGCAGGGAAACAGCATAATGTAATCCCGGCCGAATGCCATTTGGTGATCGACATTCGTGTGAACGACTGTTATTCGAATACTGAGATATTAGAAAAGGTAATTGAAAAACTGGGCAATAAAGCAAAGGTAACACCCCGTTCTTTACACCTCAACTCATCATCTATCGCTATAGACCATCCTATCGTAAAAGCGGGAATAGCATTTGGCAGAAGCACCTACGGCTCCCCTACTTTATCTGACCAATCTGTGCTGTATTGCAAATCACTTAAACTAGGCCCGGGCAGTTCACCACGTTCGCATACCGCAGACGAATTTATATACATTAATGAAATTGAAGAAGGAATAGAGCTGTATATTAAAATACTGTCGAAATTTCTGGAACAAGACAATCAAACGGCAGCCGCCAATTTAAAATCTGAATTATGAAACTCTGGGAAAAAGGAATACCTACCGATATAAAAACCGACCTATTTACGGTAGGCAACGATCGTGAACTCGACCTTGTACTGGCAGAATATGATGTAATTGGGTCTATCGCCCATGCAAAAATGCTGGGCAGTACTGATTTACTTACTACTACCGAAGTACAGGATCTTGTAATGGCATTGGAAGATATTTTAGTTGACATTAAAAAAGGGGATTTTATTATAGAACCTGATTTTGAAGATGTACACAGTAAAGTAGAATACCTGCTAATTGAAAAACTGGGCGATACCGGAAAAAAAATACACACTGCCCGTTCCAGAAACGATCAGGTATTAGTAGATGTACACCTGTTTTTAAAAAAAGAGCTGACAACTATAAAACAACAGGTAAAAGAATTATTCGAACTTCTTATTACTATGGCACAACAGCATAAGAATGTACTCTTACCCGGTTATACTCATCTTCAGGTAGCCATGCCTTCATCGTTTGGAATGTGGTTTTCGGCCTATGCCGAAAGTCTTATCGACGATGTTATTATGCTCAACGCCGCCTTAGCGGTAATCGACCAAAATCCGTTAGGATCGGCAGCCGGATATGGCAGTTCATTCCCTATCGATAGAAGCTTTACGACCAAAGAGCTTGGCTTTACAACCTTAAAATACAATTCGGTAGCTGCACAGATGAGCCGTGGTAAAACTGAAAAAACTGCTGCTTTTGCTATGGCATCGGTAGCAGGAACATTGTCTAAACTGGCTATGGATATCTGTTTATATCTCAGCCAGAACTTTAATTTCATTACGCTGCCACAGCACCTCACAACAGGTTCGAGCATTATGCCCCACAAAAAAAACCCGGATATCTTTGAACTGATCCGTGGAAAATGCAACAAGATCCAGGCACTGCCTTATGAGCTTACACTGATAACCAATAACCTGCCAAGCGGATACCATCGTGATCTCCAACTCCTGAAAGAGGGTTTGTTCCCGGCATTGCAAACGCTAAAGTCGTGTTTGGAAATGGCGGTATTTACAATTAAAGAGATTAAGGTGAACCACAACATACTGGACGATAAAAAATACGACTACCTCTTTACAGTAGATGCGCTAAACGAATTAGTAACCAGCGGAATCCCTTTTAGAGATGCCTATAAAATAGTAGGCGAACAGGTAGATAATGGTACTTTTATATCACCAAAGGCAACACAACACACCCATGAAGGCAGTATAAACAATTTGTGCCTTGAAGAAATTACGGCCAAAATGGAACAGCTATTCTAACAAAAAGCCTCTCAAATTGAGAGGCTTTTTAACTAATCAAAACTATTAAATTCTAAAAAATTGAGCTTAAAATGAAGGTAGCTCATGGTAAACTTTGCTTTAAGCAAATTGTATTCGGTTGTAAGCAATTGGTTTTTTGATGTGGTAAAAACAATCACATTTACCAGTCCGTTTGTAAATTTAGACTGTGTTGTTTCAAACGATTTTTGTGCAAACGTTCTGGTTTGTTCCAGTTTTTGTGCCAATATTCCATTTTGTTCACGCTTAGCGGTTTCCTGTTCTATTGTTTGGCGCAGTTTTATTTTTTCCTGCTCGCTCTCTACCCTGCGCTGCTGGTTTTCTACTTTAGAAAGCTGCACGTCGCGGCGGTTTCTAAATCCATTAAAAACAGGAACCGATAATTGCAATCCCATATAATGGTTCTTGTTATCATTTAATTGTGTCCAAAACGGATCGACCTTATTCCCCGGCTGACTTAATGGTAAATAATAAAAAGAAGAATAAGAATAAAATGCAGATACAACAGGTAAGTAACCATTCTTTTGGATCTTTATATTTTTCTCTGAAATCGCTTCGTTCAACTGAGATGATCGTATTTTAGGATAGTGCTGTATTGCATTTTCAAATATTTCTGTAGCTGTTTTAGTTTCCGGATTGTCAAGCATCCCGAAGTTTTCCAGGACTATGTCATTAGGTGAAACTCCTGTTACATTTATAAGCTGAAGCAACAGTAGCTTCTGGTTGTACAACAATTGCCTTGTTTCTACAATAGTATTTTCTTCCTGTGCATAACTAACCTGCATATCATAAAGGTCGCTTTGGGGTTTGCTTCCTATCTCTACTTCTTTTTCTATGCGCGCCAAATTGAACTTCGCGTTCTGAAACTGGCTCGTTTGTATCTTTAGCAACTCCTGAGAATACAGCACATTAAAATAGTTTTCCAGCAACGATAATTGGTATTCGGCTGCTGTAGCTTCTTTATCGGCTTTTGCCTTTAGTATTGCAATTTTATCCCTGCGTGCCTGCGTGAATGTATTAAAATTAATAAGATCCATATTGGCATTCAACGCAAAATTATCCGACTGAATATTAGAACTTACCCTGCTGTTTGTTGCCGGGTTAATGGTAGATCCAATGCTATAACTGTGTGTACCCGTAAAACCCACCTTTGGCAAAAGTTCCATAACCGGACTCCTGTGCCTGGTTTCTGCACTTAATATATCGAGTTGTCTTAGCTGAAATTCGGGATTATTTTTCATACCCTCTTCCACACACCTGGAGAACGTCCATACTTCCTGGGCGGATACATTGTTACCGATCACAGCGAATAACATAATAAGAAATAGTAATAAGCGGTTCATTTTGGGCAGCGTTTTAGCAAGGCCTGCGGGAATTCCCACAGGCACATAGTATTTATACAACTTTATTATTATGGAACAATTACTCGTATTTAAGGTATTGAAGTACATTTACCCTTGTTGCCTGATAGGCCTTGGAAAGCACAACAAGTAAGGTAAGTATAAGCAATACTACAAAACCAAGAACAAACGGCATTACAGAGAACGATACCCTGTAAGCAAAGTTATCCAGCCACATGTCGAGTAAAGAGTAAACCGGGAATAGTGCAATAACAAACCCTACTATACAAAACATAATGTACTGTTTGGAAAGATCCTTTAAGAGTGTTTTCGTTTCGGCACCCAGTGTTTTCCTAATCGCAATTTCTTTCATTCTTCTCTGGATACTATAAGAGGCCAGAGAAAAGAGGCCAAAGAGTGCAATGAGTATAACGACAATATTTAATATCGAAAACAGATTGCGTTGTTTCACATAGTTTTCATAGGCCCTTGCATAATTCTTGTTCACAAAATCATACTTAAAAGGATATTCTGTATCTACTTTTTTATTCCAGAATTTTTCTATATCCGCAATGGTCTGCTCCATATTTTCGGCATCTACTTTCACATAGACCTGATTAACATTTTGTATCATCCAGTCTACCGTTTTATAATGAAAGAAAGTCATTGGCGGAATTGGCTCTTGCGGCCCATTAACATGAAAGTCTTTTACAACACCCACAATCTTAAATGCCGTCTCGTTCCATTCAATTTCTTTACCTATAATATCTTTATCTTTTAACTGTCTCATCGCTGTCTCATTGATCATGATCGCCGAAACCGTATCTGAAGCAAAAGCAGATGACAGGTTACGCCCTTTTGCAATACTTATTTTCATCATGTCCAGCATATCAAAATCTACCAGCACATTCTTACCCTGCACATTTATATCTTTATAAATATAGCTGGAAGAAGAACCAACACCAGTGCCAAAACCAAGAGAACCTGTAGACACCTGCTTAACGCCTTTTATTTTAGAGACTTCCTGTTTAATGGTAACATATCGTTGTATCATTTTTTTTAGATAGTTTTCATCTTTTTCATCATGTGAATTTCGATAAGCAACTTCTATCACCTGATCTCCTTTAAAGCCAAGCTCTTTTGTGCTCATATAATCTACCTGTCTGTATACAATCGAAGATCCAATTATAAAAAATGCCGCTATTGCAAATTGTGCTACCAGCATGCTGTTTCTAAGCCACACGCCGCTTTTGCTTCGCCCAAAATTACCCCTAAGTACCTTTAGCGTTTCAAAATTAGACACATATACTGCCGGAAATATACCTGCAACAATAACAGCAATAAAAAATATTACGACCAACTGCATATAAAACTGACTACCATACATTACAAGTTCCTTACCTAAAAAATTATTGTAATAGGGTAGTGATAGTTCTACAATTACTAATGCTACTAATATCGACGTCAGTATAAGAAGAACCGTTTCAAAAATAAACTGCTTCACTATATTACCTTTAGAAGCTCCCATTACTTTCCTGATTCCCACTTCTTTTGCCCTTTTTATAGCATTGGCTGTAGCCAGGTTCACATAGTTAACAATAGACAATACAAGAATAAGTATGGAAAGACCAGCCATAATAGTAAGGGACTGATAATTACCTTTACCTTCCGGGGATGCACTTACAACAGAATAGAGTCTTAGATCTTTTATCGGCTCCAGGGTTATCTTTATAGTTCCATATTTTTTGATGTATTGTTCTGGAGTAATACCTTCCTCTTTTGCCGATCTTTTTGTTCTGTATTCATAGTAAATATCTTCGGTTCCCTTTACAGCCTTATCCATGTACTTAGGGTCTTTAAGCTTTACCATAAGGGCATAATTAAAATTACCCCATTGCTCCTTATCCCTTTCCAGTCTCTTATTGATCTGTCCTGTTACTACCATAGGTGCATAAGACGACTTCCCCGGAATCCTGTAAACACCTTTTACTATGTAAAGCTTCGAACCATAGGTTACCTGCTTATTTATAGGATCTTCATCATTAAAAAGTAATTTCGCGGTTTCTTCAGACAGCGCTATACCCTCTCCTTCAATTGCAGTTTTAGCATCTCCTTTTATAAATTTAAAAGGATAAAAAGAGAAAAAATTAGGCTGGGCATCAATCTGTTTTTCAATAAGATATTTTTTGTCCTTATACTTTAAATAATCGCTTCCGTACCAATTATCTGTATAGCAATAATTTTCTACTTCCGGTATAAGTGCTTTCATTAAAGCTCCTGTAGGGGCAACATTAAACGACCAAAATTGCTGAGAATCCATAATATTTATTACTGCAAAGGCATTTTCTTTATTTGGGTTCCATTCGTCATATGCATGTTCGTCATTCCAGTATAGTATAGCAAATATAAGCCCGGCAATCCCCATAGCCAGCCCAAGTATATTTAGTGCTGTAAAGATCTTGTTGTTCTTTACCTGATGTAAAAATATTTTGATCCAATTTTTAAGCATAGTGATTTTTTTTGATTGATGATTTTAATCCCTCCTCAAGACAATAGTATTGCTGTCTATTCGTATTTAAGGTATTGAAGTACATTTACCCTGGTCGCCTGATAGGCTCTTGAAAGCACAACAAGTAAAGTAAGGATAAGCAATACCGCAAAACCAAGGATAAATGGCATTATCGAAAATGATACCCTGTAAGCAAAATTATCCAACCACATATCCAGTAATGAGTAAACAGGGAACAGTGCAATGGCAAATCCTATAATACAGAATACAATGTATTGTTTAGAGAGATCGCTCAATAGCGTTTTTGTTTCGGCTCCCAGTGTTTTCCGAATCGCAATTTCTTTCATCCTTCTCTGAATGCTGTAAGAAGCCAGCGAAAAGAGGCCAAAGAGCGCAATGAGTATTACCACAACATTTAATAAAGAGAATAGATTGCGCTGTTTCACATAGTTTTCATAAGCTCTTGCATAATTCTTGTTTACAAAATCATATTTAAATGGGTATTCTGTATCAATTTTTTTAGTCCAGAATTTTTCTATATCCCCAATAGTCTGCTCCATATTTTCGGGATCAACTTTTACATAAACATGACGAACATTCTCAATCATCCAGTCTACCGTTTTGTAATGAAAAAAAGTCATGGGTGGAATTGCTTCCTGCGGACCGGCAGCATGGAAATCTTTAACAATACCAACAATTTTAAATTTATTGTCATTCCAGTCGATCTCTTTACCTAGTATATTTTTATCTTTTAACTGTCTCGCAGCAGTCTCATTGATCAGGATTGATGAAACCGTATCTAAAGCAAAATTCGATGATAAATTACGTCCCTTAATTATTCCTATCTGCATCATATTCAACAGATCAAAATCTAACACTACATTCATACCCTGCACATTGATATTGTTGTACACATAGCCTGTAGAAGAGCCAACACCACCACCAAAGCTAACTGAACCTGTAGACACCTGCTTTACGCCTTTTATTTTAGATGTCTCCTGTTTTATGGTAAGGTATCGTTGTAACAATTTTTTCTCATAGCCCACTTCTCTGTAATCATATGGATTTCGATACTCAATATCTACAATCTGATCTCCTTTAAAGCCAAGCTCTTTGGTACTCATATAGTCTACCTGCCTGTACACAATAGAAGATCCTATTATAAAAAATGCAGCAATGGCAAATTGTAGTATCAACATACCGTTTCTAAGCCACACGCCATTTTTACTTCGTGCAAAATTGCCTTTAAGTACTTTTAGCGTTTCAAAATTAGAAACATATACTGCCGGAAAGATACCCGCCAGAACAACAGCAACCATGAATATTACTACCAGTTGTATATAAAACTGGTTTCCATGAATAACAAGATCCTTATTCAAAAAGTTATTATAATAAGGCAATGCAAGTTCTACAATTACCAAAGCCAACAATATAGCTGCCAGAATAATAAGAACCGTTTCAAAAATAAACTGCTTCACAATATTACCTTTAGAAGCCCCTAATGTTTTTCTGATCCCTATCTCTTTTGCTCTTTTTATGGCATTGGCCGTTGCCAGGTTCACATAGTTAACAACAGACAGCACAAGGATAAGTATTGAAAGTCCTATCATAATAGTTAGCGACTGATAATTACCCTGTCCTTCTGGTGAAGCACTTACAACAGAATGAAGTCTTAAATCTTTCATTGGCTGCAAATTCACAGTTATGCGTCCATTCTTCTTGACATATTCTTCAGGTGTCAGGCCTTCAGCTTGCGCCCATTTTTTTGTTCTGTGTTCAAAATAGATGTTTGCAAACCCCTTTTCTGCCTTTTCCTTATACTTCGGGTCTTTTAATTTTAGCATTAAACCAAAATTAAAGTTACCCCATTCAGTTTTGTTTGCATCCAGTGTTTTATCCATCTGCCCGGTCACAACCATTGGGGCAAAAGAGGACTTACCGGGAATCCTGTAAACCCCTTTTACAACATAAGGCTGCTCACCAAAAAACACCTGTTTATTTAAAGGGTCTTCATTACCAAAAAACAGTTTTGCCGTATCTTCAGATAGTGCTATACCTTCACCGGCAATAGCTGTTTTAGCATCGCCCTTTATAAACTCAAAAGGATAAAAAGAGAAAAAATTAGGCTGTGCATCAATGTGCTTTTCAATAAGTATTTTTTTATTCATATACTTTAAATGATCGCTGCTGTACCAATTATTGGTATAGCAGTAACTTTCTACTTCCGGTATAAAGTCTTTTGTCAAAGGGCCGGTAGGCGCCACATTAGATGACCACATTTGCTGTACATCTATAATGTTTATTACGGCAAAGACATTCTCTTTATTCGGGTTCCACCTGTCATACTCGTGCTCGTCATTCCAGTATAAAATGGCAAATATAAGCCCGGCAATTCCCATGGCCAGCCCAAGTATGTTTAACCCCGTAAAGATCTTATTGTTCTTTGCCTGGTATAAAAATATTTTAATCCAATTCTTAAGCATGATGATTTCTTTTGATTGATATTTTAATTCCTGCTCAATACAATAGCATTGCTGCCTATTCGTATTTAAGATATTTCAACACATTAACTCTTGTTGCTCTATAAGCCCTGCCCAGTACTACAATAAGAGTTAAAGCCATCAATACAACAAAACCAATTATAAACGGAAGGACAGAAATGCTTATTCGATATGAGAAATTATCCAACCATTTATCGAGCAGTATATAAACCGGAAATAATGCAATTAAAAACCCAACAACACAAAATATAATATACTGTTTAGATAATTCTTTTAAGAGTACACTTGTATCTGCTCCAAGTGTTTTACGTATAGCTATTTCTTTCATTCTGCGCTGTATGCTATAAGATGCCAAGGCGAATAACCCAAACAGCGCTATCATGATCACTGCAATATTGAGCAACGAAAAAAGATTTCTTTGGCGAACAAAACTCTGATATGACCGCGCAAAATTTTTGTCTACAAAATCATAGCTAAAAGGATAGTCAGGGTCTACCGTGCGCCATAGCTCTTCCATTTCTGCAACGGCTGATTCCATATATTTAGGGTTTACCTTTACATAAATATTATTTGTATTCTGTATCATCCAGTTCATTGTCTTATAATGTGAAAAAATCATTGGAGGAATAGGATCCTGCGGATTGTTAAGGTGAAAGTCTTTTACAATGCCTATAATTTTAAACTTCTTGTCATCCCAATATGTAACATATTTACCAACAGGATCTTTCAGATTAAACATCTTAACCGCTGTTTCATTTAAGAGTACAGAGTTAATCGTATCTGATGCAAAGTTGGGAGAGAGGTCCCTGCCTTTTGCTATTTTTATTTTCATTAAATCCAGAAGATCAAAATCAACAATCATATATTGTAATGACACTTCCTTATCACCACAAGTAAATGTAGTTTGTTGTGAAGCGCCTCCCCCGATCCTGAATGTTCCTCCGGAAACCTGTTCAACACCTTTTATAGACAACAATCTTTCTTTAACTGAAACATATTTTCTTGCCAGAATTTTGTCAAAATTGTCTACCGTAAAATCATAAGGATTTCTGTAATTAATATCAATAATCTGATCTCCTTTAAAACCAAGGTCTTTAGACCCCAGATAGTTTACCTGCTGATTTACGATATAGGAACCAACAATAAAGAATGAAGCAATGCTAAACTGAAATACCAGCATGCCATTGCGTAACCATATCCCTTTTTTACTTCTGGAAAAATTGCCTTTAAGGACATTAATCGATTCGAACTTTGAAACATATATGGCAGGCATGATCCCTGATAAGGCAACAATTATAATAAATACTGCCAGAAGCTGCATATGAAGCTGAGTGCCCTTTATGACCAGTTCTTTGCCCAAAAACATATTATAATAGGGTAATGAAATTTCTACTATTACCATAGCCAGCAGCATAGAAAATAATGTGGTAAGCACAGTTTCAAAAACAAACTGTTTAACAATGTTACCTTTAGAGGCTCCCAGTATTTTGCGTACACCAACTTCTTTTGCCCTTTTAATGGCATTAGCTGTAGCAAGATTTACATAATTAACTATCGATATTAGTAGTATCAATAAAGACAGTCCCAGCATAATAAGCAAAAACTGATAATTCCCCCTTCCTTCAGGCACATCGCTTACACGGGAATGTAATCTGAGGTCTTTAAGCGATTCCAGATAAATTTTGGTTTTACCATACCTATCAACATATTCTTTTGTAGAAATTCCGCTTTCTACAGCACTCCTTTTTGTACCATAATCATAGTATAAACCCTCAATTTTATCCTGTACAGTTGCAACTTTAGCAGGATCTTTTAGTTTAACCAGCATGGCAAAACTAAAACTGCCCCAACGTGATTCTTTTTCTTTTAATTTAGGATTGATCTCACAAGTAACCAAATCAGGTTCAAAAGACGATTTCCCTTTCAGTTTATAAACACCCTTTACTGTAAATGATTTGTCTCCCGATTGGATTACTTCCCCCATTGGGTTATCACTGCCAAACAATCGTTTCGCTGTTTTTTCAGATAGAACAACAGTACCTTCTTGCAGTGCTGTTGCCGAATTACCCATTGTAAATTCGAAAGGAAAAAAACTAAAAAAATTCTTTTGTGCATCGGTAACCTTCTCAATTATTGCCTTTTTACCCTTGTATTGCATAACAGCACTGGTATACCAGGCATTCATATAGCAATATTCTGTCACCTCCGGTATTGATGACAGATACGACCCAACAGGTGCTGCACTCGCTCCCCATACTTTATTTTCACCCAGATCAACTACAGAGTAGAATATCCTTTCTTTATCCGGGTTCCATGCATTGTAAGAATGTTCGTCATTCCAGTACAGAATGGCAAAAATTAATCCTGCAATTCCCATAGCCAGCCCCAGCACGTTTAATGCCGTAAAAAACTTATTGTTCTTTATTTGGTATAAAAATATTTTAAGCCAATTATTGATCATGATTGTTTTTGATTGATGATGATTTTAATACTGTTCTTAGTTACTAACTAAAACATCAACATTTCTGCTGTTTCGTTTTTCGCTCAATATCATTCCGTCTTTCATGAAAATGGTTTTTTGAGAAAAAGACGCATCATGATCAGAGTGCGTTACCATTAAAATAGTGGCGCCATTGGCATGAAGATCTGTAAGCAGTTCCATAACCTCATTACCATTTTTACTGTCCAGGTTTCCTGTGGGCTCATCGGCAAGAATAACTTTTGGATTGGTTACCAATGCTCGCGCTACTGCTGCCCTTTGCTGCTGCCCTCCCGATAACTGTTGCGGAAAATGCTTTAATCGGTGTGATATAGCTAGACGCTCTGCAATAGCTTCTACTCTTTGTTTCCTTTCTCCCGATGGTACATTATTGTAAATAAGCGGTAGTTCGATATTGTCATATACAGACAGTTCATCGATAAGGTTGAAGTTCTGGAAAACAAAACCAATGTTCTGCTTTCTTACTTTCGACTTTTCCGACTCACTCAAACCGTTTATCTCCTTATCTAAGAGTTTATAACTTCCTCCCGAAGCGTTATCTAAAAGACCAACGATATTTAATAAGGTCGATTTACCACAACCCGATGCTCCCATAATGGTTACAAATTCACCTTGTTTTACTTCAAGAGAGATTTCATTAAGCGCTTTGGTCTCTACTTCTTCTGTCCTGAATACTTTTGAAAGATTTTGAATTTTGATCATGACTGTTGTTTTTTGTTTGATACCATGGCAGATTGATTAGTTCTGCATAAGGCAATGATTAGTTATTGTTCGTTTTTCTGATTGATGATTGAACCGCCTCTCGGCTATAAATTTGATGATGATATATTTAATTGATAAATCTTTACAGTATAATTTTCACTATGGCTGCCACAATAAAAATAAATAATAAAACTACTTTCCCCATACCGCTAATTGTTATTAATGTTTAAGACTTCTATTTTCTCGTAATCTTTATACGATGATGTAATTACTTTTTCATCAGGTTTCAGGCCTTCTACAATTTCATAATACAGCGGATTCTCACGCCCTATTTTTATATTCCTTCGCTCTGCCTTATCTCTATTAACTACAAATATCCATTTGCCGGCTGTATCTTCATAAAAACTCCCTTTAGATAATACTGTAGTTTTTGTTTTCTCAGATAACATGAGTCGCACTCCAAAACTAAGTCCCTGCCTTAAATCAAGTTCTTTAGTATCAGTAAAGTTAAGTTCTACAATAAACCTTCCGTTCTTAACCTCGGGTATTACTTTAGCAACTTCTACTTTTATGATCTGACCTTTATAATCGATCTGACCAGACTGCCCTTCAGAAATCCGTTCCAAATAAAATTCATCCACATCGGCCATTAGCTTATAACCCTTCATTACATCTATCTTTCCTATACTTTCACCTGCCTGGTAATTTTTACCCAGTACAGGTTCAAAAGAAGTTAACCTTCCGGCCAATGGTGCCGTTACTAAGAAGTTCTTTTTATTCGTTCTCAATATATCAAGGCTCTTGTACATGATACCTTGCGACTGGCTTATTTGTGCTATCTGTATCTGGTTGGCCTGCTTTTCTTTTTGTATACTTTGCTGAATTATATTTTTACGTTCCTTTTGAAATCTAAAGTTTTCCTGAGTCTTTTCCCATTCGTTTTTAGAAAGTATCTCCTCTTTATACAATTTCTGGTTCAGGTCATACAAAGTCTTTGCATCAAGGTAGTCATGTTCTATAGCCACAAGGTCTTTTGCCATATTAAGTTCCTGATTTCTTAAATCAAGTTTTGCCTTGCTCAGGTTATTGATCTGTTCAATGATTGAGGTTTCCTGTGTCACATAGCTCAACTCTGTATTCGGATTGTAAAGTCTGGCAAGTGGCTGCCCTTTAGTTACAAAATCGCCATTCTCAACAAATATCTCCTGTATCGAGCCACCCTCAATAACATTTAACAGCATCGAATTCAAAGGTTCTACCTTTGCCTGAAAAACAATAAAGTCTTCAAAAAAATTATTTTCAACCGTTTTAATAACGACCTCCCCCCTTTTAACATCAAGACTTCTCTTTTTAGTGACTGCAGCATAAACAAAATAACCTGCCAATAAAAAAGCTGTCAAAGCAATTATCAGGTATTTATTTTTTCTACTTTTACGAGTAACGATGGTGTCCATTTCAGTTTGTTTGATAAGCAATAAGTCAATTTTGTGCCACAATTTTAAAAATTACAGCACTATAAAAATCAATAACTTATAATTTTACCGAAATTACAAACTGTCCGAAAATGAACACCTTTTGTCCGTAAACGCACAGTCCATGAAAAAAACGCAGGCAACAATTTTAGTGATCGACGACCAGGAAGATATACTCTTTGCATCTAAGATGGTTTTAAAGAAACATTTTGAAACCATCCATACCCTTAACGAACCTAAAAAGATCATTAATATGCTTTCTGAACATGGTATTGATGTGGTATTGCTGGACATGAATTACCGCATTGGTTTTGAAGATGGACGCGAAGGTATCTATGCCCTTAAAGAGATAAAAACATTTTCGCCTCAAACTATAGTAATATTAATGACGGCTTTTGGCAAAGTAGAAACAGCAGTAGAAGGATTAAAATTGGGTGCTTTCGATTATATCCTCAAACCTTGGGATAATGAAAAACTGGTACAGGTAGTAAAATCAGCAGTAGAAGAAAGTAGAAAGGAAAAGAAAAAGGCACTGAAAACTCCTTCCAAAAATGCCTTTTTTATAGGAAATTCACCTGCCATACAAAAGGCCTATTCCTTGGCTGAAAAAGTAGCCAAAACTGATGCTAACGTACTTATTCTTGGTGAGAATGGTACCGGCAAATATGTAATGGCAAATTATGTGCATCAAAATTCCAACAGGGCAAATCAACAATTCGTCCATGTTGATCTTGGATCACTAAATGATAATATTTTTGAGAGCGAACTTTTCGGTTATGTCAAAGGCGCCTTTACCGATGCCAAGGTAGATACTCCCGGGCGTTTTGAACTGGCTAATAACGGAACTATATTCTTAGACGAAATAGGCAATGTACCATTACACCTACAGGCAAAACTGCTTCAGGTACTGCAAAACAAATCAGTCACCCGATTAGGAGAAGCCAAACCGCGCCCCCTGAATGTCCGCATCATTACAGCAACAAATATCGACCTGAAACAAGAAACGGCTCATAAGAACTTTAGGGAAGATTTGTATTATCGTATCAATACAATGGAAATTACGCTGCCTCCACTTAGGGAAAGGAAAGAAGATATGGCACCATTAGCCGAATTTCTGTTGGAGAAGATGATAGATAAGTATGATCGCGATGCAATTACTTTCGAAAAAGATACCTTAAAGCGTATAGTAATGCATTCATGGAATGGAAACATACGTGAGATGGAAAACAAGATAGAACGTGCCGTAATTCTGTGCGAGAACAATATCATTACATTATCCGATCTCGATCTAAACGATATTCCGGTTCTTCAAACGAATCATGATGTTCAGCTGGCAGACATCGAAAAGGCAACAATAGAGAAAATACTTCAAAAGCATAATTTCAATATCAGCAAATCTGCCGAAGAGTTAGGATTATCGCGCGCAGCTCTATACAGACGTATGGAAAAACACGAAATAAACAACAACTAATTTATACCACATGAAACTATACCAACTCCTTTTTATTCGGCTTATTTTCATTTTATTGGCTATAGTATGTAGTTTCATTATATATGAAAAACAACTAACATATACATCTCTACTTTTTCTCGTTGCTTTTTTTGTGTTGCTAATCGAATTGTTTTCTTTTATAAGATCCTCTTTTTTGTTTTATGATAAAACCATATCGGCAATTCTTAATAATGATTTTTCTGCCGATTTTTCAAAACATAAAACAGTTCAAAATTATAATAGCCTGTTCACGCTTTACAATACACTAAAAGACAAACAGAACGAACATACTTCCAAAGACCTTGTCTACCGTGCCATCCTGAATAATATAGAAACAGGCGTATTAATTCTTCAGAAGAAAAATACCGACTGGGATATTTTCCTGATGAACGATTATTTTTCAGAACATTTTGACATACCAAAAGTATCCAAATGGAAGTACCTCAAAAATCAATTACCGGTATTATGCTCCATTATTGAAGACCGCAATTTTGAAGATATCCGCACATCGGTACAAATAAGGGTAGACAAACAGGACGATCAAACCTTTATGCTGCAAACCTCTAAAACGAAAACCTATAATGAAGATTACTATATTATCCTGTTAGATTCGATCCAGAAGGTAGTAGCAAAAAAAGAAAAGGAAGCCTGGATAAACCTCATGAAGGTAATATCTCATGAGTTGATGAACTCTGTAACCCCTATACGCTCCCTGGCACAAAACCTTGAAGATATAGTAGGACAGGAATCGTTGTCTAAAGACGACATGGAAGATATAAAACAAAGTGTATCGGCAATGATACATCGAAGTGATCATCTCCAGAGTTTTATTGATAGCTATAGAAAACTGGCCATGCTGCCATCCCCTAATAAAGAAAGCATCGAACTCAGTACCTTATTAAAAAATGTTTTACAGATAATGAATCCTCTATTTGTAAACGCCGGAGTTACTGTGAACAACACAATTAACAATAACCGCTGGTTAACGGTCGATGTACTCCAAATGGAGCAGGTTCTTATAAACTTGCTTACCAATAGTATATATGCTTTAGAAAACAAAACAGAAAAGCATATCGAAATAACATCAGAGATTAAAAGCAATCGTGTCTTTTATAGGGGTTAAAACAGAATGTACTAACTAATAATTATAAAAAAGGTCGAAAAAGCCTTAAAAATAAGGCATTTACAGCAAAAAGGTCGGAAGTATAAAAAAATTCAAAGTGTACCATTACTACCGTTACCTACAGTTTCACTACCATTTTAAAAGTCAAAATTACGCCATTAGCGCGATTATTACTATTGCAGGTATAAAAGATCACATAGAATACCTTTAAACAGCTTAAATAAAGGCATTATAAGCTTTAAAAGCTCTTTAAACTACATACTCGAATATTCTATACACAGCCATCCTAAACCGATGGCTGTTTTTTTTGCATAACCATAAAAAAAACTTTGGAAGGACATTTGCATGGACATTTGGACGGACAAAATGAGGTTTTTGGATGTATGTTTCAATAACCCATACTTAAAAAAAAGGTGCAAATATCACTATGTTTTAATACATATAACCCCCTATAAAACATAATACATTAAAAAGTATAACAGCGATAATTAATTGAAAATCAAAACAATAAACGTTTAAATGATATGTAATTCAATATAAATGTTGTGTGTGCTGCGTTTTACTTTGCTAAAAGGTGCTTTATCTGCATCATTTCAGCCTCCAAATCAACAACCCTGTCATATAAGTCAGCAGGATTAGGTAACTCAAAGAGCAATCCTAACTTAACTTCCCATATTTCAATAATATCATCAGGTGTAATTGAAAATGAAGGGTATTCTTTTCTATTATCACTTTTACAGATCAGGTTATTATATTTTTTAAGCCTATTAAGAACTCGCTTTACAATAACACCATCACTTTGGGTCATAATTACATAAATCCTATCATCTTTAATGTCACGAGGCCAATTCTCAACCCATTCGCCAACCACAATAGCCCCATGATGTAAAGTGTTATTCATACTATGCCCTTTTACCTGAAACATTCTGAATGTTCCATTATTAAGGTTTGGCATTCTATATGTCGGTAGGGTTTTGATAAATTCAGGGTCTCCATATCCTGTAAGATAACCTGCTGCTGCTTTTATAGGGACTAAGACAATATTGTCACGTTGGTGCGAATCGACTGTAACAACAGCCGGAAACTGATCTTTAGTTTTATCAGTTGAAACCACAACTTTAACATCATTTAACGATTTATTGGCAGGTTCTACACCTGTAGCAATCCAATCAAGAGAGACATTGAATTTGGAAGATATTTCCAATAACAAACTAAGAGTTGGCTCTAATATACCCCTCTCAATCTTGCTGTACTGGCTATTATCAACCCCTATTTTGGAAGAAAATTCCAATTGGGTCATGTTGTTTTGCTTCCTTAAATCCTTAATTCTCAAATGTATAGTCATATATTCGTAAATTAATTGGAATATTTTTCCATTAATGTTTGATAAATTGGAATATTATTCCATATTTTTGTCCTGAACAAAAGACAAAATGCAATTATGGGCAAACGTACGAAAAATTATAACAAATACAATGAGGACATTCTGAACCAGTTAAAACTGAAATTCGGATTTTCAATTGACTATTTGCGCAAGTGTTTGCGAGGTGATCGTACAGGTGTAATGCCTGATACTATCAAAAAAGAATACAACGTTTTGGACAATGCTTCCAAAACGGCTATCGAAATAAAAAGCAACAGTTTAAATCAAGAGTAATTATGCCTCACTATTTAGGACAAACACTGGTTGTTACCAAAGATGAGCTCGTACCAAGGTTTTGGAGCTGTTATGATAACCTCGGTAAAGAACTGAGCCGGTACAAAAACAAACAATATGGTATTAAGCGTGCCATGCTTGGAGGAAATGGTAGACAGTTGCTGATTCTCTTTGATAGCCTTTCTAAAGAGGTTCAGGAAGCCATAGGAGACCCTCGACAGCCACAGCATATACTCGAAAATTACTATAAGATAGATACTGAAGCTGTTGATTTCTACAATAACAAATTTCAATATCCCGATGGTAGTTATTTACTGCCTGCCACTATTGAAAAGAATATTATTAATGCGAGCATGCTTCAGGCTGTTATAAAACTTGAAGCTGCAAGAGAAAGTGAAAGGATTGCAAAAGGCGGTTCTATGAGAGGTATTGCTGATACACTTTATACCGATGCACACAGCTTTAATGCCATACTTCTTAAAAAGTTTGATGTTGAGCATACTTTAAACGGCAATTTAAGGCGGTTTAAACAGCAATTAAAGGCTTTTAAAGAGGATAGTTATAAATCCCTGATAAAAGATGCTGAGGGTAATATCAAAAAGAATGCTCTTAAACGCGATTCACAAACTGATCAGTTATTGAATAACCTGTTTGCAGGTAGAGGTCATAAACCAAATGCCACCGATATAGCAAAAGAGTATGAGGCTTTCTTAAATGGTTACATCGAGGTTGTAAATGAGGAATCAGCCGAATTATATGACCCAAAACAATTTAAGCCTCTCAGCCCGTCAACAATAAGCCTTTATCTAAGGTCCTACGAAAGTAAGATAGGTACTTATGCAAAAAGAAGCGGTGACCGTCAGAAACTAATGCAGGGATTCATCCCTTACGAATCATTAGAGCAGCCAACTTTTGCAGGCTCTATGATTTCGATTGATGACAGACAACCTCCTTTTAAATATGAGAACGGACAAAGGATGTGGTGGTATTTAGGTATCGATTTGGCAAGTGAGGCAATAACAGCATGGGCATACGGTAAGACCAAAGAGGAATTAATCCAAAACTTTTATCGCCAACTGGTTAGAAATTATCACGAGTGGGGCATGCATCTTCCTGATGCACTTGAATGTGAAAGCTCTTTGAATAGTTCTTTTAAAAATACCTTTTTACAAGATGGTTATATGTTCCAAAACGTTCAGATACACCCCAATTCGGCAAGGTCTAAAAGAATCGAAAGGTATTACAGGGATTTAAGATATGGTATTGAAAAAGAGCAAGAGGGATGGATTGCAAGACCTTTTGCTTTGTCTGAGTCCAATCAGACCGGTTCAACGCAGGTACCGCTTGTACCGTACGAAAAACTGGTACAGCAATCATTTGCAAATATTGTTACATGGAATAATATGCCAAATGGTCAAAACAAGAGCATCAGCCGGTTCGAGTATTTCCAAAACCATCAGCACCCGAACCTTAAACCTACAAATTACAAATCATTCCTCAAATATTTAGGGGAAAAAACAAAGAGCAGCTGCAAGGCAGGACTGATGAAGCTACAAAATAGCGAGTGGGTATTAGGTGATGATGGTGATATATACACAGGCGAAAACCTTATAAGGTTGCTTAAGGTTGTTGAGGGTAAGGATATAGACATCTATTGGCTTGACGACAATAAAGGCGATGTTTTAAAAGCGTTGATCTATGACAGCACAGGAAGATATATATGTGAGGCACTTCCTAAACCAATAGGAGCTAAAGCACCGATTGAGGCCACTGCAAAACATATTGATGCCCGCGAGATCATGTCAAGATACCGAAATACAGTTACTGCTTACATGCAGATGCAGAAAAATTCAATTGACCGTGTTACAGTCATTGACAACAGGAAAAAAACCATTTCAGACACTTTCACAATACCAGGTATCGAAAAATTTGTACCCCGTCTTGATACTGTAGAAGAGATTGAAAGCCATAATGAAGATGAGGAATTCACTTATACACCTCAGACAAATAAAGCATCAGGATTAATGAGCACCTTTTTTAAACAAACACTATAAGCTATGATTACAACAGAATTCAGACAGAAAGTAAAGGATGCCATTCTAAAGCATCGTGAAAATTATCAGGGCATGTCAGATGCTCAGTTTG
The DNA here is from genome assembly GCF_004028155.1 of Flavobacterium cerinum. Taxonomy (GTDB): domain Bacteria; phylum Bacteroidota; class Bacteroidia; order Flavobacteriales; family Flavobacteriaceae; genus Flavobacterium; species Flavobacterium cerinum. The sequence goes on along the minus strand of NZ_SBII01000001.1, from coordinate 35,465 downwards.
CCAAAACACTCAATCTAAATTCATCCGTTTATAGTAGGTTAAAAAGCGGTGAAACTGAAAAAATAGCAGCTGATACCTTTTGGATTGAGCAAGGCAGGAAACTTAATGTTTCGGTTTATCAAAAAGATTGGAAAATTGCCCGTACAAGTGTTTATGCAGAAATTGAGGAAAATATCACTTTTTGTAAATCAAAGAAAAAAGCCATTATTCTTATTGATGAATGTGGCATTGGTAAAACCTTTTGCGCAAAGCATGTTATAAAAAACTTACCAAATGCTTTTTATTTCGATTGCTCGCAAGCATCAACACCAACCCTTTTTATAAGGCGATTAGCTCAAACGCTCGGTGTTGACAGCACAGGCAGGTTGAGTGATGTAAAGGAAAATCTCAAATATTACATTAACCTCCTTAACCTTCCTTTCATACTCCTTGATGATGCCGGGTATTTAGACCCAAAAGTCTTTGTGATAATCATTGAGCTGTGGAACGGAACAGAAGACCGTTGCGGATGGATGATGATTGGCGATGATAGCTTACAGGCAAAATTTCAGAGTGGTCTTGACACTAAGAAAACAGGTTATAAAGCTCTTTTCAGTCGCTTTTCTGATGAGTTTGTACACTGTGTGCCACTAATAAAAGACGAAAGAACCAAATACATGCAGCAGTTGATTGGTGATGTAGCGACTGTAAACCTTAATAATCAGGCTAAAGTTAAAAAGGTGGTTAATCTATGCATGGGTAAAGGAAAAACCCTGAGACACCTTGAAACCCTTATACAGTTGGACGAAAGCGTATGAGTAGAGCCTTAACTGTAAAAAACCTTTACCAAAAGAAATTTGAAACATTTGAATTTGACGGCCCCTGGAAAGAAGTATTTGGCAATCCAAGCAGATCAGGAATATGGCTCATATATGGTAAAGAAAAAAATGGTAAGACGTGGGGCACACTCCTTTTGGCTGATTATCTCAGCAAGTTTGAAAGGGTTTTATATGTGAGCGCTGAGGAAGGTGCGGATATGGAGTTTCAGAGAGCCTGCCAACGGGCTAAAATCGACAAAAGCAGTAACATGCTAATCATAGAGTACGAGCCGATTGAAAGCCTTTATAAACGCCTTAAAACGCGTAAAGCTCCGAAGATTGTTGTTTTAGACAACCTCACAATGTACAACGATGAGCTGAAGGCATCAGGAATCAAAAAATTAAAACAAGACTTTCCTGATACTCTTTTCATCTGTGTTGCCCATGAAGAAAGAAACAAACCTTATACAGCTGCTGCAACAATGGCAAGTAAACTGGCAAAGGTGATAATACGAGTACAGGGTCTTTGCCTTATTGTGGGTGGTCGTGTACCGGGTGGTAATTTAAATATTGATGAAGAAAAAGCACAGCTATATCATGGAACAAAAAAATAAGCTTATGAAACCAATCCACGAAATTTTAGGAATCACCAAAGATCAGCATAACAAATATATGCTTGATCTATGGAAAAATTGGGCTGAAAGCAATGCAGGAACTACAAGGCAGTGGCAAAAGATTTTAGGTAGTTCTGCAATTAACCGATGGTTTTTAAATGAACTGTCAATTATTGAAACCACTTTCCGAAACAAGGTGCAACGATTTGAAGGGTCTAATACTGTTACAGTTGTTGACCATAGAAAATGCTTTAACGGCCTTGTAACAGAACTATTCCAACACTTCCCAAAACCATTATTAGACGAGATCAGCAAAGACCACTTTGGAGCTGTAGAAATGAAGTATGGAGAAGTAACAATTTTCACATCCTTAAACCTTAACTGATATGACAAAAGCTGAAATAGAAAACAAGATTAAAGATGTCGATGTATGGCTTGGTAATAACCCAAACCATTACGATTACGCCGTTAACTGGCGACAAAAACAAGATTACGAAAGAATGATTAAAAACAAAGAATATGATGAACCAACCCGAGCAAATTAGAGAAGAGATACTGAACGAGCTTGACCAGTTAATGCTCATCCTGCAATACAGTAGTGAGAAAACGGCAATGCTCAGCACAGGTGAACGTATTATGATAAATCAGGAGCGCGCTGCATTATTTAGAGCATTGGCAGGTGAGACAATCGGCTTTTTACAAACCCCTGAGATAGAGCAAAAGAAAAACAGCATTTTAAAATTAATAAACCGTTCCAATTGGAAACCCAAAGAGATAGTATATGAATAATAAAAACACTTTTTGCAAAATATTCATTGTTGGTGATTACCAGGTACTACATAGAATAACAATGAATCCCACCACAAATACCACTACCTACGATGTGATAACATCAACAATGATGGAAGGATTTGAGGCTGTAATTAAAGTTACCGGCTTGGATGAGACAGAAAAAGCTTATGAACGCTTTGAGAGATTAGATCAGGAAGGTGCAAATGCCTTAATAGAATGGGCGAAAGCCTTACTAATGCCCGACCATAATGAAAATGATAATAACCCTGAAAAAAAGTAAAACGATGGAAGCTATAAACACAGACGACCTAACAATTGAACAAATGGAGGCAGCTCTTGAAAAAAAGAGAAAAGCATTAAAACAGAAACAACAAGCCGAAAAACAAGCTTACGAAAATGATACCAACGAAAAGGTTGAGGCAATTATCACAACTGCAAAAACGATGTTTACAGAGCTTTCTGAGTTCAAACAGTACTGTCATATCGAAATGGATAAAAAAGCCCTGTCGCTTGCACAGTATGGCGGTATACGGAGCAATAGCAAAGGAGGCTTTACCATTACCAATAAAGCGGGTGATATGCGTGTAACACGCCGTAGAGATACTGAACCTGTTTGGGATGAACGTGCAACAAAAGCAATTGAACTTATAAAAGATTTTCTTTCTGATACAATCAAAAAGCGCGATATGAAACTTTATGAGATTTTAATGGGCTTCCTTGAAAGGAACGAAAAGGGCGATCTCGAATACAACCGCGTAATGGACTTGTATAAGCATGAAGATAAATTTGATGATGAGCGCTGGAAAGAAGGTTTAAGGCTAATAAAAGAAAGCTATGGAAGCCACTTAAAAGGGTATGGTTACGAGTTCAAAATTAAAGATAGTGAAGGTAAATGGCAGGGTGTATTGTTAAATTTTTCAAGCCTGTAATTATGAGCGTAGCAATTGTATATAAAGAGGATGGTCTATACACAATCAATGGTATATCGGTGTATTTAGATGGTAATGGTAATTGGATTGCTATGGATGAGCTTACAGCCTTTGAACGTAAGTCTTTCGATGAGTATAGAAGGGCTAATAATTTGAGTTAGGTTGATTGGTTGGTTATCCCTGTTGGCGGAGTGGTTACGCAGCAGCTCTGGGGGGAGCTGTTTACACGGGTTCGAACCCCGTACAGGGAGCTAATTATAAAAATCAAGTTTATGAACGAACAGCAACTTATCGAATTATGGGGGGAGGATTTATACAATGTGTTTGCAGACCACATTGATGAAAATGGGTGGTTAACTTCTGAATGGCAAAACATTATTGAAGCCGAAATAAAACGCTTTGATGAAGATTTTAATGACAACCCACTTTACAAGGACACTTATGGCAGGATGTACAATGTAGATTTTGAAGAAAGTGAAGACGGTACCCTTATAAGACCAAAACAATAAACAAACCGTAACGGCAATGCTCTCAGGTTCGAGCCCTGAGACGGTGCAAATTTAAAAACAGACATTATGAATACAGCAGATTACACACCAAAGTATAAAGCCTTCAAATTTAACAATCAGTCAGAATTTGACATTTGGTTAGAGAAAACAACCGCTTATGTAGTTGAATTCTTTGATGATGGTCAAGACCTTTTAAAAATCTATGTAGCCGAAAATAACGAGATAATACATTCTGAATATTTCGGTTCAGCTCACCTCTACAATGGAGCCTTTATAGTTGAAAACCCTGTAGAGTTTCACGGTTTAAAAATTTATAATCCGAATTATCAAGCAGACCCGTATTATTTAAAATTTACGATTAGCAATATTAGTAAGAAAAAGGAAAACGAACCTTTTAAATAAGCATAATGGAAACTCTATTTATACCTGCTAACAAAAAGCAAAAGCAGCTCATTCATGTTAACATTCCCAAAGATGTAAAAGAGGAATGGGTACAATGGGCTACTAACGATATAAAAAAAATAAGCTGTAACGATCTTTCTTTTGACCAGGCTAATAAGATACTGGAACAAAACAAAATTAAGCCTGTAAAGCTTGATTACCGCGCTCATTTTGACAAAGACAATGCGAGGCACCGATATGTACTAAGCCTTTGCATACAATACGGTTGGTCGAAGCGTGGCAGGGTTGCTACTCATGCCGATCTCGACAAACTGAACGAATGGATGCATAGCACTCTATGCCCAGTGCAAAAGCCATTAAAGGATATGAACAAAGAGGACCTCGACAAATTCATTGGCGCTTTGGAATCCATGACAACAAAACGATGGTCAAAACCTAAAAAATCTAAGTTATGATACTATATAAAAACCCTTTAGAATGGGAGTTTATTGTGCTTGTAATATTACTCCTTCTATCCTTTTTATTCGCAATGTGGATGGCCTATATATTCGGCAGGTTCGTAGAGCGCAACTATACCGCAAAACCTAAAGAGGATATCAAGCTCGCCAGTTTACCCGAATGTCAGCGGAGATGTGACCCTAACCAGTGTGATACCTGGTGCAAAGCAAAAGAACGATTTTCAAGAGATCATTAATTATGGATAAACTACCAATAAACACACCCGATGCATATAAGGATTGCGCCCACAAAAGAACTTATATGCGAGTTGTCCAGTCAGTTGCTACATGCGAGACTACAGTATTGAGTTGTTTGGATTGTTGCACTGACCTCTCAGAACCTAAAACCGATTGCGCATGAAATTAGATGTATTTTATGATTTTATAAGTGTACGAGGCTATCAAATAATAATATATCACTACTCAGCCCTCGATTTGTTAAAAGCACTTATTGAAGCCAACGGCAACACTTTACTAACTAATAAGATACTTATTTATCAATGTGTAACAATAAATTCCAACCCTGTTACAGATGAACAATTAGATAAAATTACCGCCTCAGACTTGACTGATATAATGGAAGCCATTGGAAGGCAAACAACAAAAATGAAAATCCCATGAAAATAGAGCTTGAACTAACGCCCTCGCAATTTGTTTACCTGTCTGCACTTTTACACGCTTTTTGTGAATCTAACAAATATAACTTTCACATGTTTAGCAGACAGGAAAAGGCAAAGTACACCATATCACAAGCTATGGCAGATAGACTTTATAATCGATCTCGCGGACTAATGCGACACCCGACACCAATTATTACAAAAAAAGGTAAGCCAAAACTTCATAAGCTCACATTAATATACCATGAGGCGCAAACTGCATCGATTTTTATGTGCGAAGCTAAGGACAAAGAGACTGACGATTTTTGTAGGGCACTAGCAAATAACATTTATTCACAATTAGATCAAAAATTATAATGAGAAATGGAACAATACACCACTTACCGCGTAAAAGGCAAAGAGATCGGACTTACATTCCTGTTTAAATACACTTTAAACGGTGATTTAAACGGGTTTGAAGTTGCCGAGGGGGTTCTTGAAGATAAGCAAATGAGTTGGCTGTTTTCGCCCCGTTTCCCTGCTACAGAAAGCCTCATAAAAGCCAACTGGATTAACAACACTGATATATGCTCCAAATTTGATATATCCGTTAAACCCGCTGATATTTCTTTTAATGCAATGTGGACAATCTTTGAATACAAAGTTGGAAAACTGGAAGCTGAAAAGGAGTATAAAAAAATGAAAGAAGCAGAAATAATTGAATGTATGATAGCAATACCAGGTTATTTAAAACATATTCGAGAAAACTCCATAGCTCAAATTCATCTTTGCAGATATATCAGTAAAAAGCGATATCAGGACGAGTTGCCAGTATCGCATAAAGGAAAAAATGAAAATCAAGTATTAAAAAATTTAGCATACAAAAAAACAGAAAAATAGATATGAGCATTAAAAAATCAGATAATCAGTATAATGTACTTAGCCTGTTGCAGCAACAGGCCAATATAAATGACGAAGATATTACAGCAGCCGATTTTTTTGCAGGTGGCGGCGGTGTGAGTGATGCTCTTTATGATATGCCAGGTGTTAGCCTTCAATGGATATTAAACCATGATAAAATTGCAATTAAAACTAACAGCTTTCATCATCCCGGTATAAAAACATATTGGTCTGATATTTATGTACAAGATGAGCATGAGCTTGACCCTGTTGACTTGGTTTGGGCATCAATAGAATGCACACAGCATAGCAAAGCAAAAGGTGGCAGGGATAAAGAGCTTGGTTCTTATACTATGGGTTGGGAGCTTGAACGATACATTAAGTATCTTATGCCTCTTGTCATCGGCATAGAGAATGTCCCTGAGTTCAAAAAGTGGTCACCAGTTTGTGAAAATGGTAAACCGCGACCTGATCAGGTTGGTGCTGAATTTGAGCGATGGAAAAACGCAATTTGCTCTTTAGGTTATAATTATGTTGATGACATTCGCAATGCTGCTGATGACGGATTGCCAACTCGTAGGGTTCGATATTTCGCATTTTTTTATCGTGATGGTATAAATGTTAGTTTTCCTGAGTTCACTCACTCTAAGACAGGAAAAGATGGTAAAAAGAAATGGCAAGCTTGTGCTGAGCATATAGATTTATCAAATGAAGGGGTCAGTATTTTTGGAAGGCAGTTTAATGAATCATTGCCTGCACATTTAAGGAAAAGTCTTTCACCTAACACGCAGCGCCGTATTGCCGGTGGCATAAAAAAATATGCTCCTGAACTCAACCAATTTATATGCAATTTTTACGGTGGGAAAGATACTCATAAACGTTCCCAAAGTATTGAAGAGCCATTAAATACGGTGCGCACTACAGCCAGTCAACATCAACTTGTAACCTTAAAAGAAAAGCTGCAGTTTATACAAGACCATTGCCATACGGATAACTTTAACACTCCAAATGAGCCACTAAACCCACAACTAACAAGGCAAACAAAGCAATTAGTACAATTTATTTGTCAGTACTATGGTACTGATCAACAACAGAATATTACTGACCCGCTTAATACTGTAACCACTAAAGACAGGCATCAATTGGACACAATCATAATGAATGAAAAAATACAGTTTATTGCCCATCACTTCAATAGTAATGGTAATCCTGGCAGTCAAAATCAATCCCTTGAAGTCCCTTTGAATGCTGTTTTAACAACAAATAAGGCTTCTTTAATTTCTATCCTCGAAGGTTTTGATATAAAGACCAGGTTCTTAAACCGTGAAGAGCTCGCAGCGTGTATGACATTCAAAAGAGATTATTTCAGTAAACCGGGTTTAAAACTATCCAATAAAGATGCTATTAGAATGATAGGCAATGCTGTACCTCCTGAATGGGCGCGTCTTATTATTGAGCCTATAATACCCGAAATAAAAGCATATAAACAACGACAAAAAACTGCATAATGAAGCCAACACACAATTGCGATTGCAATGTTTGCCTTGAAAGTGACATTGATGACATCTGCGAGTTCTGTGGTGGCTTTATAGAATAATAACAATAATAAGACAAAATTTATGTCAGTAGAAATTACAACAAGCAGCTATTGGGGCGGTATGCCCGCGATGGATTATGCAATACACATCAATGGAATCAGAATTCAACTTAAAACAGTGGATTTCCAAAACCTTTTAACCGCAATGTCGGATAGGCTTGCAGAAGACTATGAAAAGGTTTTAAAAGTCAAAAAACAACATGACAATAACATTGATAAATTGAAAGAACTGAGAAAAGATTTAATAAAACTTTTCTATGAAGGCGATACAGAGGATATGTATGAGCTTTTCATTAGAAGGGATATTAAAGATATTGACGATAATAAGTTAAGCGAAGTATTAGAAAAGCACAGTAAATTTTTAGGATTCGAATAATATGACACTACCATTTAGCACACAAATAAACGGAAAGCCTACCTATTTTATGGAAAAAATAGCCACTTCATTAAAAGAAGTTTATGGCGAATGGTTACCGAGGAAATATCAACATGAATCCTTTGACGTGGCTTATGCCTCAGATGCAAAGCCAAAGCATCATACAATTAGGGAAGATTTAAAAAACAGATGGAAAGTAGGTATGTTTATTCACTTTGTAATAAATAACAGAACGCCAAATCGTTTCCAGTTTGCTCCTTCAGTATTTCAATGCAAAAGCATACAGGAAATTGAAATTTTACACCTTAACAAAATTCAACAGGCTATAATGGTTGATGGTAGATACCTTACAGTTTTCGAGATGGAAAACCTTGCAGAGAATGATGGTTTTGATTGTATAGGCGATTTCTTTACCTATTTCAATAAAGACTTTAAAGGCAAAATTATTCACTGGACTGATCTAAAATATTAATTATGAGTACATCACTTTTTACAGATAATAACGCAGGTGCAGAGTTTTCACAATGTGGCAACTACAGGTATAGATTATGGCGCGTGTGGGATGAATCAAAACCTAAAGTACTTTTTATTATGCTCAATCCATCACAGGCGGATGATATGCGTAATGACCCTACAATAAGGCGTTGTATTGGATTTGCTAAACTTTGGGGTTACGGCGGTTTGATGGTTGGTAATATTTTTCCATATATTTCAACTGAACCCAAAGCTTTAAAATATGTTGAGGACTTCCATAATGACCTTAATTTGATACATATTTCTAATATGGCAAATCAATGCAGTATTATTGTATATGCCTATGGTAATGCTCCGATTGAAGTAAAACACATTCCTTTGGATGGGTGGCCTAACAGACATCATTTAGGATTGACCGCTTCAGGTAACCCAAAACACCCTTTATATTTAAAGAGGCTTACCGTTCCAGTACCCTATTAAAAAAAGCCCCTCAATTATGCAGGGGCTTTTTTTATTCCATTTCTTTAATCTTTTCATCAATGCGGTTTATGTATTCCAGTAAATCCCTGCCAAAATAATGAGGTTTTTCAAAGTCATTATATGTTTCAGCTCTTACAATGGGGTCATCTGAATTTATCAACAGTTCAAAGGTCTCATTGTCTTTTTTAATATGTGAAAATGTCCTATAGATTATATTTTCAACATTCCTGTCAGCATTGTTTCGGATTTGTTTATTTTTTCCACCCTTTGCTTTGTCGTACTCATCAGAAAATTCAGAACGGTAGTCGCTTAATGTTTTTTTTAGTTTTTGCCAATCGTCTTTTGTCATTATGGTATGGTTTTGGTTAGTTGAGCTAAAATAGTAATTTTAAATATACTGAGTGATAATGACTGAAAACGAAATTAAGCTCGCTGAACGCATTTTTTACCATGTAATAAAGGCAAATATCAATCCGGTACAGAAGTATGACCCTATAGACGAATTCAGACCTTTAATGATGATTGCCAAAGGTCTTGTATATAAGGATGATAATTATTGCAGCGAGATTTATGTAAACTTACATTCGCTTTCAGACTGGCAAAAAAAGATCTTCCTGAAAAGAAGCGGAAAGGAGTTGCCCGGCAGATGTTATATAGAAGAATATCCGGACAAAAAAATTGTAAGAATAGGGTTTAAATAAATGAATAAATGACTATTTTAAATATTATGTTAAATCATTATATTTGCCCTATGCCACAGGACCTTACTACTAAACAATCACGAATCGAAAAGCGGAATGAGAAGATAAGGAAACGTTTTGATTACCTTACCTCTAAAAAACATTTTAGCTTGGAATATACTTTGGAGTTGTTATCTGATGAGTTTATGCCACTTGCAGAAACAACACTTTGGCTTATTATTTCAGAAACCGGCTATTATAAAAAAAAGCAAGCATGAAAAACCTTATTATCCTTTTACTTTGTTTTAACGCCTTTGGGCAAACCACTTATGAAGATGTAGATATTGATGCAGCAGCAGGCAATCAATATGAAACTCTTTTGACCAATGTGGAATATGGCAATAACGATTCTGCTATACAGGCATATTTACAAAAAATAGGCATGGCTGATTGTGGTGCAAAATTTTCAAAAGATACTCCTACAGAATGGCAATATAAGTTTCAGAAAAAGATTGTGTCAGGAGTTGAACAACAGGGCTATGTTAATGTGAAATTCACAAAAAAGAAAATTGCAAAATACGATCTGCCAATGACTACCAAAGTCGAGATAACCGGCGACCCGCAAAAAGTGATTCAATTCTTTTGTGGCTTTTGGAGCACATCATTAAATTTTGCTGATGTGAAATTTGGCGAGGTGGTTAGTTCACGTTTTCTTTCGGACGTTGCTACACTTACATTCCCTGACAGTAAAACAGCAAAAATTACCGTTGTTACTGCCAAAGATAGAATATAGCTTATTTCATAGGTATTACAAAAGGCGGGCTTTCTTCAATTTGCTGAGGAAAGCCCTCTTTGTTTATATACTCCACTTTAAGCTCAGGATCAGTAAGTATAAAGTTCTTTTGTGACCAGGCGCTATCATCTATTATATTGCACTCATATTCCATAACAGTAACAATCAAATTTCCGTGGTCCTCGTCATCCTCATCGGTTAACCTGTTTAAACCACTAAAATAAGTTCCTGAAAGACCTTGTAATGCCGTGTGCACTTTCTCATTGATCTCGAAAAAATCAAGTGCTGCATCCTGATTGAAAGAACCCTCAAAAGCATCGGCATAATTCTCAACTACAATCCTGACCCTTATAATACCTTTTCCCTGTTGGTTACCTGCCGAAAGGCTCTCATATTCAAATCGGCCATAGCTTATAAATACAGCAGGTCGGGGAAATACAAAATTATTCACGTTGTCAAGCTGTCCCCTGTATTTGTCCACAAATTCAAGGCCGTCAACGTTCGTTTTAAGATAAGTACTTATCTCTTTATATGTGTGCTTTTTTACGCTCATCCTAAGCTTCTTTTAAGTTCTTTTACAATTAACCTGTCAATGGTAACCACAATTGCCTTACTATCTCCAATAAACTGCCTTTTCGGTATATCAATGTGTGTTTTTTTTGTCAGGGCAAGACCTTTATAATATTCATTACCGGTCTGTTTAAACATTGCCCAAAAATACCGTCTCATCTTTGGCGTTATTGGAATCCTGCCCCCATCATTTTGCAATTGTGCATATTTGATGTCATTGCCTATACCTACAATAACTTTGTTCCTGGACACCTGAAGCTTTTTTAAGCCTCTTTTTAACCTTCCGCTTTTGGTCAGGATTTTACGCCCCCTGTCGCGTGGGTTCTTTAATGGCTTCCATTTTTGAAAAGGTTGGTCAACGAAGCCCTCACGGTCAAAGTTTCGCTTAAAAAAGTTGACTGCTGTTATTGCAATCTGTTGCGGAATCCTTGCCCTGAAAGCTTCGTATTTCCTCCTGAGCTTATCCAGTTCTACAGCATTGTTGTTATGCATCTGCTCTCAATTCTAAATCTGCAATGATCTCGTTAAAGATATTTTGCATTTGTTTTTTGATTTCTGCCGGGTCGGTACCCATGCCACTGGTTACAATTTTAAGCTCCTTAACGAATGAACCAATATTGAATACTGTATGTTTCTCAGTTCTGCCACCTCCTGACGGTACCGATGTTGAAAAGGCAGCAGGTGCTTTTTTGGTCTTGTCAAGTGTAGCATCACCATTACCAAGCAATTTATCATTTGCCTTAATGCCTTTTGGCTCTTTGCCTTTAAGGACATTTTGCTCAGCTTCTGCAACACCTTTATTGTAGGCTTCCCCGGCATTCTTACCAACTTTTCTAAGGTCATTTATCAGTGCCTTTTTACTGTCAACCCCTACGAGGTCTTTAGCAGCTTCTTTACCTGCTTCCCATGCTCCTTTCCAATCTCCTTTAAAGAATAGCATTATTGCCTTTCCTATCCCTGCAACACCCGATAACAGCTCTTTAAATCGCGTAATGACATAATCCTTGATCGCTGTTGCAAAACCCTTGATAGCCTCCCATGCTGCTTTAACCGCACCCCTGAAAGCTCCAATCTTATCATAAGCAACTTTAATAATACCGATCAATGCAACAATGACCATTATGGTAGCTCCTAAAGGGTTAGCCGCCATTGCTAAATTCCAAGCCCATTGTGCAACTGTTATCGCTGCAATCCATGGTAAAAGAGGTGCGACCCATTCAAGCAGCTGCCCGACACCCGAAGCGAATACCTCCACGATCACAGCGGCAATATTAAGCGTTTCGGTCAAGGTGCTTGATGCCGATTTCAATGTGCCAAAGGCGGCAAATATTGCCATGATACCATCCCATAAAGGGCTTAATGCCGAAAGTACACTTAAGAATGCATCTTTTACAGGCAATAAATAAGGCAGTGCATCCGATAAGGATTTCATCAGATCACCAATAAATGCCATACCTTTTTTTAGTTCTGTCCCAAACGTTTCGCCCAAAGTCTTTTTGAAAGTAAGCAGGGCATTGTTTTGCTTATTAATGGATGACTGCATACTATTAGTTGCAGCACCTAAACCGCCCTGAAAAGTATTCTGAAGTTCTTTAGCAAATTTTGGGAGAAAGTCCTCAGCATAGATTTTACCCTCTTCAAGCATCTTGTTAAAGACGGGGCCAGTCATTCCCATAGCCTTTTGAGCAATCCTGAGCGCACCGGGCAATCGTTCGCCTAATTGTTGCCTGAGCTCTTCCGCTGAAACCTTGCCTTTACTAGCCATTTGTGATAAGGCAAGGAAAGCACCCTCAGCCTGTTCGCCTGTCAGTCCCATAACGGATGCAGCAGTTGACACCGCTTTGAATATATCGCGAACGCCCTGACCTTCTAAAGCTGTACCCATTAAGGCACCCGTAAGAGTTGAAAAGCCCTTATAGGATGCCTGCATATCAAGGTTTAAAGTCTTGATAGTGCCATTCAGGAATGAGAGGTTTTTCTGCCCCTCAACACCGGATGCGAACCGTATGGAATTTTCCATACCTTCCAGTTTAGCGGTGGTGTTTGTTACTTCAGAAGTAAAGCTCACGAGTGCTGCAACCGATAGAGCTGCAACGATACCCCTGCCTAATGACTTGATGGAATCATTCGTTTTGTTAACCTGAGCATCCAAACCGCGCGTATCTTCACGCGCCTTTCGCATCCCCATGCCAAAACTTTTATCCATCAGGTCAAGGACATATTTTAAACCTGATGATGTCATAAGTATTTGATTTATAAAATAATTTGTATATTTGCAATGGTCATCTAAGGAAGACCGCCATAAAATGAGCTGTACTTTTGTACAGCTTTTTTTTTATCCCTTCAGCAAAGCTTCAAACTCACGGGTTTCGATTTGCTTTCTCGAAAACACAAAAAGCTTATCATCATTGAATAGCAGGGCAACAAATCGCACCCTTCGTGAATCATCATTCTTTATTACCGCGTTCAAGCCCCTTATAATGTCGTTATTGTTATATTTTCCATTAATATGCAGCATAACATTTCCTGACTGTTTTGAGGCTCGCTTAACCTCTTCTTTTATCCTGTTGAAAAGGTTACTATAATTTGTAAGCAGTTTAAACTCCCATTCTACACCGTTAATAAGTGCATCAGGGTTTTTGCCCGGAACAACCGGCAACAGCTCCACAGCCTTACCGAGTTTTTCAAGCAAGCCACCAGTTACAAGGTTATTGCTGAGCTCGCTTTTATTATGCAGTTTATGGCTTACCAGGTACCCGCCATTCTTATCATCGAATGAATGCTTAACATACTCATCAGAATAGCCTGAATACTGCCCTTTTCGCCATTCAATTTGTCCTGACGGTGTGTAAATCAATAATCCCTTTCTTTGTTCATCAGGGTTTGCTATTTTGGTTAATTGCTGTAAAGTAGCCTTACTGTTTTTAGTATAGGTAACAACAGCCTCATAGGTTGAGCCTTTGTAATACTTTATATACTTTTTGGTGAAAGTCCCGCTGTCATCAATCCAGTATATTTCATCTGCCGAATGCAACACATCAGCAATCACCTTTTTGCCGTCATCGTCAAACGAATCGAACAACTCACGGCTCAACCAGTTAGGCATACCCTCAGCATCTTCAATACGAGCTAAACCTGATCTATCCCTGAAGGCATCAAAATCAAAATGCTCAGTTGGCAATATTCCCTTTGATGATATACTGCCAAAAGGTTTAAGCCCAAAAGCTGAGAAGTCAAATAAACTCACATCTAAAGGCTGTACACCCGCATTCCTGAGATAACCCTGTGTTGCTGTGAAAACCTCTTTTGCATCGCCCCAATTGACATCAAAGCCTGCCTTTTGCATTTTCGCCCATCCATCAGGGTCAAGGGCAACAGCATCATTAAAACTTTCAACGTTACCGTCATAACCTTCGAGCACGTCCTCAGCATCAGAACGGCATTTGAAATGAAGCGGGGGAAGGAATCTCCAAGCATCGCTATCACTTTTGCGGAATACTTTATTATGAATGCTGTTGCAGATTTCCGTTGTGCGTTCGTCCCTCGTAGCCTTGAATTTCCAGTAAGGAGCAATATCTGCATCCTGCATCATTTCAATTTGCCGTGCACCCATTTGTGATACCGCATGCGCATGGTCCCATTCAGTTCTAAGCCATAACTCTTTATAGTTTGGGAATAACTTTTTTGCACGTTCCCTGAATTCTGAAAAGTCTTTAGCAGATTTGATGATCTCGTTCAGGTCTAATATTTCCTTTAAGGTTTTGTCAACCCCAAAGCGGTGTATGTTCGCCTGGAACAATTCCATTGTAAGGTGATCAGGGCTTTGAAAATCAAAATCAATATTGCCAAACCCGCCCCTGACGGCATCAAGCAATTCGGGATGTGTTGCCCTGAATTCTTTATAATTAAAGTTGATGCTGTCAGGATTATTCCAAAGCTCTTTTAAAAAGCGTTCCTCATCGCCTGACAATGCAGCAAGCAGGTTAAAATCAATCAGCCTGTAGGTAAGATCACACGCCCCACACCCGCAACCTTTATGATGGGCATGGGGCAGCTTAAAACCCGCTTTAGGCTTTTTGTCATCCTTTTTATCATCAATGTCGTCAGGGTCATCTTTGTCGGGGTCATCATCATTTGGCGGTACCGGTTGTGCTGTCGTGTATTCGCCTACAATTTCCACGTCAAGCTCAGTCTCAATCTGCTCTTTTTTCACTTTATACCCCAAATCCTTAACCCCTTTAAAGATGTCGAGGCGTTCTTTAGGTGTGGCCTGCTCGTTGTAGTTCCATTGGAATTCATCCCCCTTTTCAAAAGGATATCCCAAATTAATCAGCCACGGCAACAGGTCATCATTAACCATGAACTGTACGCGCATTTCATCATCCAGTTCAATAAGTGATTGTGTACTGTCAATCAATGCCTCAGCTTTCGCCCTGCTGCCTGTATCTTTAGATGTTTCTGAGTTACCATCGAAAAGGATGGCAAGCTCTTCGTTACACGCTTTTCTCTTTTCATTAAAGACATTAAAGGCATCACGGGAATTGCTTTCTTTTATATCGATCTCAACGCCTTCAGGGAAACGACCCCACGCAGCTGAACCCAAATCTTTAAGCCATTTGTCAACCTCCTGCTGTACCCTTTTATCAGTCGATGCTACTTTTGCCGTCCTGATAGGAATGCCGAACATTTCCTCGAACTCATCCCAGTTCTGCCATGAGTGTTTTTTAAATATGTAAAGAGGCGCTGCTTTGTTTAAGATGCCAATAAAGTTGTCATAGTTTATCCAAAACATCCATTTATCATAAGGAGCTTCCCTGAACTTAACCCCTGACTGGTCAAAGACTTCTTTTAATATTTCCTCTGTCTCAGGTACCACATGATCACGAAATACCAAACTTAATTTTTTGATATAGCCATCCTCATCAAGCTCTTGCGGGTAAAGAAGGGAATAACCGTAATACATACTTTCAACTGAAACTTTAATAAGTTTGTTGAACCATTCTTTTTTCAAAAGCTTAGTTTTATCGGGGTCGATTTCTCCTTTACTGTTTACGATCACAAAGCCTTTATTGGAAATCCTGAGCTTTCGCGTTTCACTTATACCAAAAATGAAAGCATCATCCATGATGTCATCATACAATTGAATAAGCAAATGCCTACGGGGCATATCTTTATTGAAAGCAGCAAATTTTGCAAGTTTCCACTCCTTTATTTCTTTCTTAAATAGGGACCTTTGATTTTTAATAGCATTAACCATTTGGGTGACTGCTGCATCAATTTCTTTCTGCTCAGTTGTCTTACCAAATAAGCCCGATAATCTGTTTTTAATGTTCATTTAAATATGCTTTAAATAGTGTTTAAAATCGTTCTGACACTTTAGGATTACATCCCAAAGCAATATTGCCTGTATTATCTTCCCCCGGCACAATTACTTTTACAGGAAGTACAGGGCTTATTTTTCCCGCTGCTACATCTTTGAGCCAACTGATTGCCTGCTTGTATCTGTTTTCTCTTACTTCAGGGACATCATTTGGCTGTATGTTAGCGTGCAAATGGTAAAGCGCCATATCTACCAGGTACATCACAATAAGAGCGCTCCTTTGCTCAGGCTCTTGACCCGTATTAAATATGGCCTGTGTATCATACCGTGAAACTAAATAGGTTTCCATTTCTGATTGAGCTGCGAGCTCTGCATCCTCCAGTACGTCCTCACTTTCATAAGAAATCAAATTCTTAATCCATTGACGTATTACTTTTTTATAATCGTTATCGTTTAAAAATCTCATATTAGTAAGCATTATTTTCGTTACGTTCCCTTTTCCCAATATTGGCACTGCCCTCCATATCTTCAGCAGGCATGCTCAAATGCTGATCTAAATAAAACCATCCGCCCTCATCACTATCGGGGGCATCATCAGGTGTATTATAGCCCGGTTCTATCCCTCTTACCTGCATGTTGCCTTCTACCATATCAGGGTCGTTTTCCTCATCAATGTTGTAGTAAACATTACCCGCAGCATATTCAGGGGTCATTTTTACGATACGGCTGAATTTGTTAGGTTTGTTCCTGTCATCCTCAATTACATTAAGAGGGTAATTGCCGTTTTTCCTTTTAATCCTTGCCAATGCCAATTTTATCGGTCTTGTGAAAAATTGCTTTTCTACATACCAAATAACTGCCACACCTGCCGGTAGTTTCTTTTCAAAATTTATCATCCATTGGAAAACATCTTCAAGCTCTGACCGTCTTGTATAGCGTTTAATGCAATAGCGTTTTTCATTAAGCAGTCCCCAAACAGAAACCGCCTTAAAATCCGATGTTACACTATTCTCAAATGAAGGGTCAAAATACCCGATAATCACCTGCATCCTCCTGAGCTTTGGCAGGGTTACAAATTTGAAATACCGGTTAAGGAAGAGCTTTCCTTCAATCTCGGTTTCGTGGAAAAACTCCTGTTTAGCGAGAACTGGCCCCGCCTTGTTTATTTTCCTTACGATTTCCTCTAATGAATAGCGCTGCCACCATGCCACTTTAGCACTGATGATGTTACCCATTGCATCATACTTTATATCAGTAAGGGCTTTTACCTTGCTGTGGAAAATGCCCGGGCGTTTTTTTGCACCTGGTTTAGTATCGCCAACTATATGCGCTAAAATTGATTGAGAGTGAATCCTGTTGCCACCCATGCACAACCGCGCACCTTTAATGGATAAGGCAAAATAGAAAGCACCCAAAATCCTCTTTACGATCTTGCCAACCCTCTTTTGATTGTGTACGATCTCATCATCATCTATATCATCAATTACCCCATAGTTAGGTCGCTTTTCGCCCTTCCTTGCACCCCTCGGCGTTTGGTCCCTACCAATTGCTAAAAACCTGATACCGTCCTTTGTTGTAAAATCCCCATCAGTCCAGGAACCAAAATTGTACTGCACACCAAAATCATGTGCAAACAGCTCATTGAATTGGAGCTGAGCCTGAACATCAGATAAGAGGTTGCAGGCATCATTCTCATTTTTACCCATCAGTATCATTCCCGTTAACTCACCGTGTGCAATCAGCCACATAGGTATGATAATGGTTATGTGTACAGATTTTGCATGCTCACGGGGCCATTCAGCTATGCCGAAAAAGTTGGGGTCTTTCAGGCATTCATTTGCAAACTCAATCTGCCAATCAGCACAATCGGCATCGGCATACGTTGGATAATATTCTTTTACAAAATAATTGTAGTCCTTTAGCGCTCTTTTTTTCCGTGCCTCCTGAACATCTGCCGGTTCAAACAGGTTGACAGCAGTTGAGTTTTGCACCGTTTGGCAAAACACTAACCACTCGTTATAATCTCTTTTTGTAATTATTGGTGCTGCCATTATTCCCCATTAAGCTTATGGTCCACATACTTTCTTTGCAAAATATTTATCTGCTTTGCTACTTCGGGGTTTTCTCCAAAGGCAAAAGTCGTAAAGTCCTTAAACACATTTATAATTTGGCTGATCGTAACCTTTTTATTTGAAAGCTTTTCGATAGTATTGGCAAGCTTTACAAGTTTATCAGCATCGACGGTCTTTGCCATCGAAAGCTCATAGGCTTTCTCATAAAGGTTTGTAATGATGTTTTTGGCGGTAACCGTCTGAGCCTGCTTTCTAAGCTCCCAATCCCCTGAATTTTTCCATACTCCAAAAGTCTTTTCAGTGACACCTATAATTGATGATATCTCTTTGCCCGTTTTATCGGTTTCCATAAAAAGCTCATAGGCAAGAGCCTTCTTATCATCATTGTTCATTGATTGTTTTTTTGCCATTGCTATACTTCTTTAGTAAGGCAAAGGTTCGCTTTCCATCAAAAAATTTAAAAAAGGGTGTTGAGTGCCTAAAGATTTTGATATAGTCCCTAAATCGTTCGCTTTAGGGACTAAACAGCCAATTTTCTTTTGTTGCCATGTTGCCGAAAATTTGCCATTCAAAACAAGGCAAAATGTCACAGATTAACGAACGATTTTATTATGAAGTAAACGATCAGGCTAATGAAGCCGAAATACTTATCTATGGTTATATAGGACCGTGGGAAGCTGTAGACTATAAAGGTTTTCAAAATGATTTCAGGCAGTTGCTTTCTCGCAATAAAGACCTGACTGTACGCATACATAGTGGAGGCGGTTCTGTATATGAGGGACTGGCAATTTATGACCTTATGCGCTCATCTGAGGTAAATATAAGGGTCATTGTTGAAGGTATGGCAGCGAGTATGGCATCGATCATTGCTTTAGGTGGTGACACCATCGAAATGACTGAAAATGCATTCTTTATGATGCATGCCCCCTCAGGCGGGTATTGGGGCAGTAAGTCAGGCTTTCAATCCTATATACAGCAACTGGAACAATGCGAAACCCGTTTAGGGGAAATCTACAAGGAACGCACAAAAGCAGATGAGGAAACTATTGTTAATTGGTTTTCCCCTGATAAAGATACGTGGCTTGATTCATCTCAATGCCTTGCCCTATCGATTTGTGACGAGATCATAAAACCCACCAAAAAGCGAAAGTTTGAATCTGAAGAGGATTTAAGCAATAAATCTGTTGAAGAGATTTTCGCATGCTACGAAGGCGGTATGCCACCACTTAATGAAAGTTTAATAACTATTTATATGAAAAACAGGATTATCACAATGCTCGCAGCAGCAGGTATCACACACTCGCTTACGGCGAGCAGTGATGATGATGCTTTCGCCGGAGAACTTCAAAAGGTTCTGGATAAAGCAGGCAAGGCAGACGGCTTACAAAATAAGCTAACTGAATTTACAAAAGTCAATGCAGAAAATCTTATTGCCGCTGCATTAAAAGATGGCAAGATCACTCCTGCCGAAAAAGAAGAGTGGACAAAAGATGCCACCGACAATTATGAGCTTACTGCCAAAGCTTTAAACCGTATGGCAGGGAAACCGGGCGACATCAACAACAGTCTTAACAGGAAACCAAACAATGCGCTTGGTAATGAGGGACACGATTCGCTTAAAGGGCGTTCTGAGTGGGATTTTGACAAATGGCAGACTGAAGACCCTAAAGGTCTTAACAAGCTTGAAGCTGAAGCCCCGGACGAGTTTCAAAAATTGTTTAACGCAAAATTCACTAAATAATGAGTTTAGAAACCGGAACATGGTTACAACAGTATGTTGAGCCGCAACTTTTAGAAGAGTTCAGGAACTATAAGGATGACTTTATAGGAACCTTCACATCACCATCGGCAGCTGCTCTTGACAAAGATGGTATCAAGTTTAACAAGCTGATCAATGAGGTAGGTTTCCATGTCAACAAAACCACTGCATTTACACCAAAAACAATCCCAATGCAAAGAGGGCTTGTAGAGTGGGATAAAATGGACACTGACCTTACTGTTGTAACTGATGCTGAATTGAGGGCAATGGCTTTCGATAAAGAAAACGAGCTGAGAAGGCTGCACAGGGAATCATTCCAAATAGGCGTTAGAAATTATGCAATGCAAAAAGTTGCAGCGCTTGGAAACGATACAGGTACACCGGTACTGAGAACCACAGGAGCTGATGACGGTACAGGCCGTAAGAAATTACTATACAGTGACCTTTTGAGCTTCTACATGAAGGTTATCGGCCTTAACCTTACAAATGAGCAGGCAATGTACCTGGTACTTTGTGCTGAGCACCAACAGGATTTATTGCAGGATAAAGCGGGTACCAACAATAACCGTGATATTGTAATTGACCCTGCTACAGGACAAATCAAAAGATTCTACAAACTTAAAATCTTTGAAAACAACCATAACGTGAAATACAACGAGACGAATGAGCTTGTTGCCGATGGTGCTGTTGCCGATGCTGATGACAGGAATGCCTCACTATTCTACTATGCACCAAACATTGTGCATCACATTGAAGCTGTTACCACGCTTTACAAGCCGATGCAACAGGACACACGTAACCCTGACCCTCAATCTGAATTCCGTCTACATGCTTATGGTCTTACCGACAAAAAGCAGGAGTATGGAGTTGGTGCGATAGTATCAGGTATTGTTTAATCCATAGCATAAGAAAATGGCAAAAAAAACCAATGCAGAAAAAAAGGCGGCTAATGTATTAGCCGCCCATCCTGAAGCGAATGAGGTATATATTACCTCCGACAATCAGGCATTCTTTGAAAAGGCGAAAGCCTATCAACACAATAAGCGTAAAGGGATAACTGAAGAGCCTGAGGTCTTTTTTCGTGAGGGGTATACTTATACGGATGAAGAGGATGATAGCGATGGCACGCACGCTGAAAACCAAAGCCTGAAAGAAGCTTTACAAGAAGCTTCCGATGCTCTTGAAGATGCTAAAAAAGAGCAGGAAAACCTTGTTGAAGAGCTTGCCACATCGGGTAATCGCCTCAGAGATGCCAACAACCTTTTGCTTCAAATCGAGAGCCTTACTGATCTTACTGGATCGTTACCAAGTGCTGAAGTATTTACTGACAATCCCACGGCTTTAAAGGTCTTTCAGATGCGTAAGTATTTTGAAGCAATTCAACAGGAATGCGAAGACCTGAAAGCTAATCCGCTTAAACAGATAGGGGAAATTTTCAACACTGAGGTAAAAGCTGCTGAAGAAGTAAAGCCCGAAGCAAAAGCCACTAAAGGCAAATAAGTAAAATTTTAAAATAGTATATACAATGAGAGCCATACTGTCAAGACAGAAATCGGACGACCAACAAACATTAGGCAAGCTCGAAGTTTTCGATGCGAATGACCAAAAAGTATTTGAGTGTAAAACTCTTGAACTTGACTGGCAAAACAACGCAAGGCGTGAAAGCTGCATCCCAACGGGGACATATAAGGTAACATCAAGACGTTCGGTAAAGTATGGCTCTCATTTTTTAATTAACGATGTTCCTAAAAGGGACACCATCCTTATTCATCAGGGAAACTACCACAAAGACATTTTAGGATGCATCCTGGTAGGAGAAAAACATACAGATATTAATAGAGATGGCTACTTAGATGTAACAGCAAGTAAAGCCACCCTAAAAAAACTTACAACAATAGCCCCTAAAGGCTTTTCACTAACAATACTATGAAACTAAAATATTTTTTTTATCTGATCTGTATGCTGTTTGGCTGCACGGTGCTCTCATGTAAGAGCACCGTACCAGCCATTAACGAAACGGTAAAGACAACCACAGTTATTGAAACAATACGCGATACTGTTTTCAAAACGGAAAAAGACAGCAGTTTTTATGAGGCATACCTGGAATGTGTTAACGGCAAGGTAGTAGTCAAAAAAGAAACTGTCACACCATCAAAGAACGGCCACCTGCAAACGCCTAAAGTCCAAATAAAGGATAATAAGCTATCCTCGGATTGTGAGGTTTACGCTCAGGAGCTGATCGCAAAACTCAAAACAAAGGAAACCACCAACACATTGAAGGAAAAGGTGCCGGTATATTACAAAGAACCGCTTACCGCATGGGAGACTGTACAAATATGGTTTGGGCGCATCTTCTTACTGGTGATTGTCGCTGCAATTGTTTGGCTTCTCTTCAAATTCAAAATCATTTAAGTTATGAAAAGACCCAATTTAACAGTTGAGAAACTGAATGGTGCATTAGGTAGAAGAGCTGCCACTAATGACATGATCACGGCAGCAGTAATGAACGCCGTTGCTTCTGATGACCTGGTACTTAATAAAGTCTATGACTTTTTAAACATTGGGGATGTCGAGGCTTTAGGGCTTAATGCTGAATATGACCAAACTAATAAAGTACTGGTTTATTCGCGCCTTAAAAGGCTTTTCGACAGGAACCCATCCATTACGGTTCATTGCATGTTTGTTGCACAAAATGTCACTATGACCCAAATGTGCGATAAAGCCAATAACTACCTGGCACTAATCCTAAGATCAAAAAAAGGCACTGTAGTACAAGCCTTTGTTTGCCGTAACCCTGATGAGGAATATGAGCCAACAATTGAGACAGGCATTGATGCTGATAGTATCAACGCAATGTATAAGGCTCAGGAGCTTTGCAATTTTGAATTTGAGAAAGACAGGTATTGTGATTTCTTTATTGAAGGGCGCAGTTTTTCAGGTTTAGCGGCAACAGCTCTACACCTTCGTGAACCTGTTAATGAATGCCCGGACGTATCACTTATTCTTTTTGCTGATAATGATGTATCAAAATCTGATGCCCTTTATGCAGGTTATGCAGCAGTTGAGGATTTTGTGGGTTTGCTTTCAATTGCTGAAGTATCACAAAATGCGGGTGAGCTTATCCCTCAGTTCAATCTTACTGATGCTGCCAATGGTTATTTTCTAAATGCCGGGCTGTCATCAGGAAAACATATTGACGAGATCAGCGAGGAAAGCTTAGACCTTTTAAACGAAAAGGGCTATATACTTTGCGGTTACACATCAGGCATACCTGGTATATATATCACAGATACAAATACCTGCTCAGACATTGAGAGTGATTATGCCTATGTTGAAAACAACAGGACCATAAAAAAGGCTATTAAGTTAGCGCGTACGGCATTATTGCCACGCATTAAAGCCCGTATTTATGTAGACCCCATCAATGGCAAAATAGCCCCTGAAGTAGCAAAAGATATTGAGATACTTGCTAAAACTGCAATTAAACCAATGGAAGCCTCAGGAGACATCAGCGGTGGTATAGCTGCCTATGTAGACCCTGAGCAGAATGTGCTTGCAACTTCAAAGCTTTTTGTTTCCCTGACTTTTGTACCTGTTGCCATTGGTAGGTATATCACTCTTAAAATCGGATTTAATAACCCTTTAAACAGTTAATACCATGGGAATGTTTCCAATAGCCATTAATGGCAAATACCATAACCACACTAATGTACGAATCATACTTTTTGGCCGTCAGCTGATGACAGTTAAAGCGATCAACTATAAAAGAGCTGATGCTGTAAACGGTGTAAAAGTAGTGGGTACATCAAAAACCATAGGACACACACAGGGCGATGAAAATTGCACCGGCTCCATAACTCTTTTGATGGGTGAAGTTAATGCAATTCAAATGTCATTGCCACCGGGCAAGACACTTATGGATATACCGGCCTTTCCTATTCCTGTATCATTTGTAGATGAAAACGGCCTGTTGATAGCTCATGAGCTTATTCAGGTAAAATTTATGGAGAATGGTATGGGAGCTGATTCAGGCTCTAATGATGCCCTTCAGGTAGAGATACCCCTATTTATTACCGACATAAACTTTAATGCGTAATGGATACCAGGAACGAACTAAAAGACCAGTGCAGGAAATTGGGCATACAATTTTTGCCCAATGAGACTGCCGCTAAACTACAGGATAAAATCAAAAAACATATTATGAAAACAGCAACAAAAAACGGAGACATTACACAGGAGCAAATCGAAGCTTGGAAAAAAGAATATGGTAAAGTTCATACCATTAAGGTAACAGTTGACAAAGGAACTAAGGAAGATGGCAGCGATGCAGACATTGCACTTGGTTACCTCAGAAAGCCTAAACGCGACCATAAAGCCGTTGCCTTATCATTATACTCTCAGCACAAAATACTTGAATCAGGAGAGTTTTTGAGGGACAACTGTTGGCTCGGAGGTGATGAGCGCCTTAAAACTGTAGAGGATATTGCCGATACAGCTGCAATACAGGCATCAAATATTGTCAAATTCCTTGAAGCAGAACTGGGGGAGGCATAAGCCTGCCCCCAATTGAAAGGGAGGCGGGCAAAGATGCAATACGTAAAATAAACTCACTGCTTTCTTTTCATTTTAAAATTGCTTTCCCTGAAGACCTGCCCGATGCAGTGTATTGGGAAAAGTGGGAGCAATTACAGTTTGCTCTTTTTTTTGAAGATAAACGCGCAAACAGCAAAGGAAATGTCAACATATAATATCAACATGCAGGAGCTTTTCAGGACTGCATTCCACTTTAACCTTTATGCAGCCACTGACGCAGTTGGGGATAAACTCCTTAACGATTACGGTACCATTGAGGTCATCCCGACAAACAGCCCTTTAGTAGCGATGTCAAAACAGGGTATGCCTGTTTGGGATTATGTTCGATTGCTTCCAAAAAAGATTGCAGGTACTGGAGAAAACTTTGAGGGCTTTGACTTCCCTGTTGAAACTGTTGTTGAAGCGGTATTACCTAAAAAAGTAGCCGAAACCGAGATTTTCGGGCGTGATGGAACAGTTGAGGAACTGATGGGGCTTGGAGACTGGCAAATAAATATCAAAGGCTTTATCATCAATTACGATTCAACCGATTACCCTGAAGACCAGGTAAGGGCTTTAAAAAGGGTTTGTGAACTGAAAGATGTGGAGCTCGCTGTTGAGGGAACGTATTTGAACATGCTTGATATTAATTATATCAGCATCCGAAACCTTAACCTTCCCCCATCTGTAGGATATGGTAATATGGCAACTTTTGAAATTGAATGCAGGAGTAAAATTCCATTCATAATAAATAGGACTGATGGTGTTTTGTTGTAAAGTAACGATTGGCGAAATGGTGTTTACATCAGCTGCTGAAATAGAGATCATATCAACATGGAAAAAGTTTACTGATACAGCCACTATCAAAATACCTAAAGCTCTTTATTTTAATGATGGCGGTGTTATTAAACCCGTAAGCAATATAAAAGACCTGATCAAAACTGGTGACAAAGTTAAAATTGAGTTAGGCTATAACACCATTTTAGATACCCGTTTCGAGGGTTATGTTGCACGAAGCCCCCGCCCGACAATTCCTTATGAAATTGAATGCGAGGATGAAATGTGGCTGCTTAAAAAAAAGGAAGTTTCTGTAAGTATTGAGGATGCAACTGTTAAGCAGATTTTGGAGAAAGCTGCACCAGGTTATGAAGTCGAATGTGCGGATGAGTATTATGGCGATTTCAGTATGGTCAGCACAACGCCCTTAAAGGTCTTTGATAAATTGAGGCAGAAAGCAGGCTTACATACTTTTTTTAGAGGTAAGAGGCTTGTATGCGGTTTAATGCATAGCGACTCCAAACTACCTGAGACAACCCCTAATTTCCTTTTCGGCCATAACATTGTTGATTCATCATTACAGTACCGAGATCAGGAGGATTGCAAAGTTAAAATTTATGGTAGCAGCGTACAGGACGATGGCTCAGTTATCAGGGTAGATGCAGGAGAAGATGGCGGTGATATCGAACGTATTAATTACGCTCCACGCCTTACCAAAAAGGAACTTGAAAAGATTGTAAAACGAAGGCTTGAAAATTATAAAACCCGTGGCGGGTACAGTGGTGACCTGACAACTTTTGGATGGCCTATTGTACAGCACGGTCAAAAGATGCGCATTGTAGACAGGGGCATTTACGAAAAGCGTGACAGCTCCAATTACATTGACGAGATTAGGATAAATGTAACGCCTTCAGGCGGGTTCAAACAAACACTTGTAGCGGGAAAAAATGCGTGAGTTAATTGAAAAAATCATCAAGGCAAACCTGAGCATAGTCATTGACCGGGCAAAGGTGCTGAGCGTTACCGAAACGCATTGTAAAGCTGAAAGTTTAACTAATGGTTCAATATACTTTAAATGCGCTTTAAACGCCATTCAAAAGAATCAGGATGACGAGCTGAAAGCAACACCAGTTGTAAACAGTGAAATTGTTGTAGGTGTATTGCCCGATGGTAGTGCCTTTGTAATAAGTATGTCAAGAGTTGAGAAACTGCATTACAGGCAGGGAAAAACAGAAATGACTATTGACGGCAATGGGTTTAAGATTACCCGCGATAATGAGAACCTTTTTGACGGCATAAAAGATTTAGCTGCTGAAGTAAAAAAAATTGTTGTGATCTATGGCAATGGTCCTGATGTAGCAGCTATTGATTTAGTGATGGAACGCATTAATAAAATATTAATCTGATGGCAGATTCAAGAGCTACAACTGAACAAAAGATTTTAACCCTCATTAACGGGCAATCAGACGACCCTAATGTGGACCCTGCAACAGCAAGGCAGGAATTCGCAAAGGATATGGCTAAAATAGTACATGATGCCATAGTTGGACGTCAAACGGTAGTAACAGGCACATCAGCCTCAGGCGGTCCCGTAACAGGTACGGGCATAATACAGGAAGCATGAAAGGAAGAGGTATTTTATTATCAAACAGCAATGGCTTACAGGCAAATGGTAAAAGCCTGACCATTGGCGACACGACTAATCAGGAGATACATTTTTTGTCAGTAATAAGTAAGGGCGAGCTGAAGATGCAGCCTCTTATTGGTGCTCAGGCAAAAAAACTGATCAAGGCACGTGCAACAGTTGTAAGACTTAAAAGGGATATTAACGAAGAGCTAATAAAGGATGGTTTTAAAGCCATAACAATAAAAATCAATTCACCCAATATTGAAGTGGATGCAACACGATAGAAATGGCAAACGAGGCACTTATGGCTCTTATAGGGAGCGCAGGCATTATAATTTCAAGTATCACAGGCTTCAAAATAGGAAAGCGCAAAAGTACAGCTGAGGCATTAGACATTGAAGCTAATGCAAAAAGTAAGGAAATTGATAATGAGGTTAAGCTTGCCAATTACTATAAAAGCTTACTCGATGACCTGGGCGACAGATATGAGAAAAAATTTAAGGATGTAGTTTCCCTTTATGAAGCTAAAGAGCGCATAATGCAGGATGAAATTAACCTGCTTAAAAGCAAAAATAAAATGCTTACACAGGAAAATACAGCACTAAGAAAACGCATAAAAGAACTGGAATCATGACCACGATAATAGTAGAACCGAACCAATCACTATATGATATAGCTATTGAACGATTAGGTTCGGTACTGGCTTTATTCGATTTGGCTTATGCAAATAACCTATCGCCTACAGCCGTGCTAAAATCAGGTCAGGAACTGATTATACCTGAGAGCCTTTATAAAAGGCAGGATGTTATAAATACAATAGAAGGCACACAACAAAAAATTGCAACAGCACTAACAAAAAAAGACCTGAGCACTGTCATTCCGGTAAGAGGAATCGGTGTAATGGTTATTGAAGAATCTTTTATAGTAGGTTAAATGGCAAGGACAATACAGACAATAAAATCGGATATCACAACGCCTTTTATGGCTAATGATGTGTTGGCGGGTATTTATGGTTATCAGCCCAGCTCTTCGTTTGAAGCGAACTTTTCAACCGTATCATTGGAAAATATCCTATTTGACATTTTCGCATTGGCTGTTTTCCTGTTTGAGCAAATGCACGATCAGCACAAATTTGAAGTAACCAATATGCTTGCCAATCAAAAGGCAGGCACTTTGCCTTGGTACCGAACTATGGCCTTGCGTTTCCTTTGGGGTTTTGACCTGGTAACTGATAGTGATATTTTCATTACTGCCGGTGCAACTCCTGAGCAAATAGAAGCAGCAAGAATTGTAAAATATTCGGCAGTGAACGAAGCAACGGAAAGCAGCCGTATTATTATAAAGATCGCAGGAGAAACAAATGGTATTTTATCGCCAATAACCGAGCCACAAAAAGAATCTTTTGAAGCATATCTGAACGAAGTACGTTTTGCCGGTGACAAAATTACGGTAATAAACTTCCTGCCCGATAAGCTGTTTTTAGCCCTTCAGATAAAACGTGACCCGCTTGTATTAAATGCTAATGGTATGAGTATTCTAAACGGGAATTATCCTGTTAATGAAGCGTTGCAGGAATTTATGAAGGAACTGCCTTTTAATGGTGAGCTCATCCTGCTACACCTTATAGACAAACTGCAATTAGTACCGGGTGTTATTATCCCAACTTTATTAATGGCTGAAAGCTCATGGATTAATCCTTCTGATGGTGGTTATGGCGACCCACAACCCATTACAATATCGAAAATCCCTGAGAGTGGCTATTTTGAAATTGATAACTATAACGGTATAAGCTATGTGGTTTAATCTTGATTTTAGGCTGCATGCCGTAAATATGCTTTTAGTTGATATGAGAAATGCCGAAAATTCTGCATTTGCTCAGATCGTTCTAAGACCAATTGAAAACCTACATAGGGGATGGAAAGCATTTAGGCAACAGAATATATATAAGCTAGAGCATACAGGGCAAGTCTGTTTATTGCGAAAATCTTTAAATGACACTTTTGACCCTGTTGAAAGACGAATTTATATAGGCGATGGTAACATATTCGATAAGTACTATATCTATACAGGTAGTGAAGCAAACAGAAAGCACACATCGACCAAAGCAGAAAATAATTACCCTTTCCTGAGAACCAAAGCTGAGACAGCTAATACAGGCAATGACTTTATAGTTTTTGCACCTCAGGAAATAATAGATCAATCAATTCACGGGCTTACTGCTCATATACAATATTATAAAAAAGGCAGTAAGCGATATACAATAATGGCAATTATCTAAGACAATGAATAAATCAAACTTTAATCAGACTGGAGGCTTACCGCTAACTACCGAAAGGCTTGACGAAATGCAAACAGCTTGGAATGTTCTTAATTCCCTCGGTAACATAATTGGTACAAGGGCTATCATTTCGGGCTGTAATCTTTTGTTTGGTAACAATGTTACTGACGGTTTTGTATTTATCAATGGCGAAGTCATGCCATTCAAAGGCGGGTTGTCAATGACCACGGTTATTATAGTTGAAGAAACAATTACCGATGAGTTTGAGAATGGCGAAGTAAAGGCAGTTCATAAGATTAGGTATGCCACTTTTGGTACCGGCTCACCTTCTTATTTATGGTCTTCCTTTAAACGTGGTAAAGCTACAAATACAATACAGGAAGAGCTTGACCAAAAGGCAACCCTTGCAGCTCTTAATACTGCTTTATTTAGGATTGCAGACCTTGAAAAGAAAACGGCTGTTTTTCAATCAGGGGGCAGTATGGTTTTTTGGCGTAAGCCTGCTTCACAAATACCTACGGGTTGGGCTGAAGTTGTAGACTGGCGTGGTCGTCTCCCTATAGGTTGGAACCCTGATGATTCAGCTTTTGATCAGCTTGGAGAAACTGGCGGTCAGAAAACACGAAATATTACAGCTGCCAATTTACCAGCAAATATACCTACTGATGCGATAAAGCTTAATGCCAGTCATTCAAGCTTTGGTATAAAGACTGGAACAGATACCTGGGTTAATCCTGCCACAGTAAATAATGGTGGTAGTGGTCAAGCCCTTGATATAATGAACCCTTATAGAGTAGTAATGTTTATTGAATTTATAGGATAGTATGGCAACAAGAGCAGAAATAAACCAATGGTTTGAGACAGCAGATGTGCCTACACAAGCACAGTTTTGGGCAACATTTGCGAGCCTGGTGCATGTAGATGATCTCAGACCTATTTCATCAATTCAAGATCTCGCTCAAATATTGGCCGCCAAAGCGGAAAAACAACAATTTGACCAACATCTTACCGATGAAAATGCACATTCAGAATTGTTTGAAAAGGTCTATAATCCGTTTAAGCATATCACTTATACGCCTGCTGAAGATGCAGCAGAAATTACATTACCTGAGTTGGTCGATGCTGAGCTTGATGCAGTAATGTATCGTGGTCAGGTTGTCGATGCGGATGAGATTACCCTTGATATTGCAACCGGCGCACTATCGAATTGGGATTTTAAAGCCGGTGTTAAATACATAATTTTTTACACCAAAATATGAAAAAAGGATTTTTATTTATTGCATTAGCCCTGACATTAACCAGTGGCTTTGCCCAAAATGGTAGAACCATTAGGAAGGGAGACGAAGAGGTAAACGACGAATACAGGGGCGGTATTTCCGCAAAAACTGTAATGTTGGTACCTGAAGACAGTTTGGCGCACGTGTTGCCCGGCATACCCGTTGAGAGACGTATCAGGTTTAACCCTGCCTTACAACGTTATGAGGGTGGCATTGGTACAACCTGGCATCCATTTGGAGGCGAAAGCAAGCTATTTGGCGTTACCGACAGCCTTGCGACTGGTGATAGACTTATCAATATGGCCAGCCACGATTTTAAAATAACAAATGCCAATCAAATCGAATTTGGCAAAGATGGTAATACCAATGCGATACCTACATCAGAATTTACATTCGTAGGTAATGCCGGAACAATACTACCCGATTGGGAGGGTTACATTATGCTTTATGCACCAGGATATACTAAATATCAGGATATGGAAGATTTGGACGTGGATGTTATCCAAGACGGGGAAACTAATAGACTACATTTTAACCTCATAGAGGGTGACCCTGATGAAAATGATGTAGTAGATTATTTTTATATCTATACTGGTGACCCCTTAGACCCTACAGGTATGACTATTGATGCCATTTTTGGTGAAGTTCCGGAAGAAACGCCTAATATTAAATTACACTTACGTGATTTGGATTATAACAGCGACTATAGGGGTGTATATGTAGATGGTGACGGTAATCTTATAAAGACACAACAACCGAGCATAAGTGCTGAATGGGGCTCTATAAATGGTGATATAAACGACCAATCTGATTTGACAGATTATATTAACTCTCAGGTAACTGGATTACATAGATATGATAGTTCTTTTAGGCTTAAAAGTGAAAACCCTGACGAGCATTTACCGCTTGGTATTTATGCAATGGATTTAACAATATCGGAGGGCGGGCAAATTGGCGCATCAGGTAATTACTCCTTTGCAGCTAACGGTGGAAGTGCCACGGGTGCGAATAGTATAGCGATTGGAGCTGGTACAGTTGCCTCAGGCGCGCAAAGTATGTCAATAGGTATGTTTAACACTGCTTCAGGAGTTAATTCTACTATTATAGGACAGGCAAACACAGCGACAAGCTACGGTCAGGCTTATGGCTATGGAAATACAGTAGGCAATGGTATCGGTATCGGCTCGACTAATAATATAGCAGGGGGTTCGGGTTCTGTGGCTGTTGGTTATACTAACAATAGCTCATTTGACGGGGCTTTGCTATTTGGCTCAAATTTAGAAGCTTCAAGTTTCCAAGAAACCGTAATTGGGCGATTCTCTGAGGATAGAACACCAGGTAGTACTGTATGGAGCCCATCAGACCCAGCTTTTAGGGTTGGTATAGGTCAATCTTCTGCTAAAGCTGATGGTTTTGTAATATATAAAAATGGAGTTGCCACCTTGCCTCAATCGACTATAAGCGGTATAGATGGCGGAAGCGGTAAAACCTTAACAACAAAAGAGTGGGTAAATAGTGCTATTGCAGCAAGTGGAGGTTCTGACACCGCACAGGACGTATTCGGAAGAGGGCCTAATGTGGTATTAAGCGAAGGCAGTAATTCCGTTAGCTTACAGATGGACGGAAGTGATGGAATGTTTTTACAAAAAGTAACGACTTCCGGCAGTTATAAGGGTATAGAAATAAGTAATTCGGCTGTTACCGTATACGATAGTGATGGTATAGGTATTCGTTTTAGGGATGATTATTCAGAGGCTCAAATAATTGACAATTATTCCGTAGCATCAACATTAGCAGTAAAAAAACTAATTGCTACATCAGACACCCGACCTTATAAGGTGTACACAGCATTTTTGCAACAAACCGGCACGAGTGCGCCCGTTGCAACTGTCTTAGAAAACACTTTGGGAGTTACAATAACGTGGAGCAGATCAAGCACTGGCATTTACGGAGGTTCTGCTTCTGCTCCTGTCTTTACAAATAATAAGACTACAATAAACAATCCAATGTCGCCAAATGGTGCAGCCCGTATATATTGGGAAATTGATGGCACAAGTGCTATACATATAGGCACTGAGCAATCAAACGTAAGCACTGATGGCTTACTATTCAGTACAGATGGTGAACCTAATCCGGGCAACTGTTGGATTGAAATAAGAGTATATAACTAATAAATAAACACATGGGAAAATTCAGAAATTGGATATTAGCAGCTGTGCTGGTAATATTGGGAACGCTTGATTTAACAACAGACCTAATACCGGTCTTACTAAAGCAGATTAACGCACCCGAATGGGTAGGAACTGCGTTAAGGGTCGTGGCACTGTTTTGTACAGTCGTTAAAATGAAGCTCACGCCCCCAAGCCTTAAAGAAGCCAGGAGCGAACCGCAAATTTAGAATATCAATGGAGGTGTGATAAAAAGAGCCCTCCGACATTAAAAAACTTTCTCACGGTATTTTTAATAGCACAAAGCCACAGTCGGAGGACAAAAGTCTTCTTGATTGTGGCTTTGTTATGTGTATTAATACCGTGAGAGCTGCAAAGGTAATCATCAACAATCATCAATCAAAGTCGAATGGAATTTAATTATAAGTGGTATCTCAAAGATGCCATATTTACAAAAAACAAAGGCAAAGTCTTTAGCTGCTTTGCCTGTGGGGGTGGCTCAACCATGGGTTATAAGTTAGCCGGGTTCGATGTCATTGGAATTAACGAGATCGATAAACGTATGGCCAACATCTACATTAAGAACCATAACCCTAAATATGCTTTTATTGAAGGCATCCAAACCTTTAAAGACCGCACTGACCTACCCGCTGAGCTTTACGAGCTTGACATACTTGACGGTTCGCCACCATGCAGCAGCTTTTCAATGGCAGGTAACAGGGAAAAGGATTGGGGTAAACAAAAGAAATTTGCTGAAGGGCAGGCAGATCAGGTACTCGATACTTTATTTTTCGACTTCATTGACCTTGCTGAAAAACTACAGCCCAAAATTGTAGTGGCTGAGAATGTAACAGGAATGATGAAAGGTAATGCCCGTGATTATGTACGGAAAGTACTGGTAGCTTTCGATAAAGCCGGTTACCTGGTACATGAGTATGTACTGGATAGTTCACAGATGGAAGTACCCCAAAGAAGGGAACGAGTTTTCTTTATAGCAGTTCGCAAAGATTTAGAAAGGCTCCTGCCATCTGAGCAGGGGCTGCTTTTTAGCGATTTCCCGCGCTTAAACATGAAATTCGGGCGTTTACCTATTCCATTCGATGAAATACGCTCTGAGGGCTTAAATGATGCCCCATGGACTGCTCACGATCAAAACATTTGGGATAAGAGGCTTTTGGGAGATAGAACTTACTCATGCACATTGCAGCGCATTGAGAATAGGGAAAGTAATTTCAATAGTTCATACGTTTACCCTGACAGGCCAATAAGCACGCTTACAAGTAGTGCAGGCAGTAAGATGACGTTATTTGACGAACCACGGCAAATGAACTCAACTGAGCTGATACTGGCACAATCATTCCCATTGGATTATGATTTCCTGAGTGATAAATATGCTAAAATAAAGTATGTATTGGGAATGAGTGTGCCGCCTTTGATGATGGCACACCTCGCAACCAGGTTGCATAAAGAATGGGGTGCAATTTTTTAAGATTTAGCTTCTCAATTACCATATAAAAGTACAAAAAGTCAATGACTTATGCAAATAAAACACCAATAAAATTACCCGTTTTTGGTGTTTTTTTATTGATATTTAAAGCCTGTTTAAATGATGTTTAAATGCTTTGTATATTTGCCACATGGAACATTCAATTATGGGTATTATAACGGACAATTATGGCGGTTTCTTTTATGAATCTGCTGAGAAGGCACGACAATATTTTATAAGCCACGGTGTTGATTTGAGCGATGTTAAATGTGCTATGCCATCATATATACATAGAAACCTCGAATTTATTTTAGCATCGCCTGATTTAAACCCCGCAACCCCTAACATTCTAAAGGATATTAATGGAATAAAGGTTATAGAAGGCTATGAGTATAAGTTAATATTCTACTTTCCTGACTGGTTCTATAGACCTGAGATAAAGCCTTTGGAGTTTGATATACCTGAAAAATTCAAGATTTCCACTAAACATTAAACAAATTATGTGTGTGCAAAAAAGGTACAAATTGAATTACAAAAGCGCACATTTTGATTTCGCGATTATACTTTATAACCATTACCGATACAGGCAATGGTATAGATCCTGCAATTGAAGATAAAATATTCCTGCCTTTCTTCACAACCCGTAAAGAAGGAGCTGGCATTGGCCTTACCCTATCTAAGAACATAATAGAAGCTCATGGTGGCTATCTTAACCATCAATCAGAGAATAACACAACACGCTTTACAATCTGTTTAGTAGAATAAATAATCTCTATCTATAATAAGTCATTAAGGCTAATCCTACCAGCCATTCTACAAAAGCCCATTACTTTATGAAACCCGCAAACCTAGAACTATTCCTCTATAATGGACTAGTGAGAGGTTTGAGGGTTACCTGTGATGTTTTTTTTCTTTAAAGGTTTTGCCTAAACACCAAATCCCCGGTATCATAAGCTGATCACCGGGGATTTTGGATATTGTATTGGATTTGTTATAAAACAAAAAACCCTATCATTTCTGATAGGGTTTTCAAAAGAAAGGCGATGACATACTCTCCCACAAATTGCAGTACCATCTGCGCAGGCGGGCTTAACTACTCTGTTCGGGATGGGAAGAGGTGAGC
>NZ_SBII01000021.1 GCF_004028155.1 Flavobacterium cerinum | reverse complement strand
CAGGCGTAGAACGGCTGTAAATTAGAATTTATACCAGGTAGTGGATTTACTTTTATCACAAAACTTACTTCGCTCTTACAACCGGAATTATTTGTGGTAGATACATAAATAGTTTGCTGGTTTGATATGGTATTGGTAAAGTTCGTTGGGTCGGCTATCGCTACTCTTGTCCCTGCGCTTTGATACTCATATGTTAGTGTCAGTCCCGGGGTTGAAGTAATTGATGGGTACATCGAAGTCAAATCAAAACTCTCGAATCCATCACCCGGGTTATTGTAATCGCATTGTTTGTAAACGGGAATATTTGTGTTTAAAGGCGGCTGACCATTAACAATAAGATCAAGACTCCCTCCTGTTTTACAATCCGGAGCTGCAGGGTCTGCTGCCTGGAAGTATACTGTTTCTCCACCCGGAGTGGTATTGGTATAATTTGTTGGAGTAGTAATCGGGATATTGTTATTTAGATCGGATTGTGTTTTATAAAAAGTTACACTAAGTCCGTTAGCACCATTGGTGATTTGTGGAATAGACTGGGTAAGATCAAAATGGGAAATACCGCTGCCCGGTGTTTCTTCACAGGCTTCAAGAGCATTTGGGTTACCTAACTCCGGGGTAGGATTTACCATTAAAGTAAACGAAGTAATGTCAAAACAACTATTAGCTATACTCGTTACACGTGCATAAATTGTCTGAGGATTGCTCGTATTGGTATAATTCTGTGGCAATGGCAGGTTTTCTGCCCTGGCATCATCCTCACTTGCGTAATAAGCTACACTATAATCTGCTGACGGTTGGGTGCCTAAGATAGTGGCAGTCTGGTTTGATAATAAGAATGTTGAAAAACCATCATTTGGAACTATATCACAAACAGAAAGATTCAAAGGCTTATGTGCATCAGGACTAGGTAAAATTGTAACGGTGTTAGTTACTTTAATAACATTCAGTCCAATAGTAATTTCTAAAGTTACCGTATAAGTGCCGAGATCACTATAATTATGTACCGGACTTTCTTCTGTAGAGATAGTTCCATCTCCAAAATTCCAGCGTACAGTCCATTGAGGAAGCACTCCCCCATTAAAACAATAACTAAAATCAATAGGTACTCCTTTACAAACCTTTTGTGGCTCCTGTTTCCCATTTATAAAAAGAGTAGCATGATAAAAGGGCTGGGGAAAACTGGGCAATCCAATTGCATGAAGTTTTCCTCCCAAAAAAAGAGCGAATACATCAAGATCAGGAGCATTAAAATTATTAGGATCATTGATTGCTGCAAGATAGAATTGGTTATTTAGACGTGCATAATAAATTTTTCCATCTAACCCCATTTGTAATGCCCCGCTCACTCCATTTGGAGTATTA
This sequence comes from Flavobacterium cerinum, assembly GCF_004028155.1. Taxonomy (GTDB): domain Bacteria; phylum Bacteroidota; class Bacteroidia; order Flavobacteriales; family Flavobacteriaceae; genus Flavobacterium; species Flavobacterium cerinum. The sequence goes on along the minus strand of NZ_SBII01000021.1, from coordinate 6,759 downwards.
TAAAAAACAATCTCCGAATCCGGTATTGATGCTGCTGTAAGATCATAACGAACTAAGCCACTATAAGTAGCATATAATACCTTACTGTCTAGAGAAAATTCCACACCATAATAAAGTCTATTATTAAAAGGTTCTGACTGAAAAAGAGTCTGTCCATTAGATATAGTTCCGTCAATATTATTAAAATCATATAATACTAAACTTCCTGTACCGTCCGTAAAAGTTGCTGCAAGCCTCTTACCATCCGGGGAAACCTTAAGGTATCCCTGCAAATCAGTATCACCTGTATATGGAAATGCATCTGATATTACAGGGTTTGTAATATCTATCCCTCCTTCAGTAAGAGAAAACGCATAAAATTTCTTTTTAAAGTAAGTAATGACCCAATAACCCGAGCAATCACCTTTTACAGTTGCTGCAATCTTTTCTGAAACACCTTGCTCTCCACCCAAGGGAACAGCGACATTTTTTTGAGTAGATACTACTTCCCCTTCAGTACCTAATGCCATATCAACTACAGTATACCTAAAACCATGTTTAGGACTAACCTCAACTGCATCTGTAGTGAAAATATAAAATAATTCGGAAGCTCCAGGGCCAGGAACAATCAAAGCCGATTGAGAACTCGAACTAGTTCCATTTAATCCTAGACCATTAGGCATAATAGTATGGTTCTTAGTATATACAGTGCTCCCATCTGTATAAAATAATAAATTACCAAACTCATCTGAAATAGCCGTACTTCCTTCAGCTGTAACTAACGCACCATTAGTAACAGGTACTGAGGAACCTGACGAAAAATCTACTCCTGCATTAGCACCGAAATACCAATGCGCGGTTTGCATTTGGGCCTGTACACTCAAAAGAGAAAAGAGAAATAAAACTATATAATATTTTTTTTTCATTAAGTATTTTTGGGCATTAGGTTTTAAAATGAAAGTTTACCGGTTATTATTTCAACCGGTAAACTACTTTTTAAGTATTAGTGATTTCTATTGATATAAATCCAACCCGTAAGTTTTTCACCGTCTGTCTTTTCAATAGCATAATAATAGGTACCATCAGGTAATTCTTTGCCATCACTATCCAGCCCCCCCCACTCTTTTATATAATTTGATCTAGAGTAAACCTCTCTTCCGTAGCGATTATAAATACCTATGTTACGAACTCCAATTCCGGTTAAATCAAACCAATCATTCAGGCCATCACCATTCGGAGAAATACCTTTTTGAATCTGGCATATTTTAATGATCGCTTCCGATTCGAATTTTCCAGCTGCCAAACAAGAGCTATTATCTTCTTTTACCTGATAAACAACAACGTATATTCCCGGTTTACTATTTTCAACATCTATTTCTCCTGTAATTGCATCGATAGAAAGACCCGGACTTGAGCTAAAGGTACCTCCGTTTGCAAAACCATTATTTAATACAGGATAAGCATTAATATCTTTTGTACATATCTCTCCATAACTAAAAGAGACTATTGGAATAGATAAATTGGTTATAATGATTACTGCCGAATCTGAATTACCTAACGTACATCCAGAACTTTGTACGGTATAAGTAACAGTATAAGTTCCCGCACTGCTTAACGATAAATCTATTTCTCCAGTTAAAGGATCAATACTTAATCCGGTTGGAGCATTGAACGTTCCTCCCCATACAAAATCGTTATCAACAATTGGAGTAGGATTATTACCTGATTTACAAACAGCACCAACATAGCTAAATTCTACCACTGCTGAAGTAATCGGAGAAACTGTTATGGTAATTTCTTTCCTTTCCGAAGAACATCCGTATGGCGAAGCAGATTCTACCCAATATGATACATTCCCTGTCAAAATAGGAGTAACAAAATCAGACCCGGTAAACAATATATCAGTTGCTGTTTCTGATGAATACCAATTAATAGTATTCCCCTCTGATTGAGCTGTCAAAGTCAATTCATTTCCAGTACAAACAGAGTAAGCTATTTCTGCAGTAAGAATCGGAGTTATACAATCAGGTCCTAATTTTACTACCCAGTAATCAAAACCTCCAATATTAGCAGTTATATCATCATCAGTAGATCTACTGCTTCCAATGGTTATAAAGCCGCCATCAGGGGTAAGTGCAAAACCCCATAAATTATCATTCAAAGTCCCTCCCATTGTCTTTGTCCAGATAATATCTCCTGTCTCCTGATTTAATTTCATCAAAAATTCATCAGTGCCTCCACGACCATTTATAATCTCTCCGTTTGTTGATTTTACATAAGTAATATAACTTCCACCTATTACGTAGTTACCATCGGGCATTATTTTAACATCAACAGCATTTCCTACAACCCCAAGCGTTTTTTGCCATAGTATTGCTCCGGCATTATCCAATTTTAGTACCCATTGTGACGAAGCATTATCCGGATCGGGATGACCTACAGCATCCCCGTCTCCTGAATACGTCATACCAGCTACCACAAAGTTACCCTCAGCCGTTTCTGCAATAGAATAGCCTTCCTCTATACTAGTCCCCCCATAGGCTTTCGCCCACTCAAAAGTTCCTGAAGCATCCATCTTAAGCACCCAAAGACGACCATTGGGATTATTAAGACCAGGGAAAATTTCATGTGTAGGTGTAGTTTCTGACTCTTCTGCATTTGTCCATCCTGTAGAGATGTATCCACCATCTGAGGTTTGAATAATGTTAAGTAGATGCGAAAATGTAAATGCTCCTCCTCCATAAGAGTTAGTCCATTCAATATTTCCTTGTGCATCTAATTTCGTGATTTTAGAACCATATACATAGGTTTCATCATCAGAGGTACCATTCGTCATAATAAAGCCACCATCGTTTGTTACTTTAATATCAAAAAAAGCATCCTCTGCTACAGTTCCATAGTTTTTTTGCCATTCAATAGTACCTGAGTTATCTATTTTTACAAGCCAAACATCCGTTCCTCCAATATTCGCAGATATATCACCATCGGTTGATGAACTGTTAGCTCCGAGTATATAGCCACCATCCGGAGTTTGCCTTATTTTCGAGGTATCTAGTCTTAATCCCGCCGCTGCTGTACCTTCAAAAGAACTTCCTCCATATGTTTTTTCCCATTCAAGAGTACCCGTGGCATTTAGTTTTGCAATCCAATAATCGCTCGCACCATAATGGGTAGTTACAGTCCCAGAAGCTTGAAATACATTTCCAAAAACAATATAACCACCGTCGGCAGTTACTGTAATACCTCCAGCACCATCATTTGATTCGCTCCCCAGAGATTTCTCCCATTGAATTTGCGGGATAATTTGTGCATTTAAAAATGCCACTGTAAACAATATTAATAAAGTAAATATTTTCTTCATACGTTTTGATAGTTTAAGGTAGTTTAAAGTTTTTGGTTTAATAGAAACATTTTGTACAGTACACAACAAAACTAACAGGTATTAACATAAAATTCAGAATTAAACAGGGTACAACAGGTGCATAACGAAGAAAAATTAACATGCACAACACATACATAACATTAACTAAATAAAACAAAAACAACTGATAATCAATATTTAAATATTAATTATTGGCATTTTTAGCTTTTTTATTCAATTGAATTTCATCAAAGCATAAATAAATAGTATTATTTTGCCTTTTTCATTATAAAATAAAAAATATATTCAGAAATAAACGGAAGCATCATTTTGAAAAGCAAAATCGTAACATGATTTTAATAATCAGGTTACGATCAGTATAATTTAATTATTAAAATAACCATATTACAATTCCAAAAAACGCTTTAAAATTGATTAAAAAAATAATACAGTTCAACATCCACAGGAATGTTTAATCTTTTTCGGATTCTGTTCTTCTTATTTTTAACGGTTGCAGGTTCTATACTTTGTATTTGCGCAATTTCTTTAGTTGACAGTTTCAATTTTAAAAAAGCACAAAATTTGATCTCAGATTCTACCAACTTAGGATTTATCTCTAACAGTTTTTCATAAAAACCAGGAAACTGATCGTGAAATGCAATAATGAATGCCTTATCATCATTTCTTGCCAATTCAGCTAAACGTTTGTAAACATCCATATCCTGAGGCTTTACAGATTGATTTATCTGTAAATAAGCTTCGTCAGCTTTTTCCTGCTTTTCTAACAGCTTATTCCTTATGTATAAACGAAACATTATACCAAGACTTATAAGCAGCAAAATTCCGGAACCGATACCTACATAAGTAGTATAGTTCTTTTCTTCAAGGAGCTTGTCGTTTATTATTTTATGGAGAGATTTATTTTTATTCTGCTCCTGCTTTAATAAGCTGTTCTGCAATTTTTCCAGATAATTATTGGCCTGTTCCAGACTATCAGTAGTTTTATAAATTTCAGATAAACTGCTATAAATAGCATTGATATTCTCTAATGTAGGATTGATATAAGATATTTTACTTTCTGCTTTTTTATAGTAATGTATAGCCTTGATATAATCTTTTTTTTCTTTATATACATATCCCAAAACAAGATAATTATTAAACTGGACTATGTCTGGCGTTTTGATCTTATCACTTAAAAGAAGTGAATGATTTATGAAGTATTCAGCCGAATCAATATCAATTTTTGAATAGACCTCTCCCAGATTTGTATAATTAACGCGTAGATTAAAATTTCTGGCTTCAGAATCCTTTAGCTTTTTTATCTCTGCATTTGCTTTTAAAAGCATTTTTGCTGCCTCATGTGATTTATTCAAGTCTATATAAGCACCACCAGCAGCCGAATAGGCATTCAATCGAAGAGTAATAACATCTTGTGGATCGGCTTTATAATTTGTTTTATTAAAAAGTTCACTGGCCTGTTCAAACTCATCTAAAGCTTTAACTGGCAGCCCACTAATTAAATAAATATTGGAAAAATGCACATGAGCTGTAGCCAAATAATGTGTGTTTTTATATTCTTCGGCTTTAGCCTGCAGTTTTTTTGTTGCATCGATGGCATTTTTTAAATCATTATTTGTGTAATACCAACATTTACGTGATAATAAAATAAGTTCAGCCTCTTTATTTTGTTCTTTTATGGCTTGTTTTAACAAATTATCAATGTCGGAAAAAGCCTTATCAGGATTTGTCATCAATAGTTCGCGATTCTCAGAAATACGCTCTTCAAGTATAGTGATTTTTTTATGATCAGTATTCTGGGCAAGCACTAAAAGGGCACTAAAAAATGTATATATATATATGATTAATTTAATTCTTCTATTCATTATAAAACGTAGTAAAAACATTAGATGCCGGCAAAGTTATACTATTTCCAAGTATTTCAATAAAATTTGATTTTTAAGTAACAACGTTCTTAATTTGCCTTTCCATCTTCATTAATTCTGTTCAAGAATTTAATATAACCGAGAAATATTATATCACAATCTATAAAATAAAAAGCCCCTTTTCAAATGATCAGGGGCTTTTTTTAGGTGATGAATGATATTTTTATTTCTTTACAAATTTTACATTGGCTCCAGATGCCGATTTTATGATATACACTCCTGAACTTAAAGAATTTACATTCACAATATTATTTCCGGATTTTAAGGTTTCACGTTGAATTGTTTTTCCTGTCATATCCACAATTACAACCTCAGTAGCTTCATTTAATTCAATAAACAATTGATCAGTTACCGGGTTTGGATAAATTTTCCAACCATTTCTAATAAATGTTTCTATACCCAATTCAGTAATTGTAATACAATCTGACGTTTCAGAGCAGCCATTCTGAGTTACAGCCACTGCATAAGAACCGGTTGCTGTCGCTGTGAAAGACGCATTAGTTTCTCCGTTAATAGACTGATTATCGGCACAATTGATCCATTGGTAAGTTGCGCCGGTTGCTGTTGCACTAATGGTATTTCCCTGAGTAGTTACTTCTGCATTTACCGAATTAACAATAACCAGCATTGTTGTTGTTTGAGCACATTCTCCGGATGCAGGAGTAAATGTATAAATTTTGGTTACTGTATTATTAATCGCAGGACTCCAGGTGCCACTTATACCATTATTTGATGTGTTAGGAAGTGTAAATGATTGCCCTGAACAAATAGGTGCAATTTGTGTAAATGCAGGTAGTACTTTATCATTTACAATCACCTTCATTGTTGTCATTGCAGCACACTGACCGCTATTTGGTATAAAAGTATACGTTATTGTAATGTTATTATTTATTCCAGGACTCCATGCTCCATTAATACCATTATCTGAAGTGGTAGGAAGTGTAAACGACTGTCCTGCACAAATAGGCGCCACTTGCGTAAATACTGGAACAATACTATTACTTGCATTCACAGTTACTATCATTGTAGTTGTCGATGCACATTGTCCTGCATTCGGAGTGAAAGTATAAGTTTTTGTCACAGTATTATTGATTGCAGGACTCCATGTGCCTGTTACACCATTGTTTGACGTTGTTGGAAGCACAAATGATTGTCCTGAACAGATAGCCGCAACTTGGGTAAATACTGGTAATACACTATTATTTACAGTTACCGTCATTGTTGTTGTAGATGCACATTGTCCTCCATTAGGTGTAAATGTATACGTAGTTGTGGCAGTATTATTTACTACAGGACTCCACGTACCAATGATTCCATTATTAGAAGTCGCAGGAAGAACAAATGATTGTCCTGAACAAATAGCTGCAATCTGAGTAAATACCGGTGTTGCAGTATTATTTGTATTTACTGTTACTGTCATTGTTGCAGCCGATGCACATTGACCTCCATTTGGTGTAAATGTATACGTCGTTGTGG
>NZ_SBII01000020.1 GCF_004028155.1 Flavobacterium cerinum | reverse complement strand
AAATGATTGACCTGAACAAATAGCTGCAATCTGAGTAAATACCGGTGTTGCAGTATTATTTGTATTTACTGTTACTGTCATTGTTGCAGCCGATGCACATTGACCTCCATTTGGTGTAAATGTATACGTCGTTGTGGCAGTATTATTTACTACAGGACTCCACGTACCAATGATTCCATTGTTGGAAGTCGTTGGAAGAACAAATGATTGACCTGAACAAATAGCTGCAATCTGAGTAAATACCGGTGTTGCAGTATTATTTGTATTTACTGTTACTGTCATTGTTGCAGCCGATGCACATTGACCTCCATTTGGTGTAAATGTATACGTCGTTGTGGCAGTATTATTTACTACAGGACTCCACGTACCAATGATTCCATTGTTGGAAGTCGTTGGAAGAACAAATAACTGCCCTGGACAAATAGCTGGAACTTGAGTAAATACTGGTGTTATACTATTTGTATTCACAGTTACCGTCATTGTTGTAGCCGATGCACATTGACCTCCATTTGGCGTAAATGTATACGTCGTTGTAGCAGTATTATTTACTCCAGGACTCCAAGTACCATTGATTCCGTTATTAGAAGTTGCAGGAAGTACAAATAACTGCCCTGGACAAATAGCTGGAACTTGAGTAAATACTGGTGTTATACTATTTGTATTCACAGTTACCGTCATTGTTGCCGACGCCGACGCACATTGTCCTGCATTTGGTGTAAAAGTATAAGTAGTTGTAGCAGTATTATTAACTCCCGGGCTCCATGTACCATTGATCCCATTATTAGAAATCGCAGGAAGTACAAATAATTGCCCTGGACATATAGCAGCAACCTGCGTAAATGTTGGTACAACATTACCTGCATTCACAGTTACTGTCATTGTTACAGCTGAAGCACATTGTGCTCCATCTGGTGTAAATGTATACGTTGTTGTAGCTGTATTATTCACTGCAGGACTCCATGTGCCTGCAATCCCGTTGTTAGATATCGTAGGAAGTGTAAACGATTGTCCTAAACAAACTGCCGGAATTTGAGTAAACCCTGGTGTTATATTATTGACAGTGACTGTCATTGCTGCTGTCGAAGCACATTGTCCTGCATTCGGTGTGAATGTATAGATTGTTGTTGCTGTTGTGTTTACTACAGGGCTCCATGTACCTGAAATGCCATTGTTAGAAGTTGTAGGGAGTGTAAATGATTGTCCTAAACAAACCGCCGGAATTTGAGTAAATTCAGGAGTAAGTAAACCTGAGACAGCAATACTAACAGTATTACTTGTAGCAGTTGCAGGAAATGCGCAAACAGCACTACTTGTCATTACACAAGAAACAATACTTCCGTTTGTTAATGTAGAAGTTGTGTATGATGAGCTATTTGTTCCAACATTATTCCCATTAACTTTCCACTGATAAGAAGGAGAACTACCTCCATACGTTGGTATAGCATTAAAAGTTACACTAACTCCAGAACAAATTGATACTGTTGAAGCACTGATTGTTACTGAAGGAGTACAAGCTACCGGAGGTGGCCCGGTTAAACAAATACTAAAGCTGCTGGTATTTATAGTTGCCGAAGCATTGATCACTCTCACGAAATAAGTAGCACCTATTGTAAGTGCAGATAAATTTACCGATTCACTAAGACCTGCTCCATTATTATTTATACAGCTAATTACTGTTCCATTACAACTTCCTTCAAACACCTGAAAACCATGATTAATACTGTTCGAAGCAGCTAATTGAATACCCATGTTACCTGATGTAGCTACAAATTTATACCAAACATCCTGTGACGTATTTGGGGCACATGCAGCAATACCCGCATCCATAGTTACTCCGCTAAAAGTACCAGTGGTGTTAACACATGTAGCGCTTGGCATTAGTTGTATAGCATTAGCACATACATCATTCACAGGTGGAGGATAGGAACGTACACAAATGGTAAATGAGCGTATACCTATAGTATCTAAGGGATTAATGACACGGATAAAATAAGTCTTACCTACAACAAAATTATTAGCGAAATGTGATACACTATCCGTACTGCTCCCAATACATTTAAAAACAGGACCCGAACAACTATCCTCTAGAATTTCGAAACCAACATACATGGTACTAAATGTAACTTTGGCAATAAGAACCGACATCGTCTGGTCAGTAGCTGTAAACTTATACCAAATATCCTGTGACGTAGTTGAAGCACATGACAGAGCGGTACCATTCATCATAACACCACTAAAAGAACCGTCTGTATTAACACACACAGCATTTGGAGTTAACTGAATGGCATTAGCACATACATCATTCACAGGCGTAGGATAAGATTGTACACAAATGGTAAATGAGCGTATACCTATAGTATCTAAGGGATTAATGACACGGATAAAATAAGTCTTACCTACAACAAAATTATTAGCGAAATGTGATACACTATCCGTACTGCTCCCAATACATTTAAAAACAGGACCCGAACAACTATCCTCTAGAATTTCGAAACCAACATACATGGTACTAAATGTAACTTTGGCAATAAGAACCGACATCGTCTGGTCAGTAGCTGTAAACTTATACCAAATATCCTGTGACGTATTTGGGGCACATGCCGGAGCGGTACCGTTCATCATAACACCACTAAAAGAACCGTCTGTGTTAACACACACAGCATTTGGAGTTAACTGAATGGCATTAGCACATACATCATTCACAGGCGTAGGATAAGACCGTACACAAATGGTAAACGAATAGGTAATTAAAGTAGCTGAAGGATTAAATACACGGATAAAATAAGTCTTACCAGGAACAAAATTATTAGCGAAATGTGATGCATTATCCATACTACTGCCAATACATTTAAAAACAGGACCCGAACAACTATCTTCAAAAATTTCAAATCCTAAATACATTGTATTAAATGAAACTCCAGCAATAGAAATCGACATCGTCTGGTCAGTAGCTATAAACTTATACCAAATATCCTGTGAAGTAGTTGAAGCACATGACGGAGCGGTACCGTTCATCATAGATCCACTAAATGAACCCGTAGTAGTAACGCATGTAGCATTGGGTGTTAATTGAACTGCATTGGAACATATATCATTCACAGGAGGCGGATAAGACCTTACACAGATGGTAAACGAATAGGTAATTAAAGTAGCTGAAGGATTAAATACACGGATAAGATAAGTCTTACCAGGAACAAAATTATTAGCGAAATGTGATGCATTATCCATACTACTGCCAATACATTTAAAAACAGGACCCGAACAACTATCTTCAAAAATTTCAAATCCTAAATACATTGTATTAAATGAAACTCCAGCAATAGAAATCGACATCGTCTGGTCAGTAGCTATAAACTTATACCAAATATCCTGTGAAGTAGTTGAAGCACATGACGGAGCGGTACCGTTCATCATAGATCCACTAAATGAACCCGTAGTAGTAACGCATGTAGCATTGGGTGTTAATTGAACTGCATTGGAACATATATCATTCACAGGAGGCGGATAAGACCTTACACAGATGGTAAACGAATAGGTACTTAAAATAGCTGAAGGATTAAATACACGGATAAAATAAGTCTTACCAGGAACAAAATTATTAGCGAAATGTGATGCATTATCCATACTACTGCCAATACATTTAAAAACAGGACCGGAACAGCTATCTTCTCTAATTTCCAAGCCTAAATAAAACCATGTTCCAACTTCAGTTACAGCAGTAATTGACATCGTCTGCTCTGTAGCAGTAAATTTATACCAAACATCCTGTGACGTAGTTGTAGCACATAAAGGTGCTGCATCATTCATCATAGATCCACTAAATGAACCCGTAGTAGTAACACATGCAGCATTTGGTGTTAATTGAGCGGCATTAGCACATATATCATTTGCAGGAGGCGGATAAGACTGTACACAAATGTTAAACGAATAGGGAATTAAAGTAGCTGTAGGATGATAGACGCGGATGAAATAAGTCTTACCTACAACAAAATTTTTAGCAAAATGTGCCGCTCCATTGAATTCACTAACACATTTAAAAATAGGACCCGAACAGCTATCTTCTCTAATTTCCAATCCTAAAGAAAACGTTATTCCAAATGCACCTATTGCAGTAATTGACATCGTCTGCTCTGTAGCAGTAAACTTATACCAAACATCCTGTGAAGAATTTGGGTCACATCCGGGTGCTGTACCACTAAGAGTCATACCTTGAAATGTTCCTAAGGTATTATTACATGCTATACCGGGAGTTAGTTGTATTGCATTGGAACACTCATCATTATTAGCATATGATATGATATGCCAAAAAGAAATGAAAAATAATAAAAAGTACCTTCCTATAAAATTTATTGATTTTAAATAGTTGGTTACTCCTGTAAATTTAGATTGACTAAAAGAAGGAAATGTAATCATTGTAAGATTATTGATTGATTGATTGATTGATGTAAGTAAAGTATTAAGTACAAATGAATAAGCAGAATTAAATTCTCTATCATTTAAATGCTAATCTATTTAAAGTACAATATGGTATTCCATTTTGCAATAGACTCATTGTATCTACAGATGCACAAACAATCATCGGTAAAAGAATCAAATTGTATTTTTTTTTCATATTATTCTAATTAATTTTTAATGTTTTTTATATTTTAAACTATAAACAAAAATATACTTTTAAATGTCTTAGGAAAACCAAATGAACATGTGCACTCATAAATCTTAAATTCGTGGTAAAAACCATGGGATTCGAAAAAACACCTTACAAAGAGTTTAACAAGGTTAAAAATTCTTCCCTTTTCCTTGTTGCTAAGGGAACCTGTGACTTATCTTTCATAATGATCATTCCTGAATCGCTTTTTATAAAGTGATCAAAATATATCATGTTCACCAAATGTGACTGATGTGACCTGAAAAAGCCCATCGGTTCAAGCATTGTTTCATATTCTTTTAAATTAGTGGAAACTAAAAGCCTTTGTCCGTTTAGCAAATAAAAGGTCGTATAATTTTTATGCGATTCGCAACGTACAATATCCTGTACATTAACCGAGTAAACTTTTTCGGCAGTACGAAGAACTATCTTTTTTAATCGGCTTGGCCGCTCGATATTTGAGAAAAGGGCACTAAACTGTAATTCCAATAACTCTTTATTCAATGTCTTCTCAGCCTTGTCAACTGCTTCAATAAGTTCATCAGGATCAATTGGCTTCATAAGAAAATCTACGGCACTAAACCTGAAAGCTTTCATGGCAAATTCCTGGTAACCAGTCACAAAAATAACTTTGAAGTTTATTGGGCGCAATTGTTGCAGCAGATCGAATCCTGTACCATCATCCATTTCAACATCCAAAAAAATAAGGTCGGGAACAAACTTTTTAATAGCCTCGATGCCGCTGGCAACACCATTAGCTTCTGCAATAATGCGGACAGCCGGGCAATACTCCCTAATAGCTGATACAGTAGCCTGCCTAACATTATCCATATCGTCAATGACAATGGCTCTAAGCATAATTTTAAGAATTAAATTGGTAAGGTATTTCGAAAAAAGTCTTTACGCCTTGTATCTTATTATCCGAATCAGTATTATTTTCAGTATGTATCACGATTCCGCTTTTGGCAGCAATACTATCCAGCCTCTCTTGTGTAATTTGCGTAGATAGCGATTGATATTCTTTTAATGACTTTTCCTGTAGCCCTGAACCGTTATCAGAAACTTCAAAATATAGACGATTTTCATTCAAATAATAATTAATTGAAACCAGTCCGCCTTCAGGTCTGTTCTTAAGACCGTGCTTAATTGCATTTTCTATAAAAGGCTGTGTAAGCATTGGCGGCACAAGGAAATTATTTACATCAATAGCACCATCAACAATAATTTCATAAGTAAATTTATCATTGTATAGCAGTTTCTGGATAGCAAGATAATTTTCAAGCATATTAAGTTCTTCACTCAACACTACAAAATTTTCTCTGGAATGTTCTAAGATCTGTCTGGTAAGTTTCGAAAATTTACCAAGGTAACGTACTGCTTCTGTATCTTTTTTACTCTGGATGAGCCCCTGAATATTTGTAATTGAATTGAATATAAAATGTGGTGTCATCTGGGTAAGCAACAGTCTTTGTTTTAACTCGTCATTCTTATTTTTCTGTATATTCTGACGCTGTTTATTACGATAGTATAAAAATAAGATTCCTATAAGCAGTAAAATCGCTACGAAAACACTCAGATAAATAACACGATTCCTACTCCCTATTTCTTTTTGCATTTTTTTGTCCTGAGCTATTTTCGAAAGTAGTGTTTTCTTCTCAAAGGCATATTGTTCACTTTGGTCCCGAAGCTCTTTTTGTATCTGTTCCCGACCCATAGAATCTTTATAGGCAATACCATTTTTATAAGCCGATAAGGCTTTATCAAACTGCCCCAACCCGCGATAAGCTTCATGAAGGTTCAAATAGGCATTCGTAAGGATTGTAAAAGATTTAGGTCCGTTCTTCCCATCTTGTATTGCTTTTTCAGCAGCAGAAATTGCTTTGCTGTATTCTTTTTTCGCGACATATGTACCTGCCATAAAACTAAACGTATAGGCTTTCATATAATCATTTTTCGTTAATTCTAACGACCTTTCGTAAAATGATAATGAAGCGTCATACTTTTTAAGTTTAAAATTAACAGTACCAAGCAACCTTAATATTGGACCGGCAATTTGATTATCTTCAGAATTGATACTAATATCATATCCCTTGTTCAAATATTTTAATGCCTGGTCTAAATCGTCAATGTATTGGTAAGCGTTACCAAGGTTATAGCACAAACTGCTATATTGAATTTTTTCTGACGGACTTAATATTTTTTGTGATTGATAAAACTCCAGACCTTTTTTATAATATGGAATTGCAGATTTAAAATTCAATTGTTCCATATAGGTTGTAGCAATTGCATTCGAAGCATATACAATCCCATTAGTATCTTTTAGTTTTTCTGCCATCCGTAGTGCTTCATAAAAACAGCTAATTGCCGTTTTTTGATCATCTATACGGTTATGGCAAGCACCTTTAGTGACCAATAGCGAAGCTAATTCCTTATTTCGTTTTGTCTTACGGTAAATGGCTATTACTTTGTCTATAAAAAATATGGCTTTGCCCGGGTCATTATTGAATAATGCTTTAAACTCATCCATATAGGGTACAGCACTAAACGAAATCAAATAATTTCTTTGGTCATCTGTCAATCCGCTTTTAGAAAGATTTCTCTTAACAATTGCTTTTACCTTATCTTCATAATCCTTTTTCTTATCCTCAGGAAGGTATTCGTTATGATACATATACTCAAAAGTTTTCAGTATAATTGTATCTGGAGCCTTAGAGTTCATTACCATTATCAACGAATCTACTGTTTTGTCCTGCGAAAACCCAACAGAAGAAATAAACAGTGATAGTAAAGCAGCTGTGAATAGTGATTTTATAATGTAATTTTTAGTCATAGAGTTTTACAGCAAAGTTTCTGATTATAAAATATAATGTATCTGAAAAGTTTGCCAAATTATAATAAATTTCACAAATATCATTATTGATTGCGAAGAAAATTCCTTATAAAAAAACTAAAACAAAAGTGTGAATTTTTTACTAATATACAAGTGAATGTTAAGTTAATAGTAGGTTAACTCTAAGTGAATTTACAACACATCTATATTTATTAAAGATTCTTTTGAGGGAAGAATAAACTTTTCGGAGATAATTTAAAGAAATAGAATATATACGTTGATTTTTGATTAAACGGTATTTATTCCAATAAAAAGATGATATAGCATAAAGGACAACATTTTAAAAAAGTGCATCCCTATTTAAAAAACAATGTAAAAAGTAGAGTAAAACCTAAATAAAAATTATTATTGCTATTTCCCATCTGCTTTCATCATTATTATATCTTCTTTTGTTACTACATAAACAACATCATCATCTTTAGGCTGCATAACATAAGTTCCTGTAAATTCGCCAAAAGCAGGAAGAATCATTTGATTAGAAGATCTGAAAAAGCAGGATAATTTTAAGAATTGTCGGCCTTTCCCTATTAACCTCACCGAAGGATGAATATGTCCTGAAAAAGTAAACAATCCATCACGTACTTTAGGATCATGTATAAGTAGGAAGTTTTCAATCACCCATTCACTAACTACCTTAATGTTAAGGTCATTATATTTTTCTGGATTTATAACATCATGATTTCCAGCTACTAAAATAATTGAAAGTTCGGTACGATTTACCCAATCGGAAAATAAATGCCATTCATTATTGAGAGAACTATGAAACAGGTCACCTAGGAAACATATTTTTTCAGGACTAAAATGATCTATCACCTTATCCAGTTTAGAAAAGTTTTTAAAAATGGCACCTATGGGCAATGCTAGTCCATGTTTTCTAAAATGAGATATCTTACCCAAATGCACATCAGATATCAGCAGCATTCTTTTTTCAACCCAATAAAGAGCACCGGTATTATGGAGCACAAACACCTGATTATTAATTTCTATTTGCAATGTCATTTAAATAGTTTTTACATATTATCAAACAATAAAAATTTAGTTTGAAAATTTCTTTATTTCATGTAGTTAGCAGTCATTTTTTTTATTCTTTCTGCCAAAGTTTCGCTGGATAACTTTTCTCTTAATCTATCCGTAATTATAGGAAAACTGAAAGGCGTAGGTTTTTCACAAGGCATCCATCTTATTTTATGGCTTTGTATACGTTCTAAAGCTAAAATCAAACGACCTTCTTCCAATTGATGTTCAAATGTTTCTCTATAAGCCTGCTGCAATAATAAATTATCCGGTTCATAATCTCTAAATACTTCAAAGATCAATTGCGATCCACTTTGTAAATGTTTCGTCTTTACAACCTTGCCTGGATATCCTGTAAAAACCAGCCCGGCTATTACAGATATATCCCTGAATTTTCTTCTTGCCATCTCCGTAGCATTAAGGCTATTTTGGAGGTCATGATGTAGATACTGTGGTATGAATAAATTATTATCTAAAACTTGCTGTATATCTACATATTGGTCACTTAGAAGTTCAAAACCATAATCGTTATATGCCAGAGAAAACGTAATTGGCATCAGCAGACTAATTCTATAGGCCATTAAACTGGCAAGTGCTTCATGTACAAAGCGACCTTCAAAAGGATAAAATATAGTGTGATACCCTTCTCTTGTTTTAAAAGTCTCTATCAAAAATTCATCTGCATCAGGAACTATAGATTCTTTGCGCTGTCGTTTAAAAACAGGTAACAATGCGCGTAGTTCGGGCGACATAACATCAGTATTTGCGGCATACAGTTCCTGTCGTACCAGCTCGCTCATTTGTGCTGAAAGGGTCATTCTCCCTCCCATCCAACTCGCGTGTTGAGCTTTAGCCGATGGACTTGCTTTTCGCACTAAAACTTCCATATTTTTTGTCCTATATAATTCCAGTTTGCGGCCGGCAAAAATAAATACATCGCCTGGATGCAATTTAGATACAAACCATTCTTCAATACTGCCTATGTAACCACCACCTAAAAACTTAACATTCATGACTGCATCACCTACTATAGTTCCCATTTGCATACGGTGTCGCAGTGCTACGGTTTTACTATTCACTACAAAACGGCCATCTTCCTCTATTTCTACTTTTTTATATTCATCATAAGCTTCCAGACTCTGGCTGCCTTTTGTAATAAAATTGAGTACCCAGGCCCAGTTATCTTCTGTCATTGCCTGATAACAAAAAGTATTCTTTATTTCTTTATAAATGGTATCAGGATAAAATCCATCTGATACTGCTAATGTAACGAGATATTGCACGAGCACATCCCAACTGTTAAGATATGGAACCCTATCTTCAACAACAGTTTCCTTAACTGCTTTTTTAAGTGCAGAAGCCTCTATGAGTTCCATAGCGTGTGTGGCTAGAAAATAAATAACGCTTTCCTGTCCCGGCCTATGACCGCTTCTTCCTGCACGCTGTAAAAAACGTGCAACACCCTTAGGACCACCTATCTGTATTACAGTTTCAACAGGCGCAAAATCTACCCCAAGATCAAGGCTTGATGTACAAATTACCGCTTTAAGCTGTTCATCACGAATTGCCTGTTCTACCCACTGCCTGGTTTCACGGCTAATACTCCCATGGTGCATAGCCATATCTCCTGCAAATTCAGGATATTTTTCCAATAATGCCTGAAACCATATTTCGCATTGCGCCCTTACATTAGTAAAAACAAGTGTTGTCCTGCTTGCCTTGATTATTTTAGCAACTTCATCTATAAGATGCAATCCCATATGCCCTCTCCATGGATACGTATCCATTTTCTCAGGAATAATAGATATTACTTTTATTTTTTTATTGATATGTGCTTTGATGAGTATCGAATTTTCGAAAGTATCAGACTCAGGTCCAAGTAATACTTCCAATGCCTGATTAAGATTACCTATTGTGGCCGATATACCCCAAATTCGCATTTTGGGAGCAATTGCTTTTAATCTGGAAAGTCCTAATTCTGTTTGCACACCTCGCTTAGTACCTAATAATTCATGCCACTCATCTATAACCATAGTTGTACAATCCTTAAAAATTTTATCATATCCTTTAGAAGCCAGCATTAATTGCAGACTTTCCGGTGTAGTAATAAGTAGATCAGGCATTTTTGTCTTTTGCCTGCTTCTTTCGGCTGTAGAAGTGTCGCCGGTACGAATACCAACAGTTAAACCCGTTTCTAAATCATTCGCTGCTCTTTCGGCTGCCTGCTTAATTTCTATAGATAAGGCTCTAAGTGGTGTTATCCATATTGCTTTCAAGCCCGGAGTATGTTTCTTTTTGTAATTGGGATTCTTTTTAATATAATCTAACATAATGGGAATCCACAAGGCATACGTTTTCCCGCTCCCGGTAGGAGCATTTAAAAGACCATGTTTTCCTTGTAAAAAAGCATTCCATGTTTGTATCTGAAAAGGAAATGGTATCCAACCTTTACTGTCAAACCAGCCATGAGCTATATCAAAAAGTTCCTGTCTATTCATTATTTTATTATTCAATAATTATATAAAAATGAACTCATTAATTATTATAAGTATAAGTATTACTTTAAGATTATATTTTTTAGATCTTCCAGTGTATTGGCATCTTCAATTTTTTTATCGGTACGCCAACGGAGTATGCGTGGAAAACGGGTAGCTACTCCACTTTTATGTCTTCCGGAAAAAGCAATACCTTCAAACCCTATTTCAAAAACAAGTTTTGGAGTAACACTGCGCACCGGTCCAAAACGTTCTAAAGTATTCTTCTTTATAAAATCATCTACCATCCTGAATTCATCATCCGTTAAGCCGGAATATGCTTTTGCAAAAGTTACCAATTCGCGGCTACCATCTTCTTTATCCTGCCAAAGCGCAAAAGTATAGTCAGTAAATAAGGTGGCCCTACGTCCACTACCTCTCATGGCATAAGTGAGTACTGCATCTATAGAAAACGGATCCAGTTTCCATTTCCACCAATCACCTTTTTTACGACCTACCAAATAAGGAGAATTTTTACGCTTAAACATTAAACCTTCACTGCGCAATTCCCTTGCTTTTGCTTTTTCGCGAACAGCATCATCCCAACTTGTAAAATCAAATCGTTCAGACAATTGTAATGGTAAACCTTTATCTTTAATACTGTCGTAAAGTTTTTCAAGCAAAACTCTCCGTTCTTCAAATGGGCGTTCCCGAATGTCAATGCCTTCCCATTCTAAAAGATCATAGGCTTTAATAATAACCGGAGTCTTTTCTAGCAAAGCTTTTGATACTGTTTTACGGCCTATTCTGGTTTGCAAATCATTAAACGAACCTATCTTATCATCTCCATAGGGTAAAATTTCTCCATCAATAACGGCTCCATTGGGAATTATACCGACAAAGGCATTAAATTCAGGATATTTATCTGTAACCAATTCTTCTCCACGACTCCAAACATAAAGCGCTCCATCACGAATAATAGTTTGTGAACGAATCCCATCCCATTTGTGTTCTGCACTCCAATCTTTACAATCACCTAAATTTTCCGGATCACCTTCAAGAGCATAAGCCAGATAGAAAGGATATGGTTTAGATAGATAATCCTGACTTTTTTCATCCAGTATCAACTCCTGGAACGTAATTTTTGACGGATTCCAATCTCCCATTAATTTATAAGCAAGTATATCTTCATCAACATCTATAGCTTTAGAAAGTGCACGTGTCATTAATTTTTGACTTACACCAATACGAAAGCTGCCAGTAATTAATTTTGTAAAAACAAATCGTTCATAATAATTGAGTATTAACCAGTTTTCATGCAGATACTCACGCTTTTCTTCCTCACTTTTCTTTTTAAGTGCAATCATCTCTTCTACATATTCACTCAGGCTTTTTTCAGAATGTTCTTTAGTAGTAGGTATAACAAGAGCTATGGTTTCGGCAAGATCGCCCACAATGTGATATGATTCCTCAAAAAGCCATAATGGTATATTTGCCAGTTCTGTAGCCCATAATCTTAGTAAAGTTGTATTTACAGGGCGTGGCGGACGACGATGTGATAATATAGCAATGGTCCACACCTTGTCTTTATCATTTGCATTGCGAAAATATTCTGTTAAGGCATCAACTTTAACGGATGTTTTGTTAGAACTATCAAGAGCTTTTATAAGTTGGGCAAAATTTTTCATAATGCTTCTTTATTTTCGGTTTCATCGTCTTTTGCCTCAGCTATTTCATTTTCGTCGCCCTCGTATTGAGTATGTTCTGTACGGGCATCATACCCCTTCTCTCTAAGATAAGTACTAAATATATCGCTGTAACCATGAGTACATATTATCTTCTCAGCACCAGTTGCCTGAATACTTTCCAGTAGTCCCTGCCAGTCACAATGATCACTTAGTACAAAACCTTTATCTATCGCTCTGCGTCTACGCGCACCTCGAAAAGCCATCCACCCACTTGCGGATCCTGTTACATAAGGTGTCATTTTTCGTATCCAAACGGTACCATGTGCACTGGGCGGTGCCAATACCATACTACCAGGAAAAACTTCTTTCTTAGTTTCTTTCGTTATCCGGATTGTAGGTGGAAAATCGACCATCGACCGCAGTACTTCAGTCATATTTTCTACAGCACCGTGGGTATAAATCTGCCCAATATTAGGATCAAGATATTTAAGTAATCGCTGTGCTTTACCTAAAGTGTAACCAAAAAGGATAGAAGTTTTTCCTTCAGCTTTATTTTGTGCCCACCAATTATTAATGTCATTCATCACTTCTACCTGAGGTAACCATTTAAAGGCAGGAAGCCCAAAAGTATTCTCTGTAATAAATGTGTGGCATTTAACAACTTCATAAGCTGTAGAGATGCCATCATCTTCAGTTTTATAATCACCTGTAAAAACCCATACTTCTCCTTTGTATTCAACCCTAACCTGAGAACTTCCAATTATATGTCCGGCAGGGTGAAGCGAAAATGTAACTCCGTTTATAGTAAATGTTTCACCCCATTCTTTACCGGTAACGATAATATTACCCAAACGATGTTTAATAATTGGAACATTCATATGATGAGTAATATATTGTTTATGTCCCCAACGCGAATGATCGGCATGTCCATGCGTAATGATAGCATTATTAACGGGTTTCCATGGGTCAAGATATACATCTGCCTGGGCACAATAAATACCTTTATCATTGAATGCTAATAGCGGATTTTTCATAGATTTTCACTTTACAGACCCGTTAGTTATACTAGTCTATTTATAAAGTTACAATCCAAAAAATGATTTTGAAAAAGGTTTCTAAGAAGTTTAACTTTTAAAAATACTTTATAAACTATCTGTAAATTTAAAAACTCATACCATAAGCATGAGTTTTTAAATTTGGAAGAATAATAGATAAAATTTTTCTAGTTATATAAACTTATACCTTTATATTGATCTAATCTTCAAAGTTCTTTTTAGTTTTAATAATAGTGTTAATAGTACATACAAAACTGCAGATAATAAAAGCATTGCAGGAATAAACCAGTTGCCTAATTTTTCATATTGAGCATAACTTATACCTGCTGAATTACTATAGTGACCCAATATAAAAACATCGTTAGGACGGTAAAAAAGACCTACATTTTCAGGATTAATAATCTTTGCAATCACAAGAAATAAAAAACCAAACAAGAAGATGTATAAGAACGTAAATACAATATATGAAAATCCATTACCTATATTTAAAAGCAATGCCTTTGCTATTTTTACCGGATTAAAGGTTTTTGTAGCTTCTTCCAGTTTTTTCTCTGCAACAAGAGATTTTAGAAAAATTTCAGGTGATCCGAGCATTTCTAAAACGTCTAATAAATGTTCTACTTCTCCTTTACTCTTTGAATTATCTTTAATAGATTCATATATATGACTATTTATTTCCAATAAAATTTCCTGCTGATTATCTTTGTCCAGTATTCTTACACTGTTCTTAACTCTATTTATATAGTCTTTATAAATCCTCGTTGAGTTATTATCTTTAAATTCTATTTCTTTAAACTTCATACTAAATTGAATTGATTGTTTGATTGAGATGGTTCCAATATTGAGTCATTTCCTTCACTACAGCTAATCCTGAATCAGTTATAGTATAGTATTTTCTGGGGATGCCGGAATTTTGTTCAACCCATTTGGATTCCACTAATTTTTCTTCTTTTAATCTATTCATCAAAGGATATAATGTTCCTTCGGCTATCTCTATCGTAGTTCTTTTCTTGACTTCATTGATAAGATCATATCCGTAATACTCTCCTTTATCCTTAAGAATGCTAAGCACCATAAAAGACAATGTGCCCTTCTTGAGTTGCGATGTCCATTTATTAAAAAATTCTGTATTCATAATGCAAAGCTAAAACAAATACATAGTATAACAAAGTACATCGCTAAAAATATTTTTTGGTCGTTTAGTACATCTTTTATACCTTCCCATGCTACGCCGAAACTTTAGTAAAATCAAGGATAACCAGAAACTAAAAACATGAGAAATAAGATTTTCATTATTGCAGCCATAATTATAAACATTCAAACATTTTACGGACAGGGTAAAGTCATTAAAAAGCCTGAAAATGTAATTGTTATCAACAATGAAATTTTCACCATGGCAGAAGTCGAGAAATATGGAAATGAAGGTTTAATAAAATCTATGACAAAAGGTGTTAGCGACGATAAAAGAGATGAATTAGCCAAAAAACTCGGAAATGATAAGATTGGAGATAAAGAATTTATTACCATAATCGAACTCTATTCTGAAAAAGAAAAAATAGAAAATGACAAAAGAGCAAATGTAACAATTACCGAAAACGCGACTGTATCTACAGTCAGCGAATACATTCTTAATGTAAACGACAAAGCAAAAGATTTTACATTACAACTGGTCGGCGGAAAAAAAATAAACCTGTCAGAACTTAAAGGTAAAGTAGTATTAGTTAATTTTTGGGCCACTTGGTGCGGTCCCTGCCTAATGGAATTTTATGATATTCCATCAAAAATACTTGAACCTTTTAAAAAGGAAGATTTTGTTTTTTTGGCAATCTCAATAGGAGAAAAAGAAGAAAAAGTAGCAAAAAAAGTACTTAAATTAAAAACAGATGGCCTAGATTTTAATTTCGGGATAGATCCTGATAAAAAAATATGGGATCAATATGCGAAGAATTCAATTCCAAAAAACTTTTTAATTGATAAAGAAGGCATCATAAGGTTTGCAGCAACAGGGAATCTGGAAGGAAATTTAGAAAATATAGCAGCCGAGATTAAAAGATTACTATCAAAGTAATAATTAAAATAGTAACACAAAATAAGAAGCAATAGTTGTAATTTTAATATCTTATAATAAAGTGAATTACTCACTTTAGAAAATTAGCTAGAAAATTTGACAGCATTATTAAATGAGGTCGTACCACAAAATAAAGTTACACTATGAGTAAAAAGTCTGTTCTTTCACGTTGGGTGGCTAAAACGAGCGGCTATCAGAAATTACTATTCTCATTATTATTTGCTGTATGCATTTCGATAGGTATGATACCTTTACAAATAAGTACTGTCACTCTAATTATATTTTGCTGGGATGTATTTGCGATCGCAATGATTGGCATGATGTGGCTCCTGTTTTTTACCACTACAGCAAAAGAACAACAGGGAATTGTAAAAAAACAGGACGATGATATTAAAGTCATATTTACAATTGTACTTATCTCTGTCTGTATAAGCCTGGTAGGAACCTTGCTTTTAATATTTAGTACTGATGGATCAGTATTCGAAAAAGAATTAAGAACAGTTATTACGCTTATTGCTATTTGTACATCCTGGATACTATTGCATACAATATTTACTATAAGATATGCTCATCTCTATCATAGTCCCAATACAATAAAATCAAAGGATAATATCGAAAGTATAAATTTCCCTAATTCAGAAACACCTGATTATATTGATTTTGCATATTTCTCATTTGTAATTGGTATGACCTTTCAAGTATCTGATGTTACAATTTCTTCAAAAAAAGTAAGGCGTTATGTATTACTTCATAGTCTTATTTCATTTGTTTTCAATACAATAATTGTCGCATTGACAGTAAATACGATAGCAAGTATTAGTAAATAGCACATAAATCTAATTAACAAAAACATACTCGTTTTAAGTAATATAATAATCATTTATGCTTTTTTGATGAGCTATCTTTTTATCATTTAATTCAAAAAGAGTATTTTCTATCATTTGTGACATTGCATATTATACAAGACCGTTAGGTTGTAACTCAAAAGGATCTTACTGTTCATCTGCTATTGCTTCCAGAGCTACAAATGTGCAAGCAATAAAAACAATTTCAAAAGTAGTAATCCATCCTAATGTTTCTACAAAACCAAAGGGAGCATAAAACAGTAAATGTAAACTATTCGATAGCCTTCATATTCCTATAAAGGTAAAAAAACTGTCAATTTATTCTTTGACAGCACTTTTATTAAACAAAAAAAGGCCGCTACCAACGGCCTTTTACCAACTACCAAAATTATTATAACGCAGTTATAATAAACTCACTTCTTCTATTTTTTTGATGTTCTTCTTCAGTACATTTTACTCCATCAGCACATTTATTAACGAGCCTGGTTTCGCCATAACCTCTACCCGTAAGGCGATTTGCACCTATACCATTATTAATGATATATTCCATTACAGATTTAGCCCTGTTATGAGACAATGTCATGTTGTACTTACTTGAAGCGCGGCAATCAGTATGTGTGCGCACATCAATTTTAGAAGTAGGATACTCCTTCATGAACTGAACGATCTTGTCGAGTTCTACAGCAGCATCCGGTCTTATATTATATTTAGCAAGGTCAAAATAGATCTGTTCTATTTTAAATTCTTTAGCAAGATCAGTTCCTACTTTTATCGTTGCTTCAGGTTTTACCTGAGCTATAGGAAGTTTAGTTTCTCCTGATTGTTTTGGAATAACTATTTGAGCTTCTTTAGGTAAATAATCCTGCTTTTCCGATTTTACAGTATATGATTTACCACATTCTACTTCAAATGAATAACTTCCATCCGTTGCGGTAGTAACTTTTTTGATTAACTGCATATCAGATCCAAAAATCGAAACTGAAGCATTTGATAAAGCGTCACCAGTCTTTTCATTAGTAATAATACCTGTTAGCAGTTGTTTACAATCAAACTCAATTTGTTTTATTTCTTTAAACCCATATATATCGTCATAGCCCAAGCCTCCGCCTCTATTGGATGAGAAAAAACCAGTTTTTGACTGATTATCAATAATGAATGCAAAATCATCATTTTTACTGTTTATGGGTTCGCCAACATTATATGCTTTTTCAAAATTTCCTTTTTCAAGTTTAGCAATATAAATATCCAGTCCTCCTAAACCAGGATGACCATCGGAAGCAAAATATAACTGATCATCGGTATCAATAAAAGGAAATGTTTCTTTTCCCTGTGTATTAATTCCTGTTCCAAGATTTATAGGTTTTCCAAAAGTACCATCACTATTAATTGTAACTTTAAAGATATCCGCCTGACCATAACTTCCGGGCATATCAGATGCAAAATATAATGTTTTCTCATCTGCACTTAATGCCGGATGTGCTACACTATAATTATTATCATTAAAAGGCAGCTCGGTAATATCAGTCCATTTATCATCTTTTAAAATTGCCTTGTATACTTTCAACAATACCTGTCCTGTACCATCTTTTCTAACCTTTCCGTCAATGTAATTATTACGGGTAAAATACATTGTCTTTCCGTCTTTGGTAAACACCGGAGTAGACTCATGCATTTTAGTTTCAATTCTTTTAGAGAACCTTTTTGGTTTGCTTAGACTGCCATCACTATTAATTGAAGATTCATACAATTCTGTAAATGAATGATTGGTCCATCCATCAATTCTTTTCAGTAATCCGGTTGTATCCCGAGAAGTGGCAAATACTATTTTGTTACCCCAGTAGGCCGATCCGTAATCAGAATACGCTGAATTTATATCCGTTTTTTTAACTTCATACCTACCTGAATTTTTCTTTATTACAGAAAGGTAGTTTTTGTTTTCTGTATAAAGTTTTGCCCTGAGGTCTCCATTACTCTTCGCTGAAAACTTATCAAGCATGGCATTTGCAGTTTCATAATCCCCACTAGACTTAAGCGACTGAGCATAACGATAATAATATTCAGGAGAAGCATCCTGGTTCAGCGCAAAAAGCTCTTTGTACCATTTAGCCGATTTTTCAAGGTCTCCATTGTAATAATAGGCATCACCTAATTTTTCATACAATTCGGCAGACTTATATCCTCTCGATGCAATTTGTTTATATTCCTTTATTGCATCAACATAAGCATACTCATTGAAAAGTTTTCCTGCTGCGGCCATTTGTTTCTCCTGTGCCGTCATTACAACCGAACACAAAGACAAAAGCATTGCTATTTTTAATATATTTTTTTTCATAATCCCTTTTTTAGAAAAATCTTGGATTGGTTATTTTAGTTGATTTCCTGAACAGATCGAAGCGCAGGAAAACTTCATGAGACCCTGAATTATAGTCCTGTAGCTTAGTAGTTTCCATATCATACGAATAGCCTGCAAATAATCCTTTCGTTATCTGGAATCCCAAAAGTGCGCTAAAAGAAGCGTCCCACCTGTAAGCTGTTCCAATAGTGAATTTCTGATTGTACAAAAAGTTAGCTGACACATCTACTTGAAGTGGTGAGCCACTTACCGATTTAATCATAGTTGCAGGTTTAAATTGCCAGTCATAGCTCAAATTAAACACATGTCCACCTATAAGATAAAAATGGAGTCTTTCTTTAACTACCGCTAATTCATTGTGTTCATAATTCTCTGTTTCAATAAAACTTGGTACCGATAAACCGATGTATGAACTTTCAGAATACAAGTAAGCTCCGGCACCTATATTAGGTGAAAACTCATTTTGTATATTATTCTGAAACATATAATCATCCGGTAAACGGATATGCAGTTTATTATAATTTACATTCAATAAATTAGCTTTCCCTTTTATACCAAGAGCCAGTTTCCAGTTCTCAGAGGTTTTAAGTGTGTAAGAAAAATCTATAGCTAATGTGCTATTATCCATAGGGCCTAATCTATCATTTATAACAGATACCCCTAAACCTACATTTTTACCTACCGGAGCATGTACCGATACTGTTGCCGTTTCCGGAGCACCGTCAAGACCTACCCATTGTGTACGATAAAGTCCAAATATGCTGGTTACCCCACGTGATCCTGCGTAAGCAGGATTCACGTTGATGGTATTATACATGTACTGCGTGTACTGCGGATCCTGCTGCCCAAACGACTGCAATCCTACAAGCAATGAAATGATTAATATTAATTTTGTCTTCATTTGTCTTCTTTTTATCGGGTTATATACAGGTACCCGTCTTTTTTATGTGTTGAGCCATCAGGCTTTTTGTACTGAATGATATAGAAATAAGTTCCTGCCGGTACCGAACTCGAACCGCTTACAGTTGTCCTTCCTGTAGAATAACCCTTAAAGGATTTTTCATTATTGTCATATCCTTTGGCATCATAAATAAGTACGCCCCAACGGTTGTAAATGTGTACTTCATTATCTGGATAACATTCAATGCCGCCTATGTAGAACTCATCGTTTTCACCATTTCCATCAGCAGATATAGCATTAAATATTTCAAGTGTACATCCGTTCAATTCTGTAATTGTTGGGTCTGTACCAAACTCATCATTATCATCAGAATATACAGTCATGTCAATTCCAGTCAATGTTGTGGCAGCTGCAGTTGCCTGATTAGAAACCTTGCCAGCATTTATATCGGCCTGAGTAATGGTGTAGATAGCTTTATAAGTAGTACTATCTGATTTTCCTACCTCAAGAACCGTTATTGGTCCACCTGCCAGGACAACACCTGGTAATTTGTCGCTTACAACTATATCATGCAATGCAACATTTCCTGTATTGGTTACTGTGAAACTATAAGTGATCGTTTCACCAGCCTGTGCTCTTCCGTCATTATTGTTATCATTAAACGTTGCTACTTTAATAAGTGCCATTCCCGGTTTCTGGGTCAACGACACTACAGTACAAGTAGGACAAGCAGGATCAAACAACGGATCATTTATATCTATAGGTGTTGGATCTTCCGACTCAGCATTTACCGAACCGCCGTTTGTATTTATACCATCTGCAATAGCAAGATTATAAACCGCACCTTTTTCTACATCACTTTGTGTTAAAATATACACTGCACTAAATGTAGTATTGTCAATTGCTCCCGGAGCCAATGAAACAATAGGACCGCCATTTACAACTACCAGCGGATCTTCAACAATAATATCTTTTATAGTCGTATTTCCTGTATTTTCAACACTGAAGCTATATAGAATACTGTCTCCAATATTTACTATACCATCTCCGTTCGTATCCTGATAAACTGCATCTTTAAGCAATTTCATTTCGTGATCCTGTGTAATCGATATTACTGTACAGTCAGGACACGCTGGATTATAGCCTTCATC
The DNA here is from genome assembly GCF_004028155.1 of Flavobacterium cerinum. Lineage (GTDB taxonomy): Bacteria > Bacteroidota > Bacteroidia > Flavobacteriales > Flavobacteriaceae > Flavobacterium > Flavobacterium cerinum. Next base: position 1,632 of record NZ_SBII01000020.1, on the reverse strand, counting down.
TGTAGGCTGCCAAGGATCCGTTGGATCTGTAGATTCTTCTGTAATAGGATTTCCAGAAGGATCATTTCCTGTAACTGCAGCCATATTATATACAAATCCTTTATCAAGATCAGTCTGAGTTATAGTATGCGTGGCCGTGATATTAACCGATGCTCCCGGTGCAAGAGCAATAACATTCGCAGGATTAATTGTATCTGCGTTATTATCAGTTACAACGATATCTTTTATTGTAACATTACCTGAATTGGTAAGTACAAGATCATAAGTAATTACATCTCCAATACTATCAAATGTTCCTGCCTGTGCATCTTTTGTCAGTGTTAATTCAGGTGACTGAGTAATTGTTGTAATCGTACAATCTGCACATTCCGGATTATACCTTGGATCTCCTGGTAATACTGGATTTGTTGGATCTGATGAAGTATCCGTAATCTCCCCTCCTTTTGGATCTGTACCCGTTACAGATGCTGTATTGTATACAAAACCTCTGTCAAGATCTGCCTGTGTAATAGTATGTAAAGCTGTGATGTTTACAACTTCTCCCGGTGCAATAGTTGGCACTGTAGAAGGAGTAATACTATCCGCGTTAGTATCTGTTAGTGTTATATCAGTTATTGTAACATTACCAGAATTGGTAAGTACAAGATCATACGTAATTACATCTCCAATGCTATCAAATGTTCCTGCCTGAGCATCTTTAGTTAATGTTAATGCAGGTGTTTGAGTAATTGTTGTAACAGTACAGTCTACACATGCGGGATCATATCCCGGATCGCTTGGCTGCAATGGATCTGTAGGGTCAGATGAATCATCTGTTACGTTACCTCCATTAGGGTCATTTCCTGTTACTGAAGCTGTATTATATACAAATCCTCTGTCAAGATCAGCCTGAGTAATAGTATGCGTAGCTGTAATAGTAACAACCTCTCCCGGTGCAATAGTTGGCACAGTGGAAGGAGTAATATTATCCGCATTTACATCAGTTACTACTATATCAGTTATTATAACATTACCAGAATTGGTAAGTACAAGATCATAGGTAATTACATCTCCAACACTATCAAACGTACCTGCCTGCATATCCTTGGTTAAAGTAAGCTGCGGAGTCATTACGAAAATAGTTACTGTAGCAGTCTCACAATTAGCAGGGTTTAAAACTTCACATATCTGGTATGTAAGTGTATAAGTACCTCCCGGCGTATTTGGAGCGACGTCTACCGTACCATCTGTGGTGTTTAATATTAATTCAGGACCACCACTTACTAAAGTTATAGTAACTTCTGCCGGAATGACAGCAACACCGTTCAGCTTATCATTGGTCAGTACATTGGTAACGTTTGTTCCGCCTGTATAACCGTTGATGTTACTTGCTGTATCGTTGACCGCATCAATTGGTGCTGCAACTACTGTTACGCTTACCGATGCATTATCACAATTCGTTGGGTTGAGTTTCTCGCAAAGCGTATAGTTCAGTGTATACGTGCCTGCCGGAGTACCAGCGGCTACATCTACTGTACCGTTTGCATTGATCGTTAGTTCTGTAGTATCGCCTGAACCTTCTGTTACCGTTACCCCGGATGGGATCACAGCAACACCGTTCAGCTTATCATTGGTCAGTACATTGGTAACGTT
>NZ_SBII01000019.1 GCF_004028155.1 Flavobacterium cerinum | reverse complement strand
TTGGAGTAGTACCAAAATCAGCGCCAATCTCGGTAAGGTGATACGTTATCGTTAAACCAGTCTGCCCATTTAAGATCTCATTACCTGCTGTAGTCAGATTGAAAAATGAAAATCCGTCAAAATTATTAGCACAAGCCTCTAAAGGTGTAGCAGGGGAAACAACAGGGGTAGTAGAACCTTGGTTGATAATAATACCAGGTGTTGTTGAAGTACATCCTGAAATATTTTTCACTGTAATAGTGTATGTTCCAGGTGCGAGATTGGTAAATGAAGTAGTACTTACGAAATTAACCCCATCTATGCTATAAGTTAAATTAGTACCCGTTGGAGAAGTTATCGTTATAGTACCCGTTAAGATTGTACAGGCTGGTTGTATTACAGTAACAGTAGCTACAGCAGGTGCACCAACAGCAGGATTAACAATAATATTCGATGTAACTGAAGTACATCCTACAGCATTTTTTACTGTAATAGTATAGGTTCCGGGAGTAAGATTGGTAAATGAAGTATTGCTTACAAAATTAATTCCGTCAATGCTATAAGTAAGGTTTGGAGCTAATGGTGAGTTAATAGTTATAGTTCCGGTAGGAACAATACATGTAGGATTTGTAACAGTTACATCTGCAATGGCAGGTATAGCCGGAACAGGGTTAACAGTAATAGAAGGTGTTACAGAAGTACATCCTGCTACATCTTTTACTGTAACTACATAAGAGCCTGGAACCAGGTTTGTAAATATAAGGCCAGTTTGAAAAGTAGATCCGTCAATACTATATGTAAAACCCGTACCTGTTGGAGAATTTATTGTTATACTGCCAGTTGGAGTAGTACATGTAGGATGTGATACAGAAACATCTGCTACAGCCGGTCCGCCTGCAGGAGTATCAATAGTGATCATTAGGGTTGTTGAAATACATCCTGTAGCATTTTTTACAGAAACATTATAATTACCAGGTGCTACATTTGTAAATGTTGTTCCGGGAACGAAATTTGTACCGTCTAGACTATAAGTTATTCCAGTACCTAATGGCGAATTTACTGTAATGGTTCCGGTAGGAACTGCGCAGGTAGGCTGAATGGTTGTTACGTTAGCTATTGGAGGTATTGGTGAAACAATAAGCTGCGCAGCATTAGTAACAAGTATACAAGTGGTAGATTTTATTTCGCAGTAGTATTGTAAATTATTAAAGCTTAAAGGAACCGGATTAACGGTAAGTGTATTTGTAGTTGCGCCCGAGTAATTAGTACCATTTACTACATTTACCCACACACCGGCTGTATTAAGAACTTTCCATTGATATGTAAAACCAGCTGGAGTACTTACAGAAGTAGAAAATGTAGTTGTAGTATTTTCGCAAACCGTTCTGGTAACCGGATGGGTTATTGTAGGAGGAATAGATGGTGTCACAGTATGACTTCCTACATCCTGGCAATAAGTATTAGGGCTTGTATTATTATGTGCGGTGTTATTCCAGTCGTTAATATTATAAGTTGCGACTGGAGCAACAGCATTAGGTTTTCTGATAAGTGTATAGCCCGGACCTGTAAATGGAACATTTACAACATCAATAAGAGCTCCATTTTTTAATAATTCAAATTTATCATTACCATTAAAACCAGACCCCATGGATGTATTGGCAGTCGGACACGAACAGATAGTAGGGTCAGGGCTTACACATGCAATCAGGTAAGTGGCTCCCGGTGCAATTGTACCTGATAATGAAAGAATATAACCGGCAGTTGGTGCCGTATCGGTTATATTGCCGTATCGCTGTAATACATACCCATTTAAATTGATAGTAGCATTTGTAGGATTGTATAATTCTATCATACCGCCACTTTGGGTTTTTTGATCATACAGCTCAGAAATAAACAAATCTGTAGCGGTGTTACATTGCGATGATAAATAAGTAAATGGAGTTGCTGATACACCGTCACATCCGGCTGCTGTAACCGAAATAGTTCCTGCGGATGCCCCTACAGGTGCTGTAGCCTGTATAGAGGTGTCGGAAATTACTGTAAATGATGCAGCTTCTGTGCCATTAAATTTTACCGATGATGCACTTGTAAATCCGCTGCCGGTAATAGTCATTATAGTATTTGCCGGCCCTGAAGCAGGAGAAAAAGACGTAATTACTGCTGTATTACAGGTAGAAGTTACAGTACCGTTTAATGTAAAATCATCCAGTCTAAAGTTGCCACCAGCTGCACCAGTTAATTCTAAAGTAACAGTTACTGTACCTGTAACCAGTATAGGGCTGCTAACATTTGTAACTCCAATTGGAGCACCTGCAGTAGGTGTGGTTCCGCTTCCTGCTGGAATGCCGTTGATGGATAGACTCCAGTTTTGAGGGCCTGAATTGCTTCGCTGTCTCCAAAAATTAAAGGAAGTAATGTCTGCCTGGAAATTATTAGCAACATTAAAGGTAAGATTTATAGTAAAAGTACCGGGACCAGTAACTAAAGTGAGTGCTTGTCCTGTTGCTCCTGTATTGCTTGTCCATGAATTCGCACTATTGGTCCATGATGAGCCTGAAAGATGTGAGTTAATAGTAGTAGGAGCTACATTATAAGGATGTGTAGTTATTGTCGAAGTGCCAAAGTCATGATAATATATTTGTGCATTAACGCTGCAGGCGAATAACAGCATGAAAAAAAATTGTAAAAAAACAATATTCTTACTCTTATTGTATTTGTTTAGCATCCCCTTTTTTTTAAAGCCGAAATTAGAGGTATTTATAGTTTTGAATATTTTGAAATAGTTATATTATGATGATTGGAAAATCATTTAATTGTAAATTTTGTTAATAAATAAAGCCGCTATAAGCGGCTTTATTAGATCAAAAAAAATGTATTTATTATTTATCCTGTCTGTTTATATAGACCCATCCGGTTTGAGAATCACCACTTTTAGTTTCGATAGCATAATAATATGTACCTGTTGGTAGTTCATCATTTTTATTAGATTGTCCAAACCATTCATTTTTGTAATCGTTTTTAGTGTAAACTTCTAAACCGTATCGATTAAAAATGCTTAGCTTTTTTACATTCATACCTGTTAGGTTAAAACTATCATTCATACCATCATTGTTTGGTGATATACCTTTAGGAATATTGCAAAAATAACTTTCTACAGTAAACTCGGCAGTAGCTTCGCATCCTCCGTTTGTAGTTACGGTTACTGTAAATAGAAGAGGGAAATCAGCAGTGTCAATATTATTTGAAGCAACATACTGTGTAACGTCAAAAGTGTTTTCATCGTTTCCAATAGTATTTCCTTGTTCATTTTTCCATTTGAATGTAGCAGTAGATATTTCAAAAGAACTATCAAGTGGAAGTACTTCTAGTATGTAGTTTTTACCAGATGTTGTATCTCTGCATTCCTGAACTTTTGTAATAAGTGGAACTTTAGCACCAGTGTTAATGATGACAGGTGTTACTGACGTGCATCCCTCTGCATTTTTCACTGTAATGTTATAGTTACCAGAAGCCAGGTTAGTGAAAGTTACTCCATTTTGGAAGTTTGTTCCATCTATACTGTATGTTAATCCTGCCCCTGTTGGAGTGTTAACTGTTATACTTCCTGTTGGAATTGCACATGTAGGCTGAACCGTAGTTACATTGGCAATTGCCGGAGCACCAGGTACAACATCGATTGTTATTAGAGGTGTTACCGAAGTACAACCTGCTGCATTTTTTACTGTGATATTATATGTTCCCGGAGCCAGATTAGCAAATGTAACTCCGTTTACAAAGTTTGTTCCGTCAATGCTGTAGGTAAATCCAGCACCTGTTGGTGAGTTTACAGTTATGCTTCCTGTCGGAGCTGCGCATGTAGGCTGGATTGTACTTACATCTGCGACTGCCGGAGCACCCGGAACTACATTGATAGTTATTAAAGGTGTTACCGAAGTACATCCTGCTGCATTCTTTACTGTTATAGTATATGTGCCAGGAGCGAGGTTAGCAAATGTGACTCCGTTTACAAAGTTAGTTCCGTCAATACTGTAGGTTAGTCCAGCACCTGTTGGTGAGTTTACAGTTATACTTCCTGTTGGTGTTGTACATGTAGGCTGAACGGTAGTTACATCGGCAATTGCCGGAGCCCCCGGAACTACATTGATAGTTATTAAAGGTGTTATCGAAGTACATCCTGCAGCATTCTTTACTGTGATATTGTATGTTCCCGGAGCCAGATTAGCAAATGTAACTCCATTTACAAAGTTCGTTCCGTCAATGCTGTAGGTAAGTCCAGCACCTGTTGGTGAATTTACAGTTATAGTTCCTGTGGGTGTTGTGCATGTAGGCTGAACGGTAGTTACATCGGCAATTGCCGGAGCCCCCGGAACAGTATTGATTGTTATTATAGGTGTTACCGAAGTACAACCTGCTGCATTTTTTACCGTGATGGTATAAGTGCCTGGTGTAAGGTTAGCGAATGTAACTCCATTTACAAAGTTCGTTCCGTCAATGCTATAAGTTAAACCAGCACCTGTTGGTGAATTTACTGTTATACTTCCTGTTGGTGTTGTACAGGTTGGTTGAAGCGTAGTTACATTGGCTACTGCCGGAGCAGCCGGAACAGTACTGATTGTTATTATAGGTGTTACCGAAGTACATCCTACAGCATTTTTTACCGTGATGGTATAAGTGCCTGGTGTAAGGTTAGCGAATGTAACTCCATTTACAAAGTTCGTTCCGTCAATGCTATAAGTTATTCCTGCACCTGTTGGTGAGTTTACCGTTATGCTTCCTGTAGGTGTTGTACATGTAGGCTGAACGGTAGTTACATTGGCTACTGCCGGAGCAGCCGGAACAGTATTAATTGTTATTATAGGTGTTACCGAAGTACATCCTGCAGCATTTTTTACCGTGATGGTATAAGTGCCTGGTGTAAGGTTAGCAAATATAACTCCGTTTACAAAGTTAATTCCGTCAATGCTATAAGTTATTCCTGCACCTGTTGGTGAATTTATTGTTATACTTCCTGTAGGAATTGTGCATGTTGGCTGAACAGTAGTTACATCGGCAATTGCCGGAGCAGCCGGAGCCGGGTTGATAGTGACCATTGTTACTGTTGAAATACATCCTGCCGTATTTTTTACAGTAACCGGATAATTACCCGGAGCAAGATTTGTAAATATAGGACTTGCCTGAAAATTAATTCCGTCGATGCTATATGTTAATCCAGTTGGTGTATTGATTGTTATAGTACCTGTTGGCGCGGTACAGGTAGGCTGTGTAGTTGTTACAGTTGGAGCAGCCGGGGCAGGAGTAACAACAAGTTGTGCCGCATTGCTTATAAGAGTACATGTACCCGATGTGATTTCGCAATAGTATTGGTTGTCGGTAAATGTGATTAGAGCCGGGTTAATTGTTAATGTATTTGTAGTAGCTCCCGAATAATTAGCTCCATTTGTTACATTAACCCAGTTTCCAGAAGTGTTAAGTACTTTCCACTGATATGTAAAACCTGTAGTGTTACTTATAATTACAGTAAGGGTTGTCTGGCTGTTTTCGCATATAGATTTACTTATAGGCTGTGTAGTTATTGTTGCCGAAGGATTTGAGGGTACTGGTACAGTAGTGTGGTTTCCTAAATCCTGACAAAAGTTATTCGGTAAAATTGTATTATGAGCAGTGTTGTTCCATTCATTAACATTATAAGTTGTAGAAGGGGCAACTGCATCCGGTTTTCTTATTAATGTAAACCCAGGATCTATGAACGGTACTTCTACAAGATCAATTACTATATTATTTTTCAGAAGTTCAAATTTATCATTTCCATTAAATCCACTTCCTAAGGTAGCAGAGAAAGGCGGAGTAGCGCAGGTAGTTTGGTTAGGTGATGAACAGGCAATGAGATAAGTCATTTCAGATCCAATGCTGCCTGATAAGTTTAAAATATAACCTGGAGATGGAGTAGTATCGATGATATTACCATAACGCTGTAATGTATATCCGGTTAAAGAGATCGTAGAACTTGTAGGGTTGTAAATTTCGATCATTCCGCCGCTTCCTGCCTGCTGGTCATATAATTCTGAAATATACAGATCACCAAGAGTAGGAGTAGGTGCACAATTAGAATTCAATACAGTAAATACAGATGATGTTCCAGAACAGCCGTTCGTAAGAACAGTAATTACACCGGTGGTAGCCAATGCAGGAACTACAGCTTTAATAGCAGTGTTAGATACTACGGTGAAAGAAGCTGCTTCTATACCGTTGAATTTTATAGACGATGTACCTGTACCGGTTGTAAAACCACTACCGTTAATTGTTACAATGGTATTTGCAGGTCCCGATGCAGGAGTTATAGAAGTAATAACCGGAGCAGTACATGTACCAGTTACAGTTCCGTTAAGTGTAAAGTCGTCTACACGAAAAGTTCCTACTCCCGAAGCTCCGCTTAATGCAATAACTACATTTACTGTACCTGTAAGTCCGGTTACAGGGTTTGCAACTGCTGTTGTCCCGGTAGCAGTTCCTGTAGTTGGTATCGTTCCGTTACCAACGTTTGTTCCGTTAATAGACATTGACCAGTTTTGAGCACCTGAATTGCTTCGCTGTCTCCAGAAGGAAAAAGAATCGATAGTAAGCTGCTTACCTGCGGCGATAGTAAAGGTGAGTGTAGCAGAGGCTGTAGGTGCAGATGTGTCTGCTAATCCTAATGCTTGTCCTGCCGATCCAACATAACTAACCCAGCTGCCTGTATTGTTAGTCCATACAGAACCTGAAATATCCGGGTGTACTGTAGTAGGAGCAACTGTATAAGGATAACTGTTAATTGCAGTTGTACCAAAATTGTGCTGATATACCTGTGCAGCTACACTGCTGCCCGACATCATAATGAACAATACTAAAAGGTGTATTGCATGCTTAAATAACTTCTTCTTTTTACGCATCATTTTGTAATTAACTGATAGGTTTTTAATCAATTCCTAAATCTGCGCAAGCTACTTTTAATTGAGGGAAGGGAAATTATTTAAACCTTACTAAAAAGTTATTATAAATTGAGGTAAACGTTATGTGAATATTATAAAAAAACTCCGACAGTTTCCTGCCGGAGTTAAAAATCAGAGTGTAACTAATTAGTTTACTATAACCTTTTTGCTTGAAACTTTGTTACCTGATGTTATTACCATCATGTAAATTCCTTTTCCAGCACTTTCAAGGTTGATAACTTCGTTATCTAGAACCTCTTTGTTAAGTACTAATTTGCCTAATACATTATAGATAGCAACGTTAGCGCTTTCTGTAGCAAGGTCTAGTTGGAACTGACCGTTGTTAGGGTTTGGATAAAGGGTAATTTCAGAAGATGTTTCGATTGCTTTGTCCTCTTCAGTTGAAAGAGCAGTTCTTGCACCGCTTCCAGCTGTATAACAAGTCCAAGAGATATCATCAACGATTGTTCTGTTTCCACTGTTTACGATTTCGATTGTTGCGTTTGCAGCAACATTTACTACCTGAGAGAATACAGCAGTAACATCAGATGAAACAACTACATCAGCACCATATTGAGTACCGTTAACAAAAACTTTTAAAGTAGAGTTACCTGTAAATACTCTTTTGTAGTTAAATGTAAGTGTACCTACACCGCCAGATACTACAGCAGTATTTTTTACACTTCCTGTTCTTATAGCAATTGCTTTTCCTGTAAGAGTCTGGTCATTTCTTGAATCTGTAGCAGTCCATGTAATACCGTTGTCTCCAGTCCAGTTTTTAGTACCGTAAGTAGCAGAATTTGTTCCTGTGTTTGTGAATGTTTCACCACCACCTACACATGGAGCAGCTGTTGTAGTAGCTGATGTTTCAAGAGCAGCAGCATAAGAAGGACCACCAATACAATTAGCAGTGTTGTAAGGATATACAAAAACAGTATATGTAGTTGCAGCATTAAGACCTGATAATGTAAATGAAGGATTGCTTCCTACATAAGCTACAGTTGCAGTACCCATAGTAGCTCCTACAGTATAAGCAGTTCCGTTAACCGGAGCAGTTATTGTACCTGTAGAACTTATTATAGCGATATAAGCATCAGCAGTAATACCTTCTACAAGGAAACTTGCAGATGAAGAAGTTAAGTTTGATACAGTTACATCTCCTCCGGTTACTACAGGAGCAGCACATGCACTTTGAGCAGTAGCAGAAAGATTGATAACACATGAAGCTTCGTCAGCATCATTGCTTTCTACAGTTAATGTAGCAGGGTAGCTAGCAGCAACAGCACTATTGAATTTTACAACAACATCCTGAGTAGCTAAAGAGTTTACAGTTACAGGAGCAACTGGAGAAACGATAGTATAGTTAACAGCATCGCTTAAAGTAAGAGCAGTGATGTTTAAAGTTTGTAAACCATTGTTTTTAATAGTAAATGTAGCTTCACCGTTAGTGTTTACTGCAACATTTCCAAAATCAATTGTAAAATTACCACAAGCTTTAGAAGCCATATTACTGTCAAATAATTGAATCTCCGGTCTGTTTGGAGTTTCAAAACAAGTCCAAGAAATATCATCAATGATCGTTCTGTTACCACTGTTTTGTATTTCTACAGTTACAGCACCTGTAAGATCTACAACCTGAGAGTAAGCAGTAGTTAAATCAGATGAAACAGTGATGTCGCTTCCTTGTTGTACACCATTTACAAGAACTTTTAAAGTAGAGTTTCCTGTGAATATTCTTTTGTAGTTAAAAGATAAAGTTCCAATACCTCCAGATACCGGAGTAGTGTTTTTTACACTTCCTGTTCTTAAAGTAACAGCAATGTTTGTAAGATTCTGATCGCTTCTTGAATCTGTAGCTGTCCATGCAACACTGTTATCGCCAGTCCATGATCTTGTAGCATATGTACTTGAAACAGCACCAAGATTAGTGAAAGATTCTGCACCACCAACACATGGAGCAACAGGAGTAGAGAATGATCCTTCTATAGAACTTTCAGTATAGTATAGTGGCCCACTAGTACAATCTGTATTGTTATAAGGGAAAAGGAAAACAAAATATGGAGTGTTTTCAAGTAAGCCAGACATATTGAAATCTGCAGCATTACCATTAAAAACTACTTTACCACCACCTAAAAGAGTACCAACACTATAGTTAGACCCATTTACAGGAGCAGCAGTTAATGCATTTAATGTAGAAACTACTGCGATATACGCATCAGCAGTTGCGTAGCTAGCCACTGCATGTGCAGAAGTAGCAGTAATAGCATCAAAATTAACTGAAGCACTAGTAATAACCGGAGCAGTACATGGTACTAAACCTTTACCAGAAAGCTCAACAACACATGAAGCTTCGTCAGTATCATTACTTGTAATAGTTAATGTAGCAGATTTATCACCAGCTGTAACGGCATCAAAACGTACTAAAACTATTGCAGATCCTGAAGCACCTACAGTAAGAGGTAAAGTAGAAGGGGATATGATTGTAAAATCAGTAGTGTTACTTAGAGCAAGTGAAGAGATAGTAAGATTTGATGTTCCAGTATTTTTAATTGTAAATACAGCATCTGTAGAAACATCAACTGATTGAGAACCAAAATTTACAAATAAGTTACCACAATCCTGATTAACACCTAAAGCGTCTGCAAGTTGAAGTTCCGGGCCTACAACAGGAGTACCATAACAGCTCCATGATATATCATCAATAACTGTTCTGTTTCCGCTGTTTCTAATTTCGATGTTTACATTACCAGCTACATTAATAGGCTGAGAGTAAACTGTAGTTGTAGTTGCAGATACAGTGATATCACCACCATATTGTACACCATTAACAAATACCTTTAAAGTTGAATTACCAGTAAATACTCTTTGATAGTTAAAGCTAAGTGTACCTATACCACCGGCAACAGCTATAGTATTTTTAAGAGTACTTGTTCTTAAAGCAATAGCATCACCTGTAAGGTCAAGGTCAGTTCTTGCATCAGTAGCACTCCATTCTACACCATTGTTTCCAGTCCATGTTCTTGTAGCATATGAACTTGAGCTGCTTCCAAGATTTGAAAACGTTTCAGTTCCACCACCTGTACACTCAAAAAAGTTCCATTCCGGCAAAGCTGCCGTACTAAAAATGCTTGTCCAGTTGTCTGCTGCTCTCATGGTACTTCCAAAAGAAAAAGCCGCCAAAGCAAAAGCTAAGAAAAATCGTTTTGTAGACATAATTAATAAAAATTTAAAGTTGGTTAAATAGTTGTTTTAAAGGATGTTATACCTGCAGGGTTATAACCTTAACAACTCAAAATTAATTTTAATACTCCTTACGCAAACGATTTATAGGATAAGGTTTTATTAAGGAAAAGTTACTAATAATCTAATATTTAATAGGTTATGTGTATAAAAGTGGAGTAGAGGGTAAATTTATTTAATTATTAGATATTTATTTGATAGAGGTATTGAATTGCACATAATATAAAATTATATTTTGAGGAATATTCTGTACAAATTTTAATAAAATAGTATACTTCGAAATGATATAAAAAAAGCAATCTGAATCCAGATTGCTTTTTTTAAGTGTATGTTTCAAACGAATATTAAAATGATCTTTGAAAAACCAGAGTGAAACAGCTGCCTTCGCCTGTACCGCTGGTAACTAAGATCGTTCCGCCCTGTGCTTCCATGAATTCCTTGCTGATAGCAAGACCCAAACCGGTTCCTTCTTTTTGAGTACCCGGCACCCGGAAGTATTTATCAAAAACCCGGTTAAGATAATTTTCGGGTATTCCAAGACCGGTATCTTTAACACTTATCTCTATTGTTTTTTCATGCTGTGTTGCGGTTATATATATAGAGGAGTTTTCATAGGAGTATCGAATCGCATTCGAAATCAAATTCGACATGATCCATTGTGTTTTTTCTTCATCGGCTAATATATCGGGGAAACTAATTGGAACTGCAGTTTCTAGTTTTATGTTTTTTGATGCCGCCTGGATCTTATTGCTTTCTACCGTTTCGGTTATTAAAGAGCTTACATCACACGAAGTAATATTGATGCTTGTTTTGCCTGTTTCTACCTGTGTTATATTAAGGAGTTCTCCTGTTGTTCTTAACAATCTGTTTGCGTCATCTTTTATACTCTCTACAAGATGCTTTTGTTCTTCGTTAAGTTTACCTGTTTGTTCATTCTCTAATAGCTGAAGACTCATCTTCATTGCAGCAATAGGTGTTTTAAACTCATGTGAAACAGTTGCAATAAAATTAGTCTTGGCAGCATCCAGTTCTTTATAGGCTGTAATATTGCGAAGGATAATAACCGAACCTATTTTCTTTTTATCGGTTTCTCCGGTAGGAACTATAGAAATAGAAATAATATCTTTTTCAAAATAGCTCTCCCTGCCATCGGCATAAATTTTTAAAGGCTGTTCTTTTTCGGGAGTATTGGGTGGAGCAACCAGGTCTTTGGTCAGACTACGGATCAGGTCATTTGTCAATGCAGCTTCATGTGCAGGTTTGCCAATAAGATCACTGCTTTTAATACCGGTTATTTTAAGAGCTTCATCATTTGCAAAAAGTACCTTGTAATTTTCATCGAGTCCTATAACTGGATCGTGCATATTATTAATAAGAGTGTCAATACGTTTTTTCTCCATCATCACTTTAGAAAGATCACTGGCACTGTATTCCTGTAATTTTTCTGCCATGGTATTGAATGATTTTGCCAAAGCTCCAAATTCACCATGCCCCTTAAAGTAAACACGCTGCGAATAATTTTTAGCTGCGATCTGGAGGATGCTGTCTGTTAAGCTTTTTATAGGATCGGCAATATAACCCGGAAGGTTTACAATAAGTACAAATCCTATAATAAAACAAAAAGAACTGGTAAGCGACATCCATAAGATAGAATCTTCTGCAGTTAACTCGGCTGTATTGCTTTTACGCTTAATGGAATCCATATTTAGTTTCATGATACCATTTAGATCACCACGGAGTTTTTCCAACAGCATCACATTTTTAGGATCTTTTTGTAAAGCCTCAAAATGTTCAGAAAGATCATCGGTAAGTTCATCTTCACCCACTTCGGTCACATTGGTCTTTTGTTTTTCGAGATAGGTTTTAAACTTATCAAATGCTGCTTTATCTCTTTCATTGCTATCCAGTATCTTATACATATTACGGGAATGTTCCAGTGAAAGGTAGTTGTCTACAAGTATATTCTTTGTGTCACCGGCAAGCACATTTACCTGTCGGATGCCTAATGCCGAGAGTATGGTTATCATTATAAATAACACCCCTACTGCCAGTATAAGTTTTGTTTTAATTTTCATGGTTATGACAGAATGATTAAGTCAATATCACTCGAAGATAATTTATTTAATAGCTCGTTGAAAATGTTTGTAGATAAAATAACCTTGACTAATGTCAGCCTTGGTTTTCCAATACATATAGTGGTTGCTTTCAAAGCTTCGGCCTGTTGGGTAATGGCTCTCGCTACACTGGTATTTTCTACCTTAATAACCTCAGCGCCCAGTTCTGTAGCCAGTTTAAAATTATTGATAAGATGACGCTGTTTATCCAGCGGAATTTTGTCGCTGCTTTCTTTTGGAGTTTGTACATAGAGTACAAACCATTTGCTGTGATAGTAATTGGCAAGTCGGGCTGTTTTACGAATCACGGTTTTGGCCGTTTTAGGATTACTGCTAATGCAGGCAATAAAACGTTCGTGCTTAAAATTGTTATTGCCGGTAACTTCATTTTCTACTTTGCGTTCTACCTGGCTGGCCACTTCTTTAAGGGCAAGTTCTCTGAGCTGTAGTATGTGATCCGACTTAAAAAAGTTTTTTAGGGCAGACTGGATCTTGTCTTCAGTATAAATTTTCCCTTCTTTAAGCCTTATGATAAGTTCATCGGCGGTAAGGTCAATATTTACAACTTCATCTGCAGCTTTAAGTACACTGTCGGGAATTCGTTCTTTTACCTCAATACCTGTAATTTCTTTTACATTGTCATTTAGGCTTTCTATATGCTGAATATTAACCGCACTAATAACATTAATGCCGGCATCAAGGATCTCCATAACATCCTGCCAGCGTTTTTCGTTTTTACTTCCTTCTATATTAGTGTGAGCGAGCTCATCTACAATTACTACTTCTGGACGAAGATTAATTATAGCCTGAAGGTCCATTTCCTCAAGATGTTTTCCTTTATAAAAAAGTGATCTTTTGGGTACAATGGGCAGTCCGTCTAAAAGATCATGGGTTTCTTTACGGTTATGTGTTTCTATGAATCCAACTTTTACATCTATGCCATTACGCAAAAGTGAATGTGCTTCCTGCAGCATACGAAAAGTTTTGCCTACACCGGCACTCATGCCGATGTAGACTTTAAACTTGCCTCTTCTGGATTTCTTGATAAGATCAAGAAAGTGTTTGGCATTATTATCTCTTTCGCTGTTCATTAAAATGAAATTGCAAGTGATGTAGTTACAAATACGTTATTATTCACAGCTCCGGCATTTCTAACAAAAATATCGTCTTTGC
Source organism: Flavobacterium cerinum (assembly GCF_004028155.1). GTDB lineage: Bacteria > Bacteroidota > Bacteroidia > Flavobacteriales > Flavobacteriaceae > Flavobacterium > Flavobacterium cerinum. The sequence goes on along the minus strand of NZ_SBII01000019.1, from coordinate 44,603 downwards.
TGTTCAGGCTCCTTCCTTCAATTCTCCACATTACATTATCGTGAATACTGTAATCCAAATTTAGTGAATATCCAAAGGTCTTAAATCCATTAGGTGTTTCGGTTGCGATAATAACACCTTTATCATCTGAATAATATTCGCCACGTGCAGTAACCGATAATTTATCAGAGAGTTTATACTTGGCTATTATAATAGGAGTATACCAGCAGTTGTAACTTTTACTTTCTTTAGCCTTTTGTTCTGCGCCAATATCAAATCCGGCAATTAGCCCTAAATTTTGCGAAACCTGAAATTGTCCATATAGGTTATGAAAGTAGCGCATGCGTTTGTCGGCATCGGGTTTGTCATTCCCAATAAATGAACTACTGTTCAGGGTTACCTTGTCGCTAGGCTTGTAAGTTAGCTGATGGCCAAAAGCAAGGGTCTTGTTTCCGTCAACTCTTTGTATACGCTGCCATCCGTTAAGTACTAAGGCACTAATAAACCATTCTCCACTGTCTGTTGTGTATGATATTTTAGCACCACTCTCATAATAAGGAGAGTTATCGGCAAGAATACTTCTGGTAAGGGTCCAGCAATCTTTAGATATAGCACTCTCAAAACCAATATGCGATGCAAAAATACCGGCATCTACCCAAAGGTTTTTAGTTTTCGATATTTTCACCCCGGCGTTGGCTTCATAAATGTTTTTTAATACGCCTTGCTCTGTAGAAAGGTTAGCATTACTGTAAGAACCTGTCATCAGGGCAAGATTTCCTCTTACCATACCATTATCATAATTAGCTTTGATAAAACCAAGGTTTAACGCTACTTCGTTATGGCGGTTGTGTGAGTATATAAATCCGGGACGTGTATTGTTTTCCGGAGTGTTGAAATCGTATGTATAATAGGCTTCTACATAACCGCTTATTTTTAATGGAGATACCGGTTCTTGTTTTTGGGTTTTAAGCGAATCGGTTTGGGCTTCCATAGCAAAGAATCCCATACATAGTAAGCCGGTTAATTTAATTTTAGTGTTCATTATTTAATTTTGTTTAAGGCGATATTCAGTTTTAATACATTTATTTTTTGAGGACCTAATACTCCTAATAAGGGCTGTTCTGTCTGTTCCTTAATAAGAGCATCTAATTTTGATGCTTCAATACCTCTGACTTTAGCAATACGCTTTACCTGTACTTTAGCACCCTGTACAGAGATGTTTGGGTCAAGACCGCTGCCGCTGGCAGTAACCAGATCTGCAGGAATATCTTTTTTGTCGATACCCGGGTTTAGAATAAGAAAAGTGTCGACTCGTTTTTGCACTTCTGCCAGGTACTCCGGATTGGATGGACCTTTGTTACTGCCTCCGGAGCCGGCAGCATTATATGCTACCGCCGATGGCCTCGAATTGAAATAACCTGCCTGAGTAAATGATTGTCCTATATTAGCGTAATAGGTTTTTCCGTTATCAGTAATAACTTCACCTTTTCCCTGGTTAGGTGCGAGTTGGGCAATCCCGAGAATAATAAGCGTATAAATTCCTGAAAAGAAGATCAGGCAGACTATGGTGAGCTTTAAAGCCTGAATAAAAGTATTTTTCATGATTTTTTATTTTAGATAAATAGTGATACAACAATGTCGATCAGTTTTATTCCTATAAAAGGTACGATCACACCTCCAAGGCCATATATAAGGAGATTGCGTCTCAATAGAGCAGAAGCTCCTATAGGTTTATAAGCAACACCTTTTAAGGCAAGCGGAATAAGGAACGGAATTACAACGGCATTAAAAATAACAGCCGATAGTATGGCACTTTCCGGACTGTGCAAATGCATAATGTTTAATCCTTGCAGTGCCGGTATCGCAGTAATAAAGAGTGCCGGTATTATGGCAAAATATTTAGCGACATCATTAGCGATACTAAACGTTGTGAGCGTTCCCCTTGTCATAAGCAATTGCTTTCCAATCTCTACGATTTCAATCAGTTTAGTAGGATCATTATCAAGATCCACCATATTACCGGCCTCTTTTGCTGCTTGTGTTCCACTGTTCATTGCAACGCCCACATCGGCTTGTGCAAGAGCAGGAGCATCATTAGTACCGTCACCCATCATGGCAACCAGCTTACCTTTCATCTGCTCATCTTTTATGTAGTTCATTTTATCTTCGGGCTTGGCCTCGGCAATAAAATCATCTACACCGGCTTTTTCGGCAATAAACTTAGCAGTAAGCGGATTATCACCCGTAACCATTACGGTTTTAACACCCATTTTTCTAAGTCTTTCAAAACGTTCGCTAATACCGGGCTTAATAATATCCTGTAATTCGATAACACCCAGTGCCTGTTCATTTTCGCAAACTACTAATGGAGTACCGCCCTTGCCTGATATTTTAGCTACCTGGTCAGCAAGCATCTGTGGAAAGTGATTACCGCTTTTTTCTACTATATTCTTAATAGCGTCTGATGCACCTTTACGAATACGCCTGTTGTCCATATCAACACCAGAGCTTCTGGTTTCGGCAGTGAATTTTATAAACACCGAGTTTTTAACCTGGAATCCTGGATCTACACCGGCAAGCTCAATGATTGATTTACCCTCAGGTGTTTGGTCGGCTAATGAGCTTAGTACAGCAGCTTCAATAAAACGTTTTTCGTCAACGCCTTCTACAGCATAGAAGTGGGTCGCTTTACGGTTCCCTATAGTTATAGTACCCGTTTTGTCAAGCAACAGCACATCTATATCTCCGGCAGTTTCTACCGCTTTACCTGATTTTGTAATTACATTGGCACGCAAAGCCCTGTCCATACCCGCTATTCCAATAGCTGATAGTAATCCTCCAATAGTGGTAGGAATAAGACAAACAAATAAGGATATAAATGCAGCTATAGTTATAGGAGCATTAGCAAAATCTGCAAAAGGTTTCAGGGTAATACACACAATAACAAATACCAGTGTAAAGCCTGCAAGCAGTATAGTAAGTGCTATTTCATTAGGTGTTTTTTGACGTGATGCACCTTCTACAAGAGCAATCATTTTATCAAGGAAACTTTCACCTGGCTCAGTAGTAACCTGTACTTTTATCTTGTCTGACAATACTTTTGTACCTCCAGTAACAGAGCTTTTATCGCCACCCGCCTCACGAATAACAGGAGCACTTTCTCCGGTAATGGCACTTTCATCTATAGTAGCAATACCTTCAATGATTTCGCCATCAGTTGGGATAATATCGCCTGCTTCACAGATAAACACATCTCCTTTTACTAAGGATGATGAAGGTACTACAGTTATCTCGTCCATGTAAATATCACCTATAGGGAATATCTTTTTGGCTGGAGTTTCTTCCCTTGTTTTTCTAAGGCTGTCGGCTTGTGCTTTACCACGTGCTTCGGCAATGGCTTCGGCAAAATTGGCAAATAAAAGAGTAAACAGCAATACAAGGAATATTACAAAGTTGTAGGCAAAACTTCCCTGGCTTTGTTCACCGCTTAGTATCCACAGGCATACAAAGAACATTACTGCTGTACCTATTTCTACCGTGAACATTATGGGGTTACGAAAGAGTATCTTAGGATTAAGTTTCACAAAAGACTGTTTCAATGCTTCGAGCACCAGTTCTTTTTGAAAGAGTGATTTATTTTGGGTTTTCATGTTACGTTAATTTATTAAGCAAGTGAAAAGTATTCTGCTATAGGGCCTAAAGCCAGGGCAGGGAAGAAGGATAGGGCAGCAATAATAAAGATCACTGCAAAAACCATAAGGCCAAAAGTGGAAGTATCTGTCTTAAGTGTACCTGCACTTTCCGGTACGTGTTTTTTACCTGCCAATATACCTGCTATAGCTAATGGGCCAATGATAGGCAGGAATCGTGATAACAGTAATACAAAACCTGTTGTGATGTTCCACCAAGGGTTGTTATCACCCAGTCCTTCAAAACCACTACCATTATTTGCTGCCGATGAGGTAAACTCATACAGTATCTCACTAAATCCATGGAATCCGGGATTATTCAGTGTGCTGGCGCCATATTCTGAAAATGCAGTTGAAAGTGCAGTACCCGATAATATAAGTAAGGTATGCAGTAAGGCGACGATCATGGCAATTTTCATTTCACGTGCTTCGATCTTCTTGCCTAAAAATTCAGGAGTACGTCCTACCATGAGTCCGCTTATAAATACGGCAAGTATAATAAAGATATAAAAGTTAAGTATCCCTACACCACAGCCGCCATAAAAGCAGTTCACCATCATGGCAAGCAGCTGCATCATCCCCGATAATGGCATCGCACTATCGTGCATTGAATTTACAGACCCTGTAGATATTACTGTTGTAGCAATACTCCAGTAGCCCGAAGCAGGAGCACCAATCCGCACTTCTTTACCTTCACTCGCACCAGCCGACGTATCTATACCCATTTGATGTATTGCAGGGTTGGCATTCATTTCGGCCATAACTGTTGGTACTGTAAGGAGTAAGAAACCTATGGTCATTACACCAAATATCATATAAGATAGTTTCCTTCTTTTCAGGTAAAAACCTAAGGCAAATATCATGGCAAACGGTATGATCATCTGGGCGATCATTTCTACCATATTAGTAAGGTAGTTAGGGTTTTCGAATGGATGAGCAGAGTTGGCTCCAAAGAAACCACCACCATTTGTACCTACGTGTTTAATAGCAACAAACGCTGCCACCGGTCCGGTAGAAACCTGAACACTATCTCCTTGAAGGGTAGTCATATCCTGTTTTCCGTCAAAGGTCATTGGCGTACCGTTAAATACAAGTACAGCTGCTACAATTAGCGCTACCGGTAGTAAAATACGGGTACATGATTTTATAAAGTAATTGTAAAAGTTACCCAGTTTATCGGTAGCTCTTTCTCTTAGAGCATTAAATAAAACAGCTGCAGCTGCAAGGCCAATACCTGCCGATACAAATTGCAGGAACATTAAAAAGAGCTGGCTTAAGTAGCTTACACCGCTTTCTCCTGAATAATGCTGTAAATTACAGTTTACAACAAAGGAAATGGTAGAGTTAAAAGCCAGGTCGGGCGACATGTTTGGGTTGTTGTCCGGGTTTAGTGGCAGCCATCCCTGGCACATCAGTATCAGCATTCCTAAAAGAAACCAAACCACATTAATAATCAGCATTGTTTTTAAATGCTGTTTCCAATTCATTTCTTTTAAGTGGTCTATACCGCTAAAACGATAGAACAGTTTTTCAATAGGGTTAAATATAGGATCAAGAAGTGTCTTGTCGCCGTGGTAAACTTTTGCAATGTATCTTCCAAAGGGAATGGATAATAATAAGGTAATGATAAACATTGCCACAATACCCAATATTTCTGTATTCATTAGATTATATACTTTAAGGGGTTAAAACTTTTCGGGCTTGATTAGTACATAGCACACGTACACAAAGACGGCTAATGCAATTATAAATAGTGCGGTCATAGGATTTAGATTTTATCAAAATAATCAATGGATTTAAAACAGATGGCAAATAATACAATGCCCGTTGCTATTAAAATCAGTGTTAGTACCATAGTGTAGAAAATTAAAATTTAAACTCCCGAAGCATTAATTTGCTTTAGGTATTCTTTACGAAGTGATACAGGGAATAAATTGGCAATACTGCAATTGTGCAGTTCCATGAAAGAGGAAACCGAATAGACATACACATTACTAATTGCGTTCTTCGTTTCGGCGCTGCCTGTAAGCATCATTTTTTCGGCTACTGCAAGGCATTTTTTTGCTCTTAAGATATTCCCCTTGATGATCAGGGTTTTTGTGATCTCGGCAAATTTTTGTGCCTGGTTGTAAACAGTCACGACTTTGTTTTTCATTTTGACATTAAATTTTTGTGTTCTTACCACTAATGCCAAATAATGTACCTGTAATCGTGATGTTAGCTTAAGTTGTTGATATATATGGAGATATTGTATTTTTGGCTTCGTGCCAAAATAAAAAACCCTTTCAAAATGAAAGGGTAGGTATATCAAAACGGTAGGTTTATTTAAGAGATCTGGTATTCTTCCAGCTTGCGGTAAAGCGTTGTTAGCGCTATGTTGAGCAGTTTTGCCGTTTCGGTCTTATTGCCATCGGTATGGTTAAACACTTTACGGATATGTATTTTTTCGGCAGATGCCAGTGAAAAAGCTGATAGTACTTTACTATCACTCTTTATTGATTCTCCTTGGGCATATTGAATTTCGAGCGGAAGGCTGGAAGGAGTAAGGAGATTGCTGTTTTCTAATATCACGCTGCGTTCAATTACATTTTTAAGCTCACGGATGTTGCCCGGCCATTGGTGCATTTTTAAGAGTGATATAAATTCGGGAGAGGTGCCTTGTAGTTTCTTATTGGTTTTAAGAGCAAATTGTTTAAGATAGTAAAGCGCCAGCGTTTCTATATCGGCAACACGCTCACGAAGAGAAGGCAGCTGTATACTAAATACCGAAAGTCGGTAATAAAGATCCTGCCTAAAATGACCTGCTTCGATCTCGGTAGTAAGATTTCTGTTGGTTGCCGTAACAATCCTAACATTAACTTTAGTGACTTTACTTTCACCAACTTTAATGAATTCTCCGTTTTCTATAACCCGTAACAGCTTTGCCTGTAAGTCGAGTGCCATTTCGCCTACTTCGTCAAGAAATATCGTTCCGTTGTTCGCCTCTTCAAACAAACCTTTTTTATCTTTCATAGCTCCGGTAAAAGCTCCTGCCTTATGGCCAAACATTTCGCTCTCCAATAGATCATGGCTAAATGCCGAACAGTTAATTGCAATGAAATTTTTATTGTTTCTATTGCTTGCCTGATGGATTGCCTGTGCAAAAACTTCTTTACCCGTTCCTGTTTCTCCGGTAAGTAGTACGGTAGTGTCTGTTACCGCCACTTTTTTAGCAAGGTCTATAGTTTCAAGTAAAGCTTTTGAATTGCCTATAATTCCGTCAAAAGAATATTTATTACCTAACTTTTCTTCGAGCTGCTGTACTCTTTGCGATAAAGCTGCCTTTTCGAGTGCACGGTGTATAAGGGGTATAATTTTATTGTTGTCGTCGCCTTTTATGATATAATCAAAGGCTCCGTTCTTTATTGCCTGAACACCATCGGGAATATTACCGTAGGCAGTTAAAAGGATTACTTCGGTATTAGGAGATTTGGCTTTTATTTGTCCGGCCATATCTACGCCATTACCATCCGGTAGCTTTACATCGCATAATACAACATCAATATCCTGCTGATCCAGTTTTTTTAATCCCGTTTTGCAGTCGCCTGCCTGTAGTACTTCAAAGCCTTCAAGACCAATAATTCTGGCCATTAAAGTTCTTAGTTTTTCTTCGTCATCTATGATCAGGATCTTTTTCACGGCATAATTTTTTTACAAAGTTATTCTTTTTGCATATCCGCTATTCTTTTTCTGAATACTTAAAATGAATTATTTTAAGTATATTTATTTTTTAAATAATTATCTAAATAAGGGATAATTGTAGGTGGTAAATGATAGCTGAAGCACCTGTTTTACTGCTATAGCGGGAGGTTGTGTTTTTATTACAAGATATAAACGTTACTAAATTAATAGGTTATAATTCGGAAAATTGTTAAATATTTATTAGATTTGAGTGCCCCACAAAATATAATTAAATATTTCGAAGATTTTTTTAACCCCCACTCCCCCCCAAGAAATATGAAGCGTAAATTACTCATTACATTGCTAATGGCTTTTTCTGCAAGTCTATATTCGCAGCAGGCCAAAATCGGCAGAGCCAATAAAAGTTATGAAAACTTTGCTTATATCGATGCTATTAAAACCTATGAGCGTATTGTAGCAAAAGGATACAAATCGGCAGATATGCTTAAAAAACTAGGTAATTCATATTATTTTAATGCTGAATTAGAGAAAGCTAACAAATGGTATCAAGAGCTTTTTACTTTGAAAGAGGATATCGAACCTGAATACTATTTCAGGTATTCCCAAACATTAAAAGCTATGCGTGATTATGAAAAATCCGATAAAATGTTAGATGCTTTTAATGCAAAGAGCAGTAACGATTCCAGAGGTAAGCTTTATGAAAAGAACAAAGATTATTTAAAAGTAATTGAAACAAACTCAGGTCGTTTTCAAGTTGTTGATGCAGGTATTAATTCGGGATTCTCAGAATATGGAGCTGCACTTTTTGGTAACAAATTAATTTTTACCAGTTCAAGAAACCCCGAGGGTCCGTTATCAATTCAGAGGTGGAGTAATCAGGCCTATACAGGCTTGTATGAAGCGGTTATAAATGATAAAGGAGAATTACAAAGCCCAAAAAGATTTGCTATATCGATAGATACTAAATTCAATGAATCATCTCCTGCTTTTACAAAAGACAGTACGACCATATATTTTACCCGAAATAATTTTAATAAGGGTAAAGTTCAAAAAGATAAAACCAACGCGATACTGCTTAAGATTTATAAAGCCAAAATTACTAAAGATGGTAAATTTAGTGACGTAACTGAACTTCCTTTTACAAGTAACGATTATAGCACTGCACATCCTGTATTAAGTCCGGATGAAAAGACAATGTACTTTACTTCAAACATGCCTGGTTCTTTAGGTCAGTCAGATCTGTATAAGGTTGCGATTAGCAGCGATGGAAGTTTTGGGAAGCCCATAAATTTGGGAAATAAAATTAATACTGAAGGAAAAGAGACTTTCCCTTTTTTATCTGATGAAAATGAATTGTATTTTTCTTCTGATGGACATCCTGGATTGGGAGGATTGGATGTTTTTGTCTCAAAGTTGAGTCACGACGGTTCTTTTGGAGAAGTTATGAATGTTGGAAAACCAGTGAACAGCCCAATTGATGACTTTGCTTTTTACATTAATACGAAAACCAGAAATGGATTCTTTTCTTCTAACAGAGAAGGAGGAAAGGGCTATGATGATATCTATAAATTTAAAGAGGTAAAGATACTGCCTACCGAACATTTATTATTAGGATTAATAACCAGCGAAACTACTGGCGAAATTTTACTAGGTGTTAAATTAACAGTGTATGACGAAAAGATGAATAAGATTAAAGAGATATATTCAACTAAAGAGGGATATATACTTGGAGGTCTAAAAGGAGGTGAAAAATACTATGTAAGAGCAGAATTAAATGATTACACAACAATAGAACTGCCTGTTGCCATGCATAAAGATGGCAGTAAAACAGAATTGCCAATTGCCATGGAAAAAACAGTTATTCCTGTAAAAGTTGGCGATGATCTGGCCAAGGTATTTAAAATAAAAATCATTTACTTCGATCTAAACAAAGCTGATATCCGTCCGGATGCAGCACTCGATTTGGCCAAAATTGTTGATGTGATGAAAGAAAATCCTAAAATGAGGATAGATGTTCGTTCGCATACCGATAGCAGATACTTTCGTAAACCTAATCAGGCATTGTCTGATAAAAGGGCTAAGACTACAATTGCATGGATGAAAGCGCAAGGAATACAGGCTAACCGCCTTACAGGTAGAGGGTATGGTGAAATGCAGCCTGTAAACAAATGTAAGGACGGAGTTCCATGTACTGAAGATGAATATCAGCTCAACAGGCGAAGTGAATTTATAATTAAAGCATTATAATAGAAATTAAATTGGGTGTAAAGAGCCAATGTTAAAAATTAATCTAAATTTTTTTAACAAATTATTATTTTTTGGCAAGATTTGTGTTGCGTGATGTTTTTATGTAATACTTTTGTGTTCTGAAATGAGGTTTATAAAAAAACATATTAATAGTCGTATTTTGTGGATGCTAATGGCATTACACATACTTAACTTTAGTATAGATAACCCTCATACCCTTTTTGAGAACAGTAAAGCAGATACTAAGTTTGAAGAGGTAGACAGTGTTGTGGAGTTAGTTCTTGAAAATGTTTTAAATATAGAAAATGCTATTCCTGAAAATCACTCCAAAACTCCTGTAACCAACAAATTTAGTGCTAAGAAAATAGTTTGGGTATATGAGCACCACGAACCTTTACAATTTACAGAACCTATAGCTGAAAATTTCAAGGTTGTTTTCGCAAATACTTTTTACAACAATCCTATATATAATTCACCATTGGTGAATATATTCTCTCCTCCACCCGAGGCTTAAATACTATTTATTTACCGGCTTTAACAGCTTTGCTGTTAAAGGCTTTATGTATTCCTGTTACTCTGGAAACATATCTGGTATTGTTATGTTTTGCACACAGTTGCAGGACAATTTTTTTTAATAGTATTTAAATAAAACTTATCATGGAATTTAAAAATAAATTCTTGGTCTGGATAACTGTATTGTTTATCCAGGCTGGAGCCATTGCTCAGGCACCTGGCCAGGTTACACTTACCATAAAACAGGCCGAAGAGCTGTTCTTTAAAAATAACTTTTTACTGCTTGCACAGCAATACAACATCAGTAAAGCTGATGCTCAGATAATACAATCCAAAGTATATCCAAACCCGGAAGTTACTGCCGATATGGTAGCTTATCAGGCACAAAACGATCTGTATTTTCCATCAGGTCAAAATGGAAACTTTGCTTTTGGACTAGAACAGTTAATTGTAATTGGCGGCAAACGACGTGCTCAGATCAATTTGGCAAAGCTTGATAAAAAAATGGCTGAAACCGAATTAACTGACTTAACAAGAAATCTTCAGGAGCAAATTTGGGAATCCTTCTATACGCTTCATCATAAGCAGAAAGTAATTGAAAAGTACGACAAGTTATTGGTTAAACTTCAATCACTTATTGGCAGTTATGAAGTTCAGGTAGCAAAAAATAACATTGCATTGAAAGATCTGGTTCGGTTAAAATCGGTCTACGTAAAAATCAATAATGATAAATCAGAAGAAGCAGAAGCAATGATTCAGGAACAGCAGAAGCTGAATATACTTTTGGGTACTTCATCAACGATTCAAACAGTATACAGTAGTAGTGATGCTAATTTGTTTGCTGCAAAATCTTTCCTATACGATCAGGTTTTAAGTGAATCGCTAGAAAACAGACCTGATTTGGGTCATGCAAAATTGGAAACAGAATCGGCGAAACTTAATGTTTCATTACAAAAAAGGATGGCAATACCGGATATTACATTAAGAGCAGGTTATAATCAGCGAGGTGATGCTTTTAATAAACAATATAATATTGGACTTGGAATTCCGCTGCCTTTTTTTGATAGGAACAGAGGTAATATCCAGACTGCAAAAGTGAATTTAGAGCAACAGAGTAAAAATGTGTCTTATAAAGAACTTGAAATCCAAAATCAGGTATTAGCCGCATGGCAAAATTATACACGTAGTGTTGAGGAGTATAAGCACATAAGTACTCTTATTAATGAAGATTTTGAGGCTGTGTATAACGGTATTACTTCAAACTTTCAAAAAGGAAATGTATCGATGATAGAATTTGCCGATTTTCTTGAATCCTATAATGAAGCACAAACCGAGGTTGAAAGGGTAAAAAAACAACTTGCCCTTGCTGCTGCCCAAATTAATTATGTAACAGGAACAAACAACTTTTAAACCATGAAACCATTACAATATATACCGGTAATAATAGTAGCAGCATTAACATTAAATAGCTGTGAACATAAAAAAGAAGCCGAAGAAACAAAGCAGCATTTTGTTATGACCGATAAAATGCATGAAGAATGCACTTTTGCAAATGCGGCTACAGATTTTGCTCAGAACGAAATACGCCTGTTCGGCAAGGTAACAGCCGACAATAACAGTATGGCACAAGTATATCCTGCTGTAGGAGGTAATGTTATTAGCATTGATGCAGAACTTGGTGACTATGTGAAACAAGGGCAGTTACTGGCTAGTATCCGAAGCAGTGAAGTAGCAGGCTTTCAAAGCCAGACTACAGATGCCGATGCAAATGTATCTATCGCAGAACGTAATCTTCAAAGCGTTAAAGATATGTATGAAGGAAAACTAGCATCTGAAAAAGAATTAGTTGTTGCTCAAAAAGAATTGGACAAAGCCCGCTCTGAAAAAAGTAGAATGGGAGAGATCAACCACATTTACAAACTAAAAAACGGGTCGGTTTATAACCTGTATGCGCCTATCAGCGGTTATGTGGTTTATAAAGACATAAGCCCTAATGAAATCCTTTTAAACAATAGGGAAAATGCTTTGTTTACTATTGCTAAACTGGATAACGTTTGGGTACTCGCTAATGTAAATGAAAGTGACCTTGATAACGTTAAGCAGGGGCAGGATGTAAGTATACAAACGATTGCTTATCCTAACAAGAACATAAAAGGAAAAATAGATAAAGTATTTAATGTTATCGATCCTGATACCCGTGCCGCTAAAGCACTAATTAAAGTGCCTAATACTGATATTGCTCTAAAACCCGAGATGAATGCAACGGTTACAGTGCATTATGCTGATACTAAAAAGTTTGTAAGTGTACCATCTGAAGCTGTAGTGTTTGATAAAAACAAAAACTTTGTAATGGTATTTAAAGACAAGAATAACATAGAAACACGAGAGGTTATTATTTATAAGGCACTTAAAGAAACTACTTATTTATCTGGTGGGCTTAAGGATGGTGAGCAGATTATTGTTAAAGGTAATTTGCTGATTTATGATGCTATTAACGATTAATCCCTGAATCATGAACAAGTTGATAAAAAACATAATAGGCTTTTCGTTACGCAATAAAATGTTCACTTTCTTTTGGATTGGGCTCGTTGTTATTGCAGGCGTTATTAGCTATAAAAACATTCCGGTAGAAGCTTTTCCGGATGTTACAAATACCCAAATCATTATTGTAACCGAATGGAACGGCCGTAGCGCCGAAGAGGTAGAACGTTTTGTAACGGCTCCGGTAGAAATTGCAATGAACTCGGTACAGAGTAAAACAAATGTGCGTAGTATTACCATGTTTGGGCTATCAATCATCAAGATTATTTTTGATGATGATGTAGATGATTTCTTTGCCCGACAGCAGGTTAATAACCAATTAAGGAACATACAGCTGCCCGACGGTGTAGAACCCGACGTACAGCCTCCTTATGGGCCTACAGGAGAAATATATAGATATACTCTTAAAAGTGATTCCCGGGATACCCGTGAATTGCTTACCATTCAAAACTGGGTCATAGACCGACAGTTACGGGCTGTACCCGGTATTGCGGATGTTGTAGCTTTTGGAGGACGTGAAAAAACCTATGAGGTTGCTATAGATCCAATTGCTTTGCAAAAGTATGAATTGAGTTCTCCTGAAGTATATGAAGCTATTAGTAAGGCCAATGTAAATGTAGGAGGAGATGTTATTGAGAAGAACGGTCAGGCCTATGTAGTAAAAGGTATTGGTTTATTGGACAATATCGAAGATATAGAAAATACGATTGTAGCACAGCGAAACGGAAATCCTGTTTTGGTGAAAAATATTGCAAAGGTTAATGAATCTAACGTACCTCGTGTTGGTCAGGTTGGATTGAACGATAATGATGATGTGGTGGAAGGAATCGTTGTAATGCGAAAGAATGAAAACCCGTCGGAAGTATTGGCGAGGCTTAAGGAGAAAATAGCCTATGTACAGGAGAATGTATTGCCTAAGGATGTAAAAATGGAAACATTTTATGACCGTGACAGGTTAATGGAGTTTTGTACCCATACGGTAACTCATAACCTTGTTGAAGGTATCTTATTGGTTACGGTGATTGTATTCTTATTCATGGCCGATTGGCGGACTACTCTTATCGTGTCGATTATTATTCCGTTGGCATTATTATTTGCCTTCCTCTGTCTTAAATTAAAGGGCATGAGTGCCAATTTACTTTCGCTTGGAGCAGTCGATTTTGGTATCATTATAGATGGGGCGGTCGTCATGGTCGAAGGACTCTTTGTGGCTCTCGACCGACTTCAGCACAAAGTCGGCCGGGAGCGTTTTAATAAGCTTTCCAAACTGGGTTTAATACGAAAAGAAGGTACTAAACTTGGCGTAGCGATCTTCTTTAGTAAACTGATTATTATATCTGCATTGTTACCGATATTCTCATTCGAGAAGGTAGAAGGCAAGATGTTCTCTCCGCTTGCATGGACACTAGGTTTTGCATTATTGGGTGCACTTATTTTTACACTTACTCTGGTACCGGTATTGTGCTCTATTTTATTAAGAAAAGATGTAAAAGAGAAGCACAATGTTATTGTTGATTTTTTCAATAAGATGGTGAGTAAAGGACTAAATGTAACTTTCAAAAACAAGAAAGCATCGATTATTGTTTCGTTTGTAATACTGGGGCTTACTTTGTTTTCTTCCCGTTTTATGGGTAGTGAATTCTTACCTCCGTTAAATGAAGGTGCGCTATGGGTTACGGCCGAATTACCTATTAGTAATTCACTTACTGAGAGTGTTAAGATGGCCAGAATCATACGTAAAGAACTGCAATCTTTTGATGAGGTTAACGATGTGCTTTCACAAACGGGTAGGAGTAATGACGGTACTGATCCTAATGGTTTTGGGTTCCTTCAATTTCAGGTCGATTTGAAACCTCATGATGAATGGAAAAGGAAACTCACGATGGATGGACTGGTTGAAGAAATGAATAAAAAACTGAGCCGCTATCAGGGGATCACTTATAATTATTCGCAGCCGGTTATTGATAACGTTGCCGAGGCTGTTGCCGGATTTAAAGCATCTAATGCTGTAAAAATATATGGTGATGATCTGGAAGTATTAGATAAAATTGCCAATGAAGTAATGACGAAAATTAAACCTATTGACGGAATTAAAGATGTAGGTGTACTGCGTAATCTTGGACAGCCAGGAATCAGTGTAACTTTTGACGAAGAAAAAATGGCGTTATATGGTGTTCAGAAGAATGATGCCCAAGGTATATTAGAAATGGCAATTGGTGGTAAAACGGCAACCCAGAAATATGAAGGCGAGAAAAAATTTGATATACGACTTCGTTATCTTGAAGAGTACCGTAAGGATGAGGAAGACATTATGAACCTTATGGTGCCAACATTAAGAGGAACCAAAGTTCCTTTAAAAGAAATTGCGACTGTTACTACAGAGACCGGACCTGCTTTTGTTTACAGGGATAATACCAAACGATTTATTGGTGTGAAATTCTCTGTACGTGACAGGGACCTTGGAAGTACTATTGCCGATGCTCAGGCTCAGGTAAAAAAACTAAAACTTCCCGATGGCTACACAGTAGGGTGGACTGGTGAATATGAAAACCAGATACGTGCCAGTGCTAAACTTGCACAGGTTGTACCTATATCGCTGGTGCTCATATTTGTATTGTTATTTGTAATGTTTGGTAATATTAAAGATTCGCTGTTAGTACTTGTAAATGTACCGTTTGCTATCATTGGTGGTATATTGGCATTGCAGCTAACAGGAATAAACTTTGGTATATCTGCAGGAGTTGGATTTATTGCGTTATTGGGTATTTGTATCCAAAATGGGGTAATTCTCGTCTCGGAGTTCCACATGAACCTGAAGAAGAAACTCTCGCTCACAGATTCGATTATCCTTGGGGTAAAAGCAAGAACAAGACCGGTTGTAATGACAGCCCTAATGGCTGCTATCGGGTTAATGCCTGCTGCTCTATCCAGTGGAATTGGATCTGAATCTCAAAAACCATTGGCTGTTGCCATAATTGGCGGACTGGTAACTGCTACTGTATTTACGTTATTGGTATTCCCTAACTTTTTCTATTGGGCAATGCGTAAAAAGCATCAAAATTTAATGGAGTAAAAGTTGTTTTTTGTTTGGTTAATTGGGAGAATCGCCTGGAAATCTTTCCGGGCGATTTTTTTATGTCATATGTTTAATACAATAGGGTTTGACTTTTAAAGTCAAACCCTATTTTGTTGAGGTAGGATTATAATTAGTTCCAACCTCCGCCCAGTGCTCTGTATAAACTCACAAGAGCCTGCAATTTTTGGCTTTGATCATTTATGCCTCTTAACTCGGCGTCCAGTAAATTCTGTTCGGCAGTTAAAACATCAGTGTAGTTTGTATTCCGGCTGTTATTTAGCAGTTCTTTGTTGAATTCAACAGCTTTTGTTAGTGCTTCTAATTGCTTCTTTCTCTTCTCTTCTTTAGCTGTTGCATTATCATATTTTGATAAAGCATCAGATACTTCCTGACTGGCTTTTAGTAAGGACAATTCAAAATTATAATACGCTTGTTTTTGTCTTGATTCAGCAGTGCTTAAACGTGCTTTATTAATCCCTTTGTTGAAGATAGATTGTGTTAATCCTCCGGCTATATTTCCAAACAATCCGGCATTGGTAAACCACTCACTCAAACCAAAACTGGAGAATCCGCCAGCACCGGTAATTGTAAGTGCAGGATAGAAATAAGTTCTTGCTACATTGGTATCTTCAAAAGATACCCTGAAGTTAAATTCTGCCTGCTGTACATCCGGCCGGTTAGATAAAAGTTGTGCAGGAATACCCGGTTTCAGGTCGTAAATAAGCTGTTGCTGATAAAGTTTGGTTCGCTCAATAGCAGAAGGCGATCTTGCAAGCAGTACACACAAGGCATGTTCTGTTTCTTTTATCTTTTGTTTAATATCCGGAATTGCCAGTTCGGCTTCATAAAAATTTGCTTCACTCTGTACAACGGCTACACCGTTTAAAATAGAATTTTCAAAAAGTTCTTTGATAGCTTCTGCATCAGCACCTCTGTTTTCGGCAGTTTTTGTGGTTACGTTCAATTGCTCATCCAAGGCTAATAGTTCAAAATAGTAATTGGCAATATCTGCAATAAGCTGGGTTTGTATAGCTCTTTTAGCAGCATCTGTGGCCAGAAGATTGGCCAAAGCAGCACGCTTACCACTGCTGAGTTTTCCCCAGATATCTATTTCCCAACCGGTACTAAGTCCCATATCATATTGGGTAGTATGTTTAAATAACCCAAATCCCTGAGGGTATGCTAATCTTGATTCTTTAACCGATGCATTTCCGCTTAACGAAGGTAAAAAGGCTGCTTTGCTCAATCGAAGAGCCGCCTTAGATTCATTGATACGTTCTACAGCAATCTTTAGATCTAAATTAGCTTCGAGCCCTTTATCAATAAGCTGTTTTAAAATAGGATCGGTAAATATTTCCGACCATTTCATCTGAGCCATATTAATAGTATCTGTTTTGTCAGACTCCCTGTAATTTTCAGGGAGTGCAGGATTTGGCTTCGTGTAAGGCTTGGTTATTCTGCAAGAACTCAGCAGTCCTGCTGAAATCAGTAAAACTACAGCCATTTTATAATTGTATGTTTTCATGTGTTTCATTTATATTTAAGCCACTTCATCTAAAGGTCTTGGTTCGTGAATTGGTTCTTTTACTCCGGATATTTTTTCATGCAGTGATTGGAAAATGATAAAGAGTACCGGAATTACAAATACCCCGAATAGTGTACCGATAAGCATTCCCCCAACGGCAGCTGTTCCGATAGATCGGTTACTTAAAGCTCCTGCTCCGGTAGCGATCATTAGAGGAATCAATCCGAAGATGAAGGCAAAAGAGGTCATTAAAATAGGTCTAAGCCTTGCTTTCGCACCATAGATAGCCGACTGTACAATGCTTCTGCCGCTTAGTCGATGCAATAGCGCAAACTCAACGATAAGGATGGCATTTTTGGCTAACAGTCCAATCAGCATGATAAGGCTTATCTGCAAGAATATATTATTATCTACACCAAATAGATTGGCAAATATAAAAGCACCTGCAAGTCCTATTGGTAATGATAGCAACACCGAAAAGGGAAGGATATAACTTTTGTACTGTGCACTTAAAAGGAAATAAATAAAGATTAGGCAGAGTGCAAATATCATTGTTGTCTGGCTGCCACTAGACAGCTCTTCTCGGGTTAATCCCGAAAATTCATAGGCATAACCGCGGTCTAAGGTTTGCGCAGCTACTTCTTCAATAGCTTTTATAGCATCCCCTGAGCTGTAGCCTTTGTTAGGCATCCCCGTAACACTTGTTGAGGTAAATAGGTTAAAACGGTTGATGAATTCAGGTCCATACGTTTTCTTTAGTGTTACAAATTCGGCGATAGGTGCCATAGCTCCCGAATCTGTTCGTACAAAGACTTTATTGATATCATCTTCTTTGGCTCTAAAGCCGGAATGCGACTGCATCATCACACGGTATTGCTTCCCAAATTTATTAATGTCAGACGCATAAACACCTCCAAAATACCCCTGCAATGTGTTTAAAACTGTATTAACGCTCACCCCGGCATCTTTACATTTAGCAACGTTTACATTTACTTCCAGCTCTGGGAAACCGATGTTAAATGGACTAGCAGCATACAGGATTTCCGGGCGCTGATTAATGGCAGCCATAAATGCGCCAATATTCTTATCGAAATCTTTGTAGCTGCCTCCTGTTTTATCCTGAAGCTGTACTTCAAATCCGTTACTGTTTCCAAAACCCTGAAGGGTAGGAGCGGCAAAGAAAATGATATTGGCTCCTTTTATATGACCCGTTTTAGCAAACAGTAGGTTTACCAGTGATGTTATGTCCTGACCTTTCTCTGTTCTTTCTTCCCATGGTTTTAATCGAATGAAAAGTGCTCCGTATGACCCACCAAAACCATTTATTAAGTCCATTCCCGATAGAGTGGATACAAGTTCAACTTCAGGAATATCTCTTATAATACTGTCTATCTCTTTGGTTATTTCTTCTGTGCGTTCCAATGTAGAAGCAGGAGGAAGCACAACATTGCCGTAAATAGCTCCACTATCATCAGCAGGCACAAACCCTGTTGGAGTAGTTTTAATCAGTGCAAAAAAGATCAGTGCAAATAATGCAATTCCGATCAAGGATATCCATTTTCTTCTGATAAGGAAGCGCACGGCACCAATATATTTATTGGTTACAGCCTCAAAAGCAGCATTAAATCCTTTAAAGAATTTAGGTAGGAATCCAACTGGCTGATGTGATTTGTCGTTATTATGTGGTTTTAATAAAAGAGCGCAAAGTGCAGGGCTTAACGTAAGTGCATTAATCGCTGATATTACAATTGCCACAGCAAGTGTTAGTCCAAACTGTTTATAAAACACACCGGCAGAGCCGTTGATAAATGTAACCGGAACGAATACTGCTGACATAATAAGCGTAATGGAAATAATAGCTCCGCTAATTTCGCTCATAGCATGCATCGTCGCTTTTTTTGCCGATTTTGCTCCCTGGTCGAGCTTGGCATGGACAGCTTCTACCACAACAATGGCATCATCTACTACAATACCAATAGCCAATACCAATGCAAATAACGTTAACAGGTTAATAGTAAAACCAAAAAGCTGAAGGAAAAAGAATGTACCAATAATGGATACAGGTACGGCTATCGCCGGAATTAATGTCGACCTGAAATCCTGTAAAAAGATAAAGACTACTATAAATACAAGGATAAAGGCTTCAATAATAGTATGTATGACCTTTTCGATTGATGCATCCAAAAAATCATTAGCACTTATAAATGTATGATATTCCACACCCGGAGGAAAATCTTTAGAAGCTTCTTTAAGGATGTTCTCGCAGGCAATGATAAGCTCTCTTGCATTAGAACCCGAGATCTGGCTAATTTGGCCACCTGAAGAAACTACACCTTGTGAAATAAGGGAAGTTGTATAATCAAGTGCGCCAAATTCTACCTGTGCTACATCTTTTAATCGTAATAAACTACCTTGTTTTCCACTTCTAAGGATAATGTTTTCAAACTGTGCAGGATCTTCAAGACGGCCTGTATATTTTAAAGCATACTGAACCGACTGTTTACTATTTTCTCCTACTTTTCCGGGAGCAGCTTCAATATTTTGCTCTTTAAGAGCGGCAATAATATCATCAGGAATTAGCCCCTGGCTTGCCATGGCATCAGGCTTTAACCATATTCTCATAGAGTATTCCTGGGTTCCGTATATCTCACTGCTGCCCACACCTTCCACACGTTTCATTTGTGGCATGATATTTATCCTCAGATAATTATCCAGGAATTTCTGGTCGTATTTGCCATCTTTACTGTATAACAAAAAGCTAAAAGCAGTACTGCTTAATTGTTTACTGGTAGTGATTCCTGCTTTTATAACTTCAGCAGGAAGCAGGCTCGTTGCCTTTGTTACCCTGTTTTGAACATTTACAGCAGCCATATCTGCATTAGTACCCTGTTTAAAAAATATGGTTATGGTAGCGCTACCATTGTTACTGGCGGTAGATGTCATGTAGGTCATATTTTCCACACCATTTATTTGTTCTTCCAGCGGTATAATTACGCTTTTCATTACTACATCGGCACTGGCACCCTGATAAGAGGCTGTTACTGCAACAGTAGGGGGAGCAATTTCAGGATATTGTGAGATAGGGAGCGATAGAAGTCCTAATAGCCCTAGTATTACTATAATGACCGATATGACTGTAGACAATACCGGGTTTTCAATAAATTTCTTTAACATGTCTTTGTTTTATTTTGATGAACGAAGCGGTTTAATTTTCATTCCGTCTTTTAAGCTTCCTAAACCATCTGTAATGATTGTATTACCGGCATAAATACCTTTAGTAACAACATACTCTTTCTCGGTTGCAGTGTTCATGATCTCTATTTCGGTATTTCGGGCGATATTCTGTTCATCTTTCTTAAAAACAAAATATTTACCCTGGAGTTCAAATACAGCTTTTTTAGGAACAAGGATAGCTTCTGCAAATTGTGCAGGAATTGCAATAGTTGCACTCGCACCACTCCATAATTTACCCTGTGGATTAGCAAATACAGCCTTAAAGTTTGCCGAACCTGTGCCTGCATTTAATACACCACTTAGCGTTTCAATTTTCCCTTTAATAGTATAGGTTTCACCATCGGCCATGATAAGTGATACTTCGGGCATATTCTTAAATTTATCCTTTACCTGATTTCCTGAATATTGATTTAAAAAGGAGTTTAGCTGTTGCTGACTTAGTGAAAAATAGGCATATACTTGTTTGGTATTGGCAACTGTAGTAAGTGCTGTTTCGGAAGTACTGCTTACTAAACTGCCTATTTTATATGGGAGGCTGCCTACAATACCGTTTATGGGGCTAACAATATTTGTAAATGCCAATTTTGATTTAGCTGCAGAAAGATCAGCTTTTGCCTGGCTTAATTCGGCTCTTTTAGTTCGTTCAATATTTTTAGCAGCCGTAAGCTCGAAGGTATTTACGATCTTTTTATCGGCTAGTGCCTTTGTTCTTTGTGTCTGGATACTTGCTGTTTCCAGATTAGCTTCAGCCGCCAGTACTGCGGCATTCTTATTGTTTACATCCTGAAGAAAACTGTTTGCATCGATCTTAAATAATGGCTGGCCTTTTGTAACGATTGTACCTTCCTGTACATATACTTCTTCAATGTAACCATCTATTTTTGAGCGGATCTCTACCGTTTGTTCTCCTTCTAAAGTTGCAGGATATTCTACCGATATTTCTGTTTTTTGCGGCTGTATTGTTACTACAGAATATTCTTTTGGGCCTTCAACCTGTTCCGTTTTTTTTGATTCACAGGAGATGAAGCATAGTGCCCCCAGGGCAAGTGTATAAATTCTATTATTTTTCATTTTTTGGGTTATTTTTTCTTTTATAGATCATTACAGAAGATCCGGCTTCTCCATACATGAGGGTTTGTACATAGTTCATTAAGTTGTTTGCTGCCGTGACATACATTTCGGGTAAGACGCCCATACCGGTTCTGAGAACTACTTTTTTATCCAGGTATATGCTATAGTCTATTTCTCTAATTTTGTGTTGCCATACTAAATGATAATGGTTTTGTGTACTGCCATAAATCACTACTGAAGCATGTGGTGCAAGAAGGGAACAGATCAGGATATATGCCCAGTGCGGTACTAAAGCATCGTTTGAACAGTAAATAACAACTGCTTTATTTTTAAATTGAGACCAGTCTGTTGCTGTCATTGCTGTCCTGAACGGTTTTTCCTGTAGCAGGTATTCATCCTGTAGGTAAGGAACAATATCAAAGGAAATGACTTCATCATCATTAGGTTTGCAGGACAGTAAGTCCAGTGTTATTATACCTGATGTTTCAAGCTTATTAATTGTTGTTTCATTCATTTTTGGGATTGTTTTATTTATTTTAAAAATTGTTTTACCTAATTTTTGGACATAGGTATTCCGGTCCCAACAGTTGTCCTATTTTTTAGGGTGCTGGGTATTAAATATTTTTTTTTAATTTTATAGGTAGAAGCTGACTAAAGCATTGTACTTATGTATAGTAGTGCTTTGACCTCTTTAAAACTACATTCCAGTATGGAATAATATAGGAAGGCTCCGAGATCGAATTTGCAGCTGAAGGATCAGCTATGAGCTTTTGCATTTTGAATAACATAACAAATGTCTTTTATGTTTAAATAAATCTGATTGTAAATACTTTAGGAGGTATATTAAAACCAAACTGCTTTGATAAGTTGTACAAAATTAATATTTTTGCATAATAAAACAACTAAATACTTGTTTTATTATTTTATGAAGACAAATAAGATCCTTTTACTGCTTAAAATGCGCGGGCCATTAACGGCTCTCGATATTGCTAAAGAATTAAAAATAACCAAAGAAGGTGTTCGCTTACAATTGGTTAAGTTTATAGACGAAGGACTGATAGAACCGGAAACCGAATCTAAAGGTGTAGGTAGGCCGCAAAAATTCTTTAGGCTTACCGATGCTGGAAATTCAAAATTTCCTGATACCCATGCAGAATTGACTGTGCGGTTAATTGATATTATCAACAATGCTTTGGGCGAAGATGCCATGCAAACCGTAATTGCAACAAATGAAGCGGCCGTTAAGAAAAAATATCATATAGAAATAGACCCAATAGATCATTTGGAATCTAAAATTGAAAAATTGGTGGAAATAAGAAATAGGGAAGGGTATATGGCAGAATATTCCAAAGACTCAGAAGGATTTGTGTTTATTGAAAACCATTGTCCTATCTGTGCCGCTGCAACATCCTGCCAGGGATTTTGTTCTTCTGAATTAAATACGTTTCGATCTGTTTTAGGAAAAGATGTTATTGTAAACAGGATCAGCCATATCATTTCCGGTGACAGAAGATGTGCTTACCGTATCAGTCAGAATTAACTATTTAAGCTCTTCAGCTGCACTGATGATAAAATCTGCAATTTGTATAGGATGTGATGCCATTGATGCATGACTTGATTTTAAAGAAAGTGTTTTGGCTTTCATTCTCTCAGCAAAAAAATGCTGGGTTTCAGGCGGGATCATTCTATCATTTTCTGAAACCTGATACCACACAGGGAATTTTTTCCATCCTACCGACGTTGGCATATCTCCAAAACATTTTCCGGAAGTTGGTTTTTGGGCTGCAGCCATTACAAATGATTCCTGTTCTTCGCAATCCTGTGAAAAGCTTTCATGGAATTTATCTCTTTTAATCCATAGAAATCCATATTTATCGGGGTAAAGACTTGCTGCTCCGGCAGGAGGAGCTGTTCTTTCCAGCAACATTCCAAGATTTTCGGTAGTATCAGGAGCAAAAGCAGCAATGTAAACAAGACCGGCAACATTAGGACAGTTTGCAGCAGCTTCGGTAATTATGGCTCCTCCATAAGAATGACCTACCAAGAGTGTTTTGCCTTCTAATGTTTCGGCTAATCTTTTTACAGTTTCGGCATCATCAGCTAATGATGTTAATGGATTTTGTGTAGCTACTACATTGTAACCGGCTTTTGCTAATAGTGGAATGACTTTTCTCCAATGTGATCCATCTCCCCATGCTCCGTGAACAAGTACAATATTTTTCATAATTTACTTTATTAGATTGTATCTAATTTACAAAATAAACTATTTATGTTATTGATATATTGGTGTTTATTTATGATTTGATAACATACTGAAGTGTAGTTTGATTGGATAAGTTATTTTTTATAATAATAGATTCAGGTTAACTGTTTTTAGTTAATTTATAAAGTTTTAATAAATTTTTTTGTGATGACCTCAATATTTTTAAATATTGCTTTTAATTTGCCGTATGATAGGATTAACAACGATTACACCTTTTGGATTTGCTATTATTCCAATATTTCTATTATCCCTTTTTTTAGGTTATAGATGGCTTAAATCCGGGAATAACAATCAAAATGCAGGCTGTTTTTCCGTAGGGATAGCAGGTCTTGTAATTTTTATGATCATTTGTTTTCCTGCGGGCATTACGTTTAGTCTTTATGAAGAAGGAACGAAGGAAGTAAGGATTATTATAATTGCCTTTTGGGTAATAGTTATAGCTTTGGTGACCTATCTTATTACAAGTGGTAACTATAAAAAAATAGGTAGTTTCTTAATTAAAGGCTGCCTTTATGTTGTTCTTCCTTTACTTTTTATTGGGTTTGCATCAGGCTTGGGCTATTTTTTATATTTAAGATTTTTCACCCACGAAAAAGACGATGCCCCGCTTTGGGCAACCTTAATAACTATTTTTTTCTTTATCGTTCTCTTATTGGTACCTTTTGGATTATACAGCCAAAGCAGGCAAAACAAGAATACTCTAAAAACGACTTTTTTTGATTTGGAAAGTGCAAAATTAAATCCTGATCTTGTGAAAGATTTAAATTTAAAAGGTAAAAATTTAGTTACCTTCCCTCGTGAAATTCTTACATTTAAAAATCTTGAAGTACTGGATCTTAGCGGTAATCAGATCTCTGAGATACCTGATGAACTTCGCAGGATGAAAAACCTAGTTGGACTTAATATGTCGGGGAATCCGATAGCGGATAAAGAAAGATTAAGGATAAGGAAACTGTTTGTAGATATTGAAGTTATATTTTAAAGATGAGTATTAAAGAAAAGACTACAGTCTATTTAGAAAGCAAACCGAAGCTCAAAAAGTTTATTGGATGGATAGTCTCATTCGTTTTCATGATATTATTTTTCGTGCTTAATTTTAGATTATTATACATTATTCCTGCAGTAATTTTTATTGCTGCCCTGCTTCCAAGCAGGCGTAAGGCTTTTTATAAGATGCAGGCATTGCTGCCTACATCAAAGATGAATGCCATTGCAATGGGAATAGTTGAAGTTGAAGGCGAGGTTGAAGAAATAGAACCTTTAATATCACCTTATTTTTCGAATTCCTGTGTGGGTTATTTATATACTATTGAGGAAGAGAGAAAAGATGATGAAGGCAAAAGAACCTGGCATACAATACATTCTGAAAGTAAAACCGGCACTTTTAAGATGAATGATGAAACCGGAAGTGTAACGATAGATGGTGAAGGACTCGAATATTATACTTTGAATGAGGATCAGCAGGTGGAAAGCGGGAGCAAGCGTCATACAGAATCCTATTTGAAAAGTAGGGACTATATGCTTTTAATAGGTTATGCCAGTTCGGATAACGGAGCTACCCTGATAAAAAAAGATGATCATTATAAGGTCTTCGGTATAGCGGCGCCAGGAGAAATATCCATTAGGAATAAATACCAGCCACTACTCAAATCGTTTTTAGTTACTTTGTTTTTTTTAGCATTAATAATTGTATTTATCATTTTAAACTAAAATAATATGTCAGCACAAATCATTGGTTTAATTATAGGGGGAATCCTTATTGTAGTTTTTTTGAGTTATTTTATTGGCATATTCAATAAGCTTGTTATGCTTAAGAACAATGTTGAAAAAGCATTTATGAATATAGATGTAATATTGATGCAAAGAGCAAATGAAGTTCCGGATCTTGTAAAAGTAGCCTCTAAATTTATGGAGCATGAAACGTCTATTTTAACCAATTTGACAAAGCTTCGTACCGATTTTTTAAATGCAAAAACTATCGATCAGAAAATAGAGAATGCTTCACAGTTCTCAGATGCTATGAAAACGTTATTTGCTGTTTCTGAAAGTTATCCTGCATTGAGTTCAAATACTAATTTTGTTGAACTGCAAAAAAGGGTATCGCAGCTGGAAGATAAAATTGCAGATCGTAGAGAATACTTTAATGATAGTGTAATGCTTTATAATACAGGTATACAGGAATTTCCTAATCTTATACTGGCAGGCTTATTAGGATACAAAGCCCGAAACTTATTTGAGGTAAAACCAGAAGAAAAAGAATACAATGGAATTCAACTATAATCTTTTCGGATACGAATCTCATATTAACAATGAACCTGAATTAGTCCTTATTTATGGATTTGCAGGGTTGTTAGCTGCTATGACAGTAATAACGCTGTTAAGTTATATTTTCAGGAAAATAGGATTTGAGATTGTTGTAAATTATTTCTTTAAGCCTCTACTACTGGCTTTTGGATTATGCCTTTTTATTACATTATTCCCTACTATGGCACTTTACTTTATTATTCCTGATTTAAGAGGAGTTAAATTAGCTTATATCTGGATCACTATTTTCTCAGGAATCACTATTTTCTCTTTTGTAAATTATACAACAATAAAGAAATTTGGTCATGACATTGCCAAAAATTCTCAAAAGAAAGAATTTAGAAGCAGGTCAAGAAGGTAGAGATTATTTTTTATGAACTTTCCAAATCTTGGATTCGGCAATAAAGTACAACGTGTCTTTATCATTTTTCACATCATTTAATTGGTAAAAGCGGATATAAGGCCAGTCTTTTTCTCCACCCTCAACTTTAAAAGAAGTTGTTGTATTGCCTATAATAATGGTATAATACATTAACCATGTTTGATAGTAATTGAAGTAAATTCCATCATGACCACCGTTTGGACTTCCATAAGCTATAGAAACACCACTATTTAGATTGTTCTTATAAATTATAGGGGTTTCTGCTTCTTTAATATTTCTAGTCTTTGTTTTAACCGCAAAATCAGAAACTGGCAGTGTGTAGCTGTTACATTGCGGACTTAGTATATCTAATGAGTAGCTATCGTTATAACCATGAGTTTGGTATAATTTGCCTTGTTTGTCTTTATAAAGTCCGTAGCCTCTGTTTTTATCACTTGCCGGGTAAATAGGTTTTTCTTCAAAAGATTTAACCCCTTCCAGATTTTCAAAAAATGGCGTACGGTATTTTTCAATATATCTTTCTTTACCCCCTTCAGAAGAATATGGACCCGAATAGGAATCATAATTTTCAGGTAATGTAATTAGGTTTATTGGCTCTTTTCTTAATTCTAAGGTTTTGATATTGTAAACGTCGCAAACTGTAGGAGGTGCTTCATCGCCATAAGTGGCAGGGATAACAATTATTAGATCACCATCAATATAAGCTGATACTGTTTTATCATAGGATGCTTTCAAGTTTCCTTCTCTATCCATAATTCCAAAAAGTACTTGTCCACCAATATTACTATCATAAAATTCAATACTGTCTTTGGTAAACTGCACTGGATAATACTCTGTTCCTTCAATTCCTGCTAAATTATAGATATACATGCTGTCTAAAGGTTGTATACTAACATTAGGATTACTGCCTTCAGGAAAATAGCTCCAATCTTTGTGCTTATCAGATTCAGGAATCTTATAACCGGATTTAAATGAAAGCATCGTCCAGCCTATAGCCAATACTATTAAGGTACTGATAACAATTATAATTCCCATTTTTCTTGCTTTTTTTCTTCCTGCGTGATCTTTCTCTAAATATTTCTTTCTGGTTTGAGTAATAAATACACCAACAATGATCAATACAGAAATTATAATACTAAGTGTCAGAAGAATCAGAAGCGCAAATCCATCTGCACCGGTTACTACTCCAATAATTGCTAATAGTATATTTAGTGCTGCAAGTATCAGGAAGGTTTTTAGTGTCTTGTTCATTTACAATTAAAATAATGTAATTGGTTAGTTAGCAATCTTATTGTATGCTAAAGTAACACTACAAATGCAAAAGGTTGTTAGAGTTTTAATAAAGTTATTTGCAAGATATTTTTTATATAAATATATCTACTGATTTTGAGAAGAAAGCCAATCGGTTTTGGAGATCTCATAAACAAAATTTAATCGGGATGGTTCGTTGTAATAAGCAACTTCTTCCTCTGCTATTTTAGTAGCCCCTATGCGTGTAATAGCTATTTGCGAGCGGAAATTGGCTGCACCAATATGGAATCGTATTCTATCTACATATTGGAATATATAATCCATCATCAATTTTTTCACAACAGGATTAAGTCCTGTTCCCCAAAAAGAAACAGCATAAAAGGTATAACCTATAAAAATACTATTGTCTTCTTCATTGTAGTTATAGAAACGGGAACTTCCGGCTAGAATATTGGTTACTTTATCTATGATCTTAAATGCGCCTTTACTTTTTATAGCGCCTTCAAAAAAAGAAAGGAATACTTCTTTTTTCCATCGATCCTTGTTTGGGTGCTGAATCCAAATGTTTTCATCTGAAGCGGCTTCATATAAAGTTTCAAAATCGTTTTCTTTAAGAGGTAGTAAAAGAACATTTTCATTCTCAAGGACGGGTTGTATTGAAAAAGTCATAGTCATGGTAATTAGTTAATCCGACACAAAAATAAGTAATGCCCAGTTATGTAAGATGTCAGTTCAGGTACTTAATTGTCAAAAAATATTTGATAACTAATAAAATCACGAAAATGATGTTTCCGGATTAAAAAATGAAAGATATATATAGTCTGTAATAGATTATTCTCCTTTGGATGTAGTACTCTCTATATGCTGTTAGAATGTATAAAAAAGTGTGTAATTTTTCTGCAATTGTAGAAAAATTACACACCATAATTCCCCAAAAAGCTGTCGTCATCCCACTCAATTCGCTTCTGAAGGCGATGGCATAGAGCTTGCTTGTTGTGATCATGTCTATCCTTCAGACGCTTTTAATTTTATTGAATTCCGCTAAGTATAAAAATGGACAGAAAAGGAATTTTAATAGAAACAAAAAATATACGATATGAAAAGCGAAACAATTACTCCAAAACAATTATTATATACTCCAAATGAAAATCAATTAAATAGTTCTGTTTTTCATGTGAAAAGCAAATCATCAAAAAAAACTGTAAAAAGTAACGCAAGTCCATTTGGACTTATTGTGTTGGTAAGCTCTTTTGTAGTAATGATTGGAGCTGCTTTTTTGGTTTATGAGTTACAGCCTGACTTTCATCAGTTTAGTGTTGATAGGATAAATTCTACATGGGGCTTTATCTTTCTTATTATAGCAACTGTTCTATTTGTATTTAACGCCGGTTTCTTTTTATATAATTTATATCTGTATTTTAAATACAAACCGATCCCTTCAGTTTCAGATGATCTATTGCCTACATGTACTGTAATTGTTCCTGCTTATAATGAAGGTAAACTGGTTTGGGATACATTATTGAGTTTGGCAGATAGTGATTATCCTGAAGAAAAGCTGCAGATACTTGCTATTGATGATGGAAGCCAGGATGATACATGGTACTGGATGCAGGAGGCTAAAATAAAAATGGGAGATAGGTTATCAATTTATCAACAGCCTGAAAATAAAGGAAAGCGTCATGCGCTCTATCGTGGTTTTAATCTTGGCAATGGCGAGATATTTGTAACAGTAGATAGTGATTCAATTGTAAAAAGTGACACACTGAGAAATTTAGTGAGTCCTTTTGTTACAAATGAAAACTGTGGTGCAGTTGCAGGGAATGTACATGTTTTAAATAATAATAAAGCAATACTTCCTAAAATGCTTAATGTGAGTTTTGTATTAAGTTTTGAATTTATGCGTTCTGCAGAAAGTATGTTAGGTTCAGTGCTTTGTACTCCGGGGGCTTTAGCAGCTTATCGTAGTACTTCTGTATTTGCCTGCCTTCCGGAATGGATAAACCAAACATTTATGGGAGAGGCCTCAGATATTGGTGAAGACCGTGCTATGACTAATATGATATTGAAACAGGGGCATCATGTTTTGTTTCAAAGAAATGCATATGTGCTCACTAATGTACCTGAAAAATATAGTGGTTTGTATAAAATGTTTATTAGATGGGGAAGGAGTAATGTGCGTGAAAATATAATGATGTCCCAATTTGTTTTTAAGGATTTTAGACGTGAATCTAAATTCGGGGCCAGACTTTTGTTTTTGAATCAGTCGTTAAAGATTGTCATGGCTTATCCGTTAATACTATTTATGTTGTTTTTTATACTTACACATCCGGTATTATTTATTAGTTCCACGCTTTTAGGCATATTGATCCTATCAAGTTTTTCGGTTATATTTTATGCTAAGAGATATAATATATCAGAGTCGTTTTGGGCCTATTCTTATAGTATTTTATATACTTTCGGTTTATTTTGGATTACTCCTTATGTAATTCTTACTGCAAACAAAAGAGGATGGCTAACCCGTTAATGTATTAAAACTATAAAGCTAAAAAACTCCTGATAAAGTAATCAGGAGTTTTTTTTAGTATTATTTTAATTCCAGATACGTATATTTCCATGATGTATCTAATTGTAAAACAGGCGATTATAATTACATGTGGGTCATGTGTTTATCTTTAGTTCAGGATAATAATCAAAATCTCTTTAGCAGATTATATTATGTATTGTCTTCTGTTTTTATATTTTCAGAATACCTCCCCATATCCTGGCAGATATAAAAACAATAATGCATTTATATACCTGCGATGCTGAAAACGGGATCAAAGAGTGACAGATTAAATCATCCCCTATGTGATGTTTAAGTACTTTTACAGTTGAGAGCATAAGACTACTTATTCATAATTGAATATCATTTGTATTCTAATTAAAATTGTTTTATTTTGTGATTTAAACTGATTACCATAGAGATATAGGAATTTCAGAAAAGATCCAAACTTAAACTATAAAAATGAGTGTAAAAGCAGTAGTGAAAAATAATAAAAATAGTATTAAACCGCAGGATAAAGAAAGAATTTCAAATTCTGATTTTGTACTTCTCTTTTATATAGTTGCTCTTCTTATAATTGATTTTTTTCCATACTTCAATGCGATGGAAATTATTCACCCTCAATTTTTATATTTATCACTTTTAAATGTTGCAGTTGGAGGATTTTTGTATTTAAATGGCAATATTAGTTTTATCAATATCTTACCAATTTTAAAGAAAAATTATATTCCTATAGCTTATTTCGTCTTTTTGCTATTTTGTACAGTATCTATTTTTAATGCAAAAAACATAGGTGTGGGTATTGTAGATCTTATACAATTAATTATAGTTTTTTGTTTGCTTATAAATCTTGTCATTTTATTACAAAACAGGCTTCATTTATTTTATAAAATTATTTTTTTTGTTGGAATCAGTGCTTTTCTTCAGGCTTCACAGGAATTATATAATTTAATAAAAACTTCAAATCTCAGTTCTGTAGTAAGTGCATTAAATAATTTGAAGGGTAATACAGGTAATATCAATATTTTAGCAGCTAGCTTAACCATTAAAATTCCTTTTGTGCTAATTGGAATTACTTATTTTAAGAGTAAAAAGAAATGGTTTTTATATACAACTCTTTTTCTCGCGCTTACTACTGTTTTTTTAACAGCAGCAAGAACCCCGCTAATTAGTTTGTCTTTAATTTTTTGTATCTATATTTTTTACTCTTTAAAAATAAATTCTTTTAAAAAGTCCAGCATTCTATCTAGTGGAGCATTATTATTGGTGGTAGTATTATCTACCGTAACAACGAATCTCATTTTTGAAAAGACTAAAGATACCAGTCGTTTTAATTCAGTTGAAGATAGAATCAAGCAAATTAGCAGTACTGAAGGTTCAGCAAATGCGCGGCTTGCTTATTGGAGTAACTCTATTAAATTGGCTAAAACGAGTCCAATTATTGGTATTGGTCTGGGTAATTATGCTATAGAATCGATTCCGTACGAAAAAGAATTTTCAAATGATAATGTTGTATCATTAAAGTCTCACAACGATTTTTTAGAAATTTTAGCAGAAACAGGTTTGTTAAATTTCCTGATCTATCTTTCAATCTTTGTATATATTTTCTTTATCAACCTGAAAAGAATAATAAAATATAAAGATGGTACTACAAGAACAATTGCTGTTGGTGCTCTTATGCTTGTAATTGTTTATGGTATAGACGCTCTATTTAATTTCCCCATGTACAGGCCTACGATGCAGATATTTTTTGGATTATGCCTTGCATTAACAATAATGAACAGTTCTTTTATTGTTGAGCAGGATGTTAAAGTAAATACCAGAAAAAAAATTGTATTGGTTTTAATAGCTATCTCATTAGTAACAAGTTATTTTGCTTATGAAAATTATAAAGCTTCTACTCTTGAATATTTAATAAAAACAGATAATATAGATGCTAATGCAAAAGGTGTTTTAACCGGTGATGAGGTTATTAAACGTATGCCAAAATATAAAAACATCTTTGGTACTTCCGAATCATTTTATGAATATGCTGCTATTTATTATTTACGGGAAAATAAGTATGAGAAAGCTATGAAGTACTTTTCTGAAGCTTCTAAAATAAACCCATATTCAGGCAGGATAAACTTTTATAAGCACATTATGGCACGGAATAAAGGTGATATTGATAGTTCATATACTTATTCTAAAGAATCTTTTTACCTGCGTCCAAGGAATTACTTCTTTTATCAGAATTTAATAAATTTAGCTGCTAACAAACAGGATACTACTGAAATTATTAAAGCACATAATTTATTTTCGAAATATATTAAAAAACCGGAAGAGTGGCAGAGTACTGCTTTAGAGTTACAAAGAGCTGGCTATCCAAGGCCAAAACTACTTGAATTTATAGATGAAGGATTAAAAGTATTGCCTAATGATAGTCTATTAATTAAGCAGAAAAATGATTTTTTAATTACTGATTATATCATTGACGGGCAAAATTATAGTGCAAAATTTCAAATGGATAAGGCATTGAATTCTTATCTAAAAGCATTAGAATTGGAACCTGAAAATATTTACATCATGCAGAATCTAGGTTTCTATTATTATAATTTGAACAAACACAAAGAGGCTATTCCTTATTTTTTAAATGCCTTGAAATATCCAGGGTTAAATGATGGAAAAACAGAATATTATACTGGTATTAGTTATTTAAAAAATAATGATTTAGAAAATGCCTGCAAGTATTTTAATTTATCTAAAACTAAAAACTTTCCTGAAGCTCAACAGCAAATAGAACTTAATTGTAAATAACAGTCTAAATTTAATTGCTGGTTTAAATAAAAAAGCCTCATATATGTTTATATATGAGGCTTTTTGTGAACAATTAATTTTTCTTATAATTTGCGTTCATTTATTCTTGTAAAGAAATCAATTTTATAAGTATCTCCCAAAGGCAGGCTTTTTTGTAGCAGCCATACTTCATTATTATCTGTTTTTTCTATTTTATTAAAGGCTATAATAAAAGATTTATGAATCTTTATGAATAAGTTTTCGGGTAGTTTTTCCTCAAAATATTTAAGAGTATTGTAAGTTACAATTTGCTCATTCATCGTATGGATCACGATATAGTTCTTTATACTTTCGATATAAAATATATCAGCAATTTCTACGCGTTTAAATTTATTTTTCCCATCAGTTTTTATAAAGAAAAACTCTTCTTCAGTACTGGGAATATTATGTTTACTACCAGTTAGTGGAATTGTCGCTCTGGCTTTTTCTACCGCAGTTATAAATCGGCTAAAAGCAATTGGTTTAAGCAGATAATCTATTGCATTAAGTTCAAAGCCTTCTACTGCAAACTGAGGATAAGCTGTAGTGAAAATTATCCCAACCTTATCTTTAATAAGTGCAGATAATTGTATGCCTGTGAGATCACGCATTTGTATGTCCAGGAATAAAATATCAGGCTGATGTACTTCTATTAGCCGTAAAGCCTCTAAAGCACTTGTGGTAGTTGCAACGCATTCAAGTCCCGGAAGCTGTTCTGCATATTTTTGTAAAATTCTTATAGCAGGCGGTTCATCGTCAACGATTATACAGGTTATTGGTTTAGTCATTGCGACATGGGTATGTTTAAGATTATTGTGTAAATATTCTCTTTATCATGAATTTTAAGTTCATGATCGTTTGGGAAAAGCAGGGTGAGACGCTGTCGTATATTTTTAAGCCCTATTCCGGGTTCGTCATAATGCTCATTGAACTCAAAACTATTTGTAACTATAAAAGCAAGTCTGTTATTTTCTATTGACAGTTTAATGGATACAGGCCTGTTTTTATCATGTAGAATGCCATGTTTAAATGCATTTTCTACGAAATGTATAAGCAATAGTGATGGAATTTTAAAAGTTACGTAGTTTTCTGAATATATAAAGGATATAAAAAGAGTATCGTCAAACCGTCTTTTTAAAAGATCAATATAGTTTTGTAAAAATTCTATCTCATCTTTTAGCGATACCATATCTTCTTCATTATCATACGTAATGTACCGAAGCATTTCAGAAAGCTTAAGTATATCGTTTGCCACTTTTGGTTGAGAATCATATAAATCTGCATAAAAGCTGTTAAGTGTATTGAATAAAAAATGTGGACTCAATTGGTTTTTTAAAACTTGTAATTCAGCCTGTTTTTTTTCCAATTGCAATTGTGTAACCTGCCTGTTGGTATTCCAGGAATACTTAATTAAATAGAATACTACACTTAGAAGGATGATGCGAAATGAATAGTAAGAGTTATCGTAAACATAGTAAATAATATTTCTGCTATTTTCACTGTAATTATGAAATCCTGTGATCTTGTATAAAATGATTTCTTCTAAAATATACCGAAACCCCGGGAAAAGAAAAATAATTGAAAATTGTCCTGCAGTAAAGAGCATCCATTTTTTATAAGGAACAGTTTTAGGACATATCAATAAATAATTGAGATAGAAAATTGCAATATGCAATAGTGTAAAAACTAATGATTGTAAAGAGGACCATAAAAAAGTATTTTCATCTTTACGTGTTATTATTTCAAGCAACTGATCCAAAGCAACGAACAGTATCCAGAAAGTAATATGGTATAGTATTTCTTTTTTTGTAGTCATGCTACTAAATTATTATTTAAATAGGAAGTAGCAATGATAATCGCTCCAACAGTACAAAATTTTATACCAAACTCTTATTTCATACAACTAAAATTATAAATCTAATTTTTTAGGTGTTTATTTTATGAAACTCCCTATTGGCTTTATTTTGTATCTAGATTGTTTTTAGTCCAGTATCCTTGCACTATACAATTCAACGTTATGAAGATACTTTTATTTACACTCATTACCACCTTATTATTTATAACAGGAAATGCCCAAACCAAAATACAGGGGACAGTAATTGATGCTGTAACACATGAGGCTTTGCCTTTGGCATCTGTTTCTGTTACAGACAGTATATCTCACAAAGTAATTGCAATCGCTGAAGCTGATGATAATGGTAATTTCAATTTGAAATTTTCTGAAACCCCCAGTCTTATAGTATTGACTGTACGTTATTTAGGATATGCTGCTTTCGTTCAAAAAATCACCATAGATAAATTAAATACACGTCTTACAATTGCATTAAAACCAATCAATAATCAACTTGATAACGTTGTGGTTGATTCAAAAAAACATGCTGTTACGGTTAGCGGGGATAAGATTATTTTTAGTATTGATAAATTAGGTATAGGTGAAGCTAATAATGGACTTGAAACTATGCGTCAGATTGCGGGTATACGTCTTGATAAAGATGATAATATCCAGTTTCGTGGAAGTACAGATGTACAGATAATGATTAACGGTAAGAAAAGCCTTTTGCAGGGTGATGCTTTACGGGAGTTTATACGTTCGCTAAAAGGGAGTGATATAAAGTCGGTAGAAATTATTGCACAACCGTCTGCCCGTTATGATGCTGCAGGTACTACCGGAATAATAAATATTATTTTAAAGAAAAACAGGGGAGGTGGTTTTAGTGGAAATGTATATTCGTCCGTTGGTTATGGAGAATATTTTAAAGGGGATAATGGAGGACAGCTTTATTACAATGACTCGCTATGGAGTATAAATGCTAATGGATCGTATTACGATGGAAAATCTGTAAATCATAGGCAGGTAAAACAAACCATACAACTTGCCGAGGGAGTAAGAAAACTAGAGCAATATAACGAATGGCTTCCCAGTACGATTTCTAAAAACCTTAATATAGGTATTGAGCGTAAATTAACGAATAAGCAAATTATTAGTACTGGATGGCAGTATCATAAGTCTAATGAATGGGCTGATACTTATGGAACCACTAACGAATATTTGAATGGCATACCAGTAAATATTGTTCAGCTAACACAGTTTTTAGATAACCCTACAGAAAGATTGACGGGTAATGTATTTTATAATTTTACAGCAGATAGTACTGCCACCAAACTAGATGCCCAGATTAATTATGCACATTATAAAAGTAATCACAATGGGTTTCAACGTAATGATTATAACAATACTTTATTTATGCAGCTTAATGGTACAAATGAAACTATTTACAATATTATAAATATGCAGATAGACCTTAATCAGCGTATTTCAAAAAAGATTGATTTTGAAGGGGGAATAAAATATTCTAATGTAGTGATGAATTACTTAAATAAATATAACACTAACAATCCTTCTTTGTTAAGCATTCCCGAAAGTTTATTAAATAATGATTTTGTGTATAGAGAAAACCTTGCTTCGGCTTATACACAACTCTCTGTTAACCTTGATAAATGGAGTGTACTGGCTGGGCTTAGGGCTGAATATTATGACTATGATGCTACATCACGTACCAGTAATCAAACCAATAAAGACAGCTATACTAATTGGTTTCCTTCGTTATCAATAAATTATAAAAAGAATGATAATCAGTATCAATTGAGTTATAGCAGGCGTATAGGCAGACCAACCTACCTTGCACTTAATCCTTATTATAATTATATAGATGCTTATACGCTAGATCGCGGAAATCCTGATTTAAAACCACAACTATTTCATAGTTTTCAATTGAACTATATTTATAAAAGTTCTTTTAACGTGAGTTTGTATGGTTATATTTATAATAAAGGTTTTACTACTGTAATTGATTATAATGAAGCTAAAAACTATAATGTTACATATCAGGCAAATGCTTCTAAAGGAAATCGTTTTGGTGTTTCTGCAATGCTTCCCTATGAACCTTTCGATTGGTGGACAATGCAATTAAGCCTTGACGGTGCCTACAACTATGAAAAATCAAATATCCCGGGTTTTAGTTATAATGGAAGTGGCTTTGGATATGATATTTCTTTATATGAAAGCTTCAAGTTAAAGCAGGATTGGAGCGTTATATGGAATGGCTATTATTCAGGGTATTCTAATACTCCAAACGGTTATTCGCGTGCAACTTATGACTTTAGTTTGTCGGTTAAAAAATACATGCTGGACAAAAAGTTATTATTATCGATAGGATGTTCTAATATCTTAAAGAAGAATTTATATAATGAGGTGACTGTGGTGGATAATGTAAAAACGGAATGGGTAAATAAATGGGAAACGAGACGTTTTTATCTCCAGGTTACATATTATTTTGGCGGAGGTAAAACAAAAAGAGTGAAGTCAAGTTCGTTAAGCGATGAAAACGACAGAATATAATATTATATCAGAATAATTAAATACAACCAACTACAGAGTTAAGAATATTACATAATAAACTCATCGTGTTTTAAAAGAACTGAAGCCATGGTATAAATCCATGGCTTTTTTAATGTTCATAATAACGATATTAAGTCATTCAAACTATAATGTCAGTTTTTGAACTAAAAAAATAGTTATATGTTTGAAATTATACAGATCTGAATTTAGCCAACTTAAATTATAACAGTAAAACCACACACAATTATGAAGAAACTGAAATTATTTATTACCTTAATTTTTATCACCAATTTTTGTTTAGGACAGAAAAGAGAGTCTTATCAACTTGACAGCCTTTTTACGGTATTGTATCAGCAAAACCAGTTTAATGGGCAAGTACTTATTGCAGAAAAAGGAAATATCATTTTAAAAAAGGGTTATGGTATAAGTAATGAAAATACTAAAAAATCTATTAATGAAAAGACGTTATTTGAACTTGCCTCATGTTCCAAACAATTTACTGCTGCTGCAATTGTATTGTTGAAAAGAGATGGAAAGCTAAACTATAATGATAAGCTATCGAAATACATACCTGAGCTAAATTTTTGGAACGATGTTACAATTTATGATTTATTAAGACATACCAGCGGCATCCCCGATTTTCTTGGATATATGCCTGATAAATGGGATCATAATAAAATAGCGACCAATGATGACGTCATTAAAATATTTGCAGTAAATAAAGATACTCTGCAATTTACGCCTAAAAGCAGGCACAGGTATAGCAATACCAACTATGTATTACTGGCAAGCATAATAGAAAAAATTTCTGGAAAAAAATATGCAGATTTTCTTTCTGAAAAGATTTTCAAGCCATTAAAAATGGATCGCACTTTTGTGTATTGCCGCTGGAAAAAGCCAAAGAAGGTTGATAACCTTGCCATTGGATATATTTGGGAAACGAATACATTTAAAAAGACTACCATTGTGGAGAGTGAGGCTGAAAAAGACATGGTTTATTATTTGGATGGAATAATAGGAACATCCAAAGTACACTCAAATGTTGATGACGTTTACAAATGGATCCAGGCTTTAAAAAACAATACTCTATTTACCCAAAAAGAATTTGATGAAATGACTGAGATCACTAAAACATCAGAAGGAAAAGATATTCGATATGGATTCGGACTGGATGTAAGGAAAGGGGTAAATAGTTTTACTTTTGGGCATACAGGCAGCTGGGATGGATATACCACCTTTGTTTATCATGATATGATTAGAGACAGAACTATAGTTGTACTCGAAAATTTCAATTATGGTGCTAATCCATTTAACAATATGTTCCAAATATTAGAAGGCCAGCCATTAACAATTGAATACCCTAAAAAAATTGTCTTACCGGAAAGCGATATTACACAATATACAGGTACGTATAAAAGTGAAAATGGTGAACATGTGTTAACTTATAAAGAGCAGCATTTAATTTATAATACACCAAAAGATGTGTGGGATGTGCGTTTTTTCCCTTATACAAAAAATGAATTTAAAGGAATTAGGCAGGGTGGTGCGGATGCAGTATTAAAATTCACCAAAACAGATGATGGCAGGATGAAATTAGAAATGCTGCAGAATGGGAAAATTATAGATTTTGGGATTAGAGAAAACTAAGTTTTATAATTATTTAATTTTTCTAATACTATGTCAAAATTCTATTTACTGGTTCACTGTTATCTACCCTGAAACTGTGGGGAGAACAGTTATAAACAAAGAATTTAAAGCACATTTCTCTTTAAATCGATAATACATGTTTTAAATAACTTTTAAACAAGTTTTTTTTGTAGTAATAATTCTACATCAACAAATCTTTAAAATTGCTTGGAATTAATTATCTGTCACTACTTTTGTAGGTGCCAAAACCCAAAATATCTCAACTAATGTTATCTACAATTCTTAGTGTCAAATGTAGGAGTTCGAAATTTAAAGATGTATTCTATATGTCCAAAAAATTTATTCTGATTTTATTATTGACTAGTTGCCAAACAGTTCTTTATGCAAATAATTCTTTTGACACGGTTATTTATGAAACTATGGTCAATGTTGCGGGTAAAGATGTAAATAAAGCAATTCACATTGCTGATTCACTCTATAAAGCTTCAACTGAACCTATTCATAAAGTAAAATCATTAATGCTGCTGGCAGATTTAAACCTGACTATTGGTAAAAAAAATGAAGCGGTGAATTATGCCTTTATGGCGGAACAGATAACTTCTGATAATGGTCTTTATGAATGGCAAGCAAGAATATATGGTTTTTTGTCGTCGCATTATCGTTCATTAGGATTAAAAGAACAAAGTAAAATTTATCTTGATAAAGGCTTAACTGTTATTAATAAAGTAGAAGATGCAGGTATTATTAATCAATACAAAGGAGTTGCCTTTCAGGAACAGGGACTATATGAAATTGAAAATAAGGAATATAAAAAATCTTTAGAGTATTTTAAAAAAGCGGAACCATATTTTAAGAAGGTGAGGAATGAGGGTGTAAGAAACTACCAACTTGCTTTAAATCATATGCAATTAGGAAGAGCTTACATGTATTTAAAAGAGAGAAAATATGCGTTAATACATTTTAAAAACGCACTAAACTTTTTATCACAATTAAAAAATGAAGCCAGTGTTTTAAAGGGATTTATATATGAAGGGATGGGTAGAGCTTTTTTTGAAGATAATGAGTTAAAGAATGCTTTGGTGTATTTAAAAGATGCACTTAAAATAGCCGAGCATTCTGATAATTTAAATTTGAAGGAGGAAGTTTATTATGATATGGCTGTTTACTACATGGAAACAGGGGATAAGGTTAACTATAAGCATTATCATAAACTTTACCAGGAAACGATGGAAAATTCAATTAAAACCAATAAAAATAGTTCTGAAGTTCTTGTAAATAGGTTACAGGAAAGAGAAAAAGAGTTGGCACAACGACAAAATTTACTACTCGCCGTTTCTGGTTTTTTATTGGTAATCTTAATTGTATTGATAATTCGTAGCAGGTCTAAAAGAAAGAAACAATATAAAAAGTTTCAGGCAATACTAAAGAATGTAAGTGAGCAGTCTAAAATTTTTGAAATCGTAAAAGAGGAAGAA
Organism: Flavobacterium cerinum; assembly: GCF_004028155.1. Classification (GTDB taxonomy): domain Bacteria; phylum Bacteroidota; class Bacteroidia; order Flavobacteriales; family Flavobacteriaceae; genus Flavobacterium; species Flavobacterium cerinum. The sequence continues at coordinate 3,970 of NZ_SBII01000019.1, read as the reverse complement.
GTATTTACTAAAGAGGAATTGAAACCTGTTATAGAAATTGCAGGGAAGGAACTTATGTCATCGGAAGTAGAACAGCAAATATTGAAAAAGTTAGCTCGTTTTGAACAAGGAGATAAATTCACAGGTAGAAATATAACTCTTTCGGCGCTTTCGGTACTGCTCGATACAAATAGTAAATACTTGTCTCATGTTATTAATAAACACAAAAAGAAAGACTTTAACAGTTATATAAATGAACTCAGGATTTTTTATATTATTAAAAAATTAGAATCATCGCCAACCTACTTAAACTATAAGATTAGTTATTTAGCAGAAGAGTGCGGCTTTTCATCACACAGTAAATTTACCGCCGTTTTTAAAACCGTTACAGGAATGTCTCCCTCATCTTTCATGCAATTTCTAGCTAAAAATCAAAAGAAACTTACTGCTTAATATCCCTTTAGATAGTTTTTTTAAGGCCGTTTTCTCTTAAGAGAAAACGGCTTTTTATTTAGGTGTAAGTTGTTTGTTTTTAGTATTTTATGTTTTTTTTTATACTGTCTGTATTCGTGAATAAGGATACTAGTCATCTATTAAGGTATGCAATCAGCTGGTACATTTGTCCGTAATTATTAAGCCCCCTAAATAATTGATTGTTGCCTTTTTTAATACAGTTTATTGATTTACTAATCAATTATGTAATTTCAATTAAACTGTAAAAGGGTTTCCATTACTTCTTTAATGTCTTTTGGGGCTGTCACACCAAACGTATGATCAACCAATTCAATCACATCTTAAAATAGTTAAACAATGAGCAAACATTACAGTTGGCAGGACATTCATTTGTCCAATCCGCCAAGGTATAATCCGGGCAATATCATTAGCCTATACCATCAAAGGGTTATACACTTGTTTTTATTCGTTCTTTTATTTGCTTCTGGATTCTGGACACAAGCCAGTGCCGAAGGAAGTAAAAACCTGTATCCGGCAGGCGCAACCGGAAACCGTGCCTATTTGTACAGTAATAATTATACAGGTTCCTCAGGAAGTACAAATACATCATGGCCTTTTAAAACATTGGGTACGCATTATGTATATGCAAAGGCTAATGAAGTAATAGCTGTTGCATCGAGTGCCCAGAATATGGGTAACGGACGCATACGCTTAACAGCACCTAATGGCGATCAGTTTATTACGACAACAGATAATATTGGTAAAATTGCCAGTCGTGCTGAAGAGCTTGCTGGTCCACTATATCCAGGGCAGGCAGGTGGAGGTAATCGATATATTCCTTATACACAAACAGTGTCTGCGGCACAAGAGGGTGTATGGAAAATAGAATTTATCCCTAGTGGAAATGAACAGAGTACTAGCACGCCATCGGTTCTTAATGATCTGGCTGATGCTAACTGGACACAGGCTACTAATACTGAACTTATTTCTGCTTGGGATGTATCTGTGAGAAATGCTGCTAATAATGCATGGCTTGCCGGAAGGGTTTATACTAATGTATTTAACATGCATATAAACGGATCCCAGTTTTTAGCCGCAAATGCATTTTACGGTAAATTATTTGTTTTAACCAGTGATGGTGTTGCTTATAAAGTTACAAATAATGGAAATAATGGAGTAGGGTTTACATTTTTTGTAAACAATAAAGGGTTCCTTGATGCTTCAGGAAATTCACTATATAAAAGTCTTGACATTTCTGATCCAACAAATGCTAATTTCAGGGTTCATGATCCAAGAACTCCTGACATTGGTTCAAATGTTACACAAAAAATATTTTATGATGCTCCGGCAGATGACTTACCTGTAAGCGCTACTCAGGCATTGACTACAACATCTCAGGTTACTACTTGGCTTAAAAACACTATTGTATATCCAACAGCGAGTAACGTCACTTATACAGGTATTGAAGGAACACCAAACCTTTCTGGTAACAAGGGGGCTAATATAGGATTTGATTCTAACCTTGCGGGAAGTTACAGAATAGATATCTCTATTACGGGTTTTACAACACGTATACTTACAGGTAGTACTACTATCGGTACCAATACTATTTTTTGGGATGGTAAAGATGGGGCAGGACAGCCTCTTGCTGCTTCAACTACTATTAGTGAATTAAAAGTACAGCTTTTTGGAGCTGAAGTTCACTTCCCGTTTATCGATATGGAGATAAATCCGGGAGGAGTTATTATTGAGCAATTAGATTCTGATTATAATTTATTTACGCCTACAAAAGATCTTGTTTATTGGGATGATTCTGAAGTTACCGGTGGTACATCAGGAACAAAACCCAGTGTAATGGTTAGCGGAAATGCAGGTATTTCCAGTAATAGTAATGGTCATAAATGGGGTTCTTACACGGTTGCAAGTAGCGGTACAGGCAATAGCGGTACAGGAGCAAGTAGCTATGGTAACGTTAAATCGCTCGATACCTGGAGTTTTGTACCGGGTAATATAATAACGGTACCACTGAATATTGTTATTGCTTCAGCTGATCTTGAAGTGAAAAGTATTGTCCCTTCTACAACTATAGTTACTATTGGTAACTCTTTAAATTATGCCGTTACAGTAAAAAATAATGGACCGAGCGATGTAACAGGATCAGCTTTTGTGTTTAATGTTCCTGCCGGTTTTACTATTACTAACGTTAGTTATGTAACAAGTACAGGTACTGTTGTAGTTGTTAATGGAACAATTGATCCTGTAACAGGAGATTATACGGCTCATCTTGACATGACTAATGGTGCAGAAATTGTATTTACAATTACCGGTACTATTGGTTCTTCACTAGGAGGTTCTCCTATGGTAATGGAAGCAAGTATTATGCGACCTAATGATGTAACAGATCCGGATGCGACAAACCCGGCACTAACACCTCCAACGAATCCACATACTGAATGTTTAAATGGTACAGCTGTAGAAAATTGTAATAACATAAAGTACAATACAATTACTCCTTCGGCACAAGCTAATCTTACCGTTGCTAAATCGGTAAATATTGCAGTTCCAACAGTAGGGCAGCAGGTAATATTTAAAATTGATGTAACGAATAATGGCCCTAATAATGCTACAGGAGTAAGTGTTACAGATCAGTTACCAAATGGATTTACTTATGTAAGTCATACCGTAACAGCCGGAACTTATAATGATGGAACTGGAATATGGAATATTGGAGCATTATCTAATGGTGTTACCAGCTCATTAGAAATAACAGTGCTTGTAAAAGCAACAGGTAATCATACAAATGTCGCTACTGTTAGTGGATCACAAACTGACCCTACACCTGGAGATAATAGCGATGATGCTACTTCAGCTCCCAATGTTTTAGCTAACCTTAGCATCGAAAAAACAGTAAATAACCTTATACCAAATGTAAGTTCGGAAGTAGAATTTACATTGAAAGCAACTAATAATGGTCCGGGTAATGCAACAAATGTTGTAGTAACCGACCAGCTTCCGGCAGGATATAGCTACGTTTCACATTCAGGAGGAGCTTATGTTCCAGGAACAGGACTATGGACAATAGGTAATCTTGCAAACGGAGCAAACACAAGTCTAACTATTACAGCAAAAGTAAACGCAACGGGTAATCATACAAATATTGCTTCTATTGATGCTACTGAAACAGATCCGGATTCAACTGATGATACAGATTCAGCAGTAACTACACCAGTAAATGTGATTGATGCGGTAAACGATACAGCAAGTAACATCAACGGTTATACAGGCGGAACGAATGTTACCAATGTACTGACCAATGATAAGCTGAACGGTGTTGCTGTGATCCCATCCGAGGTAACGGTAACAGAAGGTTCAGGCGATACTACAGAACTAACGATCAATGCAAACGGTACGGTAGATGTAGCCGCTGGTACTCCGGCAGGCACGTACACACTGAACTATACGCTTTGCGAGAAACTCAACCCAACGAATTGTGATAATGCATCGGTAAGCGTAACAGTAGTTGCAGCACCAATTGATG
>NZ_SBII01000018.1 GCF_004028155.1 Flavobacterium cerinum | reverse complement strand
CTCTATAAATTTAGGCAGATAATTGGCACTTAACTCTATTAGCTGATCAAAAGTGATACTGAACATGGGTTAATACTACTTTGATGGGTCAATTTACGCCATATTTAGCGAGGCTGCCATTGTTACGCCTTACTGCGTTTTAGAAATCAATTCCTGTATGTCATTAATCATATTCGGAATTGCACCGTGATAAGAATGGTCTGTACCTGACAATACCCTCCAATGTACCTTCGGAATTATTTTCCGGTAGGATGTAAATTGGTTAGCAGGGATCACATCATCATCGATTGAGTGATATAAATAAATATTGTCCAGCATGCTAAGGTTACCTATAAAATCATCCTCTATTACATATTCTGAAACATCCCAGTCCTGGTCTTTCCAATAGGGAACACCAAATAAGATCATTCCTAATACGCGATCAGGAACCGGTTCTTTTGAAAAATGCTTTAATATAATAGAGGCTCCTAAGGAATGGCCAAGTAGAATTACTTTCCCCGATAAATTTTTGAGATTCGTTGTTAAAACCGCTTCCCAAGCTGAATAACTTGGCGTATCGGCATCCGGCATATGAGGATATATTATCGTAAACTGATCACCAAGTTTTATTCTTAGCGCGTCTACAATTACTTGCTCCTGTTCTGTAGTCACACTCCCTGCACCCTGAATAAATAATATTTCGTAGTTCATTGTGTATGATTTAGTATCCTATGAAAGTGATCTATGAAATTAATAATTTCCATCGGAATATAAGTGGCTACTATAAAACTTTAACGTAAGCAGAAGTCCGGTTAAGCGATAATAATAATCAAAATCCTAACGTCTAAAGAAATTATCAATTAACAGTATTTCTACCTCAATACTTCCCGCCCCATTCACTGAAAAAATAGCCCGGTGTCATTAAATCGAATCATCTTCTGCATTTTTTTCAATGATCTGTAGTGTACTGCTATCGAATAATCCGCCGAAATATTTATTCAAAACCTCTGCGAATACAGGATCAGTATTTTCAACCTGCCCAAAAAGGGTCATACTGGAATGAAGTTTCATATCGTCAGGGGAACCAAATATTTCTTGTACTAATTTATCATTAATAGCCAGAACAGCTTTGGAAATTTCCACCAAGTGTTTACCGAGCACAGGGTGCTCTAAGTACTCAAATGCTCTGAATTGAAAAAGCGTATATCCGGGATACAAGGCATTTTGCCCACTTTTTCCGATTTACGCAAAGCTTCCCTAAGTAAAGCATATACTTTCTTAGCTTCTTTTGCTGGTTCAACCAAATAGGGTTTTTCAAGATATTTCGACGGTATCTCTTCCTCTTTAATAAACTCAAAAATGTCTACGGTCTGCGTTTTTTCTGGTGCTACCTTAGCAAAATCACTTTTATCTAAAATAACATAATCGCCATTTTCTTTACGATAACCTTTTGCGATATCATCCCAAGGCGTTTCTTTACCATCTTTTTTACATACCCGAACATATTGTATAGGGCACTTATCTTTTTGACGTATCATATCTAATGATAGGCGATGTTCAACGGTGTCACTGTATAAACGTATTGGAATATTAACTAATCCAAAACTTATGCTTCCTTTCCAAATAGCTTTCATAAATCTTGTTTTATTATGTGGAAAAAACTATAATCCATTATTGAATAATAGGTTCAGAATGAATTTACAAAGAATTAAAACCATTTTTAGGAACTTTAGTATTCCTTTCACATTCTCTTTAAAACGATAAGCAAACAGAGTTTTTTTAAGTTGAAAATCCTCTATATTCCAAGCTCCTTTTTGCAAGCGTAATTCCAGCAGCAAAATGTAAAATTCTTAAACAGGAATTTGAAAATGATAAAATCCAAAAAAGAAAAAATATTGCGTTTTTTATGGCAATTCTGCAACTGGGATACAGGCACGGTCACAAAAGTGTGATTAAGGTCAGCAGGAGTAAAATTATGGCTTTATCTCATGTATCTACCCTGCCTACTTACCATAAGTACTTTAAGGAACTTCAGGATTTTGGATATATAAAATATACACCATTCTACCATCCGGGATATAAAAGTGAAGTTGTGCTTTTAAAAAAGTGAAGTCTGACTGCCAGACTTCACTTTTTTCATGATTCTTTATGTTGCAATATCCTACGGCATGCATATCTTAACTGATTAAAATCCCCCGAAAAGTAACAAATATGGTTTTAAGGATTTGCTTTAAATTTTGAAAAAAGACTCTTGGTGATGTCAAAAAAAAGAACTGAGTAAAAAATAAAAGAGCCGGGAATAAAGATGTAAGGATGCCAAAAATACAGATACCGCCAACCATAACCACGGCTTTCATTTATATAGGCATAAAACAATATTCCTGCTGCCAAAGCAATCAGTAGTAGCAGCCCAACCACATTAAGCACTATAGTGCCATTTTTTTTCAAAGCAAGATTAACCAAAAATTTCTTGATGTAATAAATAAATACGATGAACCAAAGTGCCGTGCCCACGCCAAGTAAAATGAATGCTTTGCTGACAGATGTATTAGTCATCTCAAAATCGCTTTGATGATGATCTCCTGCATAATGGAGAATGAGTGGCAGTCCAATCGCAAAAAACAAAAAATAGATTATCCAAAATATATTAAAGCCATTGCTAAATTTCATAGAAGCCAGTTTTTCACAGATTAAAATAACGCTTCACGTTTCTTTGTTAAAGATAGGTAATATTTTATTCGAAAACATGCATCATTTATATCGATCAGTCCGTGTAAAGCCTATAATGGATTCGTAATTTTCAACAAAGAATCTCAGTACATATATCACTAACAGTGATTCTTCACCACTTTAGTGGTGAAGAACAATCTTAACTAATAACTTTATTGTGTCTAATTCCTTAACGCTGCTGACACAGTTTGTGGTACACTCAAGATCTCCTTAAAAGCATATTTTTTCAGTACTAAATGAGTTGATACCCTATCCAGTTTGTTTGATTTTATCTAAAATAGTCTTCAAATCTACTGCATCAATAAAGAAATTTTCCCATAAGTCACCTTTCACCTTTACTCTTTCAGGAACTGTCTTTATAGTATAATTTTTTATATCGAATGCAGCTGTCAGCTCATCCCATTCTAATGGTGTACTAACGGTGGCTCCTTCTCTTGGTCGTAAGGAATATGCGCAAGCCATAGTTTTCCCTTTGCCATTTTGTAAAAAATCCAAATATATTTTCCCATTACGTTTTGCAGGACTCCTTTCTAAACTCGTAATTTTTGGTAATGCATTATTTACTGCCTGACTTATTATATGCGAAAATTCTCTTGTCTGATCATAAGTATATTTTGGTTGTATGGGAATAAATACGTGAAGCCCTTTGCCTCCTGAAGTTTTTAAATAACCTTTTATTTCTATATCTCCTTGACCTTTTTTGCAGTGGCAATAAGGTCTTTTAAGCTTGCTTCGTTAGGATCGAGATCGAAAATAATATAATACGGATTATTGATGCTACCAACCCGGCTGCTCCACGAATTAATTAAATATAAATGTTATCACTTACAAAATGCAAGAAGATTTTTCACTGGTAATCAGTATTTGATTTAGAAATTATCCTATTACATGTTTTTATACCTTAATTTCGTAGATATGAAAACATTAGTTAAAAATGTAGAACAAATAGTAGTAGTGGGAACTTCGGCGGGTGGAATGAAAGCACTCAAAGCTTTGGTTGAGCAGCTTCCTGAAAATTTCCCTGCACCTCTTCTAATTGTACAGCACATCTCTGCGGACGCTTCCGGAGATGCATTACTGAATGAATTAAATAAAATTGGAAAACTTAAATGTATCCATGCCAAAGAAGGAGAACGTGTCAAATCAGGTTATATTTATCTAGCTCCATCCGATCACCATCTAATGATTGAAAAAGATGGCAATCTGCTTGTGACAAAAGGCGCGCAGGAAAATCGTTCCCGTCCGGCAATTGACCCTTTATTTAGATCGGCAGCTGTTTCCTTTGGGAACAATACAATTGGAATTCTTTTAACGGGATATCTTGATGACGGTACGTCGGGACTGATTGCAATTCAAAGATGTGGAGGAACATGCATTATCCAAGACCCGACTGATGCTGATTATCCTGATATGCCCAACAACGCACTAAATCAATTGAAACCAGATTATTGTATACCGATAGCGGAAATGGGTGGTGCACTTTCCCAACTCATGGCAAATAACCTGGGGAAAGCACATCCGATTCCAGACGATATATTGAAGGAAGTAAAAATTGCTGAACGCGTACTAAGTGATTTACCTTCGGTCAATTCGCTTGGGGAACAAGTACCGTTTAACTGTCCGGGATGTGGCGGCGTATTGTGGAAAATGGACAAAGGGCCAGGGATGCGGTATCGATGTCACACAGGACATGCTTATACAGCCGAAACTCTATTGGCAGAACAAACTATGAAAATTGAAGAAACGATGTGGACTGCATTACGCATGTTTGAAGAAAGAAGAAATCTTCTGACCACTATTGGAAAAGAACAAAAAGGTGCTACTGCACGTTCTGCCACTGAAAGGGCCAAAATGTCGCAGGTTCACATTGATCGAATAAGGGCTATTTTACTGGCTGATGATAAATCAAGTATTAGTGATTCACCAGTGTAACAAATACAATATTCGAATTTTCGAGAGCATATTTTTTCAGTACTTAATGAGTTGATACCCTATCCATTTTATTTGAACTTATCTAAAATAGTCTTCAAATCTACTGCATCATTAAAGAAATTTTCCCATAAGTCACCTTTCACCTTTACTCTTTCAGGAACTGTCTTTATAGTATAATTTTTTATATCGAATGCAGCTGTCAGCTCATCCCATTCTAATGGTGTACTAACGGTGGCTCCTTCTCTTGGTCGTAAGGAATATGCGCAAGCCATAGTTTTCCCTTTGCCATTTTGTAAAAAATCCAAATATATTTTCCCTTTACGTTTTGCAGGACTCCTTTCTAAACTCGTAATTTTTGGTAATGCATTATTCACAGCCTGACTTATTATATGCGAAAATTCTCTACTCTGATCATAAGTATATTTTGGTTGTATGGGAATAAATACGTGAAGCCCTTTGCCTCCTGAAGTTTTTAAATAACCTTTTATTCCTACACCATCTAATATCTCCTTTACCTTTTTTGCAGTGGCAATAAGGTCTTTTAAGCTTGCTTCGTTAGGTAAATCTTAATTTGAAATACACAGCTTGAAGAATTATAGTTTTTGGATAACAATGACCTTTGGTTTTCATTACATTATGAATTTAGAAGAATAAAGGTAACACTCATTCTTAGATGCGACAGAACCCAATGTACTATTATACTTTATTTTAAGTACATTTATAGACTCCTATTTCTTTATAAAAAAGGCATTAATATACCATTTTACACAAACTTGCTTTGTGTTTTACACTTGTTAATATTTATTTGATTTAGTTTTCTTACTTTAGCTCTTTAAAAACTTACATAAAAGTATCGAATAAATCCTTCGTGGATAAACAAGATATTAATTTTAGTTTTTACAAGACTATGAAAATACTAAGGAAATTTCCGAAGTATAAAACTATAATGAAGATATTAAAAGTTCTAAAAATTACTTTTATTATTCTTTTATTAATAGTTTCTCTTTTATGTAAGTTAAAAGAACTAAGAGCAACTAACACTTGCTCTTTTTTGTTTATAACAATATGGGAAATAACTTTTAGCTGCTGAAAGCACTAGCTAAAAAAGTTATTCTCAGATTGTATATATTTGTAATTGAAAATATTTGTAGCGTTAGCTATTATCATGGTATTCGGAATCTGGACAATTCACAAATACGCCAAAAGATAATAAGACTATGCTCATGCCTTGGCGTGGGTATAACTTATCTTGGCGTAGGGTTTGTCCAGAACCTCGAATGCAGGTATGGTTATAAACCCACGCTTTTTTATTAACTAATATTCACTAGGGTTTAAGTGATTACTTAAATCTTATGAAATTATTTTACTTATTCTTATTAATTCCTTTTATCTCTGTTTCTCAAAATGATATAGCATTTAAATGTTATAGTTTAGGGATAAGCCCTATAAACGATAATACAATTACCAATCATGAAATTGATATTACATTTACTTTTAGACTTAAATTACAAGATATCGAAATGAAATCTTATAATTATTCTACACATGAATATGTTATAAATACATTTCATTATTATAGAGAGGAAAAAAAAGAGGATGGAACTAGATCATTTTTAATAATGAAATATGAAAATGAATCTTTACCTACAATAATTGCAGTTAATGCTTCTAAATATCAAATAATGACTATAGATAATGAAAATTATTGCATATTTAAATACAAAAATTTTGAAATAATTAAAGAGTAGAAATTATTCTTTTTTAGTTTTAATTAATTCAATTAATACTTTATCAAACTCAACAGTATCTGTACTTTTCTCAGGTTTAATAATATTAACCAATTTTTGAAATTCATTAAAATCTTTTGATACTTCTAACAAAGTATTGATTTTTATAGCTCTTGTTAGTATTTTTTCATTATCAAAATAATCTAGAGTCTTTACTTTAGATATATCTTTATTATGTTTATTAAGCACTTCTAATAAGTCTTTATCTTCTACAGCTTCAATAATGTACTTATAACAGAAATCATCAAATAAAGACTCGTTATGAGTTTTATTCTTGAACTCTTGCTTTAATTCATTATATACTTCCTTTACCATTAATCAATGATTTATAAGTTAATCTTTTACCATTTGTTGTTTCTAATAACATATTAAATCTTGTATCAGTTTGATTAGATTTAGTATTATATCTAAACACAGATTCATTTACATATTGTTGTAAATGTTTCCGTGATGTGTGATAATATACTCCTATAATACTTCTTTTAAAATGTGACCAGAAATTCTCAATTGAATTAGTTGTACAATCATCGCTAAGATATTGCTTTTTACCATGATCTATAAACTTATGCTGATAATATTTGTTCATACCTTTATAAGCTTTCCATTCATCAGACATTAGCTTAGAATTTAGTTCAATGTTTTGCAATAGCAGTGGCTGTATAGCTTTACTTGATGTATTAGGAATAACAATTGCTCTTAATAAACCTCCACGTTCTATCATACCTAATACAGGTGTTTTATCTTTAAAACTACGACCTTGTGACATAGGTACTTTTTTATCACGATGTCTATTTTTATTCTTACCACCAACAAAAGTTTCATCAACTTCTACAATACCTGTTAATTCTCTTAAAAATGAATTATGAACAGTAGAATATCTAAGACGTTGTAATATAAACCAAGCACTTTTTTGAGTGATATTTAAATCTTTTGCTAATTGATAACTACTAATACTTCTCTTATGAGAAGTGAATAGATATATAGCTATAAACCAGTTTTGTAATGATATTTTAGTTCCTTCAAAAATGGTATTAGTTCTTACATTAAAGTATTTACCTGTGTTTTTACACTTGTAACGATTGTTTGCACACTTATACACCTTAGAAGCACTATCAAACGGGCTTATAACTATTCCATTCCAACGAACTTGTTCTAAATGTAAGATACAAGCTTGTTCATTTGGGAATGCTCTTAAAAGGTCTAAAATACTTTTGAATGAAAACATAAAATATTGATTTATAACTACTTAAATATAGTAATAAATTCGTATTAAAACAAATAATTTATCGTAATTATACTACATTTGTTTCAGCTTATTGATAGTATTAATAATATCATAGATTATTAATACTATAACAAATTGTATAATGTAAATGATTTTAATGAACCTGAGAATTACAAGATCTAAGGGAAAACATCAAATTATATTTAAGATTAGTTTAACTGAGCTTATAAGTATAATATTATTGTTTTATCCTTTATAGTTAAAAAGAGGTAGTTAACACTACCTCTTTGTTTTTAGTGTAGACTTGTATATTAGTGCCATAAAAAAATTAGACTTCTTTTTTATAAAGGTGATTATTGGCTACCTAATACGATGAATTATGAAAATACTACTTACAGGTGCAACCGGTTATATAGCACAGCGCTTACTTCCTGCTTTACTTTCGGACGGACATCAAGTGGTTTGCTGTGTACGGGACAAAAGACGATTCGATACAGAACGATTCAACAATAAAGGGTTAATCACCATAATTGAAGCTGACCTATTGGACAAAGAAAGCCTTAAGTCCTTTCCTGCTGATATTGATGCAGCTTACTACCTTGTCCATTCAATGAGTTCAAACGGAGAGTTTAGTGCAATGGAAGAGGAGTCGGCAAAGAATTTTGTTGAAGCGATCAATACAACAAAGGCAAGACAAATAATTTACCTGAGTGGTATTGTTAATGACGAAAAACTTTCAAAACATCTTTCTTCAAGAAAAAATGTGGAAGATATACTTGCCAGCGGAAATAAGCCACTAACTACCTTAAGAGCAGGAATTATAGTAGGCTCAGGAAGTGCTTCATTTGAAATTATACGTGATCTCGTAGAAAAACTTCCTGTCATGGTCGCACCAAAATGGCTGAATACAAAATGCCAGCCTATAGCCATCAGTAATGTTATTCAATTTTTGTCTGGCGTTTTACTCAAAGAAGTAACTTTTGGACAACACTACGATATCTATGGCCCCGACATTCTTACGTATAAACAAATGTTATTGGAATTTGCCAAGGTAAGAGGGCTGAAAAGGTATATAATCACAGTGCCGATTATGACACCACGCCTGTCCTCCTACTGGCTGTATTTCGTCACATCAACTTCCTATCCATTAGCTAAAAATTTAGTGGAAAGCATGAAAATTGATGTTGTAGCGCATCCCAATACTCTTATGGAAACATTAGGTATTATCTTACTGCCTTACAAGGAAGCTATACTTATAGCATTTGACAAAATAGAACAAAATCTTGTTCTATCCAGTTGGAAAGATGCTATGGGAAATACTAACCTAAGCAAGGACTTATCAAAACAGATAAATACACCTCAATATGGAGTATTTATTGATGAAAAAACAGCTTTCGCTAAAAATCCTGAAGTGTCACTTGAAAGAATATTTGCCATAGGTGGCGAGTCGGGTTGGTATTACGCCGATTGGTTATGGAGTTTCAGGGGATTCCTCGACAAACTGTTTGGAGGCGTTGGCCTTAAAAGGGGCAGAAAAAACAAAACGATTATCGCTGTGGGCGAATCACTTGATTTTTGGCGTGTTATCTATGCTGATCGCACAGAAAAAAGACTGTTGCTCTATGCCGAGATGAAACTTCCCGGTGAGGCATGGCTGGAATTTAAGATGGAAAACAATACAATAATTCAAACTGCTACGTTTCGCCCTTTAGGAATTGCGGGACGATTGTACTGGTATGTAGTATTACCTTTCCACTATTTTATTTTTAATGGAATGATAAACAAAATTGCTAAATAGTATTTAGTGAAAAATTAATCCTCAAGATCTACATTCAATAAATCTGCTGGGCTTACACCTATACCTTTGGCAAGTTCCAAAAAAGTTGTGAATGCAAAATTCTTATTCCCTTCTTCAATAGCCTGAAGATCCCTACGTGATATGGAGCTATTTTCAGCAATATCATTCGGTTCTAAACCGAGCTTAAGCCGAAAATCCTGTATATGCTTTCCGAATTTCACCAATCTTTTATCTTTAAAATGCAGCATAGTCCTTGTGAATAATGTATTATCTAAGCTCAAAGATAAATTATCTTAATCCGTAGCCCGCCAACCATATCTAATTCATACTTGGTATAAATTAAAACTAGGATGTAAATGCTTAAATATAAAATACCTGTAATTTAAATATGATTATAGCCTAACTTTACTAGAGCCTTTTGTCTTTACAATAGATCTATTCCTATAAATGATATGAATACAAAACCGGAAACACATTTTATCAACCGAAGTGGCTGGCTGCGTGCAGCTGTTCTGGGTGCTAATGACGGCATCCTCTCTACAACAAGTTTGGTAATTGGTATTGCTGCTGCCAGCGATACAAGGAATCCCATTGTTTTGGCAGCGGTAGCCGGTGTCGTTGCAGGTGCACTTTCAATGGCTGCCGGAGAATATGTGTCGGTAAGTTCACAAAGCGACATTGAACATGCCGGTCTGGAAAGGGAAAGGAAAGAGTTGGAAGAAATGCCTGAAGCCGAATTACAGGAACTAACTGAGATTTACATTGTAAAAGGTCTTGAACCGGAACTGGCACATCAGGTAGCCATACAATTAACTCACCATAATGCCTTAAAAACACATGCCCATGATGAGTTGGGTATAAATGAGATGACACAGGCCAAACCGTTCCAGGCTGCTATGGCTTCTGCAATTGCATTTATTGCCGGGGGGATACTCCCCTCTTGCCGTGGCTATTGTAGCTCCTATTAAATACATGGTTGTTTTCCAATATGCATTTGCTATATTGTTTTTAGCTGTTTCAGGATCATTGGCTGCCAAAGCGGGCGGTTCTAATCCAATAAAATCAATACTCCGCATCTGCCTTTGGGGTACCGTTGCTATGTGTATTTCAGCATTGGTAGGTTATGTTTTTGGCGTGCAGACTGCTTAATCTTAAGCCAATCTTAAGTTTTCTATAATACTCCTGTCTCTATATTCGCGTTATTTTATTATAAAATCTTACGAACATGAAATGTATAGCCCTACTGCTGATAATACTTATCCCCTTTCAATGGGAAACGGATTTTGAAAATGCAAAAAAAACCGCCAAAGAAAAAAATGAGCTGATATTACTTAATTTCTCAGGCTCCGATTGGTGTGGCCCCTGTATTATGCTCCGAAAGGATTATCTGGAGAGTGACACATTCCAGGACATGGCAAAAGGCAACCTTGTTATGGTCAATGCCGATTTTCCAAGAAAAAAGAAAAACCAGCAATCAGCAGAACTCGTAAAAAGAAATGAAGCCCTTGCGGAAAAATACAATAAAGAAGGTCTTTTTCCTTATACCCTGCTTCTCAATGCGGATGGTAAGGTTTTAAAAACCTGGAAGGGAAAACCGGAAGTGCCAGTAGAGAAATGGGCAAAGGAAATAAAAGCGATCTGTACAGCAAACAAATAATTTAAAAATTGATGAAACCTTATTCTCAGTCCTTAAAATTAATGGGGAATAACTTTACCATCACCGTGGTAGCAGCTACTACTGCTATTGCTCAAAACCATATAGACAATGCTATTCAGGAAATTAAAAGAATTGAAAAACTACTTACTACTTTTAGTAATGATAGCCAGACAAGCTTAATCAATGATAATGCAGGCATACAGCCTGTTAAGGTAGATCGTGAAG
Source organism: Flavobacterium cerinum (assembly GCF_004028155.1). Classification (GTDB taxonomy): domain Bacteria; phylum Bacteroidota; class Bacteroidia; order Flavobacteriales; family Flavobacteriaceae; genus Flavobacterium; species Flavobacterium cerinum. The sequence goes on along the minus strand of NZ_SBII01000018.1, from coordinate 49,488 downwards.
TATATGAGCTTATTGAGCGAAGTACTGCCATATCAAAAATAACCCAGGGTGCTTTTGACATCACTTACGGCAGCATCGATAAGAGTCTTTGGAATTTTGACAAAAACATGAAAAGGCTTCCTTCTAAAGAAAACGCTTTAAAAATGGTCCACCTGATCAATTATAACAATATAATTCTTGACCCCGAGCAACTAACGGTGTACTTAAAAGAAAAAGGGATGCGTATTGGTTTTGGGGGCATTGGAAAAGGCTACGCCGCTGAAAAAGCGAAAGCCCTTCTCCTTAAACAAAATGTAAAGAGCGGCATAATTAATGCCAGCGGTGATCTTACCGCCTGGGGTCTGCAACCCGATGGTAAACCCTGGCGTATCGGCATATCCAATCCGGACAGGCCGCAGGACATATTTTCGTATATCGATATTTCTGAAAAAGCAGTGGCTACTTCCGGAAATTATGAAAAATACATAATGATCGATGGTAAAAAATACTCTCATACTATCGATCCAAAAACGGGATTGCCCATATCGGGAATTAAAAGTGTAACAGTAATTAGTCCCAATGCAGAATTTGCCGATGCTATGGCAACGCCAATAGCTGTAATGGGTATAAAAGCAGGTCTCTATCTGATCGACCAGATACCAGACCTGCATTGTATTATAATAGATGACAACAATATAATTTATACCTCCAAAAATATTAACCTAAACTAAAAGTTACATGAAACGCATTTTCTGCATTTACGGTGCTATTATCATTATTGCCAGTGCCGTCACTTCTTGTACTTCCGTAAAAGAGTATCAGAAAAACAAGATCAATGATGCCGAAATGGCACTCAGTAACCGTAAGGTAGAAAAAACAGAACTAAGTTTTCAAACGTACCGTGAAGGTTCATCCGGCGCTAACTCAGGAAAAAGCGGCGGTGGCTGCGGCTGTAATTAATATCAATAAAACAAAGTAAATGAAACGCATATTTATTACAGGTTTTGCCCTGCTGGGGTTACTACGCTTAAGTGCACAGGATGAAGTCCCTGCAGATTCTACGGCCTACAAAGCCCAAAAACTGAAACTCGATGAAATCAATCTTGTATCAAGTTATTACAAACAGGATGGTAATAACTCTGCTGTAACAGGTGGAATAGGCACTGAAAAATTGACGGACATTTCCAACAGCCTTGATGTAAAGTTTGTCAAGTATGGATTAACAGGGAAAAAACATACACTGGATGTTGAAGTCGGTGTAGATCAATATTCCTCTGCCTCTTCGGATATGATTGACCTTAGTGCCAATACTTCTGCTTCCTATTCTGATATTCGTTTTTATCCTTCGGTAAGCTATACCCGGGAAGATGAGCAGAAAGGAAATACTATCGGTGTTGGCCTCTCCTCTTCCACCGAATTTGATTACCAGTCTTTTGGAGGAAATATCAGTTACTCTAAAAAAACGAAGGATCGAAATGGTGAATTTACGGCCAAGTTCCAAACCTATCTGGATCAGGTAAAACTGATTAATCCTGAAGAATTGCGGCCAACAATAGGCAATGGTGGTACAGAAGGAAGAAACACCTTTGCCGGAACCTTGAGCTACTCTCAGGTTGTCAATAAGAACTTTCAGATATTATTTCAGGCAGATATTGTATCGCAGCAGGGCTACCTGAGCCTTCCTTTCCATAGGGTATATTTTAATGACGGCAGTGTGCATCAGGAAAACCTTCCCGACAGCAGGTTCAAGATACCACTGGCAGTTCGGGGCAGTTACTATTTAGGAGATAATGTAATAATAAGGGCCTACTACCGCTATTATACGGATGACTGGAAACTAACATCACACACAGCGGATATTGAAGTTCCTGTAAAGCTATCGCCTTTCTTTTCAATAAGCCCTTTTTACAGGTACTATACCCAAAGTGCTGCAAAATACTTTAATGGTTATAAAGAACATACCGGATCGGAAGAGTTTTATACCAGCAATTATGATCTGTCTAAATTTGATAGCAGTTTCTTTGGTATGGGCATTAGGTTTGCACCACCAAACGGTGTCTTTGGAATAAAGCATTTCAGTGTTCTTGAAATACGATACGGCCATTACAGCCGCTCAACAAACCTGAACTCGGATATTGTAAGCATCAATATAAAATACAAATAAGATAAAAAGCAAAAGAACCGGCAGCTATCACTGCTGGTTCTTTATTTCTAAAATAACCTTAGTTCCTATATCTTTAATACTTTCAATATCTAAATTTAGATGTAAAAGCAAAGCAATCTTTTTCACTATAGCCAAGCCAAGTCCGGTACCTTTAATTTCCGAATGTTCCGTAGCCTCAGCCCTATAAAACTGATTGTATATTTTATCCAGTTCCTTATGTGAAATTCCAATGCCTTCATCGGTAATGGTACAGATTGTACTTTGCGTATCGGAAAGACTAAGATCTATAGTTATTAACCCTGACTTTTTAGAATACTTTATAGCATTCGATAAAAGATTTTCGATAATAATCGAAAGCATCAAGGCATCGGAGAGCACATAAAAATGCTTTTTTACAGTAAAAACAATCTTTAAATCCTTGCCTTGTATTCTAGTAGCATAACGTTCAAGAATTTCCTGTATAATCTGATCCAACGCTACATCCTTAAATGTTACCGTCTTATCATAACTTTCAAAACGAGCTAGCATAAGCAATTGATCGACAAGGTTATTGATCCGATTTACCTCCTCAATGCAATATTTAATTTTTTCAATATACTCTTCTGTAGTCCTGGGTTTTCTTATCAGTATCTCCAGTGTACCCTTTATAATAGCAAGTGGTGTTCTCAGTTCGTGTGAAGCATCAGATGTAAACTGTTTCTCTCGTGTTATAGCATTCTCAACACGATCGAGCAGTTCATTTATAGTTACAGAAAGTACAAACAGTTCATCTTTATGTATTGGAAGGGTAATCCTTTTATCAAAATTATTATCCGTGATATTTTTAGTTGTTTCGATGATATCTAATGCTGGCTGTATACTGCGCTGAGCAATAAAACGAGTAACAAAAAAGAGCACCAGCAAAAAAACAGGATAGATCAACAGAAGGTTAAGTCTCAGGTTTTCCAACACTCTTGTTTCCGATTCAATAGACATTGCTATTACGGCATACCCTACAGTTTTTCCATTATACAACAAAGGAGTCTGTACCTGTCGTATAGGAATACTATCGATATGGGTATCAATAAAATCCCCCTTACCTTCATGCTGGGTTAAGGACAACCCCATGTCTTTCAAGTTTGGTGATTTCTCTACAGGTTTCTTATTTGCATTATAAATTTCCACAAAAACCGGATTCATAAATGCCGACTGGTGTTCGGGTTCCTCCCACTCCCCTTCAGGCACAAAGGAAATAACACCATTACGTGCGGAAATCTCACCCTGGTGGACATTTATTTCCCTGTTAAGGTTTTCATTGATATCATAATTAACCGATAAGGAGACAGTCCAATAAATGCTTATAAAAACAATCATCGTGAGAATTGCTATACCTAAAAGATTGTACAGTGATATCCTGTTTTTAAATGATTTCATCTTCATAATTAATCGATATCGTTGACTATATACCCTATCCCTCTAACTGTTTTTATCAGTTTATTATCTTTTCGCAATCCGAGTTTTTTACGGATTCCATTCATATAAACATCAATAATACTGGTATCGTAATCAAAGTAGATATTCCATACATTTTTAATAATGTCCTCTCTGGTACATATTTTTCCCCTATTTTTTAAAAGATACTCCAGTAACAGGAATTCTTTTTGTGTGAGATGTATTTCCTGACCGTTATTGAAGATCTGGTGCGTCAATGTCTTAAGCACAATAGTATCCAAAACATATTCTGTTTTAAGGTTGGTTGTGCCGCGTAGCTGTACATTGATCCTTGCAAGCAGTTCTTCAAAACTGAACGGCTTTTTAATATAATCGTTTGCTCCAGCATTAAGTCCTTTTATAGTATCTTCAAGCGTATCTTTTGCCGTTAGGAAAATTATGGGAGTAAGTTTATTGGTTTTTCGTATTTCTATACATAACTCTAATCCTGTAATTTTTGGCAGCATCCAGTCCAACAGAATAAGAGAATAATCCTCAGTTTTTGCTTTAATGAGCCCGGCAGCACCATCCTCAGCGATATCAACACTATATCCCTCTTCTTCAAGACCTTGTTTCAGGAAACTAAAAATACCGCTTTGGTCTTCTACAATTAAGATGTTCATGGATAGATATTAATATATAAATATACTTTTTATTGCTATAAGGATCGTAAAAATAAGTAATCTTTACTCTACTACTGTACCAATGATCTTTGGTGCTAATTTTATCCATCGCCTATACCGGCAAAAACTGGCAGTTCAAGAATTGCAAAAGAACTGGAGACTTCAGGTTTTCATGCTTCGGAAAAGCTAATCAGAAAACTGATGAGGAGTGCGTCGCTTCAAACTGTTTTCAAAAAAAGTACAGAGTAACTACCAATTCGTCCCACAAATATCCGGTTGCCGAAAACATACTTGACAGGGAATTCTCAGCGAAGAATGAAAATGAAGTTTGGGTTTCGGATATAACGTATATTAATGCGTCATTAAGATGGCTCTACCTCACGGTGGTGATTGATCTTTTTGACAGAACCGTAATCGGTTGGGCATTGTCTACCAGCCTTGCAACAAAACAAACCAGCATAAAAGCATTGGAGATGGCTCTTGCTAATAGGCAAATAAAGGTCGATTCATCTCTGGTTTTCCATTCTGACAGGGGGATTCAATATACATGCAAAGAATTTGTTCAGGAAATAAGCAAGAACAAGTCAGTTATCAGGAGTATGTCGAGAAAAGGAAACTGTTGGGACAATGCAGTTTGTGAAAGTTTTTTTAAAACATTGAAAGTAGAATTGATTTATAAAAATAATTATAAGACCAAACAGGAAGCCGAAAAATCCATCTCAGAATATATCAAGACATTCTACAATACCCAAAGAAGACATACCTATTTGGACAATCTCACTATTCCAGAGTACACTCGTTACAATCAGATGCTGTACAGATTAGGTTCTGTCGCATCTGTTTGTAAAGATCCAAGATATTCAAGCACTCTAAATTTAGACGGACAATTTACAAAATGATTTGAACATAGTTATCCCAGGATTAATCATCTGATTTTTTCTCAACATGTGTACTATTTCAATTCCATTTATAGTTCTCTTTGCAGATTCAAAATTTTTAAAGCCCAAACCGTTTTGTATCCCCCATTTAATAAAACGATGATCCTGTTCAATAATATTATTGAGATATTTAAATTGTCGAATCTTAATTTTAGAGAACGAACGCTTATTGTAAATCTTGATAGCTCCAGTATTGGAACCACTTTTATCAATCGTAATTACTCTCGGTTTGTAATTATTGTTGATTGCTTTTATTAGAAAAGATTGGGAACTTATCCTCTGTCTCCTTTTCGTCAACAGAAAATCAACAGTATTCCCCAGTTTATCAACTGCTCTATACAAAGAACACCACTGCCCTTTAACTTCGATATAAGTTTCATCCATTCTCCAGCTAGTCCCTACTCTAAGTTTTCTTTTCTTCATTTGCAACTCTATAAATGGTGTAAATTTATATACCCAACGCTGGATCGTAACATGATCAACCTGAACGCCACGCATCTTCATTATTTTTTCAACATCCCGATAGCTTAAAGTAAACCTAAGCTTTAAATATACTGCCTGCAGAATTATAGATTTAGGATAACAATGACCTTTGGTGTTCATTATATTAAGAATTTAGAAAACTAAAGGTAAAACTTATTCATAGATGTGACAGAACCTAAGCAGGTGTTAATAAGCAATATCTCAATAGGAAAAAGCCCGTGAATTAAGGTGCTAAGATATCGAGTACATTTTTATTATTCTTCGGTCAATCAGAATGCTATTAGAAAGTCGCAAAAATGGCTCGAATTATATTGTAAAATTATATATTTGTAATATAATCAGTCCCAAAGTTCCTATACATCTCTGACATACAAACTATTGGTTTGTTTGTGATGTTTATCGATATTTCGATAAAATTTGTACCCTATTTGTACCTCGCCTTTCTAAAAGGCCTGTAAATGCTGAGAAGTTACTTTCTGTATTGGAAAGTAACTAACACAAAACACCAATACACAAAAAGCAAATTTAAAAAACATTAAATCGATGTAAATTAACAATGTAGTGTTTTCTATTCAGCATGTTCCGTAATTTCTGAAACTGAAAAGCTAAAATTGCCCGTCTTTATCAAAATTGCTTTTTACCTGCCCAAAAACTGTTGGAGCAACCATCATAAGCAAAGAATTTAAAGCACATTTCTCTATAAAACGATAAGCACACACATATTTTAAATAACTGTTATAGTTTTTTTAAGTTGAAAGCCCTATTCAAAAGAATTGCAAGGCTTTTATTAATTCTAAAGAAAATAATTTAAACTCTGCTACATCCTATCGGAATTAAAGTTACCATCCAATTTACAAAATGATTTAAACATAACAATTCCTGTTTTTTTCTTAGCATACATATAACTTCAATATTTGCCTTATAACTCCATTCATCAGAAAAGATTTAAAGTTTTTTAATTTTATCTATAAGGTATTACTATCACTTTGCTAATATAAATTTTATAGCTTCCAGAATATTTTTGTCTGATAAAAGATCATTAAAACTATCTTGTTTAGAAATGACAATATCAGGAATGATGCGCTCATGAAAACTTCCACTTCTATCACAGTCATAAGCTGTACTTAAAACTAGTAATGAATCAAAAGGTAACTCTCTGCCAATATTTGATGTTGTCATTCCAAGTGTTTTTTCTCCTATAAAAATAGTGTTTTGCCTGCCTTTAAATGCTAGTGCAGTTACCTCTCCTGAGCTTGCAGTCACCATACTTGTAACTACCGCCACTTTCTCTTTGTCAAGCAATGCACCTTTAGGATTAATGTAGGATAGTTTTTTAGAATTATCCATATATTTTCCTTTCGATAATTTTATTTTACTAACGATTTTTTTATTTACATCAATTGTACCTCCAACCTCATTATCTCCTAGAAAATCATATAAAGCAAGTAACATAGGCCAAGAATTCCCACCAGTATTAAATCGCAAATCTAAAATCCATCCTTCAATATTATTTTGGTCTTTAAATTCTGCTATCTTATCATACAGTGGCTGCGCTATTTTGTGAATATTCCCAGGACTAGTATCTAAAAATCGTATTGAAGGCAATAAAATATAACCAAACTTTCCGTCAAGTACTTTTATTTCAAAACCAGGGTTAGACACATATTTTGCTTTCCATTGTTCACTTAAGTTTTCTTTGTCCACATTGATCTTGACACTGTACTCTTTATTTTTATATAATACCTTAGAGTGCGTTGCGGCAATTTTTTTAAATATTATTGCTATTTCATTTAATGAACTTCTAAAATCAGAGTACTTTATCAAATCCTGATTCGTTTCTGTTTCAACTGCCTTCCAATCTACTTCATCTTTAAGCACATATTCATTTTTCAATATTGAAAATAGCTTGTCATAAAATATGGATATACTATCCGTAGAAGTTGCGTTTTTTTGAGCATTTAATTGGAGCGATAAATTAAAAATAAAGAGCAGGGTTACTATTTTTTTCATGTTTTGTAACATTGATTTTTTTATGAATTATATGTAAGTGCGATTCATAGAGATAATGGCTCACATCTGATAGTCCAACTACAATTAGTATTTATTACTACGATCTATCAATATAAGGTTCGTCATAATGAGAATTAGGTATAAGATAAACGGCATTATTTTGGAAATCCAGATAAGTATTAAACCGTTTAAGTACTTCGCTGCCCAAAATATGAATATTAGATCCAAATTGGGTTTTGCTTGTTGTCATGATTTGTGCCGGGATATTCTTTAATTCATATTTCCCTATTTTTAGGCTATGCAGATTAGAGGTAATCACAGGAACTTCGTTTCCTATTGTGCCATGCATAATCACTTTATTAATAAATTCCATTTTATCTATCGGAAAATTTTCCTGTTTCAGCAGGTCGTTATCCAACATTATTGTTTTTTGGTATCCGGTATCAAATAGAAACCAATTTTTCACTGTAGTTCCATTTTGAGCTATTTGGGCTTCCATAAAAAATCTATGGTTAAAATATCTGATGTTCAGTTTAACTGCTCCTTTATCACGCTTTACTGCTTTTGGAAGTCTGGAATGGACAACCATAATATTTTTATCGTAATTAAGTTCTACAACCATACCATCAAAGATATCCCATCCTAAAAGACCATCAACCTCATGACCTGCCAGCTTAATGTCATATATTTTAGTTTTGTAAAACCTCTTCCCTATTTCAATATCATGAAGGGTATTATACAAATGTATATCTCCTTTCACCTTATTTTTCAGTGCATCTTCTATAATGGTAAGTTCTGTAGCGCCTGTATCAAAATTTAGGTTTATGGTATCCGTTTTATTAATAATTACCTTTATGTAATTTGTATTATACTTATTAATAACAAATGGAATAGTGTCATGTATCTGGGGCACATGTTTACGGTAATCTTTAACTTTTGGGCTTTGAAAGCGGGTATAGCATGAATCTTTGCCGTTAAGCAGGACGATAAAATCTTTATACTGCCCTTCTTTTAGCGTGATACTAATAGAATCAACATCGGTTTTAAGCTTTATAACTGTAGGTTTCGTGAGCTTATTAGTAGTATAAGCATCTATTTTAGTCTCCGGACTTAAGTTCCAGCGTGTTGACAGCTGTCCCTCCTCAAATATTATGGCAAATTTAGAGGAGGAATTTATTACTGGCAGCTTTTTTTGAGAAAAGCAATACGTAGAGAAAATAAGAGCAAGCAAAAATAATATGGATTTCATTGTGTATTAGCTGTTTTTACTATAGCATACTACAGTATCTCCCTGTTATTTTAAAAAGCAGAGCTATCTCTGATTTTCTTCATAAATAAAATTTTAACTGTTCGATTTTTGATTGATTCTGCAAATATATGCAAAGTCACCAAATAGTGACTTATTATTAGCTATTTTTGTTTAATAATTTTTTTACTTATGGCAGAGCAGCCCAAAAAGACACATGTAAGAAATAAGGATAATACGAAACAACAGTTTCTCGATGCTGTAGGGAAACTGCTTCGTACGAAAGGTTTTGCTGCATTAAAAGTTAATGATATTGCTACAACAGCAGGTTTAGATAAAAAGCTTATTTATAAGTATTTTGGAGGTAGAGATCAGCTTGTAGACCAATATCTGATATCAGTAGATTTTTGGAGTAATGTAAAGAAAGAAGATGCAAATTTTGAAATAAATGATGGAGGACACTATTTTGCGAAACAGATGCTTACTGAGCAATTTGATTATGTTGCTTCTAACAGGGAGTTTCAAAAAATTTTGTTATGGGGGCTTTCTGAGAAAAGAAAATCATTGGAAAATCTTGCCGATCAGCGGGAATTAAATGGCGAGGTTCTGCTTAAAAACATTACCGATCCGTTCTTTGGTGACAACGCCGAAAATTTTCGGGCTGCCATGGCAATACTGATTTCAGGGTCTTACTATCTCAATATGTATACATCATCAAGCAATAGCACCTTTTGTGGTATTGATCCCTCAAAAGGAAAAGGTAAAGAAGCCATAAAAACAGCCCTAAAATATATAGTCGACCTGTTGTATAAAGATAATAAATAGAGATATCTTCATCAAATACCACCATCGTAATCAACTTACTTAACCTCAATACAGTTAGTTAGTTAGTTAGTTAGTTGTGATAATAATGCTGCCTGAAAATTTTGTAATCACCTTGTATTTAGTGATATTAACCAATAATTCTTCTTTCTAACCTAGTGTAACCACCTCGGCTTGGCTTTATCACGAATGTAATGAAAGTACCATAAAGACAACATAAAATTCAATATCTGCATGGCGGAAAAAATAATCTGAAATTAAACGGAGTGAGTCAGAAATATGACTTTGGACGGTGTGCGGAGATATATGCATAATTTCTGCTATTTCCTTATGCGACTTTCCTTCATTTCTGCTCATTACATATATTTTTCTTTTTTGCTCTGAGAGTTCGTTAATAGCTGCTTCTAACAGAGCCTGATATTCTTTTATAATAAGTTTTGTATCGGCATTTTCAGCTTCACTTGCTTCTTCCTGACGAATCAGGATATTCTCCATAATTTCCTTTCGCTTTGCAGAACGCAGTTCATTTAGAGATTGATTTTTAGAAAGCGTATAAATATAGTTAGAGAAAGACTGATCTGTATTTAAGGTTTTCCGCGCACTCCATACTTTTATAAAGACTTCCTGCACTACATCCTGAGCTACTGTAGGAGACTTAAGCATGAATAAGCAAAATGACTGCAGCCTATTCTTGTAACGAACATATAAGACTTCAAATGCAGTTACCGAATCCTGCTGTAATAGCACTAAAAGTTCTGTATCGCTAAGTGCAGTAAAATTCTCTTCCCTTATTATTTCGTTCTTCTTCATTTCAATATGCATGATTGATTATTATTAGCGTGTTATAAGATGCAGTTAAGAATAATTTTTTCAGCGCAAAGTTCACCTGTAGCCTATTAAAACATCATATAATAGAAATTAAGGTTGTGTTACGATTATGATGCTAATATTACGTTTTCATCAATTCATAAAAAATGCGTCATAGATAAACGGCCTTGCGGTGTGTATAGATTGTAACGAATAAACAGAATGCATTTAATGCAACTATTATGGCAAAAAAACAATCACCTGCACGATTATTATTCCTGTTTCAACAGTATATAAATAATGAATGTAATGAAGAAACACTCGCGGAATTGCTGGAAGGTTTAAAAGATACATCGGCAGATCAATATCTTGATACGGTAAGCCTATCGCTTTGGGAAGCGATTAAAAAACATAATTCAAAGACACTTACTGAAGTAATGAAAATGGAATTACAGGCAGAAGCGAGACAATTAATCTCTGAATCAGACAACAGAAAACCGGTATACAAACTATCCAAACGCCCGTCTTACAGAAAGATAGCCGCTGCTATTATTCTTTTTATATCCCTGGGTGCAGCATTCTACATTTTTGATGGTACAAATCGAACCGATTCAAAAGAACAGGTAGAACTTGCAATGGAGTATTTCCAGTCAGGTGCGAGGCAAAGAAAACATATGTCATTGCCAGATGGTTCTGTAATTTACCTTAACAGTGATACAAAGCTTGGCATCAGAACAGCTTCATTTAATAGAGAAAAAAGGGAAGTATGGCTTGAAGAAGGTGAAGCTTTTTTTGAAGTGGCTAAAAATCCTGAGAAGCCTTTTATTGTACATACCCAGGATTTAGAAACCACTGTAAAAGGAACATCTTTTAATGTAAAAGCTTATAAAGAGCTTGACGAAAGCTCAGTATCTGTCAGAAATGGTAAAGTGCAGGTTCATAATGAAAATAAGCTTTTAGGCACGCTTACACAAAACAGGCAGATTGTATACAACAAAATAACAGGCCGTTTTGATGAACAACAGGCAAGTTGGAAAGATCCAGCGGCCTGGATGGAAAGCAGACTCGTTATGAAACAAGCGAATGTTAAAGAATTAAAGTTGAGGCTCAAACAGCATTTTGGAGTAGATGTTGAAATAAAAGAAAATGCACTACAGGGAAAATTACTTAGTTGCTCTTTTCATAACAGAGTCTCGTTAAAAGAAGTTCTTGACGGAATCACACTACTCTACGGTCTTAAATATGACATAAGCAATCCCGGCAAAGCAATCATATACAAATAAGTATGCAGCATAGATATTCATATAGCAGTACTAGTTAATCACTACTAGTGCCTGACTTCTCTATTCTCAAAAATGAATTAAAAATTAAATTATTAACTGTCCTAAAATATTAATCATTTATAACAATGTATAAACATTACTTATTAGCAATCACTGTGTTGATGTCTTTTTTATCCATAGAAAGTTTAAACGCGCAAACAAAAGAGTTTTCTGCAGAATCACTCGAAAACAGGCTTAATAAAATAGCTCAGGAAAGTAAACTCAACATTCTCTTTGATGCCACTGAACAAATAAAAACCGCAAAAGTACCCGCCCTAAATGGTAATGGTAAAACATGGGAACAAATTTTAGAAGCCTCTTTACAGACAACTAAATATATATACAAAAAAACGGGGAACTCTTATGCTATTATCAACAAGCCTGCTCCTGCCCCAAAGAGAAAGCCGGGAAAGATAAAAGGAAAGGCGGTTGATAATTTCGGTCTTTCCTTACCAGGTGTCACTATCCGAATAGTTGAAACAGGATTGGTAACTATTTCTGATACTGATGGAAATTATACCCTCATTGCAGAACCAGGAGTTTACACCGTTGAAGCCAGCTATATATCGTTTCAAACCCAAAAAATAACAGGAGTAAATGTTTCTGAAGATAATATTACTCCCCTGAATATAGCGCTAAAAGAAGATGCAAATTCGTTGGCAGAAGTTGTTATAACAAAGACCTATCAAATGGCGACCGCTTCTACCGAGGGGATGCTATTAGAACAGAAGAATGCAGCCCAACTATCTGATGGTATCTCTTCTGAGCAGATTGCCAGGACTCCCGATAAAGATGTGGGTGCAGTCCTAAAGCGTATTACCGGCGTAACTACAATTGATGATAAATATGTTGTTGTAAGGTCTATGGGTGAGCGTTGGAATCAGGCAGTGATGGATGGTATAAACCTGCCCAGTACCGATGCTGTACAACAGCAATTCAGTTTTGATATTATTCCTACTGCTATGGTTGAGAGCGTAGTAGTAAGTAAAAGCGCTACGCCGGATATGAATGCAAATTTTGCGGGTGGTTATGTAGAAGTAAGGACAAAGGCGATACCAAAAGAAGACTTTACTTCATTTTCAGTAGGGACATCCTATAACAGCCGGAGTGCTTTTAAGCCTCGTCTTACCAAGCAGCAAGCTGCTACTGATTATTTAGGATTTGATGATGGCAGAAGAGATTATCCATCATTACAAAATCTTTCCGCACCCGCAACCGAGGCAGAATCCGGGCCATTTATGGAGCAGTCTAAAAGGTTTACGCAAGATAATTTTACGACCTACCAAACGTATGGTGCCCCGGGAACCTCACTCCAATTTGCATTGGGGCGTGCATATGACCTGAAAGATGGCAACCGTTGGGGATTTGTAGGTTCACTGATCTTTAAAAATACCCAGGAAAAGTTGGAAATAGAACATACCGAAAGAGGTAACCGCGTACGGAATACTGTATATACACCAGAAGTAGGTGAAGGTTATTCAACTCTAAAACAATTTGGTTTTAAAAACTATGGGGCCTCATACAATTTCAATTCTACTATGGGTGGTATGTTCAATGCAGGTATACAACTGGGCAGGCATAAGCTTACAGTGCGCAATATCATGATGCATATGTATGATGCTACGCTTACCCAGACTACAGGTTGGGGCTTTTATTCAGCAAGGCTTGAAGAAATACTTAACGGTACTGACCTGCCATTTACAGAAGAAGCAAATTATCCTGTATACCAAACATTTATACAAAATAAAATTGAAGGTGAGCACAAACTGGGCGATTTAGAAATTGACTGGTTTGCAGCATACAGCACTACAAGCAAAGATACCAAAGACGCTACTTTTACAAAACAAGGAAGAATAAAAGTTGGAGATGATGTTCTTGTTGGCCAGGGAATATATAACGCTGATTTTGATCAGTTTAAAAGGGCAAACTTTACTAACGAGGAAAAAAACTATAATGGCGGCATCAATTTTAAGTACGCATTCAATTTTGGCGAATCGTTTCATAACTATATTAAGGCAGGATATTTTGGCACCTATAAAAAAGCGACTAACCAACAGGAATCTGCCGGGTTAGCAATAGTGGGACAGGGAACAGACGTAGTTCTTAATATCAATATGCCTGTTTCGGAATTATTAAACGGGTCCAACTATAAATGGGGTGGTTATGGCTGGCAAAGGACAACTAATTATGGTAAGGAATACATAGGCGATGTTAAAATACATTCTCCTTTTTTAATGCTGGATAATAAACTAACCCGATTTGTAAGACTGGTATGGGGTGTTAGGGCAGAAAGTTTTGTGTACACCCAGATTGCCAGCCAGGCAGATAATCCGAAGAATTTTGGTACAGTGCAGAGGGATGAGAAAGTTTGGCAATACCTTCCTTCAATAAACCTTACGGTAAGCCCCACTGAAAAAATGAACCTGAGGGTGGGTTACAATAAATCGGTGTTACGTCCTCAGTTTGCAGAGCGTCTTAATATGCCCTACTATGACCCTGTTCGTAACGCGAAGGTTTTAAACTGGACAGGCGGGATTGTTTCTACTGTAGTAGAGAACTACGATTTTAAAGCAGAATGGTTTCCCTCGCGTGGTGAAATTTTATCCTTTGGTATATACAGCAAAAACATGAAAGACCCTATTGAAGCAGTTGCAGAGATAGGGGGCGATGGCGGAACAAGAACCATTTATAATATGAATTCACACAGTGCCAAATTATGGGGTATTGAGATGGAAATTTATAAAAACCTGTCGTTTTTAGGAGAAGGCGATGCCCTGAACAGGATTTTCCTCTATGCCAATGCCGCTGTTAATAACACTAAAGTAACAGGTTATGTAAATATAGACGGTACAGGTGGGCTTTATGAGGCTAACCGTCCATTGTATGGCCAGTCTCCATACAATTATAACTTAGGGTTAGACTACATTGGCGACCGTCTCGGCTTTAGTGTGCGTCACAATGGTATGGGCGACCAATACCTCCTAGTGGGGTTCAGCTATCTTGCCGAGGAGATACGAATGCCTTACGGTATTACTGATGCCCAGATAAGCTATAAATTTTTTAAAGATAAAAACCTGGAATTAAAATGTGGGGTTAAAAACTTATTTGACACTGCTATTGAGACATACAGCAATGTTAACAGTTATACAAAAGGGGTTAAAGATTATCAGGGTAAAAATCCACGGGATCAATTTACACTTGGCGCCGGGGCGACCGATAAGTATGATGAAGGTATAGATAACAAATTTTTTAAAGCCTGGAGCGGCAAAACGTTAAGCTTATCTGTGAACTATTCTTTTTAATCCCAAAAAACAGTTTAATAAAAAGTTTAACACAAAAAATAAAAAAAAATGCCAAGGAAAGCAATTGTTGCCCTTTCCTAAAGCATAACAAACAGGCAGCAAATAAAACTATTAAATATTTTAAAGATGAAAAATTTATTACTTTTTGCTTTTGTGGCTTTATCCTTTTCTGCTAATGCACAATTTACAGTTTGGGAAGATGATTTCAATGATGGTAACATAACTGACTGGACAGTATGGGATTTAAATGGGGATGAGCATAAATGGCAAGTTAATAAAAACGTGCAAGTGGGCGAAAGTGGTGCTATAGATCTTACTACGGGCACACATAACGTTTTAGCTGTATATGCTTTTGATTTTGAAACAAACGAATTTTTTCCCAATCCAGACTTTGAGTGGACTGTTAGTCCGGCAATTGACCTTTCATTTTATACAGGAGTTACTGAGTTAGTTATCAATACCCAAAAGATGATATATGATGGTGCAAGTGATTTATATATTTATGGATCAATATCTCCGGAAAAGGAATCTTTTGTAGTACTGGACACAATCCATATACATCGTGACCCTCAAGCGGATTTAGACACACATTTTAGTGATTATACTATTGATATATCACAATATGCAGGTAAAGAGCAGTTCTATTTTGCTATTGTAACGGATCAATTTGCTCTTTATGCAGGACATGAAATAGACAATGTAAAAATTACAGCTACAGAAGTTGTTACTGGTATTGATGATGTTACTAAAACGGCTACTAAAATAAAACAAAATCCGGTGTCAGAAACACTGCAACTGCAGTTAAGCACAGCAATAGACGCAGAAGCTTTAAATGTGCAGATATACAATACAAGTGGTATGCTTGTTAAAGATGGTAGATACACGGAATCTGGTATTTCTGTAAGTGACCTTTCCAGTGGTCTGTATTTCCTGAAATTGTCTAATGGAACCGTAACTGAAAGGATTAAATTTATTAAAAAATAATAGCATTGAATTATGTTTTATTTAGAAAATACTGTTGATGTTATATAACATCAACAGTATTTTTATAGTACTATGGTAAAGCATAAAAATGACTCCGTTTCCCTGAGTTAACAAAACGGAATATTATAACTGATTTAAAATACAATTTACAACTGATATGAAAAATATATTTAAAACAATGTTCCCTGTTTTGATATTTGCAGCTTTTTTTCTGGGCTGTTCTAATGAAGACTTGAAACCAATATATGGTGAACAGGTAGCAGGAAAAGTAGTAATAAGGGGCTACAGCACCTTAAAAGATTCTGTACAGATAGTATCGAATGGTAAGATACTCAAAATAGGCGAAAAGAATACTTTCATCGGAAAAATAATAAAAGACTATGAATTTGTATACTATGACAATAAAGAAAAAAATATAGATATTATCAACAAAGCTACAGGTGAAATACTTCACTCCTACAACTTTACTGCAAGTAGTCCAAATGATACACTTTCATTTTATGTAAAAGACGGGATCTGGCTGGACGATGTATTATCCTTTAAACCCGGGGTATTAAGCGGAACTGGTGTAACTGGCTATAAGTTTATTTTTCCTACCATGAACCGGTATTCGAACAGCGGATATGATGGCCCAATCGATGGCATTATAAAAAAACTAAATGGAGAGATATTGGGCGTAGCAGAGAACATAACCAAAGATAGTTTCAGCAATTTTGTGGAATTTGCCTTTGCTCCACCTCCCATATTTACTGTACAACTTGTAAAACACGGCACTACCGACTCTTATATTGCTGGTCAGCAGGTAGTTGTACAGATGGTTATGCAAAACAATAAGTCAAGAATGATCGTCCTGGATGAAAAAGTAAATGAAAATGGCACTTTTTCAGGTGTTGAAGGTATCATTAACCTAACTGATTATTTTGATTTTTAATCTATGCCTCAACAAAAGAAATAATAATAAATACAGGTAAAACGGCTAAAAGGGAATGCAGGCACTAGATCAGAAAAAACATCAAAACATGCTTAAAGTCATCTGTAAATTTGATGAACTCATTACTATTTACGGAAATATTGTTCCCGAAGGGCAGAATGAGATTATCAAAGGTAATATAGCTGAATTTAAAAATTCATACGATTATTATAACCTATTGCTAAAGGAACTCGAAAATTGTATTTGTACTTATAAGGAAGTACAGGAATCACTACAGCGAATCATGTTTCCTAATGTAAGGAAGATGAATACCAAGGCAAGAAATAAAGGGAGTTAGAAGTTTTTTATAGTTTTTATTTTGAAAGCAGAGTATTTTAGTATACTCTGCTTGTTTTTTGAGCCTTATCTGGAGCATAAATTTAAGAGAATTCGAATTCTTACGTCTTTTATTTTAACTAAAATCTATATTTTTTTCTGTAATCAATTCCCATACATCGAGTTATTATACATTTAAACTATTTTTTAAAAAAATAATGCTAAAAGATTGATTCGTAATATGAGGAAAATATCAGTCCGATATTAAATAAAATCTAATGGATATATTGGGATAAAATAGTAATCTAATTAAAATTTAGATTTAAACAAAAACAGCAAACGCCTAGTAATCAAATAACAACAAAAAAAACATCTATTATTCTTATCAAAAAAAACTTACTTTTGGATGGATTAAAAATGTTTTCTTATCAATAGTAAACTGCTGCGGCAAGTGTCGTTGATTAAAATATAAAAGAGTTGTTATTATTAGTAAGCTTCCATTTAAATCCAAATTGTTACATGGTTAAAAGCGCATTTAATCAAGATTCAAACACTAGGTTGGGCCCACTTAGTATTATCTAATTTTTAATATTTTAAACCAATCTTATGAAAGAACTTATTTTATTTAAAAAGAGTACCCTACGCGGAATTGCGTTTTGGATGCTCATGTTAATTAGCCCCATGCTGTGGGCACAACCAACAGTAAAAGTACCTGCAAATTGTGAGGTAGTTGTTACAGGATCAGGAATAGGCGTGAGTCTTGGACTTGGGGGTACAGTAGGAAGTGGTGGAATTGTTGTTATGCCAGATCCATTTGATATTCCCGGTACAGGAGGTGATTTTACATTAGTTCCAAACGGAACAACTGTTACAAACTGGTCACTCGCAGGAGATTTATCGGTGCAAACTGCTAACGTACCCCCTGCTGCTGCTGTACAAAATGCTGGCGCTGTTGCATTACTTAATATAGAATCTTATAATAAAAATTTACGCCCGGCAGAATATGCACCTCTATCGCCGGCATCAAATTCAAAATGGGGACGTAGTAAAGGTCGTGTAACTTTAGGCTACAGCCAGCCTCCCTGTAACAATTCAATTACCTTTGAGATTTATAAAAAATACAGTAATGTTTCTCCTGGCTGGGCACCGCCAATTATTGGGCCTGAGTGCCTTTTGCCAAATCAAAAATATACCTATTCAGTAGACCAGATCGCTAGTGATAATGCTTCCAATGCTATTGGTTTTGACAGATACTACTGGAGCGGATTGCCAGTGGGATCAACTGGGGTATATACATCAGCAGATGAAAGCTCTATAACATTTACAACTGGGAGTTCTGTATCTCAATTTACAATTAAATGCTGTTTTGGCAGAGCCAATAACTGGGATGGAGATGCTGGTGCGGCAAATACTACCTGTGTTACGAAATTTATTGGTGCTATACCTGCTACACCTGCCTTTATCACGGCACCTCCCACATGCCTTGCAACAGGTGTAACCTCTTTTAATATTACGCTTACACCTGTTCCTGGCTATACATATACATGGTCTGAAGCAGGAACCTCTTGGTCACTTAACCAATATGGAGCACAAAATGCAAATCTTGCAGTTTCAGGAGTAGACAATAATTCAGGAGTTCTTACCCTGACTGTTGATAACGGAACTTGCGAACCTGCAGAATTTATCTATCCAATAAACAGGAATTTTGTAGCACCTTCAGCGGCTATATCAGGACCAACATGTATAAGTCCAGGTAGTACTAACACCTATTCGTTACTGGGAAATACCTTAATTAATAATACTACCTGGACATTACCATCTGGCTGGGTTATATTAACCACCCCACCAACAAACAGCCGTAGAACTATTGTTAGTGTTCAGGTGCCCTCATCGGCTCCGGCTGGTGCATATACGCTTATTGCACGATCTACAGATTGTCCAAGCACTTCAATTAGTTACACTGTATATGTTAGGCCTCTAACCCCAACTTTTACAGCAGCTCCAAATTGTTTTGTAAGAAATAGCGGAACACCACAAACCTATACTGTTACCACATCACCTGGAGCAACAGGATATTCATGGGTATTTCCTTCCGGTTGGTCTCCTGCTAGCATAACAACATCAACGCCAACAGTAACAGTTACTCCAGGAGGCACTCTACCATCAGGAATTGTTACAGTAACTGCTTTAGGTGCTGCCTCTTCTTGTAATAGTGCTACTACAAGTTTTACAGTAAACTATGTTACAGTTGCTCCCAATACTATAACAGCCAGTTGTTGGAATGTTGGTCTTGCAGGGACTACAACATTAACTGTTGCGAATGCTCCAAGTCCTTTTTATGGCACTTACACTGTAACATCAGTACCTGCTGGATTGTTTAGTTCTTATTCCGTTAACTCAGCCGGAATTATTACACTTAATACTCTTGCAACTGCAAGCGGTACATACAGTTTAACAATAACACATGTATCGGGAGGGCCGTGTACTCCTGCTTCAACAAATATTCCTGTCACTGTTACAGGTAACGGATCAAGTGTAGCATTAACTGCAGATGTGCCTGGTGCAGGAAATTGTGACCAATATATTGTTACGCGACCGGTAGGGTCAACCGTAATTTGGAGAGTTGATGGTATTGTTGCTGTGAATTCACCTACAGTCAATATTTTTGGTAATACTCTTACTTTATGTGGCAGTACCGCACCAAGCACTGTTTGCGCTGACGTAACTTTTAATGGTTGTACAACAAGAACCTGTGCTACTAGTGTTGGAACACATGGTATGAGATTAGGAAATACTGGTAATACTGATAATACCATTAAAGGAGTGAATCTATATCCAAACCCAAATAATGGTAATTTCTATATAAACATAGATGATATTAAAGAATCTGCCAGTGCTATATTAAATGACAGTGCAGGTAAACACATAAAAACCTTTACTCTTAAAAAAGGAGAGAACAGAATTGATAGTGAAGGAATTGCAAAAGGAAATTATATTGTTGTACTGATTATAGATGGCAAAAAAGAATCAAGACAGATTATAATTAAATAAATTTAAATGATTGGGAAAGTTTTGGTGTATTACACCAAAACTTTCTTATTTTTAATTAGTTATTTTAATATGATGAAACAAAAATTACTTGTTATTTGTTGTTATTTTTTTCTTACTTATGCTTCTGCTCAAAAAGAATATTGGGGTCTGATAAGCGGAACAACGGCTGCTACCACATTATATGGTAATGGATCTATTTTCAAGACAGACCAAAATGGTGCCAATCCGCAACCTGTATATAATTTTGATTCAACAAACGGGATGAGGCCCTATGGCAGATTATTTGTAGCATCTAACGGAAAACTATATGGTACGGCATCACAAGGTGGGTATAATATACCCGAAACCGATAATACAGGTGGCGTTTTATTTGAATATGATCTGACTATAAACCGTTTCAAAGTTGTTACCTCATTTGGGAGTACTCAATTACCGACTATGAAAAACCCTCAGTCTGGTATAATAGAGCCAATTGACGGAATGCTCTATGGGATAGCTTCGGGAGTAGGCATTTTTAAATACAACATTATCAATGAAATCACTACCGTTGGGTCATTGGTAATTAATCCTTACAATGGAATGAATGGATTCCCTAACAGAATAACAGGAGAGCTTATGGAGGCATCTGATGGCAATTTATATGGCACAACTCAATATTACTCCTCCTGCCCTACATTAACTCCTCTTTTAGGATCTATAATACGATTTAACCCTTCTAATAATTCGTTTAGTTACATTTATCCTTTTAATTGTACATATTACGACGGAGCCGGCCCAACAGGTTCTTTAATAGAAACTGTATCTGGAAAACTTTATGGTACAACGATGAGAGGTGGCAACTATGGTTATGAAAACAGTATTGGCGATGGCACATTATTTGAATATGATATTGACACAAATACATTTACAAAAAAAGTAAGTTTTAATGGCAATACTACAGGCTCTATACCTGGGCCTTTAACAGCTGGGCCAAATAATAAACTTTATGGAGTACTAACAGGCAGTGGCAAAAATCCAGATAATCCAGAACAAGAGGTAAAAGGATCATTGTATGAATATGATCCTGCTACAGGAAACATAACAATTATGCATTATTTTGCAAAAATCGGTAATGATTATCCCACAGGACTCACACCTGCCCTTAACAGCTTGCTATTGTCATCTGATGGTAATTTCTACGGTATAAATGGTCATGGTGTTTTTAAATTTAATCCAATCACTAAGGAGGTAACCTTAACCGGGATTACATCAATTGATTATTTTTATCCTTCTGACAGCAGTGATCTTATAGAAATATGCCGTAAGCCAACATATAAATATTTTGATACTGATACTTACACTTACTGTATAGGCGAATCCTTTGCATTTGATATTAAAAACACCAATGCAACTTCTTATATCTGGAAAAAAAACGGAATAGAACTCCCGACACAAACCAGCGGTATTTTAAACCTTACTGCAATGCAGCTAAGTGATAGTGGTGATTATAGCTGCGAAATGCTAAATGAATGTGGAACTACTACTACCATGATGCTGCACCTTACAGTAGAAGGATGTATGGGATTAGAGGAAGTTATAGGAATGAAAAATACTATTACACTCTATCCAAATCCTGCAACTAATACGATAAATTTACAAATGCCGGAGAATAGAAATTTTGAGATACAAAGCCTCACAATCTGGAATATGTTGGGACAAAAGATGTATTTTGATACACAAAGGTGTGAGCAAATTAATGTTAGTAGTTTTAGTCCAGGTATGTACCACATTCAACTACATACTGATAAGGGAAATTGGGAAAATAAATTTATAAAGAACTAATTGTCAAAATCTACCTTCAAAATATTATATACCATTCTTTTAAAGGCATATTATAAATGATTGATTTTAATGATTCTGTAGCATCATATCTATATGCTTTTAATAACGAATGCCTTTAATTCAGCCATCTTACCATTGTAGAATCGCCAGATATCACAATAGCTGTAATCAACGATTTTGCCGCTTTCATCCTTCATGTTGATCTTGCCTATTGCAGTAACAAAATCATCCTCAGCAACTAAGTTTTCAACTAGAAACTTTGGAGGTTCCAGATAGTTAATCCTCATATATTCGCGAATGGCTTCTTTGCCTCGCATTGTCTTATCTCCAACAAATTCCCAAACTACATCGTCACTACAGAAAGAAAGAAACCCTTCATTATCACCTTTTGAGACAGCTTCATTTGCATTTAGTAATATTGTCTTATTATCTGAATTCATAGGTTTGATTTTAAAATTTATATTCTGATTTAAACAGATAATTTTATTTTGCTTATTGGTTATAATGATTTAGATTTTTCTTTTACTTTGCCTGCATAATCTCCGATACTATTTCATAAGACTTCAGCCTATCTTCATGATTGTGTAGATTCGACACGATCATAAGTTCATTAACTCCTGTTTTTTCTAAGAATCTGTCAAGCTCTTTCGCTACCGCTTCTTTTCTACCTACAAACGAATATTTTAGCATATCCCTCACTGTAGGATTATGTTGGATCATCATCAAATCATCGGTCATTTCCATAGGAGGCTGTAATGGTTCTCTCTTGCCTGTTAATATTCCCAGGAACATACGGATAAGGGAAGTGAAATTTTTTTCAGCTTCATCATCTGTATCTGCTGCTATTACATTTACCCCAGCGATGGTATAAGGCTTATCCAGATATTTTGAAGGTTTAAATTCCTTTCTATAAATATCCAATGCTTCTTGGAGTAATGATGTTGCAAAATGGCTTGCAAAAGCATAAGGAAGCCCCATTTTTGCTGCAAGATGAGCGCTATCTAAACTTGAGCCTAAAATGTATATGGGTACATTTACGCCTTCAGCAACCACAGCTCTTACATCAGACCATTCATTCTCATCTGAAAAATATTTTTGTATCTGCTCTATTTCTCCAGGAAAATTGTGTACTGACTGCATTCTATCGCTACGTATAGCGTGTGCTGTAATCTGATCAGTGCCTGGTGCTCTTCCTAGTCCTAAATCAATTCGATTAGGATACAGCCTCCCCAATGTACCAAACTGTTCGGCCACAATAAGCGGCGAATGGTTAGGCAGCATGATACCACCTGATCCTACCTTTATTCTTTTAGTATTTCCCGCTATATGTCCAATAAGCACTGAAGTGGCTACACTCGCAACATGAACCATATTATGATGTTCTGCGAGCCAAAAGCGGTTATACCCCATTTGGTCTGCCTTTTGTGCAAGATCGACACTATTTTTAAATGTTTGTTCTATTGTTACTCCACTAGAAACAATGGCAAGGTCTAATATCGAATAAGCTATATTGTTTTTTGTTTTATTCATAATTATATGCTCGCACCTGAATTTAGATTTACAATTTTCAGGTACTGTAATTTATTTGTTTATTAAGCTCGTAAATTTCTTAACGATTGTGAATTAATAATCGTAAAAAGTATGCCAAAGCCTATGCAGCAAGTACAAATTATGTGTAATCGGCTGTTTTGTCATGATAAATAAATAGTAAAACAACAAAAAGAAGGTATTACTTTTTATCAGACTCACTTTCCATGACTTTAATTTCCGTTTTTTCTTTTTTTATTGCCTGCCTTAATAATGCAAACAAGCTCATATAAATATTAGCAAGAAATACTAGTGCAAACCCCGCAATGATATAGCCACGCGAATCAGAAAGTAGTAAATGAAAGTCTGTGAAAATGATAAAAAATAATGTAATATAATGACTGAAGCAATATTCGCATGTAAAAAGATAGAAAAATTTTCGTTCAATGACGTTTGAAGATACTTTGCTACGTTTAATACAAAATTCCCTAGGCTCTCTGAAAACTTCTTCTTGTGTAATAGTCCATGCGATACAGGCTATTGGAATAGCAAGAATAAATAAACTTAAAATTTGGGTACATAAATCCATCGTTGCTGATTTATAAATAGTTATAATTAGTGGCAAACTAACTCAATGTTTAATCTCTACTGTCAAAAAAACACTTCTGCCAACAAAGAATTTTAAGAGAAACATTATCCGAAAGATACTTTTCACTTAATGATAAAGTTAAATCCAGAAAAGAATCTTTAAAAAGATTTATAAGAAGTTTAACTTTTATTACTACTCTCCAGCTTAGCTAATTTTTGGTTGTTTTTATCTGGCTACTCTATATTATAGATAAGAATACAGAATTAATTCTTGATAAAACGATAATAATCAAAAATTTATTGGCTCATCATTCAGGTAAAAATACGGGCTTTTTATTGCTTATAATTCAGGTAGAAATACGCATATTTTCTTTAAAGAATAGTATTAGTTTTGAAATCATTCTTTTTTATAAGAGTAATATTTTCAGCATCTTAACCAACTAAAAATAAAAAAATGAGTAATGTTATAATTAAAAAATCAAATATCCATCAAACTATTTCATACAAAGAAGATGATTTAAGTTTTTTAGAGAACACTGTACAACCTTATATTTTACAAGGAATAAAATTAGGTCAGGCAACAAATCTTTTATACGGTCTAAAAACTGGACTTAGTACTAAAACATCTAATGTTTCTCCTTTTTTCACACCAGCTATTGAACCATTACCACTAATAGATGCTGTTATTTCTCCAAATGATAAAGCATATTGGCAATTACCCAGAATAACTATTCATAGCAATGTAAATAGTTTGCTAAGTGCAGTATTTCCATATACTATAAACCCTTTAACAGGAGATTTAAGTACCTTTTCTTTACCATCTGGTCCTCTTTTGATTGAAGATTTAAATAAATCAGCTGTAATTACTGAATTATCAAGTTATTTAGGTGTAGATCTTACTGTTCAAAATTTATTTATGTTGGTCGAATTGAATAGATCGGTTGGTAGCGCATCTCACAATTATACTGCAGGAACCGGTGGAAATGCTAACGAGCACCTTACACCAAAAGCAGAGCAAGCGGTTAATAGTCTTAACGAAATGTTTTCTGATAGTACTGGTAAATTAAATGCGACTAACGCGAAAGAATTTATAAATTCTTATAATACTGTTGGTACACATTATGTATCTAAGATTACTGCCGGAGATAGAATTTTTCAAGTCTTTGCATATAATAGTAAGACTTTTGTTGAACTAACAAATGCATTTAATGCAAGCTCGGAAGGAAAAGGATACGTAGATGGAATCGAAGCTAATTCTTTTCAATATTATACGACGCCATTTAACTCATCTACAGGAGTCGAATTGGGTTATGTAACTCAATTGGGAAATATCAATATTGTTAGTTCTGATAGTGTTTTTCAAAATTCACTTAAAGCAGGTTTATGGAATGACGCTAACAGAGCACATGGTAATTCCATTTTTTCAGCATTTAATAATCCTGAAAAAATTCAGCTAACTGATTTTAAATCTGTAGTTAGAGTTTCTTTTGAGTTAACGCCAATTGGAAACCTTATTCCTGTTGATAAATCTGAGAAAGGTAGAAATTACTGGAATCGTTTGTTTAAAGGAGCTATGTTACAAAAATATGGACACAATATACGTGTAACATATCCTACACAAAATAGCTATCAATGGAAAAATTTATTATCTAACTCAGGAGCCTGGGTATCAACAATAGCAACACCAAGTGTTAATGTCTATGATGGTCACTTGGCTTTAGATAAAATACAACTTACTAACAGAGAAATTGTAAAAGATTTTAGTTCATGGAGCGTTGTAATGGAATCTCAGAAGTCTTCAACACCAATTCCTGGTGAAGCTATTTCATTATTTTCATACTTAATTGATACCACAGGACCAGATGCTCCACCTTCCATTGAATTATCAAGTAAAACGGCATTTAATAATATAAAAATGGCGTGTGGAGAAATGGATGGAGCATTAACCATTGGGTATACAAATGCTACAGAACAAAAAACAGTAATAGATGGTATTGTGTTAATATCAAACACCTCGAAAGATCAAAGCGATCGTAGCACCATTACAATTAACTCTGATTTATTTGGCGAACAGGATTCAGTATTACTTACTAATCAATCCCAAAATTTAAATTTTTCAATTGTTACTTGTCAGACATTATTGTATTCAAGAGGAAATACAGCTAAAGATGCACAGGATCTCGCTCATAATTGTTTGGTATGGCTAACAGATATAATACCAAATACAGAAACTATTTCTTCTGAACTGGCTACCGTACGTCTTAGAGCATCATATTTAGCGCATGTAGCAGGTAATTTAGAAGAAGAAGGAGTAACAGTTCCTTATTTAACTTATAAAAGTTATGAGAAATATATAGATGAAATGTCTAAAGCGGCAGGTTCATTAAATGCAACAATTTATAATTATCAAAATAAAATTGAACTTCAGAAAAATGCTGAGCTTGCAGCTACAAATGCTCAAGAAATTAATGATAATATAAAGAAATCAGGAAATTTATTAAAAGAGTATATTGATGCTGTTGCTATAAATCAAGGAGATATTGCTGCTAATTATGATAATATCATTAATACAAAAAAACGAGAGCTAAAATCTACCATATCCAGTTTCTCCAGCCTTGTTAAAGGAGTGGAAGATCAGAAAAAGGCTGTTCGTTATGCCAAACAGGATTTTGAAAAGGCTATGGTAGATTATGAAACTACCTTAATCATAAAAGCTGTTATCGACATCAGTATGGCTTTTATGGCAGTCGGGTCAACAATTGTTATTCCTTCATCTTCGATAAGTGCTCTTGCGAGTTTAGGAAGTACAGCTCAAAAAATACAAAAAATACTTAATGTAACGACTAAAATATACGATCTAGAAAAAACTATTGAAAAATCGGTTAAAGATATTGTATCAGTAACAAATACTTTAGATCAATTAGCAAAAGCTCAATTAGATATGCCTTCTTCATTGGAGTGGTCAGAAATGGGCATCAACTTTGAGGCATCACTTGCCAGTACACCTTCTGAAGTGGCTGGGGCCAAAGCTAAATATGTTGCTGCATTTAAAATATTAGTTTTAAGAGCACAGGCAATGATTAGTGCACAATCTAAAATTGCTCAGATAAATGCCGAAATCATGCTGAATGAGGCACAGTCTAAAATTAATCAGGATCAAAAAGACCGTCTTAATAAAATCGTAAAAGGTTTAAATTATGGCAGCACAACAAAACCTAATCTTTCTGAAGTAGACTTATTAAGTTTAACCGGATATGTTCAGTCACAACTAAACCAGGTACTTGGATCATTAGCCCAAGCACTCATTTTACAGGATAGTGCTGTACAGTTTGAATTACTAGCAAACCCTACACCAATAAAAAAATTCGATTTAAATAGCTTGCACCTTGTTATGGTTAGTCAGCAGGCTAATATAATTACTGCAAAACAAGCATTTAATCCTCCCCCATTTGTTGTTAATGATCCTATACAATATATCATAAAAAGTGTGCCTGTAAAAGAGTTTACTAAAGGGAACACTTATGAATTTACGATACAACCGAGTGCAAAAGAATTTCAACCCTACAACATGATCCGAATTAATCAGGTTGTGGTTGATGTTCCTCAGATAAAAGGATCTAAAAATGGAAAATACAGATTAGATCTTTCTTGTCTTGGAAACCCATTCCAGGATAGAAATCCATCAGGAGAACCATTAGTTTTTAATACCATGGCTAGATATTTCGGCCCATTTGAATATCAGGCAGATAATCATAAACCAATTTTTGGTAATGAAACCGGGGCTATCGCTAAAGATATTACACATATTACGCCACTATCAACCTGGCAAGTAACTATGCCAGAATTACCGGTAAACGAAAACATTGATTTTGGTGAAAATGAATTTGTAGACATAGTGCTTTCATTTAGAATAGAAGCTTTGGCTCAAAATGCATTGTCAAGATTTTGTGCACTTAAAGGCAAATCCGCTAATAAGATGTCTCATAGTGATTTAGTTAAAACTATGTTGCTAATGGCAAAAAAAGTACAGCCTCTAAAGAATAAGTCTGCAACTCCACAATTAAATGAGGCAACTCCACAGGATGCAACATTACAGAATATGCTTGAGCAAATGAATCAGGCACAAGGAGTATTAAAAGGATGGGATTGCGTACTTAATATGTTAGAAGAGCCTGTTAATAAATTTTTAGCAAAGCAATACGAAGAAAAATACCCTACACAAAAACCAATGGTCGTTGAAGTAGGATTTTGTGTGCCTTCTCCTTCCCCAATTCCTAGTTTTCCAGGAACTATTTTTAACTATACAAAGTTCTCTGTTAATTTGGCTCAGCCTTTATTAGAATTTCAAGGAAATAATAGTAATTACGTAAAAGTTACACAATTAATCCAAAGTGGATTTATTCAGACTGGTTCTATGTTTAGTCCTAAAGAGAATCAGGCATGTCCAATACCTTTGAACATTGAAAATCCAGAAATAAAATGGGGCGAGAAGAAAATTATTGATGTTTCAAAAAAGCCAAAATTAGTTGGAACAGTTGGTTTAGGGCTGGTACAGGGATTGGTAGAACCTATATTACCTGATGGAAAAAAAGGAGATAAAAATGATTCACATTCTGTCATATTAGATTTTTCAAAAGGAAGTTTTATTGCTGAAAATTTAAATATAGATACAGATAATGCCACATTGAATTTACAACTATCAAATTGGTTTGAAACCAGTGAGATTAAATATTTAATTAATACAGTTGTTTTTAATGATGCAACAACATTAAAATCTTTACAGCCTACAAAATTCAAGTTGAATGTTCTAACCACTAATAGTTTAAAAAATATTTTACAGGTATTTATAACTACTACGGGGCAACAACAAAGCAACCTTACTATAAATGTAAACGAACCAATACCTGATGGATATCATAATTCATTAATGATCAACACCAAAATAATGTTTAACAATATTTTTGTTGATAGTTTTAATCGTGGAACAAGTAATATACAGGTTGCCCCTGTTATCCCTAAAAATGATTTTACTACATGGTCTGCAAAAATAACATCAGGAACCGTTTCAGGTGAAGCCAAATTTAATAATACAGGTAGCAGTGAAACCAGAATAAATGCTTCCGGAAATACGATTGTCTGGCCACTTAAAGATCTAACTTTCACACCAACAATAGAAAATGGTATTCAACTTACATATGAGGCTAATCAAAATGTAGGTTTCCAAAACAGAAGATATACTTGTTATGCATCAGAATTTGGGTCAAATTGTTCTTGGGGTTCCTGGAATAGTTACAGTGTAGATGTTAATGTGAAACTTACAGGAAATTATCCTTTACAGGTTATTAACTCTGGTAAACAGCAAGAAATACAAATTGCAAGTACTCCTCCAACAGTTACAGTTACCCCACCGGATTTAAAACCAACAGGGCCATGTGAATGTAATGATAATGATCTAAAAATTCAGGTTGGAAATATACTTTCAGAACAAGTACCGCAAAAATTAAAAGATTCAATGGGAGGAATTAAGTTTTCTCCAATTTCAGTATTTGCTTTATATAATTTGTTATTTCCAACCGATAATTTTATTGAAATGAAAAGTGCATACGTACCTGGTGACTTAGTTGTACTTGGAACGTTCAATAAGTTTGTTGATGATAAAAAATAATTCCAAGTTAAATATAAAAGAGAATGGCCTTCCTAAAATTGGGGAGGCCATAAATCTCTTATCACTATTGCATAAAAATCAATTTGGCTTTAATGAATTTAAAAAACCTGAAGAAACAGCTTTAAAACAATTTGAATTAAATGAATTTTCAAAAAATAGTTTTACCTGGGATCCGCTGCAAGTAACAGTTCATAATGGAGTCGAATCGCTATTAGATCAGGTTGCTCTTTATAAAGTATGCCCACTATTTTCTGAAGATAATGAGTATAAACTTTCTCCTGATATGTTCGGAGAAACTATTGATAATTACTTTAAACAGTATGAAAATGATTTTAAAATAAATCTAAAAAAAGACAGCTATTACATGTTGTTTGAATTATCAAGAATAAAAATTCAAGCAGAACATGAAGTTACTGCTCAACCTAGTCGGGCATATTTTGATAGAGACACACATTTAACAAATGATTGGAAAGTAAAATCAAGACAATTAAGACC
Organism: Flavobacterium cerinum; assembly: GCF_004028155.1. GTDB lineage: Bacteria > Bacteroidota > Bacteroidia > Flavobacteriales > Flavobacteriaceae > Flavobacterium > Flavobacterium cerinum. Next base: position 18,945 of record NZ_SBII01000018.1, on the reverse strand, counting down.
TGGTACGCGTGTTCAGGAAAATGATGAGCATGATACTATTGTTTCAGTTTCCCAAAGTCAAAAATATTTAGAATCATTTTATAATTATGGAACCCATTTTATTTCAGCAATTGAGATCGGCGATAAATTGTTACAAGTAATAGAATTGAAAGACCATATAGGAAAACAAACTTATGAATACTGGAATGAATTAGGAAAAGGTAAAGCCGTTATGGGAACAGAAGCACTTCATTTTAAATTTTTTACGGGTGAAAATTTTGCAGAAACTGTAGGAGATATAGTTAGTTTTGGAAAAGATCATGGCCTTGCTGATATAACTAAACAAGGGCTATGGGAAGATTCAAACAGCATAACCGGAAACAGTTTAATGGCAATATTTAATGCTGATGAGAGATTAATAAAATTACTTAATTCAAAGTTAACTTTAGTCATTCCCATAAAAATCGAACTAACATCTTTAGCGCGTTTTATGGAATATTTTAGAGCTATTAACTTTCAAAAAATTTTAAAAGGAGCATTAATTCAACGATGGGGAACTATAGTTCAATCACCTATCAGGAGAATGACTAAAACTATTGATAGAATAGATTTAAAAGTTTTAAATGAAACACGTTCTTTTTGTTTTGACGATAATAATTTTATTTATGGCGATAAAATAACTGAACAAGATTTTCATACAGCTAAATTGAATAAAAAAAATATAAATAGCTGCCATAGAATACTATCGTTACATGAAACGCTGTCATTACAAGATATTCGTCCCAACATTTTAACTCAATTATTAGATTCAAATTCACTATCTAATAAAGCATCTTCTCTATTGCTTTCAGATACTGATTTTGATAATGTCCCAATTGTTTGTCAGCAAATGGATGGAATATTGATTTTAAAAAACAGTGATGAATCAAAAAAGGATACCATAGTTAATGGCTTGCGTTTTTCAAGTATCAAAGAGGATGACTCTGAATTGAAAATTTTCATAAAAGAGGATATACACAAAATTGACCTTAATAAAATAGAAATCCTACTCCCCTGCATCTATATTACATTGATTAATACACAAGCTAAATTGGCTTGTCCTAAAACCAATAATACACAACGGGAAGAAGTAGTTTCTTTTGTTAAATGGATTGCAACACTATTGTCTTCCGATTCAGAAATAAAAAACATTAATAAATTACATTTATTTGCATCTCATCTATCAGATGTTGAGTCGATTGAGGTTGATTATTCAATTATTTTTGATGAAGATGTACTCACAATAGTATATAAATATTTTATTCAAATAGCAACAATAATAACGCAGCCAGAATTTAGTATTGTTGGGAGAATATTAGATTTTAAAGACGAAAAGGAACTTTTTACAATTAAAAATTTCATTAAAATAAGAGAATATCAAATAAAGCTATCAGAATCTTATTTGTCGATGCTAAATCAGTTACATCAGGCATTAAAAGATAAAATGAAGGAGTTCGACTTATCTCTTAATCTTGCTAAAGAAAAAGTATCAAAAGGAGTAAATAAATATAAAGAAACTTTTAATAACAATGCGGTATCTCCATCATGTAAAGTATTATTTGAGGGTATTCTATCCGGAATAGCAGGATTTTCATTTACATACAACAATGAAGAACTTAGAGATCATTATGACGATGAATCTGTTACTACTGCAAGTGATTTTGCGAATCATGAAAACATATTCTATGTGCTTTTTAGGCAAATGGACTCTATTAATATTCTTTATAATAATTTCAATAGTGGTAAAATAAAATACAATGTTAATTTATTAGATCAACTTCCAAAAAGTCATGAAAGAAAAATACCTGAGCCATTCTGTTTATCTAAAATGCGTAAAACATTTATAAATTCTGGAGCAATTTTTCCTGATGAAAAAGAGATTGATGTTTTGTTGTCACTATGGGATGACTTTGAAAAAGAACGTATTAGAAACCTTAAAAGCAAAGAATGTTTGCTATCACTGTCCTTAGAGTTTGGTTATTTATCCATACCCGATGAAGAGATAAATTTCTATAGTAATACGTCTGATATAAATTATAAAATTGATTTAGAGTGTTTTAAGATAAATACAGTTCTCAATAAAATTGTAAGACTTCAAGAAGCTGCGGCCTCTTATGAAAATATATACATTCCTAAAAATTTAGAGCATATCAATAATACATCAATTACCTATTTAATTAACGCATTAAATACTGCACTAGCAGAATTTTTTAATGAAAAAAAAATAAGTCAACAAAACTAAAACTGTAATGGGAACAACAGCTACAATATCAAATTTAATTGATCAAATGTCTAGAGGTAGTTCTATTTTAAATCAGTGGGATGCCGTTTTAAACATAAAAGAAGAACTAGTCAATCAGCTATTTCAAGCACAGTTTGAGTCAAGTAATAATGAGAACTGGAAAAAAATAACTATAGCATATTGTCAATTATTTCCAAATCCAGTAGGAGAAGGAAATTTAGCTGTTTATAGCAAAATTGATGCAACTTTAGCAAAGCCAAGCCTACTCTTTTTAAGTAACAACCAAGCTTTTGTAAAAGTTCATTTTTATGCAACTGGCAGTTCTGGTGTTGCTTCAAAAGTAGTTGCTTCAAACTTTGACCCTAAAAAAGATTGCAATCCAAATGATCCGGATTTAGTATGGAAAGAAACAAAACTAACAAATACAGATTTTATATGTGAAGTTCCTTTAACGGCAATCACAGGATCAACTAACGCTAATGAAAAGAGAACAGAATTTGTACTTGATTTCCCTGCCGGAAGTTTTAATTCACCTCTGTTTTTAGAAATAAAGGATAAAAATGAACTTCAATTGCAAATAAAAAACTATTTGTTAACTAATAAAGTTAGTTATGTGATTAATAGTATAAAAACTGATTTATTAGGTCAAATACCTCAAATGGTACCTAAAGCATTTAAAATAAATGTTTTGACAACCAATGAAGGGAAAAATATATTTCAAATATTTATAGCGACAGTCAATCCTGCACAAAATAATTTAACAATTGGAGTTAATGAACCAATACCAGACGGGTATGGTTTATCTGTCTTTTTTAATTCTAAAATTGTTAAACAACTTGAATCGTCTTTAATGATCCAAGTGTGGGGATTTATGCAATCTAACCTCATTTTTCCAGGAGAAACCAACTTACAATTAGGACCAGAATACAAACCGGATGATGCTGTAGTTCTGGGTAATTTATATATAAATACAACTAAACCAACAATTCCTATTAATCCAATAAACAACAAGATTATGTTAGACATTCAAAAAACAAAACAAATTAGTATTCCGGGACAACCATCGTTTACAATTTATGGAGATGATGTTCCAAATTCAAATGCATGGTATATTACACCAAAAGTTGTATTGTCCAAAATATCAGGAACAGATATACCGCAATTTTCACTCGTAAAATATAATTCTAACGGAGGGAAAATTAGTGGCTTTTGCAGGTTTTCTGTGCAGCTGATGATTGATCCTACTCAAAAGGATGTAGTAAAAAAAGAAATACCTAATGCCGAATTTCCACAATTTGATTGGATTCAAAGTGGAGCAACTTTTACCTATACTATAGATGGTAAAACTACCTCGATAGTAAGTGAGCCATCAAACTTTGGCAGTCAACAAGCCGTATTTAGTGTTCCTCTAATTGACGAAAAGGCAATTGCTGCATTTACAAATGCATTTTATTCAGGTTCTGGTGGAGGATTATTTAGTATTTCGTATGATCTTTCTGCAAATACGCGTCTTCCAGCTGTTACAGTAGTTACAAAATTTGATTCTACCTTAGCATATCAATATCAGCAAGAGAACAGGTATAAAACAGAAACCAGATATTCAAGAGATACTTGGGGACATACTCATTCACAACAAGTTCAGGTTTATATAGGTACGTTTGTTAAAGAAATGCTTACCCAAACACAAGCGGCAACAGTTGTTGTTACTCCAGGTGTAGGATTGACCCCTACATTATTGGACATGGTTAAAACATGGGCTAATCAACAATTGCAAAATGATGTAGAGCAATCAATAAATATGGCAATGAATTTAATGAAAAATCCGTCAAATGATTTTTCTCTACAAAATGTGTCATCATTTACTAATACATTAACAACGTCGAATGTTGTACCATGGTATTTTGAGGTTGAAGGTAGCTTACCTCCTTTTGATAGTGAAACTTGGAAAAAAGTATATTCTGAGGTAAATCAACAGGAATTGGATGTAACTTTTAATATTCAGGAAGATTTATCAGCACACGGTATTGATCGTGTTAATCTTACTTTTCAATATGGAGATGTACCATCTGTTACCCATACTTTTTCAACTGCTGATCAAAGTTTATGGAGCATTAATAAGCCTGGGCAATTTAATGGAGATACCTTTAAAAAAGATTATAAATATAAGTATGATGTTATTTATTCAACATCAAAAGAAACAGGAAAGACACCACAGCCTTTAAGTACGGACTGGATTACATCAGAATTAAATATCGTAAATATAAGTTTGGTAGATCTTGGACTTATGGCCGTTACTTTTGCTGCCAGTAATATTGATTGGGAAGATTCTAATAACAGCGATAATACAGTAAAAGAAATAACTGTTGATTGGAACTGGTTAGTTGGTACTGGTGAAGCTATTTTAAATGAAACACTTATTTTAAATAAAAAGAACGATACTGTTACAAGTACACTGCGTTCAGTACATCCAGCCAATAATCAAGTGTACCAATACTCATTAACATTTTTAATGTCTGATGGGACTAAACTTTATTCTAAAGGCATAAACGGAACATCTTCATTGCAAAGAATTAATCATCCATTGTCTGAAATAAATGTGAGCGTATTACCATTATTTTCTGATGATGTTAAAGCGGTAGTTCTAAGAGCAACTTTTGATGATAATGAGAATAACATTCATTTAAGCCAGCAGTGGAAAGCCATATCTAAACCGGATAAACAGGGGAACTATACTTTAGATACTTCATCATTTAATACATGGGATTTTAAAGCAATTGTAAAAAACCTTAATATGGCAACAATTGTTTTTTCCGGTACATGGGTAAATGGAAAAAATGTTCAAAAAGCAATACCAAAAACATTGATCATAGGAACAAATAACACACTTCTTATTAGTGATACTCAAAAAACGGTAACAGCTGTTATTGATGCTTCTAACGTTAATTTTATTGATCCAAAAAAAGATGGTGTATATCGTGTGGTAGCTCAGGTTGGAAATACTATTCTTGGCGATGCTAAAGCTCCGGGTAACTTATTAGACAATTCAAAAACAATTACATTTATTAAAAATTACTCGGCAGTTCAATATTATGCTGCAGAAAATATTGATATAGATGCTGTACCGGAATTTCATTTCCAATATACTTTTACAGAGAATATAAATAATGCTGCTAATACAAAAGTTACTGATTATTGGCCAACTATACAAAGTACTATAAAAACAGATTTACCAGTAATTCCTGGAACCCCTACAACTTCTGGTATCCAAAAAAGACCACGTATTGTTGATGAAAATACTGGAATTGATGCAAGAACAAAAGCATTATTTGAAAGACATGAAGCATTTAGTAAGAGCTGCGAAATGGCTTTAGAAGATATATCTTAAAACTGAAAAACTGTTTAGTTTGCTTTAATAGTTTACTCACTGTTCATTCAATGGGTAAACTATTTTAGCTAATTAGAGTATATGTTTAAGAATTAATCCATTTGTATTATAATTCATTTGTATGACCGAAACAATTAATATTCCACAGCATTATGAACAAGTTCTTGATGTTTGGGAAAATGAATATCCAGAAGCTACAAAAAGAGCTAGGATAGTGCTACCTATTTTATTGGAAGGATTAATAAGTTCACATGATAAAAATGCATTGTCGAGTAGTGCATTAACAATGACAGGAAGTCCTTTTGAACCGGCTTTTTCTCTTACAGTACCTGGCATTAGATATACAGTATGCCCTGCCCCACCAACCATACCTTTAATAGATAGTCTGGAATATTCTATTTCACTATTATTAAGATTAAATGAACAGTTACAAGAAAGTAATTATTTTACCCGTATATCAAATCTTCAAAAAAAAGGAACACTCACTTATGGTGCACAAATAGGTGTTAGACATAGTGATACTGAGGATTCTTTTAAATTATATATTGAGGTACCGCCAGAAGCAGCAATAGAAGCAGATGTAATTGCTGAAGAAATTTTAGGTGGTAAACCTGTTTTAAATATTCCAGACCGTAATGCAAAACCTACAATATTTGGATTAGACTTAAAAAAAGGGACATACGAAGTGTATTATAGAATTGAAAATTTACATCCTTTAGAAATTGCTACCTTATTATCACGTATTAATGCATCTGAAAGAGCTTCAGAATTATTAGAGATGATTTCTGAGACACAGTCATTACCTATAAAGCATAAGCTACCCGGATCTACCTGGGGTTTTAGTTATTCAAAAGAGACAGACACAGAATTCACTTTCAGTCTGTATACTTTTGCAAGTACATTATTTGGCCCTGATGGATGGGTAAGAGATGGAATATTATCATTAGGCGCAAAATATAATTGGAACCTAAAAGGATATTACGAGATGAGTCAATCACTTAAAGGATCTCGCGGCTTTACCTCTCATCATGGGATTTTTGGATTGGTTATGCCACCCAAAAGAAAACCAGCAGCTTGGATAGGGCTCTCACCTATTAATGTTTAAGATGTAGTAATGATGACTGAAAAAGAATTAATAAACCTTATTTTAAATTCACAATTACCAAGCGGCGCCTTTCCCTCTATTGCATATGTTTCTGAAGAAAATTTTGTTGACGAAAACTCATTTACAACAGCTTTAGTCATTAGTATATTGAGTGAGTTTAATGAAGATACGCAAATTCATAATGCATGTAAAAGAGGTGTTGATTATCTGTTAAACTGTGAAAACCCAAAGGGTTCAGGCATGTTCGGATTTTATCCGGTTAATTTACAACCAAAATGGATTCCAGAATTTTTACCTCCAGATACGGATGATACAGCCCTTTGCTCACTTGCTTTATTTCATAATGGATATTGGAAAAGAGATCAATTAAAACACCAAATAAATAAAGTTCTTAAACCTTACCAATTAAACCAAAGGGTTTCTGGAATGGAGTGGTTTAAAGTTGGTATGTATCCAACGTGGCTAGATAGGAAACGAATGAATAACCCAATTGATATTTGTGTAAATATAAATGTAGCAACTCTTATTAAGGAAGCACAAATAATAAATCAAAATACAGACAAAATATTTGAAATGGTAAGTTGCTCTTTTAATTGGGTTGGAAATGATCAAAAAAGAATGCAACAAATAATGCCTTTTTATCCAGATCCAATAGAATTATATTATTCATTACAACGTGCCAGAGAAGCAGGTTTGTCTGAAGCAAATAAAGCACTGATTGATATGAAATTATTGCCATGGAGAATGAGTTCGAATTTCAATACCCCGATATGTTGTTCAATAGGTGGTGGTGTAATATGGAAAAGTCCAATACTTCAAAAGGCAAGGCATTTGAAAGCATTGAAAAAAGGAATTGGTTTATTTTTTAATCCCCAAAACGACATGTGTTTTTGAGAGGTTCTTTTAAAAATTTAAATTCATTATCACCTCAACATCATGATAAGCTAAAATAAATTTGAGTTTGAAATTACTACCTTAAAGATCGTTGATTTTTAAATAGTTTTAAAGCCTGAATCTTATTCTTACGTAAGACAGAAACGTTATTTGAAATGGATTCTTTATATTTGAGAATAATCTCTCAAAAAATGGATAAAAAATTAAAGCAATTCTTCATAAAGTCTATTGTAGTACTATTGTTGATTCATTTGGGCTATTTTTTATACGGCTATTTTAAGTTTGAAGGAATAGGAAATATCAACATCTTTACTGAGTTTTATAGATTTAAGTTTTATGATGACGTGTCTATTTCTCATTTTTTTATAAGTGGATTGTTTTTACTTTTCTTCCTGATATTTTTGCTAAAAAATCATACGAAGCAAAAGTTTGCTTTTGGAAATTTGCTTAAAATTGGTGGCGTATTACTCATGATTTCATTTTTGAGCTTTTCGTTTTTTGTGAGTTATAGTTTTGGTATGAATGCAAAAATGAGATCAGAATTGTCTGAGGCAAAATTGAATAAAGACAAAACTTTGCTGAATACTTTAAATCCGTTTTTATATAATTATACTTCTTATAGTTCTGAAAAATTGTTTAATCCGCTTAATATCCTGTATCCTAAACCTTATCCGGTTATTGAAGTCGTTGACAGCACTTTGGTTTCAGATCAATACTATAGCGTTGAAAGTAAGTATTACAGTATTGACACATTGAAAATGCTGACAACAGATTTAAATAAAGTTTCTGCTGCAACGAGTACGATTCTGGATAGTATTGGCTTTGGTAAAAAAGAACTTTTGGAGAGAATAATTAAGAAGAATGTTATAAAAGACAGTACCGAAATTATCTATAAAGGCAGGGAAGTTAATCCGAGATATGATGGAGATATTTGCATATTTATTGAAAATAATTTTCTGTATAAACCTGTAAAAGGAATTCCTATAGAAAAACAACAATATGATGCTGCGGTAAAGCGATATAAATTGATTTATAAATACAATCAGGATTCTTTGCTGTCTAATTTCCAAAAGTTAGATACATTACTTAAAAAGTATAAAATTGAGACTAATATCATTCCAAAAGATCTGGCAAAAGATGTAGTATATTATAAGGAACATAATAATGAACTGCTAAACGGAATCAAAAATAATTTTGACAGAAATGCTTTAGAAGAAAAATTTACCACTTTGGAGCGATTATTTTATGAACCTAATTATCTACATTCGTCTATTATTGCGATCTTTTTTGCCGTTGTTGTGGGCGCATGGTTGATTGGTTTTTCAATTTATATCCTGGTTAATTATAGAAGAAGAACTGCCTAAATAAAACGAATGCTACTCAAGGAGAGAAGCTACAACCCCATATCGTACTGCCATTTCAAGTACATCAAGGTTTATGTCTTTTAGGTTTTTAAACTTAATACAATATCCGGTAACTTTCGCTTTGCCAAGTTTTTCCCCATACGTTTGAGGTAAATATGTTTTATCTTTTATACCAAGGATATAAACAGAGATTCCGGTGCTGTTTGCACTTATACCTATTTGAAAAAATTCCCTGGTTTTTCCATCAGCATATTTAATGGTATAAAGTCCATATCCGATATTAGGATTGGAAACCGTTTTATTTTCGCTGTTTTTACCATCGTCAAACCATAATTTACACTCCGGCAATACTCGAAGCATAAATTGGTGTAGCTCTTGTATATCACTACGTTTTGCTTCAGGAAGACTGGCAATATAATTATCGATTTGTTCTTGTACATTCATTTATAATTAAATTAGGTCTTGCCTACTTCAACATGTCGGATTGATAATACAGGATTGTAAATTCTGTTACTGTACTAATAATTCAAATATAGTAATTTTTAAATTTTATAATTAAATACAACAAAACTTAAGAAGCAGTTTCAGAATACATTTAGCAAGTTTCGGGTTTTATTACTGCTTAACTATGTGAAATTTTGCATTTGAATTTAAAATAATAGAAATGCAAAAATTTAAAAATAAAGTAGCCTTAATTACTGGCGGAACAAGCGGAATGGGTTTTGCTACTGCACAAGAATTTATTAAAGAAGGTGCAACCGTAATCATTACTGGTCGCAGTAAGGAAACCGTAGATAAAGCACTAAGTAATTTAGGTTCAAATGCCATTGGACTTGTATCAAATGCAGGAAAACTATCTGATATTTTAGATTTACAAGCGCAGGTTAAAATACATACCGATAAACTGGATGTATTATTTGTAAATGCGGGATATGGTAAGTTTGCATCTATTGAAACGGCGGACGAAGCTCACTTTGATGAACTATTTAGCGTCTTGGTAAAAGGAACGTTCTTTACAGTTCAACAAATGTTACCAATAATGAATGCAGGAAGTTCTATAATTTTAAATACGTCTTTCGTAACAGGATTTGGGATAGAAAATTTTTCAATTTATTCGGCAGCTAAATCAGCAGTTCAATCATTCATAAAAACATTTTCTTCTGAATGCACAGTAAAAAAAATCCGGGTAAACGGAATAAGTCCGGGTTATATAAAAACCAATATTTTTAATAATACAGGGCTTGCACCAGACCAAATTGAAGGAGCTGTAGCAGGCATTATACCAACACTTCCATTTAAACGTTTTGGTGAACCCTCTGAAATTGCTAAAACAGTAGCTTTTCTTGCTTCTGAAGATGCTTCATACATACACGGAATAGAAATTTTAGTTGATGGAGGATTATCAAATACAAAATAGAATAAGTAAAAGCAGGCGGCCAGGCAATCCATAAAACACGTAGATTTATACAATGGAAATAGTAAATATACAAACTAGACGACTTAACAGCTGAAACCAGAATGGGATAGCAGAAAATTATAATTCTTTCTTTGTAGAAATCTTAAGATATTAAAAAAACAATAGCCCACTATATAGTGGGCTATTTTAAGATGTATGAGATTTACTCGTTTTTTTTCTCTTTACATTTAATAATCTTTTCAATCGCATTTTCATTTTGCGTAGTTTTTAATAGAATTATTCCAATCATTACTTTTAAAATAAGCACACCCAAACTATCATACAAATCATAATTATTAGGCATTATACTAGCGGCATATTCAAAAACCTTAATAGCGTCTTTTGAATTCTGTTTTTCCTTTAGCCATTCATATCATCAGTAAAGCCCATTGTAATAAGATCTTCTTGCGATAAGTTTTGCGTACTAATTATTTCTTCTATAAATAATGTTGGATGTTCTGCATCGTTATATTTAAAATAAAAACTTCATTGTTTTTTTATGTTACAATCTTTCTATAATTGTAATAATCCATAAATATACAAAACTCTTCTAACGTTTCTACTTTCCATCTTTAGGCGTTACTTCATACTTCCCTGAAAACAACAAACTCCAATATTCATAAAGTGAATAATTAAGATTCATAATTTAATTATTCTTAGAAAATAGAAACTAACATGATTTTTAATGATAAAAAACAAGAAATAACCTACTAAATAAAAATAACTTTCTATGTTTGTATGTTAAAAAAATAAGATTTAACCTATTAATTACTATTTAATTATGAATTAACAATTATTATTTACTTCCGTACTTTTCTATTTAATTATCAGTTATTTTAAAATAAAAAACTCTTTAAAAAACATTTTATTTTTTAATAGCCAATCAAAAAAACAGAAAATATCTTAAACAAAACCAACCAAAAAATTCTTATCAACACCTTATGAAAACAAAAATTACACTGCTCAGCGTTTTTGCTTTTTTATTTTTTATGACTGGGGCAATAGCGCAATGTATTACGGGTTCAAAGTATCCCACAAATAATTTTCCAACACTAAACAATGATACCGTTGAAACAATCACTTCAAACGCTTATACTGGCGAATATTGTATAGTGACCGGTATATTAACAACCAGAACATATACTTTTTCAAGTTCTATTTCCACAGATTATGTCACTATTACAGATAGTAACAATACTGTTCTTGCTCACGGATTATCGGGATTATCATGGATCCCAACAATATCAGGAACCATCAAATATTTCCTCCACTCCAATGCTCAATGCACCACACAAAATAGTAACAGGACAAGATATATTACATCGGTTCTTACCTCAGCCTGTAATGCTCCAACTGCATTGAATGTTTCAAATAAAACATCAAATTCATGCCAGCTCAACTGGACTGGAACTTCAATCACAGGATACGAAATTTATGTTAGTTTATCAAATGTAACACCTACCACTTCAGTTACTATAACAGCATCTTCAACTACTGCTAATAAATTAATAAGTAACTTAAGTCAAGGAACAGCTTACTATTACTGGATCCGTTCGAAATGCGATTCTGCACAAGGAATTTGGACTTACGGAGGTACATTTACAACAAATTCATTTGCTTCCTGTAATGGAGCTGACTATGGATTATACCCTACAGCAACTTTCACCCCTGCATGTAGTGGCAATGCCGAACAAATAGCTGCCGACAGTTGGGCAGGACAATACTCAAACATTACCATCGCAACTGGAAAAAAATATACATTTTCAAGTTCTGTTGCAACCGATTATATTACAATAACAAACGCAGATGGAACTTCTGTTTATGCTACCGGCACAACACCGTTAGCCTGGTCATCAAGCAATGTAGCAGAAGTAATTAGATATTATATACATTCAAATTCAAACTGCGGGACTCAGAATATAAATAGAGTTAAATTAGTTACTTGTGCGGAAATAATTTGCGAAGCTCCAAAAAATGTACAGGCTTCAAACATTACGTCAAATTCTTGTAAAATCAGCTGGTCTGCTCCATCCATTTTGCCCGATGGAGGCTTTGAAGTTTACGTAAGCAACTCTAGCTTAACACCTTCATCAGGAACTGTAGCTACAAAAACTACAACCACAAATTCAATAAATCCATTAAATGGGTTAAATGCAAATACAATATACTACTATTGGGTTCGTTCTGTTTGTGGAACAGTGAAAAGTGCCTGGATTCGAGGCGAAGGAGGAGTTTTTAGAACTAATGCGTTTTTAAGCTGTAATGGAGCCGCTAATGGGCTTTATCCTCAGGAAACATTTACTCCGGCATATACCGGAGCTGCCGAACAAATTGCAACCGACAGTTGGGCCGGGCAATATTCCAATGTAAATATCATGATGAATAAGCAGTATACTTTTACAAGTTCTGTAGCATCTGATTATATTACAATTACAAATGAAGCCGGAGATGAAGTATATGCAACGGGTAAAACACCTTTAAGCTGGCAATCGTACGTTAGAGGTGGCAGAATTCGTTATTATATTCATTCAAATTCATCATGCGCTGTACAAACTACAAATCGTACACGTTCAATTACTTGTACCCCTATTGGGCAGTGTGAATGGCCTGTAGGAGTATACGCACTACACATTACTTCAACGTCAGCTTCAATTTCATGGTGGTCTTCAAATGATTTTGAACCTGCAAGCAGTTATCAAATATCTGTAAATTCTTCGCCAGATGCTGCCCCTACTACAGGAACCACAACTGGTGGATCTTCAACAATCAGTATTACCGCAAATCAGCTTCAGCCGAATACCGTATATTACTTTTATGTACGTAAATCCTGCACCGGCGGTGGTGTTACACCATGGGTTTCCGGTGGAAGTTTTAAAACCCTGGCCGAGATTTATCAAAGCTGTAATGGTGCATTTTACGGATTTTTTCCTACAACATTTTTTACCCCTGCCAATACTGGTGCCTTAGAGCTAATTACCGACGCAAGCGCTGCCAGCCAGTTTTCGTACGTAAATATTGTGGCGGACAAACAATATACTTTTCAAAGTTCCATTTCTACTGATTATCTTACCATCACTAACTTTGAAGGAACGGCAGTATTAGCAAAAGGTTCGTCTCCATTAACATGGAACTCCGGTTCATTTTCAGGTCCTGTTAGGTATTACCTGCATTCACAGGTTGCTTGCGGCTCATCAAGCTCTGCAAGATCAAAATACATTAAGTCAACATCTTTATGCATTACGCCATCAGCACTTACTGCAAGTGATATAAATACAAAATCCGTAAGGTTATCATGGACAGGAAACTCCAGCAGCTATCAATATTATTATTCAACTGTCAACTCGGCTCCTGAAGACAATTATCCGACAACGACAGGAATAACAACTTCAAAAAATGTTAATCATACAAATCTTATTGCTGGAACAACCTATTATTTCTGGGTACGCTCGATTTGTAGTGACCAAAACTCTGTATGGGTAAATGGTGGAAGCTTCACCACTTTTGCTGGAGGGTGTATAGCAGGTACACTATTTCCTAATAATAATTTTACTCCTCTGTGTACAGGAGTTTCTGAAACTATTACAACATCGACATACGCCGGAGAGTATTCTAACGTAAATATTATCCCATCTACAAACTACATATTCAAAAGTTCTGTAACTACTGACTATATAACTATTACCAATGCTGATGCAACGGTTTTATATGCGCATGGAACTACGCCGCTAAACTGGCCTTCAGATACAGTAACCGGTTCAATACGTTTTTACATCCATTCCAATTCAGACTGTGGAACCCAATCTGTAAGCAGGATAAGATCTATAACCTGTGGCGTACCAGTTTTAGGTTGTAACGATACCGTTAACGGTTTATGGCCATCAGAGACATTCAATCTTAGTTGTAGCGGTAATAATGAAGTTATTACCACCAATGCCAAAACCGGACAATATTCAAAAGTCAATATTGCTAGCAACAAGACATATACGTTTACCAGCAGTGTTGAAACCGATTATGTTACTATCACAGACGTAAACGGATTAGTAGTTTATGCTTCAGGAACAACCCCATTAGTGTGGAAATCAAACGCTATGTCTGGAACGATACGCTATCATTTGAATACAAATGCTTCTTGTGGTATTGATCAAATGGAAAGAACAAAATCGGTTAGTTGTGTTCATCCGGTTTGTAATGCTATCGAAACAGTTAATGTTTATCATTTAACTTCAAACTCATTATCATTAGAATGGATGCCAGTTACAACAGCTGAATCCTATCAATATTATATAAGCACTCAAAATGTTGCACCAGCAGATTCTTCTATTAAAACTTTAACCTCAATGTTCGTTCGAATACAGGAATTAAATCCTGCAACAGTATATTACTACTGGGTAAGAGTAAAATGTACTACAGGGGGATACAGTACCTGGACTACAGGCAGCTTCACAACCAGAACTGCACTTCCGTGTAATGGAACATCTGTGCCTTCAGGTTCTTCAGGGCTATATCCGCTTAGTACGTTCACTCCTACCTGCACAGGATCTTCGGAAGTAATAACGACTTCTAGCTGGGCAGGTGAATTTTCTATTATTGCCATTATACCAGATAAAACATATATATTCACAAGCTCAGTAACAACAGATTATATTACAGTTACAAGTGCTGATGGAAATACAGTTCTGGCTCACGGTATTACACCTATAACCTGGTCATCTGAAAATAATTCAGGAACTGTTCGCTTTTTCATGCATACTGATGCATCATGTGGAGGAGCAAATATAAACAGGGTAAAATCTATTATCTGCGTACTACCATGTACTACTTCTGCAACACCTGAATTCACACAGGTAGAACCAATATGTTCAGGAGCATCTCTTAACCCACTCCCAGTCAATTCAAACAATGGAATATCAGGTTCATGGTCACCTACTTTAAACAATATGGCGACTACCACCTATACCTTTACACCTCTTCTTGGACAATGTGCCATCTCTACAACAATGACAATTAGTGTAATTACAACTCCTAATATCACTCCAACATTTACACAGGTAGAACCGATATGCCCAGGAGCATCCCTTAGCCAACTTCCTGTAAATTCAAACAATGGAATATATGGTTTATGGTCACCTGATCTAAACGAGATAGAGACTACAACATATACATTTACGCCGGCTCCGGGACAGTGTGCATTGTCAACAACAATGACAATCGAGATGAAAGCCCCTACCATTATACCAACATTTACACAGGTAGGGCCAATTTGTTCTGGATCAAATATCAACCCGCTTCCTGTTGACTCAAACAATGGAATTCATGGTTCATGGTCGCCTGCTTTAAACAATAAAGCAACTACAACATATATCTTTAATCCGGCTCCTGGACAGTGCGCTGTGTTTACAACAATGACAATCAGTGTAAGGTCAAATCCATTTATCACTCCTGAATTTACACAGGTAGGTCCAATATGTTCAGGATCTTACATTAGTCCACTTCCGGTTGATTCAAACAATGGAATACACGGTTCATGGTCGCCTGCTTTAAACAATACTGCGACTACAACCTATACTTTCACACCGGCAACGGGACAGTGTGCGCTTTCAACAACTATGACGATAAACGTTACATCTGATCCATACATAACGCCTGAATTTACTCAGGTAGCACCAATATGTATAGAATCAAACCTAAGCGTGCTTCCTGTAGATTCAAACAACGGAATACACGGTTCATGGTCACCTGCTATAAACCATATGGCAACTACAACCTATACTTTTACACCAGCACCGGGACAGTGTGCGCTTTCAACAACTATGACAATCATTGTGAAAGATGTAAACATTACACCTGCATTTACACAGGTAGCGCCAATTTGTTCAGGATCAAACATCAACCAGCTTCCAGTTGATTCAAATAATGGAATACATGGTTCATGGTCACCAGCTTTAAACAATATAGAGACTACAACGTATACTTTTACTCCGGAACCTGGACAGTGTGCGTTTCCAACAACAATGACAATCATTGTAAAAGATGCAAACATTACACCTGAATTTACACAGATAGGTCCAATTTGTTCTGGATCAAACATGAGTCCGCTACCAGTAGATTCAGATAACGGAATACATGGTTCATGGTCGCCTGCTTTAAACAATAAAGCGACAACAACGTATATTTTCAATCCGGCTCCGGGACAATGTGCAGTCTTTACAACGATGACAATTAATGTAACATCAAGTCCATATATTACTCCTGCATTTACACAGGTAGCACCAATTTGTTCAGGATCAAATCTAAGTGCACTTCCTGTTGATTCCAACAATGGAATACACGGTTCGTGGTTGCCAGCTTTAAACAATACAGCAACTACAACGTATACCTTTACTCCTATTTCAGGACAATGTGCTGTTTCTTCAACAATGACAATAGTAGTATATGACAATGTTCCATCGTTACCGGTTATGCAAGATGTGGACGTATATGATTCATACACTTTACCAACGTTAGCAAACGGATATTACTATACCAATGTTAACGGCTCAGGAACAATGTTAGAGGCAGGTACTATAATTTATACTTCTCAAACATTATTTGTTTATGATACTAATGGTAAATGCAGTGATCAAACCAGTTTTTACATTAACATAAACCAAACGAACGGTACCAACAACGTTTATAATGATCGCACCAACACATTAAATGTTGAAAATATTGCCAACTCGGATAACTCGGAAGGATTGAAAATTTACCCGAATCCAAGTAACGGTCAATTTATTATTGAAACCGAAAATATTTCAGAGAAAATAACAGTAATAGATAATACAGGCAGAGTCATCAAAACAGTAATACCATCTTCGTCCAGGACAGATATGGACATCGCTGAATTTGCTGACGGAATTTACTTTATAAAGATTGAAAATAAAGGAACTGAAACCACTAAAAGATTAGTACTCAGAAAATAGTATTGTAAATTTTAATTATAAAGCTTCTGGAAACTCTTTTGAATTTCCGGAAGCTTTTTTTTTGATAAGATTCTATAGCATCTATTGAAATTAATATAACTTAAAAACTGTATTTCAAACCGCTAATGGCAATGAACGAATATACTAATGCCTTATCAGACTCAGTAATGTGGCAGCTTAGCTTCCAAATGGCTGAAAAAGAGGCTGAAAAGTTAAGTACCCAAGGACCTCAAGCACTTAAGAAAAAAGTATGTCGTAGAACTTAGTGGCACGATCCTATTCCTCAGATTTTAGTGGCAACCCATGAAGCTCAGATTTCTGGCTATCCAGTCGATGTGTAAAGAAAAAAGACACATAATAAACCGCTTAGATACAACTTAAATAAGTTGATTTTTAAATCTTTCTAAACATAAAAACAATAATTATTTTTATTTTTTGTAGTATCGTGCAGAAAATAGTCGTATATTTCACTTACACCTTTTACATTTAAAACAAGTATTACTACAAAAATTATAATACTTTTTAAATAGATTTAAACTACTCCTCATCTTACTATATAATGTTTATCAATTTTGTACGCAATCTATTGCCGTTAACTTAATAAATACAATTATGAGGAAGAAAGTAATGCTGGCTGAAGACGATCAGGATGATCAAATGTTTTTTAAAGAGGCTATAGGCGAAATAAGCAATGAAATCCAACTACAGATCAAAAATAATGGAGAAGAACTTATGACTACGCTCATTAATGATCATGGTCCAGTACCTGACATTATATTTATTGATCTAAATATGCCAATTAAAGATGGTTTTTCCTGTCTAAAGGAAATCAAGGTGAGTGAAAAACTTAAAAATTGTACTGTCGTAATTTTAACAACAAGTAACAATAAGGATCACATGGATCTTGCCTATAAACTAGGAGCCACACTTTATGTATGTAAACCCAATAATTTTAAGGATTTAAAATCCGTCTTGAATGAAATATTTTTAAGAGATTTTACCGTCTCTAATCTAACTGGAAAGATGAATTATCAAGCATAATTTTTTGACAAATAGACCTTTCGATTTAAGAAATAACAAAAATCCCTGTTTAAAACAGGGATTTTTCATTATCGTTAATTCTTTCTACTATTCAGTACCCTATAATATAGTATGTACGATCTATATAAAGACATCCCAAATTTTCAGTCAATCAATATAAATAACCAATTCATCGATCCTTAAAAAAGCCCTGATATAATAAAATATACAGGGCTTTTCAACTAAAAAAAACTCTTTAAAAGTTATTTAAACCATGTGTGTGCTTATCGTTTTAAAGAGAAATGTGCTTTAAATTCTTTGTTTATCACGGTTGTTCCCAAAGTTTCAGGGTAGGTAACAGTGAACCAGTAATCAGTTGCCGGTACCGGGTTACCGTTAAAGGTTCCGTCCCATCCGCCATTTTCATCAGGACTCACCTGTTTCATCAGTTTGCCATAACGGTCAAAGATGTAGATTACCGCTCCTGTGCCCTGAAGTCCTA
>NZ_SBII01000017.1 GCF_004028155.1 Flavobacterium cerinum | reverse complement strand
ATAAACAAAGAATTTAAAGCACATTTCTCTTTAAAACGATAAGCACACACATGGTTTAAATAACTTTTAAAGAGTTTTTTTTAGTTGAAAAGCCCTGTATATTCTAAAGAATTGCAGGGTTTTTTTTAGGTTATTTAAATAGTTTTAATTTATTTTCATTAAGTAGCTCGGGTAACCTGAAAAGTAGCTGTCTTTAGTTTACACCATTTTGATGCTTGGACTTTTTCCTATTAATGGCGTATTGACAGGTGCCGGAATCGCCTATATTTAAGCTATTTAATGTAATTTGGGGATACGCATTTCTGCCAATATTCAACAATTGTTTTTATAACATCATGTATTTCTTCGAAACTATAAGGCTTTATAAAGAATCCCTGGACTGATTTTGAATAGGCATCAATTACATTATCCTGTTCTGCCACGGTAGAGAAGAAAAGATATGGTATAGATTTTAAGCGTAAATCTTCATTTTCATGAATTTTAGCACGTAATTCCATCCCACTGAGTTTTGGCATATTAATATCTGAAAAAATAATAAATGGTTCTATGTGAGTTTTTATCAGGTGATCCAGTGCCAGCTCTCCATCACTGAAAAATATAATTTCATTTTTATAGTCAAGTTTTTGAAACACTAGAGAAAGGACTTCCTGGTCATCAAGATCATCTTCAATAATAATTATAGGTCCGCTTTTATTCATAATAGTATTTTGAATTAGTATATTTTGCCAAGTTAGTTATAATATTCGGTCTATTTAATTACTCTATTGTTTAACATTCGGAAATTCTAAATCCCAAACAGGAAACGGAATTATTGTTATGTTAATTGATGAGCAGGTAATTAACTGGATTTGTATTTTTATATAAAATTGCTCACTATGAATACTTACACTATGACTTTCGTATCGGGTGATGTATTAGGCTTGCCTGCTGATACTGAGCCCAGGGATAGAATAATTTCCGGAATAGTAACCGAAAAACTCAGTAAACATGAGTTGGAGTTGGCAGATTTTAATTGGTCGGGCAACTATAGTTTTGATAACAGTCTCTCTTATTTATCTGAACCTTATAAGTGTAATGTAGTTGTTGAAGTTCGTATAAATTTAGATTTAAATACTATACTGAGTAGAAAAGCTATCTATGACCGTTGTCTTGATGCGCTCATGCTGCATGAAGTTTTTCTGACAGGTGTTAAATGTCTGGATAATAATCAATCTGACTTAAAGTGTGTTTTATGTTTTGATATGAAATCAGCAGCTTAACCTTATAAATTGACTGTTTCGGAGACAATATTTGTGAATCTATTATAAGGTGTGAAATAAAAACTTAAATTTCAGTGTATTATGATTTAAAAGAGTATCTTTGGCGAATTAAATACATTAAAATGCAAGAAGGTACAGTAAAATTTTTCAATGAAGAAAAAGGATTCGGATTTATAACTCCTAATGATGGAGGAAACGAAGTTTTTGTTCATGTTTCAGGTCTAACAGAAAACATTCGTGAAAACGATGAAGTACGTTACGATGTGGAAGAAGGCCGTAGAGGTCCAAACGCAGTAAACGTAGTCGTAGCATAATATACTATAACAAGTTAGCTTATAAAGCACCTGTCCAAAGCAGGTGCTTTTGTTTTTTATAGTACTGAATATATGGTAGTTGGTAGATTTAAGTGCCGGTTATAACTGTTACCAGGTTATATTAAAAGTAAAACGTTTTTTAGTTTTAGTGAAGCCACAGTAAATTTAACCTGAATGAGGTTGTTTTAATATTATTGGTAATACTGTAAATAATCATTATGATGCTTCGATGAATTCAAATGTACAGTATCAACCAACATTTAATCCAATAGATAAAGTTGTTGAACTGTTTGAAGAAAACAAAAAGCTCTATAAGCGTTTGTTGCAAACCGAAAAAGAAAAGATAGCTTATTTAGAAAAGCTTATTAAATAAAGAAATCCCCGCTACTAGCGGGGATTTCTTTATTAGTAAAAAAAAGTTATATTTCAGTGTGTTGCTTTTGAAAAGAAGTTCATTACTACTACACCTGAAGTGATTAGGATAATTCCAACTATGGCTGCAAAGTCTAATTTTTGTTTGAATATAATAATAGAAACTACGGTTGTTAAAACAATCCCTAATCCTGCCCAAATTGCATAGGCAACCCCTAATGGAATAGTTTTAAGGGCAAGTGATAAAAAGTAAAAACATGTTATATAGGCTGTAATAACAATTGTTGAAGGAAGCCATTTGGTAAAGCCACTTGAGGCTTTCATAAAACTTGACCCGATCACTTCAAATATAATTGCTAATCCAAGAAATAGATACTTCATAATAATTTAGTTAAAAAGAGTTTCAGTTAAAAAACTCTTTAAATCTGTGGGCTTTCTCCCTAATAGCTTTTCCAAGTCGGACGTAGTAATATTATATTCATCATTTTTGATAATAGCTGCTAGTATTGAAGAATAAAATATATCATCATCTTGTAGACCATATTCTTTTAATTTGTTTTCAAAATCTTTAGGATCAGGGTCGTGATAGGTTATTTCTTTATTTGACAGTTCTGATATTATTTGAGCAATTTCTAAAAAAGAATGTGAGGGCAGAGCTGTTGTGATATAAATTTTATTTTCATGGCCTTCTGATGCCAAAACATTTGCGATGGCTTCTCCCATTTCAGCTCTTTTGGCAAAAGATGCTTTTCCGGTTCCGGCGGGAAAATAAATTCCGTTTTCTAAAACTTGTTCTCCAATAAAAAATGGAATTGTTTCAGCATATAGTCCATTTTGGAAGATAGTATAAGTTAAACCACTTTCGATAATATACTTTTCGGTTGTTATATATGAATCAGCCAAAGGGCCAAGTAGAGACTCCTTTACATTTTTATTCAGAGCTCCTCCTGTATAATAAATGTGACTTATACCTGATTCCATAGCTGCATCGATTACATTTTTATGGTCTTGTAAAGCATCCTGACCACTGCTGCTTATCAATAAAAGCTTCTTTACACCTTGTAGAGCCTTTAGAATAGATTCTTTATGTGTGTAGTCGCCAATATGTACTTTAATGTTTTTTTCTTCAAATGATTTGGCTTTACCTGGATTTCTCTGTAAAACTGAAATGGTATTAGCAGGTACTTGCTTTAATAGGTTCTCAATTACCGAACTTCCTAAATTTCCTGATGCTCCTGTTACTAAAATCATAATTATTTTATTTTATGATGCAAAGTAAGTTCAGATTTTAAGGTGTTTTTTTGACAAAAGTCAAAATCACTTATTTCTTTCTTATTCGGCTTAGCGTTTCTTGCTTAATGCCTAGATATGATGCAATATGCCCTAAAGAAATTCTTTGTATTGCATCAGGTTGATATTCCAGTAAAAAATTATAACGTTCTTCAGCAGATTGGGTTTGTAAGGATATTACACGGTCTTCTAAAATTTTACAATATTCCTCTGCCATTACCCTTCCAATAGTGTTCATCTCATTATATTTTCGGTACATTTCGTTAAGGTCATTACTTTCAATGTAATATAAAGTAGACTCTTCTAAAAATTGAATATTCTCAGCCGATGGTATCTTATAAAATAATGGTAAGATGGAACCTAAAATTATATTTTCAAAGCCAAACCAGGAATTGATTTCACTGTCATTTTTTATATAAAAAGAGCGTACAAGTCCTGTTTCGAGGATAAACAAGCTCGATACAACCTGTCCCTGCTTAAGAAAATAATCGCCTTTGTTTTTGGTTCTGCACTTAATCTTTGCGGTCAATGCACTTTCGATCTCGGGCGTAATAGAACCATATTCTTTAAATTTTTTAATGAGTGGATTCATTTTTTTGTCTTTGGTATTATTGATCTTACGATAAATATTTGCCGGGATATAGGTACATTTATAAATTCTTTAATACTAGTATTTTACATCTCTAAGGTACAATGAAGATAAATGTAGCAAACCTTGAGGTATAAATCATGACAAGCCTTTAAGAAAAGCATTAAAAAATGTAAACAAATGAAAGAACTTGCTGAATTTAAAAATTGGCTGAAAAGCATTATTGAGAATAATATCGAGGACGAACAACTTGAGTTTGTTTGGGAGTTAATGGAAAGCCCGTATATAGAATTTCATTACAATCTATTACAGGATCAAACACTTGATGATGATTTTAAACGACACCTGGCATTCCGATTTACAGAACACGGCGAGCAGGCTGAGGATTTTTTAATTCAGAAATTGGATGATAACGAAGATTTAGAATTCCAAGCAGATATTATTTTCTTGTTGGGAAAGCTAAACAAAAAGCATAAATCTAAAATCTTAGCTTATACGCGAGAGTTCACGAAAAGTGAGAACGACTATAAGAGAGATAGAGCAATTATTGTATTGGGCTGGATTGGGAAAGCTGCCGACGCGAATATTCTTGAAAATCATTTATTGAATGATACAAATTCGAATTGTAGAGCCTGGAGTGCTTCTGCTTATATGCAGATGTGGTTCAGGAAAGAAAACGATCTTTTAAAAACAAAGGCATTTGAGGCTTATAAAGCTGCATTGCCTAATGAATCCGATTATTTTGTTCTTTCCGTAATTTTGTCAGCGATACGGGAAATGGGAAATACTAAACTTGGAGTATCGAAAAGTGCTTTAGATGAATTGGATACTGAAAAAATTGACCTTGCAAAAATCAAAGCAATCAGATTTTTAGATAAGGTTCTAAAGCGTTAGCCATCATTTAATTAAGCACGCTTGAAAGACCGGAATGGAAAATAAGGAAATGCAGGCAATTCAATTTTCCTGTTTTACCCCATATCGTTACCGTATAGGTGTTAGTTCATTACTGTCCGCTTTTTTATGAAGCAGGAAAGAAACTTGGATATCATTATCTTCAGTCTGGGCCTGGATAGCAGATAGGTAATCTTTATACATTTCGTTCGTAGGCTGTAATGCAAGCACTTTTCCACCAGCATACAACACCATTTTAAAATCTTTCAAAGGTAAAATTTCCCTTTTTTCACGGACTGTACCACTCATTTCATCCCAGCGTTTTTTGGAATCTGAGGGAGTATTCCAGTAAAAAGCTTTTGCAAGTTCCACTTCTTTATCATACATCAATGATGCATAAGCATTCACATCTTTTTTTATCAGTACATTTCTGAAATTATTATATGCTGCAACAGCTTCTTTCAGTAATTTGTCCTGATCCTCTTTACTCAAGTCTTTGGAATTGCGCCATCCTTCCAACTGATAAGGAACTTCTGCATCAAAAGAGCCTTTAAATTCAAAAACCTTTTGCCCACTTGCGAGGAAGTTTTCTGTTCCCGGTTTATTGGAGGAAATGAATTCAAAAACCTGTTTATAGTTTTCTGTAGGGTTATCAGAGGCGTGATGAATCACTTTAATCTTAAACTTAGAAGCATCCACAAGTGTTTGCGACCAGCTTTGGTCTGAAAGCTGAGGCGGAAACAAACGTATAATAATCTCCTGTTTTCCACTCGTTAATATATGATCATTAATCGGAATACGCTGCTCATTGGTACTACCCAATAACAAATAGCGGTGCAAGGGCACACCATTAATTAAAATTTCATAACCACAGGCATCCTGACTGAATTCTACCTCATATAATGGGTTGTAATCGTATGTCTTTACCTGCTTATGAATATCCAGCATTTTCTGATCCATCTTTACCTGATTTTTAATAGTTGTACCTGATGATTGTTTTTGCTGACATGAAGCCAGGCCCGACAGTAATACTAAGCTTGATATAATTAGTTTTCTCATTTTTCAATTTTAATCCATCTGGGTTTTCCGCAAATGGCAATAGTAAAGATAATTGTTTCTTCTTTGGTCTTAGGTGCCTGATTGGTTAATTCTTAATTTTTCTGGATAGAAAACGTTGGTGGTTTTTCTTTAGGTCTTCCTTGAATTCTTTACTACTGAACTCATCGTTACCGTTTTTATATTGCCGGCCAATTTCATTTTCTCCGGCAGCAGCGAGCTGACTGAACGTATTAGCTACAAAATTTCCGTTTTCTTTTCTTCTGGGAATTACCAAATTTGGCATAGATTCCAGGTAAATGTTCCATTTTCCATCTTCTTTGCTTGCATACAGGACCTGAACATAATCCAGTTCTGCCAGTGGATCCTTATCCTGGTTGAGTAACAACAAATATCCTTTATCATTGTTACTGTTCAGAAAAACCTGGTCATCGATTTTCCATTCACTGGTACTAAGAAACTGAACACCTTCAATACCGTCGGCGAGCCATGAGGTGAGAATCTGACGGGCTGCAACTTTTACTTCTTTCTGTGCTGTCGTATCCATTTTAGTTGTTTCTTCTGAATTAATATTTTTGCAACTGCTGGCTCTACCAAACAGTAACATAACTGTTAAGCAGGTTAAAATAATATTTTTAGTCATAGTATTCTGTTACGTATCCTTACTGATACTGGTTAAACGTTTATAAATTTATAGCCAAATCTCTATTATTTTCACTTCTTATTTCGTTACTCCATTTACAGCGTCTTTGATTGTTTCTTAATAAACTTTGATTTAAGTTAATTCTCCAGTAACAATTTCTAAATTTAGTAAGCTAACCTTAATGCCAAAAACAGGAAAATGAACATAATCATATAAAAAACACAAAATCTTGCCTATGTCGTACACAAATTACTAATTTAGATAATACAAAATCGTATTACATCGTGTTTTAAATCAGTCAGTTTCATTTAAATGTTTAGTGAAATTTAAAAATGAAATATTTGCCCATTTCAACGGCTTGGCGGAATCACTTATGAATACCAAGATTGAAAGGCGCAAATAGATGCCTGGTGCAAGCATTGGAGACCTATGATAATGAATGAAAATACTAAAACATAGGAGACATTAGAATTACTTCGAGATACGGACATGCAGGTAATAAATGAGATATGAAAGCAAAATTAAATGAAGTCAATTGGTTTGAAAATATAGGAAAGCCGCTGGAAGAGGGAATGTTTACTATTCCGGTAAAAGCGGTAAACAGTAATGTTGAGTGCTTGAAGCATAATAATAGTTTGAATTGGGGAAATTTTATCTTGTATGCGAGAAACCGTTTATCATGGTACATTCAGTCGTTTCATAAAGAGGAATCCAGGAAATGGAATGAAATTTCTGCAAAGGCACGTTTGGATTATAAGTGCTGCGAACCGATAATAATTGAATGGGCTGATAAAAATAATGTAAACAAAGATCTGTTGGCTTCGTTAAAAAGTATAATAATTAGCCATTATATTGAACAGCACTATTTTGATCATTTAGATAAAAATATTCCGAAACAGTTTGACGTAATTATGAATGTTTATAAATCAGGCCATATTCCTTGTGGCTGGGATGGATCACTACCGAAAAATGAAGGATATGATGCGATAGATTTTAATACAGGAAAATTATTAATATGGTAAAGGATGATTTTAGAATAATAGAAGTATTGAAGCAATATCAATTTCCTGTAACCGATGTTCAGGCATTGGAAAGTTTTGTATCACGGGATGGATTTCAAAGAATAACCAATGAGAATTTGGAGGGAATGGTGGTCTTTTTTAAACAGTATCCTGAAGATTTTGATGAAGTTCTGCCTATTATGACAGATGATAATTCAAATTATTTCTGTGTTTATTATAAAGGAGATAATAAGGAAAAAGTTTGTTATTTATGTCATGACGAGATAGACTTAACGCCACGCTTTAAAAGTATTGAAAGTTTAATCCATGTAATCGGAACTCATCCTGAATCCTGGGATTTTGAAGAGCTTCCAGAGGGTGCTTTTGATTTCTGATCATAATTTTAGCGTAATTGAAGCATGAATAAATAAACCACAAAGCAACGATAGGAATATTATTGAACAGCAACAGATAAACAATATGAAATGTCTAAAATAAATGAAATTAAAGAGCAGCTTTCTTCCTCTAAAGTTGCTGATAGGAAAAAAGGAGCAAAAATCATCGGGAAAGAGTTTTTAAAGGAACTGGGAGATGACTTATGGGCTGCTTATTTGAAACAGGTTAATGTTGCAAATTCCTGGGAAGCACAAATCATGATGATCAATAGTTTAGGCTTGATCCGTTATAAACGTGCAAAAGATAGTTTGTATAAGATATGCTTAGACAATAAGGAGCACGATATGATTACCAGCTATGCGGCTATGGCTTACACCAGAATAATGAGAACTTCAGACAACGACGTTTCTCCCGTATTTGACCTGTTTAAATTTGGCGGATTTTCTGTGATTAATGGCGCTTTGCGTGGCATCTCTGCAGATAAACTGATGCTCCAAAAAGAAGAGGTAGAAAGATTAATCAGTTTAACCGAAAACTTTCCGCAAAAACATGAGGTGGGATTGGGTGACCTTAGAATGGGTCTCGCATGTGCCTGTGCCGGATGGGATAAAAGCCTTGTCTCAGGATTTCTAGAAAGATGCCTTACCGGGCCGGATAAGCAATTGGGCTATGTTGCGGAAAAGTCATTGAAAAAGAAATATTCCGATATTAATCTGATCTGATGTATAAAAGATATTTCAACAACCAGGTATAAAAACTAAATAAGATGAAGAATAAAGGAATAATCTGGCTTGTAGCCCTCTTTGTAATTATAGCTCTGGCCTATACGGGTTACAGCTATTTACACAAAGACGGTTCGGAGAAAGAAAAATACAAAAACTATATTTCTGCAAAAGCGGTAATAGACCAGAAGCTGCCGGAGCGTGTAACACGTTATGGGGCAAAACAGGCACATTATACCATCACGATTACAGATGCCAAAGGAGAAAAGATTATCCGCTATAATTGCGAGCTGGGCGGGAACCTAAAGGAAAAAGACACGGTAACTGTGTACTATGATCCGAATGATCCCAATGGCAGTGAGGTGACAACTAAAATACCATAAGCATGAATTTGAATACGCTATCAAAAGATGATTTAGTACAGCTTCAATATGAAAAGGGTGAAGTAAATATTACTATTGAAAAGAAGGGAGCCAATAAAGCTCTACTAAAAATTTTGAATGAGGTTTTAGCCAAAAAAGATATCGCTATAAATTTAGTGATTGATAATAGGGAACACTCGGATGATGAAAGCGCCAAAGGATTAGATATTGCAGCCTTCCTGCCTAATTTAAAACGGCTATCTATGCAGGCCGTACTAACCGTTGCTATAGAGAGTATTGAACAATTGGCTATCGTTGAAGAAATCACCCAGTTGAAAGTTTACGGGTTTATTAAAAATGGTATTTCTCTTCAGCCGATTGAGCGATTTCAAAATATCACAACTTTTGAATTGGAAAATGGATTGAATAAAAAGCAACAAAAAATTGTTGATTCCTATGCTTCATTAGAGTCGTTACAGGTGTCAGAATTGACTTTGTCTTCCTTTGCCAGAAAAGAAAAGCTTACAAAACTCCGCATACATAAAAACTTAATAGACGCTGACCGATTAGCAGAGGTGATGCCCGGTCTTAGATTTTTAAGCTTAGAGGGATGTAAAAAGATCTCCGATTTTACTTTTATCAGTAGTTTAAAACAGGTAACAGAACTTTCTATAAGACATATAAAACATATCGCGGACTTGCCTGATTTTAATAACCCGTCCATTATGAACACGGTGAACTTAATAAATTCGCCTAATATCAAAAATATAGATTCAATCTTTGCATGTACCAGCCTAACCGGGTTTATGGCAACGGAACTTTCGAAATTAAATACGGCTGATTTTAGCAGACTCTCAGAATTAAAGAATTTGAAAAACGTTTATATTACATTTAAGAATAAAGCCGAAAATGCTAGTATTCAGGAGTTTGTAGAAAGAAATGGATGGGGGTATAGGCAACCAGGTCTAGCTAGTCAAAGCCAACAAACCCCCAAGTAAATGAAAGATATGGGAAATGGAAACTTAAATAGTGATATCCATGGAAATAATCACGATTGGTTTTGGAATATTATTGCAGAATCAGATAAAAATCGAGAGAAACTAGGAGCTATCCTGTCAACTTTTAAACGAGATGAGATTGCGAAATTCCAAGAGCAGTTAGTTGACGCTTCAATAGAAATTCAAGATGAGCCATTTTTAGAATTTATGGAAGAATCTGAAGATGATGTTGAAGATATAGCAAATTGGGTAGTTAGTAATGGTAAAGATTATTATAATCACATCATGGAGCATCTCAGTGAAATTCCAAACTCAGTTAATCATCTACTGATCAGATATTATATGGGATAGCTGACGAGGTGTATTATGAAATATTCAGTGAATTCACTGGTGCCTATTAATTGAAGTTCGTCTTAACCATTTCCATACAGAGAGTGACATTAGAATTAAAGGGTA
The DNA here is from genome assembly GCF_004028155.1 of Flavobacterium cerinum. Lineage (GTDB taxonomy): Bacteria > Bacteroidota > Bacteroidia > Flavobacteriales > Flavobacteriaceae > Flavobacterium > Flavobacterium cerinum. Next base: position 65,498 of record NZ_SBII01000017.1, on the reverse strand, counting down.
TTTAAAACATTATTAATGGGAAATAAGCAATATGAAAGAATTATTTATTTGGTTCAATAGGACCAGAGTACCTGAAGGCTATCCTTTAAAAGATGATTTTATTCTTAAAAATAGTTTTAAAAAGGATAAAGCTAAAGAAATACCTACACAGCAATGGAAATTGTTCAATCCCTTCAAAATGAAATTTCCACCTGTTGATGATTATAAATTACCTTCCGAGATGTATATGGTAATTATCAAAGTATCTAATAAAAAGATATTTTTTGATTACTACGGATATAGCAATAATGTCGCATTTGCGTCTGATAAATTTCTGGGTTTTCTGCAAAAGAACGGATTAGACGATTCTTATTATGAAAAGGCCAAACTGCGGGTTATTGATCTTGAAGGAAATGTATTAACTAGTGGGGATTATTGGGCATTGCGATTTGGAAAATTTGATGATCATTTATTTGATTTTCATCCTGAGGCAAAAAAGAGAGTAGCTGGGGTTAAAAACTATTTTTTATACCCGGAAATGGACTTAGTTAAAACAATACCTTCTAAAAATGTTTATTACTTGTCGGAGTTCTGTTATCATACATCCATAGTTTTTAGCAAAGATGTGAAGGAAGAAGTTATTGAAAAATTTTATTCTCCTGAAATATATAAAGTATCCGATTTTCCTTATGTCTATAATAATCAATATAAATGGGATATCCTTCCTTTCGATAATGAGTTCTTAATCTAAGCTGATGATAGAACAATACACGTTTTCTATGTTCTAAATATTAGATGTACTTAGTAAACAAACTAAATGTTAGGCATTAGATTTACAAAGATAAAATAGGAATAAAATGAATTACTACGCAATGTTTACTGATCAGTCTGGAAAAGATGGCATTCCGGTTTTTTTTGAGGCAAGGATGTTTGAGCAGCCTATAGTAGGTAATGCTTTTAGTAAAGAGAATAGTATTTACTATAATTGGATGAAACCCGGATTTAACGAATATGAGCTACTGCCTGAATATTATCTGTACACTAAATGTGTGGATTTAGAATTCGATTATTATAAGTTTGCCAACCACTATATAATATCTGAAGATTTTTTGTTGCTTATCAGTAAATATAACGTGGCTTACACAAAAGGTAGAGTGTATGTGTTTTCTTCTGAAGATAATAGCGAATTGGCCTTGCGAAAAAAATATTTCTTTGTGAAGTTCGATTATGCTGAAGGTTTGATTGATTATACGAACTCCATATATGAAGTCTCCTTGTCAGACAAAGGTGAACCTATTGTTCACAATGGCGTGAAATATATTAGAAAGTATGAAAAAATCGAATTAATTGATGAAAATATATACTCTGAAGTCTTTCTTATAAAAGATCCCATTCTTGGCTTTAATTTGTTTTGTACAGATCAATTTAAAATTGATGCCGAAAATATGAAAGTATATGCTTTGATGTTTGTCGCACTTCCTGATTATCTTGATTTTGTAAAGTATAGTGGCTTTTTGGGAAAAGAAACTTATGAAAGGTTAAAAAAGAGGGATACGCTGGACATTGAGTGAGTGTTGTAAATAATGTGATGTATGGAAAACTAAAAGGATGTCATTAAAAATTTTATTATGGGTAATATAGAATATACTAAAAAACTTATCTCATTAATTATAGCTACTGATTTTAATTTTAAAGATGTCAAAAGACTGGCTGATATATATACAAAAGGGGATGAGATTGAAAGAGAAACTATAAGAAAAGAAATTGTTGATACAAGGAGTAGTTTGAAGATTATTTCTCTATCTGAAGGGTTAGCAGAACTTGCTTACAATGAAAAAAAACATGAATACATTGAAATTGCTTTAACCTTGCAATCAATTGAAGACTTTAGTTTGGACCCAAGAGAAAATATTGTTTACTTATCAGTTATATGGTTTGTGATGGAATATTTAAAAGTAGACAAAACAAAGTTGTTCGATGATGTGGTAAAAATATCCAGTAATAAAGCAGCGGTCTATTTACAGGAATTTTATGGTACTCCCCCCGAAATGAAATCGATTAAAACTATGGGATTAAAGGCTGTAGTTAAAAATTCAAAGATAATATTTGAACTGAAAGCACCCCCATGGTTGCGTAATGCAAAAGTATAATGGGTGACACAAGTAAATACTTTTGAAGTAAAAACGTTTATAATCAGGAATTAACAATCTGCCTAACATTTTAGAATAATTAAAACATGAGTCAATATATCACAAAAGAAAGCAACAACGAGAATATTGTTGAACAAAAGGAGATGAATGGACATACCTTTTCTATTTTAATCGATAAAAGATATAAAGAATTTGAGGAAGTTCAGCTTGACTTCTATTTCTATTCTGATGATCCCGTGAAGTTGGAGAAATTGGCGGAGAATCTGAGCTCGAAAGGATATGAAATGGATGTTGTAGAAGAATCATCTTCAGAAAATGAGTTTGTATTGGATGGAACATCTATAGCTATAAATTTAAGTATTGAAAACCTAAATAAATGGACTACTGAGATGTGTAATTTAGGATTAAGTCATGATTGTGAATTTAGTGGCTGGGAATTAGAAATTTAAATCACTTTGATCATTAATAACTTATACTTTTCCTATTATAATTAGCGGGTTTGGACTTAACATGATAATAACTTAACGATGAACTATAATTCAAACGATATTAATGTCGCCATTAAAGATGGTGATTTGGATAAAATCCAATTGATTCTGGATGCGCAGCCTAATTTGCTAACCACCGAATATTTTAATGTTCTGGAAACCCCACTGCATACTTGTGCACGAGATGGAAATCTTACCATCTTTAAATTTCTGGTCACAAAAGGTTTGGACGTAAATATTTCTATAAAGGGTAAAGAGACACCGCTGAATTGTGCCGCGACGGGTAATAATATTGAAATTGCAAACTGGCTATTAGAGAACGGTGCTTATGTAGAAGGTATAGAAAGCTGTCTTTTGTCACCTTTAATGAATGCTGTTAATTTTGGTCATTTTGAAATGGTGAAACTGTTGATGAGCTATGGAGCGAATGTTAACAGAATGCATATCAGGAATGGAATGCTTCCTCTGGATCGTGCAATTTCGCAAAAAGATCCTAAAATTGCCGATTACCTGAAATTACACAAGGCAAAAAGTCATTACATTTTGCCGGAATGGGTTGATAATGAAATTCCGGGAAGTGGTATTTTAAGTCATGTGACTTTGAGGCTGGGAAAGATATTACCCGTAGATATTACTTCTTTTACTGAGGATAAACCTGTGGTACAGAAACTAGTTCATGCTAACAATAAAAAGAACAGGGTGTTATTTACTTTTGGTTTGTTTGATCTTCATAAACCGATGATGGAACTGTTCATTGTTTTGCCCGAATACTGGAATTTTTACATTCAAACAGCAGAAAATCAATTTCCAATACAATTGTTGTCGAGGATAATACAATCGGTGAAAGAAGGAATTAAGATATCCGAGGGCGATTATATCCTTGCAGAGGACGATCATTTTAAAGATCTAAGCTGGCCTGTAGGGATTGCTGCATTTTGTGTTCTTGATGTACAATGGCCGGGAGGGAAAAATGCAGATCAAGAGTTAGATGAAAATAATGATGAAACGGTAATGCTGTACACACTTTTACCTGTTAGAAGAACAAAATCAGGTTTTACTAAAGTACCTATTGAAAAGGCAAGATTAGCCGGTTGGAAAAAGCTAACCCTTCATATTGGAGATGATGACTGAGAAAACAAATTAAAGCTACAAAGGGATTCAAATTAAAAAATTATGGATAAAAGGGAGATTAACAAAAAAGCTGAAATTTTAGTTTTAAAATATAACCCAACTTGGACTAATGCGCACTTGGATATTAATTTAGGAGAGGTTTTTCATTTATGGAAAGGTAAGATGATGGTAAATGAGACACCTTATCAGGATGAAAGTTTGGTACCTATTGAAAATATTGAGATTAAAGATAATAGATACTTTATTTTTAATTCTTTCTACAAAAAAAAAGATACACATTTTAAAATTGATTTTTTAAAGTATCCAGGAGGTATATATGTTGCTGAACTTATAAGAGAAATAAATCAAAATAATCTTCAAATTGATAAGGCACAGGATTTTATCGAAATTGAATTTGAAGAAAATAAATTTCGACTTTCTATTCACAATGAATTAGAAGGCAAGCTGATTGTTATTGGCTACAATCAGTATCGTAACTACTTTACATTAAGATTTCCAGAACCCGCAAAAGAATATCAGCTAGGCGAGTGTTACATTGATAACAACACTATTTATATTCGATGCGTTGGAACCAACCTATGGGATGAAACAGATTCTACGGAGGGACTTGATTATCAATGGACCCTAAACTTGTCCCCTAACATATTGGTTGTAGCGTCTAAATTGATTGAAATAGGGCTTAGAGATAGGTAAGTATGGTATACTAATAATAGTACATGACTAAAAATTGTTTCATAAAAAATATAATATGACCATTGATAGCTTTAAAAGCCTTTATATTGTATAGAAGACAGTGGTTAAAATTTATTAAGAAGATGAGAAAGAGAGTGCTTAGATTTTATTACATAGTGGCTTGAGTTGAAGAACAAAGTAATTTTATAGATTTCAAGAACAGTGATGAGATGTAATAGAAGTAGAATTGATAACTAATTTCAAAAAGGAAAGAAAATGAATCTATACTCAGTAATAATGAAAAAAGATATAAAACTATTAGAAGACTATCTGATGGTTAATGATATAAATGAGTTGAATGAACAAGGGCGTTCAGGGTTAGATGCAGCCGTTTCAAATGATTTTCCTGATGGAATTAAGTATTTGCTCGATAAAGGTATTGATACTACAACGAAAAATAAGAAAGGAGACACTGCATTACAAATAGCAGTAAAATTAGGAATGAAAAATGTAGTTGAAGCTATTCTTCATAAAGACCTGAGTACATTAAATACCCGAGATGCTGACGGGAATAATGTTTTATGGAATGCGCTGTTTAATGCCCGGCTGAAGCCGGATATTTATTTTCCTATTGTTGAGGTATTGTTGAAATTAGGTTCAGATTCTTCAAATAAGAATAATTCAGGTTATGATGTTTCACGTGTTTTGGAAATAACAACAGGCGCAATTAATGAAAGAATTTTGGAGTTAAATAGTAAATATAAGTTTATAAATATTTAAAAGCAGCAATGTAAATTATGAATATTGAACAAGCTTTAAATGAGATCTTGAATGAATTATTCGAAGATAGTACTCCAAAGCCCAGTGTTGCAGTTTCAAAAGGAATTCCTACGCTGAAAAAGAATTCCTTCAGGCCATTAAGCCCGATGCTTAAATCCAGGTTTGAAAAATTTGGCGGATGGGAAGAGTCTACTCACGGTGATTGGCTGGATGCAATTGAAATGGAGAGTTTCTGGGAAAGTCATATAACAGATGAGCGATTGAGCGGAATTGTTACTAATGTAAATTCTTCTATCAATAACTGGCAAAATGATGCCGGGAGTATATTTAATGACAAACGAATTTCAGTTTTTGCAGGCAGCAGGTATACTTATGAAAGAATATACCTCGTATGGTTTGATTGCATAGAAGAACCAGAACTATGGGTTTATGATACCAATGGAGAAGCACGATATAAAGATTTGTTAAATTATTTAGAATCCTATATAAATGACGATCTTACTGCGTTTAATAAAAAATGGAAGCTAGGAGAATAACACTGAAATGAAATACTACATCATCAAAAATAAACAAATGCCTTGGGGAGATTATGGAAATGTATTGGCCTATGGTTTTATTTCAAAAAATGCGACTGGGGATATAATTATAGAGCGAATAGGCCCCATGATTCCAGCTATATATCTATACAATAAATATATAGCTGTTGTTGACGGCTTAAAGAATACCATTGAATCGAGTAGTTTAAAGGGCTATGTTTTTAAGCAGGCTAAAAAAGAAAAAATAGTTAAATTAGAGTGGGAAGGTTGGGATGCAAATGAAAAAATCCATGACAAACCAAAATCGGGCGAACCGGAGGATTTTATTTTGAAACGGAAACATGATCCTGAATTAGCTGAAAAGCTACCTGGAATATGGGTGATGATCTTGAATACTACCTCAGCTGGTCAGATTGATCTGTCAAAAAAGAACGTAGGAGATTATAGTCATATTTCTATTGATTTGACAGATTGGGATGGTTCTGACCTTTTTAGAACACCACAATTAGGTCATCTATTTTGTACGGAAAAGGCTAAAGAAGTTCTCGAAAAATATACAGCTTATTTGAACTTTTTCGAAATACAAACTAATGTATAACCTTGAACGTCAAAATATAGAATGATATATTATGGAAAGGCCGAGAAGAAAGTATCAAGTCTGAAAAACCAGTCGAGTAAATAGAAAGAACAATGCTCATGCCAATACAAACTAAGTTTGCCACCTAACCTGTTGGTTAAAGTATCGAAGTTGATTGAATGGGGCTAGGGGCCGTAAAGGATGTTATAAACCTAAAAAAAGGAACATGTCAAAAGGACTTGGTAATATACTAGAAGAGGTTGTATCGGAGTTTAGACCTTTTCTGTTGGAAAGACAATTTGTAGAAAAGGGTAAACGTGATTTTGTAAAAAAAATAAAGTCAGATTTTAATAGGCAGGAGAAGATAACTTTTTCAGGTAGATTACATCGATCAGATTCTGATGCGATTTATATCGACCCTGTAGTTGGAATATATTATCCTAGTGTTAAAAAAATAGAAAAATTTTTTATTGATGATCATTTGTCAAAATATCCAGTTGTTGCAGGAAGTATTAGCCATTTTTCGGAAAGAAATATTTACTTATCTGTGTTATATAAGACTGGGATTAATTTAACCGAGGTTGTTAAGGAGATACATCGAGAACTCGATCTAGGAGCATTTACTTTATTAAGTATGTTTCCAACACTTGAAAGTATATATCTTGGCGTAATACATAAACACCCTTTTTTATATAAATTTCATAGATCATACGATGAAAGAAAGTTGCTAACTATGACCTGTATTATTCTTTTATTATACGGAAAAGAAAAAGCTATGGAATGGACAAAAGAAAGTTTTATTGAAGGTCATTTTAAGGATCATATAATCGAACGTTTATTGGTCTTTGAGTTTAAGAAGTAAGCGGATTTAAATAAAAGGCAATTCTATACTTAGGTAAATATTTGTTATTTTTAGTATTTAAAATTTGCAAGGACTGTATTTGTAATTTAGTTGTCTGCAATAAATTATAACTATTAACATGAGCGCAATTATACAGCATTCCGTAAAACTATGTATTCAGGCAATTAACAATTCCGGTGATGGACTGGATGCAGAAGTACTGGATGCTATCAGGAGCATTGCAGAACTTCCCTATAAAGGAACAGGCTTAGGAATAGGCAGAGGTGGTTATCGTGGATACAAGCCCTCATACGAAGACCTTTTGAAGAGATTTATAGAAAGGAAAACTATTAATAGTAGTTTAGATTGGGAATCTGCGCTGCTGCTTTTGTACGATGCTGGCGGTTTTAGTGAATCGGAAATACTATCATCGGCTAAGAGTATTGAGGATGATATTATTTTTAACCACATTCTGGAACATGTCATTTCCAATTTAGCAGCTAAAAACGATATAGAGATGGCGTGCAGCTTCATTCCGAACTTTAGGACCACAACCATCTTTAAGGAAGAAAACAACCTTGACAGCGGCTATTTAATTCTTTTGTGCCATTATGCCTCGCTGGGAGATGCGACTCACTTTTTTAATTATTTTAAGTTGGCGGAACCTGCGAAAAACAAATCTGAAATCGCCGAATTAAAATCTTATCTGGTCGAATCATTCGCTGCAAAAAATGGTATAGCCGATGCGTTAAAATTATGCGCACATAAAAACCTGGGTGCTAAATATCATTCTAATGCGTTGTTGGCGTTTGCCAAGACGGGCAAATATGCTGAATTAAAATCGATTTTTGACCAGTATCCGGAATTGAAACATAATGAAACAGAGCTTGGCCTGTTATCTACAGCATATTATCAGGCAAAGAAAAACAAGTTTGTGGTAGATGACGATTTTGAAAGCCTGTTTGAAAGGGCTTTACAGCTGGACAGGAAAATTAAATACGGAGATATAAAAATGCAGGATGCAGTGTTGTTTGATTTATGCCTGGCTGAATTTGATAATAAAGAGCGAAGGGAAAAGTGCCGGAAGGCTATTAAAAACAATAGTATTAAAAAAGAACTTAATGATTATTAGATTTAATCAAAGTCTTAATTTATTTTCAGTAAAACACTGTATAAAAATATAAAAGCCTACTTAAAAAATTTAAGCAGGCTTTTTTTGTGGACTTGGCCGGACAATTTTCGAATACTTTTATAGAAGACTTATTAGTATTGATGGGACTTTTTGCCAAATAAGTTTTAACCGACTGTTCTTGTTGATAATTATTCAAAAATTATCCTAAATATCACGAAATAAATTTTGCAATTATTCACATAATGAATATGTTTGTTATGATCAGAAAATGATTACTAAAAAAGTTAAAACATTACGATTTTAGTATTTAGAAAAAACGAACAAAATTTGTGCAATTTTATGGATAAAATTACTCTAACAGGGCTTATCGAAACATGGGATGCCGAAAGCATTGCTACTGCATTATTGGCATTGAAGAAAGATAAAACTCTCGAAGCTGATATCTTATTGCACTACAATTATTTTCTCGAAGCCATTAGTGGAAAAACATTGAAATCTCTCGTGGACTTACCGAAGAAGTGGGATAAATTGTCTAACACTAAGAAAGCTTATTTTATTAAGGATTTCCCGGATGGATTGCCATTTCCGGTAAAAATACTTAACCTCAATGCATCAAGAAGGGTAGATGCATGGCGTGACAGCCATTATTCGAACCAAGTTTCATTTCCTGAAAAAATATTAAAATTTAAAGAGTTGACCGAATTGCACCTGATTCATCAACAATATGAGGAAATGCCCGAAAGTATAGGTGATCTTGAGAATCTTGAAGTACTTAATCTACATGACAACGATTGGAAGTCGCTTCCTGAATCGCTTGAAAAACTTACTAAACTGCGTATTTTTAACGTTAGTCAGAATTATAGACTTTCTAAAATACCTGACCTTTCTAAATTCCCTGATCTTGAAGAAGTCGATTTCAATTACACCAAGATTGATTCACTTTCCGATAGTTTCTTCGATTTGAAACATCTTAAAAAAATCGTTACGATCTCTTCACCTCTTGACAAGAATATGAGCATCATGCGTAAGATCTTTGCAGCGTTTCCGAATGCAGAGATTAACAGTAATGCGAAGAAAGCTATTGAACTCGAAGACCAATCTGATGCGGGTGTATATGCCGGGCAGGAAGAGATCAAAATAAGGGATTGGAACATCAATAAACTTCCTGCGTCACTTTTTATGGCCGATTCGGTAAAGTCATTGATCATAGACTGTAACAGCCTAACTGAACTTGCAGACCAATTCGATCAACTGCAAACGCTTGAAATACTTGAATTGAAGGTGAGTGATGATGCGACCGAATTTCCGAAAAGCATATACAAGCTCAAAAATCTAAAGGAATTACGAATCAACTGCGGATTCGTATTATTGCCTGAAGGTATTGATGCTCTTGAATCGCTTGAGGTTTTAGAAATAGATGACTATAAGCTTAAGGAACTTCCAAAGTCATTCGCTAACCTAAAGAATGTAAAGGAAATCAATTTGAAGCATGTTGATTATGATATTTTTTCAAGTATCGCAACTTTCCAGCATCTTGAAACCCTTACGATGGATTACCATGCTTATCCGTTTGAGTTCGAAAAATCACTTTCCGGATTGATTAATCTGCGCACATTCAAAATAAAAGCCAACAAGCCAATTACTGATGATCTTTACAAATTACCTGCAAGGATTGAAATGATCGAACTGATCAATAATGGAAATCCTTCAAAAGATCATATGCTGTCTTTAGATAAAATTATCAACCATTTTACGGGATTAAAACGACTTGATGTAAGAGATTACAATCTTTCGAGTGTATCAGAAGCCATTCTTCCGAATTACAATCTTAAGGAGTTGAATTTTGATAACGTTAAAATCACCCAATTGCCCGATTCATTCTCCAACCTAAAAGCCCTGACCAGTTTTAGAATGTTTGATAATTACCTCCAATCGCTAAACCCATCAATTTATGAATGCAGCGAATTGGAATACCTGCGTTTAAGTAAATCAAATATCAACGTGATCCCAGACGGTATAAGCAGGTTGCAGAAACTCGAGTGGCTCGGTTTTGAATATGGAAAGATATCCAACCTTCCTGAAGATATTTTTGAGATGAAAAACCTTAAAAAAATTGCTATGGAGGATTGTCCACTTTTTAGTGACAAAGATTGGAAAGCACTGATTAAAAAGAAGATAAAAGGCATCAAGGTTGTGAAAGCGTGGTATGATTAATTGAAGTAAGATAAACAACGGTATAGTTTATTATTAACCTGACATAAAAAATATGAATACTGAACAAAATGAATTGACGCTGGACCAAAAAATATTAGTATGGATTGGTAAAATTGCATCCAGAAACGACGTTTCCATTCGGAATATAAAAGTGCCTTTGGGTGAAAAATTATCAAAATGGAGCGAAATACTCCCAAGTGATATGTTGCCTGCGTACAACACATTGAACGGAATTTCTTTTCACTTTGATATTGGAGATAATACTTTCAACGGCCTGGATCTGGTGGGACTTGATGCTGATGGCAAGCGCACCTTCAAGCCATCTAATATGACATACGGATTGCCTTACCAAAAAGCGAAATCATTTGGGGAGTATTTTCTTGACGACGAATCTCAGGCGAGTATCAGTCCTGATGACGAAGTGCTGTTTTTTTTTGGTGATGATTCGTCTTGGGGAATCCTGATGATAGGACGGGGGGGGAACCCTAGCTTCTATAAATGGGGGAATGATGGAGATATAGAGTACATCAATAAATCGTTTACTGAAATTATAGAACAAGGACTTGAACGACACTTTGGCACCAATTGGCTTGCGGATAAAATCCATCCCGAAAATCAGAAATTGATCGATTTGCTGTCGCACGAAAGTCCAAGAAAAACTTTTGAACTCACGGTCAATGAAATGGAAGAACTTGACGCAAATGCGTACCGACATTTCTTAGGGAAGAAAGTATCGACTTACACAACTCATAAATTCATGCAAGCACTCGGTCAGAGTATACCCGAAAATTGGACACCTGACCAATATGGAGACTGGCTGGCAGAAACGTTTTCGGATTCGTCAAATTTCAAAGTTCCGTTAATGAAAGAGATCATGAAAATTATGGGTGGTGAGAAAACTAAAAAAGCATTTGAGAAATATTTTATGTTTGGAGAAACCGAGCCTGTTGTAAGACTAAAAATGACACTTAAAAAAGAAGGTGGCCGATTTGATTCCAGCGGAACTTCAGAACTCTTACTGCGCACCCTTTGCAGTTTGCCTAACAGTACGTTTTGTCACGATTATCCAAACAAGGAGCTAATTTTATATACTATGTATAGAAAATTTGGTTTCTATAGACCTTATTTGTTTGATAGCGACAATTCACTTGATAAAAACCGAAACCCTGACGAGGTAGAATATGAGATTGTAGTGCTGAAATCGCGCGTAACCGGTTTGAAGGCTGGTAAGCAATACGATTCGTTCGTCCTGTCTGAAATTTACGAGAGTGATTACTTGAAAATAAACAAATAAGCTATTTCCTAATCTTGATTACAAGTCGATAAGGTGTTTCAATATACATTCACAAATATGCAAAATATGAGAAAAGAAATAGAATTTGAGGAGACCACAAATCCTGAGGAGTTCGCAACGGCGGTTGTTGATCTTGCCAACCCCGGACAGGTACTGACAGACACTACACTTCTTGAAAAAGAAATGATTCTTCCAAAAATCAGCCTGCCCGGTCATTATGCAAACGATAAATACAAAGATTTGGTGTTTCATTTTGTGGTTACACCAATCTTTAACAGCGTTATAGATTTCAGGCTTACTGCATCAAATCAATATGAATTTTTGACTTTTGATGGAAAAACCATTGACGAATTCTCTGACGAATTCATAGCGAGATGCGCAGATGAAATGGGGCAGGATTTTGACGAGAGATCTACAGAAACTACCTATCATATTCCTGCTGAAGATGCCGATGGGATTGACATACAATTTGGTGCGCCCAGTTGGTGTCAGTATAAATTTCAGCGTGAATTGAACGAGGAAGAGAAAAAAGAACTCGACAGGCGTTCTGAAGAAGAGGAAGATTTTGACTCTAATGATTTCGATTATAATTACGGCTATGAGACTGATTATACCGATCCGGGGCTTCAGGACGAAAACGGCGAACCGTTAGAGTTTATCGCCCAATTAAATGAAGGCGGTATTTTCGGTACCTATTATTTATTCTTTTCACCAACCACACGATTGGTGCGCCAATTTTTCCTTTGCACATAATTCACTTAAAAATATCAAAAATGAGCTTTTTTAAAAAAATTAAAAACATGGTTGGCAGTACGGGAGTAGTGCTTGACTATATCTATGTAGAAAATCCGTTTCCATTTTACGATCCCATGATCAAGGCGACGTTGCGTGCGAAAGCCGAAAAGGACGGTGTAACTATTCTTAGTGTCACCGGAACATTCTATGCAAAACGAATTGTAGAAGATAAAGAGGAAGAATTAGTATTAGGTGTACACCATGCTGATGCCGATAATTGTTATAACGAAACCATTAACGGAGTGCGTCAAAGGCAATTGCCAAGAACGATTGTTGCAGGTGGAGAGACCAATTTTGGTCTTTTTGTAAAAGATATGGAAGTCGCCAAGGCGCTTGAGGCTTGGGGTGTTTCATCTCCTGATGAGGTAGAGGAGAAAGGTATTACGTTTTTCCTCAAGGCTGAAGTTGATGTTAAGGAAACCCTTGATCTTTTCGACCCTTCTTATACAGAAGAAATCTCTGTGCGTGATAATTACGACGAACGTCAAAAATGGCTTGCAGAGGAAAAGGAATATGAAGAGCAGGCACGAAAAGAAAGGGAATTGGAAGATTTGCTTGAGCAGCAGGAATCTGAAGAATAACTGTAAACTATAACGCTAACCGGGTATTAAAAACGAAAAGCAGAACAAATTGTATATGAAAAAACCATTTAAAATTGGATGTCTGGTCATTTTTGTGATTGGATTACTATTAATGATAGGTCAGGCCATTTGGGTATCGAAAGAAGGACCAACGCAGGCTTTCACATTCTTAAATTCAGGAGGTGCAACACGCTCTGTAACCTTTGAACGTATTGATAAAGATGGGAAGCCGCAAGATGTGTATACGATTAATAATGTGATGAAAACAGATCAATTTATTCACAATCAAATTCCTGTAGGAGATTACAAAGTGTCTGTTTGGAATGCTGATAAAAGCTTATTTAAATCCTTTGATTTTAAGGTTGCTCTGCAAGATCCCGAAAAAACCAATCATTACCCTTTTCGTTTGGATGTTGCAATGGACAAAATGTATACTATTGTCAATATGAATGCATTATATGAAGGAAATTCATTGGCAGAATTTATGTCGAAAGCAGCCGGAACCAAGCAATCGGGAATAAAGTTTGAAAAATTCTACGATGGCAGTGTACCGTTTTTTGTTCCGGAAGAATATGCTGCTCGCACATTTGTTGATGTTGACGGTAAGATCCCTTCAAAAGTTAAATATGGTGAAATGGTTTATGGACTGTTTGCGTTTCCTAAATCGCTTCCTAAAGATCAGGTAGAAGCTGAAATTGTTTCACAGATCGCAGAAAAAATAAAGTAATTCCCTCTTGTTGACAGGATAATAGTAATTAATTAATTTAATAATATAAAGATGAGTACAGAAACTACAATTGTTTATAAACTTGATAATAGTACAGATACACAAACTGCATTGAAAAATGTAGCTACAGAAACACTTAATAAGCTGAAGGAGAAATTCGGAAACGAATATATTGTTACCGCCGGCGATTTAGGAGAAGTAGAAAAAAATTGGTCGCATGAAATCAAAGTTAGAAAAGGAAATAAGATCGGGGCTGAAGTTACATTGAAATGGGAACAATCCCAGCCGGAAATTGTAACAGTTGAAGTAGATGATTCCTCTAAAATGGGTTCGTGGATAACATATGGAACTTTACTCCCTTTTGTTGTAATTGGTGCCTATCTTGCCTATAATGACATGGCGCCTCTTGCTTTTTTACCAGGACAAAAAGTTGCCGCAGGTTTAGGTGGACTTATTGCTCTTATTCCAGGATTAATAGCTGTTTCTATTTTAAAAACATTGTTGTTAAAGAATGAAAAAGAGCAAAATACTCAATTAGTAAACGAGGTAAGACTATTGGTAACAAAATAAATTTGAAATAAGAAGGCCGCTAGCTTCTTAGTGTTGGATATTGAAACTGGTGGTGATGCAGCTTTTGGACTTAAACAATGCATCAAAGCCTTTAAATTCGGAATGAAAAAATAACTAATATTAATACTAACCAATTCTAAAAAAAAAATGAAAAAAATTATTCTTCTTGCATTCATAACATTTTCAGTGAGCATTCAGGCTCAATCAAAAGATAATGCAAGGGCCAAGCTTGAACTTTTCCCTGAAGAAAAGCTTGATTTTCCGCAATACCAGAATAACATCGCGAAGGTATGCTTCTCAAATGAGGACTTCAGCCGCACTCTTCCTGAGAACAAATACATCAAAACCTATAACCTTGGCGATAATTTGTCTGTAAGGGCATTTATGGCCAATTCACCTGCTAACAGCGCCATGCTGCAGTTGTTTGAAAGCGGAATAAAACCGAAGGAAATTAATGGAAACAAGAGCACATTTGAGCGCTGCAAGGTTGCTTTTATTCTCTATGTTGACGAAAATATGGTTTCTGGTACGAGCCATGCAGAGACCTTTGAACGTGAAGATATGACAGGCTTGCCAACCATGAGGGCGGAACTGAATGACGGCACCGAGAAGAACTTTTTTGGTGAAAGTATGTACCGTAAACTTCTTGAAAGGCAGGACCTGCTGACTCCGGGAACTCATAAGCTGAAGATAGAATTGGTTCCGGTCATTATGGGTGACGCCACGGGGTTCGAGTATAAGCCAATTGCTGTAGGCGAGATTGATATGGTTGTTCCGAAAGAAATCAAGGTGACCGCAGCGGACTGCTTTCCTAAGAGTGCCATGAACGACCCTAAGCTAGAGGCAGAAGTGCTAAAAGCATGCAAGAACTATTTCAAGGAAAATGCAGGAAATGCCGTAAAAGCCATACTGGCATTCGAAGATATTTATATTGTAAGGGGCGATTACAATGCAATCATTAAGAAATCATTTATTGCCGCCATTGCCTGCAAAAACAGCAAGGGTGAGGTTTGGTACGACTATTATATTTTTGATAAAATGTACGATGGATCCAAGTACCTGCCTGCGAAAGTAAGTTCTGAAGCTACAGTAAATGGTCGCTTTGCTCCGGATGGCAAGAAGGTCAATGCGGGATGCCTTAAGTTCTTAAAATAGTAGGGATGTCGTTTACTGCAATCCTTCGTAAGTAAGCGTTCCGTATTGCCCATTTTGAAGCCGGAAATTGAGCCCAAATCCAAACAGGGGACTAGTAATCATAAGTGTGATCTCTTATAAAATTGATGAGGTGTGTACCAAAAGCGTTCTTAAAAATTGTATTTTTGTTCGAGTTGGTAAAATACCAAACGGAGCTTGTTTTTTACCAGCGGAAAAAATCTGACAGAAAAATTACTATATTTGAACTATGAGCACAGCAACTAACCATATAGGAAGAAAGATAAGCCGTATTAGAGAACTTCGTGACATGAAGCAGGATGCTTTAGCACAGGCTTTAGGTACAAACCAACAGGCAATATCGGCTATGGAGAATAGTGAAACCATAGATGAAGCAAAACTTATAGAAGTGGCAAAGGCATTGGGTGTCACTCCCGAAGCTATTAAAAACTTCTCTGATGAAGCTGCGATAAACTTCTTTAATAATTTCTACGATCACAGTTTTACAAACAGTCAAGGTACATTTAGTGCTACTCAATGTACTTTTAATCCATTAGATAAATTAATGGAAGTGGTAGAAGAAAACAAAAAGCTTTACGAACGTTTACTCCAGTCTGAAAAAGAAAAAATAGCTTATTTAGAAAAGCTTATTAAATAAAGAAATCCCCGCTAATAACGGGGATTTTTATTGTATCAATTAATTAGATTGAGGTTTCATATCTAAATAAAATAACTCTTTTTAAACCACTTTTTTAGTGTATGAGAAATATAACTAATTATATAATTTCAGCTTTTATTTTTTTAAGTATGATCTTCATTTTTTTTAATACATTTTTCCATTCTAAAAATGAAAATTTGACGTTTTATAATTTCAAAATAACGAAGATTGAGATAACACCAACTAAGCAATTTGTGTTTTTTAATGGGGAAAAGGAAATAGGATTATGGAATTATAATATAATGTCAAATGAAAATGTAAAAATTGGGGACATAGTATACAAAGAAAAATGTTCAAAATATCTTTACATCTTACGAGAAAATGAAGATCATGAAAATGAAGAAATATTAAAAGTAGTTTATACAAGTCCCCTTCCCATAGAATGGTTTTGTAATTAAATTTTAACTTGAAAAACTGATGCTGTTGCATCGATGTATAAGTTTTAGCATACCCATTCAAGTAGCCTGTCTTTTACTTTTGAGTTACCACTTCAATAAAATTCTCTCCTGCCTGATCAACAGTAATCAGTAATAGCAGTCTATTATTCTTCAATTTGAACAAATTATTCATCGGGATTTTTCGAATAGCTACAGAAAGAAGCAGATCAATACTGATTTGATAGTAATGTGCTATTCTCTTAAGTATTGCAAGGTTCCATCTTCATATTTGGTGTACTGCTGCTGTGTGATAAGAAGGCTCTTAGCAACTTTTTTCTGAGAAATTTATAAAACTATTTAGAAAAGAGATCCTAGATAAACGTTTGGTTGTTCTTATTGGCAACGTTATCCGAATGAGCTAAATCTTACCTCTGAATTAGGTATTACAACCTACGTTATCATGTCCTCAATTTACTTCTCGTTTTTAATTTTTAATTTAAGAATTAGATTATATCAGAATTAATTAATTCCTACAAATTATTTTTATATTTCAATACAATAAAACTGCTGTTTTGATCTCTATTGTTTTGATTTTAATAAAGTTATGATTGTGTGTTGTGAAATAAAACAACAATTGGATAAATAAAATTCTTACTTTAGTAGTCACATCCAAAACTACTAAATTATGAGAAATGAAAATTTTAACACGCTTAATCTCCTCTGTAAACAGTTTAGGTATCCTTTTCCAACCCTAAAAAACCCCCATGCAGAACAATTGCAGGAGATTACAGAGAATCAATGGATTGATGGAGAATATCTGTGGCTTTATGAACAGAATCCTGATCTTCGTAAAAAGTATAAAAAAACAAAAACGGCGCATATTGCAGCTCAATGGTTCCCCACCGCATCACTTGAACGGTTTAAACCTCTATGTAGATTGATGCTATGGACACTGTACAATGATGACCTTTATGAAGAAAGTGAACCTGATGACATAGGATACGTACACGCCCAATCGATTGCAATACTGAATGGGGAGATAAGTGCCGCAGAATCAGGAATTCCTTTGGGAGCTATGTTAGCTTCATTAAGGCAGGAATTGTTGCAGTTTATTCCACAAGAATCAATCTCTCGTTTTATACAAATGATCAGCAGATATTTTGCAGGTTTAGAAACCGAATTGAAATACAAGAAAAGCAAAACATATCCCAGTATTGCCGAGTGCATTGCTTTACGCGAAAACTCTATATGTCTTTATCCTTTCCTGCAGCTTACTGAAGTGGAAACCGGTATCATTCTTCCTCCTGAGATACATGAGCATCCGGTTATCTGTCGTTTGCAAACGTTGGCCTGTCACTTGGTTACTTTTTTCAATGAGGTACAATCTGTATTTAAAGACGAAGCAACCGATAGTATTTATTACAATATCGTAAAGGTGATTCAACATGAATATAAGATGTCTCTAGAAGAAGCCTGCCTTGAAGACTTGCGACTGCATAATGAAGACTTGAAAGAATTTGTGGAACTACAAGCTTCTCTTCCAGATTTTGGGATATGGCAGGATGCTGTAGTAAACTGGGTGCATTACATGAGTATGGTACTTAGTGGCTGGAAGAATATATCCACAAAACTTGAACGTTACAATGCTAAGGAATTTCCAGATGCTGCTGAGCTTCGGGAAAAGTTGAATCAAATATAAAGAGACATTAGAGAGGAATTAATTGCCCATGGCAGAACCCAGAGGTATTTCTCTTCGAATAAACTTATAACTATTCTATATTTTACAAAATTTAAATCTTAAATAAGATGAAACCAGAAGAATATAATTCAAAAGATTACCTGCCACATGGCCATTATCCTTGGCCCGACCTTATCAATCCACATGCAGAACAGATGGGGAAAGATATGGATGGATGGATTGATAATGACTACACTTTCCTGACAGAAAAACAAAGAGAAAAATATAAGAGAATGAGGTTACATATGTGTACTGCACGTATGTGGCCCGACTTAACCTATGAGCAAACCATTCCATGCAACAGGTTTATGCTCCAGTATGTGGCTCTCGACGATCAAGTGGAAGATTCTTCCCTTGAGGAAATCCAGCAGTTACGGAATCGCTGTGTAGCCATTCTCAAAGGTGCTCAACCAAAGCAGGAAGAAAATGCACTCTATCAGCATATGGCACTAATCGGGGATGAACTCCGTGCTTTGATGCCTGAGATATGGGTTGAACGTTTCATTTACTATTTCTATCAATCTTTCAGATACGGGATTGAATTGGAGTATCCTTATAAAATAGCGCAGCGCCCACCGTCACTCACGCTTTTCAAAACCATTCGTGAGTATTCTGTTCTTATGCGGCCGTATCTGATCTTTGGTGAGATTGAATCAGGCCTTGTCCTGCCGGAACATATCTTTGAACATATTGTCTTTCAAAAGATGATATCTCATATGACCCTGGTTGTTGCCTGGCAAAACGACATCCATTCCCTGCCCAAAGAAATGGCAAAGGGAACAGAGGTTTTTAACCTGGTCTTTGTATTACAACAAGAATTTAATCTTTCGCTGAAGGATGCTTGCGCGGAGGCGTTTCGCATCCATAATGAAGAATTGGCAAGTGGGCTTGCCTTACATGCAGAGTATCGTGAGTTTGGTGAATATCAGGAGCATGTAGATAAATTCATTTATTATGCTGGAGTTGGGCTTCAGGGGGTGAATTCTTTTTATCTTGAAACCG
This sequence comes from Flavobacterium cerinum, assembly GCF_004028155.1. GTDB lineage: Bacteria > Bacteroidota > Bacteroidia > Flavobacteriales > Flavobacteriaceae > Flavobacterium > Flavobacterium cerinum. The sequence goes on along the minus strand of NZ_SBII01000017.1, from coordinate 46,044 downwards.
AAAGATACCAGCATGGAGGAGCGGGCTTTGCCTGGCCGGAAATAGGGAATGATATGAAAATTTAAATACTTAATTGACACTACAAACCTTTTTCCTTATTTTTTGGCGTCTTACAGGACGATAGGCATGATCAACCATTATCCCGACCTTAGATATATCAAATTAGGACATATATCTAAGGTTGGGATAATTTCTATTTGCTTACAAATATCTAATCGAAAAAGTAAATTCTGTCTTTGCTTTAATTCCAATAATTACCAAGGATGTAATAGATAGTAAAAACAACAATATTTTGATGGGAGATTTTATACTGATCGGAACGACTAAACATTTCTTCCCATTAAGTTCTCCCCAAAACCTCTCAATAGTACTTTCTTATTTTCGTCTATATTGATTTTGTCTAAAGATTCAAAGGCCTTGAAAGTGTAGCTCTCTATTGCTTCTTGAGTTGCTCTAGGAACTCCGGATTTTCGAAATAATTCAGTTATAGTTTCTATTTTTTTCGCATTATCGTCAAGACGAACCGCATACAATTTTACTAACTCTTCTTTTTCAGTTTCAGTTGCAAATTCAAGAGCCTTTAAATATAAATAGGTTTTTTTATTAGAAATAATATCACTCCCTAATTGTCTTCCAAATGATGGAGTATCACCAAAAAGATCCAAATAATCGTCTTGCAGTTGAAATGCTAAGCCCAAATTAAGCCCGAAATTATAAATTAAATCGCAGTTTTCTTCAGAAGCCTGGGCAATAATTGCACCTATTTTCATTGATGAGGCTATGAGTACTGCCGTTTTATATTCAATCATTTTTAGGTATTCTGAAACAGTAACATTTTGTCGACTTTCAAAATCAATATCCCATCGTTGTCCTTCGCAAACTTCAAGAGCCATCTTAGTCATTACTTTACTCAAAGCTTTAGCAAGACTTGGCTCATAGCCCTCCAGATATTGATAGGTTAGGATAAGCATGGCGTCTCCTGAAAGAATAGCAGTGTTAAGATCCCATTTTTTATGTACTGTTGTTTTTCCTCTCCTAATAGAATCACCATCCATAATATCATCATGAACTAGTGAAAAATTATGAAAAACCTCTACTGCTAAGGCGGCTGGTAATGCTGATTTGAAGTTTATATCAAAAATTTCTGTAGCGACCAAAGTTAAAACAGGTCGTATTCGTTTTCCTCCCAAAAACAAGGTATAGTTTATTGGGTCATATAGATTTTTAGGCTCTTTAGTTATAATTTGGTTCTCTAAATAACGAATAAAAAAATCCTTGTATTCAGCTATTGAATGCATAAAATAATATTTTAAGTAGCTAAAATACAGATTTATATGATTTTTTTAAGTGTAAGTTTAAATAAATTTCAACAAATTTATTACTTGATGTTTTGTCTCAGTTCCACGAATAATTCTTATGGAAAACTGTATGAATGTCTGGAGGGGTGCTCATTTTTTTTATAAAAGCAAATGATTTCTAACATAAAAAAAGCCCCTGTGAATAACAGGGGCTTGTAACTAAACTTATATAGTGTATTAAGCTATGACTACGTTTGTTGCGTTTGGACCTCTACGGCCTTCTTCCACGTTAAAACGAACTTCATCATTCTCACGAATGTTTTCAGATAGTCCTGAAACGTGAACAAAGATTTCTTTACCACCATTACTTGGTGTAATAAATCCGAAACCTTTTTCTTCATTGAAGAATTTTACTGTACCTTCTTGCATTGTAAATATATTATTTTGTGTAAATGTAGTCAATTTTATCGGAACATCCTGATAAATAAGGATTTATTTAGATGATGGAGCTTGTTTTCTACCTATTGAGACAAAAAGAATCACCTTTCTTGGACACAATTTCCAAATCGGGAATCACGCCCTTTATAACTATCTATATTGAACTTCTGATTTGGTGATAGGTGCCCTCTGAATGATCCGGCTTTCAGGCGGTGTTGAGCTAAGGTTGCCGTTTGCGTCCACATAAGCTATCATGCTTTCAAACCCTTTACCTTTATTATTATTTGTTTTTCGCTCCTGCTTTTTGGAAGCCTTAAGTTTTTTTCTTAATACGTTTTTCTTAATATCTTCTTTTTTCTGAAAAGATTCAGCCATATATATATAAATTAAATTGAAAATTATTTTTTGTTGTAGTGCAGTATTTGCGTCATAGTTTAAACTATAGTTTGTAAAGATACTGGCAGCTTAAATCCGATGAGCTTCTCGATGCTCTTAAGGTCTGCTTTCTCTTCACTGCCGCAAAATGATAATGCAGTACCTGTGTTTCCTCCACGACCTGTACGTCCAATCCTGTGTACATATGTTTCAGGTATATTAGGTAAATCAAAATTTATTACATGGGGTAATTCATCAATATCAATACCTCTTGCAGCAATATCGGTAGCTACAAGTACCCGAAGTTTGTTTATTTTAAAACCATTCAGGGCTTTTTGCCTTGCATTTTGGGATTTATTTCCATGTATAGCGGCTGCAAATATTCCTTCTTTGATTAATTGTTTAACAAGCTTATCTGCCCCATGTTTGGTACGTGTAAAGATTAGGGAACGTGAAATCGCTGCATCACTAAGTATTTGCGAAAGCAGCTTGTTTTTGTCATTTTTCTCCACAAAATACACATGTTGATTTATACTTTGTGCAGTAGAAGATACAGGGGTTACTGTGACAGTAGCAGGATTACGAAGCATGCTGTCTGCCAGCTTTTTTATCGATGCAGGCATAGTAGCGGAGAAGAAAAGGGTTTGTCTTGCAGGAGGTAATTTAGCTACGATCTTTTGAACATCGCGTACAAATCCCATATCCAGCATACGGTCTGCTTCATCAAGAACAAATATTTCGATTTGTGAAAGGTCAACATGGCCTTGCTGCATTAGATCCATAAGTCGTCCTGGCGTGGCAATAAGTATATCGGTACCTGTTCGTAATGCTTTTACCTGGTTTACCTGAGATACACCACCGAATATAGGAGTATGCTTTAATTTTAGATTCTTGCCGTAGCAAGTGATGTTATCACTGATCTGAATAGCAAGCTCACGGGTTGGCGTAAGTATTAATGAACGGATCGCCTTAGCTTTTTTTGGTGCTCTTTCGGAAAGGTGCTGTAAGATAGGAATAGTAAAAGCTGCTGTTTTACCAGTGCCGGTCTGGGCGCATCCTATAAGATCCCTGCCTTGTTGTATGAAAGGTATTGCCTGTTCTTGGATAGGTGTTGGTGTAAGATAACCCTGGTGCTCAAGCGCAACTAAGATAGGGGATATAATATTGAGGTTTTTAAATGTCATAATGGTAATTATTGCTATGAGAATAGCTTCGTTTAATTTATAAGGATCGGCAGTGTAGTGTATTATTTCAGATTAACCTGTTAATCTGAAAAGCTTAATCACTATCATATATGATATAACCGAAGTAATGATTGATATACAGAGCGTGCAAATATAAATTGCAAGTACTCAGATAAATTTGGTGTTGGTTTAACGTATCCCGAGATTAGGATAAGATATCAACGTGGTCTCTAAACCAACCTGGTTTAGGTGTAAAATTAATGATTAGATAAATTGGTAACTGAAAACGTCAGACTGACCAATTGGAGAAGTACTATTGTCAGATAATGCAGTAGCAGAAAACGATTATTCTGCAAATATAGCCTTTTTTATCGACATATTCTCATTTAATTTTGAATAGCGCCATTTGGGGGTAAAGGGAGCTATATGAAGTCATGTCCATTTTAAACAAAATCTTTTGATTGCTGTAATGGCAGTTCAATGATAAATTCAGCCCCATCATGCTTTCCGGTAGCTTTTATTGTACCATTATGTCTTTCGACGATATTCCTGCATAAGGCTAATCCTAATCCCGTGCCCTCGTAGGTGTCTTTTGAATGTAACCTCTCAAAAGCATTAAATATACTGTCGGTATATTGTGATTCAATACCAATACCGTTGTCCTGGATAGTTATACGAACTGCATCTGTATTGTCATTTGAAATCATAATATAAGATATGGTGACCCTGGGCGGTACTTCAGCTCTGGAAAATTTTAATGCATTATTTACTAAATTATAAAAAAGCCGCTGCAGCAGAATAGACGACCCTTGGATTATGGGCAGGGAATCTTCAACAAAAATCGCTTTTTTTTCATCAATGAGAAGTTCAAGGTCTTTCTTAATACCCAGCATTATTGCGTTAAGATCAGTTGATTGGACAGGAAAACCTGAGGCAGATGTACCTGAATAGGCTAGGATCCCATCAATAAGCTGCATCATCCTTTCTCCTGCGGAATCAATCTTGCTCATATATTTTTCGCGTGTCTCTTTATCAGCTGTTTTAAGTAGTTTATTAAAGATCTGGATTTTCCGAACAGGCTCTTTCAGGTCATGGCTCACAATATGTGAAAATTGCATCAGGTCATTATTAGAGCGCTGGAGCTGTGCTGTACGTTGCTTAACGAGCTCTGAAAGTTGTTCCTCCGATTGCTTGTGCGATGTTATATCCTGAGCTATTCCAACCAATACTATGGCATCTTGCTTATCATTATTGATGATAGTACCATTTATACGAAGCCAGCGTAGGCTATTGTCTTTATGCAGTATCCTGGTTTCATACGAGACATTACCTGTAGGGCCAATATTTTTCCAAGCCTCATCACGTATATGCGAGTCATCTGGATGAAGCCTGCTTATAATCATTTCCTTAGTAATAATTTGGTCTTCAATATCCCACATTTTCCTAAAGCTGCCGGATACGGTTACCTTCCCATTCTGTAAGTCAATTTCATAGGTTGCTAAATCTGCAGAGTAGATTGCAAGTCTTAATTTTTCTTCAGCTTCCAAAGTTTGTTGACGTGAAATATTAAGGTCTGTCACATCTGCTCCGGTATTCATAACACCAAATACGATACCATTGGCATCTCGCATAGGAGTAAAAGCATAATTAAAGTAGTGTGTTGTGGGCTTCCCATCAATGATAAGGTCCACACGGCTATTTTTTACCTCATAAGCTATACCGCTGTCCAGTACTTCTGATAACTTCTCATAAATGCCCTGGCCCCTTAGTTCCGGAAGGATATCAAAATAAGATTTGCCAATTATATCATCCCCTTTACCCATTGTCTTTACCATACTCTTATTGGCCAGCAGTATTTTCATTTCACGGCCAATATATACACCAATCGGGAATGGTGCATTCTCTACCATATTTTTGAGTTGCAATTCAATATTCTGTAAGGTAATTTTCATAGCTATAAAGATACTATCTGTGCGAAAAAAACATTATGTAATTTTACGCTATCTGTTATAATTTTAAAGATTTAACACATAAAAAATTAACATTTGTTCAATCTCAGTACTGTAGGTAATTATTCGGGAAACAGTTATGATGTAAGTCTTTGATCTTTTTCCTATCTATTATTATCGTTTCTTATTTTAGATATTATAGCAATGATTACAGACAGCCCGTAAAGATTCTCATAGATATAATTTAGTTTTAATTATATATTTTTTATTTCCTTTACTCGCCATCGATGCTACTTTATAGCAACAAGTTCGATAAGAGGTGTTTAAACTGGCAATGCAAGTTTGTAATGTGACATTTAATACTATAAACCGCTGGAGGTGAAATACATTTTCACTCTTCAGCTATCTTATGTGCACTTTAACGATGATTTTAGCATAAAATTGAAATAAAAGAGGTAGATGGATATTTAAAGTATATATTTATTTAGCTTAATACTACTTCATCGTTAATAATAGCAACATCATGAACTTTAAAACAGCATTATCTTCTACCAGCGAATTAATATTTATATATAAGTCCGGTAAAACAAGAAAAACTGAATTTATCGAAGTTTCCTATTATGGAGATGATTATTTATTGGCAAAAACCCAGGGAGATATTTATTATTCCTTGCTTGATTTAGATGGAGATAGAATTGAAAATGATTATAAAATTGTTTACCGATTTTTTAATGGATTATTGCTAACGCATAGCACCAATCAGAAAGTTATCGAATCTGCTGATAAGATTTCTTATCGTATAAATTATAATGTTTACAGCGTGCTCAATTTTGACATGGATACCATTTGTCCAATTAATGTATTCCATAGAGAAGAATCATCAGATGTAATTTCTCAGGAAATACCCTTTCAAAATCTTAAGCCGGTTGAAATAAGGAATTATTTAAACAAGCCGGTACTTCAATTTAAAGAATTTATATTTTCTGAAATAATAGGAGACAGGTATATTTTGTGCTGTAATCTTTCTCTATTGAAGAATTCAGTCGCCCTGCCATTTGAAGAATTAAAAAATAAAAAGATTTGGGAAGCTGCTGATATCTTTAACTTTGACAGGCCTAAGAATCTAATTGGTACAAATAATATCATTACCGGTAAAGTATTGAAAGAAATCGAAACCAAACTTTTACAGCTAATAGAATTAAATAGAAAACCAATCACAGTAAGTTGTAATTCAGATATTGATTTCAGTACATTTAGTTGGACTAAAAATGACTGGTGGAAAATGACAATAACAAAATTTTTAGGTTCCAAAAGTTAATTTTAACATAACTTCAGGTGCTTGCCTATGCGGAAGTTGATTAAGAGGGCGGTTTTACTGCCCGCAAACACAATAGTTGTGAAAGGTTATATTTAACTTATTATTTACCATATGATTAACGTTATCTCCATTCATTAGGATATACATTTGTTATGCCCCCAATAATGGACACCACCTTCTAAAATTGCTTACCCCTCTAGCAATCCTCACCTTTTCTTTATTCCTTTTTCTGTATTTAAATATATGGATCCCACTGTTATATTTTTAAATTAAGCGTGCTTAGCCTTCTGAGTAATTGTTTAGTTATGCATGTTGATAAAATAATGAAGTCTTAATAACAAACCAATAATTACGTATGATACTATTTTCTTACGCAGATATTCTGCAACATATTGACTCGCTCCTAACTGAAATTAGTTACTCCACTTCTTTTCAGTTTATAGAACAATATTGGGTTACACTGAGTTCTTTTCCGTTGGTAATTAAAACTGCCTTTTCCATAATTTTTTTAAGTCTTATTGCTACCATAATTTCCATTACAACAATATTTGGGATACGTGGCAAAAAAGAAAGAGATAGCAGGCTTGCTATGAAACTGCGGCCAAAAATGTTTGCCTTTTTCAAAAATATATTGGTATCAAAAGACATATATACAGATATTGAAATATGTAATATGTTTTTAGAAACTTTTGGCAAACTTAATAACAAGGCTTATGAGTCTATAATACCAAGTCTTGAAGATGTGGTTAATGATGAAAAAGAACAATTAAAATCTATTCGTTATAAGAATATAATTAAAGGACTTAAAATTGATATATTTCTTGAAAAGAAGCTTGACTATGCTGATACACGCACACGTCTTAATGCTTTTCATTCACTTTCGCGTCTTGAATTGACAATCTCTGATTCAAAAATGCTTTTGCATACCTATTCAAAAAATGACTCGCTTCGTAAGGAGTCAAGGGCATCGTATGTTGGGGTTAGTAATAATGATCCGTTTAAATTTTTTAATCAGGTTAACGACTTAAATCATTGGGACCAGATTAACCTTATGCAGCAACTTGAACTCCACCATAAGGATAACTTACCAAATTTTAGTAAATGGATAGTATATTCTGAAGACCCTACACAGACAGTGTTTTTTATAAGGATGGTATCTCACTTTAAACAGTCTAACTCAGTTAGTGCATTGATTGAAGTTTTAGATAATCCGAATCATAATATAAGGGTAGAGGCCATTCTTGCTATAGGTAAAATGCAGTTAAAACACTTAGAGCCACGTCTTATGGATATGTATTATCATCAGCCACTTTCCTGCCAAAATGCAATTATAGAAGCACTGGCATATATTAACTCAGGGGAGGCTTTAGATTTTTTAACGAAAGCATATGATGATATAAACGATTTTGATGCAAAACGCCTGATTGCAGAGGTAATTTATCTTTATAATGAAGAGGGCAGGGAATACTTTGATTTACTACTGAAAAAAGAAAGAGGCTTTAACTATTTAACTTTAGAACACGTTATAAATCCACTAATTCCTTCAGTACTTAGAAATTATGTAAATGCAAGGAACAGCAGAGGCAAAACTTCGCCAGAAACTATTGAATTGCTTCCGGATACTACACGAATTAATCTTGCTTAAATAAATGAATTTTCATATTAATAACATGGCGATAACTTTCCCGGCTTTTGAATATTTTGTTTTTATTTATGCCTCATGCCTAATATTTTTTTATATGGTTTTGGCAGTTTTCTCGATAATTAAAATCATTAAATACAAGACTTATAACTCCAAACTGGATGAGCAATTTCTTATGGACTCGCCACTTACACCGGGTATATCTGTTATAGCTCCGGCATACAATGAGGAGAAAAGTATAATTATTAATGTACGGTCTTTACTTACTCTGAATTATCCGCTGTTTGAAGTCATTATTGTAAATGACGGTAGTAAAGACAGAACACTTGAACTATTGATAAATGAATTTGAGCTTGAGGAGACTGCATATGCTTATCTGGAAAAGATACAGACCCAGCCCTTTAAAAGAATATTTAAGTCCAGAAATGCTCAATACTCAAAACTGACTATTGTAGATAAAGAGAATGGGGGAACTAAAGCTGATGCCTCTAATGCAGGTATCAATGCTTCTCAATATCCTTATTTTTTATGTACCGATGTAGATTGTATGCTGGAAAGAGATACAATGCTTAAGATGATTAAACCCATTCTGAATTCTACAGTAAAAGTTATAGCAGTGGGTGCAACATTAAGAATGTCTAACAGTTGCGATATACACGATGGAGTAATTGAAAGGGTAAGACCTCCACAATCACTTATTCCAAGGTTTCAGGAGATGGAATATCTTAGGGCATACCTGTTTAACAAAATGAGTTGGAGTCTTGTTAATTGTGTACCTAATGTTTCAGGAGGACTAGGATTGTTTAACAGGGAAGTTGCTATAAATGCAGGCGGATATGACGGCTATTCTCACGCTGAGGATATGGACATGCTTACTAAAATGGCTGCACACCAAATTAATAATAATCAGGAATATACTATTGAATACATTCCTATATCCTGCTGTTGGACTGAAGGCCCACCTAATATGAAAATATTGTCACGCCAGCGTATACGTTGGGCAACAGGTTTAATCCAGGTCTTTTTTATACACAGAAAAATATTATTCAATCCACATTATAAACGCCTTGGCCTTGTAGTTTTTCCTTTTGCATTTTTATTTGACTTTCTTGCTCCCATCATTGAGATCTTAGGCTTGGTATACCTAGTATTTTTAATTGCACAGGATGCCGTAAACTGGTCAACAGCCGGGTATATATTTTTATATTCTTACTCGTTTACTATTATGGTTGGTACTCTTGCAATTCTATTGGATAATTATGTTCAGAGGCAATACCAGACGACCAGGGAAATAATAAAGCTATGGCTTATGATTCTTATCGAGCCTTTTATATATCATCCTATCCTTATGTACTTTTCCTTAAAAGGATATTTTAATTTTTTAACATCCCGTGAAATGGAATGGGGAACAATGACCAGGCAGGGCTTTGAAAATAAAGCAAAACCAGGTGTAGCTATAAAACCCCAAACACATGTATAAGATAAAATTCTTAACCTTTACTGTTTTACTTTGTTTACTGTCGCATACTACATATTCACAGACTATAAGTTCTGAGAAATATTATGAAAAGGCAAAAACAGAAGGTAATAAAAACAACTTTAAGAAAGCTGTTGAATATAGTGAAAAGGCCTTACGATTATCGCCTCAGGATATGGACATTAAAGAATATCTTGGAAAGTGCTATATGGAAACAGGCAGGCTTGATGATGCGCGGGTTACACTTTTGGAAGTGTTGGAGGTAAGCCCTAATCGTGAAGATTCAAAATATTACCTGATGAATATCGAAACGCTGTCGAAACGCTATTCAAGTGCTGTGTGTTATGCTAATGAGTTGTTAGAAATTTCTCCATACAACAAAAAGATATGGATAAAAAAAATCAGTCTTTACAGTTTGCTCGACAATAGGGTGGAAGCAGATAGGTCTACTAAGCGATTGTACCAAATTTTTCCGCAGGATAAACAAATCAAGGCCATGTATAACAATATGCTTAAGGGTGATGCTGCAAAAATGTCTAAAGATGACCTTGCCAATGCAGCGAAGCAATATGAAAAAGCATTGGAAGTAAATACTAAAGATCCTGAACTATATTTAAACTTAATCAATGTTTATTTAAAGTTAGGTAATTTTCCTGCGGCACTAAATACAGCCGACAGGGGTATTTATTATGTGCCTGGTAATAGGGATATTTTAAATAAAAAGATTGGTATCCTTGAACAACAACATGAATATCAGAAAGCCTTAGACCTTGTCGCTATCCAGCTGAAAAAAGGCCCCTCAGTGTACTATAGTAATATGCAAAAGTATTTGCTGTCAGAATCTGCACGCTATCATAATAATTCAGACCCATATGTATTGTACGGAAAATTATATGATCAGGATAAATCTAATAAAGAAGCACAAAGTTATCTTTTAAGCACTGCTATAGCACGTGGCTATTATGACGACGCACAGGTAATATTGAAGCAGGGATTAAAGTCTAACCCTAATTCTAAAGAATTGCTGTTAAAACAATTTCAGCTTTATGAAAGCAGGCAAAATAAACAGGCCGCAAGAAGTACTATTAAAAAGTTGTATGCATTGTATCCCCGTGATACCGACATTAAAGAAAAATATGATAGTTATGCTTTTGAAGAAGCTAAAATAGAGTTTAACCAGCAAAATTATAAGGAGGCAATTCCTTTGTTTAAGAGCCTGACAGATACTAAAGAGTATGGCACTTTTGCACATCAATATCTCTTTGGCATTTACATGGCCCAACACGACTATGAAAAAGCATCCGAAACTATAGAAGTACTGATTAAAAAACATCCTAACGAACAGAAATATGTTTTAAATAAAACAGATATGTTGGCTACGATGGGTAATTACGAAGATGCGTATGAAATGGCACGTGCCAATACCAATAAATATCCTGATAATGCTGATCATTCCGGAATGTTTACTGAGGTTTCTATTGCATATATTAAATACTTAAATGAAAATGAAGATTTTGAAATGGTTAAAACTATTTCAGATAAACTGATACTTTCAGATCCTGAAAATCTTAATGCTTACGAGTATGCAATAGGTGCCCGTATAAGTATGAGACAATATGAAGAGGCAATAAGCCTGATCAATAAAGCACTGATTCAATTTCCGGATTCAAAAGAATTGAAGCTAAAACTAGCAGGAGCATATTCTGATGCTGGTCAGTCAGAAAAAGCCATCGCTGTTCTTAAAGAGCTTCAAAAAGAATATCCATATAGCACTAATGTAAAAGGATCATTAATAGAAGAGCTTTATAAAAATGCTTCCTCTGCCGAAAAGAATAGTGACCTTACAGAGGCAAAATCAGGTTATAGGGAAATACTGACTTTAAAACCTTCCGATACACTAGCAGCAATAAAACTGGCAGGCATATTAATTGATACAAAAGATTATGAGGAAGCAATGATTGTGCTTGACACAAGCCTAACCTATAATAAAGACAATGCGGAGTTACTTTATAAAAAAGGTATTCTGTATGAGCAAATGGGTAATTATGGAAAAGCCGAAGAACTGCAGGCTAACTATATACCTCCGGCTCATTTGTATGCTGAGCATAAAGACCACCTAAAGTACCTTGAAGCAAAACAGATGAAGAATCAGGTGAACATCAGTTACCTGAATGTGGAAACCGACTCGCTTGCCATCAACACATCTGTTGCTACACTTGAGTATTTAAGATTAAATAAAAATGATACCTATATAGCCAGGGTAAATTATGGAGCCAGATCAACAGGGATAGGCGTGCAGGGAGAAATTGATTGGTATCATACGTTTACTAACAAATCATATTTTCTTGCCAATGCGGGTGTAGCAACACGTTTTTTCCCTAAGTACAAAGGAGGATTGTCTTATTTCAAACCATTTAAGAACCAATGGCAGGTTGAAGTAGGAGGACGATATGCCCGTTTAACGGATGACAGAAACTTCTTTACCGGAATTTTTGGCGTAGAAAAAACATATGGCAGTGTATGGTTGAACATCAGGGGATTGATCATGACTGATGATACAGATGTCTATAATAACATTTTAGCACAGGCCCGCTTCTACATGGAGAATGAAAGGGATTATGCGATAGTTATGGCATCGGCCGGTACGGCTCCTGAGGACCAAAGGCTGGATTTTCAGCTAAATACATTCCTGTCGTATGTGAATACCATGGTGGGAGCGGGATATTATCATTATTTCAATCATAAAACCAGTATTGGTGTTATGGGAAATTGGTATAACTACGAAATTAAGTCTGACGAATTTATAAATCAGTATAATGTGTTTTTAACGCTGAGAACAAAATTTTAAACATGTATACCAAAGCATTGATTTTTTTCATTATTAATTTTTGCATGGGGTGCCAAAGCAATTCTCAGGAATTTACTTTGTATCAAAAGGGAAAGATTATTCCTGAAGTATTTGTTGTCAATAAAGCGTATCAAAACGCGGCAGAAGATTTTTGTAATCTTTTTGAAAAAGCAACAGGTCAACGCCCAAAGATTGTAAGTGAGCTATCTGTGACTAAAGTTCAGATAATCATAGGAGAATTAGATGAAAAACTGCCAAATGGAGGTTTTAGAATACAGCAGCAAGGGAATGCCTTCTCCATAAAAGGTACGGGTGGGGGCTCCGCTTTATTTGGGGTCAGGTATTTTTTTGCTGTCTATTCTAATAGTAACCAGTTTGATAATGAAACTAAACAAAAACTGGAAATACTTAAAGTTCCAATGGGGTTAAACTACACAAAAGAGTATGCGTTTGAATACAGGGAGCCATATTTCCCGGACAATCAACATACAGAATCACGCTTATGGAATAGTACAAATACTATAGATGATACCTGGGGTTTATGGGGGCATAACATACATAAATTTATTTCAGTAACTGATAAAATGATGGCGGTGGTTGATGGGAAATCAAGCGATGAACAATATTGCTTTTCAAGTCCTGAGTTTGAACATGCACTTGTTTTAGCCGTAGAAAACTCTGGCAGGGAAAATGGGAATGCCTTTAAATTTATGGTAATGCCTAACGATAATTTTATGGTTTGCCAATGCAAAAGATGTAAAGCTATGGGTAATACAAAATCTAATGCAAGTCCCGCGGTTTTTACTTTATTGAACAAATTAGCACAGAGGTTTCCAAAGCAGCAGTTTTTTAGTGCTGCATATAACACTACTATAGTGCCGCCATCGTTTAAGTTAGCTACCAATGCGGGGGTTATGATTAGCACTATGCCTTTCCCGAAAGGTGTAGTCATTGAGCAATCGAATAAAAAAGCGATTGTAGAGAAGTCATTACAGGATTGGAAGAAGATAACGGACAAGATGTATCTGTGGGATTATGCAGTGAATTTTGACAATTATTTTGAATTCTATCCGACAGTTAGCATTGCACAGAAAAATTTAAAATTCTACAAAAAGCAAGGTATAACAGGAGTTTTTATAAACGGAAATGAAGGATCTTATGCTGCTTTTGATAATTTAAAATTTTACTTGTATGCACAGCTTCTTTCTGACCCGGATATAGATTTGGATAAACATATACACCTGTTTTTTGACAAAAAATATCCTGATGTTAGTTACCTTTTATTGGACTACTATTCAAAAATTGAAAAATATGCTTTTAACTCCCGTAATCAGCTCGAAATTTATGGTGGTTTACAACAGGCTAAAGACAAATATTTAAAGGAAGCGGATTTTGATTTTTTTTATAATCAATTTATTGGTCGTTATGAACAACTTAGTAGTGATAAATCTACAGATTTAGCACCGCTAGTTACAGCATTGACTTTTTTAAAGCTTGAAATGCGAAGAACAAATGGCATAGGTGAAAATGGCTATGCTCACTTTGAAAAAGATAAAACAGTTGCAGTAGTAAGCCCTGAAATACCATTATTACTTGCCCGTCTTCGAAAATTATCTAAAGAGACTACTATTGATGTGTATAATGAGTCCGGGGCTTTGATTTCGGATTATCTGGCATCTTGGGAAAATGAGATCAATAATAAAAAATATAAGAATCTTTTTTACGGTAAGAATTTTAGAGTTCTCTCTGTCTTAGATGATGAGTATCAAAATAAGCACATGCTGAATGACGGTGCCATAGGTTTTAATGATTATTACAATAATTGGCTATTAAGCACTAAAGATGCTCTACAACTAGAAATTGCTGCCGAAGATGTAAAAGGCGCCACAACAGTTAGTCTTACTTTTCTTAGCAACACTAAACACAAGATTTATCTTCCTAAAGAAGTCGTGGTAACTATCGGTGATAGAAAGTTTAAGGCACAAATCGATTCTAAGCCTGACACCACTAAACATAAATATGAAGTTAAGATTCCAATAATTATCAACACAAAAGATCAACTCATAAACATTTCTATTATAAAACAGGACAACTATAAAAAGAAGTCAATTGCCTGTGATGAAATACTATTTAATTAAACAAAGAAATCATGAACAACTATAAAATTGCTTTCCTCCCTGTCTTACTACTTATTATATTATTATCAGGTTGTCAAAATGATACTAACCCAAATGGTTTGACAACAATTACGATTGAAGACCCTATACGTCACTATTCTCCTGTTATACAGGGACAGGAACAGGATATTGTTGTTAAGGTATTTAATACAGGAGATAATTTACTTAAGATATCTAAAGTTTATCCATCATGCGGATGCACCATTGCAAAATTTCCGGAATCAGCAATTGCTCCCGGCAAATTTGGCCTTATTGAACTTAAATATAACAGTAATAAGAATATAGGATATGTAGGAGTCTATACAACTATAGTGACAAACTCAAAAAAACGATCAGAAACCGTTTTTTTTGATCTCAATGTAGTGCCGGATGCTGATTATACTAAGGATTATGAGGAATTACACTCATTAAAAAATGAAAAGATCGGATTGACACAAACGTCCTCAACTGATCAGTTTTTAAAAAAAGGATATACAACAAATTCTTATGAAACTTTGTAGTAGAACATTAGTATTCACAGAGCAAAGTTCAATATAACTTAACGATTATAGTTTTGTTAATTGATAGTTTAAATCATGCATCAATATGTACATTTATATAAATCACTCACTATGCATACTTATACTATGACTTTTGTAACCGGCGACATTATGGGTCTGCCTTCTGATACAGAATCTAATGAAATGATTATTCGCGCCATTGTTACTGAAAAGCTTATTAAACAAGAATTTGAGTTAGCAGATTTTAATTGGTCTGGTAGTTATACTTTTGACAATAGCTTATCTTATCTAAATGAGCCATATCAACTTAACGCAGTTGTTGAGGTTTGTGTAAAATTAGACATTGTCACAATGAGAAGCAGAGAAGCTATTTATGCCCGATGCCTACACGCTTTAAAGCTGCATGAAGTTCTTCTCAAGCGTATTAAATGCTTAACAAACCTACCTTTTGGTCCAAAGTGTATTTTGTGTTTTGATATGAATGCAATAGCTTAATTTTCAAATTACAGGTTAGGGAGTTAGCTGTGCAATATAACGTGAAATGTAGCTCCTTCATTTAATTTTGACTCCGCAAAAATTACCCCTCCATGATTTTCTACAATTTTATCGCTTATAGCCAAGCCAATACCTGTGCCTTTATAAACCTCATTTGTATGTAGCCGCTGGAATATAGTATACAATTGTTTCTCATATTTTTGCTCAAAGCCAATACCATTGTCCCGCACAGTAATATCATACCATACTAGACTTTTATCTAATGAAGGATATTTTTTCAGTTGAAGGGCAGACAGTTTTTCGCAGCAAATTTCTATCTGGGGAGAATTATCTGTATTCAGGAACTTTATTGAATTGCTGATTAAATTATAAAATAATTGGTTCATCTGTAATGGTATAGCACTAATGGTAGGAAGATCGCAGTATACAATATCTACTTTTTTTTGTTCGATAAGCAGTTCAAAATCTATTAGGATATTTTTTACTATATTATTTAAATCAGTAGAAACATAAAGCCCCTCGTTATTAGTAAGGTATGAATATGACAGTAGGTCTTCTATCAGTGATTTCATCCTTTCAGATGAACTATTGATCTTATTAAGTAATAGTATAGCTTCATTTGGTAAACTCTGATCCCTCAGTACACTTATAAATGTTTGTATTTTTCGAAGAGGCTCTTGCAAATCGTGGCTTGCAATGTAAGCAAATTGATGTAATCTAATATTGGCACTATTAAGTTCACGAATGGAGAGACTAAGCTCAGAATTAGTCGCTTCGAGTTCTTCAGTTCTTTCTTTTACTTTGGTTTCAAATCCATCGGATAATATCTTTAGCCTTCGCTCCACAAGTTTTCTTTGGGTAATATCCTCAATAGCAAGAAGTATTAATTTTTCTTTGCTCTGTTCATTGGTTACTTGTCTTGCGTTTAATAGTAAAATGCATTCTTTTTCGCTAGTAATGTTTAATGTAATCTCAAAATCATCCAACTGAAGGTTTTGAGGCAGCACTTTTTCTAACATTGATCGCATTAGATAATGTTCAAATAGGCCATTACATATTTCATATATGAGTTTTGTTTTAGCCTCTTCCTTAGTGATACCATATTTTTTTACAAAAGCCCTGTTAATATTCTTAATCCGGAGATCTTGGTCTAATACAACTATAGGCTCACGCAAAGTTGCTACTATTGCCTCAATATAATTTTTAGAATTATTGATCTCCTCCTGTTTTTCTATCAGTTCAGCATTAATTATAATAAGTTCTTCGTTGCTTGATTGCAACTCTTCTTTTGAAGTTTCCAATTCCTCATTGAGACTTTGCAATTCCTCGGTTCCACTTAACAATTCCTCATTAGCGCTTTGTAGTTCCAGATTAGAGGCTTCCTGTTGCTCAGCGGTCGTATTAACGTCGATATGTGTTTGCAGTAATTCTTTTTCGAGGGCACTAATACGTTTAAGGTTAGTACAATCATTATCTATTTGCCCCTGAATAAGGCCAATAATTTTTGTATTACCTTTTTCTAAAACAACGACCTCTGTAAAAATGACAAGAAAATAAGGTTCTATAGTATCTTTCAGCGGCCTTATTTCTATAGTGACTTCAAGAAGTCCTTTGCCTGATTTAAAGGGTATTCCGGTTTTAATAATGGGAGATAAAAATTCTTTTGCTTTCAGTAATGCATTACGTAGTTCAAATGTAAGCCCAGACCTTGCAATCTTAAGCAGGTTAAATGTAGGCGGGCCAGGGATTAATTCAAGAAATAATGTAACATCCCCGTTGATATGCACGATGTCCATATGTTCATTTATGATTACGCTTGCAGGGGTAAAGTCACTTAATAAGAGTGCTTGTCCACATTTAATAAAATCACTTTTATGAGATATATTTTCTGACACTCTACTTTTTAATTTATTTGTAGATATCTCATTTTCGCGCATTGCCTGATGAATATTATAGCCTGCTGTTGTTTTTCGGGTAAATACCCTGCTGGTTTTTAACAGGGGAATAAACAAGTCTGCTGCCTGAGCAGTTGTTTCCGATTTGCCAAGCAGTAAAAACCCCTGATCTGATAGTGCATAATGAAACGTTGTTAGGGCTTTCTTTTGGATAAAAGGATCCATATAAATAAGTACATTCCGACAGGATATAAGATTCATTCGGGCAAAAGGCGGGTCTTTTAAAAAATTATGTACTGCAAATGTACAGAGACTTCTGATGTGTGATTTTATTTGGTAACCATCTGCTTTCTTGTCAAAATATTTTATCAATAACGTTTCTGATACGTTTGATAAACGAGCATCTTTATAAAATCCTTTTCTTGCTTTTGCCAGGGATATTTCAGATATGTCAGATGCAAAAATTTGTATTTGCGTATCCTGACTATTTTTTTCCAAAAACTCGTGAAGTGCAATGGCAATCGAATATGCTTCTTCACCGGTTGAGCATCCAGCTACCCATACCCGTATAGTATTAAAATCTTTTTTTCCCTGAACCAAAGCAGGAAATACGTTTTCTTTTAACTCAGTAAATACATTAGGATCCCTAAAAAATGACGTAACGGGAATTAGAAGGTCATTAAAAAGAAGGACAGGTGCCGCCGCGTCTTCATTAAGGATACTTAAATATTTTGCAAAACTACTAGCTTTAGCTATAGCCATCCTTCTTCGAATACGCCTGTGTATAGTACTTTGTTTATAGAATGTAAAATCGACTCCATTGCTTTTGCGTAAAAGCATTAGGATTTCATGGAAGGAGTTCTCTTCATCCTTCGTGAGATCTTTTTCGTCTTTATTCTCTTCGGTAAGGTTTAACTCTATTAATTTCGCAGGTATTTGATCGGGGCTCAGAATATAGTCAACTGTTTGAGCATTTATAGCATTTAATGGCATCTGGTTATGCCCTGCAGAGGCCTGATCCTGCGCAAATGTAGTACCACCATGTTTTTTAATAGCCATTAGGCCCAGCGTACCGTCAGTGCCTGTGCCGGATAATACAACGCCAACGGCAAGATGAAGATGTACCTCAGCGAGTGATACAAAAAATATGTCAATGGCGGCATTTCTTGATTCCTTTTCACGGGCTGAAAGTTTGAGAATGCCATCAATTGAGGTAAGTAGCTTGTTCTCGGGAATCACATAGATA
The DNA here is from genome assembly GCF_004028155.1 of Flavobacterium cerinum. Lineage (GTDB taxonomy): Bacteria > Bacteroidota > Bacteroidia > Flavobacteriales > Flavobacteriaceae > Flavobacterium > Flavobacterium cerinum. Next base: position 27,202 of record NZ_SBII01000017.1, on the reverse strand, counting down.
TTGTTGGGTGCGAGATGGATTTCATCCGTTATCTCAAGTACGGGAATATTGGTATATCTTGATAAGATCTCGGGTAGTATACTTTCATGTGAAGGATAAAGATGCTGAACCAAAACATAAGCCATTCCTGAATTTTCAGGTATGGCTTTCAGAAGCTGCCTGAACGCATCAAGTCCCCCCGCAGAGGCGCCTATGCCCACTATTGGGAAATCCTGAGTGGTTTCAGGTGGTGGTGTCGCATTTTCTTTATTCTTCATAGTTTTATAGTTGGATTTCTAACTTTCTGATAATTAGGTGATTTTGTGAAGGTAGATAAATTAAAACTTAGATATTGGTTATTTAACTATTCTAATTTAACAAAGTATCATTTTGAAGCATTGTATTTCAAACTATTATTCTTCAGGCTGTATATTTCAAACTTAGGTTTACAATTTCATTAGTTTTTGTTTTTACATCACAAGAGCTAATGTCAGATTCCGATCTATAGCCCAATTCACAATAGTTTTCGGATAAAATCTTTAATCCGTGCATCCTTCCTAATTTTTTTATCAAAATAGTATTTCAAATACCATTACCTGCCTTTATACTCTAATAAAATGTAAAATATATATTTGACTATGATTATTATCATGAACTCTATTTTTATAATTAATCAATTTTGATCCATCAAATATTCCTTTATATATAGTATATGTGAATAATGAGGTGTAGAAATAAGAACAAAATTAATATCCCTACTATCATGAAAGTATTTATAATTGCGGTTTTACTGTTTACGATGACCTCCCCATACCAATGTACAGAGGAAAACGAAGCGGGCTGGGCAACAGAAATGGAACCTATAGGGTATGAAGCAGAGGATGTAGCTACCCGTAAAGCAATAGCGGACTGGAATCAATTTATTACTGCGTCAGATTTTGCTGTAGATGAAGCATGTATAAAAATATCCAAGGCAAATGATAAATTAGAAGACCCTCAACTTAAAAACAAGCGAAAACTCAGGTATGCCATTATAGATGCGAATGGCAGGATGGACAAGTTAAGTAATATGCTGTTGAGCGCTAAGGCAATTCAGCCCCATAATTTTAAATTAGACGAAACTACAATTAAGGCTATAAAATCATTTAAAAAAGAGTTTAATAACCACCGGAAAAAGCTGGATAAATCGTTAACAGAAATGATGGCACTTACCAAATAACACTAGTAGTGCCGTTGAGGTTCAAACGCAGTAAACGTAGTCGTAGCATAATATACTATACTATAACAGTTAGGGTATAAAGCACCTGCTCAAATCAGGTGCTTTATTGTTTGTAGTCTTATCTACATGATAGCTGATAGGCTTTTTCTTTTTAGTACCTCCTACCAATTTGAATCATTTAATACCATAACTCATAAAAGGTTATTTTTTGTTATATTGTTAGTGTTCTCTAAACTTTATAAACAAAGGCATTGATATTCATACCTGCTCCAACAGAGGCAAACAGTATAATATCTCCACTATTCATATTATGTCCATCAAGCGCCCCTTTTGCTATAAGGTCATATAGAGTTGGAATGGTTGCAACGCTGCTGTTTCCTAAAAAACTGATACTCATTGGCATCACATCTTTTGGTGGTGTTTTTCCGTAAAGTGTATAGAACCGGTTAAGGATAGCCTCATCCATTTTTTCATTTGCCTGATGTATCAGTATTTTATCTATCTTTTCGATGGGTATACCTGCTTTATCAATGCAGCTTTTCATGGCATTAGGTACATACCTGAGTGCAAATTCATATATTTTTCGTCCATACATCTTAATGTATCTTACATCATTAGTATGTTCGGGATTATATGAATTCCCAAAATAGAGGTATTCTGTTTCATCATAGGAGAAGCTGGCACTTTCATGTGATAGTAGTCCTTTCTCATGATTTGATGCTTCAACAAGGGTTGCTCCTGCGCCATCAGCATAGATCATGGAGTCTCTATCACTATGGTCCACCACGCGGGAAAGACATTCTGCACCAATAATCAGGCATCGCTTTGCCATTCCTGACTGTATGTAAGCATTAGCCAGCAGCATACCCTGAATCCAGCCCGGGCATCCAAAAATAATATCAAAAGCAACACAGCCGGGATTTTTAATCTTCAGCTTATTTTTGACCCTCGAAGCAAGACTTGGAACAGTATCGGACTGTACGGTACCGTAACGGACATCTCCAAAATTATGTGAGAGTATAATATAATCTATACTTTCAGGATCAACCCCCGCATCATCAATTGCTTTTTGGGCGGCTATAAAAGCCAAGTCAGAAGTTACAAAATGATTCGGCACATAGCGGCGCTCCTCAATTCCTGTAATAGCAGCAAATTTCTCGATAATACTTTCTCTGGAGTGTTTTAAAGAGTTACCGTTTTCATCCAGAAAAGAGTGATTTTCAAAGTACTGGTTCGGGACTTTGATTTCGGGAATACAACTGCCAGAACCTATAATTCTCATATTCATATTGCCAAAATTTAGTTGGCGAATTTATTGAATTATGTTATTTCAAAAAAAAGTATTTAAAATATTTTATGATTTTTTTCGGAATAGTAGTTTTTGTACTATTTCATCTTCAAGATATGCAACTTTTTACTAACCTATAAGATTAGAAAAAATGATTTAAAATAAAGTTAAACGCTCTCAACAGCAACCCTGTAATTAGGGTCTTCGATAATGCTTACATTGATTACGGATTCAGCATTACGGAGCAGCTGCCTGCAGTCTGGACTCAGATGTTTCAGTTCTACAGTCTTCCCAGCTTCGCTATAGCGTTTGGTAATATTGTTTACAGCCTCAATAGCGGACATATCCGCTATACGGCTTTCCTTAAAGTCTATTATGATATGATTAGGATCCTCTGCTGTTTTAAATTTTTCCTGGAATGTCATTACTGAACCAAAAAATAAGGGTCCATAAATTTCATAGTGTTTGATCCCCTTATCATCAATAAAAGTCCTAGCCCTGATGCGTTTGGCACTCTGCCATGCAAATACCAATGCGGATATTATAACACCTACCAGTACAGCGAGTGCCAGATTGTGCAGTAGTACGGTAATGACGGCCACCATGATCCCAACAAAAATATCGTGCTTTGGCATTTTAGTAATTATATTAAAGCTAGCCCATTCAAAAGTTCCTATTGCTACCATTACCATAACCCCTACAAGTGCAGCCATAGGCAGCTTTCCTATTATTGGGGCACCAAAAAGAATAATCAGCAATATCGTTATGGCAGCGATTATTCCTGAAAGCCTGGCTCTGGAACCCGAAGAAAGATTCACCAGTGTCTGTGCTATCATAGGGCAGCCACCCATCCCGTAAAAGAACCCGTTGGCTATGTTTGATCCACCCTGGGCAATACATTCCCGATTCCCATTGCCTCTTGTTCCGGTAATTTCATCGACCAGATTCAATGTAAGAAGCCCTTCTGTAAGGCCAACCGCGGCTACAATCATGGAGTAGGGCAGGATAATCTGCAATGCTTCTAAATTAAAAGGAATATTAGGGATATGGAAAGGAGGAAAGCCCCCTTCGACAGAGGCAATGTCCTGTACTGTTTTAGTTTCGATACCAAAGGCAACCACAATTATAAAAACCATTATAATTGCCACCAGTGAGGAAGGTACGGCTTTTGTTATTTTAGGGAATAGCACTACAATCCCGATTGTCAGGGCAACCAGCCCCAGCATGATGTATAATGTGGAACCCTGTAGCCAGGTAATCTCACCATTCACTATTGTTTTGAACTGCTCCAGCTGCGACATGAATATTATAATAGCAAGCCCGTTAACAAACCCGTACATAACAGGCTGGGGCACCAGGCGTATAAATTTAGCCATCTTGAAGAGGCCGATAAGTATTTGGATTGCCCCTGCAAGAGCTACAGCTGCAAACACATATTCAATTCCATGGGAGCGCATTAGTGCTATGAGTACAACAACTGTAGCACCCGCTCCACCAGATATCATTCCCGGTCTTCCGCCAAAAATTGCTGTAATAAGTCCGGCAATAAAGGCAGCATAGAGACCAACAAGTGGAGGAAAACCAGCAAGGATTGCAAAAGACAGTGACTCGGGTATCATAGTCATAGCTACAGTCAGGCCGGCTAAAATTTCATTTTTATAATTGACTTTTTGCGTAAAGTCGAAAAGATTTAGAACTTTATTCATAGATATAAATTAATAAAGCACATTATCACTGAAGCAGTTAAACAGAGATTTGTACAGATAACTATAGGTAAAGTGTTAAAGGCAGTGTCTATTGTTTTAAGGGCTAAAGTCAGGGCGGAGTAACAGTCGAGTATGTAGTAGACAGGTGTTTCATACAGGGAACAAAACTAGAAAAATATAATCAAAATACAAATTTACTGGTTTACTATTTGGCTCAGAATAATATAGTTGTTTTGAGCAGAGACAAGTTTTATTGTATAGTAAAATCATGATTAGTTGTTATAATAAAGCAAAATAAAAGGAGAGAATACAAAGAATAGTTGATTTTACAGTAAATCGAGTAGAAGGATCTAAGTCTGAAAGTGAAACCCTCCATAATTATTAAAACAAACAGTTGTCATAGATTCATTATTCGTCAGTGTAAACTAATGTTAACAGCCATTATAAAAATGGTTGTTAACATTCTCCTTACTTAACTATAATAGCGTGTTAAGGATTTCTTAAAGTTCAAAAGTTTACTAATGGTAAAATTATAGGCATTTTTGCAGTAAATAATTTACTAATATTAATAATTTGAACGCAATGAAAAAAATTACACTTTTAGTCTATGCAACTTTTTTGTTGTTTTCATTGACTGGGTTTGCACAAATGGGTTCTATTAAGGGTAAGGTGCTCGATGGATCTTACCCGCTTCCCGGTGCGATAATACAGTTAAATGGAACTCAGAAAAATGCATCAACTGATTTTGAAGGAAATTTTACAGTTATGGGTTTAACTCCGGGTACATATACCATTACTGTAAATTATATGGGATATGAGAAATCCAAACATGAAGCAAATGTAGAAGCAGGTAAAATAACGACGATGCCTGATATACTAATGCAGCCTATTTCTAATGAATTAAATGAAGTCGTTCTCACATCAACAGCTTCAAGATTAAGTGAGGCTAAAGCACTTAATCTACAAAAAAATGCAGTTAATGTTATAAATGTGATAGCTGCCGACGGTATAGGCAAATTACCGGATAGAAATGCAGCTGAAGCTGTACAGCGTATACCAGGGGTTTCTATTGAGCGAGACCAGGGAGAGGGCCGATATGTTGCTGTTAGGGGATTACCGGCAGAATGGAGCTCTACAACTATGAATGGTAACAGGCTTCCAACAGCTGCTGACGAAGGGGCAAGCAGGGCTACTGCGTTTGATTTTTTCCCTACTGAAATGATTGGATATGTGGAAGTAGCTAAGGCTTTGACTCCGGATATTGACGCTGATGCACTTGGTGGCAGCGTAAATTTTGTAACTAAGACTGCACCTTCTAAATTCACGGTAGATGCAACAATTGGAGCTGGTTATAATGAAAAATCTAATAAAGGTGTTTACAGTGGCTCCTTTCTTATTGGTGATAAAAGCAAGAGTGGCAAATTTGGCTATATTTTAAATGTCTCACAATGGAACCGTAATTGGGCTTCAGATAATTTTGAGGCAAGAAGATCTGGCGATGAAGGAGTTTATAGATTAGAGTTAAGAGACTATACAGGTGAAAGGAAAACAACCGGTTTTAACGGAGGTTTTGAATTTAACCCTAATGAAAGAAACAAATTTTATACGAAGCTCAATTATGGTAAGCTGCTTGATAAGGAGCTGCATTATAAACAGCGTATCCGTTTTGATAAATTTAATAGTGCTACTAATGCAGGCCGTATAGAGCTGCAAAATATATATAACGAACTGAACTTTAATTTTTACGGAGCAGAAGTTGGAGGTAAGCATATAGGAAATAAAGGCGTTTTGGATTGGAGCGTAGCACATTACAGTACCGAATTTTACTATGGTAATGTTCCGGATGCAAAAAATAACAGTTACTATTCCGTATTTTTTAAACAAGATGGTGTAGGTTTAAATCCAGCTTATATTGAGAATAGAGGAAATGGGCCAAGAGCTTATTGGAATACAGATGGAGGCCATATGGATACCGATAATATGTTTGGTTATCTGTCAGACCCAAATTTCCAAACAAGTCCGGATAAAATGAATTTTACAACATTGGAATTGTATAAAGTAGGAGTAAAGGAAAGAGATAATATTGTGGCTACCGTAAATTATGAACTTACAGCTAATGATGACCTTACTCTTAAGTTTGGAGGTAAATTCAGGGATAAAGACAGGAGGGCTACTTTTTCTGATGAATTTTATAATTGGACAGGCAATGGTGCGGCACCTACACTGGGATCTTATGGACAGTATAATATTTATCAGCCAGGAGGTAAAGATTATCTTAATGAACTTAATACTAACGTAGGTAATAGTTTTGGGCCAGTACTTTCTAAAGATGGTATGAACCAGTTTTACAACGATAATTTTAATAATGGCAACTTAACGCTTTCTAAAGGCGATTCGGAAATATTAGCTAACGGTGGTGGCCTTGGAAGAAATTTTGATGTAGATGAAACACATACTTCGGGATACGGTATGGCTACCTATAAAATAAATGATAAACTTACATTTCTGGGAGGTATAAGAGCTACTTATACCAACACAAAAGTAAGCGGTTACCAATATGATGTAACAGAAGAAAATCCGGATGGTTTACTTTCTAAGGTAATAAAAACAAAAAGCTACCTGTCGCTCTTGCCAATGGTTCATTTAAAATATATGCCTGAAGAAAATACTAACGTAAGATTTGCTGCAACCAGAACATTTACCAGACCTGATTTTGGTTATCTAGCCCCAGGGGGTACTTATTTGGCCGCTGATAACGAATATGACGGAGGTAACCCTGCTGTAAACCCTACTTATTCGTACAATTTTGATTTGATGAGTGAACATTATTTTGGTAAGCTTGATGTTGTATCTGCAGGTGTATTCTATAAAGTAATTACCGACCCTATATTTATGGATACAAGACAAGGTAACATCAACGGACATACAGGTGTGGAAGTTTCACAACCATTGAATGGTGATAATGCGTGGTTGTTTGGAGCTGAGTTCAGCGGAAATAAGAAATTTGATTTCCTTCCGGGTTTTCTTAGCGGTTTTGGAATGCAGGCAAATTATACCTTTACAAAATCAGAAATGACAATTCCTGGTCGCGAGGGTAAAACCAGTCTGCCAAGACAGGGTGATCATTTGGTAAATGCACAGCTATATTATGAAACAGGAAAGTTAAATGTAAGAGCTGCTTATAATTTTAAAGCAAAATATATTACAGAACATGGAACAAGCGGACTTAAAAGAGATGATGTATACTATGGAAACTATTCAGCTCTTGATGCAAATATTTCATTTAAGTTAAGCAGTCATATTACAATTTTTGCAGAGGCAAATAATCTTCTCAACCAAAAGCTTGAGTACTATTATGGTGATGAGAGCAGGCCAAAGCAAGTGGAGTTTTATGGTATAAGAGGGCAAATGGGAATTAAGTGGAGTTTATAGTAACTTTAGTTTTTATTCTAATAAATAAGAAAGCCGGCGTTTAGCCGGCTTTCTTATTTATTAGAATTTTATTGTTTTATACCAACACGATAATACTTTCCTGAGTTGGCTGTTTCAAAACCGATTGATAAATCTTCTAAACTAAACTCTTCCCCAACAAGTGTCTCAAAAGGATATTTTAAGTGGTGTTCTGCAATAAAATCAATGGCGAAACCAAGATCATTGGGGGTATAATTATGAAGGCCTTTTATTGTTATAAGATTTCTAACTATCATCTCTGCATTTATTTTTGTTGCCGGCTGACCGTAAACAGCTCCTACCCATACGGCTCTTCCACCGATAGCAAGTAATTCAAGTCCGGTTTCCATTACTGATGGCAGTCCGGTGGTATCAATAATTACATCAATTTTTCCTTTTGGAAGAAGTAATTTTATCTCGTCTACAGATAATTTGCTATCAATAAGTCTATCTACTCCAAAATTTTTTGCAAATCTCAAGCGTTCTTTATTAATATCCATAGCAATAACATTTCGGGCACCCCCTTCCTTTGCCATCGCACAAGCTGAGAGTCCTAGCATACCCGTCCCGGTAATCATTACATTTTTATTTTTGAGATATCCTGCCATACGCATTGCACCTGCTATAGTAGCATGTGTACAATTTATTGGTGCTGCCTGCCTGTAGCTTAAAAAATCAGGGAGCTTAAAAATTGCAGTTCCTTTTTTTAATACACAATGGGTGGCAAATCCTCCATTCAGTCCGTCGTCAGGGTTAAATTTATGATGTCCGTATTTATATAATCCCTCAGATTTTTGAGGTATTCCTTTTTTTGCCATTTCGCTTTTATTATCATAGGCATACACGCACCAGGTTACCAGATCGCCCGTATTTAAAAGCAGACCATTATAATCACTCTTTATTTTTTTACCCTGCGTTATAATTTCTCCAATTATTTCATGACCCAGTACACAGGGAGTAGGAGAGGAACGTCTTCCCGTATAGGTGTGGAGATCACTGGTACATATAGTAGTATACACAATACGGACAAGTACTTCATCACTGTCTATATCATTTAGAATTACTTGTTCTTTTACGAATGGTGTGCCTTCTTGGGTAAATACCATCGCTGTAGCTTTTAGAGTCATCAGTATTAAATTTTGTTTACTATTTGTAATAATTTTTTATTTTGTGGAATTGTTACAGCTGTTACTTGTTTAAAGTAAACCTCGTATTCTTTGGCTTAACTTTTATTGACTAATATGTGACTGTAAAGCTTTGTTTGTATTTTGTAAAAGCTTGTTAATCATTGATCTTTGTTAATATTGTCAAAAGTAACCTGTTTTTTATAACATATAAAATTTATTTACTATTTGTAAACTTTAATAACTATTATTTTACATTTAGTTAATCTGATTGTTTGGTTAGAGCCTTATTTTTGTTGAAAATTAATATCAAAGGTATGTCTGGGATAATCAAAAAATTTACAAATAGTAAAAATTTATCTACTTTTGCAATTGTCATTTCGGTCTTTATATGTTACACTGGTATGTATGCTGTTCGCAAATCATTTTTAGCAGGAAAATATACTGGTTTGGTTTTCGGTTATGGTGTTGATGCCAAAACAATATTGGTATTAAGCCAGGTTTTAGGTTATATGGTTTCAAAATTTTTAGGAATAAAAATTATATCAGAAATGCCGAAATCTAAACGAGCGATAGTACTAACCGGTTTAATCTTTTTTGCACTTCTTATGCTGGCATTATTTGCTATTGTTCCGGCTGAATGGAAAATATTAGCGCTATTTCTAAACGGACTGCCATTAGGAATGGTTTTCGGTATTGTATTCTCTTATATAGAAGGAAGAAAAAATACGGAACTTCTTGCAGCAGCCCTTAGTGCAACATTTATTTTCTCGACAAGTTTTGTAAAAACAGTTGGTTTACTGCTTATGCGGGATTTTAATATTGATGAATATTCGATGCCTTTTTATACCGGACTTTTGTTTTTCCCTTTTTTCCTTCTATCGGTATGGGTATTAAATAAGAGTAAGGGGCCTGATGAGAGTGACATAAAAGCACGTTCTGAGAGAGTACCTATGCATAGTAAAGACAGGAAAGATTTTATAAAGGCTAATGGTGTTGGTTATTTTGGGTTAGTTGGTATTTATATTTTACTAACGGTAGTAAGGGATTTCAGGGATAATTTTATGGTTGAATTCTGGTCTGAACAGGGATATTCCAGTTCACCCAATATTGTTACCCTAACGGAAATACCAGTTGCTATTATTGTTTTGGCTATAGCGGCTGCAGGTGTGCTTATACGTAATAATAATAGGGCATTTAATACGGGTATGCTGCTTACGGCAGTAGGAGCTGTAATAATTATAGTTTTTACTTTACTGTTCAATCAAGGGTTGATATCACCAGTAACATGGATGGTTACTACGGGAGTAGGAATTTATCTGCCTTACATACTTTTTCATTGCCTAGTGTTTGAAAGATTGGTGGCGCTCCTTAGTTTTAAAGGTAATGTAGGTTTCCTGTTTTATATGGCCGACGCACTTGGATATTTGAGCAGCGTAATTGTATTACTACTTAAAGAAGTTGTAGGTTTTAAACAAACATGGGGTCATTTTTTTATATGGCTTAATCTTGAATCTGCCGCTTTATTGTTATTACTATCATTATTTGCAATGTGGTATTTTAATAAGCGCATTGATGAAAAAAAAGAAAAGCAGGTAATTGCTTATCCCTGAAAAAAATAAAGACTAAAACAAAAATAAATTATAATGGATAAACAATATGACCTTATAGTCATTGGGGGCGGGGCCTTAGGTGCTTTCCATGCTTATCATGCGCTGCAGGCTGGACTTAGTGTGGCACTCATAGAAAAAGATAAACAGCCCGTAGGTGCAACAGTACGCAATTTTGGACAGGTAGTTCCGTCGGGTATGGATACTAAATGGCAGAATTACGGGAGGGAAAGCCTTAAATTATATAATGATTTACAAAGCCGCTTTGATATTTCTGTACGTAAAAACGGTTCTGTATACCTGGCTTCTAATGAGGAAGAAGTACAACTTATAGAAGAATTGAGTCTAATAAACAAGGGTAATGATTATGAATCGCATTTACTTACTAAAGAGCAATGTCTGGATAAATACCCAGGACTAAGAAATGATTATGTAAAAGCGGGGCTCTTCTTTCCAGAGGAAGTTACTGTAGAGCCAAGGGTAATGATAAACCGTTTACTGGAATATCTTATATCCCAAAAAGGATTAATTTATTTCAGTAATACTAAGGTGATTCGCTGTGAGGCATGGGGCGATGAGGTAGAGATTGAGACTGCCGGTGGTGAAGTGTTCAAATCTAAAAAGGTACTACTTTGCTGTGGTTCAGAATTCAAGACCCTGTATCCTGAGGTATTTGCAAAAAGTGACCTTGAGGTTACAAAATTACAAATGCTGCAGACCAAACCGCAAGCCGGATATACACTGAATGGTTCTATACTTACAGGCCTTTCCATTCGCCGATATGAGGCTTTCTATGAATGCCCTTCGTTTAAAGCTATAAAAGCCAAAGAAAATCCTGATTCTTTCGAAAAAAAATGGGGCGTGCACATCTTATTTAAACAAGCACTTGATGGTTCAGTGATTATAGGAGATTCCCACGAATATGCCGATGCTGCTAACATAGACGATCTGGGATTTGACCTGCGTATGGATATAGATGAATATATGATTGAGGAAGCTAAAAAGATATTTAACCTTCCAACTTTTGAAATACAGAACCGTTGGTTTGGAATGTATTCGCAATGTAAAGAGAATGATATATTTCAACATACGGTTGACAATAATATACATATAGTGACTGGTATAGGAGGGAAAGGAATGACAGGTAGTGCAGGATTCTCTAAAGAAAACATTAAACAGATATTTAATTTAAGTTAGAATGATTGATATAAAAATGGTAGTACTTGACATGGCAGGGACTACAGTTAATGAAGATAATTTGGTGTATAAGACAGTGCAGAAAGTTATAAACCAGGAAGGGTTTGAAATTACATTAGAGGATGTTCTAAAACATGGGGCAGGTAAAGAAAAGCATAAAGCAATCACAGATGTGCTTACGGCCTGTACAGATGAGAAGGATATTGATACAGTAGCTGACAGGGTATTTGTAAAATTTAAAGTAGCACTTGAAAAAGCATACAATGAGTCTGATATAAATGCATTTGAAGGTATGGAAGCGTTCTTTGAACAGCTTAGGGATCGTGGTGTCAAAATAATTCTGAATACGGGCTATGATCTTAAAACAGCAAATAAGCTTATGAATAAGCTTAACTGGCAGGTAGGTATACAGGTGGATGCATTAATTACATCTGATGATGTTGTAAATGGCAGACCACATCCGGATATGATAAAAATGGCAATGGCTCAATTTGGGATTAATGATCCTTCTCATGTATTAAAAGCAGGGGATTCTGAAATAGATATTATTGAAGGAAAGAATTCAGGCTGCGGACTAACGGTAGGTGTATTAAGTGGGGCACAGAACAGGGAACAGCTTGAAACTGCTCATCCTGATTATATTTTACAGAACGTTACAGAGCTCGAAAGTATACTTTTTAGATAATATAGGGGCGTTAACCCACTGTAATGGTGGGTTTACTCATTTTTATGAAAAAAGAAATACAATACAAGCATTTTAGAAGGAACAGTCCCCCTGTTTACAGGCACGTGCGGTATTCTTCCATCAAAAAATATTGAATCGCCGTCTTTTAAAAGAACTTCTTCCTCGCCAATTATATAATAACATTCTCCGGTTAATATGTATTTGAATTCATAGGCATCAGTCTCTACTTTATCGCGTTGTGATCCAGGCTGAACTTCCAGTAGTACTGCTTCAAAACCTACTGAAGATAATTGCTTGCCAAAAAGGAATTTATATTCAAACCCTTTTGCTTCGTCTTCCTTCTCAATAATGTTATTGTCTTCCTTTCTGGAAACGATAAAATTATTCTTATCAGATTTTGGAAGCCCGTTAAAAAAATCAGAAACCTCAATTCCCAATGCCTGTATTATATTTAGCAATACAGGAAGCGAAGGTATAGTTCTGCCGTTTTCTATTCGAGAAATTAGACCGTTGCTCACATCGGCATCGCTGGCAACGGTATTTATGGTCAGGTTATTCCTTTTACGAATTTCCTTTATTCTTTTTCCCAGCCCGATAAGATAGTCTTGCATGTTATATTTTTTACAATAGGTAAAGTACGTCAAATTTCTTAATTTGAAAGTCATCATCAAAATTGAATGGTACTAATAATAGATAATCATAGTAATAAATCCCTAATAAAACTATTATTCCATTGTTTATAAGCTATTTATACTCTTGTTAAGAAATCATTATTTTGGTGATTGTCGATGTTTTTGTAATGTTACTTGTATCGGTACTATTGCCCCTAAATATATGTTTTACCTTTAGTCTTTAAAACTCTTCATTTCATCAACAATAAAGTTCACTGCTATCTGAAGTCTATTATTCTTTAGAAAGTATATTTCAAACTTAGATTTATATTGAATTACGGTGATGAGATAATGAAGATGCGGGAGTAGATGATTATGTTTAAATAATTCTGCAAACTGACATCATAAATTTAAAGTATATCTAAGATCTTGGATTTTAATAAACAGACCTGACAGAACCGTTTTCTACAACTATGAGGAAACTTTCAAAGCCTCATTGCTTAATCAATTATTATACTATTAATAGCTTTTTCCATAGCATGTTCTTTTATTCCCGGTACTTTTAATCCTTCAGCACGGAATGCTGTTAGATTTGTCATACCTAAAAAGCCAAGGAATGCTTTTAAATAAGGAACGACAAAATCGTTAGTTTTTCCAGGGCCCTCAGAATAAATACCGCCTGATGCCATTGCAACATAAACTTTTTTTCCCATAATCATTCCAATAGGGCGACCATCTTCACCATATTCAAAAGTTATCCCAGGCTTTGTAATATGGTCAATCCAGGCTTTTAGTGTTGAATGTATGGTGAAATTGTAGAGAGGGGCACCAATAACGATGATGTCTGCAGCGAATAATTGTTTTAGTAGATCATCAGAAAAGTGGATTGATTCTTTTTCGTTTTGCAGATTTGGTGGAGTAAACAATTTACGAAGAGAGGCAGGATTAAGATGCGGAATTTCCTGTTCGGCCAGATTTAATTCTTCAATTGTACTGTTGGGATATTTTTCCTGAATTTTCTCTATAATAATGTTACCCAGCTTAATGCTGTACGATTCTTTTCCTTGAATGCTGGACATTAAATGAAGGATGTGTTTCATAACTTAGATGTGTATTTAATTTAAAACTTAAATTTGCTCAAAACAGACTATTTGTTTGGCTATCAACGAACGATTAGGTTTTTAGGTTTATTTTAAGCAAAGCTACAGTTAGTAAGTATGCAAAATATAGTACTTACCTAAAGGAAACCAGTTACTTTTAGGAAAGTCTATATCTTTACTGCCATGAAAACAATTGAAAAAGAAGCAATTCCAACAACAGAAGAATGTGCTGGATCCCTTAGGAATATATTGGATGCACTCTATGTTTTAAATGGAAAATGGAAGATAGCTTTAATCCTTAGCTTGGTGCAATCCCCTAAACGCTTTAATGAGATTCGAAAAGAGATCACAAAAATATCACCTAAAGTATTGGCAAAAGAACTCAAAGATTTGGAATTGAATGATTTTGTTAAACGTACTGTATATCTAACAACTCCGGTCACTATAATTTATGAAGCAACAGATTACAGCCTAACTTTAAAAAGTGTAATACGCGAACTTAGTGTCTGGGGTGAACAACACAGGGAGAAAGTCAAGCAAAGTATGCGAAAATAAGGGTAGTTATATACTGTTATATCGTATCTATAGATAAGTTCTACCTTTCAATTTTAAAAATTATTAATTTACTGAATACAATAAATTTTTGTTATCCAAAGCCTGATATCCTCCAGGCAGGCATGTACCTTAATAATAGGGCGGAACACGATCCTCGTTTTATTGAGTGGAGAATACCAAACGGTTTAGGCTTTAAAATTTTTGAATAGGCTAAACATACTTTAAATGGAATCGAAATTGTACATATGTTTAGAAAAAATCAGAGCAAATTTGTATCAGCAAATAAGTTTACAAACTTCAACGCCCTTCAACCTGAAATTTGTATAAATTAGCTAAATAAAAGTCTAAGTCAAATATGATATCGCAACCTATTCTTTATCAGATCGATTCATTTACTACAGAAAAATTCAAAGGAAATCCGGCGGGTGTTGTGCTAAATGCTGAGGAGCTGACTGCTGAAGAAATGCAGTTAATTGCGCGGGAACTGAACAATTCTGAAACCGCATTTTTATATAAACCTATTAATTTTACCGCAGATTTCGATTACTATATACGATATTTTACCCCTACTGTAGAGGTTCCTTCTTGTGGGCATGCTACAATTGCTGCGCTGTATGCAAAAGCTTTTGAAGACAAACTGGATTCGTGTACGATTAATATAAAAACACAAATAGGAATTTTGCCCATTGCAATTGAAAAGCAACAAAATGACTATCGGATTACCATGACACAAGGTATATTTGAACTTAGTGCTCCATTTGAAACAGAAACTAAGCAACGTATTCTGGATGCTTTAGGTTTGAGATTGGAAGATCTTAACGAAAAGTGTCCGGTACAAATCGCATCAACAGGACATTCTAAGGTAATGATTGGTATTAAAAGTCGAACAATTCTGAATGCCTTACGCCCAAATTTGACGGCTTTGACCGATCTTAGTTCAGACATTGGATGTAATGGCTATTTTGTTTTTACACTTGATTCGGATGAACCAGAGGTTTTGACATTCGGCAGAATGTACGCACCAGCTATTGGAATTGCAGAAGACCCTGTAACAGGAAACGCAAATGGGCCTTTGGGCGGTTATCTTATTGTAAATAAAATCGTTGAATGTACCGGTGCTTTTTTTGAATTTACAGGAAAACAGGGGGAGAGCATCAACCGACTTGGAACGGTAAACGTGAACGTTAGTCTTGAAAATGGACTTCCAAAACAAGTGCAAATTACAGGTAATGCTGTGACTATTTTCAGGACAAGCTTGCAATAAAAAGTTTCTATAATACTAATTAAAAGTAGTTTTTTAAAAGCTAATAAAAACATACACACTATTAAATTCTATTTAAAATGCCTCTTGAACAATTAAATAATATAGATATTTTTTATCAAATTCTCGGTTCGGAAAATACAGAAACAGTTTTGTTAGTTTCAGGGTTGGGAAGTCAAATGACGAGTTGGAGTGAAAGCTTTTGTCAAGAATTGGTACAGAAAGGTTTCCGGGTAATTCGGTTTGATAATCGAGATTCTGGTTGCTCTTCATTTATAGAAAATGAAGCGAAAAATGTTGGCGAATTAATACAGTTTTTACAACAAGGAAAATTTCCAAAAGGTGCTTATTCTTTACTGGATATAGCAAAAGATGCTTTGGCTTTATTGGATTTTTTAAAAATTGAAAAAGCGCATATTTTCGGACGTTCAATGGGCGGAATCATAGTGCAGCTTATGGCCTCCGAATTTCCGGAACGTGTTCTTAGTGCTACTATAATCATGTCGACCAGTTTGCGCCCTGATTTACCCCAAGCTCAGCCCGACGTTATGCAGATGATGCTGTCGCCTATGCCAGATTTTAATAAAGAACCTCAAGCTTTTTTAGAAAAAAGGCTAACATTTATAAAAGCAATTTCAGGAACATTTTCTATCGATGAAAAAGCAGAAACAGAAATCATTAATAAAGAGAAACAAAGAGCACCATCTGCCAATATTCTCGGACAAATTTGCGCCATGACTATTACAGGTTTTGATGTGAAGCGATTAGAAAAAATCAATGCTCCAAGTTTAGTAGTCCATGGTACGGAAGATCCTATTTTTCCTTTAGCTTGTGGTGAAGATATTTCGAATGCTATTCCGCATTCAACCTTATTAAAAATTGAAGGCATGGGACATTCCATTCCAACAGTTTTGAACGAAAAAATAATACAGGCATTTTTAAAAATGAATAATAATTGATTTTTATTTAACTGTAGAACATTATCAACTGCTAAGAAAAGGTATGTTCTCAAAGGGGAACATCCGATTAAAACGCCTCACAATTGTCCTTACTAAGAAACTACAATTGTGGGGTGGAGGGCATCAGCTGTAGTAACAATTGTTATTTATGGGTTTTTAATTTAGCAAAAAATAACTGCGTTGAGTTCTCTACAATTTTATTTATATAACAATAAGTTTCTTACAACTTAAACCTGTTTATAATCGATCTCAAAATAATTGGGAACAGTTTTGTAAATATACTGAGCAACAATAGCTTATTTTTTTGTATCATATTTAGCTTTGATACGTCGATATCTACTTTAAAACCTTCTTTTAATCAAACTACAAGTTCCTTTTTTATAATAAAAATTAGATACAATAGTTGTTTTATAACTTTTTTTATCTATTTAATAGATAAAAAAAAATTGAATAAATAAATAAGTTTAATTATTTATTTATTTCCTTTTTCTGATCAGTATTGTTTGGTACCACTTACTTTTTTAATGAAAAGTTAAATAGTTTTTTCATAATTTTTCTCATGTTTTCCTACAAAAAAATAAATAATTTTAAAAATAACTGCATTTTTTTCAATAATTGATTGTTTTATGTATAGATTTGACAATGATAATGATCGGTTTTGGTGCGGTTTAAATTACTTTCTTTTCTTTTTTAATCTTGCCTTTCGCATCCCGTTCTTGACTCCTATCTATTTAATATTAATCCTCCAAATTTTATATCATGAAAAAAGTAATTATTACATTGACTTTCTCTCTTTTTGGTCTTTTATCCACAACTTCTGTCTTTGCACAGGCAACAGCTTCTGCTAATGCTTCAGCAACAATAGTAACCCCTATTAGTATTTCTAAAAACACTGATATGAATTTTGGAAATATTGCTACTAATGGAACTGTGGGTACAGTGGTTTTATCGCCAGCAAGTGGCAGGACATTTACGGGAGGTGTTAGTTTACCTGCAACTACCGGTACAGTAACAGCGGCATCTTTTACAGTTCAAGGTTCCGGTTCTTATACTTATGCCATCACTTTACCTTCTTCAGTTATTATAACAAGCGGTTCAGATCAAATGACTGTTAATAGCTTTACAAGTACACCGGCTACAACAGGAACTTTAAGTTCTGGTACTCAGACGATAACTATTGGAGCAACCTTAAATTTAATAGCCTCGCAGGCTCAGGGTTCTTATACCTCTGCAACTCCTTTTGCGGTTACAGTTAACTACAATTAAGAATTTGTATCTTAATGTACATGAGCTCTTTAGGTAATATAATATCAAATTTATTGTAATATTATGAATAATACCCTTTTTATGAAAGCTGGGATTGCTCTGTTTATCCTATCAATTGTGGTTATGGCAGAGCAATTGTTTCATCCATCAGATAGTATTAATCAGGGTGATCTTGTTATTATGCCTCGAAGGGTAATTCTAGATGCCAGTAAAAGAACCCAAGAGCTTAATATCGCAAATTCAGGTGCTGATAGTGCAAAATATCTTATTTCTGTAGTACAGTACAGAATGCTTGAAAGCGGAGCTTTTGAGGAAATTACTGAGCCCGATTCCGGTCAGAATTTTGCAGATAAAAATTTCCGGTTTTTCCCGCGAAGTGTTACACTTGCTCCAAATGAGTCACAAACTATTAAAATTCAGGCAATAAATACTAATGTGTTAAAACCGGGAGAGTATAGATCACATCTCTATTTTAGAGCTGTTGCAAAAGACAAGCCAATAGAGGATGATGCTTCAAAACTTCCTCAATCATTATCTGTGCATTTGGTTCCTACATTTGGTGTTGCCATTCCTGTTATTATCAGAAGTGGCAACTCAACTGTAAAAGTAAATATAGATCTACAGGTTATATGGGATGTTAATAAGATACCCCAGTTAAGCATGACGTTTAGAAGAACAGGAAACATGTCTGTTTATGGAGATCTTAAAGTAGAACACATTGCGCCAACAGGTAAAAT
Organism: Flavobacterium cerinum; assembly: GCF_004028155.1. Classification (GTDB taxonomy): domain Bacteria; phylum Bacteroidota; class Bacteroidia; order Flavobacteriales; family Flavobacteriaceae; genus Flavobacterium; species Flavobacterium cerinum. Next base: position 8,455 of record NZ_SBII01000017.1, on the reverse strand, counting down.
TACGCAGGTTGGTATAGCAAAAGGTTTAGCCATTTATACACCTAATCAAATTCGCAAAACTTTACTTAACCTTGATAGAAACCCAGCTATAGATTATCATAAAGGAAAACTTAATATCATTTATTCGACTTCAGGAGGATCTAAAACTGAAGTAATTACTTCTTCTCAGATAGATCTGTTTTAATAATAACAGAATTTTTAAGAAACGAGCCATTTAGCGGCTATAAAGCCCTTTGAGCACATGAAAAGAAAAATTGGTTTATCGTGTAAGTGTATATTTGTTTTGTTTTCACTGTTTTTAGCCAGTTCAAGAAGCTTAGGTCAATCAATAACAAATTATTCATTTATCGGTACTACTGCTGGTTTTACACCAATTTCTGGTGGAAGTACTACAACATGGACAGGATCTACAGATGATGGGACTTCGGCACTTATTCCTATTGGATTTGATTTCTGGTATATGGGAGCCCGCTACACGGGTATTTCTGCCAGTACCAACGGCTGGATTTCAATGGGTAGTGTCCCTACAGATTATGTATATACGAATAGCCTGTCTACTGCAGGATCACCGCGGCCAGTAATCGCACCACTGTGGGATGACCTGGATATTGTTGTTACAAATAATGTAACGTATAAAACAAGCGGAGCAGTTGGTAGCCGTGTGTTTAGCTTGCAATATGTCAATGTAAAATGGTATTACTTGGCCACGGGTGCCGTATGCTCTTTCCAGGTTAACCTGTATGAAACTAGTGGCAAGGTAGAATTTGTTTACCGTTCTGATGCTGCTGCTGCGGCTTCTGCTTCCGGCTCTATTGGGATTACCGCTACCGCGACCGGATCAGGGAATTTCCTCTCTGTAAATAGTGCAGGCACAGCAGTAAGTTCTACAACTGAGACCAGTATCACTACAAAAAGAGTAACGGGGAGAACTTATACTTTTACTTCTCCAATCCCAATTGCACCGTCTACACTTAGCTTTTCGGCAATTGGAAATACAGCAATGACCTTAAACTGGGCCGATCTCTCTTCAAATGAGCGTGGCTTTACTATATATCGCTCTACAGACGGAATTAATTATTCTTTTGTGAATCAGGTCGCAGCAGGAGCTACTTCTTCATCACAAACCGGACTTAATACAGGAACAACTTATTATTGGAAAGTATATGCCCTGAGCGAAGGAGCATTGAGTACCGCTTTGAGCGGAACTCAGGCAACCAGCTGTAATGGGCCTGCCATCTCCCAATTGCCTTCCAGTCTACTTTCCTATTACAAGTTCGAAGGAAATCCAAATGATGCTACAGGTAATAATAATGGAACATTTCAGGGCGGAACGCCAACTCAAACTGCAGATCGTTTTAACAACGCCAATAAGGCTTATACTTTTAATGGAAGCAGTCAGTTTATATCTGCAGCTAATGCTTATGTAAATCCAAGCACAGTGAGTGTATCTGTATGGTTTAAAACATCCACCGCTGTAGGAGGCACACTGGTTGGTTTTTCAAGTGTATTAACGGGTGGCGGTGGTAGCCGGGACCGCTTTATTTATATGACCAGCACGGGTGTGCTATACTTTGGTGTAGCCCCTGGCTCAACGAAAAAATACATCAGTACAACAACCGCTTACAATGACGGAAACTGGCATTTGGCCACAGGTACAGTTGGGGCAAGCGGTCTGAAGTTATATGTTGATGGCAGTTTGGTCATCAGTGATGCAACGGTTACCAGTGGTGAGAGTTATACCGGATATTGGAGAGTAGGGTACAGTGATTTATCTACCTGGCCTAACGAGCCGGCAAGTTATTATTTCTCGGGAACATTGGATGATGTAATAATCTATCATAAAGAATTAACTGCTGCAGAAGTGGCTATTTTATATAATTCTCCCGATGGTGCAGGGAGCAATTCACCTGTATGTTCTGGAGCATCCCTTAACCTGACAGCAACTACTGTTGCAAGTGCCAGTTATTCGTGGACAGGCCCTAATGGGTTTACGTCATCATTGCAAAATCCAGTTGTTAGCTACTCAGCCACTGCTGCAGGTGTTTATACCGTACAAGTAACAGCAGCAGGTTGTATTACTCCCGCTGTTGCTTATGTAACCGTTACTTCAACAACTGCCACAGGGCAATGGACGGGCAATGTAAGTACAGATTGGAGCACTGCTGCTAACTGGTGTAATGGTATACTCCCAACTTCTACTACAGATGTCACGATTACTTCAACAGCCACTAGGATGCCAAATATAAGCACCAGTGTAAGTTGCAGAAACCTGACCATAAACGCAGGCAGCACCTTAACATTAGCCGGTACAGGAACGCTGAACATTGCGGGTATCCTTGCCAATAATGGGACCTTTACGAATACAGGCACTGTTAATTTTAATGGTACTGGCGGACAACAAACCTTCACCGGCATTACTTCCTTTTTTAATTTATCGCTCAACAACAGCAATGGTCTGCTTTTACCCGCAGCAATTACGGTAAATAACAACCTCCTGCTTACCGCGGGGACATTAAATGCAAATAACTTTAACCTGACCATCAAAGGAAACTGGACAAATAATGTTTCAACCACCGCATTTACAGCTGGGACAGCAACTGTAATTTTCAACAACACAACAGCACAGGTGATTGCGGGCACATTTAGTACCACCTTTAATAACCTTGTAATTGCAAATACAGCCAGCACAGTTACTTTAAATACAAATATCAGTATTAGTGGTAACCTCTCTGTAAACAGTGGAACGTTTGATCTGGGTACTTTTACCGCCAATCGGGCAACTGCGGGCGGCACACTTATGGTAGCCAATAATGCAATTTTAAAAATCGGAGGTACAAATACTTACCCCGTTAATTTTACCGCCAATACATTGGTGGTTGCAAGTACGGTAGAATATTCAGGGACCGCCCAAACTGTGGCAAACCAATTGTATGGGAACCTTACGCTGAGCAGTTCAGTCGGCGCAGCTGTAAAAATCTTTCCAGCAACAGCATTAACCGTGGTAGGTAATCTGAGCAGCAATTTAGGAGCCGGCACTTCAGTGTCTTATACTGCTGCCTCAAATATTACTGTTAATGGAAATGTTTCTATCAGTGCTTCCACGACATTTAATGGGGGTAGTTTTTCACATAGCATAGGCAGTAATTGGGTCAACACCGGAACATTCAATGGCAACACCGGGACCCTTACGTTTACTGGCTCTGGCAGTACGGTAAGTGGTTCTGGTAACCAGAATTTCAATAACCTTACTATTGCCGCTTCATTGGTTAGCTTTTTAGCAGGCAGCATCAGTTTAACAGGAAACCTTGCCACCACAGGATCCGGATCTTTTAGCCAGCTCTCTGGCGGAACAATCCTAATGACAGGCACAAGCAAAACCATTAGCGGAACCGGAATTTCACCCGATAATCTGACGATCAGCGGAACTGTAAGTACAGCTGATGCTTTGGTTATTACAGGCAATTTATCAGTAAGCGGAAGCTTCACAACAAGTGCAGGCGCGATTACTATGAGCGGAACTTCAAAAACAATTTCCGGTGCAGGAACCATGAGTTTTAGTACACTTTCTGTTACCGGAACCATTACTTCGACTGCTAATTTTACGGTCTCCTCCAGCGTTTCGGTTAATGGTAGTTTATCTGCGACGGCAGGAACGGCAACATTTACCGGAACATCTACTTTAAGCGGAACAGCCAACCTTTTCAATACCACCATTAATGGTACCTCTCTGCAATTATCGGCCAGTTCAACACTGGGAATCGCAAATGCCCTTACCATTACTTCAGGTATACTGGATGTTAGCGCTTCAGCGCCTAATACAGTAAATTTTAATGGTAGCGGGGCTCAGAACATCAATGCCATTACCTATAACAACCTTACTCTTTCTAACGGAAATAACAAAACCGCTATCGCGGCTTTAACGATAAATAACAGCCTTACCATCAGCACCGGCACTACATTTATACCCGGTGCATTTACGCATTCCATTTATGGCAACTGGAATAATTCGGGAACCTTTACCGCAGGCACAAGTACGATACAGTTCCTGGGAAATCAGGCTTCAAATATCATCGGTGTCACAACTTTTAATATCCTCACCATAAACAATACTACTGCGGCTACAGGCGCAACTTTACAAAGTAATATCACTGCGGCAACGGTGAACATGACAATGGGCACGCTGCTTACAGAAGCAAATACATTGACCATTACCAGCACCAGGACAGGTAATGGAATTATATTGGGTAATATTCAGCGAAACCATGTTTTTACAACAGGGGTAGCCTATGCATTTGAAGGGCCTGACAATCTCGTCACTTTCTCCGGGGCTTCGGGTATCAACAGTGTAACCGTATCCGTTGTCATTGGGCCTTTGAGTGATTTCCCATTTGGTGGTTCAATTAGCCGGTTCTACACCATTACCATTGCCTCCGGCTCCTATACAAGTGCGACTCTTCGCCTGCATTATGAAGACACAGAACTCAACGGCAGTAATGAGGCTACTATGGGACTATGGCGTTACAATGGAACTTCATGGTCTGCTTCTGGTAAAACGGCTAATGATGCGACAGCCAATTATGTGGAACAAAGTCTCTTACCAAACATCACGAATCGCTGGACCCTGTCCGACAATTCAAATGTAGTGCAATGGAACGGTAGCGTAAGTACAGCCTGGAACACCGCGGCCAACTGGACAACGGTTCAGGGCTCTGCATCAACACCTCCCTCTGCTACAGATATTGTAAATTTAGGAACTATGGCTTTTACCAATCAGCCCACCATCAGCAGTACGGTAAGTGTTAAGAATATAAATTTTGGAAGTGCACAGGCAGTAACCCTTTCTATGGCTGGTGGAGGTTCACTTACTTCAGGCGATATTTATGGAACCTGGAGCAGCAATGTAACACATTCCATCAACGCGAATAATCAATCCGTTACCATTAACGGAAACCTATCCCTAAGCGACGGAACAAGCGGCCATGCCATTAATCTGAACATTGGTACAGGAACGGTAACTTTAAGTGGCTCCCTTACTCAGTCGGGGGGGGCAAATGTTGTTTTTAGCGGAGCGGGAAACCTAATTATCTCTATGAACCATAATTATGTGAACGGAACCTTTACATCAGGCACAGGAACGGTTACTTACAGTGGCGTAACTAACCAGGTTATTGGAGCGGTAAGCTATAATAACCTGACTATAAACAAAAGTGCGGCGGCAGCAGAAATCAACGATACTCTTAGTATTGGCGGCAACCTGACAGTAGCCGCGGGTGAACTGGATAATTTTTCAACCACAACCATTACAGGAAATGTGGTCATTTCATCTGGGGCAGTACTCAACAATAGTGGCATTTTACACATTGGGGGCAACTGGGCAAACAGCGGTACTTATGATGATGCCGGAACAAAAATAATTTTTGATGGTAGCGGAACACAGACCATCACCGCATCGACTTTTAATAACCTTGAAATAAATAAACCGGTAGGCACTATTGCGGTACTTACCGGGGATGTGACATTAAAAGGAAACCTTACCGGAACATCGGGAACCCTGGACATTAAATCGTTCTTTTTTAATAGGACAGTTGTCGGCGGCACGGCTATCATCGCAGATGCGGGTACATTAATTATCGCAGCAGATAATGCCCCTAATAAATTTGCCAATTACGCTTTAAGCACTGCTAGTACAGTAATTTTTAATGGCACGGGTACACAGCATTTACTACTACCCGGTGTTGTATATGGAAATCTGATTTTCAGGGATACAGGACTTAAAATACTCTATACTCCAATTACTGTCAATGGTGATTTAACCATCGAAACAGGGGCCACTTTTGATGGTGGTTCCAATACCCTTACGCTAAATGGCAACTGGATTAATAGCGGAACCTTTACGCCTTCAACCAGTACGGTTTTATGTTCGGGGGCTTCAAAAAACATTACCGGCAATACCACATTTAATAAGATGACCGTTACCGGCAGTTATACCATATTGAATAATGTCACTTTTAATAATTTGCTGAATATTACCAGCACAGGTTCTTTAAGTGGGGGCTCAACTATTACCACCACGGTAAATGGAGACTTAACAAACAGCGGCGTGCTTTATACACTGGGAACATCTACTTTTACAGGAAATGTACAGCAAACACTTAGCTTAATCAATGCGGTAACAACAGTTGCGATAACCGTAAACTTTAATGGAACGATTTCACCAGTACTAAATTCCACCTCTGTACCCCAATTCGGCTTTCTGAATATCAACAATACCGGTGGTGTAAACGCCAGTGTGGGATGGACCATATTGTATGCACTGACTGTAGGAAGCGGTGCCTCATTCAATGGTGGAAACTCCACCCATAATATTTTGGGTTCGGCAACCAACAATGGAACGATAACGAGTTCCGGTACTTTAAATTTTATTCCCGCCACAGCCACTACGATAAATTTAGGAACCGCTTTTTCCAGTACAGGCACCGTTGTTTTCGGAGGTGCCGGTGCTATGACCCTTGCGGGCAGCCCTACTTCATTTCGTAATGTTGTAATTACGAATACCAATGCCGCCGGGATCACGCCATCATCGGTATGGACCATCACCAATAATTTCTCCATAAATAGCGGGGCCATCCTTAATGCAGGCAGCTATTCCCACTTAGTTGCGGGCAATATCTCAAACAATGGCACCCTGAACGGCAACACCTCCACCTTTACTTTGAATGGAGCTGCAGTACAGAATATTTATAGTCTTTCTCCCTTCAATAATTTAACGGTCAGCAATACTGCAGGTTCTGTACTACTGTTATCGAATGTTGGTGTGAACGGGATCCTGAATTTTATAGCAGGGTATATTCAAACCGGCAGCAATATACTTATACAGTCCTCTACAGGTAATGTTACCGGCGCAGCCCAGAATACGGGTTGGGTAAACGGTCAATTACAGAAAAGCATAACTACCGGAGCCACCACAAAAATCTTCGAGATCGGTGATGCAGCAAGCTATACTCCGGTCTCTCTTACTTTCGCAAATGTGACGACTGCAGGCTATCTTATGGCTTCAACTACCTCAGGTGATCATCCCGAGATCAGCAGTTCTACCATCAATGCCGCAAGAAGCGTGAACCGCTTCTGGACCTTAACAAATAGCGGAGTCGTATTGACCAGTTATAATGTAACTTTTAACTTTGTGGCTGCTGATCTTGATGCCGGCGTAACAACGGGCGCTTTTATAGTCGGCGGATTTAGCGGGTTTACAGGCATTGCCAGTGGGTCATGGAATTATCCAATGGTTGGAACCCCAACATCTAGTACCATACAGGCTACAGGGGTTACAGAATTTGGTGATTTCCAGATTGGGGAAATGAGTATTTTTATTAAAACCTGGGATGGCGGAGCAGGAACCAGCAACTGGGGTGATGCGGCCAATTGGAACGTGGATGGCGTACCCACCGCTATTGATAATGTGGAACTAACCGGGGCATATACTATAAATATTAACATAGGAGCAGTAACAAAGAATTTATTGCTCAGCAATACCGGACTTGTATTAACTACAAATGCTGGAAACTCTTTAGCGATATCCGGAGATTTCACTCTCAATTCAGGAACATTCAATACTGAGGCTGCCTTTCCATCAGTATCAGGAACAGTTGATGTAACAAATGGGACTGTAGGTTTTATCGGTGCTACTGCCCAAACAATTCCGGCATATAATTACTACAACCTGATCAGCGGCTCAACAGGTAGCCGTACATTTGCAAGTAGTGGCACCATTGGCATTGCAAATGCATTTACCCCTGGCACCAACACTTATATCATAACCGGAAGCACGGTTAATTTTAATGGTACCGGATCACAGATTATCCCCATGTTTAATTATAATCAGCTTACATTAAGTAATGCAGGGTTAAAAACATTTAATACAGGTACAACAGGAATTGCCGGCATTTTAGCTGTTACAGAAGGAGCTACAACAAATACAGCAGCAAACACTTCAACAATCAGTTATAACGGCCCTACAGATCAAACTGTAACAACAATTCCATATTACAATCTTGATGCTGCAAATTCCGGCGGCATAGTTACCCTTCTGGATGCAGTAATTAACAACAACCTTAGTGTAACATCGGGAACGGTTAGCATTGGGACGAATACAACAGTACAAAAAATCACTGTAGATGGAGCTATAACAGTATCTAGCGGGGCGACACTAAATGTGGCCACCATTTCTGACGCAACACACCTGATAACAATAAGTGGCGATGTAACAAACAATGGAATACTAAACCTAAAGCCTGATGTAAACAGTTTAGGGAACACTACATTTAATAAAGATGGAAATCAAACCATATCAGGATCCGGAATTAGCGATTTTCATGAAATAACTGTAAATCAGGGTAGCAGTAATTTAAATACTTTAACAGTAACTACAGCAGGATTTGTAGTGCCAAATGGTTTT
>NZ_SBII01000016.1 GCF_004028155.1 Flavobacterium cerinum | reverse complement strand
CTTATTCAATTTCACTATTTTACCTACTATAGACGGCTCCCTGATTGACAATCTTAAATTTGTCCTGAAATCGGTTAAATAACGATTATAGTTTATTGATCTTTCAATACAATTCCTATAAGATAAGTAAGGGAAATTACAGTATTTTAAAATGAAAATGTTTAAAATTTAGGCATATTGTCCAGCCATTTTTTACCTTTATGGCGAATATTAAGATTATCAAATGAAATTAGAAGATTTACTCAGGAAAAGAAGCGGGAATGCTTGTGAATTAAGTGGAGCTACAGAAAGCCTGGTTGTTTATGAAGTACCACCAGTCAAAAATAATGGAGCAGACAGTTCAATTTTAATCAGCGAAAAATGTTTGAATCAGATTGAAAAGAAAGAAGAATTAGATGCTGCCTTCTGGGAAAGTGTTCTACCGGGTTCTATGTGGAGTGAAGTACCTGTTGTGCAGGTTGTCTCCTGGCGTATGTTAAATCGTTTCCGTAATGAAAGTTGGGCTTCTGATGCATTAGATATGATGTATCTTGATGATGAAAATCTTGAATGGGCTAAAGCTACAGGAGATCATACAGGTGATGGAGAAATTCTATTCCATAAAGATAGTAACGGTCATATTCTTCAAAATGGAGATTCAGTAACGTTAATCAAAGATTTGGATGTTAAGGGATCTACTTTGAATGCTAAGATTGGTACGGCAGTAAGAAATATTCGTTTAGTACATGACAATCATGAACAGATTGAAGGGAAAATTGAAGGGCAGGCAATTGTTATTTTAACCAAATATGTAAAAAAGCAATAGTACTTAATATAGTACTGATTTAAAAAAAGCACCTAATCATTTTAGGTGCTTTTTTTATAATTGTAAGCTTAGGAATCGAGCCCATTCTTAAAGTTATTAATTTCCTTTTTGCTTAATATTATTGCTTCAGTACCCGGAATGGTAATGTTTAATACCAATTCTATTTTTTACCGTTATGCTTAATAATCTCTTTAATGTGATTTCGGTTTATAATATACTTTCGATTCACCTTAAAGAAAAGATTGGGGTCCAGTTTACTTATCAAATCTTTAAGATTGCTATTGTATAAGTAGCTGTGGCTGGTATTTGTATAAATAAAAAGATGTTTGCCAGTAGCAAAAAAAATGTAATAGCTGTATCATTAATGGAGATAAGCTTATCTCTATGATTTACCAAAAAATGATGTTGTATGCTTATGTTTTTTATAATAAATAAGTTTATTCTTATATTTATAAAAATAAAACTATGAATTCACTAAAAAAATGACTAAAAAATAAGGTTTAGTTGTAATTAACTTTTTTTCTTGTAATCAATTGTTAATAAGTAGCATTATATAAAAAAGGACCTTTTTAAATTACTGAAAATCTAAATACAACCATTAGTATAATGTTCTTTTTTTGTTAAAATTTGTTAATATAAACTATACTATAAACTATTAACGAAAACAAATTTATTATGAACCAAAAACTACTAATGGCCGTACGGTTATTGTGGATGAATTTTCTCGAACTCTGTTCGGAAGTTTATCATTTTTTGAGTCCGAAAAATTTCATTGGAAAAACAACTCTGCTGATGTTTTTTTTAACTCTATTTTCATTGACCGGATATGGGCAGCTGGCTCTTGAAAATTTTGAAAGTGGTATTCCTGCAAGTTGGATTCCAATTAATAATGGGGTAGTGCTGCCACCTACACCATGGACAACAAGTACTGATGGCTACTTGAGCAATGGGGCAGCCTTTATTGACCCATCAGCTCATAATATTGGAGCCGGAGTTACAGAGCGAAATTTTTTGGTTGCTCCCGGTTTTAACGTTCCTGCAAGTGGAGAGATACGTTTTTTTACCAAACAATCCAGTACTGTAGATAATGGAAACATCTATGAGATACGCTTAACTACAGCGAATCATTTGGATCATACCAGTTATACTACTGTTCTTGCTACATGGACTGAAGCACAACTTAGTGCCAATCCTTTAGTTTATGAAGAAAAAGTTGTACCTATTCCATCCAGTATTGCTGCTGGTATACCCGTACATATTGCTTTTGTATTGGTAAACAATCAGGTAGGTGCTACCCCAAATGCAGATGCCTGGTATATTGATAATGTAAGTGTTTTAACAGCACAGCTTTGTGATAAAGTACTTGCTGGAAATTTTACGGCTTCGGGTTTAACACCTCAATCTGCAAGTTTGAACTGGACGCATCCATCCGCAACACAATTTGAAATTCAGGTTTTTCCTTCAACTACACCTGCTACTCCGGTAGGACCAACAGGTATTGCGACAGGGAATTCTTATAATCCTTCGACTTTGGTTCCGGGTACGAAATATGATGTATATATTAAAACGATATGCTCACAGTCATCTAGTGGTTGGGCGGGACCTTTTAATTTTACTACACCTATTGTAGGTACATCGTGTGCATTCCCTTTGGTCGTTCCTCCAACAGGAGCACCTTATACCTATTCTGCTAACTTAAGCACATTTGCTTTTGCAGGCGCCCCAACTTATGCCAATCAAGGGACAAGCTGTCTATCACCATCGGTAACCCAAAATTACCTCACTGGAGCTAAGGCTTTCTTCTCCTACACACCAACACAAGATGGTATTATTACGGTTAAAAATGTAACATCATCTGCTAGTTTTAATCATAGTACGGGGGTTTTTGTTTATGATGGCTGTTCTAACGTAGGTGTACAATGTATAGGCGCAACAACTACATCGGCTGTAAACGTTCCAGGAACTACTCCAAATATATTTGTACAGGCTGGGCATACTTATTTTATAGTAGTATCTTCAAACTTAACAGCTACTGCGGGTATTGCATTTACCTTAACAATAAATACAGCTCAGTGCGCTCCACCGGCCGTATTTACTTATAAAGATCTATTGCAGACCAGTACAAAATTCTCATGGGATAACGTAGGCGGTTTTGCTACAGCATGGGAATATAAAGTTCAGGCTGCAGGAGCTGGTGTGCCAACTGGTGCTGGTACTACTACTTCAACTAACGTTGATAATTTGATAAATACTGGACTTGTTGCCGGTACACCATATGATCTTTATGTACGATCTGTATGTGGTGGTGTTCCGGGAGGATGGAGTACGCCGTACAGGTTTATAACACAATGTACTGTATTCCCTACTCCATATACGCAAAATTTTACAGGAACATCTGCAACAGTACCTGCACCTTGCTGGACTGCTATAGATGTAAATAATGATGGATTGTTTTGGAGCTACCTGTCATCGGCAGCTAATTTGACTACAAATACGTATCAAAACAACAATAACGACTATTTTTCTACCCCACAGATTGATTTAGGTACTACGCAAAAGCGGTTAAAATATAAGCACCAGATAGTAGGTGGAACGGCTAAATATGCTATTAAGATCTCTACAACCGGTGTAGGTTCAAGTAATTTTAGTACGATACTAATGCCTGAAACAGCGTTTAGTAATAACACGTATATTGAAAAAATAATTAATATTCCTGCTACAATAACAGGTCCTGTTAATATTGCATTTGTTGTAGTGCCTGGTACAGGTTCTACGGCAACCAGGATACTTATTGACGATGTTGTTATAGAAGAGAAGCCAGCATGCCCGGATCCTGTTACACCAACTGCTACAGGTATGACTACATCAACAGCTGTGTTATCTTGGACAGCAGGTGATGCAGAAACACAATGGCAAATTGCTGTACAGCCTAAAGGCACAGGCTTGCCTACAGGTAGTGGTGTGCTAATAAGCTCTAACACCTATTCTCCAACACTTAACCATGCAACACAGTATGAGTATTATGTAAGGGCTTATTGTGATGCTACACATCAAAGTAACTGGGTAGGCCCAATAAATTTCACTACTTTATGTGGTGCTTTTGATGTTCCTTTCTATGAAAGCTTTAATGATACTGATGTGGCTACAACCCATAAGTTTTGTTGGTCTATATTAAACGCTAATACAGACAATGCACAATGGACAATGCAGGCTGCAAATCCGCAAATCCAAGGGAATCCATTCTTTGGGACACCAAGTTATAATGACTGGTTAATATCTCCTGCAATTAATGTAATAGGAACAAAAGAACTTAAGTTTAAATATAAGGCTGCATTTTCACCACTTTTTGGTGCTCCAAGATTTGGTATGGAGGTACTAATGTCTACCACAGATACCAACCCGGCGAGTTTTTCGGTAATTATGCCTTTAATTGATTTTACCAATACAGATTACATAGAGAAAGCTTTATACATTAATGCTAATGGCCCTGTGTATATTGCCTTTAGAGTACCGCCTTCGTTTATTGTAGCGAATGGAGGAACTTCTATTTTGATGATTGATGATGTGAGGATCGATGTGGCTCCGGCATGTCCTAATCCTTCTTTGCCAGTTGTTTCAAATGTAACGCAGAATTCTGCCATGTTGTCGTGGGTCCCTGGATTCCAAGAGACACAATGGGAAGTAAAAGTACAGCCTGCAGGAACTGGCGTTCCTACAACTGCGGGTACATTAACTTCGAGTAGCACTAATACTCCGTCAGGATCATTATTAGCAAATACACAATACGAGTATTATGTTAGGGCATACTGTAATGCTACAGATCAAAGCCAATGGATAGGCCCGGTAAAGTTTACAACTTTATGTACTCCTTTTCCAACACCATTTATAGAAACTTTTGAGGCTAACTCTGCCACAAAAGAATGCTGGAGAGTGACAGATATTAACAATGACACATTCTTTTGGTTCCTGAATATGACTGTCAATCCTTTTGAAGGACAGTATGCAGCCGCTATGTTTACAGGATCTAATGGTGCTAATAATGATTATTTGATTTCACCAACTATTACAGTTGGTCCTAATCAGCGTTTAAGATATCAGTACAGGGTAACTTACTCTGATTTTGAAGAAGATCTTGAAGTAAGACTTTCTACCACAGGTGTTGAACCTGCAAACTTTACTACAGAATTATATAGTGTTAATTATGGAGATATCCCGGCACTTAATAATCAGGAGTGGAAAGAAAAAGTTATCAACCTTCCTGTAGGTGTAACCGGTAATATTAATATTTCTTGGCATATACCGCAAAGACCGGCACTTCCTCAGGGATATAGAGGGCAAAGCCTTATAATTGATAAAGTAATTATTGAAGATATACCAACATGCCCACAGCCTACAAATCTTGTAGTTCAAAATGTTGCTGATACTGAAGTTCAGATCAAATGGGATCCAACAGGTACAGAGACTGCATGGGATGTTTATGTACAACCGGCTGGACTTCCTGCCCCGGTAGGAGATGGTGATCCTCAGTATGCACATTCGGCAACAACAAATCCATATACTGTTGGAAATTTAGATCCGGCTACAAAGTATGATTGTTATGTTAGATCATCATGTGGTACTACTGACAGCCCATGGTCTGGTCCGTTACATTTTACAACAATGTGTAGCTTCGCAAACTTATGTGAATATACCATTACATTGGCTAACCCTGTAAATTTTGGAGATATACAAGGAGAGATTTATTTGATTCAAAATGAGGTTACATTACAAACATTAACCTTGAATGCAGCAGCAGGTGGCTCTTCTACCACTTATACTGTGTTTTTATGTGATGGTGTTGAGTTCTCATTATTCTGGGACGCTGTAGGTTCTGTTCCATCAGGAGGCGAAGCTCAGGCTACTGTTACAATACAAAAGGCTGATGGAACAAATGTTTGGACTAGCCCGGCTGGTATTGGTCCATTGAATCATACTATTTTTACTGGTTTTGTATCGTGCAGTCCTATTACATGTCCACAGCCAATCAACCAGTCTGTTGATTCTAATGGAGTCTTTAACTGGACAGCAGGAGGAACAGAAACCCAGTGGGAAGTAGCAATACAGCCAATTAACAATGGTACATTGCCAACAAGCGGTACATTAGTATCTGCAACAACTTATACACCTCTTGCTTCAGATTTTAATACTGCTAGCATGGCAACTTACGAATACTTTGTAAGAGCAGTTTGCAGTACAACAAACAAGAGTTTCTGGTCAGGTCCTTACGGATTTGTAAGAAATGATGCTTCAAATAAAGCTTTGGTATTACCAGTAAACTCTGGAGATACCTGTGTAAATGCTTTAACAGCAGCTTCATTTACTGCTTCTACACCATCTACTGAGCCAATGACTTGTACAGGCACCAATGATGGCGACGTATGGTTCCAATTTGATGCGATTTCAAAAGTTCATATTATTTCAGTAGATAATTTCTCAGGAGATTATTATTATGCTAACGGAGAAGCGCCTCAGCCTAAGTTTACAATGACATTGTATAAAGTGGTAGGTACTGCTTTACAACAAATGGCATGTACTACGAACAATGTAATTGTTGCTGCTTATTCTACTGAATTAGAAATAGGTACAACATACAAAGTGAGACTTACATTAAACGGAACATCTCCTAATGTTCATACATTTGATGTTTGCGTCACAACACCAACAAACCCATGCGCGCTTAATACTGTAAATTCAGGGTTTGAAACGCCATCACAAGCTACAGCAGGTTTTACTCAATTTACCAGACAACAGGTTTTACAGGGATGGAGAACTAACGTACCTAATTGGGATGAATTCTTCCTTGTAGGTCCTATAAATACATTTGGTGTTGCTCCATACGAAGGAGGACAGTATATTCAAATGCTTGAAACAAACGTTCCGCAGGATCCAACAGATCTAATTAATGTTACAGGTACATTTCAGGATTTTGATAGCTCTGAAATCACTAAGTTTAATTTCAACTATGCACATGCAGGAAGATCTGAAGGAAGAACTATTCAGGTACTTGCAGGCCCTCCTGCCGGTCCTTTTGTATTGTTACAGGAGCATGTTGGTACTATGGCATGGTCAATAGGTCAGGGTGAATATGTTGTTCCTGCATCACAACCAGTAACAAGGTTTGTTTTCAGGGCTAAAAACAACGAAATAGGTAACTTGCTAGACGCTGTTAATATTACAGCTAATAACGAACTGATCACACAGCCACATACACTTGTTTGTGAGGTGAATGAAACTACACTTGCAGCTGAAGGTGTTGGACAATGGATTGCTGATGCAGCCAACCCAGGTCCGGTTGTAATTACAACGCCAAACAGTAAAACAACAACAGTAACAGGTTTTGTTCATTCAGGAGAGTATATATTCCATTGGAAAACACGTTATTGTGATAATACAGTTACAGTTACGAACATAGCTGTAGATGATATACCTCAGGTAGTAACACCAGTTACCTATTGTACAAATACTACTGCGAATCCTTTAACAGCACCTGATTTAACAGGATTTACTTTAGCATGGTATACACAACCAACAGGTGGTACAGCAATTACTGCTCCAACACCAGATACAACTACGGCAGGAACAACGCCATATTATGTAGCTTATGTTAATGCTGATGGATGCGAAGGAGCTAGGGCACAGCTTGATGTGATCATAAAAGATATAATCACTCCGGTTGTAGGATTTACCTATGATGCAGCGTCTTATTGTTTAACAGCAACTAACCCTGTTATTACTTTAGATACAGATTTTTCTGTAAACGGTACATTTGCAGCAACACCTGACGGACTTACTATTGATACATTAACAGGTGCAATTGATTTATCAACCAGTTCAGCTGGTACATATGAGATTACTTATACAGTTGATCCGTCTCTATGTGTGAATGGTAATTCAAGTACATTCCAAATGGAAATAGTTACACCTGTAGTTCCAGTTACAGGATTTACTTTTGCAGCATCGTACTGTATAGCAGGTACAAATCCATTACCAATTTTAGCAAATAATTTCTATACAGGGGGTGTATTTAATGCAGAAACCGGATTGGAAATAAACACAGTAACAGGAGAAATTGATCTGGTTAATAGTCAGCCGGGCACATACAATGTTACATATACAGTAACAGCTGGAAACTGCCTTGATGGTGGCAGCACTGCAGTTACAGTTATTGTAACTCCTTTAACAGCTCCTGTGGTTAGTTTTAATTATGACACGCCAGCTTGTATAAATTCAGGCGATGAATTAGTACCAACATTATCAGATAATTTCAACTTTGGAGGTACATTTAGTTCAACTACGTTAACAGTAGACACCCAAACGGGTATAATTGATCTTAGTACCGCTACAGCAGGTGAACATGATGTGATTTATACATTTACGAAAGATGCATTATTATGTGTTGATGGAGGTACGTTTACCTTTAAAGTTGAACTTACAGCAGGAATTACTCCTGTGACGAACTTTAGTTACGACAGTTCTTACTGTTCAGATGCAACAAATGCTTCCCCTCAGTTAGCAACCGGATTTACAACGGGTGGTGTTTTCAAATCTGGAGATGGATTGGTAATCAATTCAACAACAGGTGAGATCGATGTTGTTAACTCAAAAGCAGGGTCTTATGGAATTACTTACGTAATAGAACCAGATGCTGAAACATGTAACGAAGGTGGATCATTTAGCTTTACTGTAGTTATCGCAGGAAGTTTAGAAGTTGTTATTTCAAGAGAATGTAAAGGTCAAAATGCATGGTTGCTTGCAACTCCTGTAAATGGTTCTTATGATCCTAACGCGGTTAATTATGTATGGAAAAATGAGAATGGAACTGTTGTAGGATCTAGTGCTGAATTTAATGCAGCAGAATATTATGCACTTAACGGTACTCAGAAACTTCCAATGATCTTCACGGTAACGGTAAGTTCAGGTTCATGTTCAAACGAAGTTTCATACACACTTCATAACATTATGTGTGAGATACCACGTGGTATTTCGCCAAATGGAGATGGACTTAATGATAGTTTTGACCTTTCCGGTTCAGGAGTTACAAGCATAACAATTTTTAATCGTTATGGTAAAAAAGTATTTAGTCATGGTGCGAATTATACGAATCAATGGCATGGCCAGGATGAGAGTAATAATGAGTTACCTGATGGTACATATTTCTATAGTATAGCCAAAACAGACGGAAGCAATGCAACCGGATGGGTTTATATAAATAGAGCTCACTAATATAAAAATAAGTGATTGGATTGATCGTTTATAGTTAAGCGGTCAGAACATAAACCCTGTGACGACAATTGTTGTTACAGGGTTTTTTATTGATAAATGGACACTGTTTTTTTGATTAAATTCTTTTCGATTTTAGTTTTCAAGAGGTTGATATTATCTTTTGTAAGTATTTTATTGAATTAATCAATGTGGTAATGTGCTGTTTTTTAGTGTTTTATGAAATTTATGATTTTATTCTTTGAAGTGTAAATTATTATTCTATAAATTTGTCCCACTTATGAGAAACATTTCACAAAATAATACTTGGTGGTGGCTAACTAAATCCTTCGGATTGAGTTGGTAACTGCTATTATATTATTTTGTATCTAAAATAAATATTAGAAGCCCGCTGATCCAGCGGGCTTTTTTTGTTTCCAAAACTTCCATTTCATTTTTCTAATCTTCTTAAATCAATACCATGATTTATACTTTTAAAACCTTAGTACAAAAGGGACTTAGCGATACCAATACACCTGTAGAGTTGTATTTAAAATTAAGAGATAAGTACCCTAATTGCTTTTTACTGGAAAGTTCAGAATATAAAAGCAGAGAGAATAGCTATTCCTATATCTGTGTGCAGCCTTTAGCTTCATTTATTGCAGAAAGAGAAATAACGAGCATACAATACCCTGATGGGACTAAAGACATCTTAAAAAATTCAAGTATCGACATTGCAGAAGAATTGAACGCATTTACAAAAGCATTCGATACTGAGGATTTGAATTTAGGATTTGTAAGCAATGGTTTATTTGGCTATACGTCTTATGACGCTATCCCCATGTTCGAAGATATAACCTTTAAGAATCAGTCTTTTCATCTTCCCCTTATTCAATACCATTTTTTTAAATTTCTAATTGTTTTCAATCATTTCAATAATGAAATATTTCTTTTAGAATATTTCCTGGATGGAGAGATATCTCAAATGGACAGTATCAGTGACATTATATCAAAACGTGCTGTAACCTGTTTTGAATTTACAGCCAATGAATCTGAAACTTCAAACTATAATGATTCCGATTTTTTAAAAGCGATCAACAAAGGTATAGAACATTGTTTTTTAGGAGATGTTTTTCAGGTAGTGCTCTCCCGAAAATTCCGCAAGAAGTTTAAGGGGGATGAGTTCAACGTGTACCGTGCTTTACGGTCTGTAAATCCTTCGTCATATCTGTTTTACTTTGATTATGGGGATTTCAAAATATTTGGTTCTTCACCCGAAGCACAGTTAACTATAAACAACAATAAGGCTGTTATACATCCTATTGCAGGAACATTTAAACGTACAGGGAATGCTATACAAGACCAAAAATTAGCACTGCAACTTAGCGAAGATCCTAAAGAAAATGCCGAACATGTTATGCTTGTTGATTTGGCCAGAAATGACCTAAGCAGAAACAGCAGGGATGTAAAAGTAGAAGAATTCAAAGAGGTCGAATTCTATTCTCATGTTATTCATTTGGTTTCAAAAGTCAGTGCACAATTGAAATTGGAACATAATCCTATACGAATATTTGGAGATACCTATCCCGCAGGAACATTGTCCGGAGCACCAAAGTATAAAGCCATGCAGATAATCGATACAAACGAACCCGAAAGCCGTGGTTTTTATGGTGGAGCAGTAGGAATCATTGGTTTTGATGGTTCTTTTAACCATGCCATTTTTATACGATCCTTTTTAAGCCAAAGCAATGAGCTTACCTATCAGGCTGGATGTGGCATTGTCGCAAAATCAAACCCCGAAAGTGAGTTACAGGAAGTGAATAATAAACTATTGGCTTTACGCAAAGCCATAGAACTTGCAAATACCATTTAGTCATGAAAATTTTAGTAGTAGATAATTACGATTCGTTTGTGTTTAACCTAGTCCATATTCTATACAATATTGGAGTAGAAGATATTGAAGTTTATAAAAACGACAAGATTGATCTAACAACAATACATCAGTTTGATAAGATATTATTATCACCCGGTCCGGGAATTCCCGCAGCTGCCGGACTAATGCCGGATATTATTAAGCAGTTTGCTTCTTCAAAAAGCATATTGGGTATTTGTCTTGGTCATCAGGCTATTGCTGAAAATTTTGGAGGTAAACTTATCAATATGCAAATACCGTTGCATGGTATTTCTTCTTCGCTTACGATCACAAAACAGGATTATTTATTTGATGGTCTTTCATCAGGAATTAAGATAGGGCATTATCATTCCTGGGTTGTAGAAAACGAATTACCAAATGCACTCGAAGTACTCGCTTTAGATGAACAGGGGAATGTTATGGCGCTGAGGCATAGAGAGTACGATTTAAGAGGACTGCAGTTTCATCCGGAATCTGTACTTACAGAAATGGGTATAAAAATGATTGAGAATTGGGTAAAAGGCAAATGATAGAAGAGATAAACGAATTTAAAAAATACAATCATGAAAGATATATTAGAACATTTATACCAGCATAAAACCCTGACTAAAGATCAAGCAAAAGAGATACTTACTGCTATTGCAACAGGGAAATATAATCATAACCAGATCGCCTCATTTGTTACCACTTTTATAATGCGTAACATCACTTTAGAAGAGTTAAATGGATTTAGAGAAGCTTTACTGTTGTTAAGCAATAACATTGACCTTTCGTTTTGTAACCCAATGGATGTGTGCGGTACTGGAGGTGATGGCAAGAATACTTTCAATATCTCTACACTTACTTCATTTGTAGTAGCAGGTGCCGGAGTTCCTGTAGCAAAGCATGGTAATTATGGCGTCTCATCGATATCAGGATCATCTAATGTTTTAGAGTGCCTGGGGATTTCATTTCAAACCAATGAAGACATTTTAAAAACCCAAATACAAGAAGCAAATATATGTTTTTTGCATGCTCCTTTATTTCACCCTGCATTGAAGCATGTGGCTCCGGTAAGAAGAGAACTTGGTGTAAAAACGTTCTTCAATATGCTTGGTCCGTTAGTAAATCCGGCACAACCAAAAGTTCAAATGGCAGGAGTTTTTAATCTTGAACTAGCAAGAATGTATCAATATCTTTTTCAACAGGAAGAGATTCAATACAGCATTGTACACTCTATAGATGGCTATGATGAAATTACGCTAACAGCAAATAGTAAAATTTTCAATAATAAAGGAGAAAGTATTTTAAAGGCAGAACACATGGGCTTTTCTCAATGTCCTGCTGATGCCCTTTACGGAGGGAATACAATTGATGAAGCAGCACAGATCTTTACAAATGTTATTGAAGGAAGAGGAACTGTATACCAAAATAATGTTGTACTGGCAAATGCAGCCACAGCTATTAAAACTTATTATCCAACTAAAGAATATGAAGAAACTATTGCTATTGCAAAAGACTCTTTGTTTGGACTAAAAGCAAAAAAGGCATTTACCACTTTAAAAACAATACAATGAAAATATTAGAAACAATAAAGCAGCAAAAGAAAAAAGAAGTAGAGGAACGTAAAAGCTTATATCCAATTAAACTACTCGAAAAAAGTATATACTTCGAGACGCAATGTGTCTCTTTAAAGAGTTACATCTCTAATGAAAAATATAGTGGAATAATTGCTGAGTTTAAACGTAAGTCGCCATCAAAAGGGAATATTAATCTTTATGCCGATGCAGAAAAAGTAACATTAGGATATATGCAGGCTGGAGCTTCAGCATTATCAGTTCTTACAGATGAGACATTTTTTGGAGCGAAGAAACAGGATTTGCTTATGGCAAGAAAACTCAATTATTGTCCGATTCTAAGAAAAGACTTTATAATTGATGAATATCAGATTGTTGAATCTAAAGCTATGGGAGCTGATACCATTTTGCTTATCGCAAAGATGTTGTCTCCGACTATTATTAATCAGTTTACAGATTTTGCACATCTCTTAGGAATGGAAGTGCTTTTGGAAACACATACCGAAACTGAAATTCTGGAGAATATCAACACAACTGCCGATCTGGTAGGAATAAACAATCGTAACCTCAATACATTTGAAGTTGACATTGAAAATAGTATCAGGCTGGCAGAAATGCTTCCCAAAACAATTGTGAAAATTGCAGAGAGTGGTATTGAATCGGCTGGTGTTATTAAAGAACTTAAAAACAATGGGTTTTCGGGCTTTTTAATAGGAGAGTACTTTATGAGAGACAGTGATCCGGCTACTAAGTGTGCTGAATTAATAAAAGAACTGAAAGAATGAAAATTAAGATTTGCGGTATGAAATACCCTGAAAACATAAAAGATATTGCCTTATTAAAACCTGATCATTTAGGATTTATTTTTTACTCAGCATCAAAACGATTTGTAGGTGAGGATTTTAAATTTTCAGATTTTGAAAAGACTATGGCTAATATAGATAGAGTAGCAGTTTTTGTAAATGAATCAAATACTGTAATGGAGAAAATGGTTGAACAATACAATATTAATATTATTCAGCTACATGGAGATGAATCTCCTCAACAATGTAAAGATTTAAAAGAGAAAAGATATATAGTTATAAAGGCATTTTCTATGGCAGAAGGTTTTGATTTCTCTATTCTGAAAGATTATGAGTTGGTAACGGATTATTTTCTCTTTGATACAAAAACTACTGGTTACGGTGGTAGTGGCCAAGCTTTTAATTGGCAGCTTTTAAATCAATATAACCTTTCGAGACCTTTCTTTTTAAGTGGGGGGTTGGGTGTACATAATATTGAACAGTTTTTAGAGTTCAGTCATCCGATGTTACACGGTTATGATTTTAACAGCAGATTGGAAATTAAACCCGGATTAAAAGATAAAGAATCAGCTAGCCTAATAATAGATAAAATTAAAAAAATATGAGCGCATTTAGCCCCGATAGTAATGGTTTTTATGGAGAGTTTGGCGGTGCCTTTATTCCCGAAATGTTATACCCTAATGTACAGGAATTACAACAGAATTATAAAGTAATTATAGACTCAAAGGATTTTCAGGAAGAGTTTCGTATGCTTTTGAGAGATTATGTAGGACGTCCTACACCGTTATTCTATTCGAAGAATCTTTCCGAGATGTTTGATACAAATATTTATCTGAAAAGAGAAGATCTTACACATACAGGAGCACACAAGATAAATAATACCATTGGACAGATACTACTGGCAAAACGACTGAATAAAAAAGAAATTATTGCCGAAACAGGTGCAGGCCAGCATGGTGTTGCAGTAGCGACTACTTGTGCGCTTATGAATATGGATTGTACCATCTACATGGGTGAAATTGATATTCAAAGACAAGGTCCTAATGTTGAAAAAATGAGAATGCTGGGTGCAAAAATAGTAGCTGTAAATAGTGGAAGTAAAACTTTAAAAGATGCTACCAATGAAGCTATTAGACAATGGATAAACAATCCGGTTGATATTCATTATATCATTGGATCTGTAGTAGGACCTCATCCATATCCTGATATGGTTTCTATCTTCCAGTCAGTTATAAGTGAGGAGATAAAATTTCAGCTAAAAGAAAAAACTGGAAGAGAAAATCCCGACTGTATTATTGCCTGCTTAGGCGGAGGGAGTAATGCCATGGGAGCCTTTTATCATTTTATAGGAGATAAAAAAACACGTCTTATTGCTGTCGAAGCAGGAGGGAAGGGAGTGTATTCCGGTAAAACGGCAGCAACAATAGCTTTAGGTAAAAAGGGGATTATCCATGGTAGCAAAACCTACCTGATACAAACGGAAGACGGGCAGATTGTAGAACCTCATTCTATTTCGGCTGGACTGGATTATCCGGGTATTGGTCCCGCTCATTCCTACCTGCATGATGCTGGCCTTTCTGAAGTGGTTAATGTTACTGATGACGAAGCATTATCGGCAGCTTTTACATTATCTCAGAAAGAAGGAATCATACCGGCATTGGAGTCGGCACATGCATTAGCTTATTTAAGTAAAGTGAAGTTCAAGAAGGACGATATTGTGGTAGTGAACCTATCAGGACGCGGCGATAAAGACATGCTAACATACAAGAAACATTTAGGATTATGAATAACAGGATAAAACAATTGTTTGAGCATAAAAAGAAAAATATAGTATCAATATATATAACAGCAGGTTTCCCTTCTTTAAGTGATACATTGAAAATTATAAAAGAACTGGATAGCGTGGGAGTGGATATGATTGAGATTGGATTCCCATTTTCTGATCCTATGGCCGATGGACCTGTAATACAACAAAGCAGTGAGACAGCAATAGAAAACGGTATGACGTTAAAGGTGCTTTTTGAGCAATTAAAGGAATTAAGAACCGTAACGCAATTACCAGTTTTATTGATGGGATATCTTAATCCGGTATTGCAATTTGGAGAAGTAGATTTTATAAACAAATGCCACGATACAGGTATTGATGGTATTATAATCCCGGATATGCCTTTAAGCTATTACCAGGATAATTTACAGGAATTTTGTAACGAGAAAGGTATTTCTAATACTTTACTAATTACACCACAAACGGCGGTTAGCAGGATACATGAAATAGACAATAACTCTGATGGTTTTATCTATATGGTTTCTTCAAACAGTATAACCGGAGGAACGAATGATAATAATTTAAATACCGATTATCTCGAGCGCACCCAGAAGTTACAATTAAAGAATCCGCAGCTTACAGGATTTGGGATTCATGATAGTGCAAGCTTCAACAATGCTTCCCGTTACAGCAGTGGTTGTATCATTGGCAGTGCCTTTATCAGCCATATAACTAAAAATGGTATAGAGGCAAATAGTATTAAACAATTCATTAATAACCTGCACTCATGATTATCCAATTAGATAAAAACAGTACAACACAACAACGAAATCATTTAGATAGTGTTTTGTTGCATAACAGAATAAAAGCCACAGAAGTTATTACAAAAGATAATAACTATTTAGTAGCTGTTCTTACTTCAGATATTGATATTCGTACTATTGGTAATTTACCGGGAGTACAGGATGTTCATAGAGTTACTGATGGTTATAAACTTGTTTCAAGAAAGTGGAAAGTTAATCCAACTGAAATTGAGTTGGGGGATAATGTAACTATAAGTGAAAAAGATTTTACTATTATTGCGGGTCCATGTTCTATTGAAAGTGAAGAGCAGATACATAAAATTGTACAGCACTTGGTAAAAAACAACATAAAAATAATGAGAGGCGGAGTTTATAAACCCCGCAGTTCACCTTATGCTTTTAGAGGTTTAGGTCTTGAAGGCTTAAAATTGTTTCATTCTATTTGTAAATCTAACGGAATCAAAATTATTACAGAAGTAATGCAGGTTTCGCAAATAGATGAAATGGCAGAATATGTGGATATCTTTCAGGTTGGTGCCCGTAATGCACAAAATTTTAATTTACTTGATGCATTAGGCAGAATAGATAAACCGGTAATGCTAAAGAGAGGTATTTCCGGAACAATAGATGAGCTATTACAATCGGCTGAATATGTTTTTTCTGCAGGGAATGAAAAGATAATCCTTTGTGAAAGAGGAATTCGTACTTTCGAAAATTCTTATCGAAATACTTTTGATATCAATGCAATTCCAATTCTAAAAGAAAAGAGCCATTTACCGGTAATTGCAGATCCATCCCATGGCATTGGTTTAAGAAACCATGTACCTAAAATAGCATTAGCTGCAATGGCAGCCGGAGCAGATGGTATTATTACTGAAATTCATTATGAACCCGAGAAAGCTTTTTCAGATGGTCAACAGACATTGAATTTTGAAGAATTTGAAAAGTTATTAAAGCAGATAAAAAGTATCAAGAAAGTTTTGTATTGATAAGTTTCCGTAAAAATAGTTGTCAAATAATAATTTGGCAACTATTTTTGCTTAAAGCATATTATACATTTCGTATAATACTATGTATTCAATCTTCTACGAATACATTTTTTTATAATTTGTTGAATTTTATTGATTTATAGCTCTGTTTCTTATTTTTATTTAGAATAATTAAAAATAGTTTGCTGAAACTATTTTTAAGACATAGTTTTGCATCACATTTAATTAAAAAACAATCTTTCATGTATAAGCGTGAGGTGATGCGTATAAAGCGTTCAATAATTTTACTAATGGCCTTAATGGCCTGCTTCAATGGTTTCTCACAGAAAAGCAAATTAAGCATTTCCGGAGTTGTTATATCAAAAGGAGGAACACCTCTTAAAGGTGTTTTAGTACAAATTGAAGGAACTGATATTGTAGACTTAACTAATCAAAAGGGAGAATTCAAAATTAGTACTGAATCAGGCAGCTATATTTTATCTTTTTCCTATGTTGGTTTCAAGACAAAACAAACTTCCATAAGTTTAAAACAAAAAAATGAAGTTGTATCGAATACTATTTTAGAAGAAGACATGATGTTTTTAAATGAAATAGTAGTTAAGGGTAAGTCGAAAATCGAACGCGTGCGTCAGCAGGCATATAATATTACTGCTGTAGATCTAAAAAAAACACACAACAGTTCCAGTGATTTAAACCAGATTTTAAATAAAACTACAGGAGTTCGTATTCGTGAATCCGGAGGAATGGGGTCGGCATTTAATTTTTCTTTAAACGGTTTCTCAGGAGATCAGGTGAAGTTTTTCTTAGACGGAATTCCAATGGATCACTACGGTTCTTCTCTTACGTTAAATAACATTCCTGTAAACATGGCCGAAAGGATTGATGTTTATAAAGGAGTTGTGCCTATTGAGCTTGGAGCAGACGCATTGGGTGGTGCGGTAAATATTATAACGAATAAGAGTGTGAATAGATATATAGATGCTTCTTATAGTTTTGGTTCATTTAATACACATAGAGCAGCTGTAAATACACGTTTTACAAATAAAGACGGACTTATATTAAACCTGAATGCTTTCTCAAATTACTCTGAAAATAACTACAAGGTTGATGTAAGTATTGCAGATAAGAACACCTCAAAGTTTTTGCCCGAAAAAAAGTATACCCATTTTCATGATGGTTATAAATCAGGTACAGTAATGGCAGAGACCGGTTTTAAAAATAAAAAATATGCAGATTATTTACTTGTAGGCTTTATCATGTCTGCCAACGAGAAAGAAATTCAGCAGGGAAGAACAATGCAAAGGGTGGTAGGACAGGCTTTTATAGATAGTAAAACTTTTATATCTTCTTTAAAGTATAAGAAAGATGATCTTTTTACAAAAGGTCTTTCGGTAAGCTTAAATACTTCTTATAGTTTGGTTAATAACCGTGCTGTAGATACATCATCAAGAGTTTATGACTGGACAGGGAAATACATATACAGACAATTTGCAGGTAATGATGATAAGGGAGAATTAGGAGATAAAAAAATATATGTATATGATGAAGAAAATTTATTAGCATCAACAAATATTAAATATCAGATTAATGAGCAGCATTCATTAGCATTTAATTATTTATTCTCTGGGTATAAACGAAAAGAAACTGATGAATATAAAGAAGTTGTAGCACTTGGAAAACCTGTTATAGACAAGAATATTTTAGGAATGGTATATAATTTAAATGGTTTTGATAATCGATTGTCGGTCTCTGCTTTTGGTAAAATGTTTAATTTATATACAGAAATGGTAAGTGATGAAGATAAAAAATCTTCATCATCAAATAATTATGGGTATGGGGCTACAGGAACTTATCATTTATCTGAGAATTTACAGATAAAAACCTCTTATGAGCACACTTATCGACTGCCTTCTTCTCTAGAAATGTTGGGCGATGGGTTAACAATAAACAGCAATATAAATCTTCGTCCTGAAAGCAGTGATAATATTAATTTAGGATTAGCTTTCAATACTCAAAAGAACAAGCATCAATTTAATGCTGAAAGCAGCTTAATATATAGAGAGGCTAAAGATTTTATACAGGAAAAACAAGTTGGGAATGTCACGATTTTTGAAAATCTTCAAAATGTGCGGGTAACAGGAATTGATGGAGCACTACATTATGGATACTCTGATTTATTGACCTTTGAAATAAATGCAACTTATCAAAAAAGCATAAATAAAAACAGGATAGTAAAAGGCACAAGTATTCTGGATGAATTGTATGGAGCACAGTTGCCGAATGTACCTATTTTTTATGGAAATGCTGATTTAGGATTTACATTTAAAAATATCAAATATAAACATGATAGGCTTGCTGTAAACTTAAGTGCTAATTATATAGATGCATTTTATTTAACATGGCCGGTATTAGGAGAGCTGGAAACCAAAAAAGCCATCCCTGAACAATTCACTGAAAATGCAATGGTTTCGTATTCTTTCCTGAATGGGAAATACAATTTAGCTTTTGAATGTCGAAATATTACCGATGTTAAAGTATACGATTATTTTAAAGTTCAAAAACCTGGACGCTCTTTTGCTGTTAAATTCAGGTTTTTTCTTCAATAATAAGATCAAAAAATAATAACCCTTAATCTTTATAATAATGTTTATAAACAATTTTAAAAAATGCTTTGCTTTGGCACTGATTTCCACATCATTATTTTCGTGCAGTAGTGATGATTCTTCAAGTGATAAGCCTGTTGTAACTAATGGATCTAAATATGTAGCATCATATTGGCTGGCAGATTATACACAATATATATTAGACTTTAATTCTATAGATCAGTTAATGACGGGAGAAATAAGCGCAAAAGGTGTTGGAGTAGAGCAGGGAGGAAGCTGTTTTCCTATTGAAAACACTTTTTTTGCATTAAGTACAGAAGATGATGGAGCAGTATCTTTTTCGCTTAATAATGCCGGAAAGTTAGTAGCGGGAAATAAGCTTTCTTTTGAATCATCATACGCCGTTGGTTATACTGATGATAAAAAATTAATTAATATCGCAGCTACATGGGATGGAAGTTCGGCAGATTATGAAATTATGGTTTATAATCCAGCTGATGTTTCAATAACTAATCGTAAAGTAAATAATTTTAGCGTTACTCCGGGAAACCCGGAATTATTATACTGGCCAACAGGAGCAGCAGTATCGGGAGATAAGCTTTTTGTACCGGTATATATAAAAGACAATAAGAATGATATCAAATCATCTGAGGCAATTATAAAAGTTTATAAATACCCTACTCTGGAATATATATCGACTATTAAAGATACCAGAACAGCTGCAATTGGTATGTATTATACTAATACCGGGATTTTACAAACAGATTCAGGTGATATTTATACGTTCTCATCAAATGCTCATTCAGGAGGATATAAGCCTACAGAGGTTTCTTCAGGAATATTACGCATCAAAAAAGGAGACGACAAGTTCGATCCAAATTATTTCTTTAATATTCAGGAAAGCAGCCTTAATGGAAAAGTCCTTGCTGCATACCCTTTAGGAGGTGAAAAGGTTTTTATATCTTATGTTGCTAATAGTACAGATTCTGCAGATACATTTTTTAATTTCCTTGGGCCAAAAACAATATTTAAATCAGCTATTATTGACTTAGCAACAAAAGCAATAACCCCAGTTACAGGGTTACCTGACCACGGTGGAGATGAGTTTTTTGGTGTGGGGAGCTTATTTGTTGAAAATGGAAAAGCATACAAAAGCTTTGTTACTGGAACTGAAGCCCGTGTATATCAAATTGATATTGCAACAGGTACTGCAAAAGCAGGAGCATTATTAAAAGAAGGTCTTTACCTGCCTTCCATTGGTAAGCTTACTTACTAGATTATAAAATAGTTTGGGCTTAAGAATTTTCTATTCTATAGAAATCTTAAGCCTTATTTTTTATATTACTTATTGTTCCAAAAATACTATTAGCCTATAAATTTATTATAATGACTTCTATCTCTTCCCGCACAGATAAACCCAAAAAAAAAGGAAAATCACGCTTTAGTAAAATTAATGCCTGGCTGCACTTGTGGCTTGGACTGGCTTCGGGAATAGTTGTCTTTATAATGGGAATAACCGGGTGTATATTGGTTTTTGAGCAGGAAATTAAAGAAATGACATCAACCTGGCTGAATGTTGAACCTCAGGCTTCTGAAAAACAACTGCCACCATCTAAAATTTATGCTGCTGTAAAAGAGGCTTTGCCTAATAAAGACATTCATGGTTTGTGGTACAACGGTTTAGACAAAACGATAAAAGTTGATATCGAATCAGATTCGTTAGTATATGTAAATCCGTATAATGGAAAGATTACCGGGATTGTTGATCACGAAGATTTTTTCCACATTATTGATGAAGGACATCGCTATTTGTGGCTTGACGACGAAATTGGTTCACAAATAACGGCCTGGGGAACATTTATATTTTTCTTTCTATTAATAAGCGGACTTATTCTCTGGTTTCCAAAAAAATGGAATAAAACAACCATTAACAGCAGTTTTAAAATAAAATGGGATGCAAAAATTAAACGATTAAACTATGATTTACATAATGTAATGGGCTTTTATATAATCCTTTTAGCAATGCTTATTTCGTTTACCGGATTAATGATGAGTTTTCATTGGCTTAGAGAAAGTACTTATTGGATAACTGGTGGATGGGCCGATGAAAAATATAAAAAGGAAGAGGTTATTACGGTTAAGAATGATTCAGTTTCACGTAAAGAAGTGGATATGTTAGCCTCGGCAGATCTTATCTGGAAAAAAGTACGCACTGAAGTAGCAAAGGAAAATAAAGAAGCCGTTATTATTCATTTTCCGGATGAGCCTAAAGATAATTTTTATGCTTGTACAGATATGAATAAAGGGGTTTGGAGGGACTTATATTTCGATTCACAAACATTACAATTATTCCCAAATTCAGAAAAGTATATCAACGATGAGCGATTGTCGGATTGGCTGATGCGATCTAATTATAGTCTTCATATTGGAGCAATCGGAGGATTAACAACGAAAATTCTATATTTCATAGCAAGTTTAATATGTGCAAGTTTACCTCTTACAGGCTTTTATATTTGGTGGGGTAGAAAGAAAAAACAAAAACCCCGTATTAAGTAAGCATTATTATATAAGCCTTATTCCCTGAAAGTCTTTTAAAGAATTGATATTTCTTAAAAGGCTTTTTTATTATAATCTAAATTCAAGATTAAAAGCCTTATGCATAAATATTATGGCATAGCAGAGCATTTTATAAAAGTAGTTATAACAAAGAAAACCCATGAAATTTCATGGGTTTTCTTTGTTATCTAAATAAGATTTAAATTCTGTAGGTAATAGATAAAGTTGCAATACGGCTATCGAGATTATATCTCTTGTTAATCCCGGTTTGTTCTGTGACAGCGTTTATATTGTATTTGTGTGTATTGAAAATATCTGTAACACCAAACTTAACGCTGCATTTGTCGGCTAAAATTTGTTTTGATATTCCAATGCTAAAATCAAAAAATGGATCTCTTTTGTAAATACCTACATTAGATTTTGATTGGTATTGTGCATTTGCTTCTGCTTTCCATTTATCACTAATGGTAAATGAATTTTGAGCATTTAAGTTAAATGTTACTATTGGATTGATCGTATTTATACCTTCTTTATTTCCCTCGAATCTATTTTCGAAAATATTAAAAAGTGTATTTACAGACCACCATTTGTAAATATCGGTTGTATTGGTAATATTTATACCATAATTATATGATTTGCTTAAATTAATCTGAGATATTACCGTTGTATTATCTGCAGGATTGTATGTATAGATTTCTGTGAAAACATCTTTTGTTGTATTAAAGTAGAAAGAAGCCATAAATGTATTTTTCCAGGAATAGCCAATCTCTGCTGTATAGGTAATTTCAGGAATCAGATTTGGATTTCCTTGTGAATAATTAAATGAATCATCATAAAATCGAAATGGGTTTAGATCAAACTGACTCGGCCTGTTTATTCTTTTGCTGTATGATGTATGTAACGAATTATCAATATTTAATTCATATTTCAATGAAAGACTTGGAAACCAATTTAAATAATCTTTTTTGTGCCCTTGATTCAATGTTTTTTGAATTATATCAATCGCAGTATATTCTGTTCTTAAACCGCCCTGAATATTAAAATTATCTATTTGATATTTGTAGTTGGCATATGCTGCATAAATTTGTTCTTTATACTTAAAATGATTCGTAGAATTTAGATCAACGATCCATTCATTATTTTGATTATATTCATAAACAGAAGGATTATCATTATCTTTTATGCTCGCTTTTAATCCCCATTCCAGAGTCTGTTTTTCTGTTAACGGATTTGTAAAATCAATTTTTCCCGTAAATACTTTTAATTGTGAAGGAATAAAACCTCTTCGGTCATTCGTCACAATTGTAGTGGAAAGATCCATATTTTGAGAACTTTGGGACTGGTTTGATCTGAACTTAGAAACTTCATATTCTAAATCAAAAGTCATATTTTTTCCGTTGTTATCAAATTTATGCATTCCTGAAACGGCATAGGTGTAATCATACCAATTCTCTTTACTATTATTGTAGGTTAAAGCATCAAATTGTAATTGATTAAATTCATTGAGCAATGTATTTTTACCATTTGCAATGTTTTGATACCGCCCAATTTTTGCATCAATCGAAATTTCCAGATTTGTTTTAGACGAAATTTCATATTGTGTTCCTACCTTAAAATTATTTGAAGTAAGCGGTTCACTTGTTTTTGAATATTGATAGTTTTTTGTGGATATTTCTTGTCTGGTATTGTCTTTATATTGGATTTGATTAAATTTTTTATGTTCTTCTTCTCCTCGGAATGTATAACTATAGTCTCCAAAAACATTAAATTTATCTTTATTGTAGTTCAGGTTTAATCCGGAATTAGTTCTGTTTTTCCGACCTCTTCCATAATTAGAATAAACAGTTCCCGTCAATCCAACAATACTTGGTTTTTTTAGTACAATATTAATAATACCTGACTTACCTGTTGCATCATATTTTGATGAAGGATTTGTAATTACTTCAATTTGCTTAATATTAGAGGAAGGCATAGATTTTAAATAATTTGCCAGTTCTCTTTGAGAAAGTTGTGTAAGTTTACCGTTAATCATAACGCCAACTCCCTGTTGACCTCTAATTGATAATTCTCCATCCTGAGATACAACAACACCTGGAGCACGAGACAAAACATCAATTGCATTTGTACCTTCCGAAACAATACTATTTTGTACGTTAAAGATCATGCGATCGGATTTTTGAGTATAAAGCTTTTTCTTTTTTGTAAGTACAATTTCTTCCAATACATTCATTTCTGTTTCAATAATAGTATCATTTATTTTTTTTGATTGTGAGTAACTACATATTGAAAATGTAAGGATAAAAGTGGCCAGGATATTTTTCATTTTGGTTGTATAATTTATTTTGATGCGTACGATGGAGCATGTCAAGAATTAAGACAGTGTTTTTGGGATTATTGAGAATTTGATTTACTATTTTAATTACTCGAATTATTCAAAGAATTTTTATTGTATAAAAATTCAGGATGCTATTTGTAATTAGAATAAGGATGTTTTTTGAAAAACTTACTAAAGACATGATTGATGATTTTTTGATGTGCCAAAAATACAGTTTATTTGTAATAAGTCTAAATAAATATAGATTATTTTTAATGGTAATAATTAGCTAATTGATACTCCATTTTATGGAGATGATAGTTTTAGACTATTTATCTTCCTTTTAATTTTTAGTAATGCAGTTTTACAATGGTCTGATGAATACAAAATACTATTTCCTCAATTAATCCACAAGGATAATTTGCTTTGAAAAAGCCTGTTCAAAAGGAAAATATACTTAATAGGATTCTTTTTTGAATTAGTTAAGGAAGAACCTTTCAAATCCTATTTTAAGGGTTGGAAGAGAGATTCGCCTGTGCTTAGTATTGATGAGTATATACAAATGCTTTTTGATGGAGGATTAGAAGATATTCAGATAATACAAAAAGTCTATCCAGTCATTGCTAATGATCATGATACACTGTATAACTTTATTTTGGGTTCTTCTCTAATTCCTTATATCGAACTTTTTTGCAGCTGCTTATAAAGAAAGAATTGTAAAGTCATTTCCTAAACTTCCAGCTATATATGTATTTCAAAGAATTTTACTTTATGGAAGAAAAGCCTAAATTTTTTAATTTCCTTTAATTCGATTTATGATCCCCTTCATTAAGGTTTTTCCATCACGTTTTTGTTTTGGAACATCTTCGGCTTTCAGTGTTCCGTTTTTATCTTTAAAAACATAACTGAAGGCAAATTGTGGATGTTCAGGGTCAGAATTGAGTAAACCAAACCTCAAATCATTAAAATAGTAGTTATCATCTCTTTTAGTTACTATAAACCATCCTTCACTTACTTCTTTTAAAGTTTCAAAATCTGGATTTTCAGCAAGTTGTTTTGAAAGAGTACTGTTTTTTTCATATCGTTTGAATGTGATTTGCTTGGTATCAAATAGTGAATAATCTCCTAAGAAATAAGCATCTTTCGATGCGATATTAGCATTCCATAAAATACAATTGAAAGCCGTTGGTTTTACAATGATGTCATTATAAGTTATATGTTGCTGGTGAAGTGCATTCTCAAATTGTTGTAATGCATAAAGTTTTAAACTACATGTTAGTAATAAATAAAATGAACTTATACATATACCTCGCCATACATATTTTTTTCGCACTGAAAATATAGGCTCCCGCCATGCTAAGATCAGGCAGATCAATATGGGAAGGGTATATAACGGATCAATTACAAAAACTGTTTTTAGTGCAATTCGGCTGGGTAGCGGCCAAAATATCTGTGTTCCCCAAGAAGTAAACATATCTAATAATACATGTGTTAGTAAACACCAAAACACTAAAACACTTGCACTTTTAAAGCTAATTTTATTTTTTTCTATTATTGAGATTAGCCAACCCAGTAGGGGAGAAAGTAGTGCGAAAAACAATAAAGAATGGCTTAATCCACGGTGTATTGCAACACCATCTACAGGATTCAAAAATTGACCTACTACAACATCTAAGTCTGGAATAGTTCCTAGTATTGCTCCATATAAAAACGTTTTACGTTGTAGTTTTTCCCCCGCACACAATTCGGCTGTTGCAATTCCTAAAACAATCTGGGTAAAAGAATCCATGAGTTTATATTGAGTTGCAAATTTAAATAGTAAGTTGGTTTTATTCTGCTAGATGTAGTATAACTTTTAGTTTTTAACAACAATGGTTACAGGGCTTAGGTATTATCATATTTTTTTAAAGTTGTCTCTAATTTTTGTTTGATACTTATCTTCTTTGGGACATTCCTAAGATCTTACATTGGTGTATTGAGAACCAATAATTTATAATGTTAAAAAGTGGCATATTAATTGATAACCATTTTTGTATATTATCTAATTTCAATTTTTTGTGAGCTATAATAGCTTATTATATTTAGGGTAATACTAGTTCTAAAAGCTTTTACTGCTTTTTACTTTAAGTTTTTATTTTAAAATTTAACATTTATTAATAGTAACTATTTTGTTTGTACAATTAATTATGTAATTTTGTATTCGAATTATGAAGTTTCAAATTAGATTTTTTATAGCGTTATGTGTTTTCCTTTTTAGTGGATATGGTCAGTTATATGCTAATCATACCCATGAGGAATCTATGAGCTACTCTAAAGTATCTAGTCTTGATAAATCACAAGATACAGGTCTCGATATCAGAATGGATATTATATCCAATTATGCTTCATGTTATATTGAAAAAGGAAATAACAAGTCGTATACTATAAATAATGAAAATGAAGAAAACGAGACTTCTTCAAGAAAATGGTTAGAGCTAAACAACTACTTTGTTACAGTTCTATCTGCAAATACACCTGAATATTTTTACACAAAAATAAAAAAGTGCTTACCCATATGTAAGCACTTTTCTTTTTTATATTCCTGTAAGAGGTTTATAATGTTTCGGGTAATTCGAATTTGATTTAAAAATTCATTCAGGCATTTTCTACTGCCTACTTCCTTTGTTTAGTTATTCATTACTGTTCATCATCCTTAGTTTTTTAAATTAATAAGGATGCTGGGGTGTATTTCTATGCGCTTATCTTAAAGAAATCCAATAAATCATACTGCTTAAAAAGCAAAACCATTATGAAGAGAATCCTCATGCTCGCAGGCCTGTGTGCCTTGATGTGTCTAACAAGCTGCACATCTAAAGTTGAAAAAGAAAAAGAAGAACAGGTAAAGTTTTTAGTTACAAACCCTGTAAAAGTAGACACATCTATAACTAAAGAATATGTGTCACAAATCAATTCAATTCAACACATCGAACTAAGAGTTCAGGAAAGAGGCTACCTGGACAAAATTTTTGTTGACGAAGGTCAGTTTGTAAAAAAAGGCCAGTTGTTATTTCAAATTATGCCTAAGTTATATGAAGCTGAAATGCAAAAAGCTGCTGCCGAGGCTAATTTTGCTGAAATTGAATATAAAAACACAAAAAGACTTGCTGATAAAAATGTAGTAGCTCCAAATGAGCTTGCTATGGCTAAAGCTAAATTTGATAAAGCTAAAGCTGAATTGGCTTTAACACAAGTTCATCTGGGATTTACACAGATTAGAGCTCCTTTTGATGGTATAATTGACCGTTTCCATGTAAGATTAGGGAGTTTAGTTGATGAAGGAGATTTACTTACTAATTTATCTGATAATAGTAAGATGTGGGTCTATTATAATGTACCTGAATCGGAATATCTTGATTATAAAGCTAAATTGAATAATGACACGAAACCAAAGGTGAGCTTATTAATGGCTAACAATAAAATGTTTGATTACCCGGGTATCGTTGAAACCATTGAAGGTGAATTTAATAATGAAACTGGTAATATAGCTTTTAGGGCAACTTTTCCTAATCCTAAAGGATTATTAAGACATGGTGAAACCGGTAATATACAAATGGAAATGCCTCTAAAAAATGCTATTTTGATTCCTCAAAAAGCAACTTTTGAAGTTCTTGATAAGAAATATGTTTATGTAGTAGACAAAAACAATGTGATAAAATCAAGAGAGATTACAATAGCAGCAGAACTCCCTCATATTTTCGTAATAAAAGACGGTTTATCTCTGGATGATAAGATTCTTCTTGAAGGTATACGTCTTGTAAAAGAAAACCAAAAGATTGAATACAAATTAGAGAAACCTGAATATGTTATGTCGCATTTGGAGCTTTATGCAGAATAATCGAATAATTTAAAAATAAAAAACATGTTTAGTAAATTCATACATAGACCTGTATTTGCGATAGTAATTTCGATTATGATTGTTTTTATGGGATCCCTGGCAATTAAACAATTGCCTACATCGCAATTTCCGGATATTGCACCAACAACAGTAAATATTTTTATTGCTTATCCTGGAGCTAGTGCAGATGTATTAGTTAAATCGACTCTTATAACATTAGAGAATGCTATTAATGGTGTTCAGGATATGAGATATATGGCAACCGATGCTACAAGTGCGGGTGAAGCCACTTTGAGGATAATTTTTGAACCGGGTACCGATCCCAATCAGGCGGTTATCAGGGTAAAAACAAGGGTAGACCAGGTTATGCCTCTTTTACCGGAACTTGTACAGCGTGAAGGTGTTGTTATTACACCCATACAGCCAAGTATGTTGATGTATGTTAACCTTTATGCAAAAGGTAAGAACATGGATGAAAAATTCCTGTACAATTATGCCAACGTTAAAATGCTTCCTGAAATCAACAGGATTAAAGGGGTAGCAAGATCACAAATATTAGGAAGTAGAACATATGCTATGCGTATTTGGTTAAATCCTGATCGTATGAGGGCTTATAATGTTTCTACTGAGGAAGTTATGAAAGCTTTGGGTGAGCAAAGTATTGTAGGTCGTCCAGGACGTCTAGGACAGAGTTCAGGAATTGAAGCTCAGTCGTTAGAATATGTTTTAACCTATAAAGGTAGATTTAGTGAGCCGGCTGAATATGAAAACGTTATTATACGTGCTAATTCAAATGGAGAGAGCATACGCTTAAAAGATATTGGTAAAGCAGAATTAGGAAGTGAATTCTTTGATATTTATTCCAATTTAGACGGGCATCCTTCGGCTTCTATCGTATTAAAACAAAATTACGGAAGTAATGCGAATGAGGTAATCAAGCAGGTTAAAGCGAAGTTAGAGGAAATGAAAGAGACATTCCCCCCGGGACTGGATTATAAAATCAGTTATGACGTTTCTAAATTCCTTGATGCTTCTATAGAACAGGTGATTGAAACTTTAAGAGATGCATTTATACTTGTTGCTTTAGTTGTATTTATTTTCCTTGGTGACTGGCGTTCTACATTGATACCAATATTAGCTGTTCCCGTATCATTAATCGGTGCATTCTTTGTTATTCAGTTCTTTGGGATCTCAATTAACCTTGTTACATTATTTGCTCTTGTATTGGCAATTGGTATCGTGGTCGATGATGCAATAGTCGTCGTCGAGGCGGTGCACGCCAAATTTGAAGAGTTTCCTCATATAACACCATATCAGGCGGTTAAAAAAGTATTGGGAGAAATTAGTGGTGCTATTATCGCTATTACAGCAGTTATGGTATCTGTATTTGTACCTATTTCTTTTATGTCTGGTCCTGTTGGAACATTCTATCGTCAGTTCTCTATTACAATGGCGAGTTCAATCGTAATTTCTGCATTGATAGCACTTACACTTACACCAGTATTGTGTGCAATGCTGCTAAAAAATAATCATGGAAAAGAAACTAAAAAGAATTTACTAACTAAAGGATTGGATGCTTTTAATCGTGCATTCGATAAAATGACAGGTAAGTATGTAACATTACTAAAATCTATAGTTAGTAGAAGATGGGTAACATTTGGAGTATTAATTGCATTTTGTGCAGGTACATTCTATATGAATCAAATTCTTCCATCTGGATTTATTCCAAGTGAAGATCAGGGTACTATCTATGCCATTATTCAAACACCACCAGGATCAACACTGGAAACAACGAATCAGGTTTCACAAAGACTTCAAAAAATTTGTGAACATGTAGCTGGTGTAGAATCTGTATCTTCTTTGGCAGGTTATGAAATCATGACAGAAGGTAGGGGATCTAATGCGGGTACTTGTCTTATTAACCTGAAAGAATGGTCAGACAGAGATCATACTGTGACCGAAATCATGGAGGAATTGGAAGAAAAATCTAAAGGACTTGGGGCAAAAATTGAATTTTTTGAGCCGCCTGCCATCCCTGGATTTGGTTCTTCCGGAGGTTTCTCTATGCGTCTATTGGATAAAAATACTACTGTAGACTACAAAGACTTTGATAAGATCAATAAAAAATTCATGGACGATTTAGGTAAGCGTAAGGAATTATCTGGTCTGTTTACTTTCTTCGCGGCTAACTATCCTCAATATGAATTGGAAATAGATAATCAATTAGCAATGCAAAAAGGAGTATCTATTGGAAAAGCAATGGAAAACCTTGATATCTTGATTGGTAGTACTTACGAACAAGGGTTTATTAAGTTTGAACGTTTCTTTAAAGTTTATGTTCAGTCCGATCCTAAATTTAGAAGACTTCCATCTGACATTTTGAATCTTTATATCAAAAATGATCATGGAGAAATGGTTCCGTATTCAGCATTTATGAAACTGATAAAAACGCAGGGGCCTAATGAAATTACCCGTTATAATATGTACAACTCAGCAGCAATACAAGGACTACCGGCAAAAGGTTATACTACAGCCGAAGCTATTCAGGCAGTTAGAGAAGTCGCTAAAATATCATTACCAAAAGGATATGATATTGCATGGGAAGGTCTTTCTTATGATGAGGCAAGTAAAGGAAATGAATCGATTTATATTTTCTTAATTGTATTATCGTTTGTTTATTTTGTTTTAGCTGCACAGTATGAAAGCTTTATTATTCCTTTATCAGTAGTTTTCTCGCTGCCTGTCGGAATTTTTGGTTCATTCCTGCTGCTTAAATTAATGGGCCTTCAAAATGATATTTATGCTCAGATCGGACTTATTATGCTCGTCGGGCTGCTCGGTAAGAATGCCGTACTTATTGTCGAATTTGCCGTCCAGAAGCACCATGAAGGATCTACAGTACTCGAGGCCGCGATTGAAGGTGCTAAAGTGCGTTTCCGTCCGATATTAATGACATCATTTGCCTTTATAGCAGGATTAATTCCTTTGATGATCGCAAGTGGAGCAGGAGCTATTGGTAACAGAACACTTGGTTCTGCAGCACTTGGTGGTATGCTTTTCGGAACAATTTTCGGAGTTATTATAGTACCCGGATTGTACTATATTTTTGGCTCACTTGCGGCTGGAAGAAAATTAATAAAAGATGAAGAGGATAGTTCTTTATCAGAAGTATTTGTTCATCAAATAGACAATTTCACAAAAAATGAAGAAAATGAGTAATAAGTTTAATAAATGCATATATATAGGGATAGCCTGTTTGGTATTAACTTTTACAGGCTGTAAAACTCCCGATTTACTTGTAAAAACAGAAAACAAGAATGTCCCGGGAGCATTTAACAGCACTGCTGCAAAGGACACTGTTAGTACAGGTAAAATGAAGTGGAAAGAGTATTTTACGGATAAATATCTTACCACACTTATTGATACTGCATTGGTAAACAATCAGGAGTTAAATATTACTTTACAGGAAATCCAGATTAGCAGAAATGAAGTAAGGGCAAGAAAAGGGGAATATTTACCATTTATTGGACTTAAAGGTTCTGCCGGTTTTGATAAAGTTGGAAGGTATACCAATATTGGTGCTCTTGAGGCTAATACCGAAATAAAACCAGGTAAAGAAATGCCTGAGCCATTGCAGGATTATGCAATAGGTGCTTATGCTACCTGGGAGATAGATATATGGAATAAACTCCATAATGCCAAAAAGGCTGCAGTGAGCAGATATCTGTCTTCAGTTGAAGGTAAAAACTTTGTTGTAACTAATCTGATCTCTGAAATTGCCAATTCTTATTATGAATTATTGGCATTAGATAATCAGTTGGCTATTGTAAAGCAGAATATTGGTATTCAAACCAATGCTTTTGAAATAGTTAAACTACAAAAAGAATCTGCCAGAGTTACAGAGCTTGCGGTAAGAAGGTTTGAAGCACAGCTTCTTAATACTCAAGGACTTCAGTATACTATTCAGCAAAAGATTACTGAGACTGAAAACAAGATCAATTTTCTGGTTGGGAGATTTCCCCAACCGGTTAAAAGAAGTTCTGAACCTTTAAGCAGTTTAATGCCTAACATTATTCATGCCGGTATCCCATCTCAGTTATTAGAAAACCGTCCGGATGTTAAGCAGGCTGAATTAGAATTAATGGCATCAAAACTAGATGTAAAAGTAGCAAGAGCCAGATTTTATCCTTCTTTGGGTATATCGGCAGGAGTAGGCTATCAGGCATTTAATCCAAGTTTTTTAATCAAGCCTCAATCGTTGCTTTACTCTTTAGCAGGAGAACTAACGGCTCCATTAATTAACAGGAATGCTATTAAAGCCGCTTATTATAGTGCTAATTCCAAACAAATCCAAGCAGTTTATAATTATGAGCGTACTATTTTAAATGCTTATATAGAGGTTGCAAATCAATTAGCTAAGATTAGTAATATGGAAAAAACTTTCGACCTGAAATCAAGACAGGTTGACGCATTAAACCAGTCTGTAGATATTTCAAATGATCTTTTCACTTCTGCAAGGGCAGATTATATGGAAGTATTGCTAACTCAGCGTGATGCATTAGAATCTAAATTTGATCTTATTGAAACCAAAATGCAGCAAATGAATGCAACGGTTAATATTTATCGTGCATTAGGCGGCGGATGGAATTAATGAAATTATAAAATAAATAGTTCAATAAAAGCCTTTAGAATCATTGATTCTGAAGGCTTTTTCATTTTAAATCATCTTAGTTTACTTGTTGCTTATAATTATAAGAAAACTTTGTAGTACTATTTAAATTTTTTAAGGAAAGTCATTTTGCAACTAAAAAAGCATACATTTGTCTCACACTTTAGGGGTGTCTACAATATGCAATATGTAGGCTGAGATTTTACCCTCTGAACCTGACGCAGTTCATACTGCCGTAGGGAAAAGTAAAATGACTTCATTGTACCATTGCGTACTTTTGTTGCCATTCCTAAAGTATATATAAATATATTATTGGAATGGAACTACTTTTAAACAATCAGAGAAAACATTTTTTTGAAGAAGAAATTACTATACAGCAGTTGCTTGATATAGAAATTCCTGAAAAGCAAAAAGGCATTGCAGTGGCTATTAATAACTGTGTAATCCCAAAATCTGATTGGGGTTCTTATCTTCTCAATCGAACTCATCAAATTCTTATTATTTCTGCCACTCAAGGCGGCTAAACTACTATTGCTTAATACTAACTACACATTATACAATGGAAAATAAAGAACATCAAATATCACGTGCGCCATTTCCCAACTCTAAAAAGATATATGTTGAAGGGGAACTGTATCCAATCAAAGTGGCAATGCGTGAAATATCACTTAGTGATACTAAGCTTACAAACGGGAATATTGAGAAAAATTCTCCTGTAACGGTATATGACACTTCCGGTTCATATACAGATGTTACTATAGATATTGATATTAGGAAAGGGCTTCCACGCCTTCGCGAACAATGGATAAAGGATCGTGATGATGTAGAAGAGCTAAAAGAAATATCTTCTGATTATGGCAAGAAACGTTTAAATGACGATAAGCTGGATCATTTACGGTTTGAGTATCTGCATAAACCAATGCGGGCAAAAGCCGGAGCAAATGTTACACAGCTATATTACGCAAAAAATGGAATCATAACACCCGAAATGGAATACATTGCCATAAGGGAAAACCAACGCCTGGAAGAGTTTCAACAAAATAGTAGATCGATAAGCAGCCAGCATCCCGGTAATAGTTTTGGTGCAAATACACCTAAACACAAAATAACTCCTGAATTTGTACGTAGTGAAGTTGCTTCGGGACGTGCTATAATACCTAATAATATTAATCATCCTGAAAGCGAACCTATGATTGTAGGGCGTAATTTTTTGGTTAAAATCAATGCTAATATTGGTAATAGTGCTGTAACATCCAGTATTGAAGAAGAGGTAGAAAAAGCAGTATGGGCATGCCGTTGGGGTGCAGATACTATTATGGATCTTTCTACCGGAAAAAATATTCACGAAACCAGAGAATGGATTATTCGTAATTCACCAGTGCCTATAGGTACCGTCCCTATCT
Organism: Flavobacterium cerinum; assembly: GCF_004028155.1. GTDB lineage: Bacteria > Bacteroidota > Bacteroidia > Flavobacteriales > Flavobacteriaceae > Flavobacterium > Flavobacterium cerinum. The sequence continues at coordinate 47,302 of NZ_SBII01000016.1, read as the reverse complement.
ATCAGGCATTAGAAAAAGTTAAAGGTATTGCCGAAGATCTTACATGGGAAATATTCAGGGATACACTTATCGAACAGGCAGAACAGGGTGTATCTTATTTTACGATTCATGCAGGGGTACTGTTACGATTTATCCATCTTACAGCAAATCGTGTTACTGGTATAGTATCAAGAGGAGGATCAATCATGGCAAAATGGTGTCTGTTTCATCATAAAGAAAATTTTTTATATACTCATTTTGAAGAGATATGCGAAATCATGAAAGCTTATGATGTTGCATTTTCTTTAGGGGATGGCTTGCGCCCGGGATCAATAGCCGATGCAAATGATGCAGCCCAGTTTGCAGAATTGGAAACGCTGGGCGAACTCACAAAAATTGCATGGAAACATGATGTCCAGGTATTTATAGAAGGACCTGGACATGTACCAATGCATATGATAAAAGAGAATATGGATAAGCAGCTTGCACATTGTGGCGAAGCTCCTTTTTATACATTAGGTCCTTTAACAACGGATATCGCTCCGGGATATGATCATATAACATCAGCTATTGGTGCTGCTATGATTGGATGGTATGGTACAGCGATGTTGTGTTATGTTACACCAAAAGAGCATTTAGGATTACCCAACAAAAAAGACGTAAAAGATGGAGTTATTACCTATAAGATCGCTGCACATGCTGCTGATTTAGCTAAGGGGCATCCCGGTGCACAGTACCGCGATAATGCATTGAGTAAAGCTCGTTTCGAATTTAGATGGGAAGATCAGTTTAACTTGGCATTAGACCCTGACACTGCACGTGAGTTTCATGATGAAACCTTACCGGCAGATGGAGCGAAGGTTGCGCATTTTTGTTCTATGTGCGGTCCAAAATTCTGTTCTATGAAAATATCGCAGGAAATAAGGGATGTAGCTGAAAAAGGAATGAAAGATAAATCGGAGGAATTTGTAGAAAGTGGAAAAGAAATTTATTTGTAAGAAGTAATGATCATTATAACAAATCCGGGTGCAATAGCTAATGAAGTTTCTATAATCCATAAGCTTTTTGATGAAGGTATGGAGCTACTGCATATAAGAAAACCTGAGCTATCAAGGTTAGAATTTATTCAGTTTGTAAATAGTATTGATAAAGAGTATTATTCTAAGTTGGTGCTACATCAGTATTATGAAATTACAGATGATTACGATATAACTATGCTTCATATAACCGAAAAAAACAGATCCGCTTTTTATGATGATACTAATAAGTTAACAGAGAAAGCAGGCATGGTATTTTCAACCTCAATACATAGTATAGAAGATTTTAATAGACTTTCAGGAATCTTTGAATATGCCTTTTTGAGTCCGGTTTACGAGAGCATATCTAAACAAGGTTATAAAGCCGGTCATGATATTCTTGCTTCTGTTGAACGGCGTACAAATTTCACTACCAGGCTTATTGCTTTAGGAGGTATAACCCATGAAAACTGCATTGATACTGTAAAATCAGGTTTTGATGATGTAGCTGTACTGGGGTGTATTTGGAATGCCAAATATCCGCTAGAAGAATTTAAAAAATGCTTTCGGGCTATTACAAATTATGTATAATAAAATACAATATATTTCTCAGGGCAGCTCTATTGATGAACAGCTTTTAAATATAGAACAAGTTTTGGATGCTGGCTGTGAATGGTTACAACTGAGATATAAAAACGGTTCTAAAGGTGAAGTACTGCAGCTGGCATTGTCCGTCAGGAAAATTATAGACAATTATAATTGCAGACTCATAATAAATGACCACCCTGAAATAGTAAAAGAAGTAGATGCAGATGGTGTGCATTTAGGTTTAAATGATATGCCAGTTGCAGTAGCCCGTGTTATTATTGGGAATGATAAAATTATTGGAGGAACTGCAAATACCCTTAAAGATGTATTGCAAAGACATACAGAACAATGTGATTATGTAGGCCTTGGACCTTTTCAGTTTACAACTACAAAAGAAAAATTGAGTCCTATTGTAGGGCTGGAAGGGTATAAAGTAATCATTTCACAATTAAATGAACTGCAAGTAACAATTCCGGTATTTGCTATTGGTGGAATTGAACAGGAGGATATCGGTACTATTTTACAAACCGGTATTTATGGAGTAGCATTGTCTGGACTTATAACCCGTCATTCACAAAAAAAACAACTATTTAACGAATTATATACATTATGCAGCCATTAATCATTGGAGATAAAACATTTCAATCCCGTTTATTTTTAGGTACTGGAAAATTTGGTTCAGGAAGACAAATGGAAGAAGCTGTACTTGCTTCCAAAAGTGAACTTGTAACTGTAGCGCTTAAACGTATTGATATGGAAACAGATACCGATTCACTCCTGTCTTATTTACAGCATAGTCATATAAATTTACTACCCAATACATCGGGAGCACGAAACGCAAAAGAGGCGGTTTTTGCGGCCCAGCTGGCTCGTGAAGCACTAGAAACCAATTGGCTTAAACTGGAGATACATCCGGATCCTAAATACCTTATGCCAGATGCTATTGAAACACTTAAAGCAACGGAAGAACTTGCTAAGCAAGGCTTTATTATATTACCTTATATACATGCTGATCCTGTTCTTTGTAAACGCCTTGAAGATGCAGGTACTTCGGCAGTAATGCCTTTAGGTTCTCCTATTGGTACTAACAAAGGTCTTAAGACAGTTGATTTTTTGGAAATAATTATTGAACAGAGTAGGGTTCCTGTAATTGTAGATGCCGGCATTGGAGCGCCTTCTCATGCAGCAATGGCAATGGAGATGGGAGCAGATGCAGTTCTTGTAAATACAGCTATTGCAGTAGCAGGTAATCCAAAATTAATGGCTGAAGCTTTTAAAGAAGCCGTTATTGCCGGGCGAAAGGCTTTTGAAGCTAAGCTTGCAGGAACTTTAACAAGTGCTGCTGCATCAAGCCCACTTACCTCATTTTTATATGATTAATACAAAAAGCAATGACTACGTTTAAAGATGTTTTCGAAAAATATGATTGGGATACCATTCAATCTAAAATACTTGCTATTACATCTCACGAAGTTGAGTGTTCCCTTGCCAGGCCTAAGCGTGATATAGAAGATTTTCTGACACTCATTTCTCCGGCGGCTTTGCCATACCTGGAACAGATGGCAAGGATGAGCAGAGCCATTACACAAAAGCGTTTTGGTAAAACCATACAAATGTATGCACCCATGTATCTTAGCAATGAATGCCAAAACATTTGTACCTATTGTGGTTTTAGTCTGGACAATAAATTGAAAAGAAAAACACTGACAGATAGTGAAATAGTAAAAGAAACTGAAGCTATAAAATCGGCAGGTTTCGATCATGTTTTATTGGTTACAGGAGAAGCAAATCAGATTGTAAATATTAATTATTTTTTGAATGCTATACATCTGATAAAAGATAAATTTGCTAATATTTCTATTGAAGTTCAGCCTCTTAGTGTAGAGGAATATGTAAACCTCCATAAAACCGGTGTATATTCGGTACTTGTATATCAGGAAACATATCATAGAGATGTTTATAAGCAGTATCATCCGAAAGGGAAAAAATCAAATTTTGATTTTAGACTCGAAACGCCTGATAGAGTAGGTAAAGCCGGTATTCATAAAATAGGTCTGGGCGTCTTGTTAGGATTGGAAGACTGGCGTACTGATAGTTTTTTTAATGCACTCCATCTTGATTATTTACAAAAGCAATACTGGCAGAGTAAATATTCTGTTTCATTTCCGCGACTGCGTCCTGCTGAGGGAATTATAGAACCAAATTTTATTATGGATGATAAGGACATGGTACAGCTTATTTGTGCTTACCGTTTATGGAACGAAGATCTTGAAATTTCTATTTCTACACGCGAAAATGAAAAATTCAGGGATAATATAATTTCGCTTGGTGCAACAAGTATGAGTGCAGGCTCTAAAACAAATCCCGGTGGTTATGTAGTAGACACTCAGTCTTTAGAGCAGTTTGAAACGAGTGATGAACGTTCCGCACAGCAAGTTGCAAATGTAATTTCTGAAGCTGGTTATGAACCGGTTTGGAAAGATTGGGATAAAATATATACTTCATCTTAATATAACTACATATGATTTCTATAGATAACTTTTTACGATATAACCGACAGATGATGCTCCCTGAAATTGGAGAAGAAGGACAGGAAAAAATAGTGAATGCCAAGGTTTTGGTTATAGGCGCCGGGGGTCTTGGCTGTCCGGTCCTGCAATACCTTTCGGCAGTGGGTATAGGTACTATAGGGGTAATTGATTTTGATGTTGTAGAACTACATAATTTGCATAGGCAGATCCTTTATAATGAACAGCAAATAGGACAATCTAAAGTGGTATCGGCAAAATCAGCATTAGAATTATTAAATCCTGCAGTTGAATATATTGTTTTTGATGAAGAATTAAACGCTCAAAACTGCAACTCGATAGTAACAAATTTTGATGTTATTATAGATGGCAGTGATAACTTTTCCACACGTTATCTTGTTAATGATACATGCGTAAATATCAATAAACCATTGGTTTATGGTAGTATACTTAAATTTGAAGGTCAAATAGCGGTATTTAATCATAATGGAAGTAAAAATCTAAGAGATATTTTTCCTGAACCGCCTAATCCAGGCGATGTACCTAATTGTAACCTGAATGGTGTATTAGGTACACTTCCGGGAATTATTGGTACCATGATGGCGCATGAAGTGCTAAAACTTATTGTTGGTTTAAAAGTACTTCATAACGAAATACTACTTATTGATACGTTAAACCTAAATTTTACGAAGTTGAGCTTTTAAAGAAACCTTCGCTAAGCTATTTTAGTAACTTCAGTATGAATAGTTGCAAATAAATCCTTAGGGTATAAGTGTTTTAATATTAGTTGATTATAAGTTTTTTAAATTTGTTTGAAATGTTGTGATTAGTTGCTGCTAATTTTAAAATAGTTATGTTAGTGTTGAGATCATAAATTACTTCCTGGATTGTTAATTTTATCATAAAAATTAGCTTAATTTGTTTTTAGGAATCTTCTTGTATCCATAATCGGCAAAACCAAAACGGCAAATTTTAACCCCAATGGTTTATAATCCGGCGTTCAAATTTAGGTCATTTTTTAATACCATTTAAACACCGTTTAAACGATGTTAAAAGCCCGCTCATTGAGTGGGCTTCTTTATATCTTTACTGCATGATTGATTTTAGCACACGCAACAAGACAGAAAGTATATTCAAACACCTGCAAATTACGACCTCTACAACGGTGCAAGCTTACGACCCTTTGCAAGAGTACCGGGTTAACTGTGTATTCGCTAAAGGGATTAAAAACGACTTTAGTTGCAGTGAGATATATGTCAATGTGATGGCTGAGAAATGGCGAGCTTGGCACTTCAAAACATGGGAAAAACGCACTAAAGAAATACCTTATGTATCTTATATTCAGCATTTCAAAGAACAGGGCATTATACGAGTAGGATTTAGAGATAAATAACAAAAAAACCCTGATTTCACAGGGTTTTTCTATACTATTTATTTGCGTATATCATTGTAAATCACTATCTTTATATAGTAATTGAGATACTACGTTCTCTTTATTTCTTCTGCCATATCACTTACGATCAAGGTTTTGTTTTTTGCTAAATCGCTAATCGTTTCATCTTTTTTTGTGTTACCTGTTGACGCACCAAAATAATAAGCCACTACACTACTGGTTAGCGATACGATTGCTATTAATATCTGATCGTTTGGGTTAGTATGGTTAAACAGGTTAACAAAGTAATATGTGAAGCCCAAAAGCACTATTACAAGAGCCAGTATAGGTTTAATATTTTCTGATATTTTTTTCATAATTTAGATTATTAAGGTAATGCTGTTATAGTTATTGCTCCGCTTGTAATTTGCATTCTGTAACGTGTACCAGTTACTGTATCGGTCATTATAACGCCTTTGGTCGCGTCAGTAATTTCAATATCGCTAGTGGCTTTAATTTTACCTCCAACCTGCAATGCCTCGCCTGTACTAATAATATCACTTGAACCCACAAGAAAGCTTTTTGTAAACATTTGTATATCTTGTGTAATTCCCGCGTTCCTTGCACTTATATAACCTTTAGTTGTGTTAAACTGACCCAAATACAAGCTCACGCCCGATAATACACCAATTCTTGTAGCTCCTTCAACTTGAAATTTATAACCAGACTCAGGGTATGGGCTACCGATTGAAAATTCGTTCCCGGTGTCATAACCTAAAGACTGTCTAAGTGTTCCGTCAGGATTAGAAGCGGGAATGTAGTTTGTTGGTACTTTGGGAACAGTTAACGCTCTTCCTGTTGCATCATCACGAACCAACTGAGAAACGTTACCACTTGTCCATGTTCCGGGACTTCCAATATATAACTCACCTCCATTTTCAATAAGATATAATATTGCTTCATTTACAGGGGATGCATACCCAACCGATAATGGTAACACTTCACTATCTTTTCTACTATATGCCTGTACAAATGCTTTTCCTAGGTCTGGTCTATACAATAGTTCAAGTCCGGCTGTATCGTTCGCAGGTGTTGTGTTATTTGTAACCCTTATACCTCCTGACTCCATGTTAGTATAATATCCATATTCTTTGCCTAACAATAGATTTAACTTGCTTTCAATAAATTTTGCGACATAGAAGTAACCTTTGTTATTCAGATGCAACCAGTCCGAACGCATTGACCATGCTATATCACCCGCAGCGTGATCGGCTACATCCTGAGCGTTTGAGGCATCGTAGATGCGTAATAAATATCTTTGTAGATCAAGAAATTTTGAGCCATACAAAGCCAGTAGTTCATCGGTTAAAGTTTCAATTGGGCCATCACCGTCAGTTGTGGCCTTTATTATTCCAACAACTAAATAATTATCATGCCCTAACGCAGCGATCATTTCAGCTAAATCAGCTTTTACCGTTTCAGGATCACCATAGTTATTCCTGCCTACCCAAAAAATTGTTGGTAAATGCCAAAGTTCCGGATGCTCAAAAAACCTCGTTTTAATTTGTGTTGATGTTTCACCCGGCACACCTTGATTATAACACATTACATTAGAAAGAATCGAAAGCGTAGCAGGGTAATTACTATTTCCTGTACTGCCAGCACCTGCTGTTAAACTGTCGCCCCAACAAACTATTTTGGTTGGGTTGTCAGTAATTACAGTCCATTTTGAGACAATTCCATAGTTAACCGGATAATTGTTGTTGTCATAATTTGAGATGTGAACTATGTTAGAGCCGTCAACAACTACATCACCATTATTATATATAGTTCCAGTATTATAACTGCCTCGCCATTTACCAAGTTTTATCCAGTTAGGAGGCGATAATAAAACAGGATCGGTATTATTAGTTGTAAGACAGTAATAAGCCCACCCACTTCTTGATACTATCTTTCCTGCTGTATATGTGCCGGGTAACCATTCTGCAACATAAGTGCCTCCATAGGAATTTAATGACCAAGCTTCTTTCTCGCTAAGTAATAAAGGTTCGGTTTCGTTTGAATTAGAAGTGCTTTTAAAAACATAAAGCACTGAGTTAATCTCTTTAGTAACTACTTGCCCCTCGCTATACTCTCTTTGCTTCCACGCCGAAAACCCCGATGCATCAATCCAGTCAATACCGTCATGCACTTCTAGTTTACTTGTTACATCATTAAGCCTAAGCCTACCTTTCATTGGCACATCGGAGAACAAATTATCAGAGGTAACCGGTAGCCATAAAGCACTATTTGCACCAATCCCGCCACGTGTTATTGTAGCTTGGTTGTTTGCTCCTGATAGCGTTACCTTAGTTTGGCTCTGTGCGAACCCGCCCAACGAAAAGAGGGCGATTAGATAAATTAAAAATCTTTGTTTCATTGTATTGTGTAATAGATTAAATATTTGATGTCTTTTTCGAACTCCCAGCCTTTTAAAATTCCCGTTTCAGGATCAAGTGTAAAGCCATCGGTTAAGAACTGATTTTGAAAGGCAATACCGTTAAATTCAACATTTTTTAAGTTGTCGTGCTGTAGTTGTCCAATGTCCTCATTTACTGAGATAGTCATAAACCTACAGGGGTTTTTAAGCTTTTCAAACTCTGCTTGGTGTGCATTTGGATCGATTAAATGACCGTCAAACTGTTCTTTTTCTGCTTTTGCATCCAGTAGCTCTATAAGCTTAAAAACCTTAGCCAAGGGAATAGTTTCATTTTTGTGATAAAATGAAAGAAAGGTTTGCCTAAACTGTTCCTGCGTAGGTTCTTTACCTGTCGCGAACCAACCAAAAATTATATTTATATCTGTTGCCATATTATAAACCTGTGTACATTATGTAAGCTACCGTATAGTAAGGCGGGCGGTTTTCGTGTGGTTGATTGCCACCCGTCGAATCAGTATTAAAATTGTGGGAATGATTACCCGCCCATGAAGTCTCACCGCTATTAGGCTGATTTCCGTTAGGCTCAGCACCCGACGTAATAACATACTGTCCTGCATCGCCGTTGTCACTGTTTGACCCCTTTAGAACCATGCCTGTATGCTTATGTTCCCCCGATGCTATTGTAGTACCGACGTGGTAGTGAGCGGGCATGTGCGGTTCAGATAATTGCACCTGTTTCGAGCCACCTGTTTTGCCAATTGCGTTATAATCTGTATCTGTTGGATTATACCCAACAAGGAACATTCCTTTAAGGTTTGGCGTTCCGTTAGTTCCGTCACATAATTGCCATCCGGCAGGTATATTGGCAACAAGTCCGGTGTATATTTGAGGGTTTGTTTTAGGCGGCAATATTCGGCTTTGAAGCTCCAAAATTGACATTGGCTTTTTGAAGCTCGCCCAAGTAACAGAACCTAGCCCGCTTGCAAATGTTACATGACGCTTTATTAGAACGGGTTTTAATTCCCCGTTTTTAAACTCTTTGCTGATTGTTTGCTCTATGATCTTTACGTTAGTTCCGGTTACACCGCCTACAAAATTGAAGAGTTCACCATTAAAGAAAACAACGCCATTAGTTGTGCTAGTGCCTACTTTTTCACAACCTGAAATGATGGAAAAATTTCCCGCTAAATAGCCAAAAGACTGCATTATGCTTAATGCGCCCTGCAACTCCTGTAACCTGTCGGCCTTTAATGGCCATCCACCTGTTTGTAAAAACTGTAATACGTCCATTTTTCTAAATTGTTAGTATTGCGTATCGCTTGCCACCTGCTTTATAAAGCTTAATAAGTGAGTGAAGCGCATGTATTTGATTTGTATAAATTTCTTCCGGTACATATACTATAAAATCGAGTCCGGTGTCTGCCGTTTCAGCCTCAGTGTAGAGCCAAAGGGTATCATCTAAATATTCGTCCTGATCTTCCGCATCCGTATAGATGTATGTTGTTTCGTTTGTTTGGCCATCACCGATATAAATACGCCTTTGCACTTTATCGAATCTGTCATTTAGGGCTTCTCGCATATAACACACTTGGCCTGTGTGTGTCATTATATAAATATTGTCTTTCCTGAATTGAAGCCAATTATAATGACTGCTGATTAAAGGTGCTAACAAAGCTTTTGCAAATAAGGTGATCCAAGATGTTCTTTTAAAGGTTGGGGTATTCTCAAGGATTAACACCCAAAAGTTTAGATCAAACCACATAAGGCAAATAATTTATAGTATCAAAACCCATTGGCATGTAATAACCACTTTCCGGTATTGCCCTTACATTTATGATTGTCGGCTCACCGTAACCGGATGTATCTGTATCAATCCAAGAGCTTTCAATAATGTTAACATGCGGTATTTTTATTCCTGGTACTTGCTGTAGCTTATCCACAAAATTTGCGATCACAAACTCACCGTTGAACGGCAGCTCTTTCATGTATTCGTTTATTGCATCATTTACAGGATAATTGCCGTTTAAAATGCTCATACCGTTTGCCGTTAATAACTCAGGATCATAATACATGGTCATATTAAAATATAACCTGTCCGGCAAAAAGTTAATAACGCGTACCTGAACGCCAGCGATTTTAAATTCTTTTACATACGCCTCAAAAGCGATTTTCTGAGGTTGTGGTATTGGAGATAAAACACCATTAACTTCACCCGCGATTTTTATTATAACTGCACTACTTCCCTCACTTTCATTAACGGCCGCATACTTAACTACTTTTGAAGCCTCGATCTGCTCAAGAGTGGCATTGCCATTGTCATAATAATCGCGATCAGTAATTAAGATAAAACCGTACTGGAACTTCAAGGCCATTGTTCTGTACCAAGTGAGTCGGCCAGTTTTCTGATTTAATTTTATTTCATCCATTTCAATAGAATGCGTGTCAAGTATCTGCTCAAAAGTATTTATTGCAACTGCCACGATATAAATAAACAACCTGAAAACAGCCGTTGTACTAACTGAGGTAAAAAAGGCAGACAGTACTATATCGGCCTGTACTGCTTTGTGCATTTCATTTGCTATTTCTACTGTTGTTCTTGCCATTTATTTAACTTTAAAAGTTGAGCCAATTCTCATATAACCAATCCCTTTTTGTCTAGGTTCAAAATCAGTAATATTTACTGCTGTTGAAAATTTGATGCGCTGCCTGTCAATAACCGCCATCACCTCTGTTTTTTTTGTTTTGCTTTCAGGTATTATTATGGATTGTCCCGGTTCTAAGCTGTCAGTTGTAGAGAGGTTGTTAGCCCTTGCGATCTCAAAAGCTCCCTGAGCGTTTCCGTATTCCTGATTTGCTATATCAAAAAGGCTTTGCCTGTTAGATATTACCACCGTTTTTACTGCCATAAGCCTTAATTATTCTTCGAGTTCTTTTACTCTTTTCCTTAGGGCGGCGTTCTCTTGTCCTAACATTCTGTTTTTGCTTTTCAAAAGGTTAATTTCATCTTGTTGAAGATTTGCCTTTTGCTCGTAAACTGAAATGATGTCCGAAAATTTCTTATCGTATCGTGTGCCAAGATCATCAAGCATAATTTTATAATAATCACTAAGCTTTATTTCATTGTCGATCTCTTTACCTTTAGCATCTGCCTCTTTTTCTTCTGCCGATGCATTTTCGTACCTCCGACGAAAAAACCAACCACTAAAACCACCTAAGACAGTTCCGATTCCCCCGCCTATGGCTACATATAATTCGTTTATAGTCATACTTTAATTATTAGATTGTCTAAGTCGTTGCTTATTTCAGGGTTTACATAGCCATCAAGCTCTAACTGTATTGTAAGGTCACGTATAAATTTCTCTTTACTGGCCGTTGTAGATTTAAGGTATCGGGATGCTCCAAAACCGACTAAGGGAAATTGTTTGTATTCACCCGGATGAGCCAAAAAAATACAGTTTACATGTTGTTGATCACTTTGACCGATCACAAAATCACCGTTTTGAATGAGCGGGTTAAAATCGTCGTCTAAGAGAATATCTAGGTTCATATTTATACTAATTTACCGTCTACTAAAAGCCCCCCGTTTGGCGGGCATGTTCCTACTGCCTGTCCGCTTTTCACATACGCCTCGAATGCATCGGCCAGTTGTTTTGCCCTTTGCTCAGCGTTGTTCTGAGTAGTAGGCTGTGTAAATATTGTTACTAGGGCTTGCTCTAAGGTTGCTTTATCTAAGGCCATTATTCAATAAGTATTTTGTTCAACTTGTTTTTATTCCCGGTTATGATCTTATTCTTTATCGCTGTAATTACCGGAACGTCTGGAGTAACACCAATGGAGACCACAATTTTTGAAACTTCCGTACACAGATCGCCAAAACTGTCTTGAAATTCGTTAAGGACTGTCTTTAAGTTTTCGCCCTTGTTAGTGATTCTTACACCGTTTTGCTCAAGATCAAACTGTAAGCTCTCGATCTTAACCTCTACTTTTTCAACTTCTGAGCATGACAACAAATAAGCTTCGTTAACATCGTTCTCAATGATCGCACATAACACCTCGCTATTAACTTTCGGCACGATCTTAAATTTGTTCTGTTGTGCATCATCTATGACCGAATGAAAACGTACTCCTATCAGGTCAGGCAAATTGTCCCGGCTAACATCAAGGTCGTTTTCCCTGACCTCTTTTACTGTCCCGGAAACAACCGCAACAATAAGCTGTTTCTTAATCATTGCATCAACGGCCATCCTGAAAGCTTCAAACATTTTAAAGGGGTTTTAAAGGAGTTTTAAATCGGTTATAAATTACCCGGCATATAATTATAATAATGAGCAAAGGGATAATTAGCCACCATACAGACCAAGCGAAAACAGGTTCGGACTTTGTATCTTTTTCTTTAGTCTTAGAACTCCCTTTAATAAAGCCCTCAGATTTTCCCTGAGAGCTTTTTTTTATATCATTCTGTTTTGTGGCCTCGGTTTTCTTTTCTTCCCGGTGCTTTTCTTTTGAGTTGGTTTTAGTTTCCGATTGGCCACTCTCAATAATCCCGTTAGTAACGTTAAATTTGTTGCCGTCCGAATCTTCATAACTCACAGGCTTATCGCTATCTATCGGGGTAATTTTTAAACCGTTTGAGGTCACTACGCTTATCACTTCTTTTATACCCTCTTGTACGATAGCCTCGCTTACTGTAGCTTTTGATTTATCGGTTAAATTGTCGGCGTTTTCAGTGACTTGGCCAACATCAATATTGCTGTTTTGTTCAGACTTGGAAGTCTGCCGGGTTTTACATCCTATTGCAAAAAATAAGATCGTAAGTAGTACTATTGTTTTTTTCATTTGTCTAATATTTTTGGGTGAACAAAAATTACATCTTTCACGCTTCGGGTTCTGCTCATAACTTGCCCGCCATTGCTTTGATTGGTTAATGAAGTATTCCCCTCAATAGTAAAAAACTCCTTTCCTTTTGTTTTCCACCCATTAAAAAGACCAACATGATCAGGTTTACCGTCGGCGTTCCAATCAAAAAAAACCAAGTCACCTACCTGCGGCGTATTAGTTACTTCACCATTTTTCTTAAAGTGTGCTACAGCAGTTTGACAACCTGCAAAACCTTTTTTAAAACCGATGTTACCAAGACTTACACCTGCCTGATCATACACCCAACTACAAAAGATACCGCACCAAGCAACTCCGTTCATTCCAAACCATTTACCATACTTGGTTTGATTACTGTTAGCCGGGCTTTCTTTTTGGCCTACTTCTTTGAAAGCGATTTCAATTATTTTCTGTCCTTTCATTTATTACTTTATAATTTCATTCCTAATGTGTTCTCACGCTTAAAGCCATCATTGGCGTTAAAATCTATGGTTACAGCTTCGATCAGATATTTGCCCGCTCTTTCGCTGTTTACATAGTTTGGGTCGGTTATATCAAAACCGTCACCCGGTTTGGTTCTGGGCAGTCCCCAAGTTGGAATCTTGCCCCTGTAACCGTCAAAACTCAAAGACTTATATGTCTTTTCGGTTAGGTTCTTTAATTCGTCTATTGTCTTATCGGTATAATGCAGGGTTCTAATAGCTCCGTTCTTATCGCCAAAATCATACTTGAGCCGCTTACCTTTCCGGTTAATAGAAATCCCTCTTAACAGTATGTTTAAATCCTGCTTTTTAATGAACTTCAATTCGTTAGACTCATTAGCTCTAACATTGCGATTAATATTAATCGGGTGAGAAACAATAGGCTTGACATCGATCATAAACCCAACCGTTAGTACTTTGTTTTTAAAGTAACTGTGTAGGCCGTAATTTGTTCTTAGCTCTTCTAAAACCTTATAGGCCGATGCAGTAGAGATCGTGAATTTGCCGAGGCTTACATTATCAATCACGTTGTACTGATAACCCGGTGCAATATACCTGAGCAAGTCTAAGAGCTTGAGATTTGTAAACGCCTTTGTAAAACTCGTTCGCTTCAAATGCCACATATCATTTTCGCACTCTATTTCGAGCGGCACATCCGCACCAATGGAGCTAACAACCCCCAAAAATTCCTCTTCATTATTCCCGTCATATCCTAAGCTTATCGTTACAGCATCACCAACCTTAATGTATTCGGTAATGTTTTTGCGGGCAAATGAATCAACGTTCCCGTTTACGATCACAGAATTATACTCACGAGGTATAATGATCTTAGCCGTATCGGTAGGCTGTTTGATACTTCTTTCTATATGTATTGAATTTACCCTATCAAACTGCACATTGCCAATGGTCACATGACAAGTCATATTGTAATAAAGAAAATTCATTATAGATTTGGATTAGTAAGAGTGAACGATACCGGGGATATGCTACGGGCTATGAGTGCAAATTGTATCGTGTCTTCAAAACCCTGTACCGGGCTAAACTCAATACCTGTAAAATAGATCGTTTTAATATCCTTATCAAAGAACTGTGTACCTACTACATCAACTACGTTGTTGTATTTAAAGAGGCGGTAAAGCTGTTTAATGATGTCCTCAGGGTAACGCCTGTTTTTAACATCAATCAGCAAACCCCTCATTCTAATGTCATAGGGTCGTGTACCCCAACGCTCAATAACTAAATTATCTGTACCGTTGATCTGTGTTTCGATCAGGTCTTTATCTTGAGTAAAATTTATTATTGGCGGTGGGGCAATCAACCCATCAAATTCACTCGCTAAGAGCATATCGCCAAATTTTAAAGAGTTTCCATCATAAATAAACTCCATACCCTCAAAATCTCCCTCAGCATCCGGATAAGTGACCACGCTATAATCATTTGATACTCTCACCGCCGTGGGTGTTTTTGTAGTGGCTAAAAAGCCGAAAGCCGCCGCGTATCTTCCGCTAAGGGATATAATGAGTTCCTGTGAATTTGTCATAATAAAACACCATCTTTTAAATTGCCTAGTATTCCTTTTTCTGCTAAGAACTTAACCTGTGCCCACTTTTCAGCCCATTGCGCATCTGTTAGATTTTCGGGAAAAGGGATGTGTAAAAAATGAGAGATAAAAGCATCAATCTTTAATATCATATCTTTTGTTTGACTGAAATGTAAGCCCGGGCAGTCCTCTAAAACTTTTTTACCCTGCCGTCTCTTATCGGGACAAGCTCAGCCAATAACGTTACGGTTGTCATAAACAGCGCATCGTCTGCTAAAATTTCCTCTAGGTGCGTTTTAACGCAGTTCTTTACTAAAATCTCCTGTGCCTTTTTAGGGTTAATGTCGCCATACTTCATGTATTGGGACATGGTCGACCTGTCCGGCACTACAGCAACAACGTTGTAAAATTCTGCTGTTTCGTCACTGGCCGGAACTTCTAACATCCTTAATCTTGCTTTACCATATTGATTAATAAAAGCCTCCTTTTGAACAGGTGTTACTATAGCCGACAGACATAATTCGTTATGTTCTGTATCTTGTTTTTTTATGATTTTATCTTCCATTTTTTAAATTGGGTTGTTGTATTTTATATCTAAAACAAACAGGGTGTATTGTTTATTCAAGCCCATGTCACCTGTAACTTCACGGCCTTGATCTTGGAATTTTGCGATAATAGTATCGTTAACCGGAATATTGTAGTCATTAATAAAAGTGACATTAATATCAAAAGGTTTAATTTTCAGCAAATCACCACCAGCCGCCGTTTCAATAGGTGTAATATCATGCATCATT
The DNA here is from genome assembly GCF_004028155.1 of Flavobacterium cerinum. Taxonomy (GTDB): domain Bacteria; phylum Bacteroidota; class Bacteroidia; order Flavobacteriales; family Flavobacteriaceae; genus Flavobacterium; species Flavobacterium cerinum. Next base: position 31,709 of record NZ_SBII01000016.1, on the reverse strand, counting down.
ACAGTAATCGTGGCCGTTGGCGTAATTTTACCTTGTGACCATGATGTAGCCCTATTTTTAAGCGTATGGTTTAATTGATGCTCTTGCTCGGTGTTATAACTTATCTCGACAATCTCTAAAGGGATGCCGTTAATAGTTGCCTCAGCGTCACCGCTATCGTATGCCTTACTGTTTCTTATAATTGTAGACATTACAGACTTGATTTAAGGTTAGACGTTCCTCTAATTTCTCCTATTGTACCATAAGGCACAAATGCGTAACTTGTTTTTAAAACCTTTTCAGTTACGAGGTCACTCGTTGGGTCAACATACATTTCACCTGCCGATATTTCCTTACGGCGCACCATATCTCCAAACACTGTATCACCTACACCTTTAAGGTACTTTTGCACACCGATGGGTAGTAGACCAGTGGCAGGGTCTACCGGGTAGGATTTCTTTATTTTAGGCAGTAAGACAGTTCTTAAAAGCCTCAGGGCTTTGTCGTGTGTTCTGCCGTACGCTATGGAATGCTCATTAATATTACCATCCGAATCCTTTACGATCTCTACGCAAACATGGTCATTGTTCCATCGTACGCCGTCCATTCCTGAATACTCCAAACCAAATATGTAACCCTTATTTTCAAGAGTTTGCAAATCACTATATACTGCCGTATTAGTTTCGTGGGAAGAAAGACCAGGAATAAGCCATGCGTCTTTTGTAGCGTCGGTCAGGTTAAACACTTCATTGTCTCCGATGTTCTGCTCAACTGTTGCGGCCGAAAGCGTTCCCAAAGCCGTCCCAACGTCGGCAAACTTTTGTGCTAATCCTGTTTTAGTATCGGCATATTTCCAGTCCTGCCCGTTAACGATGCTCACTTTCGGAGCTTCAACGTTAAGAATATCCCTAAGATCGGCGGCGGCGGCGGCGGGTGATGTATAAGAATGTCCCTCAAGTAAAACCTGTAACGGGAAGTTCTGTTCAAATGCCCAATCGGCTAAAGCCTGCGCCTTTGGTATAGAGCTATATACATCGGTTGGCAATCCGTTTAAGCTTACAGGTACGGCCGTTGGGTTCATGGCAATAGCTAATTGTCTAACCTCGCCTTTAGCCTCAATAACAAGCTTTTTGGCATATTCCGGCTTATCCAGTATATCGGCCATTGTAGTAGCAACCGGAACAATCATTAAATACAATTTCTGACCTTCGCCCGCCATCCTGTAAAACTCTTTTAAATGACGGTAGGCATGTTGGTTGTTAGTTGTATCAACTGCCGCAGTAAAACCCAAAGCCTGTATGTCGTTGGAGTTCATAAGCGATCTCACAAGCCCGTGAGCCAGTCCGGCAGTGGCAGTCCCGGCAATAATAATTGCCGAGATACCGTCACTTTTATTGATCGTATTTGCTCCTATACGCCCTTTTTTTATATTAACACCGCTTATATCTGACATAGCTTAGGCTTTAGGTTCTTGCGTTTCTCCTGCATTATCTTCTACCGGGGTAGGTTCTTGCGCTTCTTCCGCTTTATCCTTTACCGGGGCAGATACTTTTACCGGGGGCTTAGCGGTTGTTGGTTTAGCAACCGGGGGTTTCTTAGTTGCTGGCTTAGCAACCGGGGGCTTGCTGTTAACCGTTGCCTTTGTTTCTTCTTCCGGTGTTTCTTCTGAGACATCAGTATCAACCGATGATCTAAGGATTTCCGTAACCTCTTCTTTTGGCTTGGAAACGCTGTTTTCAGCCAAATTGCGACTTGTAAAAAACTCACTTTTGTTGTTCACAAATAAGTTTTGTACCGTTGGATTAGCGGCAAATATCTTTGCCGCTTCCTGCTTGTTTTCTTTAGTTATTTTTAGCATAATTGTTTTTTATTAAACAGTTCCCGAAACGATTGCGGCCATAGCTCTTTGTTTAAGCGGCAACACAATGTAATTATGTCTCATGTTGTATTCCCATTGCTGTCTCCTAGGCTCAGGTTTTGCCTCATAGTTCTTAGTTGAACCGGAAGCCTTGAAAGTGTTAGGTGCAAAAAAAGCTATTGAAGCCTCATTTGCTCCTGCACCCGGTACAGCTCCAAAACTTACTTTGGTTTTAGCCGCTACATTGAAGTAAGGCATGTCCACATACCAGTAAATTGTAAATCCAAAAAGTTTTGATTTTAGCTTGTTACCGTCTAAATCAGTAAACTGGCCAACATACTTTTGATTTTCTAACGCCCAATCTTCTAAGTCGCCTAAGTGGTCAGAACCCAAAACTAAAACACGCCCCTCAGCAGGAATTTTTGCTTTATTCCATGCCCTGCTAAGCCCCTGAATATCTTTAGGGATACATTTTTTACGCCCTGCTCCATCATCCGGGCCGGTTGTGATCAATACGGGTGTATTTACGGTATTGCCCGCAGGAGCTAAGGCATGAGCCGCCTTAGAGTGCTTTTTCGACATGATCGCTTTGGTGTGTTTTTCCTGCACTTTTCTGATCTTATCGTACGCAATGAATTGTAGCTCATCATCAGTAACTTTTGTAACCGCCGTTTGATATTTATCTAGTGTTATTGCTATATCAGCGTCGGTTTGGTCTGCTACAGGCAAATCGTAGGTAGTATTATTAATCAATACTTCCGGATCAGCCCCAATGTCGTTAAGGTGTATCACCTCGTTTTCGTTCCGGGTCGCAACGACAAGCTGTGACTCATCGGGAATTTCATTTAAGAAACTCGCATCTTCAGTAGCACGGAACTGTTCCACTGCCACCTGTGTCCAAATCTGTTGATTTAATGCCATTTCTATTAAGTGTTAAAAGGTTGGTTAAATTTTGCCTCGTACAAAGCCGCAAACGCTTCCGGGTCTTTCGATGCCATAGCTTCAATCTCGCGGGGTGCTTCTTTTTGGTATTTGTCCCAATCCCAACCCTCACGGGCTGTAACGCCTGTTGTAGTGCCGCCTTTTTTGAGAACAGAGTTAATTGGTGTTCTAATTCCTAAACCTGATATTACCGTTTCTAAAGCGTCAATACCCGATGTTTTGCCAATATTCTCATAAGTGGCTCTTTGTACGGCTGTGATCTTTTTTTCGCTTTCGGCAACATCTAAAATGGCTTTGATCTTAGCCTCACGTTGTGAGGTTATAGCCGTTTCCAAGCTAGTAACCTGTGCGGTTTTGGCTTCTAGTGAAGTTTGTAACGTGCTAGTTGAGTTTTTAAAGTGGTCTTCAAGTGCCTGAATGACCGCCGTATCGGATGACTGGGCATTTACACCCGCCAAACCGAATTTTGCAATGATTTCATTTTTCATTTCTAAAGGGTTTTTATTATCGTTTAAATCTTTATCCTCCACTGCAACCATTAAGGCCGCAAACGAGCCAAAAGTGTTATCAAGGTTACTTGTAGGGTCTTCTAATTGCTGAGTTTTTATAACAGGGTCTACTATCTCGTCAATTAGCTTAGCTTCTAATGCTTGCTCAGCGTCAAACCAATTATCACCAACAAGCCATTTTTTTACATCAGCCTCGGTTTTACCTGTCCTGTTGATCAGTTTTTTACTGAAGTTCTTTTCTATTGATCGTAACAGCTTGGCACTGGCCTCGTGTTGTGAAGCGTCACCACGTGTATAGCCGGACGGCGCATGTATCATTAAGAAGCCATTTTCAACCATGTACACCTTACGGAAAGCCATTAGCAGGACTGCCGCCATTGAGGCCGCGATACCATCTACATAAGCGTCGCAAATAGATTTTGCATTTAGAATAGCATTATACATCAGGTTGCCGTCAAACACAGAACCGCCGTTACAATGCCAGTGTACGTCTATAACCGGGAAATTCCCGTCAATGGACGAAAAACACTGTAAAAAATAAGTGCCGTCACCCTCCCAGATTGTGCCGTATAAAAACAGTTGGTTATCCTTGATTTTGATTATCATAATTGCTACTTCGTGTTATTCTTTGGCAAACATCGGGCGAAAAAAGCACGCCCGAAAACAACTCAGAAACCGTTGCGAACTTTGTTGAAACCGTTGCAAACATTTGATTTTATGAGGGTTTTGTTTTGGAGCTTTGCTCCAAAACCGCGCGTAATTATGAGTGTATTATCGAACGAGAAAAAAAGAGCCATCGCCGAAAGGTTGTTTGTCAATGATGGTATGAGTTGTAAAGAAATATCTACGCAAATAGATATTTCTGAGCAGACCCTTAGCAAGTGGAGAAAAGGCAGAACCGGGGAAAAGGATTGGGATGCGCGCCGTGCGGAAGTGATAAGCGCACCTCACGTCATTAAGGAAATTTTACTTAAAGAGCTTAAGCTCGTTGCCGAGGGTGAAAAACCAAACGTCGACGCCGATGCTCTTGCAAAAATCTCAAAAGTTTTAGAGACCGTTTCCGGCAAAGTATCGGTTCAGATTATACTGTCTGTTTTTAAAGAGTTTGACAACTGGATGGCTGAACAAGACCCTAAAACGGCGGTGCTGTTTACAGAATATCATAAACGATTTTTAATATATAGAATTAATCAGGAGGGATAATGGATAAAAAGTGGGAAAGGTTAATTAAGCAGTATGAGGAACATTGCAGGCGTATACGCAAAGCAACTACTGTTAACATAAACGAAAAGCCAAGCGAGAAAACCAAACGTATTGAGGAGTTAGCAAAAAACTATATTAAATGGTTTGAGTTCTATTTTCCAAATTACGCCAAAAGCCCTTGTTCATGGTATCAAAAGGAAATGGCAAGACTTCTGATAAAATTTAAAATCATTAGTCTATTGGCTGAGATATTCCGTTCGGGTGCAAAATCTGTACATCTAGGAATGGGTATTCCTTTGTTTTTATACTTTACGAAAGACCTCTTTTATATGTTGCTTATTGGCCAGACAGACCCAAAGGCCAAAAAACTTATAAGCAAACTACAATCTCAGCTACAACATAACCAAAGGTTAATAAATGATTATGGTAAACGCTACAATTATGGAGACTGGACAGGCGGCGACTTTACTACTATTGACGGGGTAAAGTTTAAAGCCTTGAGTATTGAGCAATCTGCAAGGGGTGAAAGTGAGGAAGAAAACAGGCCGGACTATATTCTCATTGACGATGTTGATACAAAGAAACGTTGCAAAAATGATAAGCTTAGCCGTGAGGCTTGCGATACAATTTGGGAAGACATAAGGGGAACATTTGACGAGGGTGGCGAAAGACAGCGTTTTGTGGTTGCAAATAATAACTTCCATCCTAATACGGTAATAAACCAACTTAAAAAACAATTCAAGCTCATTAATGAAAAAGCAAAAGCTGCAGGGCGTAAAAGCCGTCATTTTATAGTTACAGCCAAAGCCGTAAAAGACTTGTCCACATTTGAACCCAATTGGCCTGAAAAAACAAACGCCGAATATTGGAGGGTAAAATATGACGAGACCCCTTACAGGTCATTTATGAGGGAATACCAACACACCCACGTACAAGACGGGGTAATCTTTAAACCTGAGCAAATACAATGGAGGCAAAGATTACGCTTTGATCAATACGATGGCCTTTGTTTTTATGGTGACTTGTCCTATAAAGATGCAGGAGATTATAAGGCCATGATACTTGTTGGTAAAATTGGGCGTGAATTTCATGTATTGGCTGCATACGTTAGACAAACCTCACGAACCAATGTAGCAAAATGGCTGTACGATTATGTGTTCGACAATAAGCTCCTTAATTACAATGTGAAATATAAGATTGAGGGGCTATTCGCTCAGGACGAATTTGTCAATGATTTTGATACCGAGGGGGACGATCGCGGATGGTACATACCTGTAACCTCAGATAAGAAAAGTAAAGAAGGAAAATATGACAGGATTGAGGGAATGAGCGGATTTTTTGAAAGAGGGAATGTTTGGTTTAATGAGAAATATAAAGGTTCTACAGACTTTCAAAACTTAGAAGATCAGTTACTAGCATTTGAAAAAGGAAGCGGGGCAAATGACGATGCGCCGGATGCACTCCAAAGTGCAATCAAAGAAGTGAACGAAATATCTTTTATAAACAAATTCGATACACGCACCAGTTCAAGACGTGAAATATTAGACAAAAAGAAAAACCGATACTAAAATGAGATTTCTAAACGATACCGATTATACGGCTTTGATCAGGAATGAAATAAAAGCCGCTCTTACGAGCAACTACACCGACACCAAGCTCTTTACAGCCGAAAACATGGCCGTATCACAGATCAAAAAGTACGTAGCGGGTAAGCACCCTATAGATAAGGTTTTTGTGAGCTATGACCCAACCGACCCGGATGCAGTAGACAACAGGGATGCCTATATAGTAATGCTTTCGATCGACTTAGCCCTGTATCACCTGTATTCATCAACAGCCCCCAACCTGATACCCAAACATAGGAGTGAACGCTATCAGGATGCTTTGGACTGGCTCAAAGGAGTGGCATCCGGGACATTCGTTTCTGATCTGCCACCTTATGAAGATGAGGGAGGCGAAACCATGCTAAACATAAAAATATCGAGCAAATACCCAAGTACAAACCAACGTTGGTAAACAAATACCGTTAAAACACCTTTAAAACTCAAACGTAACGAACTTATAACATAAAAACACATGAATATATTCGGGTTCAACATATCGCGCAACACAGCGAATGTAAACAACAAAGTAGCAAGCACGAGCAGCGCACGCGATCGGGTAAACGACAATGACAAAAAAATCATCGATCAGATCGTTAAACAATATACTGACAGATCACGCAAAGACATTGACAAGTGGCGTTCTGGTGAAGCCCTTGCGATGCATCCGGAAAAGCCCAGGTATTACCAATTGCAGGATGTTTTTAATGACCTCAAGAAAGACGGCCATTTTAAGGCTCAGGTGAGGTTGCGTAAATACGCAACGTTAAATACAAAATTTACAGTTAACTCAGAAGACGGACAGACCAATGATGAAGCAACTAAGTTTTTAAACAATGCTTGGTTTTATAGCTTTCTTTCTAAGTCATTGGATGCAATAATTTTCGGACCGACTCTTTTGGAGTTCTTAAGCTTTGACGCTAAAAGAGCAAAGTTTCAAATGATCCCACGCCGTAACGTTGTGCCGGACATGCAGGCAATTTATCCGGATGTAACAAAAGACGATTACATAGATTATAACGACCCTTATTATGATAACTGGCTTATTGAAGTAAAAGACGATGAGACCGAATTTGGTTTAATAAATGACATTATACCAAACCTGATCTGGAAACGTAACGTTTCACAGTCGTGGGCTGAGTTTTGCGAAAAATTCGGGCTTCCGCTTATTACGGCTACTACCAACTCAACCGACCCCAAAGTAATTGACAAGGTTGACTATATGTTACAACAGCTTGGCGAAGCTTCAACCGCCGTTTTCCCGGTTGGCACAACTATAGAATTTAAAGAAGCCAACAGAACCGACGCTTATCAAGTGTATAACGAGTTCATTAAAATGAACAAAACCGAAATATCAACAGCCATTGTTGGGGGCAATATGATCACCGAAAACGGTTCATCAAAAAGCCAAAGCGAGGTACACGAACGTAACCTTGATGACAAAATAGCGGAGGCCGATAAGAGGTTTATAAAATTCTTAGTAACTGATCAGCTTTTGCCTTTACTGATCGCTCAGGGTTACGGCTTCTTTAAAGAGACCGACACTCTCGAATTTGACCAAAGCCACAGTTTAGAGCTTGACAAGTTTTGGCCAATTGTTAAAGGTATTATTGAATCCGGTTATGAGCCTGAAATCGATTGGATTTCTAAAACGTTCAGTATCCCGTTAGTTGGTAAAAAAAAAGTCTCAATTGAACCCGTAGCAAAATATGAGAGTATATCGGGAAAGCTTAACCTACCACATTACCCGGATGCCTGTTGCGAGGGCGTGGTAGCAGTATCAAAAGGCTTTGAAAACAGGCTCAAAGACTACCACGACAAACTAATACAGGAGGTTTGGGACAACAAAGACACCCTTAGCACCGAGGCGCAATTAATAGCAAACGAGGGTTTGGAGTTCCTGAAAGGGTTACAGGACGGTTGGGGCAAACAAAGGATAAAAGCCGCATGGAACGCGCCCGACCATTTAGCCCTGAGCATGATGGAGTATAACCTTTTTGAGTTTGCCGAAAGCAAGACCGAGGCAAGGTTAGCCACTTTGTCTGATCTGTTGATCAATAAAGACAAAGCGCAAATACGATCGTTTGCCGAGTTCAAACAGGAGGCTCTTAAACAGACCGACAATTTTAACACAACGTGGCTCGAAACCGAATACAATTTATCGGTAGCAACCGGGCAGACCTCGGCGGCTTACCTCAGGTTTATGGCCGAAAAGGATAATATAACCTCATTCGTACAATACCAAACGGCAGGAGATAACAGGGTACGCCCGGAACACGCCTCGCTAAACGGTAAAATATTCTCATTGGACGACAAGGAGGCTATGAAGCTATGGCCACCTAATAGCTATAACTGCCGTTGTGAAATGGTACAGTACATCGGCAAGACAGACGGCAGGATAACAAGCGGCAAGGATGCTAAAAAGGCATTGGGCGAAAAGTTCGACGGTTCAAAATTCGACCTTAACCGGGGCGATCTTAAAGAGGTATTTACCAAAGCTCAGATGTACGCTAAAGAAGAGGGCAAAACAATTGAGAAAATGACCTTTGACAAAGCCTATGACCTTGAGCCATACAAACAAATGAAATCATTGAGCAAAGCTCCAATTGATAACACTATAACCCCTGAGAACGCAAAAGAACTGTTTAAGGAAAGCGCACCGGGTTTAATGGCATTTGAAGACTATTTAAAAAGGAAAATGGTAATGACCAAAAAGAATTTTAACACCCATACACAAGGCAAATATGTTGCGCCTGGGGAAGATAGGCACAAGATCTTCCCACTTGTAAAAAATGCCCTGTTATCGCCTGACGAGGTTTGGTTAAAACCTAAAACGAAACAAACTTTTTACCTGAGCTTCTTTGAGGATTTTGTACTAGCTGTCCCGGTTAATGTGGGCAAGCAACATAATGAGGTTGGTACGTGGTTTAAAATGAAAGTCGATGAGGGAGTAATCAGGAGCGGGGTTTTAATCCATAAAAAAAAGCTTTAAATCAACTGCCCTGAGGGATATTCACGAGGTTGTCAATCATTGACCCCGCTATTAATCAGTGTGATTTAAAGCTTTTACTACAGCAAATATATAAAATTATAAATACATGGCGCAAAGCAAATTAGAATTATTGATGGAGCTTAAAAATAAGCTCTTTAACAACAAGCTCCGGGAAGCACAGGAAAAGCTGGGAAAAGCGGCCGACAGCATGAAAAGCAAACTTAGGGGATTAAGCGACTCAACCGTAAGGGGCTTTAAGGCAATGACCTCGCAAGTACCAATATTTGGGCAGGCTATGGAAATGCTTGGCAACCCTTATGTACTAATGGCATCGGGACTGGTCGCCGTTATGGGACTGCTCGCAACCGGGGTTAACGAGGCTAAAAAGTTTGATGCCTCATTCCTGAACATCCGAAACCTGAACCTCGACAAATCGCAGGAGTCATTACGGGATTACAAAACCCTCATTTTAGATACTGCCTTTGCCACCGGGCAGAATGCCGTCACAACGTCCGACTCGCTCTATGCGATGCAATCGGCGTTAGACGTGTACGGCAAAGATGCCGCAAAGATATTTGGTGACGTTGCCAAGTTCAGCACCGCAACCGGGGCAGGATTAGAGGACACTATGGACAGCGTTTCTAAGGCAATCAAAGCTTTTGGCCTTGAGGCTTCCGACGTTCAAAACATCCTTACCGGGTTCTCTAAGGTCGATCAGATCGGATTAACCACCCTTAAGGAGTTTACACAGGTTCAGACCGAATTTGCAGGAGCGGCCGCAAGTGCCGGGCAAAACATAGATACGGCAAATAAGATATTTGCAGGGTTTACCACCATTGCCAAAAACAGCCAAATAGCGGCCACTATGACAAAGGGAGCTTTTGACGGTCTTACGCAAAAGAGTACCGTTGAGGGTTTAAAATCGATAGGGATTGCCATGTATGATACTAAGGGCAATATGAAAAGCCTTGAGTCGATCATCGTACAGGTAGACAAGAGATTTAAGGGCATGAGTTCGCAAAAGATCGACGAGCTTATCAATAAAATTGGAGGTAACGAGGGCTTACGTGCCTTGTTTACTAAGATCAAGACCGGGGCAGACGATTTTATTACTATGATGGAATCGTACGATAGCTCAAGTTTTGATTTAGATAAGGCACTGGCCAACGCTAAGGGCGACTTTACAGTATTGAGCGGCATTGTAAAAAACAAGTTCAACACGGTTCTTATAACGTTAGGCGAAAAGATATTACCATCTGTAGCGCGTGGGCTTGAGTTTTTCGAGAAGATGTTAAACAAGGTTTATAAGAACATAGACTTAATCCTGATCGTGCTTAAAAAGGCCATTATAGCCTTTACAGTGTTTAAGGTTACAAACATGCTCGTTGCCTCATCGGTGGGTAAGATCGCCTTAGCCTTTGGCGGCGGGTTAACCAACGGCATCAGGGCGGCCACTACCTCAATGAAAGCATTTAACGCCGCTTTTAAAAGTAACATGATCGGGCTTATTGCTTCGTTAATCGCTACACTAGCCTTGAGTATTGGCGATCTTAAAGGAGAAAGCGAAAGTTTTAAAAAGTTCCTTGAAAAAGAAAAGGTACTTAATGACAAAAGAAAGGAGCTTGTAGGCGGTACAAATCTTGATTATAATAAATCTTTATTAGGTGGACTTACAAAAAAACAGGGGGATGAGTTAAAAAGTTCTGCCGAAGCAAGATTAGAGGAAATCGACAAGGCAATTATGAACCTTAGAGGTACAATGAAGAATCCAAATGATAAGTACACTCTAAAAATAAACGATCTGACTGGAAAGTTACAAAATGAATTAAACAACCCTAATCAATCCTACCCTGAAGTACAAAAAAACATTAAAAAGTATAGGGACGCTCTTTCAGCAACAGTAAGAGATTTTACAGGCGGATATACCGACAGTGACCTACTTAAAATGCGGGATAAAAACAAAAGTATAATTGGTAATCTTGCAGGCAGGAAGTTAATAAGCGACGATAAGGGCGGCAAGACTGATAAAGTAACTGGGGAACAGATCGGCAATGTATCTGAGAGAGCTTCACAACCAAGGAGTATTGTTATAAACATTGATGCCCTGAACAAAGGCGGTATAAACACCTCACAAACCACACTGAGCAGTAAGACCCCTCAGGAGATTGAACAGTGGTTTAGCGAGGCAATGATGAGGGTTTTACGTAGTGTTGAGTTAAGCCATGAGTAGCAGTATTTTTGAGAAGCTTAAAAAACTTCAACGGGTTCAGGAGTCTTTTATACCAAAGGCGGCAATAGTAGCGGTTAACTTTAGTAAAGAGCGTTTTGTACAAAAGAACTGGGTAGACCGAACCCGCGAAAAGTGGGAACCCCGGAAGCGTAAAGACCGGGGTTCGCTTATGGTGAGGACAGGCCGTTTAAAACGATCGATCAGAAAAATAAGGATAGGGCGAACTTACTTTCTTATCGGGACAGATGTTGAGTACGCCCAAGCACATAACGACGGCTTAGTAATCAATAAAACGGTTACGGTAAGACAGCACGAAAGAACCGTGACCCGTGGCAGAACCGCACGCCGGGTAACAGTAGCATCCCACTCGCGAAAAATGGAACGCACGTTTAAAAAACGTCAGTTCATTGGTGAGTCGGCCGTACTGTTGAGGCGAATTGAAAGAATGTTAGAAAATGATATTAAAGAAGCTTTAAAATAGTTTTAAAATGAAAGAGTTTTACACCAAAATAATCAGCACATTACAGTCTGAACAGGCATTAGAGAAGTTTACCGAAAAATTTGTGCCGGGGGTTAGAATGGTCGATCTGTACCGGGGGCAATACCTCTACCAAACCGAATTTGAACAGTTAATTTTACCCGCCGTCCTGATTGAATACAGCCTAAACCATCAAACCAACTCGGCAACTATTAACCTGCATTGTGTTTGGGAGCAGTTCTACGAGACCGACAACAAGAGTGCAGACCGGGAAAAGGCATTACAATTTTTTGACTGGCAGGACGTTGTTTACGATCTTGTTTATCAAATGGAAAGCTTAAACACCGGAAAGCTCACACTGGTGTCTGAAAACACGGTACAGGACGAAACACCTGTACATGTGCATATACTTAACTTTGAATGCAGTTATATGGGCAGGGTTAAAAGAGCAGACGGCAATTATAACTTTGTCGACTTGGAAGAGGTAAGCACCACCGGAACTATAAAGGAAAAGGAACTACCGGAATTTAATATAGACCTATAAAAAAAGCCCTCAAACGAGGGCTTTACTATTTCTTCTTACCAAAGGTTTTGATATTAGGGTTTTGCCTTAGCAAAGAGATCATAAACATTTTATCCCTCTTTACATAGTATGCCTTAAACCCATTGAGTCCTGATACTTTTATCTCTTTAGTATCTTCATTTAATACAGGTTTATCCCAACCGAAGCTTTTGTAAAAAGTGTCTTTATTAAAAACATAGGCATAGAGAGCTATGCTTTCAACCTTTTTAAAAGTATCATCTTCATAAAAAACAGTTATTTGCTTTTTGTCTTTTACCCATGTCAGTGAATAACTACCAAAAGCTAATACATCGCCCGGCTTACTTATTTCTTTCTCAGGTTTACCATATTTGGCGGTTAGTTCCTTTTCTGTCTTAAAAACAATGTCTTTGATCATGTCGCCAGTAACGCCCTGAGCAGTCGCCGGGGCAATGGCCATAAGAAACAATAAAGTAAAAATTCTAAGCATGTTTTAGGTTGGGTTTTGTGGCAATAACAACAGTAGTATTGCAGGTTGTACAATCAGATTTCCAACAGGGAACATTATTAATTGCGGATTGGTAAGCGGCAACCGTCTCACTACCACATGCCTCACAATAATCAACAATAACACTCATTTGCAAAGGTTTAATCAAGTGGCCAAATGTAATAAAAAAAAGAGACGGTTCAAACCGTCTCTTTATACTTCTGTTTATTGATCTGTTTAAACTTCTGATGTTTGGCGAAACTGTTGTGCTAATTCGTCATAGCTTGATAATATGCCGTCGTAAATTTTATACATAAGTTCCGGCTCTTGTTCAGACGGTTGAAAAACAAACACCTCTTTACCCGCTCCTTTCATCCATCCGGCTTCTGTGTTTGCACTCCTACCACATGGCAGAACCATTACGCAGGTATCAGCCCATTTCATCGCGTCAAAATCGGAATCAAACCCGGCAATGGCCAACGGATGCTCTAAGGCCGCTTTGTACTCTTCTGTAGTCCAGTTCTCCCAATTCGGGTCAATAGAACTCCAAGCAAAACCGCTACGGCTTGGCGGGTTCATAAAGTCGTAAACTTCATGCCCGTGTGATCTTAAAAGTTTTACTACAATTTGTTGGTACACGTTTCTCCAACTACTAGCTACATAAATTTTCTTCATTGTTAAAAGGGTTTTAAATGGTTTTTATAAAGTGTTTAAATGTGTTTCAAGATCGACAGGCGAAAGAATACTAACTTTCCAATTCATATCGTTAGAACCGCTAATTATTTTAGCTTCTTTTAATTGGTTCATTATCCTGTTTGCGCGCATGTAGCCTAATTTTAATTTTAACTGCAACATGGCCGATGATGCTTTTTGCTGTGATACAATCAGCCTAGCGGCATCAGTAAAAAGGTCATCGCGTTCTACTTCTGTTTTATTCATATTTAAAGGGGTTAATAAGTTAAATCGTTATCGTCATTTGCTTTCATCCGGGCATAGATCAGGGCGCATGCAATAGCTCCGGCCAAACAAAGCAAAATCTTAATACAGGTTATAAATGATATGTCTTGCTGCATGGTTTTAAAGCTGTTTTAAAACTTGTTAAAATCATTTTCGTACATTCTTTGGTTTAAGTAGGTCGAGGCATGGGCTTTGTCTTTTCTTACGTGCCTTGCCAAGTGTGCGTTATACGGTTTTATAGCCGTTAATGCTTTGATCTTGTCGGCTCTTGACATACGTTTCCATATGTTTTCAGCCATTACCTTTTTACCGATCTTGTAGCCATACATGTTCCAAAAGTTTTCAAAGCTCAAATCAAGCTCACCGCCGTGAACAGTAAAATTTGTAATTGCTACAAACATTTTCATACCCACCTCAGTAAATGGAAAGCGGCCACTATATAGCCATCCTATTTGTTGAGGGGTTAACTCTCCGTCAAGGTCAAAACCTGTTAAAACACCGTTTAAATCATAGTTAAAAACCAATGACCCGGTAAACGATGTACCTGTAACTGTATATGTTTTTCCTATGCTCATTATGTTAGTTTTTGGTCTAATTGACTTAATATTTCACGTGTTACCCTACGTTGTTCGTCTTTTGTATAATCTAACGAAACACCTATAAAAAGATATAGCGCATAAGCTTCGTAATATTTTAAACTAACATTGAATTTACCTGTCGAACGCCTTTTATCTATTGACTTTTTCAGGAGCTTAGCAGATAGATCATTCAATATGTAAAAATTGCTTCTGTATGACATATCTTTCCCTATTAAGGTTACTTGCGGCATAAAAGCGAAAAGCTCAAACAAAAAATCTAAATCGTAAGAACTAAGTTTAATATTGATTTTCATCGAAATTCTGTTTTTGGTTCGTCTAAGTGTTTACCGCAATCCAAACAGGCGGTTACTGTTGTCTCAAAAGCCATTAAAACATCAAGGGTTAAGAGGTGTGTATTTACATGCAAACACACCTCCTGAGCATTAATACCCTCCATTAGGCGGGTAACTGTAAAATTGCATGTCTCCTGAGTGGTAAAATGCCTGTCTTTCGTGGATTTCTGTAAAACAGAAGAACAGCCCGCAAAGGCATAAAGTCTGTTTTTCGATGTCGTAAGCTTCACTATAGAATATATTTCTATAGTACTTGTCATAGGCGTTTAAATCTTTTATAAGTTGGGATAAAAGCACCTCGTTCTCTTCGTAGTTTATTGCAAAAACGAGAGGTAAACCGTTGTTTTGCAACTCTACATCATGGCCAAATCTTGTGTAATCAATATTCATGTTATTGACAACCTCAAGCATAAAATTCTCATCCTTAAAGAATGGTTCTGTAAACACGTTTTCGGGTCTCATATACTTGTTTTTATTATTCGTCTGCAAATAGCTTGGTTTGGGAGTTCTCGGCATCCACAAGCTTTTTTAACTCTCTTTCGGCAGGTATGCCCAGGTACTCATCAAAAGTCCTTTTAGAGATATGGTAATGATTAGATATGTACTCATTGAAAATGTGTACATTGGTCATACCTAGCGACTGACAGGACTTTGTAAGCTCCTGTATTTCGATGATTTTTTTGTATAAGTTCTTTTTGTTGTAAGCCATCAGTTCGGATTTACGTTAGGCAAGCCTTTTGAGTGGAAATAAGCCTTTGTCCCGGCTTTATTTGATGATTTGTTGTAGTTCCTTTCTAAACCTCTAAACTGCTTTATAAGCTCGTCTAATTCGTTTAGCTCGTAGTCGTTCAGCCGTTTTTTATGAATACTGCTATTTAACATGAAGTCGTTAAACTTTTTCCAGTTTGCCGGATCATGTATTGCGGTTCTTTGCGCAATGGTCAGGACAATACTTCTTTTGCTTTTTTTCTCAAGCTCGGTGTAAGCATCTATGTTTGTTCTATACCTAAAATCAGCCTCTAGTTTTTCGCATAGATCGTCAATTTCTAAACCGTGTAAATCCTTAGTGCTTTCGGTTCTGCCCGATGTCCATGCGTAAATAAGTTCATGGCGTTGCTTTTCGTCAATGCCATATTTAGTGAAAAGGGTCATTAATTTTGCCTGTGTTGCCATGATCTGTACTTTTTAAATTCGTTTCAGGAGCGGGAATCGAACCCGGAACAACGCCTAATCGTTTCTCCTGTCTTTTGCCTTATTAGGCTATTTTAAAGGTTTTTGTATTCACTCTTTTAAGCTTTGCGCCCGATTGGAGCTTTTGGGCTTCCTGTTCTTTGGCTTTGCGCAAAGCTTCTTTTGCATCCTGTTTTTGTTGCCAAAGGTGTTCAGCTAACTGACTCATACTTAAATTGTAAATCTGAACTCTATTTTTTTAGTTCTTCCGGGTTCTATCTCCACATGCTTCCATCCGCTAACATACATACTCCCTTTAACCCTGTTTTGCGCTTCTATTATAATGTCGAGACCTTCATTAAAAGCATTGCTTTGAAACTCGTCACGCATTTGGTTTAACTGTATGATACTTGCGGGGTTCAGCATTCCGGTTTTTCTGTTTGGCCTTAATAAAACGGTTACAGCTTTATGAAGTTTTACGGCTACTTCATCATCACTTTGGAGTGAAAAAAGGAAGCTTTTAATCTTAGCTATTCCCGCACCCTCTGTACCATCAAAACTGATTGTTATGTTATGGCCTATACTGATACTGCTTAAACCGTCAGGGTTTGTATAGGTGTGGCTTTCCTGATCGTGTATATCTTCACCAAAAACATTTGCCTTTAATGCCAGTATGGGTGCGTAGTCTTTAAAAATGTTTGCTACAAGAGTTTCCATACTGTTCTGCCTGTCTACTAGGCCGTCAATATGCTTTGCGAGAAATTCGTTTTGCATATCTTTATAAGCCTGTTTATCGGCTTTTTTCTTTTCCTTTTCTGCCTTTTCTTCCGCCTGTAGCTGTTTTAGGGCTTCTTTCTTTTGCTCAGCCGTCATATTGCCTAAAAAAACCATTCCTGCACCTACTTCCTGAGCGTCTTTTACTGTGATTTCGTTTGTTGTATTCATGTTATCTCTAATTGTATGTTGTAGTGAAATTTTACTTTTAATTCGTTGACATCTTTGTCGGCTTGGTCGTCATCGTGTGGGATGTAAACCGTTTTTTTTTGTGATTCGTAGCGGTATTTACCTTTTATGCGTTGGTGTAATTTGTACCGCCTGTTTGTTGCTTTTTTGGTCATACCCGGATAGTTTTTAGTTTACTTTCTTCTAGCTCTATGAGCTTGCTTACATAGTAATTGCGGTTGTGTTCTCTTTCGCTGTAAACTTTTCCTTTACAGTTTACAGGGTTCATAAGCCATTCGTTAAGATCATTAACTTTGGTCTCTAGCTGTTTCTTAGTCATGTCGGCAGGTTTTTTGTTTTTTTGGTTAATGCGGTCGTACATTACTTTTGCAATCTGTCCTGTAACACTTATAACTGGCTTCCCTTTTGGGGTAGTTAAGATCAGGTGCATTTTTTGCGGGTTGTATTCAAAATTTACTGTGATCATAATTATGCGGCTTTGGTTAATAATTCTCTTTTTATTACTCGTTTAACCCGTCTCATGTCCTTAACAACCTTAAAGGATTGTTTGTTTACGATCATTGGAACAGGGTTGCACTCATTAAATATTTTTGTGATGGTATCTTTGTTATCAATGCCGTTAGCTTGGCAGATCAACTCAACATCTTTCATTGTAGAACCGATCAGGTGAACGAAATTTCTACCGAAACGGCTTGCGATCTCGTCATATCCTTTGGCTTGCATTTTTACGCCTTTTACGATCTCTTTTTCTAGGTTTTCTGTACCTGAGATCACTACGCCTACAATGTCCTCTAACTCATTAAAAAAGGCGATCAGCCAACGTAAAGCAGGAGCTTTAAGCTTATCGGCCTCATCAATGATCAATAGCGGTTTTTGGAACGCTCTTTCTTTAAAAAATTCAATGATCTTGTTGCCTAGCTGATATACAGAAATAACCCCTTTAGGTATCTCAATACCAAGGCTAAGGGCTAAGGCAGTAAGAAACTCACGTTTTGCCCACTCGTTTGCTCTAATCCTGTAAACCGAGTCACTGTTAGCCTGTGTAAACACCTCGATAGCGGCAGTTTTACCCGCCCCGGCTTTTTCAGATACCGGAATAAACAAACTTGCGTTTTTAGCATCGGTTAGTACATGATTCATCATTTTAAAATTGGTAGTCTCGGCGATCTGCCAGCCTGAGAACTGTACGCCAAGTTTCCCGGCAACCTTTAACCACATTTCAATCTTGATCAAGTCCCAATTTTCATTAACCATGTTGCTAATGGTAGCATTGGAAATCTCACACTTAACAGATACTTTATTAGCACTGCCTAAGGCTTTAATTTCGCGCTGTATAGCGGTAACGATCTCGTTTTTTTGTACATTCGTCATTGGAAAAGGATTTAAAAGTTAGTATTGATTTTTTGTTAGAGAATTAATATCTATTTCTTGGCTGTTGGCTGTGTTGTAACCACTACCAACAGCTTTTTTTATAGGTGTATTTTCAGTATTTTTAATGGAATTTAAAAGGTGTACGGTCTCGGCATTTTCAGCCTCATACTTATTCGTAAAGCGGCCTAACATTAGGGCAACATCATTGTTATACCCTTTTTTCTCTTCTAGCTCTTCCTGTCTAAGTCTCTCAATTTCTGCAAGCCTTATTTTCTCAGTGTTTACGCGGTTAAACTCAGCTTGTGGGCCATATTTTTGAATACGGTTAAATTGTTCAGCTTCTCCAAGATGTATGAGGTAATCGCCTTTAGGTTTGAACAGGTAGACAAAAGTTAAATCTTCCATGTCGTAACTGATTATAACCTCAGGTTCGTTGCTTAATATTTGGTAGTCATTTACCTGATAGATAAATTCAATGTTTTGTATCTCGGTTTTGATTAAGCCGTTACGTATTTTGATCTTTTTCTTAAGTCCGAAAATCATTGAGATTTGGTGATTTTCTAACCATTGTACATGCGGTTTGTCGGACTCGTCATGTAGCATTTTTGGAGACTTATTAATGTGCTTGTTTTTTCTTGAGTAGTAAGAGTATGCTGTAGTTCTGTAAGCGTTAACAATACTCTCAGACTCACCGTAAGCCTCCACAAGATCAAATTTAGCCTTATCGCTTTCCTTAGTTAGTTGTGCTATGTATTCCGGGCTTCTGTGAGCATGTAATCGTCTCGATTTGATACCCTCACCATAATAGTACTGACTGTCGGCCATAAATACTGACTGTAAAGTCCCGAACCAACGCTCTAATGATGCCTTAGCATTGGCGTCGTGTGCAATAGTTACTTTTACGCCAAGCTGTTTAAGTGATGCCATAAGCCTTTTAGCCTCATCAGTATTATGTCCGGGGAAACGGTCAAATACGATCTCGTAAGGAATATACCCGGCAGACTGAACAGCCATTTTAACCGCGTTTATTACGCTCCAACGGTTTTCACTATAGTCAAAGCTTTGACCAAGTATATCACCACTATGAACATCCCTAACAGCTATGATGTATAAGAACTTTTTATCACCCTCATTGGTTTTGTGGGAGATAATATTCACACGGGTCGCATCAACCTGCCAGCAGTCACCCGCAAACAGGGCGTTATCAAACGGTATATAGCCGTCATATATCGATGCTTTAGTCGTTCCCTTGCCAAATCGCTGTGAAGCCGTTAAAAACTTGGTATTGTGTTGTTCGTATATGTTTTGCCCGAACCAACGGCGTGACGGTACTTTTTTACCTGTCATAGCGCACATATCCTGTATTTTTCGGGTTTTCCAGTCGTTAGAATAGTTCTGACCCATTGCGGTCAATTGCATTGCCCAGTTCCATACTTCCGGGTCGTTGTATTCAACAGCGTTAGTATTGCCGGCGCGTGGCAATTGTATAACATCGGCAATGGCTTGGCCATTGTCTATAATTTCGGTTACTTTCTCCTTTAAAATTCTGTAATTTTTAGGCAGGTAACGCAGTTCGTTCTTTTCGATCAGGTCGGCAAGTATCTTATAACCCTCGTTGTTTGTCCTGAACTCGTTTTCCTGAATGTACTTAACACTAAATTCCAAAACGGCGCAAGCTTTAGCCAGTGCCTTTTGTTGTTCTTTAGTACAATCTAGGTAGCAATGTAAAAAGTCCTTTTCATTGGCTTTTATATAGCCGTTAAATTGGCTTTCAATAATATTGCTGTCCTGATTTGCTTGGTAAGTAGTAAAGCTTTCTATAAGGTCGCTTTTATCACCAAATAGATCACGATAGTATTTAGGTTTTTGGTTCGGGATAAAATCAAGATCATAATAGAACTGCCCGTTAATTTTTGCCCAACGCCAAGCCTTACCGGATGCGGGTAAAATATTAAACCTTTGATAGCAGTTTTGGACAGACTTTTTATAGTCCTTTCTAATTTTACGACAGTAATCATTAGAAATACCGCAAACTTCAACGACTAAACGCTCATTCAGCCATGTAGTTTGGCCGTCTGAGGTTTTTCTTATTAGAATGTCGTTTTGCTTAAAGTTCATTTGTGTTGGTAAGTCATTTTATTTGTTCCCGGAGCGGACTCGAACCGCTCAGTATGCCATCCGGGAAAATCACTACATTTGGGGTGTCTAATCTTAATAAGTAGTGGTATGGATAATTTAGAAAAGTTGCCTAAGGATATGCAGCTTCAGTTAAGGATGGGAGCAATTGTAATGGCTCTAAAAAAGATGGTTATTAACACCCCCGAATTACAGGAAGAGTTCAACAAACATTACAATGATGTTATAGCTGATTACAAGCTTCCAGACTTTTCAGAATTTGAGCAGTAACCAAGACCGCTACCGGGGTTTTGTCCTTCTGTTCCTCTATGATTTCTCGTACCAGTGGTGCGAGAATCCTTTTTATCATTTTTCTCATGATGCTATTGGTCTTTTAAAATTTTCGGCGGCTGCTTTAATTTTCTTTACCGTCGCAATTCTTTTCTTTGTAAATCCTTGACCGTCATACTTACCCGCAAGAACATCACTTACATACTTTGGGGTTACGTTTGTTTTTTCTGCAACTATTGTCGCAGTGCCGTGATAGTAGGCGTCCGTAAATTTTTTTTCTGTACTCATGTTTTTTGACTTTCTTTGTTAAATATTACAAGAACAAATATAAAGATAATTATCATTACTCCAACAATTATCAAGATAAAAATCATGACCGATAAAGAAAAAATACTTCAATACCTTGAATATAAGGGGATAAGCAAGAATAAGTTTTATATAAAAACCGGGCTTTCTGTAGGTTTTTTAGACAGCGGGAGTAGTTTAGGAGTGGATAAATTACGATTAATCATTGATAATTATCATGATTTTAATGTTGACTGGTTATTATCAGGAGAGGGTGAAATGATAAAAACCAAAAATGCAGAAAATGTGACTAATTCAAACAGTCACAAAAACAGTCACATTTTAAGTACAGAACCAAATATTCAAAAAAACGTGACTGTTTCAAAAGATTTCCGTCTGAAGACTGATAAGAACCGGGAAACGCAGGTAATACCATTATATAGCATGGAGGCAACGGCGGGGCTTGTTAAGTTACTTGATAACATTCACAGTCAAACGCCTATAGACTTTATAAGTATTCCTAATTTACCGAACTGTGACGGGGCTTTGTTTGTAACGGGGGATAGTATGTACCCTTTATTAAAGAGCGGCGATATAATAGCCTATAAACAGATACATGATATTGAAAATGACATTTTTTGGGGTGAAATGTATTTACTTTCTATTGATGTAGGAGGCGAGGAACTTGTAACCATAAAGTATGTACAGAAATCGGAGAAAGAGGGCTATATAAAGCTTGTGAGCCAAAATAGACACCATCAGGACAAAGACGTCAAAATAAGCAAAATAAGAGCCTTAGCGATCATTAAAGCATCAGTTAGGTATAATGTAATGTCGTAAGGCCGCTTTTTCGCCAAAATTCAAAGAGAGTATTAAATCAATCGACAATTTTAGAAAAGAAATTCAACCAAAATTTAAAGGGTAATTAAACTAAATTCAACCAAATTTATAAAGAAAGCCTTTATTTGCTTGTATATTTAGTATTACCCCTCAAGTATCTTATGAATAAATTACTATTATTTGTTATTTCGACGCGTAAAATTTAAATTACTACTACTTACTATTATAATACATAAGCTTACTACTATGAATATCAATACTGCTTTTAGAGCTTCATTCATAATTCCCCTTCTTCTTTTAATAGTCACTTCAAGTCAGCTATTTGCCAATGACCAGCAGCCAGCAACTATACAGGATTGCCAGAAATTAATATCGGATGGCTCTAGATTAATGCAAAAAGGCAATTATACAAAAGCATTAGAAGCTTTTACAAAGGCAGAACTTTTAGCTGAAAAAAAGCAATGGAAAGACAAGTTGTTTGAAGCAAAATTCAGCATTGGCAATGTGTACTCCAACTTGTCTAATTATGGAGAGGCAATCGGTTATTATCAACAAGCACTTCATTACGCAAAAGACACTGGAAAACCAGAAAATATAATAGTGGTTTTAAATAATATTGCTCTACTCTACTTAGGGGAGAAAGATTATAAAAACGCTCTTACATATTATAAAAAAGCTTATGCCATTATAGATAAGAATACAGAATATCAAACCTATATAGCAATTAATATTTCTGATATTTATAATAAAATGGGCGATTTTAAAGAGTCCAGAAAATTTTTAATGCAAGTTAAATCATTTCCCAAGTCAGAAAGAATAGAACAATTTTGGACAATAAACTATGCTGAAAGCTTAATTTTAGAAGGACGAATAAATGAAAGCCAGGCTTTAATGGAAAATCTGGAAAATAAAGTAAATAAAAAAAAGGATAGTGGCTGCTATTTATGCGTAGTACAGCTTATGTCGAAAATATATGCCAAACAAAATAAAACAGAATTAGCAATTTTGTTTGCTAAAAAAGGATTGCGTTATTCACAGGAAATGCATGACACAGTCGATCTCTATGAGTCACTTTCTCAATTATATTTTAAAAGCAAAGATTATATAACTGCCTTTAAATATAAAGATTCTGTTCTGATTGCTAAAGACTCAATGACTGTTTTAGTCAATAGGAAACTTTTTGAGACCAATAAAGTAAAGCTGCAAGTACAGGAATATCAAAATGAACTTGTTGTAAACACAGAAAAACATAAGGCTGAACGGAACATCTTTATTATAGGTATTGCTTCTACTCTGCTCATTTTTTTCTTTATTTATAGAGGACTCAAACACAGAATCATCAAACAAAGGCATGAAAAAATAATTGCTGAAAACCAACAGCAAATTTTTGATCTCGAGTTTGAGGGCTTAAAGAATAATATAGCTGAAAAAAACAGGAATTTAAGTGCCAAGGCTTTATACTTAACAGGACGTAACGAACTTATAGAAGAAGTTATGAATTCCCTATCACAAATACCTGAAGTGGCTCAAAAAACAGAAGTTGCCAACTATATAAAAACGCTTAAATCATACCTTAAAACCGATGCCGAATGGGATGATTTTATTGCTTATTTTGAAAAAGTAAATCCTAATTTTATAAAAACCCTTCAAATAAAACATCCTCTTTTAACGGCACAGGATCTTCGTTTCATCTGCTATATTTATATGAATCTTGATCTTAAGGAAATCAGTACAATTTTAAATATTACTTTAGAAGCCTGTAAAAAAAGAAAACAGCGTATTGCAAAAAAAATGGACATAGAGCCGGATGACCTGCATGAGTATATCATTAAACTAACTTAAAAATTTACCCGCTAAATCGATTAAAGTTTAATACCATGACTATGAGTACCCTTTCAAAATATTTATTATTCCTTTCTGTTTTTATAATTTCTGCTGCCACTGCATTTGCTCAGGATCAGGAAACAAAAGTTCTTGATAAGGAAGATAAGGAATATGAGAACTTAAAAGATAAAGGCAAAAAATCGATAGATAATGGCAATTATCCTGATGCTTTAGAATATTTTATTAAAGCCGAGGCCATTGTTGAAAAGAATCCAACCCCTGAAAAATTATTTTCAATAAAAAACTGTATTGGAATTGCCTACCGATATTTATCTAATTCTGGTGAAGCCCTCAATAATTATAAACAAGCACTTGAATTTGCAAAAGACAATCCCGAATTAGAAATTAAAGTACTCAATAATATTGGAGTACTTTATGCTTTGGAAAAAGATTATCCTAATGCCCTTCATTATTATAAAAAGACATTAAGTCTGGTAGAAGATAAAAACATAAAATATGATAAGGTAACCCTTACAATAAACCTGTCAGACATTTATAACCGTTTAAACAATGTTACTGAGGCAAAAAAATGCCTTATGAGCATTAAAAATAGTCCAAAAACAAGGCCGCAATCCTTAGTATGGCAAATTAATTATGCTGAAAGCCTAATGCTTGAAGGACAGCTAACCGAAGCGCAAAAAATGATGGAACAGTTAATTCCAAATATAAATAACAAAAATGATACTGATGTTTATATGGGAACTGTCGATCTTTTGGCTAAAATATATGCAAAACAGAATAAAACAGATCTTGCTATAGTATATGCAAAAAAAGGACTGAATAAGTCACAGTCTATCGAATATCGTTTTAATCTATATAACCAGTTATCAACCCTCTATTTAAAGAACAAAGATTATGATACTGCTTTTAAATATAAAGACTCAGTTATAATAGCCCGGGATTCAATGTCTGGTGTAATAAATAAGGGTTTATATCAAACTAACAAAATAAAACTGAAATTCCAGGAATATCAAAAGGAGCTTAGTATAAACCAGGAAAAGCACAAAGCAGAAAGAATCATTTTTATTATTTGTATTATTTCTTCCCTGCTTATTTTCTTCTCTGTATACAGAGTACTTAAAAACAGAATTACCAAACAAAAGCAGGAGAAAATAATAACCGAAAATCAGCAAAAAATATTCACTCTGGAAATGGAAAACCTAAAGAATAATATTGCCGAAAAAAATAGAAAGTTAAGTGCAAAGGCTTTATATCTTACCGGTCGTAATGAACTTATAGCAGAGGTAATGAATTCACTATCAGAAATTCCTGAAGTTGCTAAAAATAATGAGATAGCTAATTACATGAAAACACTGAAATCATACCTTAAAACCGATGCCGAATGGGACGATTTCATTGCCTATTTTGAAAAAGTAAATCCTGATTTTATAAAAACCCTTCAAGAGAGACATCCTCTTTTAACTGCACAGGATCTACGTTTCATATGCTATATTTATATGAATCTTGATTTGAAAGAGATCAGTACAATTCTAAATATTACTTTGGAAGCCTGTAAAAAAAGAAAGCAGCGTATCGCTAAAAAAATGGAAATAGAGCCTGATGATTTACACGAATACATCATTAAACTAACCTAAAGCTTACTTACAATTTCAAATTTCACATCCTTCTATTGTCTTTAGTCCTACTCAAAGACAAATGTATTCTTATGCCTTGTAATTTAAAAAAAAGATAGCTTCTCTTTTATTGCACACTTGTTTCAAAGGGAGAAATATCTTTATTTTTTAGATTTAAATTATCATAATTCTAAACAATACGCTTTAATATTTTTAAATATTAAAACTTTTAGTAAAACACACAACATCTTGTAAACATCAGTAAATACTGGAAGTCCCCAGTTTTCCAACAGTATGTCCCCGTTATTCTTGCATTTTTTTAAGGAGTTTAGATGCATTTAACAAAATTTGTGAAGGATAAGAAATATTCAGGTGGTGCAAACTTAATGCTTCTATAATCTTAATTATCGTAAAAGTGGTGTTGGAAATTTAACCTTATGGTTAATTCTAATGTAGGGTGAAGGGTATTATGAAGTCGATTCAACATCACTTTACGATAATAATCATTAAATATTATTTCAATGTCTGGGCAATTAGGAAATAATAACAATGATTAGCTATACTATTATTAATCTCAAATATTTACTAAACTATTAACTGACTACTATGAAAAAACTATTACAAAAACGATTTCTCGTATTACTAGTGCTATTAACGGGTTCAATGCTGCATGCACAATGGCAAGATGGGCTTTGGACAGGCAAACAGGCCGCTTACTGGTACTTTGGACAAGCAGCGCTAAACTTTAATACAGTCCCTCCCACACCTTTAACTAACAATCAGCAAAATAACCCGAATCTATTGTTCAGCAGTTCTGAGTCAGCCACTATATCGTCTCCTACAGGTAATCTTCTTTTTTATGCAACGCATAAGGATATTTTTAATACTAATCATAATGTTATGGTTAATGGTAATAATATGCAAGGTGTTCCCGGTTCACAATCACCCCTAATTATTCCAAGACCCGGAAATCCAAACCTTTATTATCTTTTTCAGGTCGGGTCTTCGACGTTTAATAGTTACAACCTTACTTATTCAGAGATAGATATGACATTGGATGGAGGTTTAGGGGCAATAAACACCACAAAAAATGTTCTACTTCAATTAGATATTGATGAAAAAGTTACTGCTGTTTACCATGCAGACAAACATAAAATATGGATCATATCCCATAAAGCCTCCAGTTCAGATTTTGTTTCTTATTTAATTGATAGTAATGGAATTAGCACAACACCTGTTATAAGTAGCGTAGGTATGACATCTGCACCGGTACCAGGAGGCATACCAAACCAAAATCCGCACAAACGAGGATATTTGAAAGTTTCCCCAGATGGAACAAAGATCGCTATGGCCTATCATGGTGTAGGATTTGCAGGTGTCCCTTCTGTTTTACAAGTATTTAATTTTGATAATAATACCGGTACAATTTCTCAACCAATTTTTACTTTAAGTCAATCTCTTAATTTTGGAGGATTGAAAGGGGCATACGGAATTGAATTTTCACCTAACAGCAAACTTCTTTATGTTACGGAGCAAACTCCAAGCCGTTTACACCAATATGATCTTACTGCTGCCGATAATACCGCTTTTGAAGATTCAAATGTAAACATATCACAGGTTTTCAGTTTTTCTTCCAGCTATGGAGCTTTGCAAACGGGTATGGATGGTAAAATTTATATGGCTATGGATAACGGAACATTAAGCGTTATTAATAACCCTAATAATATTGGAGATGCCTGCGGATTTGTCTTGAATGAATTGAGTCTGGCACCAAAAAATGCAATATATGGCTTAACCAGTTTTATTACAGATTATTTTAAATCAGGGATTTTACATAATGGCCAGTGTTCAGGTAAAGAGGTTACCTTTTCAACACTTCGCATACCGGGTATAACCTCAATAACATGGGATTTTGGAGATAGCACTAGTTCTACGGATATAGCTCCTTCGCACACATATACTGCTTCCAGAACATATACCGTTACTGCTCAGATTACCAGTAATGGTGCGATTCAAACAGCTGTTACCGAGGTTATAATTATTGCAGCCCCAACTGCTGCTGCACCATTAGCCAAGGACCTTGCACTATGTAATGACGGTACTGGTAAAGCTTCTTTCAACTTAACTGGTTTTAATGCTGCTATCCTTAACGGACAGGATGTAAACAGTTTTACTGTAACCTATTATGCATCACAAGCAGATTTAGATTCGAATACTCCTATCATAGATTCAAATAATTTTTTAACTGTCGGACAAACCATTTATGCTGTTGTAACAAATACTGGTACTGGCTGCACAGCCATTATTGAACTTGTTCTTAAAATTAACCCACTCCCACAAATAGGTACAGCAAACAATCTTAAAGAATGTGCAGGTGTAACAGGTTCAGCAATTTTTGATCTTACGCAACAAAATTCTGTAATACTTGCCGGACAAAATCAAACGGCATTTACTGTTAGCTATCATACTGATGCTACAGAGGCCAAAAATGGCATAAATGCTATTCCTGCAGCAGTAAATTTCTCATCATCAGTACAAACTATTTATGCCGCAGTAACTAATAAAGAAACAGGATGCAAATCTGTTTCTCAGTTTAACTTACTGGTTAATCCACTTCCAAAAGCGGTTACTCCTAAAGACATGCAGCAATGTAAAAAAGCCAGTGCAGCATCATTATTTAATTTGTCAACGCAAAATGAAAGTATTTTGGGAGGTTTGAATCCAAATGAATATACTATCACTTATTTTATAAGTAGTACAGATGCACAAATCGGTAATAATCCTATACCGAATACAACAAGTTTTCCTTCAGCTGGACAAACCATGTATGCTCAAATTAAAAATAATGACACTGGATGTTTTTCTATCGTTGATTTCGATTTGATCCTTACAGAATCATCACTCCTTCCTAATACTTTTGATTTTACAGGATGTTCGCCTTTTAATTTGGAAACTATTACAAAAGAAATACAAAACGGACTCTCTTACAGTTTTTATACCAATAAAAAAGATGCTTCAGAAAAAGTAAACAGCATTACAAACTTTACGGCTTATGTTATTAACGAAGCTACTATTGTATATGTACTTGCCGAAAATACAGAAGGATGCGCTTCAATTAGTGAGCTTGAGATTAAAATAGGCAATTGTCAGATACCTCGCGGTATCTCTCCAAACGGAGATGGTAAAAATGACTTTTTCGATCTTTCAGGGTTTAACGTTAGCCAGTTGAGTATTTTCAACCGCTATGGAGTTGAAGTGTATAATAGATCTAATTATACTAATGAATGGACAGGCCAAACCGACAAAGGGGATGAATTGCCTACGGGTACTTACTACTATATGATGGAGAGCAACGATGGTAAAAGCCAAACTGGCTGGGTTTACATTAACAGGCAAGAATAAAATATGAGTAACAGGTTGCCCGGATGAATCAGATCCAACCGGTAGCCTGTTTATATAGAAATAAATTAAAAGAATTACCCGTCTACTTATCAAAAACGTATAATTATGGTGAACAAGATTATATTTTTTCCTATGGCAACAAAACCTGTACGGGATGAGAGCGATCCGAGTTTTAGTAAAACCGTATTAATTTATGGTAACGAACGAAATCTGGTAGAGCTGGGATATTTTGATTTTGAAGTAGACCAATGGTCACATTTTGGTAAGAATTTATTTTTATTAAAATGCTGGTGCTATATCCCAAATCCTGCAATGTATATAAATACAAAAGATTGGGAAGTGATCACTCCTAAAGGCTATAAAAAACTCTTTTTTTAATATCCATATTAAGGGAATCTATGATTAATATGGTTTAATATAAAATTGCTATGCTAAAAAAAAGATATTTAATAATTATACTTCTTACCAGCCTTTCTTTATTTTCTCAGAAAGAGGCTGCTAACTGGTATTTTGGAAATAAAGCCGGACTCGATTTTAACTCGGGAAGTCCGGTTCCATTACTTAATGGCCAAATGGATCAGTTGGAAGGCTGCGCTTCTATATCGTCATCTACAGGACAATTGCGTATATATACCGATGGAATTTCTGTTTACAATTTCAACCATCAGATTATCCTAAACGGAACAGGATTAATGGGAGATCCTTCCAGTACACAATCAGCAATCATAATACCTGCTCCAGGCAATCCCGATATCTATTATATTTTTACAACCCCAAAAGAAGCAGGAGCTAATGGTTTACGCTATACCCAGGTTGATATGTCCTTAAACGGTGGAAATGGAGCTGTTACAGCTCTTAAAAATATAGCTTTAGACCCTGGTTTTCTCACTGCCGAAAAACTTACTGCCGTAAAGCATTCGGATAACGAAAAAATATGGGTTGTTGCACATAGAATGGGTAATAATCAATATGTAAGCTACTTAATTGATAACAATGGTGTAAATACAACACCCATAATAAGTAGTGTAGGCAAAATTCATACGATCGACCTTGGTGCAGGAGCAATTGGTTATTTGAAGTCTTCATCTAATGGTAAAAAAATTGCCTGTGGAGTACTTTTGGGCACAAATACGGGTCTAGAATTATTTGATTTTAATAATACTTCAGGAGCACTATCAAATGCAATGACATTAAATATCTATTCGGTTTATGGAGTAGAATTTTCAGGTGATAATAAAAAACTGTATTACAGCAGTGATTTCTATGGAGTAATTTATCAATATGATTTAACTGCGGGTAATTTGGCAGCAATAAAACAATCTGTAAAACAAATTACTTCAGAAAATAAATACGGCGGATTACAGCTGGCTTTAGATGGTAAAATTTATGCTGCGAAAAGATTTGAAAATCATTTGGGGGTTATAAATAATCCAAATGAAATAGGTGCCGCATCTAATTTTGTGGGTAATGGAGTTAATCTTGGAGGAAAAACAAGTGAATGTGGGTTACCTCCTTTTATACAAGGATATTTTTTACAGGATATTAAAGCTGAGCAATTTTGTACCGGTAGTCCAACCCTTTTTTCAATCACAATGAGTGCTGCAATTGTAAGTGCCAATTGGAATTTTGGTGATGGAACAACTTCAAACGAGATAAATCCTGGACATATCTATCAAACAGGAGGGACTTATAATGTAACGGTTAGTTTCACTACAAATGCGGGTCCGGATATAATTAACCTTTCTAAACAAATTCTCATTATAGCTTCTCCCATTGCCAATCAGCCGAATGATATAAAAATTTGTATTTCAGATAATGATCCCGCAACTTTTAATTTAGTATTGCAAACTCCTGCTGTTTTAGGGAATCAGATTCCTACAGTACTGATTGTAACTTATTATGCCTCGCAAACCGACTTAGCTAATGGAAATGCAATTACTTCAATAACACATACTTTAAGTTTCCAAACAATAATTGCAAAAATAACAAATACTGCAACTGGGTGTTTTAAAACTGTTGAGTTTAAAACCATGCGAATTATTAAACCAAAGGTGCTTGGAAAAGTAGATATGACAATTTGCAATCAGAATGGTACCACAGGTACTTTTGATTTAACGCAGAATACTGCTCTTATTTTAGGAAGTCAGGATCCGGTAAAATTTGGTGTTAATTATTATACTACCGTTGCCCTGGCAAATAATGGTACTCCGGGTACCGAGATAACATTGCCTCAAACTTATAGCTCTGTCAATGCCATAATATATGCCCGTGTTTACAATTTGTTATATCCTGAATGCTATGAAATAGCTTCATTTTCTCTTAAGGTATTACGAAGCCCTGTACTTAACCCTGACGGCAATCCTTTTCGTTATGTTATGTGCCCCGATGTAGAAAATACAACAACTGCAACAATTAACACAATTGATTTTATTAAAAATTTGCTATCTAATAGTCAATTTCTAAATATTCCGTTACTCGAGCTTAATGCTGTTCCAATACAGGATACTGATTTATCACACTATAGTATTACTTATTATAAACTATTGTCTGATGCTCAAAATGATACAGCCCGCCTCACAAATGGGTATATTGCTACCGATGGAGAAACTATATATGTAAGGGTTAAACATAATTTAGCAACTGATTGTTTTAGCATTGGACAGATTGTTCTATGGATAAAAACACCTCAAATTAACACTCCTACTCCTTTGTTCGCTTGCAGTGATGGAATTTCGCCTAACACAGGCGTTTTTAAGTTGTCTCAAAAAAACGGAGAAATCACTCAAAATCAAACAGGAAACAGCGTAAAATATTATGAAACGCTTCAAGCCGCTAAAATTGGTGGAAATAATACCATTTCTGATTCTGCCTATACCGGTAATAATTTACAAATTGTTTATGCCAGAGTAGAAAATGCCCAAACCGGTTGTTTCACTATTACCCCTGTGGTATTAGAAGTTATCCCAGCGCCCATTGCTTCAGTTCCTGCACCGCTTGAGATCTGTGATACGAACAACGACGGTTTTGGTGTTTATAACCTTGATCCTGTTATCCAGGCTATCCAGGCTTCTTTAGGCAATGTAGTTGTAACAGTTCATGAGACGCC
>NZ_SBII01000015.1 GCF_004028155.1 Flavobacterium cerinum | reverse complement strand
TGAACGATCAATTGGATCGGAACAACCGTACGGCAGTTCGTAGTGGTTCCACTCTGGATGACACTAGCCCATACCGTTTGTGTATAAGCAACAGTATTCTGGAAATTCGTTACATCTGTCGTTATTGGAGTAGTACCAAAATCAGCGCCAATCTCGGTAAGGTGATACGTTATCGTTAAACCAGTCTGCCCGTTTAAGATCTCATTACCTGCTGTAGTCAGATTGAAAAATGAAAATCCGTCAAAATTATTAGCACAAGCCTCTAAAGGTGTAGCAGGGGAAACAACAGGGGCTGGTCTGGTAATAATATCCAGAGTCGTAAAGTTTATACAGTTTGAAGTCGCTGAAGATTTCACTCTAACATATACTGTTTGATTACCTGAAATACTCTGATAAGGTGAACTTATAGCACCAA
The DNA here is from genome assembly GCF_004028155.1 of Flavobacterium cerinum. Lineage (GTDB taxonomy): Bacteria > Bacteroidota > Bacteroidia > Flavobacteriales > Flavobacteriaceae > Flavobacterium > Flavobacterium cerinum. Next base: position 102,859 of record NZ_SBII01000015.1, on the reverse strand, counting down.
TTCCAAGAGCAGCGTCACCTGAAGTTAAATGGTATGTTACAATGTAAGCTGTATTACCTCCGGAAATTACCGCATTATTAGTATCAAGATCAAAAATACCTAATCCTGATGCACATATATGCATTGGCTGTGGTGCAGTTACTTGTGGAAGAGAATTTACAACAATTGTTCCAGGTGTATTTATAATTTCACTACAAAATGGAGCAGCTGTATCTGTTACACTTATTATATTAAAATTGGTATTGGAAATAAGTGCCGGAATTGTAATCGTATTTGTACCAGCAGCATCTAAAGTTATATTTTGAGTACCAGGAGTACCATTAATCGTATAAGTAACAACAGCATTAGCAGGACCTGTTAATGTAATAATCCCATCTTGACCTACACAAATTGGAGTATTTGAAGAAAATTGCAAAGGGGTCATTATATTAACTGTTACAGTTACAGAATCAGTTAATGCCTGACTGCATACAACAACACCCCCAGAATTTATAATACTGGCATTTGACAATGTATATGTTGTATTAGCTAAAACAGGTTGTGAAATTGTAAATGTTCCGGCAGCATTTAAAACAGCCGTTTCATTTGCTGCTCCATCGACAGAATAATTAAACGTTGCATTTGGAGTTCCTGTAAAAGTAAATATTACATTATCGCCAGGGCATACATTTGAAGAGGAAGCTGATACATCAACATTTGGAACAGGATATACAACTAGATTAAAATCGGTTACTGTAAAACAACCAGTTATATTATCTGTTACTTTAGCAAATATCTGTTGTGGATTGGATATGTTAGATATAATATTACCCAGTTGAGATACTCCATCAATAGCATTTGCCTGGGTATTATAAAAGTTGATAGTCTTATTAACCAAATCAGGATTGATTTGACTTTTTAGAGCACCTAAATCAAAAATACCAACATTAGGATTATTACTGCATGTCCTTACTTCTCCTAAATTATTTGCAGTAGGTGGCTGAGGAAAAGCACCAGTACCCAAAGTAGCACTACCTGTCCAGTTTAACTGAAATCCTCCGTCGCCTCCTGGCCTATCTATAGCAATATAATAGGATTGACCCGGTAAAACATTTAACCAAAAAACATAGCCATTACCATTTGCACCAGGACCAACTGAAGTACTTAGTATAGTACCTTTCATACCTGTATGATTATTTGTAGGTGTAGGAACTACCAAACTTGGAGCGGTTGTAGCACATCGTATTGGGCTGCCTAAAGATCCACATGTTGCATTTGCAGGGAAAACCCAGAAATCATAATCTGCTGTTAAAGCCGGATCGTTAGGAATCAAATCAAACCCTAGTGTTCCTGCTTGAGCAATGTTAATCTTTAACCAAATGGAATTGTGCTCAGATCCTCCACACGCGTTAACTTCCTGGACATTTCCAATACCGGAGGCATTTGAGGAAAAACTCCCGTTTCCACATATAGTGATCGCATTAGCGCAATCATTTGGCTGTGTTTGAGCTATTGCATTAAAACAAAGCAACAAAAACAAACTTAAAACAATAATCCTTTTCATGTAGCAAGTATTTATTAAACGACAAAATAGGTAATCTTATCAACCACCTATTTATATTTTGCAATTTTTAAAATTTAATGGCAGGACTGTCAACCGGAAAAGCTGACAGACCAACCACCAATTAATCATTAATTTTGTCTATTTATATAAACCCATCCGGTAGCATTACTGCCATCGGCATTTGTTATACTATAAAAATATGTACCATCCGGCAATTCATTATTGCCTTCATCCTGACCATGCCATTGATTCGTATAGTTCTTACCATAGCTATACACTTTTTTACCGTAACGGTTAAAAATAGTTAAGCTTGTAATACCAGAACCTGAAAGATCAAAATTATCATTCAGTCCATCTCCATTTGGTGATATACCACGTGGAACTTCGCACATTATACTATTAACAGTATATTCTACGTCATTAGAGCAAGAACCTGAACTTATCGTTACTGTAAACAGTAATGGAAGCTCATTATTACCGTTATTAGCATAATATTCTGCTACATTAAACTCAGGACTATTAGATCCAACAGCTACACCATTCTCATTTTTCCATACATAGTTCATTTCATGAATATCAAAAGTGTTATCTTTTGAAGAAACCAGTAACCATGTTTGCTGTCCTTTACATTCCTGTGATATAATTGCGTCTAATCCATCAACAATCAATACCGTAAATTTATGTGAACCACCTTCATTACATGTTGCAGCATCAGGCTGAACTGTATAGGTTATTTCATATGAACCAGCTGTACTGTTTGCTAAGTTAATCTCACCTGTTACAGTATTAATGGCTAAACCCTGAACGGCGGCAAATGTACCAACATTATCGAAATTACCAACTAAAGTTGGAAAAGGATTTTCTTCTCCAACACAATAAGATTTTTTGTAGCTAAATTCTGTAATAGCAATTCTGCTTTCATTTACCACAACTTCAATTTTTGTCCTTATTCCTTCACAACCTAAAGCATTAACATAGGCAACATAGTAAGATACTGTACCTGTTATAGTTGTATCTGGAGTTGGAGCAGTATTTAAAGCTGTACCTCCTACTGGTTCTGTATACCATACTAAAGAAAGTCCATCAAAAACAGAAGCTGTTAAAGGAACCGCCACCGCATTTTTACAATAAGTAACAGGACTTGTAACTTCAGGTATCTCGTCTACAGCTTCTTTAGTAACCACAATACTATATTCACAGTAACGCGTTTTCCAGTAGAAAGTGTAGTCACCCGATTTGGTAAAATTAGTAACTGTTGTAGTTGTACTATTTGGATCTGTAATTACTACTGCAGCAGGATTATTTTCTGCAGCAATCCAAGTCCCTACTCCTTCAGCTTTTAATTCTGTGCTATTTACATTACAATTTAATGTGTGTGGCTCAGTAATAATTTTAGTTACAGCTACAACACTAACTGCATCCAGCATATTACCTATTGCACTATCTTTTGCTCTAAAAATAAATCTTGTAACATTTTGTCCGGCAGGAACATTATAGGTTCCTTCATAGAAATTCCATGTCATAAAACCTACATACTCTTCTAATAATACAAAAGGACCTGTTGGTGGGCCTGCATACAATTGTACTGCAATACCCTGCCCTCTTGACAAGTGAGCAAAACTATATTGGTATTTTGTAATCTCAGAACTATCAAGATCCTGGAACATACCTTTGATATTAATCAGGTCATTAGGATCAGGTAATGGTAGATCAGAATCTGGATTCATCAACTGAATCATTTGTCCGCCTTCATAAGGTGTAAAACCATCAAGGCCTAAACCACTTGAAATGTATAATGTTTCATATAACGAAGGTGCATCAGCAGGTAATAGATTGTTTCTCCATCCCGGCACGATGTTTTGTGAATAAAAATTACCAAGGCCTCCCATACCTGCTTGAGGTCTTTCAAATCCGCCGTTAACAATATCCAATTTACAAAGGTCAAGAGGTGTTTTTACGCAAATATCAAATGTGCACAGATTAGGTGCTAAATCATTCAACGTTAGCCTCACTTTGTATGTTGCACCTACTTCAAGTTCTGAACTGTAGGCTGCAAGAATTACGTTGTTAGATGTACATACAATCTGCTGTAAAGCTGTACCCACAACTTTGTACAGTGTTAATATAATTTTAGGCTCTTTAACATCAGCACTATTTCCGCCTTGGTATATATTTTTAGCTGAGAAATTACTTAATTCAACTAAATGTACTTTTGAAGCTGCAACAAATTCAAACCAAACATCGCCGGCATTTACACCATTACATGTCATTGGTTCTGCTGAAACGGTGGCTCCCATAAAACTTACCATAGTAATCGATTGCTCGCAAACTTCGCCTGAGCTAACAGGTACATTAATAGCTTTTAAAGCATCATCATTACGTACAAATCTATGTGGTCCTGACCAAAAACTGGTATCGCCAGCTCCACAAATTGCTCTTACAAAAAACTCATAAGTTCCAGCTTGTAAGTTTATAAAATCAGATGCCTGAGGCGAATATGAGTTAGTTGTTACTATTATACCTGATTGCGGCAAAGTATTATTAGCCACAGGCTGAATAGCGACTTCCCACTGGGTTTCTGTACCTCCTGCTGTCCATGAAAAAACAGAAGTCCCACTAACCGCTAAGTTAGTTGGCTGAGGGCAAGCAATAACACCACATGTTGAAACAGCTTTATAAATAGTACTTCTTGGTGTTATAACTCCCAGATCTCCTGTCCAAAGAACAACTCCCTGATCGTCTTTAACTTCAACTAAAGAACCAGGATATTGACCCGGAGCCGTTCCTACTGCATCCCAAAATAATGAGAACTCAACACCCGTGCATAACATAATTGTAAAGTTAGCCGGATCCGGAACTTCATTCCATGCTCCAGTTGGGAATTGAAGAGTTTGAAGCTTAACGCCATTCTGTATTACATCAATTCCTCCTCCCACACTCATTCCTTGTGTTGTACTTAAAGTAATGGTATACTGGCACAGGTTTTCAAAACTACACATTGTAATAAATTCAAGCGGACCAATCCATTCGCTTTTATTAGTTCCGTCACATACTGCTCTTACATAATATTCATATTTTGAAGCAGCAGTTAAGCCTTCTATCGTATATGGATTAGTCGATGCTAAATGAAGATACTGTACGTCTCCATTTCCTACAGGAGCATTAAGTTCGGCAGGCTGAACATAAACATCCCATTGATTTTCAGTCCCGTTAGCATCCCATGATAGTAAAGCTGTTGTATCAGTAATATTTTGTACAACCAGATTAGATGGCGTAGGGCAAGCAGGTATATCTTCGATAATTACTTTATCTATTAACAGCATCTGACCTCTATACCCTTCCCAATGAGGAGCTTTTTTTGGTATATGCCATGCAATATTTATATTACCAGTAATTCCTGCCGGAATATTTATTACTTTTTCCTTCCATTCAGTATTATTAAGCGGCGATTCATCGTAAAAATCTGCAGTGTATAATAATGTTGTAAACTCAGTAATATCAATACCGTTTGTTGATAATCTTACATCAAGATCTTCATGGAAGTCTGATTGGTTTACTCTATAATAATAACGAAGACGTTGACCCGCAGTAACTGTTATTGTTGGAGAGATTAACCAATCGTTATTATTACCGTTAGATCCTGTAAACATACCTGCAGCCTGATTACCCTCATAAGTATCTATTGTCATATTAAGGTTCCATGCAAATGTGTCAGAGTTACCATTAAGAACTCTCCAGCAAGCTTCAGAAACTGAATCAATATTAAATGTCTCAATGAATGGTGCCGTAAATGCACTACATAGTGTAGTAAATACAAATGGACCAACCCAAGTGCTTTGCTCTGCTGTATTACAATATGCTCTTACATAATATTCGTACTGTGTATTTGGTAATAATAATTCTGCCGAATATGCTGTATTATTACTTGTTAATGTTCCGGCTGTTGTAGGAATGCCTGTTCCGGCTGGCTGTACTTTTACCTCCCACTGGGTTTCAAGACTTGCTTTAGACCATGCAAGCTTTGCCGTGTTTTGAGTAATATTAGAAGCTGTTAATTCTGAAGGAGGAGGACAAACCGGAGCATCTATAATTCTCACGTCATCTATTTGGAGTGCCGATGTTCCTTCTTCCGTATCGAATGCAGGAGGTACTCTAAATGCAATATATACCGGGCCATTAGCATTAATATAAACCGTCTTTTCTAAATATTCGACGTTAGTAAAATTAATTAGAGGCATTACTACACTAAAACTCTCAGGATTAGTATCTGTAGTTGACATTAATACCTCCATCCCAAATCTTGGATTAGCAAAGAAAGGAGAATAGACTGCTTTGTATTTGAATTTTAAAGCTTTTGTTCCGTTAACAATAATAGCTGGAGATACTATCCAGTCATCAAAACTTGGAGTTCCCCAAAAACCACCTTGTATAGAAGGCTCAGTTGCATTCATATGCCATGCTGCACCATCTTCGTTTGCATCATTAAAAGACCAGCAAGATTTATGTGTATTTACATCATCATCATTGAAGCTTTCATAAAAAGGAACAGTGAAAACACTACATAGCGTAGTGAAAAGGTATGGCCCTACCCAGCTGCTTTGCTGAGTTGATGAACAATATGCTCTTACATAATATTCGTATTGAGTAGCATGAGTAAGGTTTTCTGCTAAATAAGTGTTGCTGCTTATAAGAGTTCCTGTTCCGGTAGGAATACCTGCATCTTTAGGCTGAACAACTATTTGCCATTGGCCTTCAATATCTCCTGCTTCCCACGACAATTGTGCTGTTGCTGTCGTAATTGTACCGCTTGTAAGTGCAACCGGATCCGGACATACCGGTTTATCTTCTACAACAATATCGTCAAGGATTATACTGTTAGATGTTTCATCTGCTCCAGGATCTACATAAAATGCAATATTTACATTGCCTGTAATCGAAGTTGGGATATTAACTATTTTCTCTAAAACTTCATAATTAGTATCTACTGACTGGGTAGGCAATATTACCGTTGTAAAATTACCAGTACCTATACCTGTTGTAGAAATTACAACAGAATAACGGCTTACCCCACTTGAGGTTTGATATTTAAATTTAAGTCTTTTAGGTGTAGTTCCTAAATTTATCATCGGGGAAACCATCATGTCATTATTATTTGTAATGGCATTACCTGTTGACAGCATAATATTTTCCCATGAAAATCTCCATTTATTACCATCTCCATTAACATCCAGCGGAGCCCAGCAAGGAGTTGGATTTGATGCAGAGGCATTGTCGAATGATTCGGTATATGGTGTATTAAATACAGTACATTGTGTAGTAAAGTTATAAGGAGCACTCCATGCTCCCGGAACTCCTCCACAAACAGATCTAACATACAAGTCATAAGAAGTACCTGCAGCTAATCCTGTATTAATAAGATTATCAATATTTGTTGCTGTACTTGTACCCGCTCCTGTTGGAAGACCGGATCCAGCAGGTTGAATAGTATATTCCCATGCGCTGGCAAAGTTTCCAACATTATTCCATGAAACTACTACACTATTTTGTAATAAGTTTTTATGTGTAATTACAGCAGGTGGTGCACATGGTGCTGTCTCTACTTTTAGAGTAAAATCTATAGTTGCTCCTGCTGGTAGTACTGATGATACTACAATAATGTAAGTATGTCCTGCTTCAACAAATAAATTAGGAATTACTTTAGCTTCTCCTGCATTTGAAGTATGTAAACCTCCAAGACATGCTACTCCAACATTTGAACACCCATCATAAACAAAAACTCCGGTTATATAATTCCAACCTGTTGGTCCTGCAATTTGAGTAATTGTCATTAAGCCATTTTGTGTCGCCGTATATGAAAAGAAAGCTTTGTCTCCTTCAAGATAGTTACCCGTAACGGAAGCCGGAAGACAGTTTGTCCCCTGGTTTGTATATACTACTTCAGGATTTGAAAATTGATCCAGATTAGAAGAAAAAACATAGGGTGCCCCGGTATTAGGGATTACAATGGGAAAAGAACATGCAGTACCTACATTTGGTATAGAAAAACTAAACGGTCCTGCCCAACCTGAAGAATCTGAAGATGAACATAAAGTTTTTATATAAACATCGTATTCCTCTCCAGCATCTAATCCAGAAGCCTGGTATGAATTTCCTGTAGCAATTCCGGTTGCCCCAACAGGATTACCATGTGGTAGTACCTGAATTTCGAATTGTGAAGCCGTAGGATGTGACCAGCTTAAATTTGCCGATCCTGGCGTAAATCCGGAAGCCTGAAAACTTTCTGCCGTTACCGGATCACAAATTGCCGATTCCAGTAAGCTAACATTATCAATAAACCATGTGTCTGCGTTTGGTGTTGTACCAACCTGATTGTTTACCAATACAAAAGCGATATAAACCTGTATATTAGGCGCAATATTAGATGGGATAGTAACAACTTTTTCTACATATCCCAAAGGAGTTGCAGGATTAAGTTCAGTTTCTGTCCATGATGTTAAAAGAGTAGTATAACCATTCGGATCTGTCTGCGTAGCGGTAGATAATCTAACTTCATAGATATTACCATAATCAACAGTACTTGATTGCTTTGTGAAAAAACGCAGTTTCCCATTTTGAGGAACAGTAATTAATTTTGTAAACAAATAATATCTGGCAGTATTGCCTGCTCCAATATTATCTGTTGAGGGATCTATAAAGGCTGCATTACCGCCCAGATAGCCATCGTTAGAAATTGTCCATTCTGCTGTACCCCCTGTGGCTTTATTCCATGATGATGGAATGCCGCCTTCAAACGTTTCCAGTGCTAACTGTGCAAATCCATTCAATGAAAATAAAATAAAAAACACCATCAGGACTGCCCTCCCAATACGATTTTTTAGATTCAAAAAATGATTAATGCACGAATAAAAATCTTGGGATTTTTCAAATAATAACTTTGACGTTATTCGTAGTTTTTGATTCATAGTTAATAGCTTTTCTCGGTTAATAAAACCATGCTTACGCATAATACAAATATTAACTTTAAATTTACACTAGCCTAATAAACCTCTTTTGCAATTCGGTAATTTAAAAAGGTAAAAAAGTCAGCAAAACTGCTATATAACAAACTTTTATAGTTAAAAATAGAACTCAGGAAACTACTCTTTTTTCAAAGTACTTTTTATCCTTTTAATTTCTAAATTTAACATTTCAATTGATTTAACACTTCGCATTTGATACTTATATAGTAGATAAATCATTATAAGAATTAAAAAAACAACAATGGAAATTATGTAGGAATATCGTGTTTTTACCTGTGTTAATTTTTGATTATGAACCTCTGTTAATTCATCGATTGAGTCATTGATAGACCTTCTTTCAGATTCTTTAATTATAAGCTGATTTTGCAAAAAGAGCTTATTGTATTTTTGATACTGCTGCCAGTCATTTACTGCAAGATAATTATTGGCGAGTCCATTATAAATACCTCTATTCAATATCAAATCTCCTACATTTTTTGATATTTTTAAAGCCTCCTGCAATACTTTAATCGCTTGATGATGATTCCCCTCAAGTGCATATACTTCGGCCAATCCTTTTTGAGCAAATGCTTTTAAGCTATTGGCATTTATATTATCTGCATTTTTAATTGACTGCAAAAAACTTTTCTTAGCAGACTCATAATCAGAGATAAGAATATAACAGTTGCCCTTATTATAATTGGCAATACTTAAATTTGGCTGTACCGCTTGTGCATTATTCTTTTCATATTTTGCTATTCCTTTATTAAAATAATCAATAGCTATATTACAATTAAGCTGTTCCTTATATATAACACCTCTAATAATATCGTTTGTAGCCTGCTTACCTAATGTAGACTCATTAATTGGATCTGAAGCAATTAGTTTATCACATTCATCCAGATATTGTATTGCCTTATCATAAACCTTTAATTGCTGGTATTTTACAGCCATTTTACTTAATACCTTAATTTGCAAATCAATATTATTGACCTTTTTTGATAATGTATTAGCCGTCTGGAAGTATTTTAATGATTTTTGGTAATCACGTTTTGATGAATAAGCATCAGATATAAGCATCAGTCCCATAACTTTATCCTCGATAGTACTTTCTGGATCTGTATAAATAGAATCACCTATTTTTATAACTCTATCCGGATTCTCGTAAACATCCAGCTTAGCTGTAGCTATAATACTATCGATCTTACGTTTGGATTGTGCATTACTATTTACAGCACTAAAAAATATCAGAGCAACAATTAAATAATTCCTTCTGTATATAAACATATGAGACATAGAATTATGCTTTTTTCTTATTTACTTCCTTACCTATCAGATCAATAAAAATAGTAGGTGCTATACCCGTAATTGATTTAAACACTGTTGCAAAGCTACTATGAGAAGAAAAACCACTTTCGTCTGCCAGGTAACTTATTTTATAATTTAAATATTCAGGTTCATTTTTAAGCTTTTCAATGATATAATTGATACGCAGTCTATTGATATAAGTATTAAAATTATCCTGATAATGTTTGTTGATTATTTCAGACAGGTATTTTGTATTTACATCAAAATGTGCTGCTAAGGTTGCTAACGACATGTCTTTATTAGTATACTTTGTAGAGCCCTCAAATCGCTTTAATTTTGCTAATATACTCTGTTCTGTTTCTGTAGGAATTGCTATCTTTTTATTTGGCTCTTTCTTATCAACATATGACTTAACTAATAAATTATTAGTCACTTCAAGATATCCTATGATTTCTTTTAAACGCTTTCTTTTTGCTTTATTTATACTGTACAAAACAGTAAAAGAAAATATAATTAACATTAAAAAAGCTAATGCAATGTAGCTGTATCTTACTAATTTATCTTTCTCATATTTATAATTAGCTTCCTGCTCTTCTCCTATAAAATTATACATAGAATTAACAGCTTCTATTTCCATTTCGATAGATGCCGTATTTAATAATAGAAACTTATCGTTATATTGCTGGTATCTAGGTTTATCGCTCAATGCAAGATAATTAACTGCCAATTGATAATTAATTTTTTCCAAAAGAGGAATATTATTAATCTTGGTAGCCTTATCTAAAGCCATTAAAAGTGTATCAATAGACTTTAAATATTCCTTTCTTTCATAATATATTTTTGAAAGACCATTTAGTATTTCGGTCTCTAAAATGATATTAGTTTTTTTTTGAGAATGATATTCCGAAAGTGCTTTTTCAAAATTTTTCTCACTGGTTTTATAATCATTTAAACCATTAAAAGACAAAGCTTTTATTAAACTCAAATTTTGTATTAATCCATAATTATCTGCCAAAACCGCATTGTACTTTACCTCTATATCACCTAATCGCTTAAGAGTTTCTTTATAATGAGTACGTTCTAAATCAACAAGCGTTTTTTCTAAATCAATTCTTGCATGAATATTTTTTTTAATCTCCCTGGATCCTAAACCGCTAATAGCAAATGATATATCAGACAAATAACTATCAACCTGATTATATAAATGCAGCTTTCTTGAAATTTCAGCTTTTAAAAATAGTATTTCAGCCTTTAATGAATCATTTACAATTCTAAAGTTTTTACTGGCCTCAAACACATAGTTTACTGATTTGAAATAATCGCCTTTAGTATCATAACTTCTGGCAATTAATAGATTTATTGCTACGCTATTTTCTTCAGATTTTGCTTTTTTAAGTAAATGATTTGCAATTTTAATTGTTTCATCAGGATCAGAAACAGCTAATTCACTGGCTTTTAATAATAAAAGTTTTTCTTCTGCATTCTCCTGCGAAAATAATGTTGCGCTAATAAAAAGCATAAAAATAGTTTGATATGCAGTGCCTAGCTTCAAAAACGTTTTTATAGTAAACCTCATTTATTTTTTTTGTGTTAAACTGTAATAAAATTAAGCATCAAAACCTACAGATATATCACATGGCAAATATAGTTACAATTAGATTTTATTAGTTTAAAATTAAATAACAATATAAGGGCAACTTTGTTACAAGTTTCTTATAAAGAACCATAAATTAATTGAAGTAAATAAAACATCAACAGTAAATCATATAGTTTGAATATTTTATTAAAATTACAATATGAATATAGTTTAATTAACGTTTTTTTTATTTAAATGGCGTTTTTAGAGAAAAAATTAGTTTAACAAATTCTAGTTAAAACAAGTTAAAAGTAAAAATATATCTTAAAGTTTTAACTTATATCACAATCAGTAAAAAATACGTTATAAAAATGATGATTTTTCTTCGTTTTAACATATAAAATCCTATAGTAAATTTTATCAATGATTCAACATATAATGTATTATATATGTTAAAATTATTTATATTTGAAGAATAACTTAGCTAAATATTAAAATTATGAAAAAAATTACATTAATGATTATTGTATCATTGCTGTCATTTTGCAGCTATGGCCAGCTGGCCCTGGAGGGTTTTGAGTCTCCATGGACAGGTGCCCCCCCTGCTCCTCCCGGAGGATGGGTCGTGCGAAATGAAGTAGGAACGGTTACCTGGGTACAAAGTACCTTAGGGAGCACCGTACAACAACCCGTGTATCAAGGTGACTATGCTGCTTTCCTTGCAAGGGAAGATGTTAACCCAGGTGCACCAATACCGAGTAACTGGCTAATTACCAAACAATTTAACGCTCCTATTAATGGGGAATTACATTTTTTCTCCAGGCTAACACAGCTTGGTGATCAGGGTGGTATTTACAAAACAATGATTGCTCTTGCTCCAAGCAGCACAACACCGGTAGCCGACTTAATCTGGGTAGATCTGCAAACATGGACAGAAGTTACACTTAATCCGGCACAGACAACCTATACGGAGAAAATAGTGAACATCCCTGCAACTTATACTAATCAGCAGATTCGTATTGCATTTATTATGCAGGGAGATAATAAAGACCGTTGGTTAATTGATAACGTAGAAGTAATCACAAGATGTTCTGCGCCTAGTACCCTTACTGCGACCGATATCACTCTTAATTCTGCTAAACTTAGCTGGGTTAACCCAACTGGCGTAGTCAAATGGGATATTGATGTAGTACTAGGTGCCGATACTCCAACTGGCGTTGGTGTAGAATACACAGGAAGCTTACCTTATCAAAAAAATGGACTTCTAGAAGATACCGAATATAAGTACTACGTTAGATCGATTTGTACCAGTGGCGGTAAAAGCGACTGGGTAGGTCCTTATTTCTTTAGTACTATTGCCAAAGGTGAAAACTGTACAGCGCCAATCGTTATACCTGCTGTACCGGGACTGCCTTACTCAACAAGTAATAATACAGCCAACTTCTCTGATGTATATGAAGGTACACCAGGAACAGGATGTGTGGGAACAGGTAGTTATCTTGCAGGTAATGATGTAGTATATTCTTATACTCCAGCAACTAGCGGTACTATTAACGTTAGCCTTTCAAACACAGGTGGTGCAGCAGGTGTATTTGTATATACAAGTTGTACTAATATTGGTGTTAGCTGTATAAATGGTGCTGTTGCAAGTGCCACAGCTGCCGGTGTTATACCTGCACTTGTAGTAACAGCGAATACAACTTACTATTTTGTTGTATCTACAAATGGAACTCCGCAAGTAACTCCATACACCTTAACTTTACAACAAGTATACTGTGCTGCTCCAACAGCATTAACGGCTGGTGGTCAAACAGCATCTTCTGCAAATCTTTCTTGGGCAGTGGGTACTGCTACATCATGGCAGGCAGTTATACAAACTGCAGGTACAGGACTACCAACCGGAGTCGGACAGACAATAAATACAAATACCGGGTACCTAGCAACACAAACTACAACGGGTACTCTTTTCACTCCTGCAACTAACTATGAATATTATCTTAGGGCAGATTGCGGAGATGGCACATTTAGTATCTGGACAGGACCTTTTGCTTTCTCTACAACGCAAATTCCCGGTACTATGCCTTATAGTGATAATTTTGATGGTGCTACTCATGGATGGTCTATACTTAATGCTGCACAGCCAAATAAATGGTATGTAGGTGCTGCAACAAGTAACAGCCCATCAAAATCATTATATATAAGTAATGATAATGGTATTTCAAACAACTATACAATAACTGTTAACTCTGTTACACATGCCTACAGAGATATTGCAATACCTGCTGGTATAGGCCAAATAGGTATTTCATTTGACATTAAATCCGGAGGAGAGAATGCTGCCGATTATGTTAGAGCCTGGCTTGTACCTACAAGTTTCGTTCCAACACCAGGTACACAAATTAGTGCCGCTAATAGCGGTGGTGTGGCAGTAGGAGGCAATTTTAGTCTTATCCCAACATGGACAACCCAGAATGTAGTAATAAATGGAGCTGCTTTTGGAGGATCTACTCGACGCTTGGTTTTTGAATGGAGGAATAATAATTTCACAGGAACTCAACCTGCCGGTGCTATAGATAATATTAACCTAAAGGCAGTTACCTGTCCTGCTCCTACCGCACTTACATTAGGAACAGCTACTGCTACAAGTGCTAATTACAGCTGGACAGCACCTACGGGCACACCTCCAGTAGAATATGAGTACTTCTACACTAGTGATCCATTAGTAACACCTACAGCAGCTACAGGACCTTTAGGAACCAGCATAACAACATCTGCAAATATTGGCCCACTTACATCGTCTCAAACCTATAATGTATGGGTGAGAAGCAGTTGTGGCCCAACAGATAAAAGTTTCTGGACCGGACCGGTAAGTGTAACAGTTCCACAAATCCCTGCAACTATTAATTACACTCAAAATTTTGATACTGGTGCTCATGAGTTTTCATTTGTTAATGGCGCACAGCCAAACAAATGGACCGTTGGTACTGCCACAAGTAATAGTCCAACTAAGTCAATGTATATTACAAATGACGGTACAACAAATACATATGTTAGTGTAGCCAGTGTAACTCAGGCTTACAGGGATATATTAATTCCAACTACTGCGGCAGAGATCAGCGTAAAATTTGACTGGAAAGCAGTGGGTGAAGATGATTTTAACCCTTATGATTTCTTAAGAGTATGGATGGTACCTGTAAACTTTGTACCTACAGCAGGAACACAAATTGCTGCAGGAGCTGACAGAGTACAATTAGCAGCTTCTCTATACCTAAAAAACACCTGGACAACTTCTACTTTTGACGTTCCGGTAACGGCATATCAGGGTCAGGCTCGAAGATTAGTATTTGAGTGGAAAAATGACGGTTTTGCAGATGTACAATCTCCTGCAGCCATAGATAACATTAATATAACTGTTGTAACTTGTCCAAAACCACAAAATCTTACAGCAATAAATGTTACCAATACTAACGCTACATTAGACTGGACTGAAGGCGGATCTTCTACAAGCTGGGAAATTTCGATCTCACCGATTGTAGGAACTACTATCCCTCCGGCACCAACAGGCGCAGGAACACCAGTAACTACAGATAGCAGCTATACCCCACCGGTAGGCACACTTGTATATGGTACATCTTATGTATACTACGTGCGTTCTAACTGTGGTGGAGCAAATGGTCTAAGCAACTGGGCCGGACCTTACAAATTCTCACTTAGGCCTATTAATGACGATTGCGCTAATGCAATTGTAGCTCCTACAAATCCTGCTCTTGTTTGCGCGCAAACAGTTAACGGAACTGTACTTGGTGCAACAGCATCAGCTGAAGCATCTACTTGTGGAGGTACTAAAGATGACGACGTTTGGTTTGAATTTGTAGCAACTAATACTGCTCATTTAATAAACCTTAATAATGTAACCGGTAGTACTACCGATCTATTCCATGCTGTTTATTCAGGTAACCAATGTGGCACTATGACACAAATGTATTGCAGTGACCCAAATAATAGTATCGCGAGCGGTCTTGTTGTAGGACAAACTTATAAAATAAGAGTATGGACATGGACATCTACACCTGATCAGACTTCAGCGTTCCAGCTTTGTATTACTACACCACCACCACCACCATTAAATGACGAGTGTGCAGGTGCATTCCCTGTAGTTGTAAACCCAACGCTTGTTTGTGCTCAAACAACAGCGGGTACAATATATTCTGCAACACAATCGCCAGAATCTACTACCTGTGTAGGTACAAAAGATGATGATGTTTGGTTCTCATTTGTAGCAACTAATACTACTCATAAGATAAACATATTAAACATTACAGGTGGCACAACCGATCTTGTTCATGCTGTTTATACTGGTAATCAGTGTGGCACAATGACACAACTTTATTGTAGTGACCCTAATGACAGCTGGGCAAATGGTCTTACTGTTGGACAGACTTATAAAATAAGAGTTTATTCATGGACATCGACTATTGGCCAAACCTCAGCGTTTGAAGTTTGTGTAGGTACACCTCCTCCTCCTCCAGTAAACGATGATTGTGCCGGAGCTGTAACTGTACCTGTAAATCCTACAATGATATGTCAGCAAACGGTTCCTGGAACAGTACAATCTGCTACTTCATCTCCAGAAGCTACTACTTGTGTAGGTACAAAAGATGATGATGTATGGTTCGAATTTACAGCAACCAATACTGTTCACATTATTGAACTTAAAGATATAACAGGAAGTACTACGGATCTAGTCCATGTATTGTATAGTGGAAATCAGTGTGGTGCATTAACTCAAATATATTGCAGTGATCCAAACTATAGTCTTGCATTAGGTTTAGTTGTAGGTCAGAAATATAAAATTAGAGTATACACAAATACTGCTACTCCTAATCAAACATCTGCATTTAATGTATGTGTAAGCACACCGCCTCCACCTCCAACAAATGATGATTGTGCCGGTGCTATAGTAGTACCTGTAAACCTTAACTCATCATGTACTCTGGTTGCAGGTGGCAGCGTATACGGATCTACAGCATCTCCGGAAGCCAATACTTGTGGTGGCGACGATGCAGATGATATATGGTTCCAATTTGTAGCTACAAACAATTCACACCTTATATCATTAATTGATATTATAGGCAGCACAACAGACTTATACCATGTAGTATATTCTGGTGACCAATGTGGCACTTTAACTCAGTTGTATTGCAGTGATGCAAACAGCAGCGTTGCAAATGGACTGATTATTGGTAATACTTATAAAATTAGAGTATATACTAATACTGCTACCATTAACCAAACAACAGGCTTTAATGTTTGTATAAGAACACCAAATACTCCAATTTCTGTGAATGTAACTCAGTTTACTCCAGAACAACTTGTTAACGAAGTACTTATCAATTCACCATGCGCTCTTGTAAGTAATATAACTTCAAGATCAGGTGCAACATTTGGCGATGTAGTAAGTCTTGGTTCTTTTGATGCCAATGGTGCAGATTTCCCATTTGATTATGGTGTAGTACTATCTACAGGAGGTGCACTTGCTGCCCAAGGTCCATTTGGAGGTCCAAATGTTGGTAATACAAATGATTGGGTTGGTGACAATGACTTAAATGCTATTATTGTTGCAAATGAACCTACACAATTAAGCGGTACAAGAAACGCGACAGTACTTGAGTTTGATTTTATACCGTTAACCAATCTGTTTAAGTTTAATTTCCTTTTTGCTTCAAATGAGTACGGAACATTCCAATGTACTTTCTCTGATGCATTCGCCTTTATCCTTACAGATTCAAATGGTGTATCTAAAAACCTTGCTGTAATTCCTAATACTAATATTCCTGTTGGAGTTACAACAATTAGAGATGGTATATACAATACAGGATGTGCTTCTCAAAATATTGCATATTTTGGACAGTATAACCTGAATGACCCTCTTGCATCAGCAATTAATTATAATGGTCAAACAAAACCATTAATTGCTTCTGCGGCAGTAATTCCCGGCAATTCATACCACATTAAACTGGTAATTGCTGATTATTCTGATGCTAGCTGGAACTCTGCCGTTTTCCTTGATGGAGGTAGTTTTGATATCGGCAGCCTGGATTTAGGTGGAGATTTACTTGTTGATACAGGAACAGCAATTTGTGATGCACAAACTGCTACACTTGATACACAACTTGTAGGTGCTAACTACATCTTTACATGGTTTAAAGATGGAGCTGTAATTCCTGGAGCTACTTCTTCTACATATCAGGTAACTGAATCTGGAAACTATGGTGTACAAGCAACATTTGCAAACATCTCATGTTCTTATGAAGGAAGCGTAGTAATTGAATTCTATCCTCCTGTTGAAGAAATTACAGGTGATCCTGCAAATCTTACAGTATGTGATGCTTCTGGTTTTGCAACATTTGATTTAACTCCAAATGTAAACGCAATCCTTGCAGGTACTACAACTCCAACAGACTTTGTAAACACTATACATACTAGTGAAGCTGATGCAGAAAGTGGCGATAATCCTATTGTGGATATTACCGCATACACTAATACAACTCCGGGATTACAAACACTTTGGATTAGAACATTGTATAATGTATCCGGATGCGTAGGTATTAAGCCGTTCGATTTAATTGTTCAGGATCTTACACCTGTATATACTATTAATCCTGATTTCTCAATATGTGAAGGAACATCAGGAACAATAAGTGTTATAATTACTGATACTGATACTACTCCGGTAACTTACACATGGACTAAAGGCGGAGCACCGCTTCCTGATACAACTCCATCAATCACGGTTACTGAGGCAGGTGCCTATACAGTAGTATTAAACAGAACTGGATGTACTACTACATCTACAGTAAATGTAGTTGTAACTCCAACACCGGTTGCTGATGATCCGGCCGATGTAACAGCTTGTGGAAGCTATATTCTTCCTACCCTTAGTGCAGGTAATAATTATTATGATGCAAATGGTCAAATACTATCTGCTTTTGATGAATTATTCCAAACTCAGGTTATTGAAGTGAGAGCTTCTAGCGGAACTACTCCTAACTGTACTGCTTCAAACACATTTAGTGTGACTGTAGTACCAGCTCCGGTAATAGAACCGATCGCTAATGTACAAGCTTGTGACAGCTATACACTTCCTGCAATTGTTGGCGAAGGAAACTACTTCACTGGCCCTGACGGAACAGGTACAGCACTTAGCGAAACTGATGTAATCAATTCGACTCAGACTATTTACGTATTCGCAACAAGTAATACACCAATGACCCCTCCTTGTACGGCACAAGTAAGCTTTACTGTAACAATTGACACTACACCTGTTGTAGATGATCCGGCTGATGTTACAGCATGTGATACTTACAAGCTTCCTGTTTTAGCTTCAGGTAATTACTTTACAGGTCCTGACGGAACAGGAACACCTTTATTAGCCGGTCAGGACATTACACAAACAACAACAGTGTATGTGTTTGCCCAAAACGGTAATTGTAAAGATGAGAACTCATTTGAAGTACTCATTACACCAACTCCGGCATTTAGCCTGGGCAGCCCACAAACTGTTTGTGTCGCTTCAAATGTTACAATAAATGTTACTCCAACTAACAACTTTAATGTTAATGATGCAACTTATTTATGGACATTAGAAGGTGTTGAGATCCCAGGAAACAACAGCATTGTTGCTTCAGGATTTGGAACATATACAGTAACAGTATTCATAGGTAACTGTTCACAAACCGAAAGCGTTAAGATATCACAGGATACCAATGGTATTGCTCTTATTATAACAAACGGTTGTGAAGGCAATACTTATATGATCGGTGTAACAGATGACCAGGGTTCATTCAATATAGACACTGCTAAGTATGCCTGGACGGGCCCACAAGGTTTTGTATCTACAGATCGTGAATTTACTGCAGCAGGTCCTGGTACATATACTGTAACAGTAACAGCTCCAGACGGATGTATTGGACAGAAATCTGTTGAAGTAACTGATACTAGCTGTGATATTCAAAGAGGTATCTCTCCTAATGGTGACGGACTTAATGATGAGTTTGACCTTACGGCGCTTAATGTCGCTAAGCTAAGTATCTTTAACCGTTACGGACAGGAAGTTTACAGCAAAAAGAATTACAAAAAAGAATGGTATGGCCAAGGTGGCAACGGTGACGAACTACCTACAGGTACTTATTTCTATATGATAGAACGTTCTAATAGTGAAACCACTACAGGATGGATTTATATTAATAGACAAGAGTAAACAATAACCGGTTAATATAATTTAGCCAAAATACCAGCAGGGCCGTTCGATGAACGGCCCTGCTTTTTTATATTAACGAATATTTAATGCTCTAAAAATCAATTTAAAAGTTCTTTAAAATTGTTAAGCACACAAAATAGTTAATTTATATATTATTTAAAACATTTATATATTGAATAAATAAATTCGTTATATTATTATAAATAAGTAAGAATATAACATTTCATATTCTTTTTGTTTATTTTGAACTATTAATAAGAATTAATATAAATAACATGTCTTTTTAGTTGATTTTTTTGATTAAGTTTAAAACTTAAACCTAATATTAACTATTTTTTATGAAAAAAATTACACTAATTATCTTCGGATTATTATTGTCATTTAACACTTATGCTCAGCTGCCTCTCGAGAGTTTTGAAACTCCCTGGGTCGGTACACCAGCACATCCTGTTAACTGGACAGTTATTAACGAAGAAGGACCTGCTTTTACCTGGGTTCAAAGTGCTGCAGGGAGTACCCTTCAGCCTGCAAATACAGGTAGCCATGCTGCTTATCTCACCAGAGAAACGGCAACTCCAGCCCCTAAGGACTGGCTAATTACACCTTATTTTAATATGCCTGCCAGCGGCCAGTTACGTTTTTTTTCCAGACTGGTACAAACGGGCGATCAGGGAGGTATTTATAAAGTAAAAATCTCTACTAATCCAGATCCCACAAATCTTGCAAGTTATACCGATCTGCAAACCTGGAGCGAAACAAGCTTAAACCCACTTCAAACCACCTACTTTGAAAAAATTATTACACTTCCTGCAATAACAGGTTCTGTACATATTGCCTTTGTTATGGAAGGCAGCGATTGTGACAGATGGTTAGTTGACGATGTAAAAGTTGTATCGCAATGTTTATCTCCAATAACACTATCTGTAACCAGTACAGGACTAAACAACGCCGTTCTTAACTGGATAAATCAAGGTGGGGCAACATCATGGAATATTGAAGTTGTACTTTCGTCTCAGTCACCTACCGGTAATGGAGATGTATATGTAGGTCAGCCTCCATACACAAAATCAGGACTTTTAGCCGATACTGAATATAAATACTACATCCGGGCAATTTGTAGTGATGGTGGAGAAAGTATTCCTGTAGGACCTTTCTTTTTTAGCACAGCGGCTCCTGGCGAAAGCTGTTCTGCACCTATACTCATTCCTGCTGCTCTTCCCTTTACAGACACAAATAATACTGCAAATTTCACTGATTTTTATGAAGGTATAGCAGGAACAGGCTGTAATGCTACAGGTAATTTTTTAGCCGGTAATGATGTTGTATATGAATATACACCTGCCGTAAGTGGCAACATACACATTAGTATTACTAATAACGGTGTAGGATCCGGGTTATTTATATACGACAATTGCACCGATATAGGTGTATCATGTTTAGCCGGAGGTACAGGTAATGCAACAACGCCTGTTATTATTCCTTCATTTGCTGCTACGGCAGGTAATACTTATTATATAGTTATATCTACAAGTACAGCTGCAGCAACTACGCCATATACTTTATCATTACAACAAGTATATTGTGCATCACCAACAGGCCTTACATCAAGTGATTCAAATGCTACATCTGCAAAACTTACATGGGCTGCCGGCACGGCTACATCCTGGCAGCTTGCTGTACAACCAGCAAATACCGGCCTTCCAACTGGCCCTGGACAGAATGTAACACAAAATACTGCCTTTAATGCAACCCAAACAACAGCAGGCGATTTATTTACTCCGGCTACTAACTATGAATACTGGGTTAGAGCAAGCTGTGGCAATGGTACATATAGTATATGGACTGGTCCATACTATTTTTCAACCACACAAATACCTGCTACACTAAATTATGTTCAGGATTTTGAAACAGCTTCACATGGCTGGTCTTTAAATAATGCTTCTCAGCCTAACAAATGGTCTGTAGGTACAGCCACAAACAATGGCGGTAATAAATCATTATATATAAGTAATGATAATAGCCTTAGTAACATATACACAATAAATATTAATGCTGTTGTACAGGCTTATAGAGACGTACAAATACCTGCCAATGTAAATCAGTTAAATTTATCTTTTGACTATAAAGGTATTGGTGATACAGCCGACTATTTTAGAATATGGTTAGTACCTACCAATTATATTCCAATAGCAGGAACACAAATAACAGCAGCAGCAGACCGTTTGCAGATAGGTGGTAATTTTACCAATACACCTGCATGGTTATCTCATAATGCCGTTATAAATGCTGCAGCATATGCAGGACAAATAAGACGATTGGTTTTTGAATGGAGAAATGATGCTTTTGGAGGATCACAACCTCCTGCAGCTATCGATAATATTAACCTCTCGGTTATTACCTGCTCTGCACCAACCGCACCTGTAATAGCTACAAACAGCCTTACTGATAGTCAGGTAACAATAAACTGGACTGCACCTACTTCTGCAGTACCTGGATATGATTATTATTTATCTTCAAATCCAACTGCTCCTACAGGTGCTACTGTACCTACAAATACAGCCGCTATTACTACTCCTACTACTACAATTACAACACTTACACCATCAAACTCCTATTATTTCTGGGTAAGGTCTAATTGTGGTCCTGGCGATGCAAGTACATGGACAGGGCCTTTAAGTTTTGTAGCGCCGCAAGTACCCGCAGTTATGAATTACACTCAGAGTTTTGATATTGGTGCACATGGATGGGCATTGAATAATGGCACACAAACGAACAAGTGGGCTGTAGGAAGTGCTACAAGCAACAGTACGCCAAATTCATTATATATTTCTGAAGATAATGGGATAACAAATACCTATAACGTCAATGCACAATCTGTTGTTCAAGCTTATAGAGATATACAAATGCCAACAGGGCTAAACCAACTTCTTTTATCTTTTGACTGGAAGAATATGGGTGAAGCCAATAATGATTATTTTAGAGTATGGATTGTACCTGCAACTTTTGTACCTACACCGGGAACACAAATAACCGCAGCTACAGATCGTATCCAGATAGGTGGTAACTTTATGCAAAATGGAAGCTGGTCTAGTCAGACCAGTATAATTAATGCCACCGCATTCAGTAACTCAATACGACGATTGGTCTTTGAATGGAGAAACAATACTACAGTCGGTACACAAGCTCCGGCTGCGATTGATAATATTAATCTTTCTGTGATAACCTGTATTGCTCCAACAGCACCGGTAATTGCTGCAAACAGCCTTACGAATAATCAGGTTATAATAAACTGGACAGCACCTACTACAGCTGTACCCGGATATGATTATTATTTATCTTCAAGTCCAATAGCTCCTACAGGTGCTACTGTTCCTACAAATACAGCAGCCATTACTACTCCTACTGCAACCATTACAACACTTACTCCTTCAAACTCATATTATTTCTGGGTAAGATCGAATTGTGGAACTGGAGACACCAGTATATGGACTGGACCTTTAAGCTTTGTGGCGCCACAAGTGCCGGCAGCAATGGATTATACCCAAAATTTTGATATTGGTGCACATGGATGGGCATTGAATAATGGCACACAAACGAATAAGTGGGCCGTTGGAACTGCTACAAGCAATAGTGCAGCAAATTCATTATATATATCTGAAGATAATGGCATAACCAATACTTATAACATCAATGCATTATCTGTTGTTCAAGCTTATAGGGATATACAAATGCCAGCAACATTAGACCAGTTACTTTTATCTTTTGACTGGAAAAATGTAGGTGAAAACAATACAGACTATTTTAGAGTATGGATTGTACCTGCTGCCTTTGTACCAACTCCGGGTACACAGATAACAGCAGCGGCAGACCGTATCCAGATAGGCGGTAACTTTATGCAAAATGGTACATGGACTAATCAAACCAGTGTAATTAATGCTGCAACTTTAAACAATTCTATAAGAAGATTAGTTTTTGAATGGAGAAACAGTGCTGCTACAGGCACACAAGGTCCTGCAGCTATTGATAATATTAATCTTAAAGTTATTACATGTCCGCAGCCTTCTAATATTGTAATGAGCGGACTTTTACCTGGTATTGCTACATTTACCTGGACACCAACTACTGTACCGCCGGCAAGCTATGATTATTATGTAGCAACAGATGCCATTGCACCAACTGCTGCTACTACTCCTACTGGCAATTCTCTAGTACCAACGGTAGTAGTTAACGGCTTACCTCCATCTACAAATCATAATATTTGGGTAAGAAGTAATTGCAGTGGAACAGATAAGAGTTTCTGGATAGGACCATTAAACTTCACTACACCACAGGTTCCTGCAACTATGAATTATACCCAAAATTTTGATATTGGGGTACATGGATGGGATCTGGTTAATGGTACACAAACCAATAAATGGGTTGTAGGATCAGCAACAAGTAACAGTGTTACGAACTCATTATATGTATCTAACGATAATGGTGTGACAAATAGTTATACCAATACTGCAGGATCTGTTGTTCAGGCATACAGGGATATCCAATTGCCAGCGACACTGGATCAACTGCTATTGACTTTCGATTGGAAATGTCTTGGCGATGCAGCCGATTATTTTAGAATATGGATGGTTCCTATCAATTACAGCCCGGTACCAGGCACTCAGATAACTGCTGGTACAGGACGTGTTCAGGTAGGAGGTAACTTTACCAATAATAATTCATGGGTAACTTCAAATACAATCATACCATCAGCAGCTTATGGCGGACAGATTAGAAGATTAGTCTTTGAATGGAGAAATGATACTTTTGGAGGCACAACTCCTCCGGCAGCTATAGATAATATTAGCCTTTCTGTTGTTACCTGCGTTGCCCCAACAAATTTATTGATGCCAACGCTCACAGCGACATCTGCAACGTTTACATGGACTCCTCCGGCTAGTGCGCCACCATCTTATGAATATTATTATTCATTATCCGGAACTCCACCAACAGCTGGCACAACACCTACTGATACTGTACTTACTCCTACAGCAGTATTAAATGGGCTTCCTGATTCATCAAACTTCTTTTTCTGGGTTAGAAGCAATTGCGGACCAACAGATAAAAGTTTATGGCTTGGTCCTTTTGAGTTTAGTACACCTCAGGTCGCTTCACCTTTAAATTATTCTCAAAATTTTGATGGCCCAACATACGGCTTGACAATTGTTAATGGCAATCAAACGAATAGATGGATTGTAGGATCGGCTGTAAATAACAGTCCTTCTAAATCTTTATATGTAACAAATGATGGTGGGTTAAATAATAACTATAGTACAGGCGCCGCTTCAGTAGTACATGCTTATAAAGATGTTACTATACCAACCGGAGCGGCTGAACTGGATTTTTCTTTTGATTGGAAAAACCTGGGGGAAACACCTAACTGGGACGTTATAAGAGTATGGAGAGTACCTCAAAATTTTGTACCTACAACAGGAGTACAAATAGTTGCTGGTGCCGGCCGCGAACAAATAGGCGGTGAATTTGTAGGCAATGGTAACTGGACTACTGCAAATTATATTCTTAATTCAACCGGATACCAAGGAACAACAGTACGTTTTGTATTTGAATGGAGAAATGATAATACTTTAGGAACTGGTTCCGGTGGTGCTATAGATAATATAGATCTTTCTGTAATAACCTGTCCTAAGCCTACAACGCTTACTGTTGCATCTGTTGGACAAACAGGTGCCACCTTTAACTGGACAGAAATAGGTACAGCCTCTGCATGGGAAGTTTATGTGGTTCCTGCAGGATCTCCAGCGCCAACAAGTACAAGTACAGGTGTTTCGGCGCCTGCTAAGCCTTTCATATATACCACACCAGCACTTAATGCATCAACAAATTATGTATATTATGTACGCTCTGTTTGTGGGACTAACGACAAAAGTAAATGGTCGGGACCTCTTGCATTTAAGACAAAAATAGCGAATGATGATTGTACAGGTGCTTATACGTTAGGTGTAAATGCACAAGGAGACGACTGTTTAGTTTCTTTAATGACATCTTATGACGGAGCGACAGCTTCACCTCAGCCTTTTGAATGTGCTGCATCAAACGGAGCTGATATCTGGTATCAGTTTGTTGCTACAGAAGATAGGCATAATGTTGAACTTTCAAGTTTCACAGGTGAACCAAACCCAGTTGTGATCGCTCTGTATGAAGGTGACCAATGCGGATCACTTTTACAACAAAACTGTAGTATTACAAATGTACTTATAGGTCAGAATTTAATTCCGGGAAATACTTATAAAGTAAGGCTTATTCTTAATAAGATAGCTCCTGTTTTAACTACTGAATTTAAGATTTGTATTAATACACCTGAGCCTCCTGCGGGAGAAAACCAAAGTGCCTGCACAGTTACTACTATAAATTTTGGTTTTGAAAACCCTGTTCCTTTAACTGTTTCGCCATATCCTCAAATGATAAATCAGAACACAGTACAGGGATGGAGAACTACAGCGGCTGATGACGTTATGGAATTTTGGCCAACACCAAATTATGAAAACGTAAATGCTTACGAAGGAAGCCAGTTCATAGAACTAAATGCTAACCTGGTATCTGGTATCTATCAGGACTACCCTACTCCACAAAGCACAGCATTTAATTATAGTTTTGCACACCGTGGAAGACAGGGAACAGATACCTGTAAACTACTTGCAGGACCTCCCGGAGGACCGTATGTAGATGTAACTACTGCTACAACTACTAATACTGCATGGGCATTATATACAGGCTCTTACACAACACCGATAAACCAGCCAATAACACGATTTATATTCCAATCGGTTTCAAGTGTTGGAGGAGTAAGTGTAGGTAACTGGCTGGATGCAATTGAATTTACCGCTAATAATAGTGTACTTTCAGTTAGCCCTTCTTTACTTAACTGTATTGATAATACTACTACAGTGTCTGCGGCAGGTTCAGGAGAATGGAGTGCTAAAAATGACAACCCTGGCGAAACTATTATTGATCATCCTGAAAGTAATACAACTACTATTACCGGCTTTACAGCAAGTGGTATTTATAGATTTGACTGGACGACTCAATATTGCAAAAGTACAATTGAAGTTATCTACGATAATGGAAATGTTGCTGCACCAGTAATAATTGCTGCAGTTGAGTATTGTATTGATGAAACTGCTGTGCCACTTACAGCTACTCCATTAGTAGATCATACACTTCAATGGTATACTGCGGCAATCGGTGGAACAGCCTCAACAACTACTCCAACTCCAGACACTACTGCTGAAGGTGTAGTTACTTATTATGTTTCTCAACTTTCAAATGCAAATTGCGAAAGCCCAAGAGTACCAATTGAAGTTACTGTTCATGCACTTCCATTGGCGCCTGTGACAACTGCAGTTATTGAATATTGTCAAAATATCACTCCTGCTCCGCTTACAGCTGATGCTCTTCCAGGACATACACTAAATTGGTATACCGTTCCTACAGGCGGCACTGCTTCGGCAACTGCTCCTATAGTAAATACAACTGTACCGGGTATAACTACATATTATGTGAGTCAGACTTCAGGGCAAACTTGTGAAGGCGACAGGGCATCGATTACTGTCACTATTAAGCCTTCAATAATACCTGTAACTAACTTTACTCTTACAGGCATTATTTGTAAAGCTGACGCCAATCCTGTTGCAGTTCTTACTACCGGCTCAACAACAGGAGGACATTATTCAGCTGAAACAGGATTAACCATTGATCCTGTTACAGGAGAAATTGACCTTACTGCAACTGCAGCGGGAACGTATCTGGTTACTTATACCGTAGATCCTGATCTTACTGTTTGTAATATCGGAAATTCATCTTCTGTATCTATAACAGTAACACCGCTTGCGGCAGCAGTAACTACATTCTCTTACACTACTCCGGTTTGTACATCTTCTGCTAATCAGACTCCTGTATTAGCTGCAGGCTTTACATCGGGCGGAACTTTTACTTCATCTGATGCGGGTCTTGCAATTGATGCAGCTACCGGAGCTATTAACATCGCTGCAAGTACAATTGGATCATATACAATAAGCTATGATGTTCCACAAAGTGTAGTTAATTGTGTAGCTGCCGGTAACGGTATTGCAACAATAGTTATTACGCAAACAATTACTCCTGTTACTGATTTTGATTTTGATCCTAGTTTCTGTTTTGGTGCAGCTAATGCAACGCCTGATCTTGCACAAGGTTTTGTTACTGGCGGTACATTTAGCGGTACAACCGGACTTAGTATTAATACAGTTACAGGTCAGATTGATATTGCAGGAAGTACATCAGGTACGCATACTGTGACTTATACTGTTACAGCAGATCCTGCAAATTGTAATACAGGAAATTCATCTAAGTTTACATTTACCATTAATGGCCAGATTGATTTCTCATTAGATGGGAAATGTAATGGCAGTACATTTATAATTTCTGCTACTCCTGCTGAAGGTTCATTTATTACTTCAGATGTTACTTATGAGTGGGCTACTGCTTCTGGTAAAATTGTAGGACTGGACAGTGAGAACTTTGATGTTAATGATTATGTAAACAGTACTCCTGAAAACGAAGTATTCCCTATTGAATTTACACTAACAGTAACTAGCAATGGTTGTGAGACTACAAAATCTTACCTTGTAGAAGATATAGCCTGTGCAATTCAAAAAGGTATCTCGCCAAATGGTGATGGCTTGAATGATAATTTTGACCTTAAATTTATGGGGGTTAAAAAGCTTTCTATCTTTAACCGTTACGGACAGGATGTATATACAAAAGGAAACTACAAAGATGAATGGTACGGACAAAGCAGTAACGGAAACGAACTGCCAACCGGTACATATTATTATGTTATAGAACGATCAGTAGGTGGTACAACTACCGGATGGATCTATATAAACAGGCAGGAATAATTTTTTAACTTCACACACATTTATTAAGCGTGGCTGTTCATTTGAACAGTCACGCTTTTTTATTGTATCAAATTCTAAATCAAACCCGGCAAATTCTCAATAAGCAAAAACTAAATCAATGGATATAAGTACCTTAGTGTAAAATATGCTAAAATGAAAAAAATTATACCTTACATAGTACTCTTCTTTACAATGGCTGCCTATAGTCAAAGTTATCAATGGCTAAAAACAGTTTCAATAGGTGCTGCTAATACACAAACAACTGGCTATGTTACTGTTTCTGATCATTCTGGAAATATATACTTCTCAGGATTTAAAGACACTCCTATATATTACAATGACCTTTTAGGGAACATCTATTATAATAAATATAACACAAATGGAGATGTTTTGTTCTCCAAGGTATTTACTGGTAAATGCAACCCCTATGCTATAAAATCAGATTCACAGGGAAATATTATTATAGCAATAGGTTATTTAGATTCGGTTACAATCGACACTACTTTTATTGCAGCCCCTAACAATAATATGAATTATTTAGTGGCAAAACTGGATACCAACGGTAATTTACTTTGGTACAAAAGACTTTCTATTACTGATGCCGATGTTGCCGATTTCAGGGCTATAGCAACAGATGGTGATGATGCCATTTATATCGGTTACGATAGTTTTATGGATTCATATATTACGAAATATTCTGCTTCCGGCAGTGAACTTTTAAATATAGAACAGCAAAATGTAAACAGGATAACCTCTGTAGCTGTTGATACCGAAGGTAATATTTATGCGGCTGGCGGCTGTGCGGGTATCGATTCTAAATATGCGGGTGTTGATGTACCGACAGATTTTAATTATAATTCTTATGTCGTTAAATATTCCCCACAAGGTACTTACCAATGGTTAAAATATATTGACGATATTACATGCCCGGATAGTCCGACTGTTTTAGCAAACACACCTGATGAGATTTATTTCAGCTCTTATTTATTTGTAAACACTGGCTTTGATGATATTGAAATAGAAGGCCCCGGGGATTTTTCTGAAGATATATTCATCTCAAAATTGAATGCATCAGGAAATTTCCAATGGGTTCGTGAAGCATCAGGAACAGGAAGTGTAACGATCGGGAATAGAAATTATCTTAACCTTGACAGTATGGGTAATATCTATTTTACGGGCAGTACTTCAGGCACTTTAAATTGGGGAAATGGAATAAGTACATCTATTATCTCCACAACCATACAAAATGATGCATTGGTATTAAAATACAATTCTGATGGAAATGTACTTTTTGCAAAAACGGCAGGCGGTCCATCTGAAGATAAAATTGATTGTATTACTATAAATGAATTGGGTGATATTTTTATTTCGGGTATAGCAACCGGAAATGTAAATTTTGATACCGTAGAACATCTCGCGCCAGAGTTTGAAAGCTATCCTTTTCTTGCAAAAATAAGTCATGGAACAGCCGGTATAAAGATTCCGGAAAGAGAAAATATTTTTTTATATCCTAATCCGACTTCCGATAATATAGAAATAAAAGGAATTGATGCAGGTATAAAAGGAATAATCATTACTACATTAGGGCAAAAAGTAATAGATTTCAATACAACTCCGGCCGCTCCAATTTCTATCGGCTCCTTATCGGCTGGTATTTATTTTATAAAGATTGAAGGAAATAAACCTTTAAAATTTATTAAACAATAAATTCTCTGCTATTAGAAAATAAAATCCTGTATCTCTACGGAATAAGCATCCGTTTTTAAGATACAGGATTTTTACTTTAAGGATTTTTATTCATCCTGTAATGCTTCATTTAAACGTTTCTTTTGTACACGTAATAAGTCGCGAACATCCCTTTCGGCATCTCGACTTACTTTATCTACCTTTTTAAAACGTTTTAAAAAATAGTCCATTTTTGTACTATCCTCAGCATTTAATTTTTGCGAAATCGCTTCTTTAAACTCAGTAAATTCTGCAACAGTGGTTTCTACTGTTTCATAAGAAGCTTTTAGCTCACTATGCAGTTCTTCAAGTTCCTTTACACCATCCCGGCAAAATGAAGCATTTTTTTTACTGAATTCTTTTCGAAGTTTTTTCTCCTTTTTGTCAAAAATTCCCATTTACTTATATATTGTTTATATCCTGCAAATCTTATAAGATTCATGTTATTGGGTATTACTGAAACATTATATTACTATTATATTACACACCGTCTCTAAAGCATAATATAAGCTATTGTTGTATATTAGTGTACCTAAATACAAACCAATGCCAACAGATACTCCACTTCGCAGAGCTGCCATTGTAGGATACAACCGTATTCCTTTTGCACGCAACAATACCGCTTATACTCAGGCAGGCAACATTGATATGATGGTCGCTGCCTTAAATGGGCTCATTGACCGCTATAATTTACAAGGTAAGGAACTTGGTGAGGTAGCCGGAGGCGCAGTGATTAAACACAGTTGGCAAATTAATCTCATGCGTGAATGTGTACTCCATACATCGCTAGATCCTAAAACACCTGCCTGCGATATACAGCAAGCATGTAATACAGGTATTGAATCGGCAATCTATATCGCTAATAAAATAGCACTAGGACAAATAGAATGCGGTATTGCCGGAGGCGTAGATTCAACCAGTAATGTTCCATTGGAATTTAATGAGCACATTCGGAAAATATTTTTGTCGGTACGTCGAAGCAAAGGTGGATTCGATAAATTTAAGCAATTGCTTAAAATCAAATTTAGCGACTTTACTCCTGTTGCTCCTGAAAATCTTGAACCGGGTACCGGATTATCAATGGGAGGGCATACCGAATATACAGCAAAACATTATGGTATTTCCCGTGAAGAACAGGATGCTTATGCTTTACAAAGTCATATAAAAATGGCTGCAGCCACAGATAAAGGATTTTTTAAAGATATGATCTCTCCTAACCTTGGTTTAGAAAGTGATAATAATATGAGACGTGACAGCTCAATGGAAAAACTGGCAAAACTGCGTCCGGCTTTTGATAAAGTAAACGGTACGCTTACAGCAGGTAACTCCTCCCCTCTTACAGATGGTGCTTCATGCCTTTTAATAGCCAGTGAAGAATGGGCAAAGCAGCACAATCTACCGATACTTGCTTACATAACGCATGCCGAAATGGGAGCTATAGAATATATTAAGGACAAACAGAATTTACTTCTTGCACCGGTATATGCCGCACCGCGAATGCTGAAAAAAGCAGGATTGACATTACAGGATTTCGATTTTTATGAAATCCATGAAGCTTTTGCTGCACAGGTGTTAGCTATACTTAAGATCTGGGAGAGCCCTGAACTATCTGCACAATTTGGAGTTGAAACGTTGGGCTCTATTGATAAAAGTAAATTGAATGTTAATGGTAGCAGCCTTGCAACCGGGCATCCATTTGCAGCTACAGGTGGTCGTGTTCTCGCAACTATGGCAAAACTACTTCACGAAAAAGGCAGTGGCCGCGGATTTATATCTGTTTGTGCTGCAGGTGGACAGGGAATGACCGTGATATTAGAAAAATAAACACTTATATTATATAATAAAGGCGGTCTTATAACCGCCTTTTGTTTTAATTTTCAAGAAACTCTTTAAGTGCAGTTCCAAGAAAATGATTCCATCCTCCTGTAAACGAATCTCTTGTAAAGTCTTTGAGTGCAGGAAAAGTCTCGAGCCCTTTATGTGTTAGCACTAACTTGGTACTATCTCCCTCAGGAAACAATTCCCACGTTACATAAGAGTCGCCTGGGTGATCTTTATATTTCCAGCTGTAGCTAATCTTTTTGCCAGATTCGACTTCTGTAACCTCACATAAATGCAGGTAACTAACTCCATCGCAAGCAGCACTAAACTCAAACGTAAAGCCTACCTGAGGTTTAAAATCTTCAAGATCAAAATACCATTGACGCATTTTATCTGCATTGGTAATCGCATCCCATACTTTATTGATAGGTGCATTATAGGTGCGCTCTATCACTAACGGTTTTGTTTGCATATAATAAGTAGTTTAAAGTTTATTTTTCGTTTTCTAAAAAATCGCCCAAAGCATCCAATTTTTCATTCCAAAACTCCTTGTAACGATTGGTCCATTCATTTACCTCTTTAAGCTTAGCTAAATTTGCACGGCAGTATCGCTCCCTGCCTCTTCTTGTCATTATAACAAGACCACACTCTGTAAGAATCTTTACATGCTTGGATATTGCAGGTCTGCTTATCGTAAAATTATCTGCTACCGCATTAAGGTTAAGTTCGTTGTGTGACAGCATATTAATAATCTCTCTTCGTGTTGGATCGGCAATTGCCTGAAATACATCTCTTCTCATAATTATTTTTTCTCAAATCTATAGTCAAAAGCTCCTTTTCTTAAATGGACACCATATTCAAGCCACGCTTTAAGACAAGCCAGAAAATTAGCCCATCCTTCTGTATTACCTTTAAGCCATTTAATACCAGCTTCGTCGTTTTCAGCACTTTTCTCTGTAACTGAAACGACTGTATCGTTTCCATGTTTCGTTAGTTTCATCTCCACCAGCATTTCCTTTTTATTATTATCCCAGTAGTAAGAAATGTATTCATCATTCATGACTTTAGCTACACACACTGGAACATCAACATCAAGTTCCGGAAAACGCCAGGTAAGTTTAGTATCTGTTTCCATACGGCCAGAACCGTAGACAATAAAATAATTAGACATTTTTGCAGGATCTACTATCGCTTCAAATACTTCATGTACCGGCTTTTGTATCTGAATGCTTGTTTTGATTTCAAGAGTTTGTGGCTTCATAGTATATACTTTTAAGTAACCAATCGGTTACAAATATATACAAAACCTTTTGGTTACGTATTTTTTTTAAAGTAATTTTAAGATAACCCTGCATAAAAAATTACTTTTGCAGGAGCATTACTATTATGAGTACACATCGACACTTCCTTATTTACAAGCCTTTTGGTTACCTGAGTCAGTTTATTTACAACCTGAAACGCAACAAAAAATTATTGGGGGAACTCCATGATTTTCCTGAGGGTATTATGGCTATTGGCCGTCTTGATGAAGATTCTGAAGGTTTATTATTACTTACTACAGATGGTATGATGAGCGAAATCGTACGCAGTAAAAAAGTAGAAAAAGAATATTATGCACAGGTAGATGGACTTATTAACCAGGATGCTGTAGAAATGCTTAAACAAGGCGTAGAAATAGGTTTTAAAGGAACGCGCTACACTACCCTGCCCTGTGAGGCACATATAGTGAAAGAAAAACCAAATTTCCCTGAACGTGGAAGAAAAATCAGGGATGAGCGCCATGGCCCTACCTCATGGGTTTCAATAACAGTTAATGAAGGTAAATTCAGGCAGGTTCGTAAAATGACTGCCGCTGTTGGCTTTCCTACGCTTAGGCTGGTACGTGTTCGTATTGGTAATACACATCTAAACGATCTTCAGCCAGGAGCAGTACTTGAAGTCAATGAATTTGATGTTTAGTCCAAATAACAAATGAATTATTGTATCCAAAAACATATAAATTAAATCTCTATCATTTATATTCTACCAGGAAATAAGACGAGAAAACCAAGTCTAAATATTCATTAAACCATCTGATTAACAGACAGGTCAGGAATATTATTACTTTGTATCATAAATTGTAAGTTATTTTTTAGCAAAACTTTAAAATGCTCCTGTATATATTATGTCTATTTTTAGGCTATAAATGAATGCAAAACTGAAAAAATACTTACGCAAAAGTTTAAAGATATTTCTTTGGACAATAGGATCGATAATCACGTTGTTCCTACTGATAGTGCTATTGCTGCAAGTCCCATATATACAAAATATAGTTAAAGACAAAGCGGTCAGCTATCTGGAAGGTAAAATTGGAACTGATGTAAATATTGACAGGATAGAAATTGGCCTGCCTAAAAAAATAGTATTAAGTGGTGTTTACTTTGAAAGCCAGCAGGGAGATACTCTGTTTGCCGGACAAAAACTAAAAATAGATATTAGTTTATTCAAGCTGCTTAGCAGTGAAGTAGAAATCAACTCTATTGATCTTGAAGGTATCGTTGCCAATGTAAAACGCAATAAGGATTCGGTTTTTAACTTTGATTATATTATTGATGCTTTTGCTTCAGATAAGCCTAAAGACACTACATCGGCACCTATGAAGTTCTCCATTAAACGAGTAAACCTTGATAAAATAAGGGTGAAATTTGACGATGCAATTTCTAAAAATAACCTGAGTGCCAACCTGAATCATTTTGATACCCGCATAAAAAACTTCGATCTTGATAAGATGGAATTTGACGTGCCTAAGATCAATCTTGATGGACTTAAAGTAAAACTAAAACAAGGTGTTATAGCAGAGATTGTTCATAACACGCAACAGGCGGCAGAGGAAGCCTCTAAAAAACCTGACGTAAAATTAAAACTCAGTACTATTGATATTGCCAACATAGATATAGGTTATGATAATGAGGGCAGTCGTCTTGATACCGGATTAAAACTTAAAAAGTTATTGGTTAGGGTTAATACTATTGATCTTAAAACACAGCTTAT
The DNA here is from genome assembly GCF_004028155.1 of Flavobacterium cerinum. Taxonomy (GTDB): domain Bacteria; phylum Bacteroidota; class Bacteroidia; order Flavobacteriales; family Flavobacteriaceae; genus Flavobacterium; species Flavobacterium cerinum. The sequence continues at coordinate 67,665 of NZ_SBII01000015.1, read as the reverse complement.
CGATTTAGACAACATTGAATTGAATGGACTTAAAGGACAGCTAGCTTTAGGGAAATTTGAAAAAAAAGTACAGGAAGCACTTCCAAAAGAAACTCCTGCTACAGCTTCAGCGCAATGGAAATTTAAATTAGCTAATGCTGATATTAAAGATGTCGCCTTTAAATTTGATGATCAAAATTCTGCTCCGGTAACGAAAGGTATGGATTATAAACACCTTGATATTACTAATTTTCATCTTAAAGCAAAAGATATCTCTTATGCTCCTGATGCAATTTCGGGAAATATAAATACATTGGCAGTAAATGATAAAAGCGGATTAGATATTACCGAACTTCGTACTAAATTCTTTTATGGCCCTAAAGGCGCAGAACTAAAGGGACTTTATCTTGAAACTCCTTATACAGAAATAAAAGACCAGATCATTGTTGCTTACCCTTCTTTAGAATTGGTTTCTAAAGATATTGGAAGCCTCTCTATAGATGCCAACTTTGACGGAAGCCATGTAGGTTTTAAAGATGTACTTCTTTTTGTACCAACATTAGCCGATACTCCTCCATTTAAAGGTAACCCTAATGGTACCCTTAATATTAACAGCCGTGTTGAAGGTAAAGTAAGCGATATTCGTATTGCACATCTGGAAGTAAGTGGTATAGGAAATACTACGCTGGCAGCAAGTGGACGAATAACAGGATTACCCGATGTAAAAACAGCATATTTTGATCTGAATGTTAGTGAATTCAGCTCCACTGCAAAAGATATTAATGGTTTTGTTCCGGCGGGAACAATTCCTGCAAACATCAGAATTCCTGACAGACTTTCGGCAAAAGCCACCTTTAAAGGAACGCTAAATAATTTTACTACCAACCTAAATCTTGTGAGCAGTTTTGGTAATGCAAAAGTAAAAGCCACATTTGACCAACGTAGAAAAAATAACGAAACATATAATGCCGATGCCGAACTGATAAATTTTGATTTAGGCAAACTAATAAAGAATGATTCTATTGGTAAAATTAGTTTTAAAGCTAAAGTAAAAGGCACAGGGCTTGATCCACAGACTGCTAATACTGCACTTACAGGTACTCTGATTAAAGCAGATTATAATGGTTACACCTATCAAAACTTGAATATTACCGGAAGTATTGCTAAAGGTAATTTTGATGTTAAAGCCGGTATGGCCGATCCTAATTTAGACTTTACACTGCTTGCAAGTGGTGGTTTTAAAGGAAAATACCCTAACGGAAAAATAAGACTGAATGTAGATATTGCCGATCTGGATAAACTGAACCTGCATGCAGGGCCTTTAAAACTAAGAGGTAATGTAGATGCTGATATTACAGATGCTAATCCGGATAATTTAAATGGAACCATCAATCTGCACAGTTTTATGTTTGCTAATGATAAAGAACAGTTTGCAATGGATTCTATCAATATCGTAGCAATCAGTACGGCAGACTCTACCTCTGTAGTTTTAAAATCACCTTTGGCAAATGCCCATATTAAAGGAAAATATAAACTTACAGGAATAGGTCCTGCCCTAACTAATACTATTGCTAAATATTACAATACAAGTCCGTCTACAGCTAAAAAATCAAGTCTGCCACAACAATTTGAGTTTGGGCTTGTAGTACATGACAATCCGATTTTATATAAACTTCTTCCGGATTTAACCCGTCTTGAGCAGATAAATATTAAAGGTAAATACAATAGTGTAAACGACAGCATTACCATAAACGGTTCAATTCCGCGTATTGTCTATGGTAATTATACCATATCGGGCACTACCCTGAAAGTTGAAAATCAGGAAAATGCTTTAGGCTATAATCTTGTAATTGACCAAGTGAAAAGTGAACAGTTTGTTTTACCCCATACTACACTTAGCGGAAATGTAGAAAACAATACTGTTGCTTATAAACTACAGGTGCTGGACAATAAAGAAAAAGAACAATACATGCTGGCCGGAAGCGTAAAAGCTACAGAAGGCAATACCGAAATGGTACTAGATACGGATGGTCTTAAATTAAATTATGACCCGTGGAATATTGCAGTTGATAATCTTATACGCTTTGGCAAAGATGGTATTTATGCCAATAATTTCGAATTAAGTAACAATGGTGGTTCTATAAAACTACAATCGGCTGCAGAAACACCAAATGCTCCGCTTAATGTAGATCTGGAAAACTTTAAAATAGAAACACTAACCAATATAGTTCGTAAAGATGACCTTAAAATAGGCGGAACAATAAATGGTAAGGCCGAACTAAAAAATCTTACCACCAAGCCCCTATTTACATCTGATCTTACAATAGCCGATTTTACTATAAGTAAAGATACTGTAGGTGACATAAAAATAAAAGTAAACAATGAGATTGCCGATACTTACACGGCCGAGGTTTCAATAACCGGACAAGGAAATCAGTTGGATTTAAATGGAAATTATAATGCTCCAAACCAAACTTTTGACCTTGACCTTGATATCGAAAGGATAAACATAGCCAGCGTTCAGGGCTTTAGCTTTGGAGCAATTAAAGATGGTAGAGGTTACTTATCCGGAAACTTTAAAATTAAAGGAACGGCGACACAACCTGATGTAAAAGGAAACCTTAAGTTTAATGATGTGGGATTAAAAGTAACTCAGCTGGATTCTTACTTTGATGGAATGAACGACAATATCAGTTTTACTGATAAGGGAATTTCGCTTAAAAATTTCTCTATTGAAGATGAAAAAAATAATCCACTTACTATAGATGGTGATGTCCTTACTACAGATTACAGGAAATATGGATTTGATCTGCAGATAACTGCAAAAAACTTTAGAGCGGTAAACTCTACAGCCAAAGAAAATGACTTTTATTATGGTGACCTGTTTTTAGATACTAACCTTACTATAAAGGGTACAATGGATAGTCCTGTGGTTGGTGGAAAGATTAAAATAAATGATGGCACTAAATTTACCGTAGTACTGCCGCAACAGGATCCTTCTATTGCAGACAGGGAAGGTATTGTGGAATTCATTGATCAGGACAATATGCAAATGCAGCAGCGTCTGGTAATAGAGCAGCGACTTAACCAGACTCAGATGAAAGGCATTAATGCCTCTGTAGATATTGAAATTGTAAAAGAAGCAGAACTAAACCTTGTAATCGATAAAGGTAATGGAGATTATCTGCAGCTTAAAGGTGAAGCACAGCTTACGGGTGGTATAGACGAGTCCGGTAAAACAACTCTTACAGGTCGATATGAGTTTAGTGAAGGTGCCTACCAAATGACCTTTAATTTAATTAAACGAAAATTTACCATACAGGAAGGCAGTTACATTTTATGGACAGGAGAACCTACTGAGGCAGATGTTAACATAACAGCAGTATATGAAACTAAAACAGCTCCATTAGATCTTTTAGACGATCAGCTTAATGAGTCGCCAACAGTAAGAAATACATATAAACAAAAAATACCGTTCCAGACGCTACTTAAAATAGGTGGTGAACTGTTAAAACCGGACATCTCTTTTGATATTGTATTACCTGATGGTAATTACAATATTTCACCAGATATAATTAGCAGGACCAAAGCAAAACTGGCACAATTACGTCAGGAACCATCGGAGCTGAACAAGCAGGTATTTGCCCTGCTCCTGCTTAACCGTTTTATTGGTGAAAACCCATTTTCGAGTGAATCTGGCGGTACAAGCGGTGAAGCATTGGCAAGACAGAGTGTTAGTAAAATTCTTTCTCAGCAGCTAAATAATCTTGCAGGTGATCTTATCAAAGGTGTAGAGCTTGACTTTAATCTTGAATCGACCGATGATTACACTACAGGGAAACAGGAAAACAGGACAGATCTGAATGTAGCCGTTTCTAAACGACTTTTAAATGACAGGCTTAAAGTAACAGTAGGCAGCAGTTTTGGTCTTGAAGGCCCGGAACAATCTAATGAAGATGCAACAAATATTGCAGGTGATGTATCGGCAGATTATCAATTAACTCCCGACGGACGTTATCTTATAAGGGCTTATCGTAAAAATGAATATCAGGTAGCATTGCAGGGGCAGGTTGTAGAAACCGGTGTCGCATTTGTGATCACAATGGATTACAATAAATTCAGGGAACTTTTCCATAGGACTGAGGCCGAAAAAGAGCTGAAACAAAGAGAAAAAGAACGCAAACAGCGCGAGAAAATGGAAAAGAGAAGAAATGAACAGGAAAAACTGAAACAGGAAAAAGAAAATAAATCGAAAGAGACTAAAAAAGATACAACGCCAAACAGCATTGATAATGATAAATAAGCCTATATACTATCTTTTATTTATAGCCTTGCTTTTTGCTTATGGCTGCAGCAATACCAAATATCTGGCAGAAGGCCAAATGCTTTATACCGGAGGTGAGGTTACTGTAAAAGATTCTCTTATATCCGGTAAAGAGCGTAAAGTAATTAAACAGCAGCTTGAAGGTTTGCTAAGGCCTAAACCCAACAAGTCTTTTCTTGGTCTTCGCATAAAACTGTATATCTATAATATTGCCGGCGAACCTAAAAAAGAAAAAGGCCTGCGCTACTGGCTTCGCAATAAAGTTGGCGAACCGCCAGTGCTTTTTAGTCAGGTTGATCGTGATTATAATGCCGATGTGGTACAAAATTATGTCGAAAACCAAGGCTATTTTCAAACCAGGACTACTACCGATTCTGTATCTAAAAACCGCAGGGCGAAAGCTATATATAAAGTAGTTACTGGAAAGCAATATACTATCCGAAAAGTAATATTCCCTAAGGATACAATGACATCGGCTCTAGATAGTACAATAGCAACTGTAAAGCGCAGAAGCCTTCTTAAAAAAGGACAGCCTTATAGTCTTGATGTAATTAAACAGGAACGCGAACGTATAGACCAGCGCCTAAAAAATAAAGGATATTATTATTTTAACCCTGACTTTTTATTAGTTCAGGTTGATAGTACAGTAGGAAGTAATGAGGTAGACCTTATTGTAAAAGTAAAAGAAGAAACACCGGAGAGAGCCAGAAAAGTTTACAAAATAAACGACATCTATGTTTACCCGAATTATTCATTATCGAATGTAAAAGATACCGTTCGCTATTCTACAGATTCTATTCAGAAATACAAAGATTTTACTATAATAGATCCTGAGCATACGTTCAGGCCTATAATATTTGACCGCACTTTATTTTTTCATAAAGGAGATAAATACAGTCGTAAAGATCATAACCTCTCGTTAAACAGATTGGTGAGTTTAGGTACATTTAAATTTGTGAAAAATGAGTTTCGCCTTTCAAAGTCGGAAGAGAATTCGCTCGATGCCTATTATTTTATGACTCCGTTAGAGCGAAAATCACTTCGTTTTGAAGTGCTGGGTAAATCGAATTCAGCAAACTATAACGGATCTGAAGTAAATGTAAACTGGAGCAACCGAAGTGCCTTTAGGGCAGCCGAGCTTGTTAACGTGTCTGTCTTTGGCGGTCTGGAAGTACAGGTAGCCGGACAAAATAAAGGATTTAATGTATATCGTGTTGGGGGTGAAACCAGTATTACCTGGCCACGATTTATATCGCCTATAAAAATAGCCGATTCGAGTGCATTTATACCCCGCACCCGTGCTCTTATAAGTTATGAATATCAAAAAAGGCAAAAACTATATGCCCTTAATTCCTTTAAAGGTTCTTTTGGGTATTTATGGAGAAATAATTCCCGAGTTGAGCACCAATTGATGGTTACCGATATTAATTATGTGAGTCCTGCCAATGTAACACCGTTATATCAGGAAATGGCAGACAACAATTCGGCACTACAAAAAGTAATTGATAAGCAGCTGATCTTTGGCCCTACCTACTCCTATACCTACACCAATACTGCGCAAAAACGTAAAGAAAATACATTTTATTATAAGGGATCTTTTGATTTGGCAGGTACTATAGCAGGCCTTGTAACGGGTGCTAATGTAAAAAAAGGTAAGGAATCACATGTACTAGGTGTTGCCTTCAGTCAGTTTATAAAGATGGAACATGACTTTAGGCACTATTTAAAGTTAAGTGAAAAATCACAGTTGGCTACACGATTTGTTGCAGGTATTGGTATGCCATACGGCAACTCAACTGAATTACCGTTTATAAGGCAGTTTTTTATTGGGGGTTCAAATAGTATCAGGGCATTTAGGGCACGTTCCATTGGCCCGGGGTCCTTTAGACCCGAAGTTGCTGCGAATGATTTTTTACCGGATCAATCCGGCGATATAAAACTGGAAATGAGTACCGAGTATCGTGCTAAACTTTTCAGTATTGTTCATGGAGCTTTATTTGTAGATGCGGGTAATATATGGTTGTGGAATGACGACCCGGATAAACCCGGAGGGAAATTTAGTAAAGACTTTTTAAGCGAAATGGCTGTAGGTACCGGTGCAGGACTCCGATTCGATCTCTCCTTCCTTGTATTACGTTTCGACTTAGCATTTCCGCTACGTAAGCCCTATTTACCAGAAAGTGAACGATGGGTAATTAAAGACATCGACTTTGGCAGCAAATACTGGCGTAGAGAAAACCTTGTATTTAATATTGCAATTGGATATCCTTTTTAAATTATCTCTACAAAGAAGTCTTACTTAAAAATATCAAGTAATAGCATAATAAATTCGGGGCATCCTATAATTATAGAATGCCCCGAATTAGTATTTAAAATAAGTTCGTCTCTAAACGATTAGACTTTTACTTCTTCTTTATCTTTTTTCCTACTTTTATCTGGCCTGATAATCATTCGAAGTGAATGATCTTTTGCAAAATAGGCTACCATCCAGTTGTAAAAAGTAGTTGCTCTGTTACGATAGCTTATAAGTGACATAAGGTGAATGAACAACCACATTGCCCAGGCAATAAAACCTTTAAAGTGCATTTCGGGTTTAGGAAGATCGGCAACGGCTTTGTTTTTACCAATTATAGCCATAGAACCTTTGTCTTTGTATTTAAAGGCTTTAAGCGGATTATTCTTAATTTCGTTTATAAAGTTCTTAGCAAGGTTCTTTCCCTGCTGTATGGCTACCTGTGCTACCTGAGGGTGGCCTTGTGGAAAAGCGTCATCGGTTAACTGAATACACGTATCACCTAGTGCATAAATGTTATCGGTCAATTCAACTTTGTTGTAAGCGTTTACACTAAACCTTTTTCCCCTGCCAAAGCTTTCTGGTGGGATACCTTCAAAAGTTTTGGCAGAAACACCTGCTGCCCATATAAGATTTTTAGACTGTATGGTATCTCCATTTTGAAAATATACGGTATCATCTTTATAATCAACTACACGAGTATTTAGTTTTACTACAACACCCAGCTTAGTAAGCGCATCATAAGTATCCTGTTGTGACTTTTTACTCATCGGAGCCAATAAAGCATCACCCCCATCTACAAGATAAACATTGCTAACACTTGTAGAAAGTTCAGGATATTCTTTAAGCAGCACACCATTACGCATTTCGGCAAACATACCGGATACTTCAACACCTGTGGGGCCTCCACCTGCTACTACTATATTAAGGTATTTTCTTCGTTCACGGCTGTTTTTACATATTGCTGCTTTTTCCATTCGCTGCAATAACTTGTTTCGCATTTCGATGGCATCATTAAGCGTTTTCATAGGGATAGCATTCTTTCGAACGTTTTCCATACCAAAATAATTAGTCTCTGCTCCGGTAGCAAATACCAAACGGTCATATTGAAGTTCGCCGTTATTAAGTACAACAGTATTATCGCTCATTCGAACAGATAATACCTCTCCTAAACGAAAACTAACATTTTCTTTATTAGAGAAAAATTTCCTGAAAGGATAACTGATACTGGAAGGTTCAAGAAAAGCGGTGGCCACCTGATAAATGAGGGGCGGAAAGAAATTGTAGTTATTTTTATCAACCAGTGTAACATCAAAATTCTTATTCCCGGCGAGATCCTGTGCAAGATTTATACCTGCAAAACCACCTCCAATTATCACTATTTTCATGAAGTACTTTTTTATACGCGTAAGATTTTACTGCGCCTTAATATTCATATAAAGTTACGGATTTTACCGTTGACAGACAACCAAATGTAAAATTACAGACCAATTTTGTGAAATAATTGGGATTTTAAAATGCTAATTATATTTTAGCAAAAAACGGTTATAATTTTTTGCATTATCTATTTTATATATATGTTAATATGGTAGTATTTGCCTGATGTAATCTGTATTTTTAAACACTAATTAAAGTGAGACTATGAAAAAATATTTCAGCAAAGCGTCTTTAAAAAAAGGATGGGGTATACTCAAAGATACCTTTAATGGATTTATGGCAGACAAGGGACTTAAATTAAGTGCCTCTCTATCCTATTATACTATATTTTCATTAGCTCCGCTATTACTACTTATTATATCACTTGCCGGTGCTTTCTTTGGTAAAGAAGCCAGTGAAGGAAGAATATTTGAAGAAATAAATGAACTTATAGGCAGTCAGGCTGCTATGCAGGTTCAGCAGATAATCAGCAACCTCGAACTTTCAGGCAAAACAACACTATCGGTTATTATAGGTTCTGTAACACTTGTTATTGGTGCAACCTCAATTTTTGGAGAAATTCAGGATTCCATCAACCTTATATGGAAAGTTAAGGCAAAGCCTCAAAAAGGATGGCTAAAACTTGTAAAAGACAGATTGCTTTCGGGTTCTATTATTATAGGACTTGGGTTCCTGCTTATTGTTACACTTATTGTAAATGGGGTCCTTGTAGCCCTTAATGACATTCTTAAAAGCTATTTTCCCGATTTTACAATTATACTGTTTAATGGTATAAATGTAGCAGTGAGCTTTCTTGTAATTACTGTTCTGTTTGGAGTAATATTTAAAGTACTGCCAGATGCAAAAATTGCCTGGAAAGATGTGCGTGCCGGAGCTTTTTTTACAGCATGCCTCTTTATGCTGGGCCGTTATGTTATTGGGTTGTATATAGTAACTACCGGAGCCGGATCGCCTTATGGAGCAGCGGGGTCTATAATAATTATTTTATTATGGGTGTATTATACTGCCGCCATTCTTTACTTTGGTGCAGAATTTACACGAGCTTATGCAAATGCTAATAATGCAAAAATTATACCTGCAGAATATGCCGTATTCATTGAAGTAAAAGAAACCGAAAAAAACGTAAATGCTATTCCGCCAACTGATGAAAAAAAGTAAAAATATAAAAGGCCTTAAAGGCCTTTTTCCATAATAAAATCTTCCATAAGGTAACCATTACCAATATTGACATCTTCTTCTCCGGCTTTTTCGAAACCGTTTTTAAGATAAAACTTTACAGCATCATTATATCGGTTAACGTTAAGGCTTACCTTATTATTACCATTCTTTTTTGCTAAACCTTCTATTGTAGTTATTAACAGCCTTCCGGCTCCCCTACCCTGCGTTTCAGGTAAAACATATAGTTTGTGGAGTTTTGTGGTGCCGGATGTGTAATTAAGCTCATAGGAGGCAAAGCCAAGGTATTTATCATTTTCAGATAAAAGTAAAAAGTGATGCCCTTTTACTGCTATTTGTTCTGTAAAGGCTTCCAGACTGTACATCTCTTTAAGCATATATTCCAGCTGTTCCGGTGAAAGAATGCTGGTATAGGTATCATACCATGTTTTAAGTGCTAAATCGTTTATTGTTTTAAAATCGTCAAGGCCGGCTTTTCTTATTTCCATCATTATTAATTTTAAAAAAGTCCTGTATTTACAGGTTTTTATAAGAAGTGTAAAGGTAAAAAAAAATATTGGCACAGTAATTGGATAATGCTAATCAACCAATAAAATAATTTAACCATACCGTCTAAATTACTTTAATCATGAAAACGAAAATAACACATATAGCCCTTTTTACTCTGCTTACTATAAGTCAGGTTTTTGCACAGGATGTTACAACTGTAAGGGCAAATAATAGCGATATTAGTGATAACCTCGATCTAAAAGCAGTTGCCTCTATATTTGGAGATTCCAGAGATCTTGAAGACTTTGAAAGAAGGCTTAATGACCCAGAAATACAATTATCGAATCTTGACCTAAACGGGGATAACAGAGTTGATTATTTAAGAGTTATTGAAGCAACAGAAAACAATACACACCTTATCATTATACAGTCTGTGCTAGGTGAAGACACTTTCCAGGATGTGGCTACTATTGAAGTAGAAAAAGGCAGAGGTAATAATGTACAGGTACAGGTAGTGGGCGATGTATATATGTATGGCCAAAACTACATCTATGAGCCGGTATATGTAAGCAGACCTATTATATATGACGTATTCTGGGCAAGCAGCTATCGCCCTTATTATTCTCCATGGTATTGGGGTTATTACCCAACCTATTATACCTATTGGTCTCCATACCCTGTTTACAGATATAGAAACCATGTACATAATCATATAAACCCAAGGAATACATATGCTTATGCAAATACAAGAAGAAGCTCAAGAGCAGAATCATTATACAATACAAGAAGAACTAATGCCTATGAAAGACAGAATCCTACTGCCTCTTTTAGCAGCAGGAATAATGTAACAAACAGGTATGCACTGGAACAAACCAGGGCCAGCTCAAGAACACAAAACACAGGAAATGCTACGAGAAGTTCATTTAACAATGCTTCTTCACGCTCCAATAGTGCTAGTAATAGTAGTAGAAATAATGGTAATTCTGTTACCACACCGTCTAGAAACAATTCGCAGTCTGTAAGGAATGCTTATACACCGGCAAGAAGCAGCAGTGAAGCTGTAAGGTCTAATCCGGCTGCAGCACAGCCATCAAGAAACACTAATGCTGCACCTGCTGCTTCAAGAGGCAACAGCAACCTTAGTGCCCCTGTTAGAAGTGCTCCAGCGATGAGAAGTACTCCCGCACCGGCAACATCCAGACAAAGCACTCCGGCGCCTTCACGTTCAGGTAGTAATACAGGTTCGTCAAGAGGTTCGAGAGGCTAAAAACAAGAAGTTAAGTTAAGTTAATTCTATATTCGAGGAAAAAACACCACCCTAAAAAGTGGTGTTTTTTTATATAATACGTTTTATATTTATAGCTTCTACCCACTCTTCCTTACCGCATACTGAACATTTTGCAGCTGTAGGCTCCAATTGCTGTGTATTTGCACAAAAAGTACAGGCGTAAATACCCGACTTTGGAATAGTAGCACTTTTTAGATTAAAAAGCTGTGGACGGATAGGGAGACCATATTTTATAGCATTCTCATCATAATAAAAAACGCTTATATCACCACTTGTCTCCATATAAGCATTTTTTACCTGACCTAAGTGTTCAATGGACTTGATACGCAATTCGGCAAAAAATTCATCCTGAGCCAGGTCTTCCTTCTCAAAACTCTGAATAGAAAATTTCCCATCTTCTATAATACAATGTGTTTTTCCTTCAATAAAGCTTTCGAACCTCTTACTTTTGGCCAACAGCCAGGTTACAGCCCGATACATTGTGAGGATTATAAGAAATACCATTATAGCAGGAATAAGGCCTACATCTTCATAGAACATAGGATCGCCTGCAGCAGACCCCAGTGATATAATAATTACAACCTCGAAAACAGACAATTGTTTTACACCTCTTTTACCAGCAAATTTTAAGGTAAGCAGTACCACCGTAAACATAATTACAGTCCGGAATATAACCTCTACCAGAAATTCAAAAGGCAGGTCGTTAAACAAGAGGCGTCTCCATTCAAATATATGTTCCATTGGATTTATTTATAGATTATCAATCTAAATTTAACACTATTTGAAACAGATATTTAATCTATTAGCACAACTTTAATAATGTACATAAATAGCTACGAACTTTATTTTTATATTTACTGAAATATAATCACATGAAACGTAACCTAATACTACTACTCACATTCATGGCACTACAAACAAATGCTCAGCTTAAGCCTATAGTTTATAAAGACGGGAATCAGACCTTAAACGGTTTTGCAGCTCACCCCTCCAAACCATTAAGTAAAAAGCCTGGTATCCTTATATTGCCTGCCTGGAAAGGAATAAGCAATCATTCTAAGGAAACAGCCGAAAAATTATCTAAACTGGGCTACTATGCTTTTATCGCAGATATTTATGGCGAAGGCAAATACCCAACTACTCCACAGGAAGCCAGTGAACAATCCAGTTACTATAAAACAAACTATAAAGCCTATCAGAAGCGTATTACTCTTGCTTTGGAGCAGCTTATAAAAAGTGGTGCCGATGCAAATAATATTGTAATTATAGGCTATTGCTTTGGCGGTACAGGTGCATTGGAAGCAGCCAGAGGTGATCTGCCGGTTAAAGGAGTAGTATCGTTTCATGGAGGATTAGGTAAAGATGCATCAAGACCAAACGGGACTATTAAACCTGAAGTACTTGTATTGCATGGCGCAGATGACCCTCATGTAGCACAAAAAGATATTGAAGCTTTCCAAAAAGAGATGAAAGATGGGCATGCCGACTGGCAGATGATCTATTATGCCAATGCTGTTCATGCCTTTACCGAAAAAGAAGCCGGAAATGATAATTCTAAAGGGGCTGCCTACAATAAAAAAGCCGATAAACGTTCATGGAAACATTTCCTTTTATTTTTGAATGAGCTTTTTAGCGTAAAATAATTTTATAACTAAATCAAAATGAAAAGACTTTTACAACTATTTATTTTTATAGGTTCTGTTTCTATATATGCTCAAAATAAGGAATCTAAAATGACACAAAAAGATTCTATACAAGCTGAAAAGCTCATACAACTTACAAGAGGAAAGAATAAATTAAATCTCCAAAAAACAGATCCTGAATATGTTGAACGTTATAATAAGCTAAAAGAATTATCGCTTAAAGAATTCAACAGTATGAGTTCAACAGATGTAAGAATCCGTAGAAAAGCCTTTAATAAAAAACTGAATCAGAAAATTGATTCTTCATTATATCTAGAACAGGAATCATTTTCTAAGTGGATCGATGAAAATATAAAAAGCACCTATTTTGTAAATACAAAAATGGCAAAGCAGGAATGGCTTGAATTAAATACTGCCCGGAAAACTGCTATTGAAGAGAATCAGGACTATTACGACTACCTTATGGAAATTGCACTTACAGTTGAAGGTACAGAATTGATAACCGATGTACAGGTAAATGTAACAATGGAAAATATGGAACGATTAAAACAGGAATAATATAGTAAGTCCCTAAAACTGTGAGGATTTTTTGTTAACACACCATTATCTTTCAAGTAAGTTTTAACAAATACTACATTTTACACATTTTTTTAATAGTTTTAACATCTTAAATAAAGCCATACTATTAAAAATGGGACACGACCATCTTCGCGACGATAAAGAATGCCAAAACTGCGGCCATACTGTAGAGGAAATTTATTGCCCGCATTGTGGACAAAAGAATACCGAAACCCGACAGTCTTTTGGTCATTTGGTAGGACATTTCCTTGAAGACCTTACCCATTATGATGGTGCTTTTTGGAAAACCATTAAGTACCTGCTTTTTAGACCTGCATTCCTTACCCAAGAATATCTTATGGGTAAGAGACAGCTTTATGTACCCCCTGTTAAACTTTATATTTTTATAAGTTTCCTTACCTTTCTTATACTTGCAATTATGCCGGAATACCCGGAGCAAGAAGACACCTCTAAAAAAAGTGAAGATCATCCTACTATTGAAAAGATAGAAGAGGTTCGTATTAACCTTAGGGAAAAGGAAAACGTATTGATTAACTCGTTTAACAATAAAGAAAAATTTGTTGTTAATAATCCTATGTCTTATAAATCTGAAAAGGAAATGGACTCTATAGAACTACTAAAGCCGGATTCTCTACGATTGAACGCTATGGAACGTGTTATGGGAGAAAAATTAATAAAGCTTTACAGCCATAATACTCCTGAGCAGGTAGGAGAAAAATTTTCAGATTCATTTTCTCATAATATTCCAAAAATAGTATTTATTTATATGCCGGTTTTTGCTTTTTGGTTATGGATATTTCATAGCAAAAAGCGTTGGTATTTTTTTGATCATGGGATATTTACACTGCATTATTTTGCTTTTTTGCTTATCAATATGACCTTTATACTTTTACTGTCTAATTTTACAGACCCAATTACAAGTATCATAGGCGAAACTCCGACAAAGATAATTTTCACAATATTATTTTTATGTTCTCTGTTTTGGCAGGTGTATTATTTTTACAGAGCACATCGTAAAATGTACCACGAATCAATGATCATCAATTTTATAAAAAGCACACTGATGTTTATCATCAATATTATCTCCATACTATTAATATCTATAACAGCAGCATACTTCACTTTATATAACCTCCACTAGAATACACATGGGACACATAAACCTTCGTAAGGACAACGAATGCCAAAACTGCGGTTACACAGTAGAAGTAGAATACTGCTCTAAATGCGGCCAGAAAAATACCGAGACAAGACAATCTTTTGCACACTTAGCGGGACACTTTGCTGAAGACCTTACCCATTATGACGGTGCTTTTTGGAAAACTCTTAAATACCTTATATTCCGCCCGGGAAAACTTACAATAGAATACCTGAAAGGCCACAGGATGCATTATGTACCCCCTGTAAAACTGTATATATTTGTGAGTTTTATAACCTTCTTACTAATGTCTTTATTATCACATAAGGGTAATAAAAACATTAAAGCAGAAATTAATCTTGGATCAAAATCAATAAATTTAAAAAAGGAAGGTATAACTTTTGATAATGAAAAGGTTATTTACCATTCTGTTAAAGAGTACGATTCCATTCAAAATTCGTTGCCAGAAGATCAAAAAGAAGGCATTATCAATCGTTGGGGGGAACGATCAGTGATAACTGTATTAGAAAAAGACATGACCCTATTAAACGTTGTAGAGGGCTTTATACACATTCTACCTAAAGTACTATTCATTTACATGCCAATTTTTGCTTTTTGGCTGTGGTTATTCCATGGAAAAAAGCGATGGATGTTTTTTGATCATAGTATATATACCCTGCATTACTTTTCTTTCTTGTTGATCATAGCTGCTATAAACATTCTTTTAGGTTATATACTAGGATTTACAAGTACTGCTTTTGCTGAAATTCTAGCATGGACATACATGGCTATTGCTTTATTCTATTCCATTTTCTACTTTTTCCGATCACATAGAAAAATGTATGGTGAACGAAAATCCATATCCCGCTTAAAAGTTGCTATATTATTTTGTATTAATACAATATGCATAAGCATTGTTTTGGTAATATCTTTTATCTATATTGCATTTAACGCACATTAAATTATATCTTTATATTTACGTATTAAAATTTATATATGAATAGATTATGCCTGCTTGCCTTATCGTGCTTTGTAGTTTCATGCAGCTCGACGCAAGTTTCAGAAAAGAAGAATTATGCTAAGGCAGATGTGTCTAAATACATGAAGACCATAAATGAGGCCGATTTAAAGAAACATTTATATATCGTTGCTTCAGACGAAATGGAAGGCCGTAATACAGGCGAACCGGGTCAGAAAAAAGCCGGTAAGTATTTAATAGAACAATACCAGAATATAGGGGTTTCATTCCCTAAAGGTGCTACCGATTTTTATCAGCCTGTACCTTCTGCCTTCATGGCGAAATCATTTAGTCCAAAACTTGGGGATTCTGAGAATATCTGGGCTTTTATAGAAGGAAGCGAAAAACCGGATGAGATCCTTGTTATTTCTGCCCATTACGACCACGTAGGGATGAAAAACGGTGAAGTGTATAATGGTGCCGACGATGATGGTTCGGGAACTGTAGCATTGCTTGAAATTGCCCAGGCATTTATGCAGGCTAAGAAAGACGGTTACGGACCAAAACGTTCTATACTATTCCTTCACGTTACAGGAGAAGAGCACGGATTACATGGATCCCGCTATTATTCTGAAAATCCATTATTTCCCCTAGCTAATACTATTGCCGATCTAAATATTGACATGATAGGACGCAGGGATGACCAGCATAAAGATAAAGGGAATTATGTATATGTAATAGGCTCTGACAGATTAAGTACCGATCTGCATAACATAAACGAAGAGGCTAATAAAAAATATACAAAACTGGATTTGGATTATACTTTTAATGATAAAAATGATCCTAACCAGTTTTATTACAGATCTGACCATTACAACTTTGCTAAAAAAGGAATTCCGATTATTTTCTATTTTAATGGCGTACACGAAGATTACCACAAACCAGGTGACACACCAGACAAAATTGAATATGATATGCTTGCTAAAAGAGCGCAATTGGCTTTTGTAACCGCATGGGAACTGGCTAATAGAGAAAACCGCCCTGTAGTTGATAAAAAATAAGAATACCCTATAAAATAAAAAATCCGGCTGACAGCCGGATTTTTTATTTCTTCTTTTTCTTTCTCGAATACGAATTTGTTACAAAAAGGAACAGATTGTTATTTCTCTTTTTTCTGAAAAATTCCCAGTTAATAATAACTCCTACTACACATATAGCCATTAAGGTGACTAAAAGTGAGACATAGATCAAATCATTAAGACTGTCTACCTCAGAAACTTTAAGTACAAAAAAGTATAGTGATCCAAAAAACACAATAACAGATAATATAAGGGAAAATAATTTCATATCCTTTCAGCTTTAAATAAAAATAAGAAGTGTAGTTTTATAGCAAAAAGGGTTAGTTTTTATAAATTATTATATTGTATTCAGCCACCTTCATTATTGCATATCAACGATTTGCAAATGCTCTTTCACTCTCTCTTACGCGAGCAAAAATAAACATTTTTGGCAAAATTAACACTCCTTTAAGTTAATTTTAGAAAGAAAAGCAATTACAGTGCCAACATTAATTCCTGCATATTATTATATTCTTCATCTCTTCCTTTAAGACTATAAATAAAGGTGTAGCTGATGTCTCCATCTAAAAAATCTTTAAAATAGCGGGTATCATGAACCATACGCTCGTCCTCGTTTACAAAAGCAGGCTGTAATGTATGATCCTTGTTGCATACACCCTGAACTGTAAATTCAATTACTTCATTTTCAAACGTATCGATGGTACCTGTCATATTAAAATCTTCGCTATCTACATTTTTATAAACATCCATATCGAGTTTAATACCGTGCTCTTTATACTCGGCAGCAATGCTGTGTTCATTTTCTTTGAATTTAAAGCTGCCATCTCTTTTAAAGAATTCTTTAAAATCGTCAAATAGTTTTTTTACTTCTTCTTTTTTGAGTTCCTTCTTTTTATAATTGTATTTCTTTTTGTACTCGTCATATTCTGTTTTGATATCTATTCTGATTTTTAAATAGCCTAAATCCATAGTATGTCTTTGTTAAAATTATAGTTCGGCAACCTTAGGCCTGTAAAAATTCACGTAAAAAAAATTGTGGGCATCAACCCCCGTTTCCACAAACATGGATTGTATTTCATCAATCCTTTCATCATCCTTCGGGGATGTTAAATTAAGGAACAAGAGAAATTCATTCAGATTGCCAAACCTAAAGCTTAGATCAGTATTAAGAGAATATTCGGTTATACTAAACTGAACAGTTGGGATATCAACCCCTGCCTTTTTAAAGGCCTGAATAATAGTTGTAAAATTTTCTTTCATAGCTCTTTACTTTAATTCTGGTTGTTAAATAGTAGATACAAAAAAAGCTTCGGGCACTACTACGAAGCTTTTTTAAATTTATAAAAGTAGGTAAGATGATACTATTATAATTTTTCGTTCTCTATGATTTGTACTTTGCCCAAAGGGACATTTCCTGTTGTATCTTTAATAAGCAGCACGCCTAATATATTTAAAGGAATATCCAAAGGCTCATCAGAATTTCTGATCTCATCCAGAATATTTTCATAATCCATAGGGTTGATAACCAACGAATCGCCTTTATCTATTTTTTTAGCAAAAAGATAACTTCGTATGGAAGCAACCGAAATAGTATTTCCTAAGACTACAAATTCTGACATGCTTTATTTGTTTAGACTGCTAAGATAATTTGCCAAAAATGAAAATTTGAAAAGATTTTGTTAATTTATATATACATGCATATAACCTAACAGTTAGATAATCTGGAGCACCTTCTTTTTAAAATACCTATCTTTGCACAAAATATAGCATTACATGTCCACATTTCAAGATTTTGATCTTCCTAAAGCCCTACAAAAAGCCCTTGACGAATTAGGCTTTGTAAACCCTACTCCTATTCAGGAAAGGTCTATGCCTGTTATCCTTTCGGGTCGCGACATGATGGGTATTGCACAAACAGGTACCGGTAAAACATTTGCATACCTATTGCCAATACTTAAACAATGGAAGTTTGCAAAAACCCACGTTCCTCGTGTTGTAATTATTGTACCTACCCGTGAACTTGTAGTACAGGTGGCCGAAGAAGTTGAAAAATTAACCCAATATATGTCAGTACGTGTACTGGGTATTTATGGCGGTGTGAACATTAATACGCAAAAAACACGTGTTTATGAAGGTGTAGATATTCTTGTGGGAACTCCCGGAAGGATGATGGACCTTGCATTAGATAATGTGGTACGTTTTGATGAAGTTCAAAAACTTGTAATTGATGAGTTTGATGAAATTCTAAATCTAGGCTTCCGTGTTCAGGTTACTTCTATCTTATCTATGATGAAGTCTAAAAGGCAGAACATACTGTTCTCTGCTACTATGACTGATGATGTAGATGATATGCTTAATGACTTTTTCGATTTTCCTGAAGAAGTATCGCTGGCTGCATCTGGTACACCTCTGGAACAAATAACACAGTTAGGATACAGAGTACCTAACTTCCTGACAAAAATAAACTTACTAAAACAATTACTACAGGACGAAACTATTAGCCGGGTACTTGTTTTTATAAACAATAAAAAAACTGCCGATATGGTGATGGATACTCTTGAAGAAGATTATCCGGGTCAATTTGGGGTTATACACTCCAATAAATCGCAAAACTACCGTCTTAATACCATGGCTTCCTTTCAGGAAGGTGTTTTAAGAGGTATTGTTACTACCGATGTTATGGCGCGTGGTCTTGATATCTCTGATATCACCCATGTTATTAACATGGAGTTCCCTGAAGTACCTGAACAGTACATTCACCGTATAGGACGTACCGGACGTGCGGACAAGACCGGTATTGCAATAAGCTTTATTGCTCCTCCTGAAGAAGACATTCAGGTTGAGGCTGAAGTACTGATGGAGAAAGAAATGGAATTTCTTGATATGCCGGAAGGTATTGTAATTGCTGAACGACTGCTTGATTTTGAAAAGGACAGAAAGAAAATGAAACTTCTTTTCAAAAAAGATACTCAGGAACGTGGTGCTTCTTTCCATGATAAGAAAGAAAAGAATAAAAAGGTTAACCTTGGCGGTCCCGGTAAAACGAAGCCAAGAAAAACAAAATCAAGGAACCGTGGTATCGAAAGAACACGTGATGCTAAAAGAAAGAAAAAAGGAAAATAGAATATACAAAAAATGCCGCTAAGATTTAGCGGCATTTTTTATATTATATCATTACGATTAATGTCCTGAAACGTTTGATCCGTGTTCTACATTCTTTAATTTACGTGAACAGTAGATACCAAAGAATACTATATATAAGTAACAAAATACCGGTACTATAAAAGAGTGCTGTACTCCATAAACAGGATCGGTATCTGCAATAGCACCTTGTACAATTGGTACTATAGCACCCCCTAAAATTGCCATTACAAGTAATGATGATCCCTGGCTTGTATACTTGCCAAGTCCTGAGATTCCTAACGTATAAATATTAGAGAACATAATAGAGTTAAATATCCCCATACCTAATATACTGTACATTGCCAATTCGCCCTGATTTACCATAGCCGAGATAAGCAATACTACATTTATCGAAGCAAATACAGCCAGTGTTCTTGCAGGAGCCGATTTTCCAATTAAGAAAGCAATAAAATTAAGGACAAGGAATACAAGGAAGAAGCTCATCTGATCGAAAGTAAGATCTACAATACTATATATCAATAAGAATACTGCAGCTGCTGTAACAACCATATAGATCATTTTCTTAGTCTGGCTTATGGTATGATTAAGAGATATAGCACCTAAGAATCGTCCGATCATAGCACCACCCCAATACATAGCAAGGTAGTTTTTACTTACTGCTTCGCTTAACCCCATTATATAGTCTTTCTCCAGAAAGCTAATAATAAAACTGCCAACAGCAACCTCACCACCTACATAACAGAATATCCCTAATACTCCCAACTTTAACTGCGGGAACTTTAAAGCGCCAAGACCTTTAGTTTCTGTTTCTTCTGTTTGGAAAGAGGGTAATTTCACATTATAAATAAGTAGAGCGACCAGCAATAATATTCCTGCAAATACAAGGTATGGAATACGTGTGGCTTCTGCAGTAATAGTATGTTCATGACTTGATCCAAAAATAAGGAAACCACCTAACACCGGAGCAATTGTAGTACCAAAAGCATTAAAAGCATTGGTCATATTTAAACGGCTCGATGCACTGTCTTCAGAACCTAAAAGAGATACGTAAGCATTTGCAGTAATTTGCAGCATCGTAAAGCCTAATCCAAGTACAAATAATGCACCTAGGAATAGTCCGTATACCGAAAATGTAGCTGCAGGGTAAAACAGAACACACCCTAAAGCTGAAAGAACAATACCTGTAAGGATACCTTTTTTGTATCCAATCTTATTGATGGGATCGCCTTTAAAATAAGAAATAGTAAAGTACAATAATGATCCTAAGAAATAAGCTCCGAAGAAGCAAAACTGAACAAGCATTGATTCAAAAAAAGTAAGCTCAAACAGTTTTTTCAAGTAAGGAATCAGGATATCATTCATGCAGGTAATAAACCCCCACATGAAAAATAAGAGCGTGATGGTAATCAGCGGAATCGTATAATTCGATTGCTGATTCTTAGATGGAACAGTATTCATGAATATATGTTTATTTGGACGAGCAAATTATAAATTTAATACTAAAAATATGTCTTAAATTTAACTTTTAGATAATTACGAAAAAATTTAGGGTAATGAAACGAATTCATTACCCTAAATTATAAATATTGCGAATTTCATTCTTAAACCACTTTTAAAAACTTAAAATTTTAAAGTGTATTTGAGTAAAAAACGGTTTAAAATATCGTTTTCGTTTACCTTTTTACTTATTTGGCAGTAAACATCAAAAAAACCGGAGAGCAAAGCTCAATTTTTTTACCGGTATCCGTAAGCAGTCCGCTTACCTTATCTCTTTTAAATATCACTACATTATTTGTAGTCTGGTTAGCGATAAGCACCAGGCTCTCTGTAGGATCTATCACAAAATTTCTAGGCCCGGTTCCCATAGTACTCATTGTTTGCACTACGTTTATTTTTCCGTTAGAATGTACTTTGAATACAGATATTGTATTCGCAGTTCCCCTATTTGTAGCATACATAAACCTCCCATCTGCAGTAAGGTGAATGTCTGCAGCACTATTCATTCCAACAAAATCTTTAGTCACGACAGTAGTTTCCTGAATAACAGCAAGCTTGTCATTCGAATAACTAAATGCTGTTAGTGTACCATCTATTTCCTGAAGCAGGTACATGAATATTCCGTTAGGATTAAAAACCAAATGTCTTGGTCCGCTTCCCGGTTTTACATTTATCGTATCTTTTAAGGTAAGTATTTTATCCCCTCCATTAGGATTATAGCTGTACATGTATATTTTATCAGATCCTAAGTCAGTAGTAAAAACATACTTTTTATCAGGCGAAAAATATACTGTGTGGATGTGTGCACTTTGCTGACGGTCTTTGTTTATACTGCTTCCTGTTAATTTTATAACCTGTTTGGCATCGGTAAGACTGCCATCATGTTTCTTTCCAAAAACAGCAATACTTCCGCTTGTATAATTAGCAGCAATAACATTTTTATCATCATTGATAATATAACATGGGTCTGCCCCTTCTGCATCTTTTTTATTAAGTAGGTTTAATTTTCCTGTAGAAGGCACATACTTAAAAGCACTTATATTACTTTTATCCCCATCTTCATTAACGCTGTAAATAACGTTGTTAGTTGGTGATACTGTAAGGAAGCTTGGATTTATAACACCATCAGTACTGCTTTTTGGCTTAAAATCCTGTGTTGCAACATTAAAATCATACACATAAATCCCTTTACTCTCGCAGGCATTCGTATAAGTACCTATAACAAGATTATAGTTATCCTGGGCATTAACATTTATACATACAAGCAATAGTAGTAATTTGGCTATTTTCATCCTTCGCATTTTAATTGTAACAAAAGTAGAGTATTTAAATTTTATGTGAAATTTATCGGACACATTTGCTGTTCTATTTAGAATAAAAATTTGTATTTTTGACAAACTTTCAAACGAATGCAGTTCAAACATCCGGAATTTCTGTACTTTCTTTTTCTACTGGCAATCCCTATTCTGGTTCACTTGTTTCAATTGCGCCGATTCCAAAAAGAATATTTTACAAACGTGCGTTTCCTTAAGGAACTCAGCATGCAAACCCGTAAAAGCTCTAAAATAAAGAAGTGGTTACTACTTTGTACACGCCTTTTATTACTGACTTTACTTATCCTTGCTTTTGCACAGCCTTATTTTAAAGCCAAAGATGATAATAACAAAGCAAACGAAATGGTTATTCTATTGGACAACTCATTCTCTATGCAGGCAAAAGGCAGTAAAGGTGAATTGCTAAAACGTGCCGTACAGGATATACTTGAAAATACTCCCGAAAACCAACAGTTCTCATTGATCACCAATACTAATGCGTATTGGGATACCGATATAAAATCGATACAAAAAGACCTGCAGAATATTAACTATAGTGATGTCCCTTTCCGTCCTGATTTCTTACTGACGAAAGCTCAGGCGAAAAATCCTAATACAGGTAAAGACATTGTTATTATTACAGATGCCATTAATCTGGACAGCAAAAATATAAGTAAATTTAATACCGGCACACCTGTTTATGCGATAGTTTCCGAAGCTGAAAACACAAACAATGTAGCAATAGATAGTGTTTACATATCACAAACCATGGATAACTTTTATGAGATAAAAGTAGACATGCAGGCATATGGAAAAATAGAAAACGATGTACCTATTGCCTTATACAACGGCAAAAGCCTTACTGCAAAAACAATTGTAAAGTTTGATACTAATAAAAAATCAAGCACATTTACAATTCCTAAAAAAGACTTCCACGGTTATGTTACGGTTACAGATAATAGCCTGACTTATGATAACACCTATTATTTTAGCATTTCTAAACCACAAAAATCTAACGTAACAGCCATTGGTGATATAGCAAAAAACAATTTCCTTTCCAGGATCTATACTGATGATGATTTTAATTTCACCCCAGCAGAATTGCGCAGCCTGGATTATAACAGCCTTGAAAAACAGGATGCAATAATTATTAACGAGTTAAAGGATATTCCGCAATCGCTCATCACAACACTAAAATCATTTTATGCTAAAGGTGGTAATATCATACTGATTCCGGCAGCAGACAGCAGTATCCAAAACCTTAATGCACTACTCGCAAACTTTGGCAGCAGCCAATTTAAAAGCGTAAATACTAACGAAAGACAAATTACTAAGATAGCTTTCAGCCATCCGCTTTATGCAACGGTTTTTGAGAAAAAAACAGATAATTTCCAGTATCCAAAAGCAACAGTCGGCTTTACCTTAAGCGGTAGTGCACTGCCAATATTAAGCTATGACGACCAAACACCGTTTCTAGCTTCACAAAGCAATAAGCTGGGTAACATATACGTGTTTAGCGCACCAATAAATAAAATCAACAGTAACTTCCAGAACTCACCTCTAATTGTTCCTACATTCTATAACATGGCTCAAAATAGTGGTAAAACCGGAGTGAGTGCTATTACTATTGGTGAAAACCAAAGCCTGTTACTGGATGCTGTTTTATCAAAGGATGAAGTACTGGCTGTGAAGAATGAAACATCTGATTTTATTCCGATGCAGCAGGTACTGAATAATAAAGTAAAGCTTTCTTTTGGTGATTATCCGGAAGAAGCCGGTAACTTTGCTATCTATAAAAAGGATGAAAACCTTAAAAACATAAGCTTTAACCATGCCAGGACAGAGAGTAATCTTGCCCTGCAGAATAAAGCATTAGTTGATAAATTTACAGCAGCAGATTCTGTCGCAACGGTTTACAACGACATAAAATCTGAAAGAACAGCCAACGAACTATGGAAATGGTTCATTATTGGCACACTTATATTCCTGTTACTTGAACTTTTTATTCAAAAATTTGTAAAATGAACCTGATATTCAAAAACGCCGTTATTATTGATAAAGACAGCCAGCTTAACAACCAGACTGTAGATATTCAAGTAGAAAACGGCATTATTAAAAAAATAGGTAAAAACATTGCTACGGCAGATGGTTATGAAACGATAGAGCTCGAAAACCTACATATTTCTAAAGGTTGGTTTGACAGTTCGGTGAATCTGGGAGAACCGGGATATGAAGATAGGGAAACACTTGCCAATGGTCTTAATGTAGCAGCACTTAGCGGTTTTACAGATATTGCATTACAACCAACGGGTAACCCAATTGCCGAAAAACAAGCTGACATCAGCTTTTTAATGACCAAATCGATGCATGCCGCTACTAAGATCCACCCTATTGGAGCATTGACAAAAAATAGTGAAGGTAGAGACATTACTGAAATGTTTGATATGAAAAATGCCGGAGCTGTAGCTTTTGGTGATTATAACAAATCAATTTCTGATGCTGCCATTTTAAAGATTGCTTTACAATATGTTCAGGATTTTGACGGGTTGGTTATTGCCTATTCACAAGATGATAAGATAAAAGGAAAAGGTATTGTTCACGAAGGTGTTGTAAGTACTCAACTAGGACTTAAAGGTATTCCTACCCTTGCTGAAGAACTACAAATTGTACGTAATCTTTACTTATTAGAATATACAGGAGGCAAGATGCATATCCCAACAGTATCTACAGCAAAATCAGTAAAACTGATCAAAGATGCCAAAGCCAAAGGACTTAATGTAACCTGCAGTGTAGCGATTCATCATTTACTGCTTACAGACAATACATTAACCGATTTTGATACCCGTTATAAGGTAGCGCCGCCATTACGCCCTGATACTGAAAGAAAAGCTTTAATTAAAGGAGTTTTAGATGGTACTATTGATTGTATTACATCTGACCATAATCCTATTGACATAGAAAATAAAAAACTGGAATTCGATCTTGCCAAAGATGGAACTATAGGACTTGAAAGCGCTTTTGGAGCCTTACAAACCCTACTGCCTCTTGATGTAATTGTAGAAAGACTGAATGCCGCCAAAGCAATATTCGGAATTGAAAACCCTGAAATTGCAGAAGGCGCTACAGCAAGTTTTACACTCTTTAACCCTGAAGGGAACTGGACTTTTGAAAAAACAGATATCAAATCAAAATCAAAAAATTCTGCTTTCCTTGGTCAGCAATTAAAAGGAAAAGCCTACGGAATTTATAATCAGGGTAAACTAATTTTGAATAATTAAGAAATGAACAATACAGGAGAACAAGGGAAGCAAAATGCCATCATCAGCTACCTTACCATTATAGGTGCTATTATTGCAATAGTACAAAACAGCGAACGTAAAAACCCATTTGCATCCTTTCATATAAGACAGGCTTTAGGTATTGAACTATTGTTCTTTGCTGTAGGATATCCTGTAAGTGGTTTTGACAGCTGGGCGGTATCAACAGGATTCTATGTGTTCTTTTTCATATTATGGATGTATGGATTTTTAGGTGCATTACAAGGTCAGACAAATTCAATTCCGTTAGTGGGACCATTATTCCAAAAAATATTTAAAAGCCTTTAATTTCATGGATTTATCATTATACCACTTAGTAAGAGAACCAAAAGTTAAACTGGAAAAGAACCCATTATTATTACTGCTTCATGGTTATGGAAGTAACGAAGAAGATCTTTTTTCGTTTGCTGACGAGTTACCTGACGAGTATTTTATAGTGTCTGCCAGAGCACCATACAGCCTTCCTCCTTATGGAAATGCGTGGTATGCCATCACCTTTGATAACGACATGAATAAGTTTTCTGATGATAAACAGGCTATAGAATCCCGTGACCTGATCGTAAAATTTATTGATGAACTTATTGAAGCATATCCAATCGACAAGGATAATATAACGCTTCTTGGCTTTAGCCAAGGATCGATCTTAAGTTATGCTGTAGCACTAACCTACCCTGAAAAGATCAATCGTGTTGCTGCATTAAGCGGTTATTTAAACATGGATATCGTAGGCAAAAGCCTGCACGCCGAAGACGTAACCAAAGTAAGATTCTTTGCTTCACACGGTGTTGTAGATCAGGTGATACCTGTTGAATGGGCCCAAAAGGCACCTGAATTTCTTAAAAACCTTGGAGTAGATGTTGAATATCATGAATACAACTCCGGTCACGGTGTTGCTCCACAAAATTTCCACGATCTTTTACATTGGTTAAAGAAGTAATTTCTACTTAAAAAATAAGCTGTTTACAGCCTTTTAATATTCCACTTTGTGTATGCCAATCGCGCATTTCGAAGTGGAATATTATTTTTTAGTAAAGTGCTTAAAACACTAGAGGTTTCAAAGCTTTTACTTTTAATGATCCACTATTTATACTTTTTTAAAACATATGATTAAGATATCAGTGTATTGATAAAATACTACTCCATAAATTCAGATTTTAATCAAAATAAAAAACAGCAACAATCTAATCTTAAGATCAAATTATTCCTGTTTCTATATTATAAATTTTGCTTACGCAAAAAAAAAGTACTGATCAAATTTTAATGAGGCAGTTTGCTTCTTAGCAATCCGTAAAAATACGTTCCTACTAAGGCACCAAGTAGCACTACTCCTATCCCCCAAAAACCTGCACCTATTAAAATATACATAGGTCCCGGGCAGGTACCTACAAGTCCCCAACCTAAACCGAACAGTATACCACCAACAAAATAACCGGTAAACCCTTTATCCTTATTTGGGATAACGATAGGCTGTCCTGTAATATCTTTGACGTTGTTTCTTTTTATCAACTGAACTCCGATAGTTCCCACCACAACTGCAGTCATGATAATTCCAAACATATGGAATGACTGGAAATGGAACATCTCATAGATACGATACCACGATACCGCTTCTGATTTGGTAAGTACAATACCAAACACAACACCAACCAATAAGAATTTTATAAATTTCATGATGAGTCTTAATTAAAGAATAATGGTAAAAGCAGCCACGACATGATCAGACCGCCTATAAAAAATCCGATCACAGCGATTAACGACGGTAACTGTAAATTACTCAATCCAGTGATTGCGTGCCCCGAAGTACAGCCCCCTGCATAACGTGTTCCAAAACCTACCAAGATGCCTCCTAAAAGCAATATACCCAGTATCTTTGGCGACTGTAAGGCTTCTGTACTGGTAAGTGCATCCGGTAATAGTTTACCGTTAGGCGCATCAATATTCATTTGCTGTAGCTCAATAACCGTTTTAGGGTTAAGCACTACCGTTTCTATAGTAGGATCACTTAAAAAATGAACCGCAATATAACCGCCAAGCATAGCACCAAGTACAACGACAAGATTCCATCGCTGTGTTTTCCAGTCGAACTTAAAAAAATCCGCCGTTTTCCCTGCTCCCATCATTGTACACATTGTACGAAGGTTAGACGACATACCAAAAGTCTTTCCAAAGTAGATCAACGCCAGCATAACCGACCCGATCAGGAATCCCGAAACATACCAGGGCCAGGTACCATATAAACTTTCCATGAATTTAATTTTTTACAAAAATAGCAAAATTGATGGCTTACAGAACCAAAACACTAATTATTACTAATGAAATACGAGCTTAATAGTACGGATTTAGCAAAACCTGTCGAACTTTTTTAAGCGTCATATAATTAGTGGTAAAAAATCAGCGTTATCAGCAATAGTATCATCTCTAATTCAGTCAAAATTTTCTTAACTTTGATGCTTATTCTATCACGTATATGAAAAAATACCTGTTCATCTCCTGTCTTGTTTTAGTGTTTACCACTTCCTGCATAAGCACCAGGAATACCATTAGAAATATAGACGACACGGCTCTTATGCCGGCTCTCACTAAACAAAACACTTTTATTATTACTGAGATCAGTAATAATAAAAAATACGGTTACGATCAGGATTATCCTGTAAACCTTGGTTTTCTGCCGGTAACTGCTGCAGAAATCAATGTTCAGCGCTACTTTGGTGCATTAACAGGGCCTGAAGGCCAGAAGTTAGCCTATAAAAAAACAGACAGTTGCTGCCCTTTTCCATCAAAGAAAAACGATATGGGAGCCGGTATACTGGACATCTATGAAGTTTCCTGGGACGGACTGAAAGAACCAAAGGTTATCTACATCAACCTTTATGAAAAAGGTAAGGTAGTAGCACCGGCAGGATTTAGTATTGGTCCAATAACACAATAGACACTCTCTATGGCTTCACCTAACAGCGAAGCCTTTTTATTTTTATCTTTGCACTCAAATTATACACCACAATAATGAACTTAAAAAATATACCACAGATAAAACATACCGATAGCGGTAACTTCTTCCTTCTTGCAGGCCCATGTGCCATTGAAGGAGAAGAAATGGCAATGCGTATTGCTGAAAAATTAGTTCAGGTAACCGATAAATTGGAGATTCCTTTTGTATTTAAAGGTTCTTTCAAAAAAGCAAACCGTTCCCGTATTGACAGCTTTATGGGCATTGGTGATGAAAAAGCGCTTAAGATCCTTGAAAAAGTATCTAAAACCTTTGGCGTTCCAACTGTAACGGATATACATACTAATGAAGATGCTGCAATGGCTGCTGCTTATGTAGACGTACTTCAGATCCCTGCTTTCCTTGTACGCCAAACCGACCTTGTGGTTGCTGCTGCTCAAACAGGAAAAACAGTGAATCTTAAAAAAGGACAGTTCATGAGCCCTGAGAGCATGAAACACGCTGTACAAAAAGTATTGGACTGCAATAACGAAAACGTAATGGCTACCGATAGAGGTACTATGTTTGGATACCAGGATATGATAGTAGATTACAGAGGCATACCTACGATGCAGCAATTTGCCACTACTGTATTAGATGTTACCCACTCATTACAACAGCCTAACCAAACGGTTGGTGTTACAGGTGGAAGGCCGGACATGATCGAAACAGTTGCTAAAGCAGGCATAGCTGTTGGTGTAGACGGTATCTTTATCGAAACACACTTCGATCCGGCAAATGCTAAAAGCGATGGAGCAAACATGCTTCACCTTGATTATTTCGAAGGCTTAATGAATAAGCTGGTAGCAATAAGAAAAACAATAAACCAGTTTTAATCATTCATCTGATTTAACATACGATTTCTATAATAGTAGAAATCACAGAACAAAAGGATAGCAATTGCTATCCTTTTTATATTTTAGTTACGACCATTTATAATTACATAACCTCTGTCACGCTAAGCCTGTCGAAGCGCTACAATATTTTATTTACTCTCTAAAACTTCTTCGGGAGATGGAAGCCCTAGCCGTTTCGTTACGGTAGAGATATTACTAAGAGGTTTAACAGTACCCGGATAAACTTCAGAACCAATTGCGACCAACTGGTAATTACCGTCGGCATATTCGATCATCTGCAAGTGTGTTATATTAGATACTGGCTCCGGAGTTAACGGTTTACCAATAACTTTCGGTGAATAATAATCAAATAAATACTTTGCATCGGATTGAGAGTACAACTTTATCATCATTATATAACTTAGGGTTAATTGTAAATATAACTAAAATATTTTAACATTTTACATCAACTATCAACAAAGAAATTCAACTAACACCTTCTTACAGTTTAGAATAAAGAGTTCTTATTATCAGCAAAAAATAGCTTAAAAATAAAATCTAAAAAATACTCTCCTATCGCATTGCCAATTCAAAATTTATAATTTACTTTGTAATTCAAAGTACTTTTGTATGGAAAATTATTTAAAGGACATTCAGGACATAAAAAAGATGATGGATAAATCATCTCAATTCCTATCGCTTAGCGGGCTTTCGGGAATTATAATAGGTATCTATGCCCTCGCAGGAGCTTACGCCATAAGAGAGATTGCCATAAACAATCAGGGAAAAATTTTCCTTGAGAGTTATCAGTTTAAGCTAATCGTAGGCATTGCGGGTCTTGTACTGCTGCTTTCTCTACTAACCGGATACATTCTTACAGCAAGAAAAGCAAAGAAACAAGGTGAAACCGTTTGGAACTCTACTTCAAAAAGACTTGCAATTAATTTCCTTATACCTTTAGTAACAGGCGGCATATTTGCAGTACTTTTGATGAAGAATCATTACTATGGCCTAATCGCTCCTATTACCCTTATATTTTACGGACTTGCCTGTGTGAACGGTAGTAAATATACTTTAAGAGGTTTGCGGTACCTTGGGCTAACCAATATTGTTATAGGTCTGGTAGCTACCAATTATATGGGTTACGGACTACAATTTTGGGCATTGGGTTTCGGCGTATGCCACATCCTTTACGGCTCTGTAATGCATTTTAAATATGATCGTAAGCAATAACTTTGAAGAACATTCTCCAACATATAAACAAAGCTTTTGACCACCGCATACGCCTGGGTATCATGTCGATACTTATGGTAAATGAGTATGCCGACTTTACAACCCTCAAGGAACTCCTTGGTGTGACAGACGGTAACCTTGCCAGCCACGCTAAAGCATTGGAATCGGAAGAATATATTATGATCGAAAAACAATTCATTGGTAAAAAACCAAACACCCGTTATATTGCTACCAAAGACGGTCGTAAAGCCTTTAAGGACCACATTGATGCACTTGAAAAATTAATACAGAAAAGCTAACACTATTTTTTTATTTACAAACTTTGAAATTCAAAGTACTTTACAAAAAAAGAAAACATGAAACAAACAACCATTATTACGAAAACATTTAGCAGGCATTATATGCTGTTCGTACTGGCAGCATTCTGCATTAGCATCCTTTTAGTAAGGGCAAAGATCACACATTCCATATTTTTCTTTTTCCTTATATGGAACCTCTTTTTAGCTTATACACCATTGGTCTTAACAACAATAATGCGTCATAATAGTAAAATCATTAATAAGAAAGCTTACTTCTACCCTGTCTTCTTTTTATGGCTGTTATTACTGCCCAATGCTCCTTATATTATTACCGACTTTATGCATCTTAAAAGAGAAACAGGTGTACCTGTTTGGTTTGATGTATTACTTCTCGTATCCTTTTCAGCCAGTGGTATACTATTTGGCCTCGCCTCTATGAAAGATATGTTTACTGTAATCTCTGCCAAATTCAGTTTAAAAATCGCCTGGATAGCTATAGGGGTAATTTGTATACTCTGTGGTTTTGGTATGTATGTAGGCAGATTTTTACGCTACAACAGCTGGGACATACTTCAAAAGCCATACAGCCTTGCAATAGATATATTATGCAGCCTTACCGATGCCGAAACCTGTAAACCCGCATGGGGAATAACATTGGGATTTGGCACATTGATGTTTCTTTTATTCCATTTATACCATACTCCAAAAAAGTAAAAAAATTTATAAATCTACTTTGAAATTCAAAGTGAAATTGATCAAAAAAATGAAAAAAATACTTCAAAAAATAACAAGTCTCTTTAAGGATAAAAAAGCAGCTGTAACCATGGACGAATTAATAAATTATCCTAAAGACAGCCTTGGATTTCATTTGGGCTGGTTCCTGTTTAACAATAGCCAC
The DNA here is from genome assembly GCF_004028155.1 of Flavobacterium cerinum. Lineage (GTDB taxonomy): Bacteria > Bacteroidota > Bacteroidia > Flavobacteriales > Flavobacteriaceae > Flavobacterium > Flavobacterium cerinum. The sequence continues at coordinate 35,759 of NZ_SBII01000015.1, read as the reverse complement.
GATATCGATCCACAGCCCGAAACTGTAGATATTCATCGTTTACTCATTACAAACCAGGTATCAAACAAAGAAGATATTGCCATGCATTATTACCTATTTGGCAATGGAGACCTTGCTCTGCGCACCGTGTTTATTATCCTTACTGGAACAATGTTTTATCCACATCATAATCCTGTACTTTTTTGGAAAATACCGTGATGGAAAAAATGCCCTGCGTTTTTATGACCTCGATCATTTCAGGATGCTGCACCTACCACTAGAAAGAATTAAAGACACTTTTTTAATACGATAGACTATGGAAAATCGCGAACATCCACTACCCGTTAGGCTACAACAAATACTGGAATTTCCAAAATGGATTTTTGGCATATCCTTTACCATTGGTACTATACTATTTGCTGTTTTTATGATAAATGGCAGTAAAGTTATCATAATTGGTTTTCTGTATGTACTAATAGCAATATTTATAAATACAATAGCTGCAGGTGTACTTGCTGTCTGTGCCTATGTCTATAAAGATTATCAAAATGAAATAGTGAATAAAACAGTAATACTTTTCATAAATATTCCCGTTGCGATCTTATACTGTTACCTCGTTTTTAGTCGCATTTAAACAAAATAGATCAAAAAGAGGAATTAAATCTAAATACCGGAAACAGCTCTTTTTAGCTTCCCTCCTATTACTAATCAATTTACCAATTTCAATATACTATTTTTTATCAATTGCAAACCCTTAACAATCATTAATTATGGAAACTCAAGATCAAAACCCTAACCCAATGCAACAGCCTCCCCAATCACCTGGATTTTTTCAGTCAAGTACAGCTAAAATTATTATGGTGGGCTTACTAACACTTGTACTGCTTATTCCTCTGCAATTTGTAAAAAGCTTAATTTTTGAAAGAGCCGAACGTCAAAAAGAGGTAGTCACCGAAATTAATAACAAGTGGGGTGAAGATGTTTACTTCTATGGACCAATACTAAAAGTTCCGTATACGCAATATTATGAAACAAAATTTGTAGACGATAAAACCAAAAAGGTTACCATACAGCGATCAGAATCAACAGAGTTTGCCTATTTCTTTCCAGATCAGTTAAATGCAGATCTTAATGTGAATACACAACAGAAAAACAGGAATAATTACGAATCGGTAGTGTATACATCTAAAATGGATTTTAAAGGAAACTACTCATTTCCAAGTTTTGATTCACAAGCAATACCAAAAGAAAATATACATTTTGATAAAGCAAGTATTATCATAAAGACCAATACAATAAAAAGTATTACCGGAAGTGTTACTGTAAGTATAAATGGAAAGAAACACACCTTCGAACCTGTACAAAACAATAACGAAAAAGATACTGTTTCTACGCTCGAAACCAATGCTTTTGATATTAAGAGTGCATTCGAAAATGGTCCGGCACCTTTTGATTTCAATATAAATTATAAAGGAAGTGAACAGATAAAAATCGTTCCAATAGGTAAAATGACTCAGGCAAAAATGACTTCTAACTGGCCTTCACCAAGTTTTGACGGTAACTTTTTACCGGAAACCAATACCATTACAGATGAAGGTTTTAATGCTTTTTGGAAGGTATCACACCTTAACAGGCCGTTTGCACAGCAGCATTTTGGTACATTACCAAGCCTTTCGGAATATTCATTCGATGTAAAATTCCTAATTCCTATAGATCAGTACCAACAAAATGAGCGCGCTGCAAAGTATGGTTTCCTTGTAATAGGCTTAACATTTCTTGTTTTCTTTTTAATACAATCTGTCAGCAAAATAAACATTCATGTTTTCCAATATTCCATGATCGGGTTGGCACTAATTATGTTCTACACGCTGCTAATTTCTATCACAGAACATAGTAGTTTCATGCTGGCTTATCTTATAGCAGGATTATCAGTAATTGTTATGATAACCCTCTATTCCCTATCCATATTGAAAAACAAAAAGTTTGCAGGTTTCATAGCCATAGCACTTAGTGCATTGTATATCTTTATTTATGTGATCATACAGTTAGAAAACTATGCATTATTGGTGGGCAGCATTGGACTATTCCTTATCCTGGGTGCGGTGATGTACTTCTCCCGAAAGATAGAATGGAAATAAACAATAATAAAAATCAAAACCCTGTAAATCAACACTACAGGGTTTTTACTATTTATAAAAATAATAGATTACGGTTGTAACTCGGTTACTTTAATAAGTACCTCTTCTTCAATATTTGTTGGTTCACCGGTTACAGTGATTTTGTCTCCAACTTTAATGGCTCTGTACTGTTTAGCATCCTTAAGGTTAGGAATGCTTATCGTCGCAGCATATGATTTACCGTCTTCACCTTTAAATTTAGCCGTATAACCATCTTTTCCTTTATTGATCTCTGTTATTTTACCAGAAGCAGTAACTGTTTTAACCTCTGCTTCAGCAGGTGTTTCGGTAGTTACGACTATAGAATCAGCTGAAGGCGTTATAACAGCTGTAGTGTCTTTGATCTCAACAACAGCATCTTCTTCTTTAGCAGTTTCTTTTTTGCACGCCGTAAAAGATAATGCAGCACCTATTAGTGCTATTGATAAAACTTTAATATTCATAATGTATTGGTTTTTAACCAAAGATAAAATTTTAAGGTTAACCAAATGACAGCAAAACATAAAAAAACCGTCCTGAGATTCAGGACGGTTTATATAATCTATAAAGAAGTGGCTTTTAATGTCCGCCTCCGGTTTCAACTTCATGAGCAATACCCTGTTCTTTAAGTATCTTAATTACTTTCCAACCATAAAAAGCAAGGTAAGTAAAGCACAATACAGGAATGAAATAAGAATTATGGATACCAATTATATCGGCAATTTTACCTTGTAATGGTGGGATAATTCCTCCGCCAAGTATCATCATAATAAGAAATGCCGAACCTTGAGACGTATACTTACCAATACCAGCAATACCTAATGCAAAAATAGACGGCCACATAATACTACAGAACAACCCTCCACTCATAAAAGCATAAATAGCGATCGTACCTTCTGTAAATAAACCAATCAGCATTGCTATCATTCCAAGTACACCAAAGATCATTAATGTCTTAGCAGGACGATCCTGACCTAAAAAGAAGCCGCCAATTTGTATAAGAACAATACCTGCATACGCATATAAAGGAGTTATATCCTGTCCAGAAATTGCATTGATAAACAATACAACCCCAAATGCAACATAAGGTATCACTATCAATAATACTTTACGGGTTGAATTCGATGGATTAAAAACAGATATCGCACCTGCCCAGCGGCCAATCATCAAGCTTCCCCAATACATAGAAATAAATGGAGCAATAGCAGAACCTGAAAGCTTTCCAAATTCAGGAGTGCCTAATAACTCTCCAAGATTACTCTGGATTGTTACTTCTACACCTACGTAAGTAAATATAGCAAGCATCCCTAAAACCAACTGAGGGTAACGCATGGCGCCCCAGCCTTCCGGCTTTTTCTTAGCAGCCATATTAGCATATAAAAGTCCAAAGACAATAATAAACAAAGTAGATATTGTTAACCCTAATCCTAAATAATCTTTCTCCCTGTTCTCAAGGAATCGGGTAACAAACTCAGGATCTTCATAACGTGAAAAAATGTAACCAAATATGGCAACAAGCAATAATGTGATAATGATAAGCGTATTCATCGCCTTCTTAGCAGGTTCAAAAACTGATTCTATCTTACCTGAAGGAAGTTTTTTCGAGAAAAAGAAAAGTGCTGCAGCAACAAGAAACAGTGCACCAACAAAAACATAAAGGATTTCCATTTTGTCCAATGCTTCAGGACGCTGAGCAAACTCTTCGATACTTACTCCCGAAAGCACACCAAACAAAGCCATAGAAACCACGATCGGACCAATCGTTGTACCTAAGGAGTTAATTCCTCCTGCAAGATTTAACCTGTTTGAAGCAGTGTGAGGCGCTCCTAGTGAAGTTGCAAATGGCTGAGCAGAAGTCTGCTGTAAAGAGAAACCCAATGCAACAATGAACAACGCGCCAAGAATAAGGAAATAATCCCCCGATTTTACCGCAAATATCATACATACAGCACCAAACGTACTAACAAGTAATCCGTTAATTATACCTTTTTTAAACCCCCATGAATTTAAGATATCTTTTTTCACCATCGTACTGATAATGAATAACAATAGTGCACCAATATAGTAAGCACCATAAAAAGCAAAGTCAATAAGCTGGCTCTGAAATTGGTCCAGGCCAAATTTAGCTTTACAAAACGGAATAAAAACGCCGTTTGAAGCCCCGATAAACCCCCAGAAGAAGAATACCGTGACCAGCGTATACAACGCAGGATAATTAGTTTTTGTTTGTTCTGAACTCATAGAATAGATTGGATGTTAAGGTGAATATTTGAATTATAGATGTAATTGTTTTTTCAGCTTTTAGTTTGTTTTCAGAATAATGCCTTGATTTTATATTAAAAAAACAATAAATCATTTGCACTATCCAACCCGCTAAAATACTCTTTTTTGGTATATTCCATAAAATAGAAACGTCTAATTTTATAGCGACACACTAAAATAATTCACACAATTAACTACACACTATTCGTTTAAGCTCAAAGAACATATAACACTTTATATACAGGCAAAAAAAAGGCCCCTATAAGTGGGGCACATTTTCTTTTTCATTTATATAACCTATAAGGTATTTAAACCTGTCGGTAAGTCGTCCGTTTTCAGTTATCTGGGCACGTTTTAAAACATTATCCTTATCATTATTATAAAATGCAGGAATAATATTCTCTAAGAACATATCGCCAAAACCTTCACTGGCATCTTTTGGAAGTTCACAAGGAAGATTATCTACCGCCATAACCACTATCGCAGCCGGATGGAACATATCTACCTCTTTCTCTTCATACGGATGGTATCCGTAAAAAGGCTCAGCAATAGTAGACGAACGTAAAGTACATGCTACAGGTCCATCGATATCGCAAGAGATATCAGCAACTATTTTAATTTTATTATCAGGTGCTTTAAGCATATCTGCCGAAAGGATCACCGGGGCATCGTTTCCGTAAAAATGTCCGGCAATAAACATATCAGACACTTTTGTAAAACGCTCAAAATCGGAAACATAATCGGTAGGATCTTTGTAGAATTCATCTTTATCAAACTCCTTACCGTCATTCCTTTTATTATAATGCTCAACATCGATATGAACATATACAGGTTCATTGTAGTTTTTAGAAAGGTAATTCTCTACAGATACCTCTTTAACCTTCATGGCATCAAGCATCTCTTTTGCCCCATTACCTACTTTACCATAACCGGTAAGTACAATCTTTAATGGTGGCAATACGAGCTTTCTAAGTCGCGCAATAAGAGCATCCTTGTCCGGCAGCGTTTCTGCTTTAGGAAGGTTAAACAACTCATATTTAGCACCAAAAGCCCTAAAGCTGTTATAGGTACCTACATTCCCTGCATACCTTCCAAAACCAATAAGGCGGTGGCCGTTTTCATCAACAAAAGTTTCATGGTCATAAAGATCGATATCACGATCTATGATAGCCTGAAGCAGTTTTTTGTTGTGTGGCTGTTTCTTAATTGTGTGAGAAAAGAATATATACTTCTTATTAGGTATAAGAAATTCGATAGGCACTTCTTTAACACCAATAAATACATCACAGTCCGAAACATCATCTGTTGTTTCAAAACCTTTTAATGCATACTCCTCATCATTAAAAATACGAATGTCAGATGACTCTACAAGAATCTCTGCCTGTGGGTATTTTTCCTTTAATTCCGCCAGCTTTGTAGGTGAAAAAACAACCCTTTTATCTGGTGGTGATTTTCTTTCCGTAATTATCCCGAATTTCATGCAATTAATCTTTTGTTTAAAGCAGTTATTGTTAGTTAAAGCCCATATAAAACGATATAGTTCTAATAATATAACACTAGCTTAAAAAATGTCTTCAAATATAACAGTAATTCAGTCCTTGACCAATTAATAATTGAAAAATATATCATTATATTTGCAAACCGAAATATGGTACTGTTTTTGAATAGTACACTACATCTTTCGTAAATATTGGGGTCGACTGGTTTTGACAGCAGGCCGAACTGAACAGTAAGCACGTCGAGAACTGAGACAATTCTCGTTAATAAATGGTCTCACAATTTTAAACGGCGAAAATAACTACGCTCTAGCTGCATAATCTAAATTAAAGTAAGATTAGCCTCGTTCCTGCAAGGCAGGAAAGCGAGATTCTCCTAAAAAGCCTTGGTTTGTGGCGTTTTGTACAGGGGAACCGTAAAAATAAACCTGGAGATCTCTTCGCTTCGCGGAGGTCTTGAGAAAACAGAAGATAAGTATCGTGTGGCAGTCTCCGGCCTGGCACGATAACGAAAAACTAAGCGGAGAATAAGCGTGTAGAAAGCTCTTTGCTTCCCTGTTTGGACCCGGGTTCGATTCCCGGCGACTCCACTTTAACAAACAAAAACCTATATTTTATAGGTTTTTGTTATTTTATATAAATTTCAAATCAAATAATTTTTCCAATAATAATAATTAATTTAGATTTTTACACTTAGATTGTCCCTAGATATCATCTCAAACGTTAAAAGTAAATTATAAGATTTTTTTGATTTTAAATTATTTACAATTACTCTATATTTTTGAAATAATTTTGTAATTGATAGCAAAATCCCAGCCGCTATTCAATATGGACATAATACTTTATTTTATTAATATTTAGTTCATTAAATTTAAAAACACTTACATTAGTCAGCTTAATACTTATGATAATATGAAACCAAAGAAGCGTAACAGAGTGGTTTTTTATTCTATACATGATGGTTCGATAGTATCTAACTTAATAAAGATAGAGCAATTATTAGATGGCACACAAGAAAAGGATAATTTAGAGATTAATGATCTTCTTGAATTTTATAACGTAAAATTATTTTTTGATCATAACTTGTTTTTGCCTAAATGGGAAGAAACAACTATAAGCCTCTATAAAACCAAAATAGATGAAAATTGGTTTATTATTAAAAATTTCTGGGCTAAAATTTCTAATACAAATGTATTAGACTTAATAAGCCAAGTAGATTTCGTTTATAAAAGCCATTTTTGGGAGTTAACTCACTATTTTCATAGTTATAAAAAAATTAATACTGATGTGTTTGTTACTCTATTGAAAAATCATCCTAGAGAAATTAATTATATTCTTGGTTTTAAAAGTATTGTTCCGTATTTTAATAAAGAAATTAGACTATTTCTCTTGGAATACTCAAAGGCAGCAGAGTTGATTTTATCAAATATCGAACTTGAAAAACATAGTCATGCAAGTAATTATATCTTTCCTTCCTGTTTAACTATAAGTGATAAAGAAACTATAATTAACAATTATATCGATCAGCCAAATGCTAATCCAAATTACATTAGACTTATCCAAAATTCGAAAGATTCACAATTACTAAAATTATCACCAAAATTACGTTTAAAAGCTAAGAGAAAAAATCGCGAAATAACTGATGAAGTTTTATCAAAAGGTCAAGGTTGGAAAGAAGGAGTAGAGATATCTTTATCTAATACACAAAAAGAGTCTGTTATATACAAATATGATGAAAGTATTCTAATTGTTTCTTACAGCAGAAAGGTTCTAGATGATCTTCAAAACAATATCTCTTTATTTTATGTTTTTTCAAAACTATTTATTTACACTGACACTAATGGTCTGCTTACATTATGGAGTAAACCTTGTGAACTGGATATTTTTGAGAGAATAATGATGAAATCAAAAAACGAGTATGTTACTGGTACAATATTTCATCGAAAAAACTTTTTATCTCATCTTCAAATAATTATTTTTAATGAATATCTATCTCATAGATCTCTCTCTGTAGAAAAGCTAATTGAAGCATTTATATATGATCGTTTAGACCGTCATTATGGTTTGACTAATATTCGGTTTAAGATTCCTTCTAAAAAAAGCACCTATCTCGAAAAAATTCGTGCACTGTCACCTGAATTTGAATCCATACTTAGACAATATCAGCTTTATGTAAACGACGGAATAATCGACTTGGAGTTATTCCAATTGAGTTCAAGTCAATTATATTTAAGTGAAATTCCTAGTTTGGCACGCAAAAAGTATTTTTATTCTAATAGTCCTAAGATAATAGAACTTCGCAATTTATTTTTTTCTGATCAAAGTCTACTACATTATATTGAACCTTATAACGATCAGTACAAAAATTTATACGATTTACTTACAAATGAAAATGTAAATTTTAATCAATTTGCAGATTATCAACAAGACATAATATCTATGCTGGTCAAAGATGAATATTTATATATTAACAATAATAATATAGTAAGTATTAAAAAAGATATAATGATTTTTTTAATTGGAGAATTATATAACAATGAAGTAATTACTTATTGGAACTACCCTATTTCTGTGCAAATTGTAATTGATAATATGCTTAATGAAAACTTACTGTATCATGAAGATACTTTATTTACAAAACAGGAGTTGAATTACTTTAATTTTTATTTAAACAAAAAAGAATTTACTAATGGTACAGACCTAAGAAATAAATATCTTCATGGTACAAATACTAGTTTTGAGAAAGAACATAAAAGAGACTATTTTTCATTATTAATGTTAATTATTATAGCCTTACTTAAAATTGAAAATGATTTAGAAATCAAACAAAAAAGTGAATATCGCTTTTTCCCTAAATAAAAAACATAAAAACTGCAATAAAGAAAATCCCCGCTAGTAACGGGGATTTCTTTATTTAATAAGCTTTTCTAAATAAGCTATCTTTTCTTTTTCGGCTTGGAGCAAGCGTTCGTAAAGCTTCTCTTTCTCTCCGTATGTTTCAATTAGTTTATCTATCGGATTGAAGGTTGGCTGAACATTAATCGCATTTATAGTAGAGCTATCATTACTGGTAAAACTATTAGAAATTATATTTAATACAGTTTCCTCGTTAAAATTCTGAATGGCCTTGGCTGATACGCCCAAAACTTCGGCAATTTTTTCCAGTGTTTCTTCTTCAATGATTTCACTGTTTTCTATATTTGAAATAGTCTGTTGGCTAACACCTAATGCAGTAGCCAAAACTTCCTGTTTCATATCTCGCAATTCTCTAATGCGACTTATCTTTCTACCTATGTGGTTTTGCGTTGCTGTACTCATACTTCAAATATAGTAATTTTTCTGTCAGATTTTTTCTGCCGGTAAAAAACAAGTACCATCCGGTATTTTACCAACTAAAACAAAAATACAATTTTTAAGAACGTTGTTAGTACACCCTGCATCAATTTTATAAAGGCATCATACTATATATATGACAGCCTATAATGTATTCACATATATATACTCATAAGGAGCGTTACCCAATGGATTGATGTCAAAAAAATGTACTTTTCCTGCACTTACTATTTCTAAGCTGTACTAAACACGCTTTGATCAATACGCACTGTTTATTTAAATATTTGTTCCGCTATCCATTGTTAATGAAGTCCCTGTCATGTACTTCGACTCTTCACCGGCAACCCAGGCTACTAATGAAGCGATTCCTTCGGCTGTTCCATATTCTTTAATCGCCATTCTCTCTCTGGCTGCATCTGCTATGGGCCCTGTAGCTGGATTCATATCCGTTTCTGTTGGACCTGGATTTACCAGGTTGGCTGTGATTCTTCTATCGCCAAGATCGCGTGCCAACCCCTTGTTAAAACCAACCAAAGCTGATTTACTCATAGAATACAGAGTGAGGTTAGGAACGGTCACGATTTCTGCCAGACAGCTACCTATGGTGATGATCCTTCCGCCATCAGGAATGTGCTTTATGGCTGCTTGAGTGGCAAAAAATACACCCTTTACATTCACATCAAACATTCTGCTAAAGTCTTCCTGCGTGTATTCTTCAAAAGCTTTACCATCTGCGACACCAGCATTATTCACCAGAATATCTATTTTGCCGAAATGCGCTGCTGCTTTTTCTACAGCTCCGGTCACTTCTTCATAACTGCCGCTGTCTGCTTTTATGGCAATTGCCTCTCCTCCGCTATTTTCAATTTCTTTTACCAGATTTTCAGATACTGCTCCTGAACTGGCATAAGTAAAAGCTACTTTAGCTCCTTCAGCACTCAGTCTCTTTACGATAGCAGCACCAATACCTCTACTTCCGCCGGTCACCAATGCTATTTTATTCTTTAAATTTGTCATATGAAGTTTCCTATATTTTATTCGAATTTATAAAAAAATACTTGCAAATAAGGGTACACATCAAATTGTTAGTTACTTACAAAAACGTAAGAAATGACAAAAAAGAGCTCTAAGTGTATATTACGTTGAACATCCAACATTCCTTTCCAGCCCCAAGCACCACAAAAACAAGAGAATAAAGAAAAATCTCCCTAATTATCAGCGAACGATATTAAAAGGGGTTCATCTGCTTCAGAAATGAACTCTTCCATATCAGTTAGCGGAAGGAATAAATTATCAGTTGTTGCTTGATTGGGTAAATAAGTTGGGTTCTTTGTGTTGTCTTTCAGATTTAATTTCAATCTCAACAAACAAATCTCACCGTTTATAGATGAGCACGCATACAAATCAGTATTTCCTAATCTGGAAAGTGAGACGCAGGGAGATGCATTACATGTAAATGATTCCACAATCTTTCCTGTATTAATTTCTAAAGTGATTATATCACCGTTAAAATAGGGCACATAAATAAGATGCTCATCTTTAAATACAATATCGCTATTGAATGAAATACCATTTGCATCGCCCCAGGGTTGAGGAATGTCCAATCCATTATAATCAATAAATTCAGCAATGACACTAAGAGATGGAAATTCATTAATTTGGTAACTAAACGGCGGGTATCCGCCTCCAATTATCAATCTGTCTCCTTCCAAATCAAAAGTACATACTCCAGGGGCAAAAAGGACATTAATATATTTTGTATATAGCTTAATTTCTCTTCCTTTTAATTCAAAAAAACGCACTTTTCCCGTATCTTCTGAATCTGTTATCAAGATGGCAATGATATGACCACCAGGATGAACACAGATTTGTTTTGTATATACTTCAGTAAGCGCTACTCCATGATTAATCGGTTTTAATGTATCGAGGTCAAAGAACTCCAGCTTGAATGAACCCAGATTAGCTGCTATTAAAAGATTCGATTGTGGGATAATCGAGATACATGAATATCCATTCAGATCTGAGTTTAAGCTATTAATTAATACTTCGCCACAATGTCTCAGCACTTTTTTCCTTTTAAAATCCCATTCAATATTTTCAGATTCTAACCCCGCAAACCAAATTGAGTCAGCATCGCTAAAACATCCATCGAGAATTATGAATCCCAAATCATGATAATATATTACTTCTAACCCATTTTCATTACTTTCTAACAGGCCAAATTCAGAAGAGTTATCAAATATAACTAAAAGTATATTTTCATTTGATTTTGATTTAATAACTCTTTTTTCGAGTTTAATTTTAGCTAAGATTTCCATTTTTAATATTTTTTTTTACAGTTTTCGCTTTGTCTCTAACATTTTTTATTCTTGCTTTATCTATTTACTTCTGAAAGGTAAGATTCCGGATAATGATAAGAAAACATAACTTTAGTTTTTGCCGGAAGTGCCGTTTCTAATTTACCTTTACATCCAGGCATTTCAACACCAGAGTAAGGTTCAAGTTATTTTATCATGAGCGCCTGTTTTGTCAATCTCTTCCAGTAAATAATACTCAGAAAGGTGGCCATTCATTGCACTGCAAAAAAGACACTTTATATTTCCACAATAATCACACCTCTATTAAACAGAACCAATGTATAAAATTGATCTTGACATATTATTTGGAACCATAAAAAACTGTAAATTTATCTTTTTCAACGGATGCGTTGGTCAATTCCGCAACAAAAACGTTTCAGGGCAATAAAATAGTATTTGCGGGGGACTTTGTTTGAGTGTTTGTAACAGTTATAGTAGATGAAATTCCTTAGGAAATGTCTATAAAAAGGAAGTGGAATGTTTCCAGATGGGATCAAAAAGCAAAAAGGCTATAGGAACTAAAGTGGATGCTAAGAAATTTAATTTCTATTTGGACTCGTTGCAAGTAAAAATTAACCTTTACAAAACATCTCTAATAAATAGTTAAAAATGGGTCGCCTCTGTAATTTAGCTATGTGTAGAAAGCAGATTAATGAATTTATTAAAAACAATGAAAAATCTTATCCTATTTATAATTTCAACAACTCTTTTATTGAGTTGCACCCAAACTAAACAAAAAGAAGAAGAACAATTAGACAAAAATGAGCAAGTAAAAGATGTTATAGGTAAATCCGTATCATTGTCCGTTAAGCCAAACGTATTTAAGCTTTCTGAACTTCCTGATACTGTAACAATAACAATGACCAATAATACAACTGACACTATTACAACAGGATTACATTACTATATTGAAAAATTAGAAAATAAAGAATGGAAAGAAATCTCCCCAAAGGATATGCTGTTCCACGACCTTGGTTGGCAGCTACGACCAACCGATACTAAAAATTTCGAGAAGAAATTATATAAAGATCAAATCAGCTATAAAGTAGGCAAATACAGAATTGTCAAATATTATCTCAACTCTGATTATCAAAAAACAAAAAAAGATTTTCATATGTATGCCGAATTTGAGGTTGAATAAAAACGGCTATGCTCCCTAAAAAAAGAGATAGTTCATTGTTTAAAACAATGAACTATCTCTTTTAAATGACCTAATACGGTTCCAATTCTAAAGTATTCTTTTGATTTAATCGGTTAACGCTGATAGTTATCTTCCAATACCTTAATAATATCAGATTCTCGGAAAAAGATCTTCCATATCTAAAATATCCTGAGTTTGCTAATTATGAACGCGTAGTCTGTCTTGAAAGAAATTTTCAGGGAAATATTCTTCCGTGATCAAATCGCTCTGCAGCCAATTGATGACACAAAAAATATCCTTCTATGTCATCTTTATTTGGATTTAACTTACTTAAATTGCTTTCAAAATTGTATTTTTACTATAATTCCGACCAGAGTATCATTTATAAATTTAACAGGTGTTGTTGTGAATTGCTTTGAAAATTATAACCTATGCGCTTTCAAATCAAACTTCGATTTTACAGGAAAAGAATACCGGCATATATGAAAACCGCAGGTGCTTTTTGCTTCGGCTTTTTCTATATATTGACCCTGTGTCAGTGTAATAGCCCAACTCAAAAAGAATCAGCGGCGACTAAAACAATATCGGAAGTTACAGCGGTTAAATCGCCTTTGCCAACCGCTAAAACCAAGAATAGTATATCAATAAATGTAAACCAAGGGACGCAGGCAATAAGCTGGGCCACAATCAACACTGATTTTATAACCACTTGCCTGAATCCATTTCTGGCTTCGAAAAAGATTAAATCCGATTGTACTCATTGTGATAAAATCATGTTCAGCTTTTCTTTTGTTGTAGATGGTAAGGGAAAAATTCAAACTATATTGAAGGAAGGGGAAAATATCAGTTGTATCAGAATGAGTGAAACAGATAAAAAGAAGCTGGAAAAAGAAATTCTGATCTATTTGAAAAAGCTGGTTTTACCTGCTTCATTTTATAAGACTATTTATAAAGGCAGCCTGGGTTTTATACGTAAATGTTAATTGAATCTTTGTGTATTGGCGTTGTTCGATTAGGGTAACGGTAAAAAGTGTTAGGATAAAAAACTGGTTTGGCTATTCCCCTTATTTCAAGGATGTTTTTGAAATTGAAAATACAGATCCGGAATTTGGCATGTTGAAAGGCAGACAAATAGGAGGTTATAATTGGAATATAAATCAAATAGAATCCTGAAAAGCGTATTGTAGTTGGTCCCCCAAGGTATAACTGAAGCTAATTTAGACATTAAAGCACAGCATATCAATGAAATAGAAAGTATTGCAGGCTGGGGAATCAACAAATATATACTGAACGGAATTGGATTTTATCCAGATCTTAAGTCGGCACCGGGTGACCTTGATTTTTTTGAGCCTAAAGAGTTTTTTGGAGCGGGAGGTTTTACCGTCAGGGCCACAATCATTTCTCAAAAGTTATGTCTGCTGCTGGTAAAAAATAAGGTCAAAGGTTTAAGTTATGAACCGATGACCTGCTGAAATTTAATTGAATAACAGTTCATAAGAGGTGGGTGTGTCAAATAGATATGAATTAACTTGATCAATCCTTATTGCTTAATAATAGTAAGGGCAACATTTTTATTCTTCAAATTATTCCATATCTCAAAGCCATTATCAGCTACTTCATTTAAATAAAAAATTTTTTTACGATGACTGGAAGGGCCAATACCTTGTGAAAAATCTTCGTCTTTCTTTAATCCATAATTAATCGCATTAAAGAAAGATTTAATAGCTTTCTCTGGTTTTTTTCCTATCAATCTCAATTCAATAAGTTCAATTTCATTACTTAACTGCCTTCCCCCAGTCCCTTCAATTGAATACTCAAGAATACCTTTATCATAAAAGCTCCAAGTATCGTCAACAGGCACCTCCTTTGAAATAAAAAAAAATCTATCGTATTCTTCATTTATTAAGCTGTTGTAATTTTCTAAGTTAAAATCAACCTGCTTATAACTAGTCATGGTTCTATCAATTGAAGATCTGTATTCGAAAAAGCAATCTACTTTATGTTTTAATGCTATTTTCTTTACAAAACTTAAAAATCTTTTACAATCAACTATAACATATATATAGCTCATAATTATTTAATTATACTTAATGATGACTTGCGCTTTTTTTTTCTATATTTTGAATCTTTCCCATACCCCACTTTATTGCATATTTCATTGAATGTGACCCTCTGTTTCGGATCAAACTGACCGACCGACTGGCTGCCGAGCGTGGTAGCGGATGCCTCACAAAGTATTACCAAAGATAATTAATTCCTTTTGACCTACGAGCTGGCACCGATAAAGTAGCCCCAACCTGCCTATCATTCCCTTCACCCGCCTTTTTATAACAGAACAGACGTTCTTGACAGACCGTCTAGTCAGGCATTTCAAAGTCGTCTCAAATAAGGCGATATAAACGATTCATTCCCTAATATAGACACACGCCTATCGGCTGGACAAATAATAGCTTATAGGCTATTATTTGGGCTCAGAATTTCAATATTAACTGATCAATTAGAACTAAAAAAAGCGGCCTGAGAGCTAAAAGGGATCACCTTTTCCCCGAAATGAAGGGGTCAGTTTTGCCGAAACTCCCACATTCTTACCGAGTATAGACTTTACTTTGTAAACTCAAAGACCAGTAAACGTTCGATGATACCGTCTTTGTAACTGCCTTCTCTAAAATTTTCTTGTGCCCACTCCAAAGCTTTGTCTTTACCATATAATAAAAGAACAATGCAGGTAATCATTAATAGCTCTCTTTCCTGATATGAATTATAAAATGTATATAAAAAAGGATGTTTGTCTATGATGCCCAGATAAATACTTTCAAGTGTTGGGAAAATACTGATCAAATTAAATGCCCCTGATTCAAGTTCATTTTTTATTTCTTCTACAACTTCCGTTAAATTAACTTCAGTTTTATAAGGCACGGACAGGAACATGTTAGATTCAGAAAAATGGCTTATACTACCCGCGAAAATTGGATATTTTGATAAGTGATCAGTAATAAAGAAGCTTTCGATCTTTTTAACACTTGGATAATATAACCCAATTGTGCATGCGACATAAATAGTATTGGGATCCGAGCGATGTAGTCTCGCCGAAAAAGTAATTTTCTCCTCTCGATTATAATCTGACTTTATTTTTCTCACAAAGTCACGTTTGCCTTTTTCTACAAATTGTCTTTCCAATAGAAGAGGTCTAAACTCAGAGATGACCTCATCCAATATATTACTTAATCCTTTTGACATATTCCTTGAATGTAATGGTTCTAATTTGAAATCTCAGTCATCATCTCCAATATGAAGGGTTAGCTTTTTCCAATAAGGCTCTGTTCTTTTTATTGTTAGCATGAACCAGTTTCTGTACCACAGGTCTATCTTCAGTAAAAGAAGCAATATCTACGGGCTTATCTATTTCCTGCCTCAGAGTCACATGTTAAACTTTATACTTCAACATGTAACCGAGCAAAAAAATCATCAAAATTATTTGCCAGCAGCCATAAATTTTGATATTTCACTTCCTCAGGCATTACAGCCCCAGTTTCATCATAATAGTCTTCCGCGTCCCACTCAGCTTCATGATCCCAAAAATATATAAGCCCATAGTTCTCTTTCTTTAACGACATCACAATTTGGTTCCCCATACCATCAGTAGCAAAGGGTAAAAACTGTGAGGGCATTCGGTCTTTATAATTCTCGATATTCCAAAAAATATCATAAGCACCTTCTTCTTCAGGATCTTTTCCATAAAACACCCCTATACTTGATCCTTCAAAGATAAAATCCAGCTGACTCGAATCCTCATCATGAATATATTGAGCGTCTATTGATATAGGTTCAAATATTACTTCCTCGTCAAAATCAGAAACACCATATTTCATTAAAAAATCCCGAAGACCATCGGGTAGTCTGGCTCCAATATCGTTTTCGATAGTTAAGATTTCATCAATATTTAAAGTAGTATCAGTAGGGAGATACATTTTATTTATTCCTCCCAAGCGTTCTATCTCATCTATATAACTCATTCTATTAGTTTTTATGGCGTGCATTTTTATTTCTTTGCATGTATCAAACCTTTTTGCATTTATTGAAAATACGCTAAAATCTCCACCTACATTTACGAGCAAAAACTCTTCTGAATACCCCCTCCTCCTCTTCCAACACATTACAAAGATTAGAAGTATAAAAGTCTGTTTTTCCATCAACTATAGAAAACTCCGATGGCAACCACCCAGGTATCGAATACATATTCACTAAAAACTTAAGGCTTAAATACTCCTGCATCGTCAGCCGAAATGAACTGAAGACCTTCGACACCACCTTGTAAAGCAGCTTCTTTAAATTTATCAGAACAAAATAATCTTCTGTTAAAAATCCAACTATTAATCATGAATATATCATTTTTAACTTCAGAACCCTTAAGTTTTAATGTCCATATTTTTTTAACAACCCCATTTTTATCGAAATCAATTTTAGAATTTTCGTAATCAATCATGTCTTCGCTGTCGTAAAATTTCACATACTTATATTGTTTATCTGAAACCGGCTGTAATTGTTTATTTAGTATATGGAGCTTCGTACTCGTAAAATTACCTGTATTGAACTTATCAAATAATTCTAAAAGATGATTAGAAATAAAGAAACCACCAGAATCATATCGCAGGTCAAAGGAATAGTGTTTATCTCTTGTAATAAACCACAACTCTTTCGGCAACTCAACCTTGCTATTTATCAACTTCCTCCAGTCTCCTGAGTCCGAATTTAAAGGTGTAAAAGGATCTTTGGGATTAAGTTCTGAATGTAAAATACCCTCAGACAAACCAATAGGTGTATATTTCCCTGTTTTTTCAAATATTCCAAAATAGTTTTCCATGTAATTATTCAATCTTTTGAGAATTTTCCACTACCAACTGGTAATGGGTCTTTTCACCAATTGCCAATTCGCCAATAAACTCTTATCAAAGAAATACAGCTCCTTTTTGTCCTTACTAATTGTTAAGCCCAATTCAGGAAAAACATAGTGCGCTTTTCTTTCAATTTTAGGTTCTTTGGCAATCAGTGATTCTATTCCAATTTCGTTTGTAAGATCAGTATTAAACATAGATATTTTTCCAATAAATACCTCCAAATTAATATAAAGCTGAGTAAACTTTCCTTTATCAAATCTATACCCAATATCATCGTATTGAATTATATATTTAGACGACAAATCAATATCTCCTCTATGGTCAGTATTTATCAGTACTGACAGTATTGATAATTTAACCCCAAAATGGTAATCACCAATACTTTCATAGGGTCTAAAATTTAAATTCTCCATATTTTAATCAGCCACCTGTTTATAATTATACTCATTAGCGACCACTTCATCATAAATTAATATTTCAAGAAACTTTTCCTTTTCGAAATTTAAATAAAGATTTAAGTTTAAATAAGCAAAATAGTATAAATCTCCTCTCCTGATATATTCATTTTGGCTTAAAAAAGAATCAACCATATCAAATGTCAAGATCTGCCCATCAAGAATAAAACTTTCTACATTTCTTACAGACAATGTTACTATTTCATTTTCTTTATTAAGCTCAAAGTAATACTTAACACCTTCAATCTCTTCCTGTAGACATCTTTTCTTTTGTTTTAGAAAAACGCTATTAATCCTTGTATTGCTTACAACCTCAATCATAGTTTAAAATGTTACGCCTTCTTAAAAGTAATGCTATTTATTTGATTTGATTTTATATGTTCAACAAAAATCTCAGATACCACAATGCTTCGCCAAAAGCATTGGATGTAAATATTATCCAAAGCATTTTCTGGAATGGTAATTGCTGTTAAAAGCTAAATGTAAACCTATGAACGCAGCCACCGATCCGATAATTAAATGCACGGAAATAAGAGATATATTAGCTTCCCGGGATAGTAACGAAGTATATTTTGATTTTAGCAACTGGATAAAAACGCTTGTTCCATTTTGGGGAAAATCGATTGCACAAATTGCTGAAAATACTGGTTTTTACCAGGAGAAAACCTCCGGGTATTTGAATATTGCTAAAAACTCATTTGAGTTGATGGACGGATGGCGTTCGGGAAGTATCAAAAAGGTTAAAATCAGGCGGAGCGAAATAGACGGTTCAATTAGCTACATGCGGAACGGCTCTGTTCTTACCAATGTATCAAATCTAGTTTTCTCACCGGTTAGCCGTAATGCTGCATCCGCACTTCGTGGCTGTCTGAACCTGGCGTCAGGAAGTTATTCAGATGAACAATTGCCAGGTGTTGTTGCACAGCAAATTTATTGCCTTGCTGCTGTCAGAACGCTGTTCCCTGTTGAAGATTCTAACCTGATTGGTTACCTGCCTGCAAATGTGACCATCCACGGAGGGAATGATCCAAAAGATCTGGATAATTACCATCTAATGTTCCAGATCGCGGCAGAACGGCTTGATTTGTCGATGCAGGTAAAAGCAATGAATGAAGAAGCAGCTATGATCTGGAAAAACTTTAAACAGCCCGTTGCCTGGGAAATCCCTGATCTAATCTGGACAGAGAAAACAGACTCTTTATCCACTCAACTCTATTATGCAAACAGGGCCGCATTTTACGCACAAGGAAGGGAATAAGCCCTCCTGGTAATCCTGATGCTGTCCCGCTGACTTACGTTGTGCAGAAGGGGAAAAGGAGGTACTTTGCTGGGTGGTAAGCGGTGATTTTGATGCTTCAGTGATAACGAGCAAATCCTACCTGGTCATTGATGACCGCTACCGTGAACTCTACAGGATAATGAACCTTCAGGTAAAGGCTTTGGTAACTTTCAACTACATGAGATGCTGAGTGGGTTCTGTCGCATCTATTTGTAAAGATCCAGGATATTTAAGCACTCTAATTTAGACTGCCAATTTACAGAATGATTTGAACATAGTAATTCCAGGATTAATCATCTGACTCTTTCTCAACATATGTACTATATCAATTCCATTTATAGTTCTCTTTGCAGATTCAAAGTTTTTAAAACCTACTTGAATCAATTATTAAGTAACTAATATATATATACAACTTCAATTTTACTCAAAACCTTATCATTAATTAATTAATTAATTATAGGGTTTTTCCTTAATTCAGAATTCATCTTACGTATGTTTTTATTTAGAACTCCCTGTATCTTTTTTTTCTCCTTTTCATAATTCTTAGCACAACTGTCAAGTTCTTGTAATAAAGTATAAAATCTAAGATAAAGTGTGCGTAACTCCTCTATACCTTCACGGGTAATTAGATTCTCTTCTTCATTTATTTTATATTTTACTAAACGATTAAATTCGTCAAATTTCCTATAAGCCTCAATCATAGTCTGATGCTCTCTTTTGCTTATTTTTTGCATTATCAATTTGGTAATTACAAGCTTGAAAATAAATCAATTCTTTAAATCAGTTATAGTGCGTGGAAGTAGTATACTTTCATTGCATTCAACAACAGGATTACGAAGTGGTCTGGTCGGTAAGTATTGCTCTCTGTTTCTATCCATGTTGCCTGTCATGATACTAATGGCTTTATTAATCAAGAGTTCTCGTTCGTCCCCCAATGCATAAACCTTTAGTTGTTCAAGTTCGTTAAGATGAAAAACGGGCTCGATACCTTTATTATATCCTCCATCAAAGTTTGCATTATACAATTTATAAATACAAGGATAAAGATTCCAGCTTTGTTCCTCCGGATTTCTATCATCTGTTATTGCAAATCCAGCCATATTTTTGCCAACCGTTTTTTCGCCTATAGTTATAACCTCCATATAAGGTTTTAGGTTATTAATTATTATTTCTGAAGCAGAAGCTGTATGGTTACCACATAGGATATATATTTTACTTATATTAGGTCTTTGCATTCTAAGAATATCATAGCTAACTGCACTTTCATTCATTTCTAAGGTTTCTTTAAATGACTGATCAATAGTTCCTCCATTCTTATTGCCTTCAAATCGTATAAAAAAATCATTCGCATTAATATTGGGTGCTAACAGAATACACAATGCAGCAGCTGAGGAAATGTCGCCTCCGCCGTTATATCTTAAATCCAGAATTATTTCAGTACATGATTGATTTTTAAATTCAGTAAATTGCTGAGCAAATTGCTGAGCCATACCTACATCAAAATGAGGTATCTCAAGATAACCGATCCTTTTATTTTCCATTAAAAAAATATTTTTGTTCAATGGCTGACCAAATGTGAGAAAGCTCATAAGATTTATCTCTTTAGGTAAAGTAAATCCGGTTTCAGTGCTATAATTAATTATGGTCAGATTAGCGCTTGATGCTCCTTCAAGGCTATGGTAAAGTTCTTCATAATTGGCTTGATTAACAGCAACATTATTAATTTGGGTAACAAGCTGCCCTCTTTGCAATCCATAATTTTTTGCGGGAGATCCTGCCAAAACATATAACACAACCCCATATGCTTGTCCGTCATACATAGTAAACCCCATCTCAAAGCCAAAGCTCCTTCTAATGGATTGTGAAATAGTTTGTGGAAGAGAGGGATGATAAGCATAAGAAAAACGATCTTCGGGAGAAAGCAATTCTGAGAAAAATTCTTCCGGGCTTAAAGAGATATCCCCTTTTCCTTTTATATTGTCATTCCAATAGTAATACTTTTTCATTTGATCATACATCCACTGGTTCACATATTCATTAGTCCCTTTTTCAAATATAGGAACAGTATCATCACTTTGACAACTTATAAGTGCAAAAACAGAAAATATGAGCAGTATAATTGCCTGAAATTGTTTCATTTTTGAAATGTATTAGATTGTATTATTCTTGTTGAAAATCAAAATATTGCGTTAAGTCAATACTGCCTGTAACACCAGTGAACGTATTACTTTCATCTTGGGTTTCCTCAAGAACAATCATTTTTGATTTATTGCTTTGCATTACCATCTCAACAATTATTTGCTTCCCTCCAATATAAGATTCGTTAGTTCCATGCTTTACAAGTTCTACTTTTATAACCGGGGGCGGGTTAAAAGGATATTCAACAAATGTGCTGAAATCTTCTTTCGTTATGTTTTGTGCAACTCCTAGTACTTGTCCGCTTAAATTCCTGATTATAGCATCTAAAGCCCCGGTATAAGTGCTGCCGGAATAGGCTCCCATATTAGGAAAAATAAATTTATAACCTGTACGGCCTGTCTGACTTAATGACCCTTTTTTAAAAGACAGTACATTGTCTATAAAATAGTCTTTTTTATAAAAGAAAGATATTGTGTCCCGTGGAGCGGCATTTGCATATGTATAAGTATGGATCGTCAGACCCGTTTGATAATCTTTAATATGTAAGACTTCATCCTGATTGTCAAAAGAAACAAACTCATAGATCTCGTTAATATTTTTAATAAATATGTCCTCATCATCAAATAAGAGTGGTTTTGCGTTTGCATCAATATTTATCGAATCTGTAGCATAAGCTATTATGGTCATCTTACCACGCGTTTGGGAAGGATAGTAAGGCAGGAAAGTATCTTTCTCACAGGCTGTAAAACACAAAACTGCCATTACAAAAAAGACAGTTTTTATTAAAATATTTTTAAACATATTTACCTAATGGTTTTTTAAATTGAATGTGGTGCGCTGATAAATAAAATACTGCCGGCCGAAACCAGCAGTTATTTAACAAACGCTGTTAACTATAACAAAAAAACTATTTTTTAATGAATTTCATTTTTTGAACATTCGTATCATCCTGTGCAACAAGAAGATATATTCCTGATTGTAAATCCGATACATTCAGTATTTCCTGATAGGCAGTTTGTTTTACAAGTTGGCCTGTAGTTGTATATATAGATAATTGTGTTTTTTCAGTTTTTATAAGGTTACCTGCCTGCAATTCAAGATTATCTGCTACAGGATTTTGTTTTAGTATAAAGTTGCTTTTTGCCATTTCGTCAATGCCGGCAACTAATTCTTTAGCTGAGATTTTTACTTCGGTCATTTCCAGGGCCCAGCTTGCCCCAACACTATTTCCCGTCTCCCATTTATTAACTATAGCAAAGTAGACCGTTTGCAAATTATACTGTTCAGGGATATCAACGATCTGCTCAACTTCAATATAAGGATCTACCCCTGCATCGCCGTTTAATTCAAGTGATGCTATCGGTCCGTTTGCCAGCATAGCAGCCATATCCGGTGAGGTAGCAGCATAAATTTCTACATATTCAGGTCCCATTACCTCAAAAAAACCACTCAAATAAGTAAATGAAATCTTTGTCCCAGTATAATAAGACAAATTCATTGCTGGTGTAATAGCCCAGCGGCTGTATTCACTTCCTCCTGGATTTATTGAACCCAACACTTTTAATTCATTACCCGTAGCCATTATAATACTATACTCTGTATTTTTAAGTGCCCAGGTATCACCAGTACTTCCTTCTGCCTGTGTAATTGTCCAATTTCCTAAAGTTTCGTCAGTAATTCCATTGTCATTAAAGTTCCAGCTCCATACTGTACCTATCTGGGCCTGTGCAGTGATAGTAATCAAAAAAAGAAAAGACAGTAATAATAATTTTGTTTTCATGTGTGTAAAAGAATTATAAACCGGAGCAGGATAACTGCCCCGGTTAGTATTAATAAAAAAGTTTTAATTAAAAACCAGAAAACTTAGTCCAGTTGTTTGTCCAGATAGCTACGCCACCTGCAAAAGCACCATTAGTTCTTGATGGTGAAGTTGTAAAGTTTAATGTACCAGCGTTAAACCAAGGCTGTGAAGCTCCAAAAGCAGCAGCAGGACAAGAAATACTTTCAGTAACACCAGTAAGAGGTGTAGGGCTTGCAGGAGTTACAAAAGCATCAGCTGCAACATTAACAAAAGTACCAGTTGAAAGTGTACCGTCTAAAAATATACCTCTGTTGTAACCTGAAACAAGTGAATTAGTCATAGTAATTTTACCTGCTCTTCTCACATGTACAGCATTTTCAAGAAGGTTTCCATCTGTACAGTTTGGCAAACCATAGATAGACATAAAGCTAATTACCGGCCTTGTTATAAGTGTAGTAACTGTACCGCCCGGATTGTTATCAAGCTCTATACCGTTTGAATCAGCTGCACCACTACTTGTACTGTGAGTACTGTTTTTATCAGCAACAGCAAGAGCTCTTGTGATCGTACCTGTATAACCAAGGTCAAAGTCAAAGTTATCATCATCACATGCAAAAGAAACAAGGTAGCTTGCGTTAACTTTACCTCCAAAGAACTCATAAGAGTCATCCTTACCGTAAGAAATCTGGATATGGTCTATAACAGTACTACTACCTACAGCACCAAAAGTTAAACCATTGATTTCATAAGCCTGAGCCGCATCATAAATACGTCCTGCATACTCAATACGTACATATTTCATTGTACCTGAGTTGTCAGCATTATTTGAACCACCATAGTAATAATCAGCAATAGGTGTCTGGTCGTTTAACCCTTCAATAATGTTGTTTGTAAGGCCATTATTTACTTCGCCCTCACCAAGTATTACTACACCACCAAAATCGCCGGGAGCAGCTATGGTAGTATCATCACAATCAAGAAGCTTGTAACTTGTAAAAACGATTGGGGCTTCTTCTGTACCCTGAGCATTAATAAATCCTTCTTTTGTAATTACAAGTACACCTTCAGCAGCATTTTCTGAATGTGATACTGCTTTTATAAAAGTACCAGGCTGAATCGTTAGGGTTGCGCCATTTTTAACAGTAACAATTCCGTCGATTTCCCAAACTTTGTCGTTTGTCCAGGTAGTATTCGCAGTAATAGCTCCGCTTACTGATTGTACAGGAAGTGAACAAGCAGCATAGCCAGCTCCGGAAGCTTTCATTTTAAAAGAAGAATCTGTTTCATCCTCTTTTTGACAAGAAAACAGCATTGTAGCAACAGCTGCCATCATTAAAATTTTTTT
Organism: Flavobacterium cerinum; assembly: GCF_004028155.1. Lineage (GTDB taxonomy): Bacteria > Bacteroidota > Bacteroidia > Flavobacteriales > Flavobacteriaceae > Flavobacterium > Flavobacterium cerinum. The sequence goes on along the minus strand of NZ_SBII01000015.1, from coordinate 11,121 downwards.
CATAATAACGTAATTAGTTGGTATATTTGCTGCTACACATAATTCCAGCCTTTGGGAAGGCAGCAAATTTTACTTCCCTTAGGCTTTTTATTTTTGGTAAAGCAATTGAACCTCCGGCTTTACCTCCGGCATTTACCTGTTCCGTCTTTCACTACAGGTTTTTTAAAATTTGTGAAAGGTTGCCCGGCTTTCTTAAGCTTTCGGAAAATGAATACCGCTAAATGGCTGTTGTCCTTATCGCTGGTTGGATGCGAAAGTTTGTTTTTTGATGAATCCATGTTTTGGGATTATTTTCCTTATTCTTAAAAATTTCAAAGAACAGGCCGCAGTATAGTAGTTCAACGGCCCTTATTATTATCAAGCATTTTGCTTTATACTTGTATTAGATTCAACCCTGTAAAAAAAGCACCCCTTTTTTTAAGACTTAACGCTTTCTTAAATTTCAACCCCAACTCATTACATTTTACTAACAGACATCGTGTCAAATCATTTAAAAGGAATAATTAACTGATATTTTAAAAGTCCTTCCTGTATAGGCTTTAAATAGTTTCCTGTCTACGTCTTCATCATATCTATCTGTTGAACCGGGAGTAAGCATCAAAAACTCTCTGGGGTTAGAACCATTCGGTACACCTTCAGCAATTTTAGAGTAGCTGTTTTGGTTATTATAAGTCTCAAGAACACGGTCAAAAATATTTTGTCCACTCAATTTTAGCTCAAGATTCTTTTCCTTAAAAAATTTATAGCTTACCATAGCATCGGTAACTGCATATGGCCTTCTTATTTCTTCTGAATTGTAGTCAAAACCAACCAAAAGATACTGGTCTCCTGTAGCATTTTGCCGTATGTTAAAACCAAAACGGTCACCTATATAATCAAGTCCAAGGTTATAGGTGTAAGGAGACTGCCCAAACAACGGCCTGTCGGCCTTATATAGCCCTCCTGTACCATCAATATCCTCATACCCTGTTACCTCTGTTTTATTTATTGCCCCGTTAGCATACAGATATATATTTTTCAATTCTTTGCCATCCCCTAAAAAAGAAAGATTTCTTAATATCTCTGCCTCAATACCCCATAATTTGGCGCTGTGCGAATTCATTATATAAATAAGCCGTGATAACTCTCCTCCAATCGTATTTACAGTTTCTATTGGGTTCTTTATATATTTACCATATACGCCAATAGACATTACCTGTCCCAGTGAAGGGAAATATTCAAACTTTGCATCATAATTTTCTGAAACTGAAGAAATAATGCCACCCGTATAGTTTCGTACAGTTGCGCTACGTATCGGGTCATAAAAAGGTATGTTAAGCCTCTCTGAAAACTGAGGGCGAATTACCGACTTATTATAGCTAAGCCTAATATTTGTTTTTTCTGATGGACTTACCGTAAGGTTTACTGACGGTAGGTATTGCCATCGGTCATCTGTTTTTAACGGTGCATCAAAGTCACTTGTAAACTGTGCCTGGCGTTCCAATTCATGGTAGGTAAAGCTCTCAGCCCTTACCCCCCAAACCAAACGGATAAAATTGCCTATACGGTTATCCAGCATTAAAAAAGGAGAATGAATTATAACTTCACCTTCATAACGGTTTCCAAAAAAACCTTCTCTTGTCCAGCCCAGGTCGCCCCAGTGGTATTCTGAGCCATCAAGTGCATCTGCCAGTGAATAAATTTCTACCTTGTCGTCATCCTGACCTACAACGTTAAGGTTAATGAGTTCCTGGTAATTGGTAGCATATTTATACGTTCCGAAATACCCGGTTTTAATGGTGTTTTTTATTTTTCCTAAAGTGAAATCCCTGCTTATATTGACCCCTACATTATAATCTGCCTCATTATTATCAAAATTTCTCCTGTTTATATTAAAAGCGGAGTTATAAACCTCATAATAATTCATGATATCATCTCCAACTCGTTCCCTGAACATATCGGTAAAAGTTGCGTCTTTTGTTTCCTTTGCTGTTTTGCTATAGGCAGCATACCAGTTTAGATCAAAACCATTAAAACGATGATTCCCTTCCAGCTTACTTTGTATAAAATCAGTATAGACAGGGTAATCTGTTTCCTTGGTTATTGGCAGAACAGTTCCATTTAAAATCGCATCCTTACCATCTGTTATACGCCAGCCGGTTATCTGAGTCAACTGGTTGTCATATACATGTATATAAGAGTTGCGAAGCGTGATACGGCTGTTGTTATACTGGTAGCCTACATTAAACATACCTGATAACGTAGTGTTGAAGGAATAGCTGGCTCCATGATTGCGGTAGCCGTACTTTTCAAAAACCGGATACTCATTCGTAGTCAATCCATTACTAATACCAGCAGGATAATATTTCGTATTAGATTGTAAATCGCCTCTTTCAGTATGTTCTATCTGTAAAATATCCTGTGTATTTCTAAACAACAAAGAACCTGTAAACCCCCATTTTTTACTGTCTTTAAGTTCATATACCCGCCCTATACCAAACTGGAGTGTAGTGTTAGGATCTGCCTTGGTTTTATAAGTAGTAAAGTTATCCTGGGTATATTTTCGGGTCTGATCAAAATAAGGCCCGGACTCCGCTTCTGTCTCAGGCAGGCCAATAGGTGTCGAAACAGGAGTATTGCGGGTACCATCATCAAATCCAAAGTAATCATAAGCTCCACGCTGCTTTGTTAATGCCTGCTGAAATGTAGCTCTGTCATTATAGGAAGTACTTATGGTAAAAGAAGTAAAATTCTTTCTGGGTATATCTTTAGTTTTCACTTCAACCTGGCCACCGGCAAAATTAGCATACATATCGGGTGTAGGGGTTTTGCTTACCACTATACTCTCTACCATTGCTGTAGGGATAATATCAAAAGCAAAGTTTTGCTGCTGTGCATCAGTGCTCGGCAAGTTAATACCATCCATAACTGCCTGGTTCCAGCGCTCTCCCATAGAACGTACAACAACATATTTGTTGTCAACAGTAGTAATACCTGTGATACGTTTAAGGGTAGCCCCTACATCGCTGTCAGGTGTTCTTGATATCTGCTCAGACGAAATACCGTCTGAAAACTGCGCTGCCCTTTTTTGCTGAAGCAATAATCCTTCAGTAGAGGCAGCCGATTTATATTGCTTCCCTGTCAACACCACTTCATTAAGCGATATATTCTGATCAACTAATTCAAGTGCTATATTAAGTGGCGTAGATTTTCCGGCATCAACAGGAATATTTTCTATATATCTTGAAGCAAAATCTGAAGCAATTATCTCCACATTGTAAAAACCAGGCTCCAGATCCAGAATAAAATCACCGGTGTTATCAGTATATACAATCACTTCTCCTGGCTTTACTGATAGCATGGCATCAAATAAAGGCTTGCCATAGTTGTCAACTATTTTTCCTGAGATTCCCTGATTTCTTTTTTTTTTTGAAGAAGAATTCGTGCCTTTATTGATAGCAATATTATTCTCGTTCCTTTTAAAATTCAGACCTGTAAGCTTTTGCAGGTCACCCAATACTTCATCTATAGTTACATTGCTCTTTTTTAAGGTAATTTTTGGAGAATTAAGGTTTATATCATTCTGGTACACAAACCTATAAGGTGTACGCGATTCAAGATTCTCAATTATATCCTTAGGAGAGGAATTATTAAAATCTACTGATACAGTTCCATTTTGAGCCGATACCTTCGTTTGAAAAAAAAGAATAAAAAATAAAATCAATGCGGCAAAGGAAAACTGCCGCGAATGTTTAGTGTTCATAATTGATAATTTGTGGTTGTATGTTCTAATTAATTTTACTGGCTTATTATATAATTACCCGGAGTATTTTCTATTATTTCTGCATTTAGGGCAAATGCAAGAGTTTCAAGCATACCTTTAATACCTTGCCTAGTATCAAGGGTTCCTTTGAGCTTAAGATTTTTTAAATTGTCTGAAGGATATTCAATATTAAATGAATACTCTTTTTGAAGTTTTTTTATGGCCTCATTTAAACTAAGTCCATCAATATCTATCAACGCTTTTACATAGGCTGGCTCAATATCGTCTGCCTTTTGTTTTACTAATAGTTCACTTGTAGACATATAAACTGCGGCATCACCTCTTTGCAGTAATACAGTATTGTTTTTATTTTCAACTTTTACCCGTCCGGTCCTTACTTTTACGAGAGGTAAATGACCTTCATAGGCTTTTATATTAAAAGAAGTACCCAGCACAGTAGTTTGTATAAGCCCTGAAGAGATTATAAAAGGTTTAGACGGATCTTTTTTTACTTCAAAAAAAGCCTCACCCTTAAGTGTTACATTTCTTGTATTGCCTGTAAATGCTTTTGGATATTCAATTTTGGTATTCTCATTAACCCAAACACGTGTACCATCAGGAAGTAGCAGTAAGCGTATATCTTGCGCATACGTTTGTGTAATAACCATATCTGCAACCTTATTTGTATTTAGCAGCGTCAGATATCCTGTAAATGATAAAATCAATACTATAGAAGCTGCTGCAATCCATTTATACTGATGTCTTGTTTTATTTGTTGTTGCTGCCTTTATTTTTTTCCACATTCGGAATTTAACTTCATCCGGAAATAAGCCCTTTTCAGGTATTTCGTCCCACTGCTTTCGTAAGTTTTGTTTCATTTTGTATTTTTTATCTTAAGAGCTTTACTACTAACAATAGGAATGCCCTCTGCGAAATATCACGGGGGCATTAGCTTCTTAATAATTTGTTAATGAAAAATAATATCTAAAAACTTGAAATAGCCTGTAAGACACTAAAGGCTAAGGGATTTTTAAAAAAAAAGGAGTAATTTAAAATTAAGTATAAATACTTTTTTATTTACACTTAGTTAACATATCATATTTGATCTATAAAAAAAAATGCAAACCAATAAAGTTGGTTGTTTTGAACAGAATTTTTTTTTAGGTACTGAAGTGTTTTAGAAATTTGGTTGGCTACAGCGCCTATAGTCATATTCATTTCCAAGGCTATTTCCTTATAACTCAGCTCCTCGAATTTATGAAGAGTGAAAATTTTCCTGCGTCTTTCCGGAATTTGATTAAGCAACAGATGTATCATTTTCATTTTGGCATCTAGTTCATCATCGGTATCATAAGGATCATCAAGCTCTGCGATTATTTCCTGTTCATCAACAGTAAAAATTTTATTTTGCTTTTTATACCATTTAGAAATTTCCTGTTTACTGCTTTTAAACAAAATTGACTCTAAAGAAGACTCTAAGTTAAGCTTGTTTCTGTAGTTCCAGAGATGGATAAACACATTTTGGGTAACATCTTCTGTATCGGCATCCTGTCTGGCATATTTTTTCACAAAACAATACACCTTAAAAAAGTAGAGTTCATAAATTTCCTGAAAACAGGATTCATCACCCTCGCGTAATCTAATTATCAGATTAGAATTCATAATGTAATTTAGTTTGTAGATGCTTAGCAAAAGTATCACAAACCAACATCTCATTATTTTGATAATCCTACATTTAAAGATTTATTAATATGTTATAACAGGTTCTGTCGCATCTGTTTGTAAAGATCCCGCATATTCGAGCACTCTAAATTTATGCTGCCAGTTTGCAGAATGATTTGAACATAGTAATCCCATGATTAATCATCTGATTCTTTCTCAACATATGTCCAGCCTTAATTTCATTTAATGTTTTTGTTATGTTTCTTAACACAGCATAAAATTGTCTTAAAATCTAAATATTATTATCCCGAAAGCCTCGCCAGCATTGACACATCTTCGATTAAGATGTTTGAAAATTGTCCGGGCAAGTCCACAATTAAACTCCATAAGTATTTAACAAAAAATAATTTATGGAGTTTTTTTTATTATATTTCCTAACATATTTTTACGGTGTTGATATAGATGCAAGCAGAAAAGCTTACTTGAAAAAATTAAACAATTTAAAAATAAAGTTATGAGAGCAATCAATCCCTGGATCAACTTTAATGGAAATGCAAAAGAAGCATTCACTTTTTACAAATCAGTTTTTGGCGGAGATTTCACAAAGATTGTTCGTTTCAAAGACCTGTCTGGCCCTGAATTTCAGGTAGGAGAAAATGATGCAGATAAAATAATGACCATTGCTTTGCCTATAGGAAAACACAATGTGTTATTGGGCAATGATGTTCCTGAATTTATGGGACGGGTACACGAAAACGAGAACAGGTCTAAAATAGTAATTAGTGCAGAAAGCCGTGAAGAAGCAGATAGATTGTTTAACGGACTATCAGCAGGCGGAGATATTGAAGGACCTATAGACGACAGTCCCTGGGGTACCTATGCCGGAATGTTTAGAGACAAATATGGTATTGAATGGATAGTAGAATTTGACCCAAATTATAACGGATAAATTTAATTACAAAACCATTCTATGGGAAAGATACTTATAGAAGATCTTTTCAATATTTCTTCATTTTCATGATCTTCATTTTCATGATCTTCATTTTCCCTTAAAATATAAAGATATTTTGAACATTTTTCTTTGTATACTATGTCCCCTATTTTTACATTTTCATATGACATTATTGAATAATTCCATAATTCAATTTTCTGTTTTCCATTAAAAAAGTAAAACCTCTTAGTAGGTGTTATCTCAATCTTCGTTATTTTGAAATTAATAAGACACCAAATATTCATTTTTAGAATGAAAAAATGTATTAAAAAATGAAAGCCGAAATTATATAATTAGATATATTTCTCATATAATAATAAAAATGGTGGTTTAAAAAGAGTTCTTTTATTTAAACATTAGTCTTAAATCTCATATAAAGGTTATAATAAAAATCCCCGCTAATAGCGGGGATTTTTATTATTCATGAAATGAAGAATTTTAAAGACTAAAGGCAAAAGATATATTTAAAGGTGGCAGAACCAGATTACTTATCTTTGAAACTAATTATTAAAAAATCACTGCTAGTGATGGCAGGATTCGGAACATTGAGATATATTCTGAAACTTGCCTACAGTAAGTAAAAGCAGAATGACAAAAAAATGGCAAAAAATAAAAAAAAACTTTTAATAACTTTAATTATCCTGACAATAATTACAGGTGGTCTATCATATTTACATTACGATTTTTATAAAACTCCTAAAACTAGAATTAAACCAAATGAAGACTATGCAGAAATGCCACAAGACAGTTTTCATCATTATATCAATTTGCCAATCGACCATAATCACTCAACTAAAGAATCATTCAGAGGTTTTTATCAGTTGAGTCCTAACTTTTATAAAAGCAAAAACATAACTTTCTTGCTTACAGATGGACAAATGGAATTAGTAAGTACAAAGACTGATTTTCAGTTTTTTGAAAATGTTTTACGAGGAAATTCTTATGTACTGATTGGCGTTAGAGGACATTCTCCTACACTGTTTCCCGAAGTTTATAAAAACAAAAAAATGGATTATGCAAAGGCTTCATATTTGTTCAACTCCGACCAGCAAGTTGAAGATATAGAATGCGTGAGATTGAATTTGATGAAAAAAGGAATTTTAGGGAAAGACCATAAAATCAACATTTTCGGAGCTTCGGGAGCAGGGGTTTTAGCACAGCAATACCTTTCAAAATATGGAGCACATGTAAACCGAGTGATTTTGGAATCTACAGGAGCACCGGACTTATCAAAGCAATTTGGGATAAAATATTCACCCAATTTTGAAGAATTTAATTCTAAAGGAGCAACAATCTTGAACCAAATCTTAGCTAAAAAATCAATTGATAAACAAATCATTTCCAATATTCTTTATCAAAAAGGAAGAACAGATAAATCTCCAAGAGAAGCACAAATCAAAATTCTTGAAAAGTTACAAAATGGCGGTAGCTTGTTTCCATATAAATTCAAACCCATTACGAATCTTTCGATTCTTAATTATATGATAAAACCGCCTTCAGAAATTATGGCGAGAGTTCGCTGGTTCGAGTTAGTCGGCTACGATTTAATGAAATATAATAGTAAGAAAGAAACGAATTTACTGTATGAATTTTCCTCAAAAGCGGTATCAGATTTATTGGAATATCACAAAACTAATAAAATTCCGGCAAAAGAGTTTAAGATCAACAGAAGTGAATTTTCGGGAGAAGTATTGATACTAAAGGGAACAGAAGACATTGTTTTTTCTGATGAAATCAATCGTAAAATTGAGCAAGTCTATCCAAATGCCAAACTGCTTTTTTTTAAAGACGGACATAGAATGCAAAATGACACTGAAAAATATATCCGTATCAGAAATACATTTTTACAGCAAGGGTTTAAATCACAAGAATTCATAAAGGTTACAAATGAATCGCCCAATTGAGCAACAAGTGTTTTGCATCGTACAAAAAAAACGTGGAGAATAATATGAAAACAAAAAAAATTATAAAACTTTCAATTTCTGCTTTGGTCATTGCATTTGCAGTGTTTATTTTATTTAAGAAACCCGAAAATCCCAACATAGTAATTTTTAGTCTGCAAGAATGGCTTCGTTTTCCTTCTATAGAAAAAACAGACAACCCAAGTAGCACCTTAAAAATAGCGACCTCTTCTATTGAAATAAAGGAAGACAAGAACAAGGCATTAAATCAGGTCGTAGAAATGACCAATGACATTATGCAAAAAGAAAAAGACGTCGATTTGATTGTCTTTGGGGAAGCAGCTTTGGGATTATATTATCGCAAAGAAAATCCGAAAGCCTATCAGCAAAGTGTAGCTATCTCAATTCCAGGTACTGAAACAAATATTTTAAGCGATTTGGCGAAGAAGAAAAATGTTTTTCTAGCAGTTGGTGTTATTGAAAATGCAAACGATAACATCTACAACTCACTCATTGTTTTTAATAATAATGGGGAAATAATTGCCAAGCATAGAAAAATATTCCTGCATCAATACGACGTATTAAACGGAATAGCAGCAGCAAAAGAGCAGGTTGATACGTGTAGCATTAAAAATTTTAAAGTTGGTTTAGCCATTTGTGCAGATGCGAACACCCATTTTCTTGTAAATTCCTATAAAGAAAACAAGGTCGATGTGTTGCTATATCCTGTTGCATCAAAAATGCCGTTTATCTTAGGTACAACTAAATATTGGCCTTTTTCCAAATCCTATAATGCTTGGATTGTTGCTGCCAATCGGTACGGAGTTGAAAATGGAGAAGATTATCCAGGTGATATTTTTATTTCAGACAAAAACGGACGCATTCATCAACAAAGCAAAGGAAGTGGTTATATTGTAACAACAATACAGAAATAAAAGCACGGACACATAACAGCAGTTGACAAAATGATGGCTGAAGCGTTTCTATGAAACATTTGTGCAAGGTTCAATATTAGGAATTTTATTGAGCTTTTGAGCTAAAAATCCGCCGCATCCGTTAAGCCGAAAACGGTTAGCAGTAATTTTAGAAAACGACACAATGAAACATAATCTTTATCAAATGGACGTATTTACAGACAAAATTAATAAATAAAATGAGCAACATACCATTTCAGGCAATAGACTGGGCATCAATTGAGAAAATTGAATACCAAGGAGAAAAAGGAGTAGCATTTTGGCAGACAATTCAATTTGATGGGCTAAGAATACGTTTAGTAGAATATTCAAACGAATATTTGGCAGACCATTGGTGTCAAAAAGGGCACATTGTACATTGTTTAGAAGGCGAATTCATTAGCGAACTAAAAACAGGAGAGAAAATTAATCTGGCAAAGGGTGAAACGTATGTTGTGTCAGACGAACTTAGTTCTCATCGCTCGACTTCTGCTAATGGTGTTAAACTTCTTATTATAGACGGAGACTTTTTGAAAAATAATAAATGAATTTAAAAAGAAGAGTCTGACATTAAAAATTATCCATATGAATAATATAAGTCCAGACTCGATAAAACTAATTTAAAAATACCAAATTTATTTTCTTAAGGAACCTTACAGAAAGAGCAAGTGCAATCTGATTCTTTCTCAATATATGTACAGTCTTAATTTCATTTATTGTTTTTGTTATGTTTCTTAACACAGCATAAAATTGTTTTAAATTCTAAATGTTATTACGCCGAAAGCCTCACCAACATTGACAAATCTTCGATGAAGGTGTTCGAAAATTGTCCGGGCAAGTCCACAAAAGTCAGCATGATTTTTATTAGATAGGCTTTTATTGAGTAGAATAGTCAACCTCTACTCCCGCATCTTCATTATCGCATCAACATAATTCAATGTAAATCTAAGTTTGAAATATACTGCCTGAAGAATAATAGATTTTGGAAAGCAATGGCCTTTAGCATTCATGAATTGAAGAATTTTAAAGACTAAAGGCAAAACATATATTTAGAGGTGGCAGAATCTTTAAAACTTCATAATTACTGAATTTATTAACTTTGCATAAATCAATAACCGAAGAATAAACTAGAAATAATATAAATGGATGTAGATAAAATAGTTATTAGGCAAGCAACTTCGTATGATATTGTATTTCTCTCCGAAATATTAGTGGCCGCTGCAGCCGCTTCTGGAATAAACATACCTATTGATGACCTTCCGGATTATCCGGACGCATACCAATACGTGGAAGGGTATTATGAAGGATCTGATGTTGGAATTGTAGCTGAAACAATCAGCGGAGAGCCGGTTGGTGCTGCATGGGTCAGAATGTTGCTTACAGATGATCATGCTGTCGGTCATTCAACCCCGGAGCTTACGATGGGTGTAGTACCGGAATATAGACGCAAGGGAGTAGGTGAATTGCTTATGAAAGAGCTTTATCGGGCAACTTGGGGAAAGAACATTCCTAAAATATCTCTCGGTGTTCATAAGGAAAATACTTCTGCTATCATGTTATACCGGAAACAAGGATGGATTGAAGATGGAACTTTCAAAGAATACATAATGATGAGCAGAAAAACAAATGTATAAATGAATAGTAATAAAAAGATAGCAGGCTTAAATGGCCAACCTTTTAACAAGTTAGTTTCAATCATAATAGCAAGAACCTTTAACGTTCATAATTAAGATTATACAATTTAGAAACAAAGCTTATCTTATAGGAATTGTATTGAAAGATCAATAAACTATAATCGTTATTTAACCGATTTCAGGACAAATTTAAGATTGTCAATCAGGGAGCCGTCTATAGTAGGTAAAATAGTGAAAT
>NZ_SBII01000014.1 GCF_004028155.1 Flavobacterium cerinum | reverse complement strand
GCGCCAATCTCGGTAAGGTGATACGTTATCGTTAAACCAGTCTGCCCATTTAAGATCTCATTACCTGCTGTAGTCAGATTGAAAAATGAAAATCCGTCAAAATTATTCGCACAAGCCTCCAAAGGTGTAGCAGGGGAAACAACAGGGGAAGCATTTATAGTTACCGTATAAGCATACTCATCTGTACACAGAACCAAGCCGGCTCCAGTCTGAGCATATATGTAAAATGTTTGTGTAGCCGTAATCTCAGTACCTGCCGGAACAATAACTCCTGCGCCTGCCGGTTGAGTGTAATAAGACCCCACATTTAGAGGCTCTAGTACAAATGAACCACATACCTGCACATTTGCAGGTTTGTCTACAATAGGTTTATCATAAATAGTGACTTCAAAACTACCTTCATTACTACAAATATTAGGCGCAACACCTGATTGAGTATAAACATAAACTGTTTGTGAAGTATATAATATATCACCAGCCGCCAGTTGAGTTCCTCCACCATTTGGTGCTGTAAAATAATTACCTACAGTAATAACTGGCAATGTATAGCCAACATTACTACAAGCAAAACCATCAGCGGGAACAACAACCTGTGGACTAGGCGTCACAACAAGATCAAAATCTGTAACAGCAAAACATTCATCAGTCTCAGCATTACTAACACGAACATAAATTGTGGTATTTCCAGAGCTATAAGCCGCTGCATTTACTGCTGAAATTATATCTGTATTTTCATCAGCTCCAATTGCACTAGTGTGATAACTAACAGGAAAATCATTCGGATCCTGTAAACCAAGTATTGTACCATCGTTAGATGTTAAATCAAAAATTTCAATTCCGTCATTACCAACATCACATGCATGCATATCTTGTGGCGCAGTTGCTACTGGCTGAACGCCTCCTTTAACTTTATAAGAAAAAAGAGTCACACAGGAAGTAAAATAATCTTGAATTCTTACCCAAATAGTATATTCCTGTCCTTGATTCACAGGGTAATTTTGCAAAACACTTGTAGGTATACTACCTGAACCCGCTATTTGCGCGGCTTGAGTGGGATGTACACTTAATTCATTTATATTTGGATCTAAAGTACCTAGAATTGCATCATTAATAGCTTTAATATCTACAGTATAAGTTGGTTGGTTACCACATAAAATAATATCTTCTATAGGTCCAAGCGGAAGTGGATCAGGAACATCAACATCTATAAAATCTTCAACAATAACCGGTGGACCACTGCATAATGTGTAAGTAGCCCTAACTTTATAAGTAGTATCAACCGTAGGGCACACCGTTGCAGAGGGACCTGTCCCTACCAGAGTAGTACCCTGAAACCAGTCTAAAGTCACAATACTAGGCCCTGCAGGTGTAAAACGCCAGCCTTCACTATTAGCAGTCCATGTACTCACATTTCTACCCGGTGCTGCAATAGCCTGAGTACCATCAATATTTTGAAGACCTATTAGTCCTTTACCATTTTCCCAAGACATACAAGGGTTTCTATTTCCTACAAACACCTCAATTACATTTGTAGTTTCATACATAACCAATTGACTATTTTGAGGAGGAAGAGCTGTACCACAACTCCATAGCAAAACATCTTTAATATTAAAAACCAATACCCTATTAGGGTAAGCACCTAAAATACTCCAGCTAATCTTTGGATTAGATGCCAGTTTTGCAGGATCAATATCATGAAACACTCCAAAAATAGAGTTAACAAAAGGTGCTAAAATATTACCTGGAGCTGCATAAGGAATTGGTCCTTGCATTACCCATGTACTTCCAGTATTAGGAGTATATCTTCCCTGAGGGACTAAACCTGCTATACTAAAAGTAATAGCCCCATTACTGGTTAACATAACCTTGTCGTAGCTATTACCGTAAAAGCAAAACGGGAAACCTAAATTAATGATATCGGTCCATTGATCATCCTTATCAGCAGGAATTACATTCGCTCCTATCGTTCCAAACGGTGGATTATACGGAATAGAAGCAACCGTATAGGAAGTCGTTTGACCAGTACTAAAATAATCTGCTGTCAATGTTGTACATTCTCCAGGATTACAGATAGGTACACCATCTATAGCCGTCACATACGGCTGAGGGAGTATCTGAGCGAAAGCTGGAAAACCAAAAACGCTAAGCAACAGCAGGAGTAGGTATTTGTTATTCATTTTGGTTGATTTTTTAAGACGCGAAAATTACACAAATTTGATTCAATAAATCTAAAAAAAGTTTTATTTTTTATACAATAACAGCCAAATATTAATTTTCCCTACCCTATTTTTAAAAAAAAGTTATATTTTTTTCAATCGACCTATAAAAAAATACATTACTAAACACATACTACAGCTTTTATCTTACCTAAACATAACACTACATGAAACATTACGATAAATTTAATATATCAAATGATAGGAGTCATTATTGATTAATACTTTTAGCGCTTAAAGCTTTTTATCTTATACTACATAATTCCTCACCCAGTAGATAATTTAAAATCAACTTTTATAGTTATCTTTGCGCACTAATTTTTGTACTATTCTATTAAATAATATATAATGACCCATAACGACGATACAAAAGACGAAATTGGAGATAACCATATTGCAACAAACGCACAAACTCCTTTAAGACCGGATGCTTTTGAAATGAGTGATGATGATAAAATCGCTTCTATCAAACATGATGTAGAAAACATTTTAAAGACATTAGGATTGGACCTGACTGATGACAGTTTGAAAGGAACTCCTAACCGTGTTGCTAAAATGTTTGTAAAGGAAATTTTTGGAGGTTTAAATCCTGCAAAAAAACCAGGATCTTCAACATTTGATAACAAATACAAATATGGAGAAATGCTTGTAGAAAAAAACATTACCGTTTATTCTACCTGTGAACACCACTTATTACCTATAGTAGGGAGAGCTCATGTAGCTTACATTTCAAACGGTACAGTGGTAGGACTTTCTAAGATGAACCGTATTGTAGATTATTACGCTAAAAGACCCCAGGTACAAGAAAGACTTACTATTCAAATTGTACAGGAACTAAAAAAAGTACTTAACACTGAAGACGTGGCCTGTGTAATGGATGCAAAACACTTATGTGTTAACTCGAGAGGTATCCGCGATATTGAAAGTAGTACAGTAACTTCAGAATTTGGCGGAAGATTCAAAGAAGAAAGTGTTAGAAGGGAATTTTTAGATTACATTAAACTGGATACTCAGTTTTAGTATCTTTGAAAATATATTAGTCTTCAAATAATTTATATATGCATTTATATCAAAATCAGGCTTTAAAGCTTTACAACTCCTTAAGTGGTGAAAAAGAAACATTTGTTCCCCTGCACGAAGGTGCGGTAGGTATGTATGTATGCGGTCCAACAGTATACAGCAATGTTCACTTAGGTAATTGTAGAACTTTTATCTCTTTCGACTTGATTTTTAGGTATCTTAAACATTTAGGATACAAGGTAAGATATGTGCGTAACATTACTGATGTAGGTCATATTGAAGACGATGCAGACGAAGGTGAAGATAAAATTGCAAAAAAGGCAAGACTGGAAAAGCTGGAGCCAATGGAAATAGTACAACAGTATTCGGTAGATTTTCATCAAATACTAGAGCTTTTCAACAACCTCCCTCCTAGCATCGAGCCTACGGCAACAGGTCATATCATTGAGCAGATTGAGACAGTAAAGAAAATCATTGAAAATGGTTATGCGTATGAGTCTAACGGATCTGTTTATTTTGATGTTGTTAAATTCGATAAAACACATCATTACGGTAAATTAAGCGGAAGAAATCTGGAAGATATGATTTCTAATACCAGAGACCTTAGCGGACAGGACGAAAAAAGAAACTCACAGGATTTTGCCCTTTGGAAAAAAGCAGAACCAGAGCACATTATGCGCTGGCCTTCTCCATGGGGTGACGGTTTCCCTGGCTGGCATCTTGAATGTACAGCGATGAGTACAAAATACTTAGGCAATCATTTTGATATTCATGGAGGTGGAATGGATCTTAAATTCCCTCATCATGAATGCGAAATTGCTCAGAATGAAGCCTGCACAGGTCAGTCTCCGGTAAATTACTGGATGCATGCCAATATGCTTACACTTAACGGTAAAAAAATGTCTAAATCTACTGGAAATAATATCCTGCCAAGGGAAATATTTTCCGGGAATAACGACAAATTGAGCAAGGCCTTTTCACCATCTGTAGCTCGTTTCTTTATGCTTCAGGCTCATTATCGTAGTATACTTGATTTTTCTAATGATGCTATTGTAGCTTCAGAAAAAGGATACAACCGTCTTATGGAAGCTATTGAAAGCTTGGAAAGCATCGAAGCAGTAAAAATATCTACACTGGATATTGCAACATGGAGACAATCCTGTTATGATGCCATGAATGATGATTTTAACAGCCCAATACTTATAGCTCAACTGTTTGAAGGCGTAAAATTTGTTAATCTTTTAAAGGATGGCAAAGAGACGATTACCGCTCAGGACTTGGAATTACTTTCTAAAGCCATGAATACTTTTGTATTTGAGGTACTGGGATTAAAAAATGAATCCGCAGAAGAAGGTAATAATGAAAAACTGGAAAGTGTTGTTAACATGCTTATAGGCATGCGAAATGAAGCCCGTGCGAATAAAGATTTTGCTCTATCTGATCAAATAAGAAACAAACTTACAGATCTTGGCATAGAGCTAAAAGACTCTAAAGAAGGTACTACTTTTTCATTAAACTAAACCAAAGCCATTGAAGGCAAAAAGCATACTAGCAGCACCGTTTATACTATTAGTCCGTTTTTATCAGGTGGCTATATCCCCTGTTTTGCCATCAGCCTGTCGTTACAGCCCTACCTGCTCACAGTACACAATAGAAGCTTTACAGATACACGGTCTTTTTAAAGGCAGTTGGCTTAGTATAAAGAGAATCGTAAGTTGTAATCCGTGGGGAGGACAAGGTTATGACCCTGTACCAGAAAAAGGATGCAATCACAAACATTAATTAATATGTTTTTTCTTGCCTGTCATGCACATTTCTTTAATTTTACAAAAAACTAACACAATAAATAATGACACATAGTTTAAGTATAGTATGGAATCCATCCGAAGGAATTAATCTTGGGTCATTTATGATACGTTACTACAGCCTTATGTTTGTAGTTGCTTTTGGCCTTGGATGGTTCATCATGAAAAAGATATTTGATCGTGAAGGAGAATCGGTAGAAAAGCTGGATAAACTTTTCATCTACACTCTTATCGCTACTCTCTTAGGTGCAAGACTTGGTCATGTATTCTTTTATGATTGGGACTATTTTAAAGATCATCCGGCAGAAATACTGCTACCAGTGCGTTTCAGTCCTAACTTTGAATTTACAGGCTTTGCCGGACTTGCGAGTCACGGTGCAGCTATAGCTATAATATTAACAATGGTATATTATAGTAAAAAAATCATTCACAGACCATTATTATGGGTACTGGACAGAGTCGTTATCCCTGTAACCAGTGGAGGTGTTTTTGTAAGATTAGGAAACTTCTTTAACAGTGAAATATTAGGTAAAGAAACAACTCAGGATGTTCCTACAGCAATTAAATTTATAAGAGGCGAAGACTTTCTTAATAAACATGATGCCGTAGAAATTACAAAAATTGTAGATTACAACCAAGCCTACAAAGCCATAGAAACCAATCCGGATTTTGCCAGTACATTAGCAAAAATACCATTCAGACACCCTGCACAGCTTTATGAAGCTGTAGGTTATGTTTTTGTATTCCTTATTATATTCTATATGTATTGGAAAACAGACGCTCGTAAAAAACACGGACTTATCTTTGGTGTATTCCTTGTTTTACTTTGGGCAGTACGATTCTTCGTAGAATTTGTTAAAGAAAGTCAGGGAGGCTTTGAAGGTGATAATCCAATACTTCTTACTGGACAGTGGCTAAGCATTCCATTTATACTTGCTGGTTTCTATTTTATATTTACCGCAAAGAATAGAACCGAAACATTATAATTTAAACCGCCCAAGTGGCGGTTTTTTTATTATACCACATTACCATTATAGATATTAACCTCCTTTTAACCCAGATACTTCGGGCATTTTTTTACTTTTACCAAAATTCAAAATTACATAATGACACACGCATTAAGCATTGTCTGGAATCCATCCAAAGGCATCGATTTAGGAATCTTCACATTACATTATTACAGCCTTCTATGGGTAGCCGCATTTGCTTTAGGATGGTATCTTATGAAACGTATTTACATTCGCGATGGCGAATCGATAGAAAACCTTGATAAATTGTTTATCTACACTATAGCAGCTACTATGATAGGAGCACGTTTAGGTCATGTCCTTTTCTATCAAACCGAACTGTTCACACAAGATCCATTAAGTATATTTCTCCCATTTAGCTTTAATCCTAAATTTGAATTTACTGGATTTAAAGGTCTTGCCAGTCATGGCGCAGCTATTGGAGTCATACTAACAATGATCTATTACAGCAAAAAAGTAGTTCATCGCCCATTATTATGGATACTGGACAGAATTGCCATACCAGTAGTCAGTGGAGGCATTTTAATACGCATAGCCAACTTTGTAAATTCAGAAATAATTGGTAAACCAACAGATCAAAGCCTACCGACAGCAGTGAAATTCATTAGAGGGGAAGAATTTCTAAACGATTCAAATATATCTGCTGTTACAGGCGAACAAGACCTTAATAAAGCTTATCAAATGATACAACATAATCCTGATTTCAGTGAGATTCTCGCAAAGATACCTTATAGACATCCTGCACAGTTGTATGAAGCCTTTGGTTACATTTTCGTCTTCGCTGTGGTCTTTTATATGTACTGGAAAACAGATGCTCGCAAAAAGCACGGATTCATTTTTGGTATATTCCTTGTATTATTATGGGCAGTACGATTCTTTGTAGAATTTGTTAAGGAAAGTCAGGGAGGCTTTGAAGGTGACAATCCAATATTATTAACCGGACAGTGGTTAAGTATTCCATTTATCCTTGTAGGTTTTTATCTCATTTTCACCTCTAAAAACAAAACAGAAACTTTATAAATACAAACCGCCATTTGGGCGGTTTTTTGTTTATATTTTGGTAACAAATAGTACATATTTACTACTAATACCATATTCATAACAAACAAATCATGAAATATATAAACCTGATTCTACTTTTTATAAGTGTAGTTGGAAACTCTCAAACAAAAGAAACAGTGATCCTTTCAAATTCTGATCCGTATGATTTGTACAGATCACATGACAAAGACTCTTCCACCCTGTTTTACAAGTTGATTATTCCTAAAACAAAACCTATTGCCGTTTTAGTTATACTTCCGGGAGCAGGAGAACCGTTAGACTATGCAGCTGATCAGATAACGCTACACAAACTGGCAGCGGACAAAGGTTTTCTTGTAATATTTCCGTCAATAAACCAGATTTCTACAAAACAGACGTATGAACATGAAATGCTTAATAAAATATTTACACAGGTAATTAAACGCTTTGGCATACCAAAAGATAAATTTGTTTTAGGTGGATTTTCGGGAGGAGCTATGCTATCATTAAGTTATGCTGAAAAAGCCAATAGTGAAAAGGGAAGTACCACTGTAGTACCTAAAGCTATATTCGGAATTGATCCACCCTTAGATTATGCAAATTTATGGCAGCACTGTATTAACGACCTTGAACGTAATGTGTCTGAGGCAGCAGTTGCCGAAGGCAAATGGGTTACTGAAATGTACAAAAAAGAGTTTGGAGGATCGCCGGATGAATTCCCTGAGAAATATATTAAATATTCCATTTACTCCCATAGCCAGAAAGATGGGGGAAATGCAAAATACCTACTAAGTACTCCCGTATTATTATATGCAGAACCTGATGTTGCCTGGGCAATGAAAAACAGGCAGCGTGATTTTTATGATCTTAATGCTCTTGACATTTCAGCAATGATAAACCTTTTACAATTAGGTGGAAATAAAAATGCGGAATTGATTATTACATATGACAAGGGTATACGTCCTAATGGACAGAAGCATCCGCATTCGTGGTCAATTATGGATTCTCAGCAATGCCTGGACTGGATTATGAAACAATTATAAAAACAAATAACCCACGCAATTGTGTGGGTTATTTGTTTTTATAACAATAATTTGAAAATGAATTATTCTGACAGTTTGAAATTATAAATGATTTTACCTACCTGCTTCTCAGGAGCTGAATCACTGCTATTAAATTTAGTGTCCATTGCAGCAATTTTAGCCTGATCCAAAAGACATTTAGCTGAGTTAGTAGTACCTCTAACACCTGGCACAGCACCAATCACCTTACCATTTTTATCTACAGAAATTTCCACAACAACTATACCTTCTTCATTGCATTTATAAAGAGGTTTAGGTTTAGTTAACGGCTTTCTTCCTCCGAGTTGATAATCACCAACTCCAGTTCCTCTGCCAGCTCCACTTCCACCGCCTGAACCGCTTCCTGAACCCGGCCCGGTACCCGTTCCATTTCCAGAACCGTTACCCCCACCAGAGCCTCCTCCGCTCCCACCATCACCATAATAGCTTCCGGAATTCTTATCTCCGCCAAGTCTTCCTTTATTTCCGGATTGCCCATCATCTCCATCACCACCTTTACTGTTTCCATTTAATATATTAGCAAGGGCATCAGATGTTGTTTTAGATGGATGTGGCGGACCTTTTACACTAACAGGCTTCGTCTCTACTTTCTTAGGCTCTTTCTTCTCCACAGGCTTCGTTTTTACTACTGCCGGAGCATCATCAAGATCACTGGAAACAACTTCCTCTTCATTAGCTTGAGATGCCTGCGGTACTTGTTTTACTTTTTCGGTAACATTAAGTACTTCATTGCGAAAATCAGCTCCGGAACCTACATCACTATCTCCAAAGTTTACAGTCACACCGCCTCCACCTCCACCGCCTTCGAGTTCGGAAAGGTCTACAAGGTCTGTTTTTTGAGTATATTTCATAATAAAAAGCAATAACAATACTATAGCAAAAGTTACCATAGTAATTATCAGTGCTTTTTTCTCTTCTGCTGTTAAATTAGCCATAACCTCAATTATTTAGTAGTGGCGATAGAAAACTTCAGTTTGTTCTTCTGCCCAATCTGTAATATATCTACCATGTCCTGCACCTGAAGCTCTTTTGGAAGTCTAACGATAACTACATTGTCTCCACTAGCGCTAATTCTTGACATTAACGTACCTTCAAGTTCTTCAAAAGGAACCTGCTGCTTGTCTATAAAATACTTTTTATCGGCGGTTACAGATATTGTAACATGTGCTTTATCAGTCGTTTTATTAGAATCTGCCTTTGGTAGCGCAAGGTCTATAACGTTTGGGTTAGCCAGTGTAGAGATAATAAGGAAGAACAACAGCAAAAAGAACATGATATCGCTTAGCGCCGATGCCGCAATTTCTGCATGAAAACGTTTATTTCTCCTTACTCTCATTTTCCTGTAGTTATTACATTAACAAACTGTATAACCTGTTTTTGCACTTTTAGCGCGAAGTTATCGATCATCATATTAAAGAAGTGATAACCTGAATAGGCTATAACACCAACAATAAGCCCTAATCCCGAACTGATCATTTTTTCATACAAACCGCCTGAGATACTTCCAATACTAATATTCTCTGTAATCGAAATGGTATAAAATATTTTAATAACCCCTGAAATTGTACCGATGAAACCAAGAATAGGTGCAATACCAGCCACAAGACCTAAATAACCTAATTTCTTCTCCATCATAGCGATCTCAACATTGGTAGTCTTTTCCATCATACCTTCTATCTCGCTCAATGGTCTCCCTACTAAAGCTATACCACTTTCAAGAATAGTACCATAAGCCGTACCTGATTTACTTGCAGCAATTTGTGCTGCCTCAATTTTACCTGAGTTAAGCTGGTAACGCACATCATTAATAAGTGCATTATCTTCTTTACCCTGTTTACTTATATACAAAGCTCTTTCAATAATAATGTAAATAGTAAAGAACAGGAGTATAAGGATTGGAATTACCATAACCCCACCTTTCATAAGCATCGAAAAGAAATTAATCGATTGTTCTGTTCCTGCAGCCGCCGCATCACCAGGAGCTGCATCTTTTGCCACAGCAAGTGAGTCCTGTAGTAATAAAATTAAGTTTGTCATGTTCTGATAAAAGTTTCTTTTAAATGTAAAATATACTCTTTTCTAAGTATTCTTCTTTATAATGATAACGAATATATGCTTTTTTGAGTATGCAAAAAAACAAAATAAAAAAAACCTGTCTATATGCATAGACAGGTTTTTTTATAATAATCTATATTATATTACACCTCTTCATTGTGACGTTTCACAATCAGGTCTTTATCTTTTTTAGATACTGTATCTACAAGAACCGGTGTAGCAATAAATAGTGAAGAATAAGTTCCTACTACGATACCCACAAGCATTGCAAATATAAATCCACGGATAGAATCTCCACCAAAGATGAACATAATTAATAATACCATGATCATGGTTAACGATGTGTTGATCGTTCTTGACATAGTTGTATTAATAGAAGTGTTCACAATATCACGGAAGTTACCTTTAGTATTACCTGCAAGATATTCCCTTACCCTGTCAAATACAATTACCGTATCATTCATCGAATAACCAATAACAGTAAGGATCGCAGCAATAAAGTGCTGATCCATTTCCATATGGAAAGGCATGAATTTGTAACATAGAGAGTAGATACCAAGTACAAATATAACGTCGTGCGCTACAGCTGCAATAGCACCTAAGCTGTACTGCCATTTTCTAAAACTTACCATTAAGTAAATAAATACAATAGCCATAGAGCCTAATATTGCCCAAATTGAATTGGTCTTGATATCGTCTGCAACAGAACCATCAACTTTACTAGCCTGTAGTACACCTAGTTTTTTACCTTCGTAAGTATTTACAAACTGTTCGTATGTAATTGGAGTACTATAGTACTTCTTAAGTCCTTCAAACAATAATTTATTTACTTCTGCATCAGCTGCAACGGTTTTTTCTTCAATTTTATATTTAGTTGTAATTCTTAATTGCGAATCATTACCAAATACTTTTGCATCAACATTATCTTTAAAGATATCTCCAAGATCTTTTTTCACATCTTCAGTAGAAACTGACTTGTCAAATTTAACCTGGAATGTTCTACCACCAACGAAGTCAATACCTTGATCAAGTCCATTCACAAAGAATATAGACACACAGCTTACGATTACTACTATAGAAGAGAAAGCATAAGTATATTTCTTAGCTCCAAGGAAATCGAAATGGAAGTTAGTAAACCAGTTTTTAGAAAGATTAGTAACAAAAGTTAGTTTATCTCCTCTTCTTACACTCCAGTCAAGCATCATTCTTGTAATAAATATCGATGTGAAAAGAGATGTAAATATACCTATCAACAATGTAGTAGCAAAACCTTTAACCGGACCTGTACCAAATATTAATAACACTAAACCTGTAAGTACGTGTGTAACGTTCGCATCGGTAATAGATGACATTGCACCTCTCCAGCTAAACGATGTTTTAATTGCTTCGTCAAGTGTTTTTCCATGACGTAACTCTTCTTTTGCACGCTCATATATAATAATGTTCGCATCTACTGCTGTACCCATTGTAAGTACGATACCCGCAATACCCGGCAATGTTAATACAGCACCTAAACTTGCAAGGAAACCAAAAAGGAAAAGTAAGTTAACAATAAGTGCAATGTTAGCATACCAACCTGATTTACCATAATAAATAACCATCCAAAGTGATACTAGTAATAGACCAGCAATAGATGATAGTATACCATTATCAATAGCTTCCTGACCTAATGACGGACCTACCACTTCTGACTGAACGATATCAGCTGAAGCCGGAAGTTTACCTGCTCTTAGGATGTTAGCTAAATCTTTTGTTTCTGTTACATCAAATGATCCGGAAATTTGAGAATTACCTCCTGCAATAGGACCTGTAGATACACCTGGTGCAGAATAAACAACATTATCAAGAACAATAGCAATATACCCTTGTGTAGTATATGCTTTTCCTGTCATTTCTTCCCAAACCTGAGCACCTCTATTATTCATCTGCATTTCTACAGATGGCTTACCAAACTGGTCGAAAGTATCGCTTGCACCTGTAATAACGTTTCCGCTTAGGTCAGGAATACCTTCTCTGTTTGTTTTAAGAGCATAAAGCTCAAGCATTCCTTTGTTCTTTTTGTTTTCTTTACCCCATGCAAAACGCACATAACGAAGATCACCTGAAAGTAACGAACGGATATCTGATCTTTTAAACCAATTGTTTACTGCTGCTGTATCTTTTGTAGAAGCCATACCAATTACAGGACCTCCCTGGCTTGGAACAAGCTTATCAAATAATGGGTTAGCACCTTTTACCGGAGCTACAGCTGAATCTTTAGATTTATCTGTAAGAAGTTTTTCGATATCAGAATTTGCTTTTGTAGTATCTTTTGCTACTTCAGCAGTTTCTGCTTTCTCTGTTTTCTTAAGAACCTCATTAGCTCCCATAAGGAATCCTTGCAGGTCGTTTACTTTGTATGCTTCCCAGAATTCAAGTTGTGCAGTACTCTGCAATAATTTTTTTACACGGTCAATATCTTTAGCACCAGGTAATTCTACCATGATACGACCTGACTCTCCAATTTTCTGGATATTAGGCTGTACAACACCAAATTTATCAATACGCTCTGTCAATACGCCAAAGGCACTATCGATAGACTCGCTAACTTTTTTCTTTATAACGGCTTTAACCTGATCATCTGTCATTTTTGTATTGACAGCATCACCCATTATCCTGTTTGTGAATAGTTCAGGCGAAGCTAATTTCACGCTGCCGTTAGACTCTTTATCAAACGCAATAAAGAACGCGTCAAGATAATCCTGATTACCCTGTCTGTTTTTTGTAGCTTCACTTAAAGCTTTGTTTAAAACAGGATTTTTAGAGTTATTAGCAAGGCCATGTATGATATCTTTTACAGATATCTGCAGCATTACGTTAATCCCTCCTTCAAGGTCAAGACCTTTGTTGATCTGTTTGTTCCTTACTTGATCATATGTATACCCTAAATACACAACCGAATCCTTCATTGAATCAAGATAGGCTAGCTCTTTATCAGAGTCGCCACCGGCAAAAGCCTTAGCATCTTTCTCAATACCATTAGAAACGAATGTGAACGAAAGCTGGTAGATACATACTAACGCAAATAGTATTGCGAAAAATTTAATGAGTCCCTTATTCTGCATTATTACTAAAAATTAATTATGTTCAATTTTTTTAAAACGAGCAAATATATAATTTACCATTAGATTAACCAATTTATTTACTAACATTATCACAAAAAACAAAATTCACTCAAAAAGTATTTTTTAACAGTTTGGCTGTAAGGCACAAACCGCTTAACTTTGAGTATCTTAAAATCTTCTTTATGAAAAAGTTAGTGGTAATTTCGGCATTTATGGCCTTTGCATTCAATACCCGCGGACAGCAAACCCAACTATCTGACAATTTAAGTGTTGCAATAAAAGACAGCGCTAAAAAACTGGAAGAAGCACGACAAAAAAACATCCTTTATTACGCTAAAGACAATAAGCCCGCAATAACTGAAAACAGTACTAAAGACAAGGCAGAGACTATAGATTTCTACGATATTTACTTACAAAATATTCAGGACGGATTCTACAGAGGCAACACCGATCCTGTTATTATGTATATGCCGGCACCAGGGCAGAATCTCGATTATAACACTATTGATCGTAACAGCAATGGCAACTATATGACGGTAAAAGAATAGCAAAATATACACAAATAAGGCTGCCACGGCAGCCTTTATCTTTACTCTTACTTTTTACGCCAATACCGACTTTAGGTCGGCGTTCATATTTCTTACCGCATCAGCACTTTTAGCCAATAGGGCTTTTTCACTGTCGTTAAGCTTAATACTCACAATTTCTTCGATACCATTCTTTCCAATGATACACGGCACACCAAGACAGATATCGTCCTGACCATATTCACCTTCAAGGAACACTGAGCATGCAATCATTTTTTTCTGGTCGTTAAGAATACTATCTACAAGATAAGCGACAGATGCTCCCGGAGCATACCATGCAGATGTACCTAATAAACCTGTAAGTGTAGCTCCCCCCACCATTGTATCGGCAGCTACTTTTTCTAACTGCTCCTGAGAAAGGAAATCGGACACAGGACTGCCGTTGTAAGAAGCAAGCCTTGTAAGAGGTATCATAGTTGTATCACCATGCCCACCTATAACCATACCCTGAACATCGTTAGAAGGCTTATCTAAAGCTTTTGAAAGATAATATTTAAAACGTGAGCTATCTAATGCCCCACCCATACCAATAACTCTGTTCTTAGGCAGACCGGTAGCTTTTAGTGTTAGATAAGTCATTGTGTCCATTGGGTTAGACACAACTACTATTATAGTATTTGGTGAATGTTTAAGCACATTTTCTGCAACCGATTTCACAATACCTGCATTGATCCCTATAAGTTCTTCGCGAGTCATTCCCGGTTTTCTTGGTATCCCGGATGTAATTACTACTACATCACTATTTGCAGTCTTAGAATAATCGTTTGTACTGCCTGATACTTTTGTATTAAATCCTGTCGTGGTAGCACACTGCATAATATCCATCGCTTTGCCTTCAGCAAATCCTTCTTTAATATCAAGCAGAACCACTTCGCTTGCTATCCCTCTGTAAGAGATAACATCAGCACAGGTAGCGCCCACATTGCCGGCACCTACTATTGTTACTTTCATAATTTATTGAATTTTGGTTGTTTTTAGGTTATTAACGACATCAGCAAATACTGATATCTACAAAAATATCAAAAGCAAACCATGTTTGCATATTAAATCTTCTCAATATTAAACATATTTGACCACTTTTCCACATATTTTTTTTCCATTTCTTAAAGAAAAAACCTTTTTACACGTTCCAGCCCAAAAGAAATCTTATAATTGCTTAAAAAAAGACAAGGCATCCGTTACCGAATGCCTTGTTGTGTTTGTATATATAGAAATACTTATGCGTCAATTTTTGCGTAAGCTGCATTCTTTTCAATAAATTCCCTTCTTGGTGGAACCTCATCCCCCATAAGCATTGAGAATATCCTGTCTGCCTCTGCAAGACTGTCAATATTTACCTGACGAAGTGTACGGAAACTTGGATCCATAGTAGTATCCCAAAGCTGCTCCGCGTTCATCTCTCCAAGACCTTTATAACGTTGAATCGCAGATCCACCGCCCATTTTCTCAGTTATAGCATCACGCTGAGCATCTGTCCATGCATACTCCTTCTTAGTTCCTTTTTTCACAAGGTATAATGGTGGAGTTGCAATATAAACGTGTCCATTCTCGATAAGCTCTTTCATAAAACGGAAAAAGAACGTAAGGATAAGCGTAGCAATGTGACTACCATCAACATCGGCATCACACATAATAACAACTTTATGGTAACGCAGTTTTTCAAGGTTAAGCGCTTTACTATCTTCAGCAGTACCAATGGTAACACCAAGTGCAGTAAAGATATTACGAATCTCTTCGTTCTCGAACACCTTATGATGCATTGCCTTCTCTACGTTAAGGATTTTACCCCTTAGTGGTAAAATTGCCTGAAAAGCCCTGTCACGTCCTTGTTTTGCAGTTCCACCTGCCGAGTCTCCCTCGACAAGGAATACTTCACATTTAGCAGGATCCTGTTCAGAACAGTCCGATAGCTTACCCGGAAGTCCACCGCCACCCATTACGGTTTTACGCTGAACCATTTCACGTGCTTTTTTAGCAGCGTGACGTGCCTGTGCAGCAAGTATTACTTTTTGCACAATAACCCTTGCGTCATTAGGATTCTCCTCAAGATAGTTCTCAAGCATTTCACTAACAGCCTGGCTTACCGGCGCGACAACCTCACGGTTACCTAATTTTGTTTTTGTCTGTCCTTCAAATTGCGGCTCCTGAACTTTTACCGAGATAATAGCTGTAAGCCCCTCACGGAAGTCATCACCTGAAATTTCAAATTTCAGTTTATCAAGAAGACCTGAACTATCAGCATATTTCTTTAGGGTATTTGTTAATCCCCTACGGAAACCTGACAAGTGAGTACCTCCTTCGTGTGTATTTATATTATTTACATAAGAGAAAATATTCTCTGTATAACTCGTATTATAGATAAGCGCAACTTCTACAGGTATTTCACCTTTTTCACTTTCCATGCTGATAACGTGCGAAATGATCGGTTCACGGTTACCATCAAGGAAACGGATATACTCCTTTAACCCTTCATCAGAATGGAAAATTTCAGAAACAAATTCGCCTTTATCGTTTTTCTCTCTTTTATCAGTAAGCGTTACTGTTATTCCTTTATTAAGGAATGAAAGCTCACGCATACGTGCGGCAAGAGTATCATAAGAGAACTCTGTTGTTTGTGTAAAGATAGTATTATCAGGATAAAACGTCTGGGTAGTACCTCTTTTGGTTGTCTCACCAATCTGTTTTACAGGGTAGACTGACTTACCTTTTTCGTATTCCTGTTCATAAATTTTACCGTCTCTGTAAACAGTAGAGCGCATGTGGTTGGATAATGCATTTACTACAGATACACCCACACCGTGAAGACCTCCGGAAACTTTATAAGAATCTTTATCGAATTTACCTCCCGCACCAATTTTAGTCATTACTACCTCAAGGGCAGAAACTCCTTCTTTTTTGTGCATGTCTACCGGTATACCACGACCATTATCTTCAACTGTTACAGAACCATCTTCATTTATAGTAACACCTATTGTGTCGCAATGGCCACCCATCGCCTCATCAATAGAGTTATCCACTACTTCATATACCAGATGGTGCAAACCACGGACACCTACATCGCCTAT
The DNA here is from genome assembly GCF_004028155.1 of Flavobacterium cerinum. Lineage (GTDB taxonomy): Bacteria > Bacteroidota > Bacteroidia > Flavobacteriales > Flavobacteriaceae > Flavobacterium > Flavobacterium cerinum. The sequence goes on along the minus strand of NZ_SBII01000014.1, from coordinate 103,040 downwards.
ATACATGGAAGGACGCATTCTTACGTGCTCCATTCCCTCTAAGGCCTGAATACTGTCTGCCGAATAACTGTTTTTATTTACCTCTTCACTCATAAAATTTTATTCTTAACTAAATTTTAGGTTTAACGAACAAATATATGAAAACAGGAGGGATAAAGCTATCAAAACACCCCTTTTGGCACCTAAGTTATTAACAATTTATTAAAAGAGAGCATACTATGATAATAAGCCACTATAGTGTTAAAAATAGTGCAAAAAAAAGACGCTCCTTTTACAGCGGAACGCCTTAAACATAAACAAACAAACTAAAATTTAATAAATCCTATTACACTTCCTGACTAATCTGTGCCATATATGTATCTGCCTGAACGTGTGCTGCATTAGCACGTCCGCTCGGGTCTGTATTTTGCTGCCATTTTGGTATCCATCTGCGCACTGTCTGTGCAGCACTTACCTGCGGGAAATGTTTATGAAAAATAGCTCTGTAAAAGTAAGCTTCCCTCGTAACGGGTGTATTGTAAGGGAATCGTTCGGGTGCGCCTGCCAGTTCTTCATCTGTTACTTGTGCCGAGCAGTATTCGATCAATGTATCGATCCAGCTGTATCCTACCCCATCACTAAACTGCTCCTTCTGCCTCCACAATACCTCATCCGGTAAATAAGGACTTTCCGGTGTATCAAATGCTTTTCTAAGGATATATTTCTCTATACCATCATAAGTTATAGGTTGTTTTTCTTCCGGTCGTATTTTTATAGCCAGCTCTAAAAATGCTTTATCTAAAAACGGTACACGCGCCTCCAGGCCATGGGCCATTGTTGACTTATCTGCACGCAGTAAATCGGCCGTAAAAAGTTTTTGAACCCTTTCTATCGTTTCTTTCTGAAAATCGGCTGCAGATGGCGCATTTCTAAAATACAGATAACCTCCAAAAACCTCATCGGCTCCTTCTCCGGAAAGCACAACCTTTACCCCTGTTTCTCTTATAGCTTTAGACAGGAAATACATTGGTGTACTGGCTCTTATGGAAGTAACGTCATAGGTTTCCAAATGCCATATGAGTTTATCAAGAATCTCAATACCCTGTTCTATCGTGAAATGTATCTCATGATGTTCTGTACCTAAAAAATCAGCTACTTTTCGGGCAGCAACAGCATCTGGAGCATCAGCATTAAGACCAATTGAAAATGATTTTAGTTTTTTTCCTGAATCCTGCAGCAATCGGGCTGCTATAGAAGATGTAAGTGAAGAATCTAACCCTCCGGAAAGCAATACGCCTACCGGAACATCACTCATAAGCCTTTTCTTTACAGCCTGAGTAAGACTTGATCTTATAGCCTCCAAATCGGCATCTTCTACCGCTTTAGATGCATCTTCCCATTCCGGTTTGTAATACTTTACAAAACCTGTTTTTTGGGTATAATAGTATCCGGGAGGGAACGTTGAAAATGTTTTACAATGATCGGCAATGGCTTTCATTTCCGAAGCAAAATAAATCCTGCCTCTTTCATCAAGTCCATAATACAATGGCTTAATACCTAAGGGATCACGCCCGGCAATAAAATCATCGCCATCAATTACCACAAAGGCAAACATCCCATCGAGCATGTTGCAAAAATCATAACCAAACTCTTCATATAAATGAACAATAACTTCAGAATCAGAAGTAGTTCTGAATGTGTGATTTCTTAATACTGTATCACGCAGGTTCTGATGGTTGTAAATTTCACCATTATGTACCATCCATGCTTTAGATGTTCCCTGAATTGGCTGCCTTCCCGTATTAAGATCTATAATCGATAAGCGCTCATGGCTTAATATACTTCCACTCTCAGTAACATAAAGATCACTTTCATCCGGGCCTCTATGCGACATCCTTTTAGAAAGCTGCTTTACTAACACTTCATCTTTCCCTTTACCGATAATTGCTAAAATCCCACACATATTATTCTTATTTTAAAATTTATCACTAAAGCATCTTTCACTTCACTTTAGCAAAGCAAAAATGATATTATAGTTTTAATTATAAAACACAAAGAACAATTTAGCTTACAAATAAAAACAAACAAAGACTATTTTAACATATTATATAAGCAACATACCTATTTAAACCAGAAAGAGGTTACAAATCATAAAAAAACCATCCGGAAAGGATGGTTTTTTTTAGCTAATTTCTTCTATTGTATATTTTGTACCGCTTATCTCAAAAGTTCCTCCAACCTCTATGCCCATGAGTTTAGTACCCAAAGGCGATTGGGGCGATAACGCAATGACAGATATTCCATCTATCATTATTTTAGGCAGTGCAGCACTTACAAATAAATACATATTATTAGCCTTTACAAGACTCCCCAGCACTACTCTGGGCACAGTAATTTCAGTATTTATTTTCTCCAATACTGCCTTTTGAGCAAGAAATTCACTTAACTTATGATTTAGCTTCTCCTGCTCCAAATGCATCATAGAAAGCGCTGTTTCGTGCTTATCTCCAGCCGATCCTTTTGCATCATTAGAAGCATCTTCGGTTAATGCGCTTATCATGTCACGAAATGCGTCTATCTTGTCATCTACCTGCTGTATGTAGTAGTTTAGCGTTTTATGTTTTAGTGTATGCAATGTGTTGAAGATTTAAACGATTGAAAGATTTAAAAATTGAGAAACTACCCAATCTTTAAATCTTTCAATTATAATTTTTAACTATTTTTCTTTTAGAAATTAAACTTGTAAGATGCTCCTACCAAAACCTGGAAGCCCTGTACTTTATAATTCACCCAGCGCTCATAATCCTGATTCGCTATATTATTTAATTTCAAGAAAGCACTAAGGCGCTCACTGTATTTATACCCTACATGAGCATTAACATCGAAATAATTTTTAAGCGTAACCACTTTAGTATCATAAGCCAGCCCGGTATCTACAAATGTGTTACCCGGAAAAACAAGATCTTTTCTATCGCCTACGTAAAATACATTGGCTCCGGCAGACCATTTTGTATTGATATCAACATCAAGGCTTGTCCCTACTTTTATTTGCGGCATATTCCAGGCTTCAGACTGGTTGTCTAACGAATAGCTGCTAAAAGTTCCATTAACACCAAACCTTATGTTTTTACTTAAATCTGCTTTTAATTCTCCAAAGAAACTTACTGTTTGCACCTGATCATACACTACACTGAATGAATTACCATATTCGAAACCATTAAGATTTGCTCCAGGGCCAGGTAATACTCTTGGATCAAAATTTAAGAACATTGCTTTATTACCTTCATTCATGTACGAACCGCGAATGTTGTAAGCAATGGCACTTGCAAGCTTACCTTTTAACCCAACATAAATATCATATTTCTTATCTGTAGGTGTAATTGCCTGTAATGGCGATATAAAAGGGTTCTCAGATACAAAATCAGCATACGAGTTTTGTTTCAACCCTCCTTCTGCCCCTGCATAAGCAACCATAAGATCGCCCACTACTTTATAGGATGCTTTTACCTGAGGGTAAACATAGAATTTATTATCTGTATCGCCATTCATCTTACCCATACTATAAAACAACCCCGCACCCAGCTGTACCGAAAGATCATCCTTCTGATACACTAAACTTGGCTGTATACCAAAATTCAAATTGCTGTACTCTATTGGGAACTCAGTATCTTCTGCAAGATTTCCGCCTACGTAATCGGCAACAAAATCAACTTTTATTTTTTCTTCCATCACATCAATATCTAATGATGGTTTTACAAAAAAGCGATTCTCTACGGAACCGTAACCGTCCCAGAAACGTTTGTACTGCATAGAAGCTTCCCTAAAGAAACTATCTTCAGCAGCGATCTTACCTCCTACATAAACAGTATTATAGGTTTGCTTTGGATCTATCCCTCTAATTGTTTCATTATCTATATCCTGGAACTGTAACGGAAGACCATACCAGTTATACACCTGATTCTGGAAACCCAAATCGGCATTCCAACTAAAATCCTTCTGACGGTTACCATAAGTAAGATCTAATCCGGTATTATAATATTTATCATCAAGTTTGATGTTTTTTATCCCTCCCTGAGAAGAGATATGGCGCAACATAGCCCCAACATATTCGTTACGATTAAGATTTTCTGTAATAAACAATTCTGCATTAATAGTACCATAGTTGCCAACTCCTAAAGTAGCATAATTGTTATATAATTTTTCACGCTGCTGCCTGTCTACACCAGCAGCTTTACCTTTAGATGGTGTAAAAGTTGAAGCAACGGGAAATGAGAAAATATTATATTTTATCTCTTCCTTCTGTGTATTATCCTCGTCTTCTATTACAGGTGTCTCTTTTACTTTAAAAGCATCAGATATTGTAGGTGTGTAGGGTTTTACAACATTTACCACCTCAGTACCTATATTTTCATCCTTCTTTTGTGAATGCGCTCCCTGTGCAACAGCAAATGCTGCTAATACGGCTATTTTATATTGAAATTTGATCTTCATGGCTTAGTCTGATTATTTTTGGATGGATGAGTTACGTTTCGCTTCTTCTGCCTTTATAGCATCAAGCTCTTTCTGTGCTTCTGCAACAGCATCCGGATAAGCTGTAAAGTTCTTAACAACACTTTCCAGTATATAAGTTGCCTGGAAGCTGTCTTTTAATCCGTAAAAGTTTTTAGCCATTACAACTAATCCTTTTGCTCCAAAATATTTGTAACCTGAATAGTCTTTAGAAAGCTTTTGTACTGTTGTATTTGAAGCTTCAAACTTTCCATCTTTGTTTTTAAAATAAGCATCATAGTATAATGCCTCTGCCGCTAACTCCCCCTTAGCAATTGTTAGCAGTTTAGCATAAGCTTCTCTCGCTTTAGGCTCATCATTCGCTTTAACTGCAGAACGTGCTACGATTATCTGTGCGTCGCTTTTTACCTTATCTTCCGTTTTAGTATTACTCAATACTTTACCAGCATACACTACTGCATTAGCATAATCCTGCTGATCATAGTACCCCTTCATTAGGTTAGACTGCGCAAAAGTTACATTCTGAGGAAAATCTGCCTCAACTTCAAGACGTTTTAATACAGGAATAGCTTTAGCATAATCACCTTTCTTTAAATAGATCTGTGATAACCTTGCTAACGCCTGCTCTGTAAATTCACTTCTCGATTTAGAGATCACAAATTCGTAACTAGGTATCGCATTGCTTTCTAATCCTTCTGCATAGTACGACTGCGCCAGATAGAAATTGGCTTTTAACGACGATATTCCGTTAGGGAATTTAGCCACATAACCACTCAGTGATGATATTGCTTGTTTGTTGTTATTTTGAAGATATTGCTTTTCAGCAGCTTCAAAGGCAGTATTATCAAGATCGGCATCAGTTACATCAACAAAATCCAGTGTTTTAACCCATGCAGCATATTCGTCTGTACGTCCTTTATCTACATAGATCAAACGGGCAGTAGATACTGCTTCCATAGCCTCCGGTGTATTAGGGAATTCGGCAACCACCTTTTTGAATTTATCCAATGCTTTTTCATCGTTCTCTGCATTATAATAAATAAGCGCCTGACGCATTATTGCTTTAGACACGTAAGAGCTCTCTTTGTAGTCGGCGATAAGTTTATCGTACGTCTGAATTGCTTTAGTTGTGTTTTTCTCGGTAACATAGGTATTCCCTAGTTCATACAAAGCATCGTCTGCATACTTCGATTTAGGATAAGTTTGTACAAACTTGGTAAGATCTTCAATCTTCTTTTCATTCCTGGCTACAAAGCCATAACTAAGTCCTTTTTGGAAGAAAGCATAATCAGCATCAATACCTTTCATATCAATAGCTTTATTATAAGCTTCCATAGCCGGCCAGTATTTACCTGTAACGAAGTTACTATCACCTAAACGAAGGTAAGCATCGTTAAGCCTTACCGCATCTCCTTTTGCAGTTGCCTGCGAAACATAATCCTGAAAATATTTTGCCGCCTGTTCATACTCTTTTAGCTTAAAGTAAGTATAGGCCATATTATAATTAATATTTTTATACTCAGGTGTCGTTTTCGCCTCAGCATTACCCATAAATTGTTTAAAGGTTATCAATGCTTCACTAAAAGCATTAAGTACAGATTCTGTTTCTGCTTTCCAGAACGTAGCACGGGCAGTGATCCTTGGGTCACGAGGTTCAGCAATCGATTTTTTAAACATTGTCATTGCTTCCTGATAGTTACCATCAGTATACAACTCAAGTCCGCGGTAAAAAGTCACCTTTTGGTAAGCCGGCCTATTAGTTGCTGACTTATCTTTTTCTAGCAGGATTAATGCTTCCTTGTAATTCTTAGATGTAATGTAAGAATTGATTAAAAGGGTCTGTATCTCTTGTTTAAATTGGGTAGCAGGATATTTTTCAAGGAAAGCTCCCAATACTGCAGGAACACTTTGATAAGGGTTACCGATTTCGTAACTTACCTTTGCATAATTAAGCCATGCATCTTCCTGAATTTTCAGGTCGTATTCCATTTCAGATGCATTTTTAAACGCATTAAGCGCCTGCTGTTTTTTACCCGATTTCAGATAACTTTCACCAAGGTGGTAATATGCATTTTGGGCAACTGAATCATTACCTTCTATAATTTTGTTGAACTGAGCGATCGCATTTTCATAGTCACCTTGCTTGTAATACGCATAACCCAATTGATAGAAATCAGTATTATTCCATTTGCCTTTTTTACCGTGGTATTCTTTTAGATAAGGAATAGCCTTATCGTATTTACCAAGGTTAAAGTAGCTCTCTCCTATAATTTTATTAAGCTCTGACTTTTCATTCGCATCAGATTTAGAAAGCTGTGGCACACCAAGATCGATCGCCTTTTGGAAGTTACCAAGCTTAAAATTCATATCAGCTTGGAAGTACGACATTTTTTCTTTGTACTTCCCTTGGTCTTCTACCTGTTCAAATAACTGGTTTGCTTTTTTATAATCGTCACTTTCGTATGACATGAAACCCAGATAATATTTAGCCTGAGAACCAAATTCCTTAGAGTTTATAACTTTGTTCAGGTATTTATCTGCCTGTTTTTTATCACCTGCACTAAAATAACTGTAGCCTTTTTGAAAGTTATATTTATCCCTATCGGCAGTACTCATGCTGCTTTCATCTACTTTGTCATACCATTGCAATGCCTGCGGATATTTGCCCTGGGCAAAATAATAACCGGCAACCTCAATAAAAGCCTGATTTTGTTTTGTGCTGGTAGGGTAATCTTCAACAAAATTCTCCATAAGCATATCAGCATCCATCTGGTCGAGTCTTATTGCGCAATTTGCGATGTAATAAGCACAATCTGCCTGAACCTCCATTTCTTTGTTTTCACCCTTTGTTTTTTCAAAAAGTATCTGCGCTGCCTGATACTGCTTGTCATTGTAAAGCGTTATTGCTTTATCAAAATCTTTTAGTTCATGGGTGTAAATTGCGGATTGTTGTGCCGAAAGGCTTAAGCCCCAAAGCGGTACCGAAAATAGGAGTAGCCTGTTTAGTCTGCGCATGTGTGTTAATTTTTATGGAAAGCCAAATATATCAATTCTTATTATTAATCAACGGAAGTTTTTAGGCTTTTAGTATCGTTTTAGGAAAATCATAACACTATGAATTTTTCAAATCAATTAACTTTTTTTTAGACGAAACAAACAAAAACTAATTTAAAAAAACGACCTTTCACCTATAAACCGTAAACACTCTCAAAAATAAAATTTTGAATAAAAGCGTTTACTTATTACTTTTACCAAAACAAACACTCTAAATCTATGTCCCAGCCTGTATTATCACTACAAAATGTTACCATTTACCAGGATAACAATGCCGTACTATCTGACATTAACCTTGAAGTTAATCACGGTGAGTTTATTTATATAATTGGAAAAACAGGATCTGGAAAAAGTAGTTTTATGAAAACCCTGTATGCCGATCTTAAACTACAGGAAGGCGAAGGAACATTTGTAGATTACGACCTAAAGACATTAAAAGAAAAAGACATTCCGTACCTACGTAGAAAAATTGGTATCGTGTTTCAGGATTTTAAGCTCCTGCCAGACCGTAGTGTACATGATAATTTATTGTTTGTACTGAAAGCTACCGGATGGAGTGAAAAACAGGAAATGGATGTTAAGATCAATGAAGTACTGGATAAAGTAGGCATGAAAAATGCCGCTAATAAAATGCCGCATCAGGTATCGGGTGGAGAGCAACAAAGAATTGCCGTTGCCCGTGCCCTATTAAATGATCCGGAAGTTATCCTCGCTGATGAGCCTACCGGTAACCTTGACCCACAAACCAGTGTAGAGGTTATGCAGCTGCTTCGTGAGATCAACCAAAACGGAAAAACCATTATTATGGCAACACATGATTATGCTTTATTAATGAAGTTCCCTTCTAAAACACTTAAATGCGATGCAGGTACTTTGTTTGAAGTTATACAAAGAACAGTTTAATTCGCAGTAATATATAAATAAGAAAGCCCCGCAATCGCGGGGCTTTTCTTTTATAAGAAATAAATATTTAATCTTTTATCAGTTTTTTAACCTCAACTTCTCCTGTATCAGTTGTTACCATTACCATGTAAAAACCTTTAGGATAATTACCTATATACAGCTCATGAGATTTATCATTAACCTTTCCGCTATAGAATATAGTCCCTGTTAACGATTTCACTTCTACATGTACCATCATCTTATCTGATGCTATAACAGTTCTGTCAGCAGCAGGGTTAGGTGAAAGTGTGAAAAGGCTTTGCTTAACTTCGGTCTTAGCAAAACTCTGATTATCTTCTTCTGTAGTTCTTAGACCCGAAAACTGACCGGAACACCCTTCAATATACCCTCTAAAAGAAGCTCCACTCGCTCCATGAAAACCGGGCTTTAATACAACTGCAGTGCCTGCATGATAATTTGCAGAACCATTTTCTGTAATTACATTAGCAGCATTTAAGGTATTTGAAGCCTGCCTGTTGTTTTGTCCCTGAACAACATTATTTGCTGTAGTAAGAGTTAATATAGAAGTACAGCCTGATTGCTGCCAATGTACCCATTGAGGAAGTCCCCTACTAACAACCGTTGTACCTGATCCATACAAATAAGCATCTTCTACTATAGTTGGAGCCAGTATATTATTTGGATTATTTATCACCCCAAGTCGATTTCCAATTTGATTTGTGAAATATATCTTATTATCAATACCAAGCTGTAAATCATAGATTCCATTATCAAAAGACACATAATTTAATACATCATATTGTGAAGTAGTGTAATAAATTTTCTTACCTAAGAAATCTCCATTTGGATTATAAACGTCACCCGCTGAAAAATAAATATTACTACTGTCTGGAGAAAATTCCACTCCATATGGATTTCCATTATTTTTTGTGATAATTATGGGATGTTCCTCATCCAATATCACTTTACCTGTAGTATTATTAAAACTACCCAAAACCACACCGGGATATCGATTTGAAGGAATTAAAGCTTTGGTTTGTATAGAATTTTGTACCCCATCATGATATGCTATCGCTATTCTTTGTGTATCAGGACTTATTTTCATACCTCCTATTCCTGATAATAAATCATTCGTAACAGTATTAACAGTTTGAGTGTATGAATTTGGAACTAAAGTGATACCTGCAGAAGTTACTTTATAGGAATAAATGTATCGGTCAATTTGTGTAACTATCCAATAGTCGTTTCCATTACTCTGTACAGTCGCTGTTAACTTTTCGCTATAATTACCTACATAGCTAGCAACAGTGTAGTTTTCATCTATAATGACCCCATTATGATCTTTTAATGGAATATTTTTAGCACCTGCTACAATACCGCCCAAACCTCCATTTAATGCCATATCAACCTCACTATAATACAATCCCCCCCTTGGGAATGACTCGGTCATAGACTGAACACCGTCTAATGTTACAACATAATAATTATCACTGTCCCCGGGTTTTGGCACAATTATAACACCCTGTGTGCTAATAAAGTCGCCTTTTAAATCGTTAGATGTTATATAATAAACACTATTAGTTCCAATAGAAACAATAGACCGTCCATTAGTATGAAATAACTTTTTACCTGATTGATCAGATACGGTTGCACAACTAGCGAAAGCAGTCATATCAACGGATGATGACTTCTGAGGATATGGCAAAAACTCGAATGCTAAACCATAACCAAAATCCCAATTGGCATTTTGCAGATTTTGTGCCTCTACTAAGAAAATAGGCATAATGACTGCAAACCATATATATAGCTTTTTCATAATCTTCATTCATTTTTAAAGTTAAGGCCGTCAATTGACGACCTTAACTAATTATCAAACTGTATTAATTTTTAATAAGTTTTTTAAATTCTGTTTTACCATCAGAAGTGGTGACGGTTACAACATATATCCCTTTGGGATAATTACCTATATTAAGCTCATAGGAAGTCGCTTTGATTTCACTTTGAAAAAACGTTAACCCACTAAGTGATGCTACTAAAACAGAACTCATTAACTTGTTTGATGTTATTGATACATTATCTATCGCGGGATTAGGATAAAGAACAAAAATTTCTTCTTTTTTTTCTGCTTCTACATTTTCAGTATTAGCCATCATCATTGCAGACGAGTCACCACATCCTGCTATATAAGCATGTAATTGTGATCCTCCAGCACCATAAAAACCAGTCTCCATGACTATATATTCACCTGCCTGATAAGTAGTTTTCACTCCTGAATATATAAATGACTGCAATCTAAGAAAGCCGGATTGCTGACTAAAATAAGGAGTAGTATATGTCGTCATTTCGTTAAATTCATGATAGTTACCTATTTTGCATGGAGGAAATTGAATATAGACCGAAGTACTGACAGAATTTGAAGAACCCGGAGAGGAAACTTCCCTTACAAAAAAAGTATTTTGGGTAATTGGCCCTGGATTATAATCTTTTGATGTAGCTCCCGGAATCACGCTCTGTGGACCATTAGGCACAAAATATTGTTTCCATATATATGTAAAAACACCAGACCCACCAGTTGGAGTAGATCCAATTATGGGCTCCGGTATCCCGCCTACAGGTAAACTTTGATTAGCAGAAATGACATTATTAAGAATAGGATTTCCTGATACGCTTGTTTTATCAATAGGCCATCCCACTGAAGTACCACTGCCACCAATATTTAAAGGTTTATAAACTACATATATATAATCTCCTGAAAAATTAAAATCTGATGCATTAAGAATAATTTTCCCTACACCCGTTACTCCATGAAATTTAGGTGATGAATTAGTTGGCCCAAGAGTTATACCGACCGTTTGCAACCAATCTGGTTCAATCTTGTTCGTTCTTTTAGCATAAACCTCAACGTTTCCGAAAGCATCAGAGTCCACTAAATTTACATCTGTTGTAACTTTTGCATCAAATGTAAATGATACAGTACCTGACGAATTAAAATTAATTGGTTGCCCAGATGGTATAGGTGTACCGTTTGAGTATCTTACATTAATCATACTCACTGTATATTGACTGTAAGAATAACTAAAACACAAACAAAATAATATATATAAATATACGCTTTTCATAATTTCTTAAATTTAGATTAAACGTATAATTATTGTTTACCTACTAAAGATTTTACGGCTGCTTTTAGTTCATCTATCTCTTTTTGCTGCTGCTCAAGCTGACTTTTTTGAGTTTCTATCTGTTTGTTTTGCTCTATCGCATACAATGTAAGCTCTTCTATTTTTTCCTGTTGTATGTTCGCCATTTGTCCTAGCTCTATACCATCTTCTTTTACTTGTTTTGCAGAAGGTACATTTGGTAAGTGACCGTTTTTTGCAATAAACTGCTCTACCTCATTTAATGAAGGTAATTTGTAGTTATCTGCAAAAACATAATCTGCCCATCCTGTGGCCAATTGTATTCTCACTTCTTCAGTAAGAATTCCTCCTTTTACAAACAATTTATAGTTTGAAACATTTACACTACCAGCTGAAGTAGGAAAACTGGTTGCACCGCCTATTGCTATTTTTCCTGTAGCAAAATCACCGTACATAAGTGTATTAGTCCCAACAGCAAGATAAAATTTATTACTGCCTGTTTCATTTGTACCTGCTTCATGACCCAAAAACACATTACCAGAGCCTAATGTATTAAAGCCCGTTCTTGTTCCTACAAAAGTGTTCATTCCAGAAGTCTTATTATTATATCCTGCATTAAATCCTAAATAAGTATTTTCAAATCCTGTTGTATTATTAATTCCTGTGTTAGTTCCACTAAAAGTATTTCCTGTACCACTAACATTATTAAAACCTGAATTCGCTCCTATAAAAACATTCTGGGTACCTGTAGTATTATAGCGTCCACTTCCAAATCCATAAAAAGAATTATATTCAGAAGAAGTGTTGTATCCCGAATAGTAACCAGTGAACGTATTTCCGCCTCCTGTACTGTTATATCCTGTATAACCACCAATAAAAACATTATTGTTACCTGTAGTATTTACATACCCACTATTAAATCCCACATAAGTATTTTGTGTCCCTGTAGTATTACTACGTCCAGCTTGTGATCCTACGAAAGAGTTTTTGGCACCTGTTCCTGGTGCTATACCAGTATTTGCAAAACCTGCCTGATAACCTACAAAAGTTGATCCTGTTGCTGCGGAAGCTGATTGAGCCGCTCCGTTCTGAGTTCCTAAACCTGTTTCGTTTACTGTTTCAATTAACCCCGTTTGCGCATTTAATTGCATTACTCCTGCCAATAATAAACCGACAATAAAAAATTCTTTTTTCATAAAATTATATTTTTAATTTTTGGTTAAAAATAACAAGTGTTTATGGTTTAATTAACATGTAATATGTTAATTTTCTTACGAAATTAAATTCATTAAATGGTTAAAAATTCATCAAAAAGCTGAATTAAATCTATTAATTAAATAAAAATCTACTATGTGGTTTTATGTGAAAAAAGTTCACATATAAAATTCGCGACATTTATAAAATCTACAAACGTTTTTTATGTTATTTTAAATAGATACTATTTCTTTATACATTTGTCTCAAACCAGCGAAATGTTATCTATACTTATTCCTACTTACAATTACAATGTATTGCCATTAGTACAGAAATTACAAAAACTTGCTAATTGTGAAAACATAGCTTTTGAAATTATAGTATTGGATGATGCCTCAACAGATAGTATTTCAATAGCCGAAAACCAAAAGATTAACCAACTTGAACATTGCATGTATGAGCTTTTGAAGAAAAATATAGGGCGAAGCCGTATGCGTAATCTTTTAGCAAAGAAAGCAAAATACGAATGGCTTCTTTTTCTAGATGCAGATACCCTCCCCATTCATGATAATTTCATTTCTGTATACCTTCCGCATCTTGATCAGGAAGAAAAGGTGGTTTATGGAGGTATAAAATACCAGGAAGAAAAACCATCCGACGATAAATTATTACGTTGGGTATACGGTAACAGTCGTGAGGCTTTATTAGCAGAACAGCGACAAAAAGCACCTCATCTGAGTTTACTTACGCTTAACTTTGCCATAAGTAAATCTATATTTTCTAAAGTTACATTTAATGAATCCATCCCTAACTTAAGACATGAAGACACTTTGTTCTCCTATGATTTAAGTGTAGAAAAAGTAACCGTAGAACATATTGAAAACCCTGTATATCACCTGGGGCTTGAGAGCAGTGAGATATTCATGAAAAAATCAGAAGAATCTGTGGTAGGTCTCAAATATCTTACTGACAACAATTTGTTACCTCAAAGTTATACGCGAATTGCTAAAATACATAATTCGATTAGAAAGTCCGGCTTAGCTCCATTAGCAAGACTGTCCTTCAAAATAGTTAAAAGATCTTTTAATAAAAACCTTTTAGGGAGTAATCCTTCACTTTTTATTTTTGATTTATATCGATTAGGTTATCTTTGTTCATTAAAATAAGCGTCATGCCCTATTTTTCTATCGTTATCCCTCTTTATAATAAACAAGACCATATTATAGCCACCCTAAAAAGTGTTATAGCGCAGACATTTACTGATTTTGAAATAATTATTATTAACGATGTTTCTACAGATGACAGCCTTAAAGCTATACGATCAATAAACGATAACAGAATACGATTAATAACCCATGACTTCAATAAAGGGTTATCTGCTTCAAGAAATACAGGTATAAAAAATGCAAAATCAAATTATATAGCCCTATTAGATGCAGATGATTTATGGAAGCCCCAGTTTTTAGAGAAAATTCATGCTCTAATTAACTATTATCCGCAAGCTTCATTATTTGCTACAAAATATGAAGAAGTACACCCCGGAAATAGTATCATTCCAATAAATGATCCTTTACACACTACAGACGGAAGCATGACTCTGATGAATTTTTTTACAGCAAACTTAGGTAAGCTTTTAATTAGTTGTTCCAGTATTTGCATCAACAAAAACGTATTTGAAAAGGTAGGACATTTTGATGAAACAATTACTTTTGCCGAAGATATCGATTTTTACATACGTGCAAATCACCACTATCAATTGGCATACTACAATCAATCCCATGCCTGTTATATGATTTATTCTCAGCAACAAATGTCTTTAGCTGGAATTAAAGATAAGGTTATCCCTGATTTTGATAAATATGAAACGTTAGCCATAAACAGACCCGATATAAAACGATTTTTAGATTTTTATAGGTATTTTATGGCAAAGGCATATCGTTTAGAAGGCAATAAAACAGGTTTTAGAAAAATGATTCAAAACCTGAATTATCAAAACTTAAATTACAAACAGCGTTTTTTACTTATAGCACCCTTATTCCTAATTAAGTTAATTACCCGGTTTAAGAAAAAGCTATTGCAAAAAGGAGTTGTTGTAAACAGTTATAGCTAACTTTTTACATAATCAAGAAACTCATCATAGTTTCTTATATAGTCGTCTTCTATATAAACATCAGAAGCTACGACCATACAAACGGCTCCGGATGAAAAATTTTCCAATTCGCTCCACAAGCCACTATTAATTAAGAGCCCTTTGTCCGGACGGTTTAAAAACACTCTTTCTTTGTTAGTACCGTCTGTTATGGTAACCTCAAAACTACCTGAAATTGCTATAAGAAATTGCTTTAATTCTTTATGAGCATGCCTTCCCCTTACTGAGGTTCCCGAAATATCATACAAATAGAATATTCGCTTCATTTCAAAAGGAATTGCGTTTCCTTCTATCACTCCTACATTACCAGTATGATCTTCAAATTTAGGTATATCAATAATTTGTATGTCCATTATTTAGTTGTCAATTTTTAAATAGTGCAGCCATTGTGACCCGATATTTTCTAAAGAAAATTTCTCTATGCTTGCAGATGAATTTTGTTTACAATTAATATATAATTTTTCATCTTCAAACATAAGGTTAATCCCTTCTGTAAGTTTCTGAACATTTTGGTTATCAATCAATAATCCATTTTCTTTGTCAACAATAATTTCCGACGGTCCGGTAAAACAGTCAAACGCTACCACTGGTATTCCGCAGGCTAAAGATTCTAACAACACCATAGGTAGGCCTTCAAATTTGCTGGAAAGAACATAGAATAAGGCATTACGCATGTAAACGTACGGATTTTCCTGAAAACTTTTGAATACAATTTTATCATTCAGCCCTTTATTTTTAACGATATTTTCCAGCTTATTCCTTTGGCTTCCTTCACCCAGTATAAGTAATTTTATATTATTTTCAGGAAGCATAGAGTTGGAGTAGGCTTCAATTAATTTATCAAATTGCTTTACATTATGATCATGCATGCTTCCTACCGAAAGAATGTATTTAAATTCATTAGTCTCGGTACCTTCCATATATTTTTTCTCTATATAATCTATATTAACCGGATTATAAATAGTAGCCACATTTTTTAATCCATGTGTACTTTCTATTAATTCTTTCATTTTATGGGTAATACTTACTACACCATAAGCATTGCCATAAATTATACGTGTAAGCCAAGACTGTTGCGGCATATACCAGTTTATAAAAGAACTGTGCACTGTGTAAATTGAAGGAGCAGTATAAACAAGTCTAGCTATTAACAAATCCTGAACCGGCTTTGTTCTCATCCTAAAATCTATAATGTAATCGAATTTATGCTTTTTAATATAACTTCGTAAAACCCAAAAGCGTTTAAGTTTATTAAACACCCCATTAGAACGGTTTTTGAGTAAGCCCAAATTGAGTAGCTCTCCCGAAAAATTATAAGATACATTGTCCTGTACTACTGCATTGTGTACATCTATATCCTTACTTACAAAATAATTGGACAGAAATGCGTGTACCCGTTCTGCCCCGCCTCCGGATAAAGCATCGCCTACAAGGCATATTTTAGTTTTACGAGGTTGTAGCATTAAGGGATATTAGTTATTTTTGAGGCAAATATAAACATTCATGAGGATTTTATTGATTGGCGAATACAGCAGGCTGCACAATTCCTTAAAAGAAGGTTTGTTAGCGCTGGGACACGAAGTAATCCTTATTAGCGATGGAGACGGATTTAAACAATATCCTTCAGATTTTCTAATTACCCCAAAAACCCTCAGTAAAGGATTTTTAAACATTCCACGACAAATTATTTTCCGGATCTTTAAATACGATATCGCTCAACTTGAAAGAGGTATGAGGTTTTATAAATTGCTCCCTAAACTTAAAAACTACGATGTTGTACAACTGATTAATGAAGCCCCAATAAAGACATCAAAACCCTTTGAAAAGTATCTTCTCAATAAAATTATAAAACAAAACAAAAAAACTTTTTTGCTTTGCTGTGGTATGGATTACACAGTAGTTAAATATATGGCCGATAAAAAGCCACGTTATTCAATCATGGATCCTTTTTTTAAAGACATATCCCTTATAAAAGAATATCGGATTATGTTTGAATATATATCCAAAGGACATAAAAAATTACATGATTTTCTATACAGCAAAATTACCGGAGTTATTGCTAGTGATATGGACTACTACGTTCCACTGTTGGGTAATTCTAAATTTATGGGGTTAATCCCAAATCCAATTAATATCTCTAAACTCGAATATAATGAGCCTGTTATAAACGGACCCATTATAATTTTTATGGGTATTAACCGATGGATTTATAACCAAAAAGGTATTCCTTATTTTGAAAAAGCACTAACCATTGTTAAAGCAAAATATCAGGAAAAGATAGAAATAGTTATTGCTGAAAGCCTGCCCTATAATGATTATATAAAGCTATATAGTAAAGCACATATCCTGCTTGATCAGGTATATGCTTACGATCAAGGCTATAATGCCCTTGAGGCAATGGCAAAAGGTAAAGTCGTATTTACAGGTGCCGAGAAAGAATTCATGGAACATTACAACCTCATTGAACGTGTTGCGATAAATGCGCTTCCTGATGTAGACTACCTTGTTAACGAACTTTCTTTACTTATAGAAAATCCTGACGAAATTATTGCTATTAGCAAACGCACACGGGCATTTATAGAGAAAGAGCACGAACATATTGTTGTAGCCAAAAAATATATTGAAAAATGGAGTAAATAAAAAGCCGGCATTAAAAGCCGGCTCATAAAGTAACTATTTTTAGTTTTTTATTAATTTTTCAGTTAATATTTCCCCTTCATTTGTTTGTATTGTAACTATATAAATACCTTTTTTATAATTACTAACATCAATATCAGCAGAATTATTTTTCACCTCTTTTTTATACATAATAAACCCTTCAATAGAAGTTATAGTAAGATTATTAATTGCACTATCCAAAGAGATAGTTATAGACTCATTTGCAGGATTTGGGTACAAAACTAAGTTTACAGCGTTCTTATTTTCATACAAATTTGCAAAATCTTCTATATATGAAGTTTTTTTCTGTAAAATTGAAGGGCAATCGCATTTTTCTATTTCTGCCACAAATACACTGCCTCCTTTAATATCAGTATTTGATTCAAGTAAAATATAATCCCCTGCTTTAAGATTAATATTTTGACCTATAGCAGTTTGGTAATTACCATTTGTTATAATAGTACTCGAATACTGGTAAATAAATGATAAGTTCGTTTCTGGGGTATTTAAGGTTTTTGTTGAATTATTTGCTCTCATAGCTTGTACTGATAGTACATTCGGAGAACCCGAAATATATTCCCTTATTCTAATTCCCTGACCCGTTGTGAAACTTTGGACACACGGTGAATGCGTATACTGCATTGGATTTCCAACATCTGCGGGAGTTAAAGAAAACGGCACACCCAGATTATCTGTAGAAGTTCCAATATACAAACAATTATCAAAGTCAAGAATATTAGATAAAGGTACTCCAAGTGCTATAGCTTCATTATTAAAACTTACCATAGCGGGTGTATCGGCAACTCTATCTCCAGCGGTAAGAGCATTGTAATTTGGATTATTAGGATCCCTAGTTACACGTTCATCAGTATATGTTCCGCCATTATTATTTCCCCAGGCGTGATATAATCCAAAAGTATGTGCTAATTCATGTGCAAGTACGTGCTTAGGAGCACTCCAAAGTCCCTGAATAACCCACATATCAATACCTATGTAATTAAGTCCATAATTTGTAACTCCATTTCCATTACTAATATCTGGATGTATATACACATTAAAATTATTTGATTTCATATAATTATTGTTTTGGGCATAACTCGCAATACTCCAAAAATCAGTACCTTTTGGATAAAGCTGATCGTTATTTATAGAACCTACTCCACCCAGAACAAAACAAATTCCCATTGGTTTAAAAAATTCATTAATCTGATTCATCTCTTTAATGATTTGCTGATTTGAAACAATATCATCAGCTGTCCCGTCGCTTCTTTTAACTACCCAAAAGTAAATATTAAAGGTTAGTTGCGGAAAAGAGGATAAATACAGTGGGTTTACAGAGCCTGAATAAGTAGGTGTACTAAAAACCCCTAAAGGCATGTTTTGATTTCCTTCCCCTATACCACAGTGAAAATGGTCTGGGGTTTGTGCCTGTAGACCAACAGAACTCCATAGTAATACTGCTAAAAGTAAAAAATGTATTTTAAATTTCATAATAATTAAAATATAGTGTTGTTTTTACTCCTTCAGTGTTTTTACTTCTGCTTTAACTTGTTCTATTTGCTTTTTTAGTTCAATAGTATACAGTGTAAGTTCTTCTATTTTTTGAAGTAAAAGCTTATTCATTTCTCCCAATTCTATACCATTTTTTTCTACATCTTTAGCAGATGGTATGTCTTGTAAGTGTCCTTTTTCTTTTATATGCTGTTCTACTTCTTCAAGTGTTGGTAATTTATAGTCTTTTTCAAAAACATAATCTGCCCATGTAGTATATACTTTAACCCTGTCTGCTCTTACATTACCATTTACTGAAAGACTATAAGTATCTACACCATCTGTATAAGAAGATGTACCAATCATTACCCTTGAATTTGCTTTTGGCATAGTCAGAGAGATGTTGTTGTTTGCGTCGTCATACACGCTAAAATTTTCAACCTGTGCTTTATCAAAAAGAGTGAATTGAGAAATACTATTTTGGCCAGCATAAAATCTCAATCGGGTAGCATCATTTCTATTGTTTAAACAAAACCAAATTGTAGGTGTTGCATTCATATTGGATACAGGGAAATCCATAAACTGTAATGTTCTTTCCTGCGTTCCAAGACTATTTACTAATGTCCCAGCTGTTAAAACCATTGATGCGTTTACACGAGCCGAATTATTGGCAAATGTTTGTCCGTCTACAGCGGATTTTGTAAAAATACCCATAGTCCCCTGAACAATCTGTGCATTAGTAAATAAACCGACCAACAATAATGCTGGTAAAATAATTTTTTTCATAATTAAACATTTTAAAATTAGACAACTAAGGTAAATTTTAAATCATTTAACAAGGCAAATTTTGTAAGATATTTTTTAAGAAAAACAGATTATGTAAGATTTGATTTTTTCTCAAAATCAACCTATAAATAAAGGATAATTAATAGTACTTAAATAAATAAGACAAAGCAACTGTGGAATTTATAATATAATTACGTTCTGACATTAAAAATTTTGAGTGAGAAATCTACACAATTAACCATTGATCAAGTAATTCCTTTTCTGTTTTCCAGTCTCTAGTAATATTACTTTTAAGAAGTTTTGCAGGTATACCGCCAATTAATATATTTTGTCCTAATGCCGTATAATCTTTATTACACAAAGTGTTAGAAGCAATGGTACAATAGCTGGGAGTTTTTGTATCAAGCATAACGGATACTCTATTACTTATATAGTTATAGCTTCCTAAAACTATAGGAGCCTGCAATACAAATTTCTCTCCTGTAATTGAATCTATCATTTGATGAAAATTTGTATCAATAAGCTGTGATTCCGAGCCTATTCTTGTATAATCTCCAAGTACTATTTTATGCCGGCATATTATTTTACCATTTGAAGCCAAAGAAGACATATGGCCAAATTCGATATAAGCGTCTTTCGCGACATATATAAAATAGTCTTTTCCAAACTGAACGTGCCCTTTAAATACCATCTCACCCTGAATTACAAGTTCAGCTGTTCCCCGATGAACGCTATTAAGTTCAAAAGGCTGCCCAAATCCAATCATCCCGGGTTTAATTGGAGCTTCTATCTTAATATTGCCATTAATATTCTGCAGCTTAACTCTTCCATAGATATAAACCGGAAGCTTTTTCGCCATAGAAAAAGGAAATGCCTTTAGATTAAAATAAATTGTTTTAATCCAGTTTACTTTATAATATAATTTTCTTTTACGGTAAATTTTTCGAAAAAGAGTATACATAATAGCTGACGATTTAAATTATTTCCTTCTGTTCTTAAAGTTTACAAAGATACTTTTTAAATGTACCCTCTTGTCAATTTCTTTGAATGAGATTAAAACTGAAAGAACAAATAAAGCAATAAAAATTATTTGTTTAAATAATCCATCCGACATATGATATACAATAACAGATAAAAAACAAACCAAAAAACCCATTCCGAAAATTTGGTATAAATCTTTCGTAAGTACTATGTTATATCTCTTTCTTGTAATTAAATATATAGCTATCATATGAGTTGAAAAATAAAGTACAAGAGCTAAGCCTATCCCCTCTAATCCATACAAATGATAACCTCCTATACAAAGTAAGAGATAAAATATATTAAATACCATTGCTGTTTTTACAAACACTTTAGAATCTGCCCTTGCAATTATTACATAGCCCATTGACCAGGAAACTGCCTTAAAAAACATGGCTATAATCGCCCAGGAAACCAAGGGGATTGCTCCATCAAATTTATTAGAGAATAATAACCTGATTATTAATGGTGAAAAACCTATAAATAAAACAATAATTGGCAGTATAATAAGCATCGAAATTATCGCCTGCTGATTAACTGTTTCACTTACTTTTTTATCATCCTGGCTCATTGCTGCCAAGCGGGGATAATACTCTGTACTCATTGCAGTAAATACAATCCCAACATAAGTGTTGATTATTAATAATCCAACATTTAAAAATCCTACTTCCGAAATTCCACCATAATTATTAACAAATAGTTGAATTAAGTAATTGGATAGAATTGGCAAAAAACCACTTATTGAGAGTAACCCCCCAAAAAACAATATTTCTTTCCCTTCTATAAAGGATTCTTTTATATCTATGTCATATTTTTCTATTCTTAATTTTTTATAGTATATAACTGAAATTAAAAAGCTTATTAGCGATGAAAGTAAAATTGAAGGAACTATCGCATCTATTTTAAAAAAGATAAATAATGGTAAACTTAATATAAAACCTATTAAACTCCCATAAAGATTGGCTTTAGCCATATAACCTAATTTCGATAAGCCTTGAATTACCGCCAATCTGGAGCCTGTGAGTTGTTTTAATAATACAGAAACTGATATCCATATAATAGCCGCTATCTGGCTATTATTACCAAATGTCCAAATACTGAGGTATTTTGATAACGCTATAACGATAAGAGTTCCTGCAATTCCTGAAAGAAGTGACAATCGTAATAGTATTGCTGCATTTTTAGCAATGGCAATATCATTGGCGGCAGATTTACTTTCTGATATTTTCTTAACACCACTGGTTTCAATACTAAAACCAGTAGCCTGTCTAACAAGATCTACTGTGTTATTTAACAAACTTAAAATGCCATATCCTGCCGGTCCAATAAGTATGGCCAGAAATTTAAATTTTACAACCGATATAAAAAGATTTACTAATTGAACACCTCCAAATATAGATGTAGATTTTATTATTTTTGAATATGTATTTTCTTTATCGGACATTAATTGGAGTATTTCAACTTTTATGCTTTTACACAAACACGTGATCTAAAAGAGTATAATCTTTAGTATTAACATCATAAAAATCCTGAACAATAGTACGGGCTCCAAAACTTTCTTTCCAAAAAATAATTCCTTCGTTAAGCTTTCTGCCCTGTTCTTCATTAGAGATGCCAAAGTCAAAATATTTCACATCTTTAAAAACTTCTGTTATAAGATGATTGTATAAAAAATCGAGGCTTCCAAGTTTGTTTTTATCTTTATTACCCGATATATGCTGCGGATGAGCAACCCTGTCTGTAATAAAAACGGTTGTGCCAGCAACTATTTTACCTTCATGATAAACATTAAAATGCCTGATATTATTTGGGAATTTTTGATGTAATGCTATTATTTCTTCAACGGTATGAATAGGCTTAACTTCATGTTTATTCTGCATGTTAGGAATTAATATTTCATTCCAGAATAATTCAAATTTAGGTTCTTCAATTATTAGAAGTTTATTATTATATCCTTTTCTAATATCTCCCCTTCTTGACCTGGAAAACGGCAACTTATTAAGCATCTCTATTACGCAAAGACTATCTCTTCTTACTAATTTAGCATTAGCTAAAAATAAAGCATAGTTAAATTCATCTGAAGGATATTTATGATAAATAGCGGGTATTAACTTTACATGAAGTTTTTCGATCGAATTTTCATTCAGATACCGCAATACAGCACCAAAAGCAGTAATTACAGAGCTAAGCTTCACCTTATCAGAATACACAAGTCCACCATAAGTAAGTCCTTGATGTGAATACAGTACATTTTCTACTCTATTTGCTGGTAATAGAGCAACAAGTTTTTTCTCCTGAAAAACTAATAATGAAAAATCCTGAAACCGGTCACTATGGTATTCCATAAAATCCCGATGAAATAAAAATGTACCATTTTTAGATTCTGCAACAAATTCATTCCATTGGTCATAATGTGATATATTATATTTTTTTATAGTATACATGCTGTAGTTTTAATATCACATTTTTAGAATTGTAAAATTAAAAAAAAATATTTGGCAATGCCTCTTAAATAACTTTATTAATAATTCCATCCATATAAAGGTGTTTTTAGTTAAAAAATTGGGTATTAACAAATATTTGTTAATTTTAAGCAAAAAAAATTAAAAACCCTGTGAAAAGAAACCTACTCACCTTTTTCGCTTTCATTGTTGCGATTACTACTTACAGCCAGGTAGATGTTGCATTATATCAGCAATTTAACGGCAGGTATGATTTTACTTTTGTAGGTAATACATTAAATACTACGCATAATGCGGGTAATACTCCCTGTACTATCTTAACTTCTTCCTCTCAGAGTCTAAACCTTCCTTCAGGCAACGTTATAGAAAAGGCTTATTTATATTGGGCAGGATCTGGCACCGGAGATTTAAATATAAAACTCAATGGTCAGGAAATTATTTCCGAACGCACATTTAATGTGATTTTTAATAGCGGAAATGATAATATTCCGCGACCATTTTTTAGTGCTTTTGCCGATGTAACTTCTATTGTAACAACTACAGGAAATGCATTATATACGGTTTCAGACCTGGATTTGACTAATGTTATAAACGGCGACGTTCCGTCACAAAATATTTACTGCAGAAACGGGACAAATTTTGGCGGATGGGTCATTGTTGTAGTTTATAAAAATGAAAACATTCAGCTTAATCAAATTAACATATATGACGGTTTACAATTTGTACCGGATGAAGTTAATATTACTCTTAATAACCTTAATGTACTGGATAGTACAGGAGCAAAAATAGGTTTTGTAGCCTGGGAAGGTGATGTGGCCTTGAATAGTGGCGAAAGCTTAAAAGTAAACAATGCGGTTTTGAGTAATGCTTTAAATCCATCAACTAATGCTTTTAATAGTACCAATACCGTTACAGGTTCTACAAGCCTTTACAATATGGATCTTGACATTTATAATATTCAGGATTATATAGTAGTTGGCGATGCAACGGCAGAGATTAAGCTTACATCTGCTGCAGATTTTGTAATGATTAATACCATCGTTACGCGACTCAATAGTATTTCACCTGATGCTACAGTAACAGTTACTACAGATCAGGAATGTGATTCCAGAACCATTGTAGCGAACTATACCATCCATAATAATAACAGTACAGATATATTGCCCGCCAACACTCCCGTTTCAGTGTATTTGAATGGTGATCTTGTGCAAACTTTCCTTACTATAACTAATATTCCCATAAACGGAAGCGAAAGTGGTTCTATTTCGATAACTGTCCCTAATGGTGCCCCGCTTGATTATCAGCTTATTTTTATTGCAGATGATGATGGCACGGGAAATGGCATCGTGATTGAAATTAGCGAAATCAACAATTCGTTTATTGTAAACGGAAAATTATGGGTATCACCTACCCTTACTTCTCCTGCCGATCTTACAGCCTGTAATACCGGAGATGGAACAGGTATATTCGACCTGTCTGGCTATGAAACATCTTTAAAAAATGTTCCGTCTGATACTATTACATTCTATACTTCATTTGCCGCTGCTCAAGCAGGAACAGGCAATATTACCGATACCGCTGCTTACAATGCAACTTCTAACCCTCAGGAAATATTTGTTCGCCTTACTGATCTGCACGGGTGTTTTGCTGTAAGTTCATTCGATCTTATTACTGTGCTTTGTGCAGATGCTACAGTTGTAGTTAATTCAATCTTGCAAAACTGCGACTCAAGGGTACTTGTAGTAAACTACACGGTAAATAATATTGGCGAGATTGTGCTTCCTGCCACTACACCTGTTGCTATTTATGCAAACAATACATTACTAACCGTTACAGCAACTACTGCCGATATTCCAGTAGGCGGTAGTGAGACTGCAACTATTACGATAACAATACCTGCAGGAATACCTCTTAACTTTAATTTGATTTTTGTTGTAGATGATAATGGTACAGGTAACGGTATTGTTCCTGAAATGATTGAGACCAATAATAGTTTTACAGTCCCTGTTTCGTTATGGGTATCGCCTGTTTTACAACAACCTGAAGACGTAACAGCATGCGAAACATTCAATGGATCTGGCATAGGGCTATTTAATTTTTCAGGTTATTTGGAATCTCTTAAAAATAGTCCGACTGACATTGTGACTTTTCATAACTCTCTCGAAGATGCAGTGAGTGGTGATAATGATATTACTGATTCCGGTACTTTTACATCGGCTACAGGTAAAGAGATATTCGTGCGCCTTGAAGATAAGAACGGCTGTTTTGACACTGCTTCGTTTAAACTTGTTATCATTGACTGTTACTTTCCTGACGGCACTGTTGTTATAGATGATGTGTACAAACAGTGTAACTCAAGAATACTTCATATACATTATACCGTAAGTAATTTTGACGGTACAGATATATTACCTGCCGAAACACCCGTAGCTATTTATGCTAATGGCACATTACTGGATGTTACAGCAACGATTAACGATATCGCCATAGATGGAAGCGAAAGCGGTTTTATACAGGTTACAATACCTATAGGTATTCCGTTAGACTTTGATCTTTCCTTTGTAGTAGACGATACAGGCGATGGAAGCGGAATTGTTATTGAACTCGACGAAACCAATAATAACTTTACAAAAGCCGAAAAACTTGTGCTTTCTCCCGTATTACAACAGCCTGCCGATATAGAATCGTGTGACGAGGGATTAGGCAGTAGTACATTTGATTTTTCGCACTATGCCCAGGAATTAAAAAATTATCCTGACGAAGTTGTTACTTTCTATACTTCACAACAAAATGCCGACCAAGATCTGGATCGTATTTATAACACCTCACAGTATCGCATTGACCAAAACCCCACGCGTATTTTTGTTCGTTTAGATAATGGTACATGTCACACCACTGCTTCTTTCCTGCTTCGCTCTAAAAAATGCCCTCCAAAGCCTTACAATTATGTAACGCCAAATAGTGACGGACTTAATGATGGCTTTTATGTGGATGGACTGCGCAATATCTTCCTGAATTTTAAAATGAGCATTTACAACCGCTGGGGTACTCTTATTTGGACAGGCGATCATAGTAAAGCCGACTGGAATACTATTGCAGATGTATCTAAAGTAGGGACAGAAGGAACAATAGTACCTGTAGGTACTTACTACTTTGTTTTAGAACTCAATGACCCTGATTTCCCTGAACCTATTGTAGGATGGGTTTATGTAACGAAATAGAGAAAAACTCAACAACAAGTATAAGTCTCTTCTAAATGAATATAAAAGACCTAAACATCAATAATGATATTGTAAACCTTTTTGATTATACCTTAAATGATGATGCTAAGATCTCATTAAAGAAACTACTGGCTACTCCTCTATCATCAAAAGAAGCCATCATTGAAAGGCAGAATATCTTAAAGGGCTTTCTTGTAAACCTAAAGGTTTTTCATAATTATTCGTACTCAAAAATTGACTTTAGGGAAGTAAACTATTTTTTAGAGACTTTTGATAAAGATACCTACCTTCCAAAAGGGATAAAATTAAAACTCAGGCTTTATAAAAGTAAGCACTATGAATACCAAAGCAAGTGTGTACAACTAATAATGCTATACCACAGGCTTCATAACTATATTAAAAACCTGCCTACAGCTGCTTTTCCAAAAAAATATAAGTCAGAAATAATCTGTATTGACGAGTATTTTAGCAGTTTTAGACCCGATTACTATCAGGGTTTAATTCGTGAAAACAAGTTTAAAATAAAACACATTCTTGAGATCATTAGCATCATAGCTTCTAAAAAAAAGAAACTGAAAATTCAGGAATTCCATACTATTTTCCCTTTGTTTGAAGCTTATTTATCTGCGGCTATAGGTATATACACACAGCATTTTTCTTTCCCGAATATAGGTGATAAAGGTATAGAACTGGATAATTTTTATCATCCCTTGTTAAAAGCTCCTGTTAGAAATTCATTGGTAACAGAAAGCAATGTAATATTGCTTACAGGCCCTAATATGTCGGGGAAATCGACACTATTAAAAGCCATCGGTATATGCACTTATTTAGCCAATATTGGCTTTGCTATACCAGCCAATAAAGGAAGTATTCCCTTTTACTCTAACATAGATGTTTTTATTAACCTTAATGACGATCTGCAAAGTGGTTACAGTCACTTTATGACTGAAATTATAAACCTCAAAAAAGTAGTGATCGAAGCAAGGACTTCAAAAAAATGCTTTGCCATTTTCGATGAGCTTTTTAGAGGAACTAATATTGACGATGCGTTGGAAATTACCAGAACAACGCTTAAAGGAATGCTCAATTTTACTGATTCGTTATTTTTTGTATCCAGTCACCTGCATCAGCTCATTACTATGGATGAAATACAATCGGATAAAATTTCATGTTATTATTTAGATTGTGACCTACAAGATGATACTCCTACTTTTACGTATCAGCTTAAACAAGGATCTAGCGATATAAAAATAGGACGCATACTTTTTGAAAAAGAAAAAATGAACGAGTATTTGAGTATGTAATTATTAAAATTAATCTCTTCCTAATGATGGTAAAGACCATTTATAATGAACTACAAGTAATCGTATCACGATGATAACCCCGGATGTTGTAAGATATAAAACATCTTCATTTACATTCCAGCTTCGCAGTAAAAAGAAAACACACCCGCCTACAATACATATAGTGGCATAAATTTCTTTCCTAAAAATAACAGGGATCTCATTACATAGTATATCCCGTATTACTCCGCCAAAACAAGCGGTCATAGTACCTAATGCGACACAGATCATAGGGTGCAGACCAATAGCAATACCTCTTTCCAAACCAATAAGAGTAAAAACTCCAAGTCCAATAGTATCGAACAGAAATAGAGAAACCCTGAACTTATCCAGTTTTTTTCTAAAGATTATTGCCACAAAAAAACCTAATGTAATTATATAAGCATAGTTAAGATCCAGCATCCATCCAATAGGTGTGCGACCAATAAGCATATCACGAAGGGTTCCACCTCCTACAGCTGTTACAAAAGCGATGACAAACACACCAAAAGGGTCCATTCGCTTTTTCATTGCCGTTAATACTCCGGAGATGGCAAACGCCATGGTTCCTAATAAATCAAGAAGGTAAAACATTACATTTTTTGGGTATAATAGTTATAATCATGCAGTATGGTATCTATAAAAGCTGTAGCATTTGCCGATGTAGATTTTATTCCTGTAACTGTCTCAACCTTAACCTTAAGTTTATTGATCATTTCAAAATCAGCCGTTTTAACACTAGCCTCATACGTTTCTTTAATAATTCGAATATCATTATCTGTTAGCTTAATAACCAGAGGATATATCGGAATATAGTCATTACTAATCTCTTTAAGTATAGTGTGGTTAATTGTAATATCGTTCTTGAGTGTTATTACTGCCGTACCTGCAACCATATCTCCTAACCGCTGGGTTTTACTGTTTACCAACATAGTGACTAAACCTATTGCATTAAAACTTAAAACAATATCTACCAGCCTTAAAAGCCATCTCATCAGGTAGTCGCCAAAACCTGCCTGGTAACCGTCGATCTTAATCACTTTGATCTTCATAATTCGTTTACCTATGGTCTGCCCTTCAAAAAGGCTCTCCTGCACAAGCGTATAAAGAATAATGGGTAAGTAAAATAACAGATAAATGGTCATTTGCTCCCACATATCAAGCTTATTTACAAATTTTTCTACTCCCATCAGATTAAAAACCAGATAAGCTATTGCAATAAAATAAGCAATCTTAACCACGTAATCAAGCAAGTGAGCCAATATGCGTTCACCTACGGATGCCGTATTAAAATTTATATTCACATTTTGGGTTGTAGTAATAGAAAGTTCTGACATATTTTATATTTTAGCTGTGTATGAGAGAAGTTGCGTTTATAAAACAAAATAAAGAAAAATGGCTCGAATTTGAGCAGGCTATTTTTGGTAAAGCTAAAAAAAATCCTGATGAACTGGCCAGCCTGTACATTCATTTAGTTAATGACCTCTCCTATTCACAAACTTATTACCCAAAAAGCAAGACTGTTGTTTACCTAAACCACCTTGCATCACTAACTTATCAAAAAATATATAAGACAAAACGCGAAGAGAGCAACAGATTGGTTTATTTTTTTAAAACCGAAGTTCCGTTGATAATCTATGAAAACAGGCGTTATGTTTTGTATGCTTTCCTGTTGTTTTTTGTATTCACAGCCATTGGTGTGATTTCTGCCGCTAATGATGGAGCCTTCGTTCGCCTTATACTGGGTGATGAATATGTAAATATGACGCTTGAAAATATAGAAAAGGGAAATCCGGTAGCAGTGTATAAAAGCGGAAGTAACTGGGGCAGCGCAGTAGGTATTACTGCAAATAACCTTTATGTGGGTATTCGCTGCTTCGTTTATGGAATTTTTGCAGGTATCGGAACGCTCATGATGTTGCTATTCAACTGCATAATGCTGGGTGCTTTTCAATACTTTTTTTATGAGCAGGGTGTCTTTTGGGAAAGTGTAAGGGGCATATGGATACACGGAGCCATGGAAATTTTTGCTATTGTGATAGAAGCAGCTGCAGGATTTATATTGGGCGCCAGCATTCTCTTTCCTAAAACATATTCAAGACTCGCATCATTTAAGATAGGCTTTAAAAATGGCCTCAAAATACTGCTAAGCACCATGCCTTTTACATTTGCTGCAGGTATGCTGGAAGGTTTTGTAACCCGTTACTCGCCAGATATGCCAAGGGTTTTAAATGTCTTTATCATACTATTCACTTTATCGGTTATTTCTTTTTATTTCCTGATCTATCCGTTTTTGGTACATAAAAAATTAAATAAAAATCATGTTTCCACTTTATAAAAACAGAAATTTCAGTGCCATTATAAACGATACTTTTTCGCTTTTCAGGCAATATGGAAAAAATTATTTTAAAAACTACCTTCTCTTAAACGGTGGAATGCTTCTTATACTCATTGTACTTTGTTTTATAGTAGGAAAAGTGTTTTTTGAGAATATATTTTCAGGAATGACTTCTGAAAGCTCACAGCAAATGATCAGTGAATATTTTGACAACAATGTAGGTTTCTTTATGATTACCGGCATTATTATGGGAATTATAGTGTTACTGATGACTATGATAAATTACAGCTATCCTGTAATTTATCTGGCTCTTTCTGAAAAAAATGAAAAACCGGATGCAAAACAGATATTAGCCGTTTTAAAGACAAAATTCGGAAGGATCTTACTTTTTGGGCTTATGTCTCTCATTACTTTTATTCCGATCGCCATAGCAATAGGTTTATTTAGTATACTGCTCATTGTAATTGTTATAGGGATACCGGGAGCGATTATACTTTTTGCAGCGTTTACCTGCTGGGTATATCTTACCTTTTTTGATTACCTAAATTCCAACAACAGTTATTTTACATCAATGAGTAATGGTTGGAAAATGCTGTTTAGCAACTTTTGGGTCCATGCCGGGAGTACTATGATTTTCTATCTTATCATATATGCTGTTCAGGGAATACTGGCCGTTATACCTTACATAATAGGTATTGTGGCAATGATCGCTACTGCAGAAAATGATTCATCCGAAAAAGCAGAAACCTTTTCTACAATAAGTATATTAATGCTGATTGTATTTGTGCTCTATATTATTCTGGCTTATCTTTTAAGTAATGTAGTAATGGTAGGACACGGAATGGTCTATTACAGTTGTAAAGAACAATCAGAGAACAAGTCCCTGCACAATGAAATAGATTTAATAGGAAGTGACATTGAATAAACTTATTATATATCCGCTGCTATTTGCCAGCCTGCATATTAACCTTTCTGCACAGACCGTGGAAGAGGATACTATTGTGGTATCTGAAACTTTTATTGAAGCAGGAGATTCTCTTGTTTCTGATGAGAACAAATCCTCTCCTGATGTAAACATTCCTCTTGTTTATAAAGACCGGAAATTTACAAAAGGCTTTAAAGATAAATATACCGACAGTGATTTTACTTATGAAACCAAAACAAAAGCAAAGTCGCAATGGGAACGCTTTTTAGAATGGCTGGGCAAACTAATAGATGATATTTTTAGTGTTGGTGATAAAACAACGGGAACTTCGGCTTTTACCATTTTTATAAGAATCATGGCTGGCCTGATCATTGGTTTTGCCATATACATGATCGTACGTGCACTGCTTAATAAAGAAGGCATGTGGATATTTGGCCGTTCACGCAAAAACATCAGCGTGCAGGATATCAATGAAGAAAATATCCATCAGATGGACTTTAGCCAGCTTACAGAAAACACTAAAAGAGCCGGAGACTACAAACTTGCTGTGCGTTATTACTACCTGTGGCTGCTTAAGAAACTTTCAGCAAATGAAATTATAGACTGGCATTGGGACAAAACCAATAGCGATTATCTCTATGAAATAAAAAACAGTACCCTGAAAAAAGATTTTGAATACCTTTCTTATCTCTATGACTATAGCTGGTATGGCGATTTTCCGCTTGATGAAGCCGCATTTCTTAAGGCAGAAAAGGCATTTAAAAAAACCTTAAATACGCTATAAAATGAATAAGAAACTAACCATTTATATCGTACTTCTCGTCGCTGTAATAGGAATTTTAATCTTTATAGATTCCTCAAGGCCTAAGCCTATAAACTGGACACCCACCTATGCTGTAAAAGATAAGATCCCATTAGGTCTTTATGTATTTGACAAAGAAGCACCTAAACTATTTAAAGGACAGAAAATTGAAAAACTAAGGGAAACACCCTACGAGTATTTTAATGATCTATATGATTATGATGCTAAGAAATATACCGAGAATGGAACTTTTATAAACATCAGTGAACAAAACAGCATTGACAATGAATCTGCAAAAGAACTTATCTATTTTGTAGATCATGGTAATACTGTATTTTTAAGCGCGAAAGATTTTCCGCGCAGTCTTCTTGACACCCTTAACTTAAAAGTAGATGGCGGGTATTCTTTTAAAGATTCGATAGCGTTGTCACTTAGCAGAAAAAATAATCAGAAATATTCTTTTAACGAAGGCGTAGGTTTTACATACTT
This sequence comes from Flavobacterium cerinum, assembly GCF_004028155.1. Taxonomy (GTDB): domain Bacteria; phylum Bacteroidota; class Bacteroidia; order Flavobacteriales; family Flavobacteriaceae; genus Flavobacterium; species Flavobacterium cerinum. The sequence goes on along the minus strand of NZ_SBII01000014.1, from coordinate 70,601 downwards.
TGACTCAATAGATACAAAAAATGTACAAATACTGGGTTACCAGGAATTTTCAAAAGACAAGAAACCTAATTTTATAAAAGTTCCTTTTGGGAATGGTAACTTTTTACTGCATACCCAGCCTGCTGCGTTTAGTAACTTTCATTTGCTTAAAGGAAACCATTATCAGTATGCGGAAAATATATTATCTTATATTCCTGAAGGAACAATCTATTGGTATTCCAAGCAATTTGCTTACGATGAAGAAGTATCCGGCAACCCATTACGTTACATTTTAAGCCAGCCTGCTTTAAAATGGACCATGTGGTTAGCAATTATTGCTTTCTTTATATTCCTTTTATTCAATGCCAAAAGAAAACAACGTATTATTCCTGAGATCATTCCGCTTAAAAACACCACAGTAGATTTTGCCAAGACAATCGGCAACCTTTATTACCAGGAAGGCAACCACCATACAATTATAGAGAAAAAAATAATCTATTTCCTTGAGCATATAAGGAATGAATACCACATTGACACCTATTCACTAGATGATGTTTTTATAGAAAAACTGCATTTAAAAACAGGTAAATCAATAGTGGATATTGAAAAAACAGTAAGTTTGATAAAAAAACACAGACATCAGTTTGAAAGCACGGAAGCTGATGTGATCGCGATTAATAAAGCAATTGAAAATTTAAGATTATGACAGAATCATTTGAAAACGGCAATACAGAGAACATTAATCCCGAAGGAATAATTCCAGAAACAAATACCGGAGAAATTACTCTTGAAAAAAACACAGCTGAAACTATCGTTTCTGAAAGTGAAAATATAAATTTTGAATCAAGATTGAACCTTACTGAACTTCAGCAAAGCATTACTGCTATAAAGGAAGAAATCAATTCGGTTATTGTTGGACAGCATAAAATGATCGATCAGTTACTGGTTGCCATACTTTCTAACGGACACGTTTTACTTGAAGGTGTTCCCGGAGTAGCAAAAACGATAACAGCAAAACTGTTGTCTAAAACTTTATCACTTCATTTTAGCAGGATTCAATTTACACCCGACCTGATGCCTTCGGACATTTTAGGAACATCGGTATTCGATCTTTCAAAATCGGCTTTTACCTTTAAAAAAGGACCTATATTCTCGAATTTTGTTCTGATTGATGAAATCAACAGAGCCCCTGCGAAAACACAGGCCGCACTTTTTGAAGTAATGGAAGAGCGCCAGATCACTGTAGAAGGAACTACTTACGAAATGGAAGCTCCGTTTTTAGTTATTGCGACTCAAAACCCTATTGAGCAGGAAGGTACCTACCGCCTGCCGGAAGCACAGCTTGACCGTTTTCTATTTAAAGTAGTTATTGACTATCCTAATCTGGATGAAGAAATAGCAATACTTCAAAGAGAGAACGCATTGCAGGACAGAGCAAAACTGGACAAGATAAAAAAAGTACTTTCTCAGGCAGACATTATTAAATATCAGGCTCTTGTTAAGCAAATTGTTATTGAGCCCCAGCTTATAGAGTACATAGCTAAAATTGTAACCAGTACCCGTGATAATGCTTTCTTATACTTAGGAGCTTCACCGCGTGCCTCTATTGCAATATTAAATGCTGCTAAAGGCTATGCTGCTTTAAGAGGCAGGGATTTTGTATCACCTGAAGACATTAAAGAATCGGCAATACCAGTATTACAGCACCGTGTTATGGTGGCTCCGGAACGTGAAATGGAAGGCCTTACCAGTGAGCAGATCATCAAACAAATAATTGATACCGTAGAAATTCCGCGTTAATGAAGTGGTTTAAACGTATATACCTAAACAATTTCTTTTTCTATGTATTCATGGGTATTTTGCTGTGCTTTATACTGGCCCAATTTTTTCCGGCACTGTATAATGCTACCTGGCTGCTACTGTATGTTTTTATAGGTTTTACTGTTATTGATTTTATACTTCTTTTTGTATCCAATCAAAAATTTATTGCTTCACGTAACACTCCCGAAAAATTATCTAATGGCGATGAAAACCCTATCATTATAAAAGTAGAAAGCGGTTATTCTTTTGCTGTCAATCTTAAAATAATTGACGAGATCCCATTTCAGTTTCAGGTACGGAATTTTGAAGTAAAAAGAAAAGTACCAACTGGTGGAACCGATAGTTTTGAATATTCTCTTCGTCCTGTTGAACGTGGTGAGTATTACTTTGGAAATCTAAACATTTATGTTTCCTCTCCACTGCATCTTGTAAACCGCAGGTTTGTTTTTGACAACGGACAGATGGTACCTACCTACCCTTCTTATATCCAGCTTCGCAAATATGACCTGATGGCTTTTTCAAACAGACTGTTCCAGTATGGGCTAAAAAAGATTCGCCGTATAGGGCATACCATGGAATTTGAACAGATTAAGGAATATGTTGCCGGAGACGATATCCGTACTATAAACTGGAAAGCTACTGCTAAGAAGAACCAATTAATGGTAAACCAGTTTCAGGACGAAAAATCTCAGAATGTATACATGGCAATTGATAAAGGGCGGGTTATGAAAATGCCTTTTAACGGGTTAAGCCTGCTTGATTATGCTATTAATGCTACTCTGGTACTCTCTAACGTTATACTTAAAAAACAGGATAAAGCGGGTATGTTTGCTTTTTCTAAAAAAGTAGAAAACCGTGTAGCTTCTGAAAAGCGTTCTTCGCAAATGCAGCGCATACTGGAAAACCTTTATAATATTAAAACCGACTTTTTTGAAAGTGATTACGGGAGGCTTTATGCGGATATTAAAAAAAATATCACGCAGCGAAGCTTAATAGTACTTTATACTAATTTTGAAACACTGGACGGGCTTAAACGCCAGCTGCCTTATCTTAAAGGAATAGCAAAGAGCCATTTGCTGGTTGTTGTTTTCTTTGAAAACATAGAACTGGAAGAGATGATACACAAACGTGCCGGTAATATTCAGGAGATATATGACCAGGTAATTGCCGAAAAATTTGCTTTCGAAAAAAGACTTATTGTAAATGAGCTGAGAAAATACGGAATTTACTCAGTACTTACAAAACCGGAAAATCTTACTATAGATAGTATTAATAAATACCTTGAAATTAAAGCACGAGGTATTTTATAATCCTTTAGCCTTCTATAGAAACACCTCTAGTTATTATGAAAACAAGCTATGCATTACTCGCAATGTGCTTACTTATTTTAGTTTCCTGCAAAGAAGAAACTACCACGGTTAAATCTCTTCAGGGAAAAAATGATATTGATAGCAGTGCTACTGATATTGTTTCGAAATCTAAAAAAAGCGCCGAAGAGCTTAAAGTACTACTATCACTGTTTACAGAGAAAAAACATAAAATACAGGAAAAATTAAAGTCTTTATCCCCTGAACAAGCAAACAAGTTGTACGAATCCTATCTGGCTGAAAACACAGAGGAAGTGATGAAAGTTCAAAATCACGAAGGACATTTGCTTGAAACGAATAATTATTTCAGCTATTTCTATAATGATAAAGGAGAAAGCATTACTCCTCCTGACTCTATTGCTGTAAAAAAAGACTTGTTGAATAAGGCAGGATTAGAATTTTGGGAAATTGGCGAAGGCTATACCGATATTCGTACTCAAGCTGATTTTTATCTTTTGATCTTCGAAAATTATGTTACAAACGATTATCGTGATTTTTTAAGGATCAATGCCGAAGAAGACAAAGTACTTTATAGTGCTGATGGAGGCTTAGCAGTCTCGTTTAATGAAGTAGGTAAAAGAATCCTGAACTGGGAAAAATTCATACATAAATATCCTAATAGCACATTACTGGATAGGGCTACCGAAATGTATACCAGCTACCAGTTAAATTATCTTTTTGGAGAAGACAATACCCCTACAATGGAGTATCCTGACACTAAACTCTATCCTGAAAATATAGCCGAATTTAATAATTTCATATCTCAAAATCCGGATAGCTTTACTTCTAAACTTGTAAAAATAGTTCTTGAAACCACTAAAAATTATGATGCTCTTAAAGCAGAAATAATGGCAGAGCAGACAAAATATAACGGTAAATAGTTTGCAGTGCATAGTAACATTGTAAATTTGTATAATAATTACCAAAAAACATCGAGCATTGAAACAGATAACCAGCGCCCAAAACCCTTTTATAAAATCACTGGTACAGTTACAGGAAAAAGCAAAGGCAAGGCGCCTGAGCGGTACTTTTCTTATTGAGGGACAACGTGAAATACAACTGGCGAGAAAAGGTGGTTATGAGATAGAAACAATATTGTTTCTTCCGGATATGCTTACCGAAACAGAAGTGAAAAATTTGGCCGGAAGACAGATTGAAATCATAGAGATAAGCCGTGAAGTTTATCAAAAACTGGCTTACCGTGATACTACCGAAGGTGTAATTGCAATTGCTAAAAGCAAAAGCCTTGAATTAGCTGATTTACAACTGGGAGACAATCCTTTACTCTTAGTTGCCGAAGCTCCTGAAAAACCGGGGAATCTTGGTGCATTACTGCGCACTGCCGATGCAGCAAATCTTGATGCTGTAATTATCGCTAATCCAAAAAGTGATATGTACAACCCTAACATTGTGCGTTCCAGCGTAGGCTGTTTATTTACCAATAATATAGCAACCGGAACAACAGAAGAGGTTATAGCTTATCTTAAATCCAAAAATATTACCATTTACTGTGCTACTTTACAGGACTCAACTTCCTATCATACTCAGGATTACACTACACCAACAGCACTTGTTGTAGGTACTGAAGCTACAGGATTAACACAGGAATGGCGTGATGCTGCTACAAAAAATATTATTATCCCTATGCAGGGTGAGATCGATTCTATGAATGTATCTGTCGCTGCTGCTATATTGATCTTTGAAGCAAAAAGGCAGCGAGGATTTTAAAACTATTATCTTAATGAAATTTCTTTATTTACTATTATTAGTACCGGCTGCCCTATTTGCGCAAACCAGCGAATCTATAACCTGGGATGATGCGACCATAAATGATAAACTCTCCCTTACAATCAATAAAAGAGATTTTGAAAAGGTATACAAAAAAGCCGATAGTATTGTCACACCGGATTATGAGAACATTTGCGGAACTGATGAAAGCAGTAACTTTCAGTACTATTACTATAAAAACCTACAATATGAACTGGATAATGGAATCATGAATTTCAGGCAGATAACATTTAGTAAAAAAACAGGATTGTATTTTACCTATAAAGGGCAGCGGTTTGATGCATCAACACGATTAAGTGATCTTAAAGCACTTTTTCCTAACACTGTAAAAGAAACAGAAAGTGGGAAAAATGAACCTTATAAATACATCTTATTAGGCTCGTCTGACCAACTGGACGACAGCGAATGGCGTTTTACTTTTAAAAATGGTTACTTAAAATCTATAGAGTGCTTTTTCCCGTGCTAAATGAAGCAAATTAAAACATACTATAATCCTTTAAACGGTGAGTATACCAAAATACTGGAAACTTCTGCCGACACTAACGGTGAGTACTCGCTCTTAGAAGTCAGCCTTATGCCGGGTGGTGGGAATCCGGTGCATTACCATACCCGTTTTACCGAAGAGTTTTTTGCTGTAAACGGCAGGCTTGGCCTTAGGTATGAAAAAGACATAGTCTACCTTGAACCTGGAGAAAGCAGGTTGGTACCTATAGGAATTGAACACCGCTTTTTTAATGATGGTAATGAGCCTATTGTTTTCAGGATCATACTCCGTGACGGGCAGCCCGGTTTTGAAAATTTCATTAAAGTTCTCTTTGGACTGGTAAACGATGGTAAAACAACCAAAGGCATGGTGCCTTTACATCCCTTTCATGCAGCAATATTACTTAAATGGGGAGATACCCATATAAAAAACACTTTTTTTTACCTGCTGACTCCTTTTGCATCCTTAGCTTATAACATAGCTGTAAAGCTTGGCGCAGAAAAAAAACTACTCGAAAAATACTGTAAATAATCTCTTTATTGAAAGAGGATAAATTTAAAGTTTATGGCTAACTATCTAACAGTCTACCCTTCCGGTAAATTACCTATACAACCATAGAATAATACTATCATGGCACTTGCAATTGATAAAAATTATCATTAATTTTAAGGCTATTGATACATGACTATGATAGAAATTGATATAGAACAGGAAAATAAAGCTATTGCTAAAGAATATAAGGAATTACTCCGTATTAGTTACCAAACACTTTCTGAAGACGATAAAAAGCTAATTCGAAAAGCTTTTGACGTTGCAGTGGACGCACACAAAGACCAGCGAAGAAAATCGGGCGAAGCTTATATCTTCCACCCTATTGCTGTAGCTAAAATTGTAGCCTCAGAAATTGGACTTGGAGCAACATCTATTGCCTCTGCCCTACTGCATGATGTAGTTGAAGATACTGATATCACTGTGGCTGACATCGAAAAGATGTTTAATCCAAAAATTGCACAGATCGTGGAAGGCCTTACCAAAATTGCACAGGTAAAGACCGATCAGGAGATGTCGATGCAGGCAGAGAACTTTAGAAAGATGCTGCTTACGCTGAATGATGATGTAAGGGTTATTCTTATCAAGATCGCCGACAGGCTGCATAATATGCAGACTATGGAATCGATGGCCGATTACAAGCAGGCAAAAATTGCATCGGAAACATTGTATATTTATGCTCCTCTTGCACACCGTTTAGGTTTATACAACATTAAAAACGAACTGGAAGACCTTGGACTAAAATATACAGAGCCCGCAGTGTACAATGACATTGTGAGCAAAATGAAAGAGACCAAAGAAGAACAGGATGCTTACATAAAATCAATATCGGATGTTTTGAAAGCTTCTCTGGATGTTGAAGGAATTGACTATGTAATAAAAGGCCGTCCAAAATCGATTTACTCCATTCGCAGAAAGATGCTTGCTCAAGGGGTAACCTTTGACGAAGTGTACGATAAGTTTGCGCTGCGTATTATTTATAAATCGGACCAGCACGAAGAAAAATTTGTTGCCTGGAAAATATACTCTATAGTAACCGATCATTACCGTCCCAGTCCAAGCAGGCTTAGGGACTGGATATCGTCACCTAAATCTACAGGGTATGAAGCCCTTCACATTACTGTTATGGGACCGAAAGGCCGATGGGTAGAAATACAGGTGCGTAGTGAGCGTATGGATGAAGTTGCTGAAAAAGGCTATGCTGCCCATTACAAATACAAACAGGGTGCTAATACCGAAGAACATGGTCTTGAAACCTGGCTAAACCTGCTTAAAGAAGCACTCGAGAATTCATCCGCGAATGCGGTTGACTTTGTAGAGGACTTTAAACTGAATCTTTATGCTAAGGAAATTTATGTCTTTACTCCAAAAGGCGAAATAAAATCTCTGCCCAAAGGTGCTACTTCACTGGATTTTGCTTTCAGTATCCACTCAGAAATAGGTATTCACACGAGAGGAACGCGCGTAAACGGAAAATTAGTACCGCTTAACCATGTACTTAATAGTGGTGATCAGGTAGAGGTAATTACATCGCTCAACCAAAAACCAACTCCGCACTGGTTAGATTATGTTACTACATCGCGTGCTAAAAACAAAATCAAGAACGTACTTAATGAAAGTACCAAAAAAATAGCTGAAGACGGTAAAGAACTACTTACCCGTAAACTGCGCCATTTAAAAATCATACTTAATGAAAATACGGTTAACGAACTGGTAAATTATTTTAAGTTAAAAACCAGTCTTGACCTGTTTTATCGTGTGGGTGTAGGGACTATAGACAATCAGCAGCTTAAGGACTTCGCCGCCTTAAAGAGCAATACATTTATGAACTTCTTTAAGAATAAAATGAAGCGTACGCCTAGTGTGCCTCAGGAACAAATTCATAAAGAAGAGATAAGCCGTAACTATGACCTTTTGGTTTTTGGTAAAAATGAAGATAAACTGGATTATAAACTTTCCAGCTGCTGTAACCCTATACCGGGAGACGATGTCTTTGGATTCATTACCATTAATGAAGGGATCAAAGTACATAAAAAAGATTGCCCCAATGCCATTAGATTACAGTCTAATTATGCATATCGCATTATGCAGGCCAAGTGGATTGATTCTTCACAGGAAGAATTTAAGGCCACACTTAAAATTACGGGTATGGACATTTTAGGCCTTACTAACGAACTTACTAAGGTTATTTCGAACAATATGCACGTAAACATTCAAAGTATTTCCCTTAGTGGTAATGCGGGTATATTTAACGGACAGGTAACTGTAGTAGTACAAAACAACACTATTCTTAAAAAACTTATAGACAACATTAAAAAAATTGAGGGTATAGATAAAGTAACACGTATCTACAACAATTAAGTTTAATACTTTCACTTCACGAAAATTAGATTATCTTTGCCCTATCGATACAAAAACCAATGGAAAATAATAAAAACCAGGACATTGTAAAAAATGTTTTCACCAAATTCCTTGAACAGAAGGGACACAGGAAAACACCTGAACGCTATGCTATACTTCAGGAAATTTACAATGCTCAGGATCATTTTGACATAGAATCGCTGTACATAAAAATGAAGAACAAAAACTATCGTGTGAGCCGTGCAACGCTTTACAACACGATAGAGCTGCTATTGGAAAGTAATCTGGTAAGAAGACACCAGTTTGGACAGAACCAGTCGCATTATGAAAAATCTTATTTTGATAAGCAGCATGATCACATTATTATGACCGATACTGGAGAAGTTATAGAATTTTGTGACCCAAGAATACAAACTATCAAAAAAACGATAGAAGAAATATTTGGTATTGAAATTCATAACCATTCTTTATACCTTTACGGCCATAAAAAACAGCCTGCAGCCGATCAGCCCATCGCTGAACAGCCTGCTGCTGAAAATTAATATAAGGGATCGTTTTAAAGCAACGACAAACCAACCCTGAATAAGGATTGGTTTTTATTTTTAAAGATTACACGAAAAAACAATAATTTCAATATAATAAATAATAAAGGAATGACCGTAGATTTGCTGCTTGGATTACAGTGGGGCGACGAAGGCAAAGGAAAGATCGTTGACGTACTCACCTCTAAATATGATATTATTGCCCGTTTCCAGGGCGGACCTAACGCTGGTCACACACTGGAATTTGATGGTATTAAACACGTTCTAAGAACAATTCCTTCCGGAATTTTCCATGAAAAATCAGTAAACATCATTGGTAATGGTGTAGTTATTGACCCTGTAGTTTTTGTAAAAGAGCTTGAAGGACTGGAAAAATTCAACATTGATATTGTATCACGTCTTTTTATATCTAGAAAAGCGCACCTTATCCTGCCAACTCACCGTTTATTAGACGCAGCTTCTGAGGCTTCTAAAGGTAAAGCGAAAATAGGCTCAACACTTAAAGGTATTGGCCCAACATATATGGACAAAACCGGCAGAAACGGTATCCGCGTAGGCGATATCGAACTTGTTGATTTTAAAGAGCGCTATCGTGCTCTCGCTGACAAGCACCAGTCAATGATCGATTTCTACAACGTAGATCTTGAATATGATCTTGCTGAACTTGAAACAGAATTTTTCACTGCAATAGAAGAATTGAAAAAATTAACTTTTATTGATAGCGAAGAATATCTTAACAAAGCAATGAAAGAAGGTAAAACGATCCTTGCCGAAGGCGCACAGGGTTCTTTACTTGATATCGATTTTGGTACATACCCGTTTGTAACATCATCTAACACTACTGCTGCAGGTGCATGTACAGGTCTTGGTATTGCTCCAAACAAAGTGAAAGATGTATTTGGTATCTTTAAAGCTTACACTACACGTGTGGGCAGCGGACCATTCCCTACTGAACTTTTTGATGAAGACGGTGCTACAATGGCACGCGTAGGTAACGAATTTGGATCTGTAACAGGCAGAGCAAGACGTTGCGGATGGTTAGATCTTGTAGCATTGAAATATGCTGTACAGGTAAACGGAGTTACTGCTCTTTACATGATGAAAGGTGACGTACTTTCTGGTTTTGATACCCTGAAAATATGTACTGCATACGAATACAAAGGAAAACAAACAGATTACCTTCCTTACAACATTGAACCGGAAAATGTAACTCCTGTTTTTGTTGAGAAAAAAGGATGGGCTGCAGACCTTACAGGAATGACAACTTACGATCAGCTTCCTGCTGAATTAAAAGAATACATTGAGTTTATTGAAAGAGAACTTGAAGTGCCTATCAAAGTAGTTTCGGTAGGTCCGGACAGGACTCAGACGATAATGAAATAATTTTTAAAAGGCCGTTCGAAAGAATGGCCTTTTTCATATATCTATCTGTGTTTATGCTACCATAATCCTAACAAATAATAAATAGTACATGAAATATTTAATAGTTGATGGTTATCTGGGTGGAACAGGAATTAGAGATAAATATAAAGCAGGATATTTAAACCCAAAAGACCTAAAATTAAGCGACGATATAGTAAATCAGATTATTATATGGTTATCAAAATACAAAGACGCACATCATAACGGATTTAACGACCTCAATATAGGTAATGAACTTGACCGGGAAGGAAATGAAATAGCTGTAAAAATTAAAAAAGAACTGGTTCATATTAAAATAGAATATTTCTCTGCAATGCGAATGACCAATGAAACTATATAGTTAAAATATTAAAATTGATCAAAAGAACAACCTTTTCATATAATTTTCAAACCCATTTTAACGTTTTAATCTTCGATAGATGAGTCCTGATTATTGTTATATAATTTGCGTAAATTTGTCCCAAATTTTTAGACCTTGAAAAAACTATTTTTCTTATTTATATCCTTCAGCTTCTTTTGGAGCCATTTCTCTATAGCCCAGGAAAAAAAGAAGATTATTTTAGAATATGCTGATTTTACAGATCATAACCAAACGGAAATTCCCGGCGCTGTTGTATTAATAGGCAATGTAAGGGTAAACCATGACGGAGCTATTATAACCTGCAATAAGGCTTATCAGTTTATTGATGAAAACTATATTAAGTTATTTGGTAATGTAAAAATTAACCAGGGAGACACCTTATTTATGGACAGCCGTTATGCAGAATATAATGGTGATAAGAAATTTGCCTATGCAACCGGTAACGTTAACATGCGTTCGCCGGAAATGAGCCTTGTGACCGATACTATTAATTTAGACCGAAATACTCAGCAGGCCTATTACAATTCTTATGGTACAATTGTGAGTGGTGAAAATACCTTAAAAAGCAAATCCGGACGCTTTTTTATTGCGCAGAAAAAATACCAGTTCCTTACCGCTGTTACACTTACGAATCCTAAATATGTAATGAAGACCAATCATTTGGACTATTACACCAATTCTGGGCATTCGTATGTTTTTGGACCAACAACCATTACAGGAAAAGACAGTTTTATCTATACCGAAAAAGGATTTTACGACACCAAGAAAAATTTAGCTCATTTACTAACTAAATCCTATATAAAACAGGACACCCAGATCATTAAGGGCGATAGTCTTTATTATGACCGGAACAAACAGTTTTCATCGGCAACACGGAATGTAAGCGTTACCGATACTGTAAACAAATTTAAGGTAATGGGGCATTATGCTGAAGTATATAAAATGAAGGATTCTTTATTTATAGAAAAAAGAGCTCTGGCTGTTACACAGGTAGAGAATGACTCTTTATACACCCATGCAAAACGTCTTGTGGTTACAGGAAAACCCGGCAGCAGGATTATGAGAGGTTATAACAATGCCCGATTTTATAAAACCGACATGAGTGGTAAATGTGACTCTATTCATTCGGATGAAGCAAGGGGGCTCACACAGCTAATAAAACGTCCGGTAGTATGGAATGGCGACAGCCAGCTTACCGGAGATGTAATTCATATTATATCTAATAGTAAAACAGAACAAATCGACTCCCTTAAGGTGCTCAGTAATGCTTTTATTATTCAGAAGGACACACTCGGAACCGGGTACAATCAGATAAAGGGTAAAAACCTCTATGGTAAATTCCGGGATAATAAACTCTACCAGGTAGACCTGATAGGTAATGCCGAGAAGATCTTTTACATGTATGATAAAGAGGTGTTATTTGGAATAGACAAAGGTGTAGGCAGCAGGATTCACCTTGAATTAAAAGACAACCAGATCACATCGGCTACTCTTTTTAAAAAGACCGAAAGCCAGATATACCCTGATGCGGAATTACCTCAGAATGTTAGAAAACTACGGGGCTTCATATGGCGGGGTGATGAAATAATAAAAACCAAAGATGATATATTTCCGCCTGAAGAGCAGGAAATACACGATAAAATAGTAAAAGATAGCGATAAGAATAAGGACAAAGTAGACACTCCTATGACGCCTTCGAAAGAAACGCTGAATTATGACAAAAACAATCCGAAGCCAAAACCTAAAAAAGCTCCGGTAAAAGCTGAGTAATATCAGCAATCAAACAGCCCCAATACGGCCACACGCATAAATTACATTACAATGATCAATGATTTTTTAAAGTACCAGGCACAAACTTCTCCTTACCCATTAGGAATGGAAGTTTCTCATGCTAAGGGTTCTTATATATACGACACAAACAACAAGTCTTACCTTGACTTTGTAGCCGGAGTTTCGGCAGCAAGCCTTGGTCACCAGCATCCAAGAGTAAACGGTGCCATAATAGACCAGTTGAATAAATATTCGCACGTTATGGTATATGGTGAGTATGCACAGCATCCGGCAACGGAACTATGTAAATTGCTTGCTATGAACATGCCTGCTCAATTAAACAAAACTTATCTTACCAATTCGGGTACAGAAGCTACAGAGGGTGCCTTAAAACTAGCACGAAGGGTTACAGGAAGAAGCCAGCTCATTTCGTGTTTTAGTGCTTATCATGGTAATACGATGGGGTCTATGAGTGTAATGGGACATGAAGAGCGTAAGCAAATCTTCCGACCGCTAATACCCGATGTCGATTTTATTACATTCAATAACGAAGAAGATCTTTTAAAGATAACGACAAAAACTGCCGGAATTATACTGGAAACCATTCAGGGCGGAGCCGGTTTTATACAGCCTCACAACGAATTTCTTAAAAAAGTGAGACAGCGTTGTGACGAAGTAGGAGCTGTAATGATACTGGATGAGATACAACCTGGATTTGGCCGTACAGGAAAACTATTTGGTTTTGAAAACTATAATGTAGTTCCTGACGTAGTTGTTATGGGTAAAGGTATGGGTGGCGGAATGCCGGTAGGTGCCTTTACTGCATCGGCTGAAATGATGGATTTATTAAGCCACGACCCAAAACTAGGCCATATAACCACTTTTGGCGGACACCCTGTTATCGCTGCTGCATGTTTAGCTACATTGCAGGAGCTGGTTGAGACTGACATAATGGCGCAGGCACTGAAAAAAGAAAAATTATTCAGAACACTTTTAGTGCACCCATTAATTAAAGAAGTACGCGGCATAGGCCTTATGCTTGCTGCTATGACTGAAAGAGCCGATATTACAGATAAAGTAATATTACGCTGCCAGGAAAAAGGACTTATTTTGTTCTGGCTGCTGTTTGAAGGCTGTGCTATAAGGATAACTCCTCCCCTAACAATCTCAGAAGATGAGATTAAAGAAGGATGTGGCATTATTATTGAAGTTATGAACGAGATCCTTGCTGAACAATAGGAAAATTAGCGTCAAAATTTGTTAATTAAATTGTTCAAAACAAATCTAAATTATTTCTTTCTAACCTTTACATTTCGTAACTTTAAGAAGGATAATTTTAAACATCAGGAATATGAATTTGAGCCAAGAAGAAGAAGATCACAGTTTATCCTTATCAAAGTTTGAATCGATGTTGAAAACCAACAAAGTTTTATTCTTTGACTCCGAAGAGTTTGAGGACATTATTCTTCATTATCTCGACACCGGAAAAATAAATTTAGCTAAAAAGGCCTTAAAACTCGGTCTGGAACAGCATCCCAGATCCACAGGCTTAAAATTAGTACAAGTTGAGCTTTTAGTTTTTGACGATAAGCTTGACCTAGCAGAACGATTATTGAATGACTTATATGCTATAGAGCCTACTAACGAAGAAATTTACATCCAGAAGGCTAATATTTACTCTAAGAGAGACCAGCACGAAAAAGCGGTTGAACTTTTAAAGATTGCTCTAAAATACACCGATGACTTTGCCGATGTTTATTCGCTTATAGGTATGGAATACCTGTTTATGGATAACTTAGAGCTGGCCAGGGATAATTTTATTAAATGCCTGGAAGAGGATACTGAAGATCACTCTGCACTATATAACGTAGTGTATTGTTTTGATTTCCTTGACCAAAACCTTGAGGCTGTAGAGTTTTTAAATACATTTATTGACAAGAATCCTTACAGTGAGGTGGCATGGCACCAGTTAGGAAGGCAGCATTATGCCATAAAAGATTATGAAGGTGCATTGCGTGCATTTGATTATGCTACTCTTATTGATGATAGTTTCCTGGGAGCATTCCTTGAAAAAGCGAAAACCCTTGAGAAATTAAAACGCTACGAAGAAGCTATCGAGTGTTACACAACAACAATGGAACTTGATGACCCTACTTCTTTTGCGTTATTGCGCGTGGGTAAATGCCATGAGCGTTTAAACAATTTTGAAGAGGCACTTAAGTTCTATCTAAAGACGGTTCATGAAGACCCGTTATTAGACAAAGCATGGATAGCTATTACCGACTTTTACATTCGTCGTAAAAACCACCAAAAAGCGCTGTATTATGTAAATAAAGCCATTGGTATTGACAACGAGAATAAATTGTACTGGAAACGTTATGCCATTATAAACAAAGCACTGAGCTTTCACGAAGAAGCTGAAGAAGGCTACCGAAAAGCTGTAGAGTTTGGTGATTACCAGTTAGACACCTGGTTGTTTTGGACCGATACACTTGTAGTTCTTGGCGAGTATGATACCGCCATTACTACATTGCTGCAGGCATCTGAATATTTTACTGATGAGTATGAAATCGAATACCGTTTATCGGGGCTATATTTCATGCAGCAGGAAACAGATAAAGCAGTATTTCACCTTAGCAACGGACTACGATTGGGCTTTAAACATCATACGCTGATTGAAGAATATTTCCCTGCTATATGGTACTCAGAAACCGTGCAGGATGCAATAGCAAAGCATAAGAAAAAGAAATAATACATTTTAATTTATTTTGAAAACCTGATTGGAACACAAACCTAATCAGGTTTTTTTTATTTTTTATAATTCAGGAAGTATGCTAAATATATAATATTACTGCTCAGCCACTTGTTTAGCAATACACATGAGCATGAAACAATATCTTTAAATGTTTCTGATAGGGATTAAGAATTTCCAGGAGGTAAAACTAATTTTCATAAATTGCTTTACGAAAATTTAAATCTCGGTTCTTTTAAAAAAACAATGAAATCTCTTCCCCTTTTTTATAATATTCATTATTATAAAAATGGCAGGGTTTCTGATATAAATAGAGCGAACTCAGAAAATAAAAAACATAAAAAAGACGTTACCATAGTAATTATGCAGAAGCCAAAATGGTCACCAACATTTGAACAAACCAGGTCTGTAAGTACAAAAATGTCTTTATCTTTAATTCCTTACTAATTTGAAACCAAAAGCATTCGGGCTCGTAGGCCACAATATAAGCTACTCTTTTTCTGCTGCCTATTTTAATAAAAAATTCAGAGAAGAAGGATTAGACGGTTACATGTACACCAATTTTGACATTGTAGATATACAACAGCTTCCTGTACTTATTGAAGATACAAAAAGGCTTAAAGGGCTTAATATTACTATTCCGTACAAAGAAACGGTTATTCCACTATTAGATAAGGTGTCTAAAACTGCTGCTATAATAGGAGCTGTTAACACCATTGCTATTACAAAGAAAGGGCTTAAAGGATATAATACAGATCATTATGGTTTTAAAAAAGCCCTGAAGCCTCTCCTGAAATCACATCATACAAAAGCATTAATACTGGGCACAGGAGGCGCATCTAAAGCTGTTGCCTATGCCCTGCGCAAAATGAACATTGAATATGATTTTGTTTCACGCACCAGCAATGAAACCATCTATGCATACAATTCACTTAATGAAGAAGTTTTCAATGAATACCAGATCATAATTAATACTACCCCACTAGGTACATTTCCCGATGTTGAAGAATGCCCACCTATAAACTATGATTTATTTACCAGTAAACACATCGCTTTTGATTTGGTTTACAATCCGGTAAAGACCGAGTTTTTAAAACGTGCTTCAGAAAAAGGTGCTGTTATAAAGAATGGTTATGAAATGCTAGTGCACCAGGCCGAGAAAGCATGGGAAATTTGGAATAGGTAATAAGTATTCAGTCAATCCTAAAATTATTATTTAAATTTAAAAAAATATAACTTAAACTTTAGAAATTCATGTTTTTCTTTGAATTTTAAACTGTCTTTAGTATCTTTCGACAATTAAGCTATTAATCCCTTAAGCATTTTACAATGTTAGAAGAAAAGAATGATAACCTGCATGACGCAGATGGAGAGCAAGTAAATCAAGTGAATGGTACTGTACAGACCGACTATTCACCTGAAAACAACAATGTTGAAAACGACGAGGTTCCTGTTGTTCATGAAACCGAAGGGCAGCTGCCTTTTGCGCCAAAAGAACTACTTGAAGCGGCTAAAGTAGCTGACGAGCCTGAAGTTGCCGCAGAAACTGCTGCTCCTGCAGTAGAAGACAAACAATTATCTGCTGTTGAAGCTATTGCTGAGACTAATGCTGAAGAAGGTGAAGACGATTCCCTTTTAGAAAGGCATGATATCCCTATGCAAAACTACGAAGAGTTATCCATGGAAGAGCTTACAGCTGAACTTGAGAAACATGTAGGTAATGAAAAAGTGATGTCGGTTAAGGACCACGTTGAAGAAATAAAAAAAGAATTCTACTCTAAATACAATCACTTTATTGAGGAGAAAAAAGATGAGTACAGCCATGATAACAATGGTGACACTACTGACTTTGAATACCACTTCCCTCTTAAAGGAAAATTTGACACACTGTATAACCAATACAGAGACAGAAAAAACAGTCATTTTAAAAAGCTTCAGACAGATTTAAAAGGTAACCTTGAAAACAGGCTTGCCATTATTGAAGAGCTGAAAGGACTTACAGATGGCGGTGAAAACATGAAAGATGCTCTTAAGCATGTGAGTGATCTTCGTGATCGTTGGAAAAACGCCGGACCAATTCCTCGCGACAAATACAACCACGTTTGGAACAACTTCCACTTCCATATAGAGCGTTTTTATGACCACCTGCACCTTGACAGAGAGGCCAGAGATATGGACTTTAAACATAACCTGGAGCAAAAACAAAAAATTATTGCCCGCGTAGAAGAGCTTGTAAAAGAAGAAGATATCAATAAAGCTTTCCGCGAATTGCAGGCACTGCACAAAATCTGGAAAGAAGAAATAGGCCCTGTATCCAGAGATCACCGTGAGGAGATATGGAATCGTTTTAGCGAGCTTACAAAACAGCTGCACGACAAACGTGAAGGCTTAGTGGCTAAAAGCAGAGAACTTGAAGAAGAAAATCTTGCTAAAAAGAAAGAAATCATTGCCGGCATAAATGCTATCGCTGAAGAGAAAATAACAGCTCATAACGCATGGCAGGGTCAAATAGACCGTATCGAAGCATTAAGAGAGCAATTCTTTAAAGCTGGTAAAGTGCCACTAGAGGTAAATGAAGACACCTGGGCTGCTTTTAAAGCTGCTGTAAGGAACTTTAATACCGTAAAGAACTCTTTTTACAAAGACATTAAAAAAGACCAACAGGATAACCTGAATAAAAAACAGGCTTTAGTTGAGAAAGCAAGATCTTTACAGGAAAGTGAAGATTTTGAAGGCACCACTGCCGTAATGAAACAAATACAGGAAGAGTGGAAAAAAATTGGTCATGTACCTAGAAAATATTCCGATAGTGTTTGGAAAGATTTTAAAGGTGCCTGTAACCATTTCTTTGACAGACTACATGCACAGCGCAACGAAGCTAACAAAGAAGAGATTGATGCCTTTGAAAAGAAAAAAGAATACCTTGATAACCTTAAAGAATTTGAACTTACAGGTGACCACAGGACCGATCTTGATGCCATCAAAAAGCATATAGAAAACTGGAAAAGTTTTGGACGTGTACCGCAAGCAAGAAGACATATCGAGGGTAAATTCAACAAGATTCTTGATGCCCTTTTTGACAAGCTAAGCCTTTCTAAAAAGGAAACCGATATGGTTAAATTCAATAACCGTCTTGGCCAGCTTGCCGAAGGTGATGATACCCGCAGACTGGAAAACGAACAGTTATTCATTATGCGTAAGATTGATGAAGTACAGGGAGAGATCTTCCAGCTGGAAAATAACATCCAGTTTATCTCGAATGCTAAAGGCGATAATCCTTTTGTAAAAGAAGTACTTAAAACCATTGAGCGTCACAAAGAAGAACTTAAAACATGGAAAGAAAAGCTTAAGCAGATCAGAAGCCTTAAGCAACAATAAAACACCCTGATTAAATGAAAAACCATCCTAACGGATGGTTTTTTTATGCCTTTATTTTAGGCATAACTATAAAAATAAAGGGCCGGCATAAGCCAGACCCTTTATCTAAAAACTAAAAACTATTTATGTTACTGTTTGACTATTTTAATAGAAGCTGATGCTCCCTCTGCAGTATACACCTGTAGTATATAACTTGCCTGCGATAATCCTGAGATATTAATTTGTGTAGAATTACCATTTACTTTTTGGCGTATAACCTCCTGCCCTAGTAAATTACTAACTACAATTTCAGAAAGATCTGTCTTACCTGACACAGTAAGTACATCAACAGCCGGGTTTGGATATACCATTAGGCTTTTTACATCAAAAGATGATCTGCCTAAAACTGCATTTGCAGTAACTGCAAGCATTTCACTTTCGCATGTACCAACTACTTGTTTAACATAATACGTTACACCATCTTCAAGCACTGTACCAACCGGTACACTTACATATACGTCTTCGTCAAGTATATACCATGACACAACTGCGCCCGTAATGGTTTCGATATCAAGAGCTGCAATTGTTTCACCTTCTTCAAAATCCTGTTGCGTTTCTCCTTCAGGACTATTTGGAATTGGGTTAACCACCACTACAACTTCGGTCATAGCGCTTTCACATAAACCTATAGACTGTGTAACAAAATAAGTACCACTTACAAGCACTGTATCCGGAGTAAGTAATTCATCTCCTCCTGAATACCACTTAACAGTAGCTCCTGTCATAACACCATCAATAGTGATATCTGCTATTGTAGCATCTCCACAATATGAATATTCTTCAAGCACTATAACATCGGTTACAACGGTAATCGTTACAATAACCGGAATCCTGATACTTTCGCAAGTTCCTATAGTTTGTGATACATAATAAGTTCCGTCTACAACTGAAGTGCCTACTGTTAGTGCAGTACCTCCGGCTGGCGCCGAATACCAGTTGAATGTTGCTCCGGTTTCTCCAGTAACAGCCAGACTGCCCACTGAACTACCTGAACACACCGCCTGATTTACTGCAGCAGGTGCATTTACAGAAGCTGCAATCGTTACTACAGCAATTTTTCTTGCACTTTCACATCCGTTTACTGTTTGCGATACAAAATAATTACCTGTTACTAACGGTGTAGTTCCTGCCAATTCTGTTCCACCGGTTAAAGCTGTGTACCATTTAAATGCTGCACCCGTCTCTCCTGTTGCAACTAAGTTTGCGACGGTAGCCCCAGCACAATATATTTGAGTATTAACTGTTGGTAATGCAGTTGCATTTACCGTTACTATCACAGGAAGTCGTAAACTTTCACAGCCACTTACTGTCTGAGATACAAAATAAGTACCTGCAGTTAATGGCGTAGTTGCTGGTAGTGCTGTTCCACCTGTTAAAGCTGCATACCATTTAAACGTTGCCCCTGTAGTACCTGTAACAGTTAAATTTGCTACTGTAGCACCAGAACAATGGGTTTGAGCAGTAGCAGTTGGCAATGCCGTTATAGTTACCGTTACCGCCACCGATACTCTTAAACTTTCACATCCATTTACAGTTTGAGACACAAAATAATTGCCTGCTATTAATGGTGTTGTTGCTACCAGTTCTGTACCGCCAGTAAGAGCAGTATACCATTTAAACGTTGCGCCTGTAGTACCTGTAGCAGTTAAATTTGCCACGGTAGCACCTGAACAATGTGTCTGGGTATTCGCTGTAGGCAGTGTAGGTGTAGTTATAGTTACCACTACCAGTACTCTTACACTTTCGCAAGCTGTTATAGTTTGAGACACATAATAATTACCTGAAGCTAATGCTGTAGTAGGCGTCAGCTCTGTACCGCCTGTTGACACTGCATACCATTTTAATGTTCCACCCGTAGCTGCTGTAGCAACTAAGTTAGCCACAGTAGCCCCAAAACAATGTCCCTGTGCAACTGCTACAGGTAATGCCGTTGTAGTTATTGTTACAACTACAGACGTTCTTAAACTCTCGCAGCCTGTTACTGTTTGTGATACAAAATAATTACCTGTTACTAACGGTGTAGTTCCTGCCAATTCTGTTCCACCGGTTAGAGCTGTGTACCATTTGAAGGTTCCGCCTGTAACTCCTGTTGCAAGCAAACTTGTTACATTAGCACCAGAACAAAATGCTTGTGGAGCTGCTACAGGTAGTGGTGTTGCTGCCAATAAAGTTACTGCTACCGGTGTTCTTGTTAAACTCTCACAGTTACCAATTTTTTGAGCGCCATAGTAATTTCCGGCAGCCAACGGTGTTGTTACTGCTAATGCAGTACCTCCTGTTGGGGCTGTATACCATTGCATAACTGCGCCCGTTGTTCCTGTAGCTGTTAAATTTGCTACAGTAGCCGTTGCGCATAGTGATTGAGTAGCAGCTGCTGTTGGAGCTGCGGGAGGCACACAAATAATCGATTCAAGTGTAACTGTAATTGTCCAGCTTCCGGCATCTACTTTATTATATATCACACCACATTGATCTTCCTCAAAATCACCCCATACTCTCCATGCTCTTAATTCGAACTGAACAGCACCTGTAGCATTATTTGCTATATTCAATCCGGTACGGTTATAAGTAGCAGTACCTCCAAAAGCCGGAGGTCCGGTAATTATAGCTGCTTCGGATGTATTTGTTGTTATACATCTTAATAAACTTCTTTGTTCTGACTGATAAGCACCAGAACCTGTTGTCATAGTATAAGCCGTTCCAACAGATGCAATTTTGTAACCCGCAGGAACGTTTACAGTTAACGAACCAGGACATGGTGTTACAGATGTTTCTGTTACAGGCTCTATATCCTCATCCTGAAACATTGATGAAATTTCTCCTCCAGCATATACATAAGACACCTGCCCAGGTGTGAATGTCTTTAATTGCCATGGTCCTTTATCTGTAGGACTGCAATTTGACCTTACCCAAAAATAATAAGGTGTTCCTAAAATAAGGCTGTTTAATGCAACTGTGGGTACAGCAACATTTCCTGTAGGAGTGGTTGCTGCAACAGGTGCTGTAGCTAGTATTGATAAATAATAATCATATCCGCCAGCAGGTACTATTACCGGAACAGTCCAGTTAATTGTCGTTGTTACTAAACTGCTTTGATCTACAGTTATTGATGATGGCGAAGGACATGTACCCAAAACATTGGCCGATACAGCAAATACATTAACAACACCTTCTGCAGTCGATGTCTTTGTAAACTGTATACTTGTTATTGGTTTGGTTTGATTTGCCGGAAGAATATCAATAGTTAATTGATATAGCCTTGGATTACCCGAAGGATTTTCCAATATATCAGTAAGCCTGCTTACACGCCCGAAACCTGAAGCCGCAGTAGGCAGTGCCGTACCTGAAAACCAATCGGGTACAGTTGCAGCAATAAGAGGCTGTGATGTAGCATCGCTAAAGTTAACTACTGCATCTATAGTTGAAATTCCGCTCCCTGAAGTAATCAATACGAATACTTTAGTCGCTGATACAGGGCTAGAAAAAGCAAGTGTACCACTGGTAGTTGTGTCTATTCTTAAGGAATTAGGTCCGGTTAATGGACCTAGCTGATAATTTAATCCCGGTGTTACCAATGAAGTAATTAATCCGGTAGAAGGCAATGCATAAGCAGGCGCAGTTGATGAACCCGTTAGTTGAAAATTATTAGCCATGAAATTAAAATCAGCATTATCTACAGCCATTGTTGTTGACAACGCAGATGGACCAATACCGTTAGCTATAACATCTGCATTGTATCCGGATGTTATAGTAAACGCCTGATAATTTTGTGCATTTACAGCGCAAAATGGCAGTACCATTATAATGCACAATAAATTGAGTAATTTTTTTATCATAAAGTTTTAGTTTAAGTTAACATAATATTTAACAAATTAAACACATAAACCTTAATTATGTTAAAATTTATATTAATTTTAAGATAATTGACTATAAAAAGTTCAAAAAAAATTAACACAAAAAACGAGAAAACCCCAGACCTGCCTGGAATTTCGGGACAGATTTGGGGTTTTTATTATTTTTTACAGCAGAAAGAAATATACTACATAAAAATCAAATAATACTATTGCATTTTTTGATCGAACGGAACAGGAATAATTCTTGAAATAATTTTAGGTTCTTTTACGATCTTTTTTTCATATCTCGGAGTAATTACCTTATCCATATATTTCTCATCTTTATATTTAATATGCTCTATGATCGCAGATATCTTTACATTAACATCTATTGGCTGTACAAAATTATCATTTGTTAGCGCCATATAAAATTTCCCCTGAAGCATATTAGCATCTATAAAACGTTTATAGGCTGCAACTCCTTTACCTGTGTCCAGCATTTTGCAGGTCTTATCCTGAAAGAAAAGCTTATTGTTTTGCTCATTTACAAGAGCATATTCTACATCTTCACCATTTGTAGGTAATACAAGATTTGTAATTGCACCAGCAGCTATACCGCCTAATGGCGATGTAAATAGGGTTGTGGCGCCTTGCACAGCCCCAACAATGATCTTGCGGTTTTGTTTCCAGAACTCATTACTTTCTTCTCCTACTCCTACCCAGTAAGCCCATGCTATAACTTTTTTGGTTTCATCTTTAGCTACATAATTCATTGGCAGCATGAAGACAACACTAGCTTTATTCTGTCCAAGGGTTGCTTTAGAATCTACCCTCTGGCTTTTGTCGATCACTACCTCTTCATATTTTTTCTCGAATACTACTGCCTTTCGGGTTTTTTGCACACTTAATGTGTCATAGCCCACAACAACATCTTTAGTAAGCGAATTCCATGTAGTATCCTGTTTTGTGATCCATTTTACAGCTGTATTGAAATTTTCTGTCTGTTTAGAAGTCGGTACACGCTGAATTTTAACATTACATACCCTAACATCTTTTGAAGTATTATTGAACCTGAACTTATAAACCGATCTATTATTAGCTATAAATTCCCTGTTCTTTTCTTTTTTCACATCATACCCTTTATACTTATAGGTATCCGGATATTCCAGTACAGTGACTTCACCAATGGTATTATCACTTATCTCTTCTATAGTAAGCAGTATTTTATCTCGTGCAGCAAAACTGTAAAAAAGTTCTTCGACAGTTCCCGGATTTATTCGTAATTGCTGTTCGGTAACACTAATTTTTTGTGCAGTACAAATGCCCGTAAACAATAACAGAGCCATGAATTTGTTCATAGTAGTAAAGGTGTTCTATAGTTTTTTTGCTTCATTCCAGAAAATATCCATTTCAGCCAAGGTCATATCGGCTAATGGCTTACCCAACTCCCCAGCTTTGCTTTCAAGATACATGAACCGTTTAATGAATTTTTTATTGGTGCGCTCCAATGCATCTTCGGGGTTGATATTAAGGAAACGTGCATAATTGATCATGGAGAATAATACATCGCCAAACTCTGACTCCATTTTATCCTGATCGCCAATTTTCACTTCTTCCTGAAATTCCTCAATTTCTTCCTGAACTTTATCCCAAACCTGATGCGGCTCTTCCCAATCGAAGCCTACTCCTTTTGCCTTATCCTGTATCCTGCTGGCTTTAACAAGGGCAGGTAAACTCTTAGGCACTCCTTCAAGCACCGACGTTTTACCTTCTTTAAGCTTTAGCTTTTCCCAGTTTTGTTTTACTTCTTCTTCATCCTGAACCACAACATCACCATAAATATGCGGATGACGGTGAATAAGCTTTTCACAGATGTTATTTGCGACATCTGCAATATCAAAATCTCCGGTTTCACTGCCTATTTTAGCATAAAAAACAATGTGCAGCAATATATCGCCCAACTCTTTTTTAACTTCCTGAAGGTCGTTATCCAAGATAGCATCACCTAATTCATAGGTTTCTTCAATGGTAAGATGGCGCAGGGTTTGAAGCGTTTGCTTTTTATCCCACGGGCATTTTTCCCTTAGATCATCCATTATATCCAATAACCTGCCAAAGGCATCGAGCTGTTGTTGTCGTGTATTCATTGTTTTTTGTGTAAAAATAAAAAATCCTGCCGTTTGAAAACAAAAGGCAGGATAATATTATTGGCGTACTTTATTATTCTTCAGTCTTAACCTCTTCAGCAACAGGAGCCTCAGCAGCAACCGGTTTCTCTTTAGAAACCAATCCTTTTGCCTGAAGCATACTGTACCAGTTAAGGATCTTTTTCATATCTGATGGATAAACCCTGTCTTCATCAAAATCAGGTAGTACTTCTCTAAAGTATGACTCCAGTTTAGCGTTATCCTCTTTATGAGAAAGCGATGGTCCATTGTCTTCTTTTTCTGCAATAGCACGGAATACTTCTGAAAGACGCACTTCGCCATCATAAGTATAAACAGATATTTCAGATAAAAGGCTAACGTTACTCCTTAATCCAACAGTTACTTTTTTACCGTCGATTAGAGATTCTGCTACGAAACCTGTACGTGTTTGCAGCTTTAATTCATATAGTCCCGGTTTTCCGGATATTGATAATATTTTCTCGATGCTCATTGTTCTACTATTTTTTAAAGGAAGGCAAATATCTAATCTTTGGGCTAAAAAACAAAAATTATCTACCTTTTTTGGCGATAAATTTCATTTTATAGTCGGGTCTTGTTTTACCCTCCATGATATTTTGCAGCTTCTTTTGTATTAAACGTTTTTTTAATGACGATATTTTATCGGTAAACAGCACACCCTCAATATGATCGTACTCATGTTGGATAACTCTGGCGATAAGACCATCGTATACATCGGTATGTTTGTTAAAATCTTCATCATAATACTCGATCGTGATCTTTTCATGACGGTATACATCTTCACGAACTTCAGGAATACTAAGACAGCCTTCATTAAAACCCCATTCTTCTCCTTCTTCTTTAAGCATTACAGGATTAATAAATGTCTTTTTAAAGTTGGCTAACAGCTCCTGTTCTTCTTTAGAAAGGTCTTCATCATCGCTAAAAGGTGAAGTATCTATAGTAAAAAGGCGTAATGAAAGACCTACCTGTGGAGCAGCAAGCCCCACACCATAAGCATTATACATAGTATCATACATGTTGGCAACAATCTCTTTCAAATTTGGATGATCTTTAGCGATAACCTCTCCTTTTTTCCTTAACACAGGATCGCCATATCCTATAATTGGTAATATCATAATCGTATTGCTTTAAAAATTTGGCAACATACAGTAAAACTGTCGTTTTCAGGGTGCAAAAATAGTAAATAAAAATGATTTGCCACGGCAAAGCCAAATGCTAAAATTTTGTGAGAATTCACTCAGCCAGCTAAAGAATGATTTTAGCATTTACTACCTTTACAGCTAAGTCTCCGTTTATGCTGCAAAGGATAAGAAATTTCACCGACAATACTAATTTTACCAAGGCCGTTATGGTTACCATAGCCGCCGCTCTACCCGTACTTATCCTCTCTCATTTTGAAATGTTCGAAATAGGTTTTGCGATATCCCTGGGTGCACTTCTTACCTACCCTGCCGATATTCCTAGTAATTTAGTACACCGCACTAAAGGACTCGTAACCGCATCATTCATTGTTGCGGGATGCATAATGGCGGTGAACCTACTGCACCCTTATCCGTGGATCTTTTATCCGGCTACTATTATAGTGGTCTTTTTCCTTTCTATGATCTCTGTTTACGGACAGCGGGCCACTATGGTTTCGTTCTCGGGACTTTTAGCCATTGCGCTTGCCACAGGACACCTGCATACCGGTTGGGATATTCTTATTTACACGAGCTATATATTATCGGGCGGACTTATGTATACCCTGATATCGTTAGCGTTTAACTACCTGAGTCCGCACCGGTATACAGAGCTTCAGGTGGCTGAATGCATGAAGCTTACCGCTAAGTACATGAAACTGCGCGGCGACCTTTGGGATATTGATGCCGACAGGGCAGGTATTGTAGAAAAACAGCTTCACCTGCAGGTTGAAATAAACCTTACACACGAAAATATTAGAGAAGTACTATTACGCAGCCGTACCCATGCCGAAAACTCCAACCGAAGCCGTAAAATGCTATTGGTATTCATTTCGTTAATGGAGATCTTAGAATTGGCACTTTCGGCTTCTTTTGATCACAGCAAACTGCATGAAAAGTTTAGTGCCCACCCAAAGGTTCTTACTACCTACCAGAACTTAGCTTACAACCTTGCCTCGGCTTTAAAGAAAATTTCGAACAGTATTGAGAACCGAAAGAAATATGTAAAAAAACATCAGCTTTTAAAAGATGTTGAAGCATTAGAAAAAGCCATAACCGAATATGAAAATGAGCTGGGTAAAGAAGCAGCCTCTGAAGGCGTATGGATGCTGTCGAATATGCTGCACTATGCCGAAAAGCAAATTGAGAAGATCAATATTATAGAACGTGCTTTTACTACAAGCATAGAATTTAAAGACATTAAAGAAAGAGATAAAGACCTTGAAAAGTTTCTTACTCCGGAATATTATCCTGTACATATTTTAAAGGAAAACCTTAGTTTCTCCTCTACGATTTTCAGGCATTCCCTTCGTCTTACGATGTCTATCGCTTTGGGATTTGTTATCGGGCTGATCTTTCCACTCCAAAATGTATACTGGATACTGCTTACCATTGTGGTTATTATGCGTCCGGGTTACGGATTAACCAAACAGCGCTCCTACCAAAGGATTATTGGTACAATAACCGGCGGCATTATTGCCTTTGCGGTTTTGAGCTTTGTACACCATCCCGTTATTATAGGCACACTAGCCATTGTGTGTATGATCTTGGGCTATACATTTACAGCAATTAACTACCGCATAGGAGCTACTTTTGTTACCATATATGTGGTATTCGTGTATGGTATGCTGAATCCAAATATTAATGATGTTATTCAATACAGAATAGTAGATACCGCTGTGGGTGCGCTTATTGCATTTATAGCTAATTATTTCCTATGGCCGTCATGGGAATTCATGAACCTTCCCGTATTCATTAAAAAATCTATCGAAGCGAATAGAAACTACCTAACAGAGATATCACTGTATTATAATAAAAAAGGCACTGTAACTACATCCTACCGACTTGCCAGAAAAAATGCGTTTGTAGAAATAGGCAACCTGATGTCGTCTTACCAGCGAATGGTGCAGGAACCAAAATCGAAACAAAAACAGCAGCAGCAGGTTTATAAACTTGCCGTACTTAACCACACGCTACTATCGTCGCTGGCATCGTTAGGCACATATACACAGTCGCATAAAACCTCAACAGCATCTGAGGCATTTAATGTTGTAGTGAATACCGTAATTAAAAACCTGGATCACGCTATAGCATTGCTTACCATGGATGTTCAGGCAGAAGAGGCACATCTTGCCAATAATGAAGAGCTTGCTATGCGTTTTACCGAATTAAAAAACATCAGGGCACGTGAGCTTCGTGAAGTACATGTAACCGAAGAGGAAGAGTTTCGATTAAAAATGGAAGAAGCCCACTTGGTTATTGAACAACTGGTATGGCTTAATAGTTTATCAGAAAAAATTGTAAAAGCAGTAAGACAGCTAGAGTTAACGAAATAAACTACTGTTTATGAACAAAGATAGCTTTCTTCCCAGTATTCTTCTCCAGCTCTGCTATATCCTGTTTTGTCAAAGCATTTTTCCTTTGTAAAAAAAAATTAAAACTCTCATATTCCTTTAAAGAAATATTTCCCAGTTTACACTCATGCTTAAGCATCTTTTTAAGCTGCTTGTCATATTTATTAGTACGTACCGCAAATATGACGTTGCCATCCATTATTTTATCATCTGCTGTGTATTTTTTCAGCCTATCAGCAGAGAGATACCCATATTTATCGGTTAACTCAATTAATGACAGCATATTTTTATTATAAGCAGCGTAGAGAAAATCCTTCCATGTTATAGGTACAAATTCTTTGAAATTAAACCCGAGGTATTCTTTTATATCAATTGAAGAAGCAGGATTGTTTTTAATGATCTTACTTGAAAAATAATACGGAAATGTTTCATCACTTGTTTCACGAATTTCATTATTCTCCATCTTCCAATATTCCATCCCTACTTCATCGAGGTAATGCATAAATTTTAATCTTTCAAGAACTGATTCAGAATCTTTTGCAAGCAAAGCATCTTTTTCCGGTTGGCTGAAAGCCGGAATAGATAGTAATAAGAACATGAAAAATAGTAATCTCTTCACAAGCTATTTCTTTTGAGTATAATGTCTTTGCATTTTCCTGCCCAGTCTAACTAAGAAAACAATTAGTAAAACAGCCAGAACGATCATAAATAGCTGCCATAAGAACAGACCTGAACTAAAATTATTTATAAGCTTATCCATAATAACGTAGTATTGTTAGTACAATATTAATAAAATTAGTAATTTATCTACAGTCCAATGCAAAAAAATATTAAGTTGAAATCCTTATCCGATAATTACTCATCCTCATAAACACCAATCCATTTCACTTTGAATTTATTGTATTTACCTTCGTTTTCTTCAATAATATAAATATCCTTAAAGATATTTCCCTTATGTGTAACCTGCCAATCAGACTCTGCTTTACGCATTAAATCATCGATTGTACCAATCTTTAGCTTTTGGAACTCTTCAACTGTTATTGTTTCGCCATTATCTATCGCTTCAAAGTTTCTGAGGCACATTATAAACCATACCTTTCCTTCACTATTCCTTTTTTTACAAATAAAGTCAATTTCAGTTTTTTCGCGACCATCCTTAAACATACTATGCCGACATATAGATCTGGCACCTTCCTTAAAAAGAAGATAAACATCTTTATCATTTTGCGCATAACCTGTCGCAAAACAAAACAGCACCAGCATTATTATCCATTTTTCGATCATGATAAGCGAATTGATCTTAAACAAATTGTTTAAAACACAGACTAACACAATATTACTAATTTTCGACCCAACATACTTACGGTTTTACCGCAAAAAAAAATCCCCTCCTGAAATAGCTTCAAGAGGGGATTATATATTGTAACAAAAATTATTTATTTCTGTGAATGTTCTAAACCAAGCATCCTGTCTGAATGCTCACGTATTTTGGCAAGCAGTTCAGGGTTCGCATTAAGCGACTGCCCGTAAGACGGGATCATTTCTTTTAGTTTATCCTGCCATTCGCTTGTATTGATCTTATCAGGGAAACAACGCCCAACTAAGTCAAGCATAATAGAAACGGCTGTTGAAGCACCCGGAGAAGCTCCTAAAAGCACTGCTAAGGAACCGTCGGCACTGTTTATTACTTCGGTGCCAAATTCCAGCTTACCGCCTTCTTTCTCGTCCTTTTTAATAACCTGTACACGCTGTCCTGCCATTTCCAGTACCCAGTCTTCTTTCTTAGCATCCGGAAGGTATTCCCTAAGGGCTTCCATTCTGTCGTCCTGCGACTGTGTTACCTGCTGAATAAGGTATTTGGTTAATGACATGTTGTGATAACCTGCAGCCAGCATTGGACCGATATTGTTAGCACGTATAGAAGTAGGCAGGTCAAAATAAGAACCCTGCTTTAAAAATTTAGTACTAAAACCTGCATAAGGACCAAAAAGTAATTCTTTCTTACCATTGATCATACGGCTGTCTATGTGCGGTACCGACATTGGCGGTGCGCCTACAGATGCTTTACCGTATACCTTAGCATTGTGCTGCTGTATAACATCTTCGTTGATGCATTTAAGCCATTGTCCGCTTACCGGGAATCCGCCAAAACCTTTTCCTTCCGGAATGTCGGCTTTTTCAAGCAGGTGTAATGATCCGCCGCCAGCGCCAATAAATACAAACTTAGCATACACGCGTTTTTTATCGCCCGACACCATGTCTTTTATCTTTAGTTTCCATTTGCTGCTTTTAGCCGATCTTCTCATGCTTGTTACATCATGCTCAAAATACATGTTTACACCCGGCTGAGAACCCAGCCATGCAAACATATCTCTTGTAAGTTCGCCAAAGTTCACATCGGTACCGATACGCATATTTGTAGCCGCAACAGCATCGTTCTCATTACGGCCTTCCATTACAAGAGGCATCCATGAGGCTATAGTAGCACGGTCTTCAGAATATTCCATTCCCTTAAAGATAGCGAACTTAGTAAGGGCTTCAAACCTCTTCTTTAAGTACTCTACATTATCCTGACCCCACACAAAACTCATGTGCGGAATACTGCTTACAAACTCTTTTGGGTTTTTAATAAGGTTCTTTTCAATCAAATAAGCCCAAAACTGTTTAGAAAGCTCAAATGATTCGGCAATCTTTACCGCTTTTGAGGTATCGATAGCACCGTTATCCATTTCCGGGGTGTAGTTCAGTTCACAAAAGGCAGAGTGACCTGTACCGGCATTGTTCCATGCATCAGAACTTTCTGCGGCAGCTCCATTAAGCCTTTCGTAGATATCAATTTTCACTTCGGGCATTAATTCTTTAAGAAACATGCCAAGCGTTGCGCTCATGATCCCTGCGCCTATAAGAACCACATCTGGCTCCTGTTTTATGGTTGTAGACATTGTGTAAATTTGAATATGCAAATTTACTTTGAATCTCTCTAAAATTTGTCTTAAAACGGCAGGTTTAAAGGAATTTCTTAATTTTTATTAATACCAAAAGAAATATCTTTATTTTTTTCGGGATAAATAATCCTGAAGTAAAATTGTTGCAGAAATCTCATCAATTAATGCTTTATCCTGACGCTGCTTTTTTTTGAGTCCGCTATCTATCATCGTTTGAAATGCCATCTTGCTCGTAAAGCGTTCGTCTACTTTTTCTAAAGGCATATCTGGAAACTGAACTACGAATTTTTCGATAAAAGCTTCGATCAAAGGAGCACTTTGTGATGGGAGTCCGTTCATTTGTTTTGGGTCGCCAATAAGTACTTTTTCAACCTTTTCTTTGGCAAAATAATTAGCAAGAAAAGTCAATGCCGTTTCGGATGCTACGGTTGTTAGTCCAGATCCTATCATCTGCATCTCGTCGGTTACAGCTATACCGGTACGTTTTTGTCCGTAATCTATTGCGAGTATTCTCATGTTTTTTTGTTTCAGGTTTAAAGTTTCAAGTTCGCTGGCAAAAATTGTTAACAGTGGATACAAATAACAATTTCTAAGCATAACGTTCAGTAACCTGAAACGTGAAACTTTAAACTATTTTTCCAATCCTCAAAAGTAATGGAAATGTAACTTTTTTATCACTTTTCTCCCATGATATTTTAAGTGCATCCTTAATATCATTTACAGGATTCTTCCCTACCTTATTGGTATAATGCTGTACTGCCGACCAGGTTTCAAGATAACCTATCAATTGATCGAACGTCCAGATGAATTCGTTCATAAACTGCTTTACTTCAATTTCATCAAACGGAAAAGGAATCGTGGTGTAGTTATTATCGATATACTTTCTTTCGGGATCCCAAAACGGACCTATAGTTTCATAATAAAAATACCTCAGCAGTTTGTCGGTTTCGGGATTGGTAGAAAAGAGTCCGTACCCCAAAACAGCAAAAACACCATCGGGTTTTAATATCCGGTATACTTCTTTATAAAAAGCCTCAAAATCAAACCAGTGTATCGCCTGAGCAACGGTTATCAAATCGAACTGACCATCAGCGAAAGCAGTATGTTCAGCGCTTTCTACCTTATATACAATATTATCTGCCTGAGTGGCATTATCCAATTGCTTTTGGCTGATATCTGTAGCATATACTTTCTTGAAATGTTTCGACAATTCAATTGCCACCTGACCGTTACCTGTAGCAACATCGAGCGCTTCATGCTTTTCTTTTACAAACGAAACAATGTATTCGATCATTTCGGGAGGATAATACGGACGGTATTTGGAATACCCGCCAGCGAGTGCAGAGAAGTTGTCTTTCATAATACAAAATTCTTTGTAGTAAAGATAAATCATACGATTTAAAACAACATTGTTATATAATGTAATTATTACTTTATGCTACTCAAAATTCATCTTATATTTGCCGAAACTACTTAAATGCCATGAATAATTTACAATCCATTATAGAACAGGCCTGGAACGACAGAGCGCTGTTACAGGAAGAAGCTACTACAACAGCTATTCGCGAAGTTATTGACCTTCTAGATGCAGGGAAACTGCGTGTTGCCGAGCCTAAAGATGGCGGATGGCAGGTAAACGAGTGGGTAAAAAAAGCAGTTGTTATGTACTTCCCTATCCAGAAAATGGAAACCCTTGAAGCCGGAATATTTGAATACCACGATAAAATTCCATTGAAACGCAATTATGCCGAAAAAGGCATTCGTGTTGTTCCTAATGCTGTGGCACGCCACGGTGCTTACATCTCATCGGGTGTTATATTAATGCCAAGTTATGTAAACATTGGTGCTTATGTAGACGAAGGTACAATGGTAGATACATGGGCTACTGTGGGCAGCTGCGCACAAATAGGCAAAAACGTTCACCTTAGCGGCGGTGTTGGTATTGGTGGTGTTTTAGAGCCTTTACAAGCTGCTCCGGTTATTATTGAAGATGGTGCTTTTATTGGCTCACGCTGCATTGTAGTAGAAGGTGTTCGTGTAGAGACCGAAGCGGTACTTGGTGCAAACGTATGCCTTACTGCATCTACAAAAATTATAGATGTTACAGGTGATGTTCCTGTAGAAATGAAAGGTATTGTACCTGCAAGAAGCGTAGTTATACCGGGTAGTTATACCAAAAAATTTGCAGCAGGTGAATTTCAGGTGCCTTGTGCACTGATCATCGGAAAACGCAAACCTTCAACCGATTTGAAAACCTCGCTTAACAATGCGTTACGTGAGTATGATGTAGCGGTTTAATAAACTTACAATGAGCGAACAGAAGACGAAAATATCAGCACTTGGAATTGTTTTTAACGAGGAGCACAACATAAGATTATATCTTGACAACATGGCTTTTGCCGATGAGATCGTTGTGGTTGACTCTTTTAGTACTGATGACACTCCCAGAATTATTAAGGAAGAATATCCGCATGTAAAATTTTACCAGCGTGCATTTGATGATTTCTCTTCGCAGCGAAACTATACCATTGACCTGGCCACAAACGACTGGGTTATATTTTTTGATGCCGATGAAAGGGTAACCCAAAAAGGTATCGATGAAATTGTTAGTACCGTAAACAGCAACCCTGCAGATGTTGCTTTTTGGTTTAAGCGTATCTTTTATTATAAAGGTAAGCCTATGGTTAACAACAGTTTCAATAAAGACATGGCAATCAGGCTTTTCAGGAAGTCTAAAGCACGATATTCTGAAAAACTTGTACACGAAACACTGGTTATTGATGGGAAAACCGGTTATTTAAAAGAATCTATCCATCACTTTTCTTTTAAAAGTAAAGACGAATTCTTAACTAAAAGACTTCAATATTCTAAACTAAAAGCAAAAGAACTCTACCAAAAAGGGGTTAAGACTAACTTATACCACCTTACGGTAAGACCCGCTTTTCGTTTCTTTAAATATTATTTTCTGGGACTTGGCTTCCTTAACGGGAGCCGAGGACTGGAAATTGCACGTATATTAGGATACCATGTATACATGAGATACGTATATCTTAGAGAAATGACCAACTATAAGCCAAATCCGAAGATACTTGTGATCCAGCAAAAAATGCTGGGCGATGTTTTGGCGAGCAGTATTATTTGTACCAATCTTAAGAAGATGTACAAAGATGCTCAGGTTGATTACCTTATTTACCCGTTTACAACTCCCGTCGTTGAGAATAATCCTTACATTGATAATGTGATTCTTTTTGAACAGAAGTACAGGGACAGTAAGTGGCAGTTTTTAAAATTTGTATTTTCTATACGTAACAAAAAATATGATATTGTAATTGATGCGTATGGCATATTAGGGAGCAATATTATTGTAGGCTTCTCTATGGCAGACAAGAAAATAGGTTTTTACAAACCTTATACCAGCTTTGTATATACTGATACGGTTAAAGACCTTAAAACACCTTTAACCAATGCCGGTCTTGCTCTGGATAACCGTTTACAGTTACTTAAGGCATTAAAGCCTGAGATTCCTTTAGAGAATAAACCTAAAATTTATATTACGCAGCAGGAAATTGATAATGGCGCTAAAATCTTATTGGATAGCGGTATTAATCCTGCCGATAAAGTTTACATGATAAGTGTTCTGGGAAGTACAAAAATTAAGTCCTACCCTGCTCCTTACATGGCAACATTACTGGATACCATTGCTCAAAAAAGTGATGCGGTTTTAATATTTAATTATATTCCTGCTCAAAAAGAGGAAGCGGA
This sequence comes from Flavobacterium cerinum, assembly GCF_004028155.1. Classification (GTDB taxonomy): domain Bacteria; phylum Bacteroidota; class Bacteroidia; order Flavobacteriales; family Flavobacteriaceae; genus Flavobacterium; species Flavobacterium cerinum. The sequence continues at coordinate 35,727 of NZ_SBII01000014.1, read as the reverse complement.
GACAATTTACAACTTATGTAACGATGCTACTAAATCTAAAATAAGAATGGATATTGCTCCGGGAAGCATCAGGGAGTTTATCTCTGTACTTTACCATTGTAATGCGCTTATTGGTAATGAAGGCGGTGCTGTTAATATGGCTAAAGCATTAGACATATCTACTTTTACCATATTCTCTACCTGGATAAAAAAGGAAGCATGGAACTCTTTTGAAGACGGAACAACAACAATTTCCGTACACTTAAAAGACTTTAAGCCTGAAATTTACGGGAATCTGTCACCAAAAGAAATGAAGCCTAAAGCTTTAGAACTTTATGCTGAGTTTACTCCCGATCTTGTAATTCCGGTTTTGGAAGAATATCTTGAAATTAATTAGAGTCGATACCTACAGGAGTTTTAATCACTTTATTTTTCCGGGTATTTTCACGAATGGCGTAGTTTTTCTTCCACGTTTCTTCGTTTACATAACCACGGGCATGATCCAAATGCACGCAGATAGCGCTGTAGCGTATTTGTTTTGACTTAAGTCCTTTATTGAAAAGCCTTTCGCCAAGTTCCCTGTCCTGTCCGCCATACTGCATTTCCTGATTAAAGCCGTTTATATAAACGAGGTCGCTTTTCCAGCCCGATGCATTATGTCCATTCCAGGTTGCTTTTGTGGGTGTAATAAAATTAAGGAATTTAGCCAGAAATCCACTTGCAGATAACTTAAGCTTATTTTTAGATGGTAAACCCATATCCATAAGCCATTTTACATCAAAACAGCGCTGGTTAAAAATATCGTCTTTAGATATGGCCTGAGAAATATTCATAGGCAGTTTGAAATATCCTCCTGAAAGAAAATATCCAGGTTCCCTGAATTTTATATGTGTAGCAACAAAGTCTTTTCTTGGTATGCAGTCGCCATCTGTAAAAATAAGATAGTCAGACTGTGCAGCCATTATGGCTTTATTTAATATCTGTGATTTCTGAAAGCCATTATCCTCCTGCCACACATGTACCAGTGGTATGCTTATCTCTTCACGCATCCTGTCTAACAGTTCTTTCGTTTTAGGACGTGAACCATCATCAGCAATAATAATTTCAAATTCTCTTTCAGTCTGCACACTAAAGCCCCAAATCACTTTTTCAAGCCATTCTTCTGCATTATAGGTACTCATTATAACTGATGCTTTCATTTCTTTTTTGAGTTTCTAAGTACTTAAGCGCCTTAGCACAGAAGAACCTTATTGAAAATAAAGATATTTAATTTTTTCGGAGGCCCAGTTTTCTTTTAAGGGCACGTTTGCGGTGAAACCTGTTGCTAAAATACTGGGTGTGCTTTATCATAAGAGATAAAACCTCATTATAAGTCTTACCATACAGTTTAGCATATTCATCACTCATTACCTCAACCAAATGTATTTCGGGTGTTAGTTTTGCCATATTGACTACCCTTTCTTCAAAGGACATCTTGCGGTGGAAGTTCATCCTGTTAAGATCTACCAAGAAGAAGGCATACTGCCCCTCACCTACCTTCTTGATCAGGGTATTTCCGGGAGTATGGTCAAGGAATTCTATTCCTTTTTCATGAAGCTCATAGGTAAAACGCGTAAACTGCCTTAAAATGATTTCGTGTTCAGGATAATCAGGTATTTCTATCAGCTGCCTGAAGGTAAGTTCTGTTACCAGCTGTTCGCTCATGTAGTAACTATCCTGTAGCGACAGCAGGGTACGGTGCTCAAAATAAGCTATAGGCTGTGGTGTACCAATACCTTTTTCCAGAAGCAGGTTTGCAAACTCATACGAGCGGCGTGCTTTAGATTTTCTGAAAAAACGGTAAACCAGTTTGTTTACAATATTGGGAATCTTAAACGATTTTACATTTACTGTAATGGTCCCCAGTCCAAACAGTTTTATCTTGTTTCTTTTTCCGTCAACAAACAATCTACCCTGTGTATCGAAATTTTCGATTATACGGTTTATCTCTTCAGATTGGTGCAGGAATTCAGGATGGATGACTTTATTCATTCAGCAATTGCAATTTTGTACAAAAGTAACCATTTTGAATTTCTTACTTCAAATAATTGGTTTATTTTTACCTCCACTAACCGCAAGCGCCATCATGTTTAACCACTATCTTATTACCCGTTTTAATCTTAAAAACCCAAAATGGGATGTTACTAAAAATAACGAAACCCTGTTAACAGATGAGTGGCTGGAACACAGGCTGTGGCTTTTTGAAAATTTCTGCTTTCCATCGGTAGCAGCGCAAACCAACCAGAATTTTACCTGGCTGATCTATTTTGACACTACAACTCCCGATGCATACAAGCGAAAAATTGAGGCAATAATTGGCCAGCAGCCTAATGTAAAGTTGTTTTATATTGATGGCATGCCTGCTTTTTATCCTGAAATAAACAAGCTGATCATTATTGAAGCCACAAACAAACCCTATCTAATTACCTCGCGTATTGATAATGACGACTGTATTAGTAAAAACTTTATAGACGAAGTACAAAAACAGTTTGCCAGCCAGGATTACATGGCTATAGATATTATAAAAGGATACTCGCTCCAAATAAAACCACTGATAATGGTGGGTAAAAAAGAGCACATTTTTAACCCTTTTATCAGTCTTATTGAGAAAAACGAGAATCCGAAAACCGTGTGGGCCAACGACCATAACCACTGGAAAAAAGAGACCCGCGTAACACAAATTACCGATAAAAGATTATGGATGTCTATAATCCATGAGAAAAACAAAGTGAATGAATTTGACGGTTATGGTAACGTACCGTGGAACAGCATCAGTAATGAATTTATAGTATCTGACGCTATGGCAGCCACCATAAACAGTGAAATACTGCCCCACAGCAAATGGGCATGGACAAGTTTTAAGAACGAACTCTATGTTAAGTGGGTACTTTTTAATAAAATGCTTAAAAAAGCTCTGGGTATCTATAAACTAAAATCGTAACAGCAAGGATGAATGTACTTAATGTAACTACAATGGTAGGTATTAGAGGCGGTGATATGCAGATGTATACCGTATATAACCTTCTTAGAGAGTATGAAGATGTAAAACAGTTTATACTTTGCCCTGAAACATCTGACCTTGCTAAAATGTGCGAGAGGGACCATGCTCAATACTATACGTACAAGAAAAATAAGCTCAAGGTTTTGAATACTGTGAGTGCCATTATAAAGATATGCCGTAAGGAAAAAATCGATATACTGCATATACACGATTCTACCGCACTTACCTATGCACTGATGGCGCTGAAGTTTTTACCGTCATCTATAAAATTGGTACTAAGCAGGAAACGCAACAACCGTATTAAAGACAAGTTCTTAAACCGTTACAAATATTCACACCCAAGGATCGTAAAAATAGTATCGGTATCAAAAGCTGTAGAAGCTATTTTTGGAAACATTATTAGCGACAAAAGTAAACTGGTGACCATTTATGATGCCATCGACGTACAAAAGTATGCTTCTAAAAAGAGCCTTAACCTTATACACGAAGAGTACAATTTAAGTACCGATACCAAAATAGTAGGCAATATAGCAGGGCTTACCAACCAAAAAGATATTTTCACTTTTGTGGATACTGCAAAAAAAATACTGGATAAAAGCAACGGTCTTTTCCCTGTAAAATTTGTTGTAGCCGGTAATGGAGTACTTATGGACGACCTTACTGCTTACATTAAACAACTTGGTTTACAGAATGATGTTTTCCTGATGGGCTTTAGAAGCAATGCTGCCGATTTGCTTCCGGAATTTGATGTCTTTTTAATGACCTCTATTACCGAGGGACTTCCACTTACTATCTATGAGGCATTTGCTGCAAAAATACCTGTAGTATCTACTGATGCCGGAGGAATAAGAGAAGTGCTTATTCATGAAAAAACAGGACTTATGACAGCTGTAAAAGATACAGAAGCATTATCTGATAACGTTATCCGAATACTAAAAGACGATGCTTTTAAAGAACGTATTGTTCAAAATGCTTATACAACCGTTACCGAAAATCACGATCTTAAAACAATGAAACAGAACTATTATAAGTTCTTAAAATCATTATCCTAAGCGATACCATAAAGATATATCGGCTGATATGCTTAATTTTACCGAATAAACAACTTATAACTGGCGAAGTGCTGTTTGTAATATGATAAAATTTCTTGACCTCCAAAAAGTAAACCTCCTGTACCAACAGGAAATTGAAGCGCAGCTGCTAAAAACATTTAGAAGCGGCTGGTACCTTTTTGGTGAAGAAGTGAAGCTTTTTGAAGAAAACCTGGCGGCTTACATTGGTGTTGAACATGCCATAGGTGTGGCCAACGGACTGGATGCGCTGCGACTGATCTTAAAAGCCTATATAGAAATGGGTATTATGGAGCATGGTGATGAAGTTATTGTACCTGCTAACACTTATATTGCTACAATACTTGCCATTACAGATAATAATCTTGTACCTGTACTGATAGAGCCGGATATAAATACTTATAATATCGATATTGCTAAAATTGAAGCAAAATTGTCTGAGAGAACAAAAGCAATAATGATAGTACATTTGTATGGACAGGCAGTATTTAGCAATGATTTAAAAATACTGGCCGAAAAACATAACCTGAAAATTATTGAAGACAATGCTCAGGCTATTGGTGCTGAATGGAATGATATAAAAACAGGAAATCTTGGCGATGCTGCCGGGTTTAGTTTTTATCCCGGTAAAAACCTTGGAGCCATAGGCGATGCCGGAGCGATTACTACTAATGATGATGCTTTAGCAAAGACCATAAGAGCCGTAGCTAATTATGGATCGGAACAGAAGTATGTAAACATGTATCAGGGCCTTAACTCAAGACTGGACGAAATACAGGCTGCCGTACTGAATGTAAAGCTAAAATACCTTGATACTGAAAACCAGATTCGAAAAGAGATAGCACTGTTTTTTATTGAGAACATTAAGAACAGTACCATTATACTGCCACAACTGCCCATTGATAATGTGCACGTTTGGCACCTGTTTGTGATCAGGACCTCTCAAAGAGATAAACTAAAACAATACCTGGATGAAAAGGGAATACAAACCCTGATCCACTACCCTATACCGCCGCACCAGCAGCAGGCTTACCCGGAACTAAACCATTTATCGTTCCCTATTACAGAACAGATCCATCGTGAGGTATTAAGCCTGCCAATTAGCCCGGTAATGACACAAGAAGAAATAAGATTAATTGTTGATACCATCAACGCGTATACCCTATAACATGAGCACAGAAGATATTAATGCAGAAGTACACAATGCCTTTGAGGTAATAAAAAATGGAGGTATCATTCTTTATCCAACCGATACCGTTTGGGGAATTGGCTGTGATGCTACCAATGCTGAGGCCGTAAGCAAAATTTATGCGCTTAAACGCCGTGAAGAAACCAAGAGCATGATCGTGCTTATGAATGCCGAAAAGATGATGTACAGCGTATTTAAAGATATCCCGGAAGTAGCATGGCAGATTATGGACCTTAGCGAAAAGCCTACAACACTTATACTGGACAATCCGCGTAATGTAGCATCAAACCTTATCGCTCCGGATAAAACCCTAGGTATACGTATGGTAAAAGAACCTTTTTGTTTTAAGCTGATGGAACGCATGAAAAAACCATTGGTTTCTACATCGGCAAACGTGAGCGGTATGCCTACACCTAATTCTTTTAAAGAAATCTCCCGTCATATTTTGGACGGCGTAGACTATATTGTAAATTTGCAGCACAATAAAGTTGCCGCAAAACCATCTACCATTATAAAATTAGGTAATGATTTACAGGTAAAAGTGATACGACCTTAATGGAAAACAAAACTTCATACAAAGAAGCATTAGATAATAAGATATTTAAAATCACCTCGCAGGCTGCTGTAGAACTTAACGTTAAGAGTTATGTTATAGGCGGTTTTGTAAGGGATTTTCTTTTAAAAAGGGATTTTAAAAAGGATATTGATATTGTTGCCGTAGGCAGTGGTATTGATCTGGCACAAAAAGTGTCTTCTCTTTTGCCTAAAAAACCAAAAGTACAGGTATTTAAAACCTATGGTACTGCAATGCTTCGCTTTGACGAGATTGATATCGAATTTGTTGGTGCGCGAAAAGAATCGTACCAGCACGACAGCCGTAACCCTATTGTAGAAACGGGAACACTGGAAGACGACCAGAACCGACGCGACTTTACTATAAATGCCTTAGCGCTTTCATTAGATGAAGCCGATTATGGCGCACTGGTAGATCCTTTTAACGGTGTGGAAGATCTTAACAACAAGATCATCCGTACACCTCTTAATCCTGATATCACCTATTCTGACGATCCGTTGCGAATGATGCGTGCCATCCGTTTTGCATCCCAGCTTAATTTTACTATTGAAGAGGAATCTCTAAAGGCTATTGAGCGCAATAAAGAGCGTATCAGTATTATTTCGGGTGAGCGTATAGTTGATGAATTGAACAAGATACTATCATCTGCTGTACCATCTGTAGGTTTTTTGCTTTTATACCAAACCGGTTTGCTGGATATTATACTGCCTGAACTTACAGCTCTAAAAGGCGTTGAAGAAGTAGAAGGACAAACTCATAAAGACAATTTTTACCATACCCTTGAAGTGGTAGACAATATAGCACTAAATACTGATGATGTATGGCTGCGATGGTCTGCCCTATTACACGACATCGGTAAAGCACCAACAAAGAAATTTCACAAAAAAGCAGGGTGGACATTCCACGGACATGAATTTGTAGGTGGAAAAATGGTAAAAAAACTGTTTGAACGACTACATATGCCGCTTAACCATAAAATGAAATTTGTTTCTAAAATGGTTATGCTAAGCTCCCGCCCTATTGTTTTGGCACAGGATATCGTGACCGACTCGGCAGTGCGCAGACTTATCTTTGATGCAGGTGAAGATGTAGAAGACCTGATGACACTTTGTGAAGCTGACATTACAACAAAAAATGCTCAGAAATTCAAGAAGTACCATAACAACTTTAAGATCGTACGCCAAAAGATCGTAGAAGTTGAAGAAAGAGACCATGTGCGCAATTTCCAGCCGCCTATTAGTGGTGAGGAGATCATGGAGATCTTTAATTTAAAACCGTCTAAAGAGATTGGTATTCTTAAAGAAGCTATTAAAGAAGCCATATTGGAAGGCGAAATACACAACGACTATGATTCGGCTTATGCTTATATGATGGAAAGAGCAAAAAAGCTGGGATTAGTTGTTACAAAATAACACAGTTGGAACCTGTATAGGTTTTAAGCATCTTATGACTTTTATCATTTCATACCTACAAGGACTTTAAGACCTTGCAGGAAAATACAAGCATCATGAAAAAATATTTTACCCGCATTACGAAAATCGCACTTGTACTTGTTTATCTGGTTATTGTAGCCGGAGCATTAGTACGTATGACGGGCTCAGGAATGGGCTGCCCGGACTGGCCGAGATGTTTTGGGTATTACATTCCGCCAACTGATATTTCGGAACTGATGTGGTCGCCCAACCATGAATTCAAATCAGGTCAGGTAATTATTAAAGATGAAAAACTTTGGGTAGCTAAAGAAACCTTTACCACTACCGACACCTATGATGCAGGAAATTGGGAGCTATACACCAAACACGACTATGCAACGTTTAACCCCATGCATACCTGGGTAGAATATGCAAATCGGCTTGTAGGTGCACTTGCAGGTGTTGCCGTATTTATTATGGCTATTGCATCATTTTCATTTTGGCGTGAAAAAACAAAAGTTATTTTTCTGTCGTGGTTAGCTGTCTTTTTAATGGGCTTCCAGGGCTGGCTGGGTGCAACGGTAGTCTATTCGGTGCTTAATCCTGTTAAGATCACTATACACATGGTAATGGCACTGGTTATTGTTGCTCTTATCCTATATATACTATCGCTTGCCAAAGCAAAAACTGCAGCTTTTAAATATGATAAACTGTTTAAAAGTTTATTAATAGTATCGATACTATTAACCCTTATACAGGTAGTATTGGGTACACAGGTACGCCAATTTGTAGACGAGCGTGTAAAAATGCTGGGGTACGAGAATATGCACCTAGTACTGGACAATCCGCTGGTTAGTTTTTACTTTCACAGAACCTTCTCTTTTGTAGTTTTTGGTATTAACCTGTGGCTGTACCTCCGTAACAAAAAACTAAACCTTGGCTTTGCCAAAACAACCTGGATAATGTGGCTGATGGTTATAGAGATAATATCGGGTGTTGTAATGTATTATTTTGATTTCCCATTTGGCATGCAAAGTACCCACTTAGTAGTAGCCTCTTTGCTTTTTGGGGTACAGTTTTACATGATATTAGAAAGCAAAAGAAAAACCATAACTTTAGAAGTATGAAAAACATCTGGATTGTAATCGCCTTTTTTGTAACAGCAGCCACTACCGCACAGCAAAATGTAAAACAATCCGATGAAGATTTATACACCCTCTGTAAAGTATGGGGACTAATAAAATACTATCATCCTGAAGTCTCTAATGGAAAAATTGATGCCGATTCTCTTTTGCTTACTTCATTAAACAGAGCCGGTAAAGCGTCAGATCATATAAAGGAATGGCTAACGTATATCGATCGTAAGCCTGTAAAGAATACTGCTGTAAATACATCTAAATGTGATGATGCTGATAACCGCAACGTCTCGTTAAACTGGATAAAGACCGATAAAAACCTTACCGACAAACAAAAGAAATACCTTAACGCATTAGCACAAAACCCCAATCCGGGTACTTATTACTCTCATAATGTTGACGATATAGAGACCATAACCTATTCCGGGCATAATGAAAAGACCTATAAAGACAAAAACGGAGAGGAACGCTATCGTATTCTAAATCTTTTCAGGGCATGGAATGTAATAGAATATTTCTTCCCGTATAAATATGCCATTTCCAAAAGCTGGGATAAAGTACTTGCAGATTTCATTCCGCAGTTCAGGAATGCATCAGACAGGCTTACACACAGCAAAACGCTAATGGCTTTCTCGTCTACGATTGAAGATACACATGGAGAAATTACACCCAGCCTTTATACTGAAGTATTTGGAACCTATGGCGCGCCCTTTACCATTCAGATCACCGAAGACAAAGCTGTAGTTACAAAGATGATCGAGCCTCCTTACTATGGTGTTAAACCGGGTGATGTTATTGAAACACTAGACAATATTCCTATTAAAGATATTATTGCTGAAAAATCGAAATACATCCCGGCATCAAACAATGCTGTAAAAAACAGGGATGCCTATAATTATCTCTTCAAAAGTAACAATGAGGATACTTTTACCATTAAGGGTTACGATAAAGAGAATGTTCCATTTAACCGAACTATAAAGCGTACTGACAAGATCAATGTTTGGTACAAGGAAGGTATACCTGATAATCCTTTAGTGCGTTATGATGAAAAAACACAAAAAACGATCTATTCTGCTATAACAGATAAGAACATTGGTTACATTGATTTTTCGATGCTTAATCCGGCTGAGACCGACAGCCTTATGAAAGCCATGAAAAACACCAAAGGGATTGTTTTGATCTTAGGGGATATAATGATGACGGCGGCCTTTTTAAAACATTTCATTACCTGCTAAAGGAACCGAAATGGTTTGGCATAAAGACTAAAGCAGATTTTAGTAGACCGGGCAGGTTTTGCTTTGAGGACTTTATTATCATTGAAAAGTATAAATATGCAGGAAAGAATAATCCTGATGCCTACAATGGTAAAGTTGTGGTATTGATCAATGAATATACTCAAAGTGCCGAAGAATTGTGGGCTATGATGTTTAAGACTATTCCGGGGGTAACGCTTATAGGAAGCCAGACGGCAGGTGCAGATGGTAATAAAACACCAATCCCGCTGATTGACGGAGGCACTATGGTATTTTCCGGTTTAGGTATTTTTTATACTGATAAGAGCGAAACCCAAAGAATAGGCATAGTACCGGATATTGTTGTAAAACCCACTATTAAAGATGTTCAAAACAACACTGATGCCTTGGTTAATAAAGCTTTTGAGGTTATTTTGAAATAAAAAATAATCCGTTCACATAATATTAGTAAGCGGTTAAACTTGTATTAAACCACTGGCTTTATACCTTTTATGGCAGTAACTTTATAAAAGAAATAAAAACTTAAAACAATAAATGTTATGCCAAATTCAACTGAACTAAAAGGAAACTGGGACGAATTTAAAGGAAAACTAAAACAAAAATATGCTGAACTGACAGACGATGACGTTACGTATCAGGAAGGCAAAGAAGATGAAATGTGGGGAAAACTTGAACAGAAATTAGGTAAGGCGAAAAAAGAAATTATGTCTTTATTCCAATAATCTATTTTCCTTCAGGTTGTAAAACCACACCTTCCGGAGCTGTTTCATAAACACGCAATTAGCAGATGCTGATGTTGCAAAAGTTTATCAAACAGCTCTTTTTATGTCTATAATTTATTCTTTTAGTCTTTTATTAAAAACACCACAGCTCCATAGCGGCCACAGGACAAGCAATGGATGTAAAAACAATCGTGTTAGCCTGAGCTGGTCGGTATTAAGACCAAAAGCATCAACATGATTGGCATACTGAGCATAGTTACCAGGAAATATGGCAATAAAAAATAGTGCAGCAATCCATCCAATAGTAATGCGGTAGCTTTTAAGGAAGATCAGTGAAAGTCCAAGCACTATTTCTACCACACCGGATAAGAGGACTACCAGATCGTCATGGAGCGGCGCCCAGCTGGGTACCTGCGCGAGAAAATCAATACGTAAAAAAGTAAGGTGTCCAATACCTGTAAAAACTAAAAGACAGCCCAATAGTATCCTGAAGATATTTTGGGTTTTGGTGTAATGGGTAATTGTTTTCATAATTGTAATTGATTGGCTGCCCTAAAGTTAACAACAAATAAATTACAAAAATCTGATTCATAGATTTTTATCTAACTTCAAAAAGATCAGTTAAGCCATTCTCTAAAATCGTTTACACGTTCACGGCTCACGATTACCTCATCTTCTTTATAGGTAGGCAGTATAACTTTTAAGCGGGAATTGGTATATACTACTATATCTTTTATTGCATTTATACATACAATAAACTTCCTGCTTACGCGGAAAAACTGAGCAGGGTCGAGTTCTGTTTCCAGTTGTTCCAAAGTACATTCTAAAAGATAATTGCGTCCATCTGTAGTATGGATATAGGTGCCTTTATTTTCGCTGTAAAAGCATTCTGCATCCTCAATGTTGATCATTTTGAGGTGCTGTCCCATTTTTACCGTAAAACGCTTCTTGTAGCTTTTCTCTAACGGATTGGCCAGCATTCGTTTTATCTGATCGAAATCCAGTGAATGGCTTGGGAGTTTTGGCAGGCGTTCCCTAAACTTTTTAATCGCCAATTCAAGATCGTCTTCATCTATAGGTTTGAGCAGGTAGTCTATACTGTTTAATTTGAAGGCACGAAGGGCATATTCATCATAAGCTGTAGTGAAAATAACGGCACTATCTATGGCTATGGTATCGAATATTTCGAATGAAAGACCGTCTGAGAGCTGTATGTCTAAAAATATCAGCTCCGGATGCGGATTGTTTTGAAACCATTCAATTGATTCTTCTACAGAATGCAGCATGACACCAGCTTCTACTCCCAGTTTTTGCAACTTGCGCTGTAGCAATCTTGCTGCCGGTTTTTCGTCTTCAATTATTATTACGTTCATTAGGATTGGTTCAAAGTTAATGGTTGTTAGTAAGGTATCATTTTGGTTCACGCTACTCCCATTGGTTCTTTTTATTCTTTTCGCGTTCCATGTATTCTTTAATTTTTTCTTCTTCCCAATCTTTAGCAATAATGATAGTTGGTTTAAATACACTTACCCAGTGCACACCTAATCCTACACCCCAGCTGATCATTGTTGTAAAAGTAGCCCATTCAAAAAAAACGTCATCGGATTTCATACTAACCAATTCCATTATCAAGAGGGATATATTTACCAATAAATAAACTGCCAGATGCTTATAAAAGCCTGCCATTGCTTTTACTTTTTTTCTATACTTATCCTCTAAGTGTTGATTTTTAAATGAATTGTCCATAACAGTATTATTCAAATTTTGTTCGCTGCTCTTCTATCTTGTTCATCTTATCCATAAGCTCTTTTAGCTTTCTTTCTTCCCAATCTCTTCCTAAAAACGGATAATATCCAAAGGCACCCATTCCATGAGAGATTACCCCTATACCCCAGCCCAGCATAGAGAACCAAAACCACTGAAATTCGGGCGTGTACGTAAGATTTACATAGATAATAATGGGTAGTACAATGAGATAACAGGTAAGGTTTATATAAAACCCTTTAATTTCTTTTACTTTTCGCTTTGCCTTATCGTAAGCAATTTTTTCAGACTCTTCCATGATATTATTTCCAACGGTTAGACTTGTCTTTTTCCATAAGTTCTTTTACTTTACGCTCCTCCCAATCATTATTTAAAAAGGGCATATAATCGAATGCTTTGAAAGCATGCATCACTACACCTATGCCCCAACCCGCAGCAGGATATATAAACCATAAATGTTCAGGATAGGTAATAATATTCAATATTGCGAGCCCGGTTATTACCACTATATATGAGGCTAAATTGCCATAAAATGCTTTTATTTCTTCTACCTTTTTCTTTGCTCTGAAATATATAGTATTTGATTCGTCGTGACTTGTTTCCATGATAGTAATTTGTTTCGTTAATACCGGCAATTTTACCGTAAAATACTGGTCTGTTTGTTCTATCTGCACCTTTCGGGCAGTAATAATAGCATAGCGGCTAATAATATTTTGCAGCCCTACACCCCGTCTGTCCTGCAGTACTTCTTTCTTTTGAAAATCATTTTGTACTACGAGGTAACCTTTTTCTTCAAATATTCGTATGCGAAGCGGCTTCTTAGGGCTCGCTATATTATGTTTTACCGTATTTTCCAACAGCAGCTGCAATGAAAGTGGTACTACCTTAGCATCCGGACTTGAACCCGTTTGAGGCAATTCATAGAAAATACTGTTCTCGAATCGCATCTTAAGCAGATTCATGTACGTTTTTGCAAAAGCCAGTTCTTCGTCTACACTTACCAGTTCTTTATCCTTTTGTTCTAAAACGTATCTGTATATTTTAGATAGCGAGGTAGTAAAACGCTGGGCATTATCAGGGTTTTCTTCTATAAGTGAACTTAACACGTTAAGGCTATTGAACAGGAAGTGAGGATCTATTTGGTTTTTAAGTGTTTCGAACTTTGCCGAAGCCGTTCCTGCAATTATTTTTTGTTCTTTTATCTTATTTTCCTGATATCTTTTGTAGACATAAAATGCGTTTACTAAAAGTGTAATTACCAGGGTAATAATTATTGACACATAATAATTACCAAGTGTTTCGGCAGCAATAAATTCTGTGATTGTTTTGCCCTTTATTACTATCTCTTCCGCTATCCTTAATAAAAAAATACAAAAAAGAGTACTGGTAAAAGAAAAGAAAACACTTGCTATAAATTTTTTGAACGTAATATGTCCTTTACCAAAAACGATATCCATCTTGTGGAAAACGAAAGAATTGACTGCATACAGAATGAGCGTATAGAGTATTACACATAAAAAATTAATTAGCAGGTCATCGTTCAATTGTAAAGACAATCCATTAGCCAGTGCAATGATCCATACCACGAGAAAGATGATCGTGCCAAGTACTATTCCCCTAATTAATTCTCTATACAATCTTTTCATCCTACTCTCTATTTATCACATTGTTTTAAAGCATTCTGAGCTCTGTCCAGCCCCCAATTAGGATGAAAAGCAGATTCAGGCTTAAAGGTAGCAAAAAGACCAATTGCACGTTCAATCTCTGCACACATTGGCTTGGTATCCATATTAAAATATGCCGCTGCTCCAATTTCAAATTCTGCTTTACAAAATACTACCCTCGGGTTCTTAGGCGCAATACTAATTGCTTTATCATAAAGTTCATTGGTTTTAGCAGAGAGTTTCATTCCGTTTGTCATTGGGTCATAAACAATCCAGGCAGTATTGATCATGGCCTGCATAACCAGCAGTTCGGCATTATCAGGTGCTATAACCATTGCATTATCCTGAGCCGTTTGTGCTTTAGTAAGCAATGCATTGATCATGTCTTTGTCTTTTGTTTTAAACGCCTCTGTTGTGTTTACCAATGCAACATAATAAGAAGGCAGCCAGTTATTTTTTTCTACTGTTGCAATCCTTTCAAATAATGCGGATGCTTCCGTTGGTTTATTTTCACCCCATAAAGTAAGTGCTTTTTTCATTCCTGTTTCATACTGTGTTTGTGCAGTTACTGCATTCACTACAAGTACCATTAAAAGTGTAATAAGTCGTATCATAATAATTTAAGGTTTAAGGTTGTTGTTTTTTGATGTAGCAAAGGTGCTAACAATTAACTTCTTGTAAAAAACAGTTTTACCCAACTGTAGAATTTTAGGGATGAGTTGTTATTTTTAGTTAGATTTGGCAAAACAAACCTTTTTACTATGACACGAATTGAAATTCCTTTAAGCAAAACCAAACTTTTAATTAGCGTTGGCAGTGCCGCACTTTTTGTAGTGCTTGGTTTTTATATTATTTTAAAAGGTGCACATTCACAAGAAGATTTTAACCCTTTACTAGTACAGGGTATTGGTTTTGTATCGGTTGTGTTTTTTGGAGCAATAGCTATATTTGGCTCTAAAAAAATATTTGACCGTACTCCGGGGCTGATAGTTGATGACAAAGGTATTACAGATAATTCCAGCGGTGTATGTGTTGGGCTGATAGAATGGAATGATATTGCGGGTGTAAGTACATCAGCTGTAATGTCTACAAAGTTCTTGTTAATACACGTTTACAATCCTGAAAAATATTTAGCCAAGGCTAATAAAAACAAAGCAAGAATAATGAAGGCCAATATGAAAATGGTAGGCACACCCTTATCAATTTCTTCCAATACCCTTCAATGTGATTTTGCCGAACTGACAAAATTAGTAACTGAGGCTTTTGAAGGCAACAAAAACGTCAAGGTTACACCATTTGTGAATTCTTAAAAAATCACAAAAAATATTCGCAATAATATCCTATCACACTAAAACTTATCACTTTAGTTGTTATATTTGATATTAAATTGCCAACTAATTAAATTTATACTAATTAAAACGTGAAAAAAATGAAAGCATCTCTACTTAAAGTACTGCTCGCCGTTGCTTTTTTCAGTTCTATTTATGGTTGCAGCAGCAGTGAAGAAGATAGCGGAAATAAACCCCATACTTCATCATCTTCCTCTATTGGGGGATCTTATAACATTGTTTCAATGACTTCTAATATTGAAGTAGACTTAAATGATGATGGAATATTATCTACCGATTTATTAACAGAGATCGATCCTGCATTTTTTAATGCTCAAACACCGGAGCTTGAAATAAAACCGACAATAGTTAATAATCAGCTCGTTCCTATGATGAGCTTTTACCTTCCATTACCAAAACTGAATTTTACTACTCCGGGAAAACCTCATGGATCAATATCCTATATTCGAAGTGGTTTGGGTTATTATTATGAGTTTGATAATGCAACTCAAACAATTACACTTAACAACAATGGTTCTAATGGGATATATGGTAATGTAGATAATGTTCAGGTAATAGGGAAAAACATGCTAAAAGCAATGTTTAGCAAAAATTATTATGATTTTGCTACCGCCAAATGGATCACATTAAAAATTACATGCATCTATAAAAAAATGTAATAACAGATTTTATTTTTAATTACACCCACTATATTAACAAATAAAATTAGGGTAAACTGCCACACACCTGTTTGAAATCATAGTATAAAACGCCAAACACTATGAATTATAAGGAAACCATTCAAACTAATGCAGTTTCATTACCGCATCCCAGCAAGCTGCTAATCATTGAACCGCTTGATTACCCAAATCCTTATGATTTTCATCATCCGCATCGTCACGATTATTTTGAAATCATCCTTATAAAAAGCGGCACTGGTTTTCAGCTTATCGATTTTACACCTTACACCATTAATGAGGGGCAGGTTTTTACAGTATACCCAGGACAGGTACATCTTATGGAACGCAATACCGCTGAGGGTATGATCATACAATTTCGTAAAAACATTTTCGAATTTATTTATCCCATAAAACATTCCCATCTGTACTTTCCTGAACCCGTATTCACTTTAGATCCAGAAACTTTTTCGCACTTGTATAATCTTACTGAAAGCATGTGGCAGCTGCTTCAAAAAGAAGACTTATCTCCGTTTTCTGTACATAAAGCATATAGCTATTTACAAATTATATTGATCTCATTAACAGAATTGCACCATGATAAAACAGCACATACCAATGAGCATGTTGTTATTCAGTTTCTATCACTATTACCTCAATATATAAAATCTAAAAAGAAAGTATCTGAGTATTGTGATCTTATGGGCTGCAATCCTGATAAGCTCAATATAGCCTGTAAATCGGCGTTAGGAAAAACAGCACTAAAGCTTATTCACGAAGAAATGCTACTGGAAATACGACGTATGCTATTACTAAATAAGCATTCGCTCAAAGAAATTGCCTATGAACTAAATTTCGACAGCCCAGCAAACTTTAGCGGTTTCATTAAAATCTACACAGGCCTAACACCCTCAGAATTACAAACATCTATTCTAAAAATATTTAAATAAACCAAGTATTTATTTACTTTATACCTATCCTAAAAAACAGTATTAAAAAAATGAAACCCATAAAAGAATAATTTTGTGTTTATACTTTATGAAAGTAACTCGTGTTATAGAAATATCGGGCGTTTGAATTTATTTTCTATCATTACAAAATTACAACCCTATTTTAAGAATTTACTGCAATGGTCTTTGCAGTGAAAAAATAAGGTAATTATTCTTAAAAATTTGCTACGACAAGCTTTGGATTGCACTGATCTTATAAAAAGTACCAAAAGCGGACCTGTACTTTATAAGGATCTGATTTAAAGCATTTTAATACAAAACAATATTCCACTCTAAAAACGCATATTACGAACATAAAGTGGAATATTAATTTCTAACTAAAATCTAAAAAAAATTATAAATTCTCCAGTTGGTTTCTTTTTTTATCAGCACTTATGGTCCAGAAAAAGCCCACAAAAAAGAAACGGTCGGCTGGCTGGGTAATGGCCTGTCTTGCATACTGTCCATCTGCTCCCGCAGTATTGGCATAGCTATACCCAAAAACGTTGTCACTCCCCATAACATTAGATACCGAAAAGTATAATATTTTTTGAGGACTCAATAGCCATGCCCAACTCAAAACCAAATTGTTATAGCATTTTGTATGCTCATCCATAAAAGCATTTTCATTAGGATTGTTGTATGGTCTTCCGCTATTAAAAGTATAAGTGACACCTACCTGCGACTTTAAACTATTGACCCAATACTTCCCAACTACAGAAAAATTGTGTTTTGCTATATAGCTGGGTGTCACACTATATTCATAATTTTTATAATCCCTTTTACTGTCTATATATGAATAAGATATCCAGTATTCCAGGTTTTTAAAAATCTTATTATCCCTCCAAAGAAGATCGATACCTTTTGCAAAACCAACACCTCCATTTGTAAACTGGGTACCGTACTCCGGTATTTTTGTATTGTATTTTACCAGACGGTCGTATTGTTTGTAATAGACTTCTGCTCTAAACATCTTACCTTCTACATTGTACATATAATTAAAAATATAGTGCGCTGTTTTTTCGTGCTCAAAATCTTTATAATACTTTAAATAATCTTGTTTCGGCGTTTGGTAAAAATCGCCATAAGCAAGAGAAAATTGGCTTTTACTACTTACTTTATAAGCTAATGCAGCACGAGGTTCTACAGTTCCTTCGCTTAGTAAATCTGAATAAGAAGTTCTGATACCGGCTTTAAAAGCCAGCTCTTTGGATAGAAAAATATCAGTCTCGGCATAGGCAGCTGCTATCGAGTTGTTGTAACCTAGATTATAGGTCGTTCCTGCGGGTTGGCGGTAGTCTTCGGTAAAATCGGTAATAAAATAATCGGCTCCGAAAGTTAGTTTTATCCTGTCACTAAAGCTTTTACGAAGTTTTAGTTTAAGATGTGATGAATGCTCACCGTTGGTTACATTGTCTTTATTAAGTCCGATGTCATTGTGACTATAACCATAACTAAGCCCAGTATGAATGGTCCATTGGGTACCAAACATTCCTTTATAGGAAGTATTAAAATAGAAGTTGTCGTTTTTCATATTTACTCTAACCGGGTCAGGTTCATTAACATCATTTTGGTTAATGTCAAAATTAGCATGGTCGAATGCTGCATATACTTTAAGCATACCGCCATTGAACTTGTAACGGTATACCGTTTCTCCTGACAATGACTGATAAGGCTTATTCCAATTTACCTTTTGCGGAACCATCCATTGGTACGGCTCTAAATTTACATAAGACAGGTTGAAACTTAATGAGCTTTTCTCCCATTTCTGCGTATTACCGAGTCCTAATCCCACGGTCATCAGAGAGATGTCTGTTTGTTCCTGAGCCGGTTCTTCGATGGTATTTAGCAGCAGTACACTGGAAAGCGCTTCACCATATTCTGCCGAATATCCTCCAGTAGAAAATGTCATTCCGCTAAACAGGAACGGAGAAAAACGGCCGCGGGTAGGAAGGTTATTTGCCTGAGCACCATAGGGCTGAGCCACTCTAAGACCATCTACAAAGGTTTGGGTTTCATCAGCCTCCCCTCCTCTAACAAATAACCTGCCGCTCTCTCCTACCGTTTGTGTACCTGGTAAGGTAAGAAAGGCTCCTGTAATATCACCCACAGCACCGGCAGTAGTAACAATATCCAATGGTTTTAAAGCTGTTACCTTACTGTTATCGCCGGCCTGGAAGGTTCCTGCTGAAATAACAACAGTATCCAACGTATTCATACTCTCTTTCATTTTAAAGGTTTGCGGCTGATAATTTTCTATTACTATCGTTTTTTTTATGTCTTCATAAAACAGGAATGAAATTACCAGTATCTGGCTTCCGGCTGCTGTGGTTTCAAAGGAGAAATGTCCTTTATCATCAGTCGTGCCTCCGTCATACGTTCCGTCAATATAAATGCTTGTAGCAGCAAGTGGCTGGCCTTTGGTATCGGTTACTGTGCCGGTTATCTTAGTCTGCGCTTGCAAGGCTAAGCCCGATAAAAATAATAAGAGAGTAATTAGTAGTTTCATGGTAGATTGGTTTGTTGCGTCAAAATTGCATCGGTAAATTGACCTTTCATAAAAAACAATACCCAACTGTAGAATTTCATGGACGAACTGTTAAGAGAAATTAATTTATATAAACCATAAATCGTTTGCCTATTAATTTTAATTTAGAGGTAAAAAAAATGATTAACATTAATGAATTTATAACCGGATTCTCTACATCATTTACTTATAATACTACACTAAAACCTTGGGAGCTTACAAGCAGATTAAATTCAATTATAGAAGAACTCATCCCAAAACTAAACAGTGATTATTTGATTACAGGAGCTGTAGCAATACATAAGTCAGCAATTATAGAAAAAGGAGTTACCCTAAAAAATGCTGCTATTATAAATGAAGGGTGCTATGTAGGTGCAAATGCTTATTTCAGGGAAGGTATTTATCTTGATAAATCGGTAAAAGTTGGTCCGGGATGCGAGATCAAGAGCAGTATAATCAGTTCCGATACTGCGATCGCACATTTCAATTATATTGGCAATAGTATAATTGGACGTCATGTAAATTTTGAAGCCGGATCAATTGCAGCCAATCACTATAATGAACGAACAATAAAAGACATCAGCGTGCTTTACAGATCGGAAATAATCAATACAAACGTTTCAAAATTCGGCTCTTTAGTAGCTGATCATTGCAAGATTGGCGCAAATGCAGTATTATCTCCCGGAACAATTTTAGAAAAAGGAACTATTGTAAAAAGACTTGAACTTATAGAGCAGATAAAGATGCGTGATTAGACAGTCTGTTGAAAAACAATATCATTCAACCAACTTTAACGCGTTTTTAATGCAATAAATGTATCGTTATCGCTATTTTTGCAATAATAAATACATATACTGCAATGCTGCCCCATACTCTTAAAGAAAAATATGCCTTTGTTAAATACCAAAAGTTAATCGTTGTTTCTTTAGTTATAGGCTTTTTAGCTGCATTGCTTGCCATATCTCTTAAAAGGATAACTGAGTATTATGAGGAAATACTTTTCCATCAGTCACAACACAGCAGTATTTACCTTATCATATTCCCATTCTTTGGATTGTCACTTATTTATATCCTAAGGCAGTACCTTTTTAGAAAGAAAGAGAACAAGGGTATCAAAGAAGTATTTGAAAGTACCCGGACAGGTAAAAATCTTCCATCTTACAAGATTCCTTCGCACTTTGTAAACGGACTGATAACTGTAATTTTTGGTGGAAGCACCGGTATTGAGGTTTCAACCGTAGTATCCACAGCTGCAATAGGATCATTAGCTCAGGAAAAGGAAAAAATATTTAGAAAATATAAAACAGAACTGATCTGCGCGGGTATTACTGCAGGTATTACTGCGCTTTTCTGCAGTCCATTTGCGGGGTTGCTTTTTGCTTATGAAGTAGTTTCTAAAAAAGCCAATAAAGTATTTTTAATAACCAATATACTGGCAGCTATAATTGCTTTTGCCTTTGTACTGGTACTTAAAGAGAAGCCTTTATTTGCTATGAACATCACGCAATGGCATTTAAATGCAATGCCCTATTTGGTCTTACTTGGTGTACTGTGTGGATTAAACTCAATATACCTTACCAAATGTGTTTTCTTCTTTAAAGCACAGTTTGCTAAATTTTCAAATCATTATTATAAGATATTACTGGGAGCAGCAATAATAAGCAGTATTCTATTTGTTTTCCCACAATTATATGGTGACGGATACCACGCCATGAAAGACAGTATACTAACGGCTAATACCTTATCATTAACTTTACCTCACGTAATGGTTTTGATCGGAATCCTGCTTTTAAAACCTATTATAACATCCATAACGCTTTCGGCGGGAGGTGATGGAGGTGTGTTTGCCCCTAGCCTGTTTATAGGCGCTTTTTTAGGTCTTTTCTTAGCGGTATTCCTAAATACGTATTTTGATGCAGGAGTTATCCCTATTAACTTTATGGTTATAGGAATGGCAGCCATGTTAAGTGCCAGTATCCATGCACCATTCACTGCATTATTTCTGGTTTGTGGTCTTATAAACGACTATACTCTTTTTGTACCTATACTAATTATAAGCCTTATTGCTAAATACAGTGCTAAAGCAATATATCCTTATACCGTTTATACCTTAGCACCTATAAAACACTAATATGCCTATAAAAAAGATAAAACACAATTACCGAAAAGCACGGTATGTTTTTTATAAAGAAACATTAGTTGACTACAAAGAACACTTTTGGGCATTTCTTGGATCATTTGTCGGTTTGGGTATTATTGCTTTTTTAGAGTATGAAGCCTTTCCGCAGCAGGATTATGTATTCCTTATAGGTTCATTTGGTGCCTCATGTGTTTTGGTATACGGTGTTATCCAAAGTCCGCTGGCGCAGCCCCGAAATCTTATAGGTGGTCACGTAGTATCTGCCATCATTGGTGTTACTGTTCAAAAACTAATACCGGATGTTTTATGGCTCTCTGCTCCACTGGCCGTTTCATTATCTATCGTTTTTATGCAGATCACCAAAACCCTGCATCCGCCTGGAGGCGCAACAGCACTGATAGCCGTTACAGGTTCGCCGCAAATTAAAGCATTAGGTTATAGTTATGTAGTGACACCTGTTTTAAGCGGAGCCGTAATATTGCTTATAGTAGCATTGTTTTTCAACAATCTAACCGAGAAAAGAAGATACCCATCACACCAGGCACTTACCAAATTTAAAAAATTTAAAAGAGACCTTAAAAAGTCAATAAAACCTTAAAAGGCTTTTATACAATGGTGTTACACTGTATATTTATGGTATCTTAAATCATACCATCATGAAAATACCTCCTCACTATCTTCCGGTAATGCCTTACCTTATTTTAGATAAGTCTGCCGAATTTCTTCAATATACCAAAAAAGTCTTTGGTGCCAGAGAACAAATGATCGTGCCGGATGGAGATGATCCTAACAGGCAGATTATGCATGGCGAAATAAAAATTAACGATGCTGTTATTATGTTTGCACAAAGTACGGATACATGGAAACAAAAACCGGCAGGGATGTTTCTGTTTGTTGAAGATGTAGATCGTATATACAATGCAGGAATTGAACAGGGAGGTACATCACTGCAAAAACCCGAAAGAAAAGAATATGGTTATGCCGCCGGATTTGAAGATCCTTTTGGTAATCAATGGTGGATAACTGAAGCTGAATATTTATAAGAATGCTAAACATAAACAAAATACACCACGTAGCTATAATCTGTTCTGATTACGAGGTTTCAAAACAATTTTATACCCAAATAATGGGGTTCACTATACTTGCTGAGTATTACCGCAAAGAACGGGATTCTTATAAACTGGATCTGGCAGTAAACGAAAATTACGCTATAGAACTGTTCTCTTTCCCGTTTCCACCTACACGTATTTCACGTCCCGAAGCCGCCGGTTTAAGACATCTTGCTTTTGAAGTTAATGATATAGATACTACCTTAGAATGGCTTAACAAAAACCAGATATCAGCAGAACCCGTACGTATAGATCAGTTCACGGGGAAACGCTTTACCTTTATAAGCGACCCGGACGGGCTGCCTATAGAGTTTTATGAAAAGTAAATTATACATAGCAGCAATTATCCTTCTTATTTCGAGCTCTTCTATAGCACAAAGAATAGACAACACAGCATCTTTTCGCGATATTAAAAACGATCGTTACTTTCGTTTTGATTATGATAATGATTTTTTCACCTCAAGCGATCTTTATTATACCCAGGGCTATACTCTCGAATTGGTTACACCCTGGCTAAAAGGAAACCCGATAAACAAAATACTGATTGCGCCTAAAACCAGCGAGAAACGATACGGACTTTCGTTTGAGCAGACCGGATTTATACCTACCGATATTTCGGCAGATCAAATACTGTATGGCGACCGTCCTTATGCCGCAACCATTGCCCTTAAAAGTTTTGTTATTGCTACCGATACCCTGAATAAATCACGATTATCCTCATCATTAACATCCGGTATGATAGGACCTGCAGCATTAGGCGATCAAATGCAGAGCGGAATCCATAAATGGATTGGCGACGAACTGCCTATGGGATGGAAATACCAAATGAAAAATGACCTGATACTGGATTATGAACTGGTATACGAAAAACAATTATATCAATTACAGAACATTTTTAGGATCAACCTGGACTCAAAAGCAAGGCTGGGTACCTATAACACTCATATTTCAGCAGGAATAAATGCTACATTAGGCATTATTAATTCGCCATTTACATCTTTTAAAGATCAAAATCGTTTCCAGGTATATCTATTTACCCAACCCCAAATAAAAGTTGTGGGTTATGATGCCTCAATCCAGGGAGGTCTTTTTAGTACTAATAATCCTTACACTATTTCAGCTGGCGGCATAGAACGTTTTGTTATGCAAAACAACTATGGTATCGTTATCCGATTCAAAAAACTTTATTTTGAATATTCACGTGCCGATATTACCCGCGAATTTAAAACCGGATATGCCCATAAATGGGGAGGTTTTAAAATAGGATTCCATATTTAAGTATACTTAATAAATATCCGTAAATCAGAATAAAATTAGATTCACCATTTTTTATAAATCCTACTGATTACAAATCACTTAAATTTGATTTAGGATAACTTTCATCTTCATTTTAAATATCCATATCCAAAAAATCTAAAATTCCAAAATCCAAAATAAGAATTTATAGATTACCTTTGCCCTCTACAAAATACTTGAACCATGGTTTATAAATTCAGAGTTATACTTGATGCCGAAGAGGATATTTTTAGGGATATAGCAATCCTTAATACAGACACGCTGGAAGACCTGCACAACGCTATAGTAAATGCTTTTGGCTTTGACGGACTTGAAATTGCATCATTCTATATGAGTGATAACGAATGGACACAGGGAGAAGAAATCCCGTTGTTTGATACTGGTGATGTAGCCGGTGAACAAAAAACAATGGCAGATTATATTCTTGCTGATAATCTTGACGAAATGGACAACAAGATCATCTACGTGTATGACTTTTTAAACATGTGGACCTTCTTTGTTGAGCTTGCAGCTATTGAAGAACCGGAAAGCGGTGCCAGTTATCCTGAATTGCTTTTTTCTCATGGCGAAATGCCGGCTAATGCTCCTGAACATGCTTTTGGTACAGATGGTGCTGAAGATGACCTGTATGGCGAGTTTGATGACGATTATGATGAGGAAGACCTGGATATGTTTGATGACGACCAAAGCTTTGGCGACATAGGTATGGATGACCATAATTGGAATTAATCTGAGAAACTGAGATACTTGGAACTGAATCCAATTTATAATAAAAAATATTACTAAAACTGTTTATAATAGCATTTAGCTACCCGCCAAAAAATGATCAATTTATTCAACACGCACATTGAAAACCTTTCTGTACACAGAGTAGGTAACAAAAGCCGTAACGAAGCTTTCTTTTTATCTGAACAACCTTATAACTTAAACGATGAGATTGTTCCGCTATTAAAGGAATATTTCTTTAAGCCATTTAGGGATAAAGAAGAAAATTATTTTCAGTTTGCCCATGATGTGCATTTGGATTATCACGACATGTACAATTTTGCTACAGAAGTATTTACAAATCCTGAATCAGTTCATGAGGTTTCAAAAAAAATAACAAAGCACTTATTTGAGCAGTCTAACCACCCGCACATTAAAAACGGAGAGGTATATGTTGCTTATTTAACACACCTTACAATAGATAATAATCCTGTAGATGCTATAGGTATCTTTAAAAGTGAGATTAAAACAGATTTTCTTCAGTTTGAAGAGAAAGAGGCCAACCTTGAAGTAATGCTTCAACAAGGTATCAATCTTAATAAACTTGATAAAGGCTGTATTATTTTTAACTACAAAAAAGAAGAAGGTTACAAAATACTTACTATAGACAGTAACCGCTATGATGCACGTTACTGGTTAGAGCATTTTTTATCTGTAGATGCTTTTCAGGATGAGAACTTTATCACGAAAAAATACCTTAAATTCTGTCAGGACTTCGCTAAAGATGTAGTACTTCCTGCAGAAGACAAAAAAGAAGAGGTAATGTTCATGAACCGCTCTGTAAATTATTTTGCAAAAAATGATGAGTTTGAAGAAACAAATTTCCTTAACGAAGTATTAGACAATCCGGATCTTATTCCTGAGTTTAAAAACTATAAAGTAGAGAAAGCACCTAAATACAGTATTGAAGACGTAACGTCATTCCCTATTGCAAATGCAGCTGTTTCTGATGCAAGGAAAAAAATGAAAAATGTAATTAACCTGGATACAAATATCCAGATCAAATTAGACTTCATTAACCCTGAAAGTGCAGAAAAATTTGTAGAAAAAGGCTGGGACGAAGAAAAACAAATGTACTATTACCTTGTTTACTTTAATAAAGAGCAAAAAAGCTAATCACTTTGACTAGAATAAAAAAGAGACCTCACGGTCTCTTTTTTATTGTTAAAACATTAATAAAAAAAAGGCTTTAACGCTAATTTTGGCTCTATGTTAAGTTTATATTTCCTAATTTTCGACTAACAATTTACCTTATTTAAAAAATGGCCTTAAAAATAAAACTGCTTATACTATTGGCATTCTTTGTAATGGCACCTGCAGTGGCACAGGTTACTCCTGTAAAAAAGGATACCGTTAAGGAAAAGAGGGACCAGATGTATAAAAAACTGGAAGATTATTCAAAACAAAAAAAATTCACCAAGTTTATACACAAGCTTATTTTTAGACCCGTTGCTTCACAGCGGCCATCGCAATCCAGAAGAAAAATTAAGGAAAAAACCCCCGAAATGACGAATACTTATGATCGTTATGAAGGGAAAATTATACGTAAAATAAATATTGTAACCTTAGACCCATTTGGTTACTCTGTAAACGACACTACCAGGAAACCGGCAGTTTGGCTGGATCGTTTTGGTAACGGAGTCCATTTAAAAACAAAACAACTCACCATAAGAAACCTGCTGCTGTTTAAGCGAAATGAACCTTTAGATTCACTACTGGTAAAAGAATCAGAACGTTTAATTAGAAGCCAGCGCTATGTGCGCCGTGTAGCTATAAGAGCTGTACCAGCCGGCACAAGCAATGACTCAATAGATATTGATATTAGAGTTCTGGATTCCTGGAGCCTTATTCCTAATGGATCGGCATCCGGATCTGCCACATCATTAGAGCTTACAGAACGAAATTTTATGGGACTGGGACATGAATTCCGCAATAGCTTTGACAAGCGGTTCAGTTCTGGTGAAACTTCTTATCTGGCACGTTATACAGTACCGAATATCCTGAATACGTACATCACCGCTACGGCAAACTATCAGATAGAAAAAAGCGATAACTCCTTAAAAAGTTTTGGTTTGGAACGAAAGTTCTTCTCTGCCTATACCAAATGGGCTGGTGGTGCCTATTTTGAATCGAGAGTGCTGCGTGATTCTTTACCGGATGCTAATGATGAATGGGCAATACAAAATTTCAAATCTGATGCACAGGATTTTTGGGCGGGGTATTCTTTTAAAATTTACAAAGGACAAACCGAAGAAGAACGAACTACCCGACTGGTAGCAACAGGTCGTTACTTCTCTCAGCATTATAAAGAACGACCGCCAATTGCGTATGATTCTATTAATTTTTTCTCGAATGAAAAGTTTTATATGGCCAGTATCGGTCTTACATCAAGGAAATTCGTGCAGGATAAGTTCCTTTTTAATTATGACATCGTAGAGGATATTCCCATTGGTAAAGTGTACTCCCTTACTACGGGTGTACAGCATAAAAATGATGAACACCGCATTTATTTAGGAGGACGCTATGCCTATGGTAACCTCTTTACCTGGGGCTATCTCGGCGTTGATGCCGAAGTAGGTACATTTTATTACAAACAAAGAACCGATCAGACTACGCTGCGCATAGACGGTATTTATTTTACTAACATTAAGAACTGGGGTCGCTGGCGTTTTAGGCACTTTATAAAACCAACACTGGTTTTTGGAGACCACAGGATGCCTATAATAAAAGACCTTTTAGATCTAAATGGTAATAATGGCATACAGGGTTTTGAAACCAGAACATTACTGGGAACCAAAAAAATATTACTTACTTTACAAACACAGTCCTACTCTCCCTGGAATGTATTTGGTTTTCGTTTAAATCCTTTTGCAAGCTTTACAATGGGAGTAATTGGCGACGAAGAAAACAAATTATACAACAGTAAAGTATATACTCGATTTGGTGTTGGACTGCTTATTTACAATGACTACCTTATTTTTAACAGCTTCCAGTTATCATTTGCCTATTATCCAAGTATACCAGATAATGGCTATAACATTTTTAAAACCAATTCCTTTAAAAATGACGATATAGAACTACCCGATTTCCAGGTGGGTAAACCTACTGTTGTACCTTATGAGTAAGGCATTTAAAAAAAACTTTTTTTCTTTTTCACTTTCTCTGGTAACAAAAGATGGTTGTTCTCGTCAAATTAGAACAACCAATAAATCTATTATTTTGGAAACCATCCTGACCATTAATAACCTCGATAAGAGGTTTGGTAAAGTACATGCAGTTAAAAATGCCTCTTTCGAAATAAAAAAAGGCAATGTTTATGGGATTTTAGGTCCTAACGGCAGCGGAAAATCGACCACACTGGGTATTATACTAAATGTTGTAAACAAAACATCCGGTGAATACAGCTGGTTTGGCGGTAAACTCGAAACGCACGAAGCACTTAAAAAAGTGGGTGCAATTATAGAACGTCCAAACTTTTACCCATACATGACGGCCTATGAAAACCTCAAACTGGTTTGCAAAATAAAAGGCACTAATTATAGCAAAATAGACGAAAAACTAGATTTAGTTGGGCTTTTAGAGCGAAAAGACAGTAAATTCCGTACTTTCTCATTGGGTATGAAACAGCGTCTTGCTATAGCTTCTGCCCTGCTTAATGATCCGGAAATTCTTATACTTGACGAACCTACAAATGGTTTAGATCCTCAGGGAATACGCCAGATAAGAGATATCATCAGGCACATAGCTTCTTTTGGAACAACCATACTCCTTGCCTCCCACCTGCTTGACGAGGTAGAAAAAGTATGCAGCCACGTTGTGGTATTGAGAAAAGGAGAAATTTTATATACCGGTAGTGTAAACGGAATGATATCTAATGAAGGCTTTTTTGAACTTTTAGCAGATAACAATGAACAGCTTAAAACTGTACTTTCTCAGCATCCTGCCATAGATAAAATAGAAGAGTCTGAAGGGAAATTAATGGTATATATAAGCCAGCCTTTAGAAGCAGGAGAACTTAACCGTTTTCTATTCGACAAAGGTATTTGCCTTAACCATTTGGTAAAAAGGAAATACAGCCTTGAAGAGCAGTTCCTTCAGTTAACTTCTAACTATCCATCAAACTAACTCCTTATCATGAAACGACTTTTAAATATAGAACTCCAAAAATTGTGGAAAAACAGGGCGAGTAAAGTACTTATCCTTACCTACTTTATACTGTTATCATTTATTGCATTACTGGCATCGGTAAATTTTAAAATCATTGGTATCGATTTTCGCCTTGCAGATCAGGGTATCTTCAATTTTCCATACATCTGGCATTTTAATACCTGGATAGCCGCTATTCTAAAATTATTCCTTGCTATAGTAATTGTATCGATGATGGCAAATGAATATACCTATGGAACACTTAAACAAAACCTTATAGACGGACTTAGTAAAAAAGAATTTATACAATCTAAAGTACTTACCGTTATATTGTTTGCCTTTGGATCTACTGTGTTCATCTTTATAATGACACTTATATTAGGATATAGTTTTTCATCTTACACCGAGGCTTCCATAGTATTTTCAGACCTGCAGTATATTGGTGCCTACTTTATAAAACTGGTAGCGTTTTTCTCCTTCTGTCTTTTTA
This sequence comes from Flavobacterium cerinum, assembly GCF_004028155.1. Lineage (GTDB taxonomy): Bacteria > Bacteroidota > Bacteroidia > Flavobacteriales > Flavobacteriaceae > Flavobacterium > Flavobacterium cerinum. Next base: position 6,457 of record NZ_SBII01000014.1, on the reverse strand, counting down.
TTGGTATACTAATAAAACGTTCGGCTTTTGCTATAGGATTTATCTTTGTGTGGTTTATTGCCGAAAAAATCATCGAAGGCCTTTTATGGGGATTTGTCATTACAAAAAAGGAAATACTGAATCAGTATATGCAATTTTTCCCTCTGGAGTCTATGAGTAACTTAATAAAAGAACCTATATCGAGATTTCAGCTATACAAAGCTCTTGAAAGCCAGGCAACTGCCGGACAGGTAAATGTAAAAGATTATGGCGTACACTGGTACCAGATAGCAATAGTGCTAGTATGGACAGCTTTTTTTATATTTATGTCGTACAGAACATTAAAAAATAGGGATTTATAATAAATTCGTAACATATAATTTCATCTCAGGAAGGCTCTTTTTAAATAAAGAGCCTTCTTTTTTTATATTCCTTATAATGAGATTAATGTAATTTATATATTTACAAAAAATTAACGTTGCCCCTTGCTATGAAATTTAAATTTACCCTAAGTATGCTGTTACTTTTCAGCATACATTCTCTATTTGCACAAAATGATTGCCGCGATGCTATTACAGTATGTGGCAATATGGGTTATGAAGGTCTTTCCGCCATTGGTGTTGGCATGCAGGAATTAAACAGTTCAAATTCTTGTGATGGTGTCGAAACGAATAGCCTATGGCTTAGGCTGCCTATCAATACATCCGGTACTTTAAGTTTTGTACTTACTCCTAATGATCCCAGTATTGATATTGATTTTGACTTTTATATATTTGGCCCTAATCCTGCCTGTGGTAATATTGGACAGGCGATACGCTGCTCAACCACAAATCCGGCTGCAATTAATGCTTCTAATAATCAAACAGGGTTAAATGAAAATGAAACAGATACTTCCGAAGGTCCGGGTCCAAATGGAAACAGTTTCGTAAGTGCATTAAACGTACTGGCTGGTGAAGTTTATTTTCTTGTAATAGACAGGCCTATAGGAGGAAGCGATTTCTCACTGCAATGGACCGGAACCGCAACATTTTTCAATGCACCTGTATTTAATAACCCACAAGCAGCTCCTTTTGCTATTACAATGTGCGATAGTGATGGTGTAGACGATCAAAAATCAATATTTAATCTTACCACAAACAGCATCGCTATTTTAAATGGCCAGCCTGATGTAGTTCTTAGTTATCACGAAAGTATAAACGACGCTGTTACTAACATCAATCCTATTATTAATCCTTCTGCGTATACCAATACAAGTAATCCTCAGACTGTATATATGAGAATGACCAATGGTAATACGGATTGTTTTACAACTGAAGAACTTAAGTTAGAGATTACTAATTCTGTAGTTGCAGGAAAACCAATGGATTTTGCACTATGCGATAGTAAGGAAACCGGGTTTCAAACCTTTAACCTTGCTGCAAATAATGACGCCATAATTAATGGTAGTATAGATACAGCATTATCCTATTATGCTTCGCAGGCAGATGCTCAAAATAAAGTAAATCCATTACCACCACAATATCAAAATACAAGTTCAACTCAAACTATTTGGGCACGACTGGAAAGCACAAGTGTTTGTCTGGGACATAGTATAACTTCATTTACTATAACAGTTACACCACTGCCTAAAATAGTATACACTCTGGATATAAAAGACTTTACAAATATTACAAATTCAATTGGGATCGTAATGCCTGATGCAGAAGATTATCAATTTTCTATAGACGGTAAAAATTTTAGTGACACCCCATTATTTGAAAATTTACTTCCTGGTCCTTATACTATTTACATAAAAGCAAAAAGTGGATGTAAAACCATAAGTGAAGATCTTATAATCCTAAATTACCCTAAATTCTTTTCTCCAAACGGAGATGGTAAAAATGAAACATGGAGAATTCCATACCTAAACTTACAGCCACAGGCGGTTGTCACCATTTATGACAGATATGGTAAAGTAATTACAGGTTTTAAAGGCGGAAGCCCTGGATGGGATGGGACACTTAATGATAAAAAACTACCTTCTACAGATTATTGGTTTGTGCTTCAACTAGATAGTGGAAGAATAATTAAAGGACATTTTGCTATGGTAAGATAATTTTCTCTAAATTTAGGGAAAAATTAACATTGCTATGCTGTGAAAATTACATGTGTATTCATACTGTTATTTTTATTTCACCTTAACGTTAACGCTCAGAGCGATTGCCCTGATGCGATTATAGTATGTGGTGACGCAAATTATTTTGACCTTGAAGCAGAAGGTATTGGACAGACACCTGAAATATCGCCTGATAATGCCTGCGCCAGTGGAGAAAACAATACAATATGGCTAAAAATACAAATTAATCAAGGTGGTACGCTGGGTTTTATCCTCACTCCTACAGAGGATGATATGGTAATAGATTTTGATTTTTGGCTTTTCGGCCCTATCGAAGAATGTGGTATTATTGGTACTGCCATACGCTGTTCTACAACAAATCCATTGCAGGCTAATTTAAATTATATAACAACAGGCATGAACGAAACAGAAACAGATGTTTCTGAAGGTCCCGGACCTAACGGTAATGGCTTCGTTCAATGGATAACCGTACAGGACAATGAATTTTACTATTTGGTTATCGACAGGCCACATGGATTTGGAAATTTTTCTATGGAATGGACCGGCACTGCAACTTTTCATGCAGTACCACAATTTTTAAATCCAAACAACATTCCTCTCGACATTATCCAGTGTGATAAAGATGGTGTAAACGATCAATCTACTGCTTTTGATCTTACCGTTTATGAAGATATGTTCATAGGTACACAAAGCCCTGTCGAAATTACTTACCACGAAAACCTTAATGATGCAACTATTGGTGAAGATCCTATTGCTTTACCAGAAGCCTATCCTAACACCTCAAATCCGCAAATAATCTATCTGCGAATGACAAATACTGTCACGGGATGCTATTCTACCGAAACTTTTACGATCAATATAACACCTCCAATGGTCGCAGGACAGCCGCTAAATATGGAACTGTGTGACGATAACAAAAATGGTGTACAAACCTTTGATCTTTCGTCTAATGATATAGCGGTTATTAACGATAATCCCGAAAGTTTTGTTACTTACCATACTTCACTAGAGGATGCCAGAGATGGGGTTAATGCAGTAGGTCCTCTTTTTGAAAATGAAGCACCAATACAAACAATATGGGCACGCCTGGAAAATGCCGAAGGCTGTTACAGTTATGATTTTAATTTTTTCACTATTAGTATTTTACCTCTCCCTGTATTTAATAATCCCGGAAATCTAACATTAGATCTGCACATATGTGAAAATGGTCAGGACGATCACACAGCAGTCTTTGACCTTACTTTGTATAAAGACATACTTATTGGCGATCAGTCAAACGTTATACTTACCTACCACGAAAATAATGATGAAGCTAATGCAGGCGATAATGAAATTCAAAGCCCTACCATCTATACAAATACTGCTTCACCACAAACCATTTATATGAGGCTTGCCAATATTGAAACAGGATGTTTTGACATCTTACCTTTCGATATTACTGTTTATGATATAAAAGCCGGTGAACCGGAAAACATGGCTTATTGTGATCTTGATGATGATGGATTAAACGAATTTGACCTTGCTTTAAATGATAATAATGTAAAGAACGGCAATACTGATAGTGGCGTGACCTACTATAAATCATTTGATGATGCGGTGAGCAGGCAAAATCAAATAGGTCCGCTATATCAAACAACCATTCCTTATTCTACCGAAACCCTTTGGGCACGCTTAGAAAGAACAACCCCGGTTTGCGTTGTTTATGATATTAAATCTTTTACCATCAGCGTAAAGCCATTACCTGTTTTTAATAACCCCGACAATATTTCATTTGATCTCTATAAATGTGATACTGATGGTATTGATGATCAATCTACTCCCTTTGATCTCAGAGTTCATACTGGGGTTATGATTGGCACTCAAAACAACATAGCAATTACCTATTATGAAGACATTACTGATGCCGAAATTGACGATAACCGTATTGCTGCCCCAAATAACTATGCCAATACATCTAATCCTCAAACAATTTACGTTAGGCTCACCAATACAGTAACAGGATGCTTTAGGGTTACAAATTTTCAAATTCATATATTACCTTCTCCACAAGCATACATATTACCGGCTCTTCAAGTATGTGATGACAATAATGATGGTACTGCATTTTTTGGTCTTGATTCTATAATTCAATCCATCCAAAACACAATAAGTAATACAATAGTAACCATACATGAAACCCCCGAGGATGCAATATTTGGACAAAACATTATTACAGATACTGATGCCTACCCTAATAACGAATTAAATACCCAAACTTTATATATTCGTGTAGAATCAACACTCACACATTGTTTCGATACCACTACCCTTCAACTTATTGTAAACCCATTACCTGAAGCTATAACACCAAAATCATACATACTATGCGATGATGGCAATAGCGATACTGATGGAGAAGCGGTATTTAACCTTACCACAAAAGCAGCGGAAGTCCTTGGAACATTAAACCCTGCACTCTACAGTGTAAGTTATTACCTGACTCAGGCTAATGCAGAGGCAGGTACACCTGCAATTGGCAACCCCATAAGCTACTTAAGTGAAAGTGGAGAGGTTTTCATAAAAGTAACCAATAATGCTACCGGTTGTTATGACATTGTCAAACTTAAACTTATAGTAAATTTACTTCCTACGGCAGTACAGCCAACAGTAGCATTAACCTTGTGTGATGTTACCGCGCCTCTTATGGACGGTATTGAGATCTTTGACCTTACGAGTGTTATTCCATCGATCATCGGTGCACAACAGGGAATCAATGTAACGTTCCACCACAGTTATGCCGAGTAATACCGGAGCGATTGCTGCTCCAAATGCTTATCCAAGCGGTCCTGCCGTAGAGACGGTATTTGTAAGAGTAACAGTAGAAGGTACAGGCTGCTACAGGATCGTACTTCAGGATCTTAAAGTAGAACCACTTCCAATTATCCTGGAACCTACCCAGGATGTGCTAACGGTATGTGATACTGATGGTAATGGTATTGGGGAGTTTAACCTTGCAGCTCTTATTACTGCCATGGAAAACGGAGAGCCTAATATAGCTATTACTTTCCACCATACCTTAGAGGATGCTCAGGATGGTAACAACCCTATCGGCAATACCACAGAGTACATCAACACGGATCCCTACCTTGAGTACATCTATGTACGAGTAGTCAATACGGTAAGCGGCTGCGTTAATGGAGAAGTTTACCAGTTAAGCCTTATTGTAGAGCCTGCACCCCAGGCGCCTGCACTTGATCCCCTGACCCTTTGTGATGAGGACAGCAACAACCAGGACTTAAAAACGATCTTTAACTTAACCCAGCAGGATGCTGTTATCTATGCAGCGCTTAATGCAGCTCCTGGAAGCCTTACAATCCATTATTTTATAACGGAGGCAGCAGCCCGAGCGGGAGCTCCTAGGATCACTACCTCGGGGAATTATTTTGGTTCAGACGCCCAGGTTATCTGGGTCCGTGTAGCAAGCGCCAACGGCTGTTTCAGTGTAACGAGCTTTGTTCTAAAAGTGAACAAACCGCTATTGTTAACTACCCCGCCTATGCTTACGGTATGTACAGAAACCCTTCCCAACACCGGCCAGGCGGTATTTGACCTTACCCAAAGAGACAATGATATCTTAGGTCCGTTAGGGGTAGGTAAAGGATACACGGTAGCGTATTACGAGACCAACCCAAAAACCAATCCGCTGGCAGTAGCTATCGCTACACCAACGGCGTATACCAACCCTGCACCACCTGCAGGTAACCCAAAAACGCTGTATGTGGTAGTGACCAGTAAAGAAGGCTGCAAAAGCTATACGACCTTAACCATAAAAGTACTTCCATTACCAATGCCGGATACCACCCCGGATAGACTTGAGCTGTGTGATGACAACAACTCACCCGACGGTATCGAGATCTTTAACCTGAAATTGGCAGAAGCCGACATCAGGGACAACGACAACCAGTCGGTAGTTACTTACTATGCTCAGGAACCCGATGCGGAGGCAGGAACTAATGCGATAGCAGATCCGACAGCCTATCCAAGTGGCTCAGGTTTTGTATGGGTTAGAATGGAAGCCAATACGAATAATCCTGCAGATCCAAAATGCCACCAGGTTGTGCAACTGGAATTAAAAGTAAACCCTCTGCCGGCCATTGGCGATGCTAACGGTAATGTACCGCCGTATCCGATCTGCCAGGACAACCTTACTGGTTTTGCAGAGTTTAAGCTGAACGATCATATTGAAAAGATACTGGGTAATAATTCAGCGGCAGACTATACTATCGAATTCTATTTTGACCAGGCAGCACTTGATGCAGGAACAGCACTTCCAAGGCTGTACACCAATGTAGTTCCAAACAGCCAGACCATTTTAGTGATGGT
>NZ_SBII01000013.1 GCF_004028155.1 Flavobacterium cerinum | reverse complement strand
ACAACTCTTTCCACTTCTACAAGCTTTTAAATACCTTTTTTTAATACTTCCTTAACTTTAATTTCTAACTCACTGAATTCCTGTTTTTTGTGAGTGAAAGTTTTTTGCCTTTTGACGGGTAGCTTTGCGAAGGAAGTACGGGTTATCCGCTTTGTGCGGGTTTTGCTTTTGCGGGATATCCCCTGGATAGGGCTGAATTTTGCTGGTTTGTCGCTTTTGCTTCGTTTTTACTCCTATATATAAGGAGAGTCTTTCGCGTTGTTTACCAATTTGGACTGGTTTTTACTCACAGCCCCGATGGAAGCGGCATACCCTGCCCCTTTCGGCAGGGAGAAAGCGAACAGCGGGAAAGAACTTTACCAATAAAACCCGGAGATCACTGCTAATATATAATAGGTACTAATAAAAAAGCCCGAAGGGATGCTTCGGACTATTATTATATTGTGTGCCATATAAAACTAAACCTTATTAAAGTCTTCTACGCATTTTTTAGCATAGACCTTTGTAACATTGAAGACCATCTTTTTAGACTCGGTATCTTTTTCGAGCTTATACTCTTTAATAAAGGTCATGGCCGTGATTTCGAATTCGGTTTGCAGATCATTTATAAAAGCCTCTAGTTTTGACCCAGCAACAGAAACGTACATCTCATTATTAAACCTGCCCAAAAAATCTTTGTGAACAGCATCGCATACTTCTGTTAGCGCGTACTCTAGTTCGTTGTAATCAAAAGCCATATTGTAATAGTAAAATTTAACCGTGTTTTGCCTGATTTTAAATCGAAACAAATTAAACCATTAAATACCGCTAGTGAGTTATGATATTAAACGCATATTTAATGATATTTTCCGTCATTTCGAAGACAAAAAAGGCTCTGAAATATCCAGAACCTTTGTAATTAAGCTTTTACATTATAATTAAAATTATGTCTTTCTTAAACCCTGTTTTATCTCAACTTACTATAATCATCTATACATCTTTTCGCAAAGGTTCTTGCTATGGTTTTTATTCTACGAAACGCTTCATCATCGCGCACTAACACATTCTGCTCAATAAAACCTGTTTCAACATTATCGAAATGCCATTGTATTACTTCGAGAAAAGAATTTAGCTTTCCCGGACCTTGCGACCTGTAATCAGAATCATACCGAATTGATAATTCTTTTACCGCATCATCACAAGCACAATTGAACCTGTCTTCTAAGTCTTCATAATTTATAGCCATAAGATATTGATTATATAACCCTAAAGTAAATCTTTTATAAACATCAATTACATATAGTACATAAATGTGCTTAAAGTGTTACAATAAAAAAACTGCAATCTATATTAAATATAGATTGCAGCCTGCCCCCACAGCATAATTTCTACTCTCAAGAAATATGAGTTTAATATACTAGCTAAAGATTTGCTAATGTTATAGAATTATGCAAGAAAAGTTATAAAATTGTACAGTTTTAAAAAATTAAGTCTTTACATGCTTAATAAAACTAACAATCGTTTTTGAGTAATTTAGAAGTAAATTTAGCTAAAAGCAATATAGAATTCTTAGTCTTTATTACTGCTTAGCTGATTAACGAATAGTATAGCGCCAACGTTTAGAAAATCTCCATTATAATTCTTGAGATTGAATTAGAATATCTTTTCTTTATTTTCAAATCGTATACATTTTCGTACACAATAAAAAAAGCCTCTCATTACTGAGAGGCTTTGAAATCAGGGTGAATGAGGGGTCTCGAACCCCCGACCTTTGGAACCACAATCCAACGCTCTAACCAACTGAGCTACAATCACCATTTGTTTTGCGAGTGCAAATGTAAGACATCTTCTCACTTCTACAAAGAAAAACTACACTTTTTTTCAAAAAAATTACAGTAAATCTGCTAAACTGTTCACTGCCAAATATCTTTCAGTTGTAAATCCTTCGGCATATTCTGTGTTAATTAACCGCCCAAGATCAGCTGCACGGTAAAAAATACTTTCTTTAAAGTTTTTTGTGGCTATAGGTGTAATTGGTTCGTTACTGTTCGGGTCGTAAAACTGCGACTTATATGCCATAACTGATTCTACCTTTTTATCAATAAACCCTGTAACATCTACCACAAAATCGGGAGTTAGGTTTTTCCATTGTATGTAATGGTATACCTGGTTTGGCCTCCAGGCCTGCTGTACTTCTCCATCCAATTGTGTCTCTATTTTTACAAGCCCTGAAAGGAAACAGGCATCAGAGACCAGCTTACTTCCTTTACCATGATCGATATGTCGATCGTCTACAGCATTACATATTACTACATCAGGACGGTACTTGCGCAGCATTTTTATTACTTCAAGCTGATGCGCTTCATCGTTAACAAAAAAGCCATCTCGAAAACGCAGATTCTCCCTAATATCTACACCTAATATTTTAGCTGCATCGGCAGCTTCCTGATCTCTTATCTCTGCTGTACCCCTTGTGCCAAGTTCGCCTCGGGTAAGGTCTACAATGCCCACTTTATTACCAAGTGAGATCTCTTTTGCTATGGTAGCGCCACAACTTAGTTCTATATCATCGGGGTGTGCCCCAAAAGCAAGTATATCTAATTTCATTTATTTAAGGTCTATAGTGTATGTAAATTTAGTCATCATTATCCTAAATTACATAAATTTATAATTTTAATAAGAATGTACAGGAACTAAAGTACGCGGCGCATTGTCATACTTTTATTTACCGTTTCCAGAAACTCTTTTTCGGGGTCACTGTCTTTCGTTATACCGCATCCTATATAAAGCTGTGCCTTGTCTCCTTGTACTTTCATACAGCGCAGGTTTACAAACAGATCGGTTTTAGCCTGCCCTGTCGCAAAATCGCGATTGAGTTCTCCTATAAAACCGGAGTAATATTCGCGGTTATAACCTTCATTCTTTATAAGGAACGTTTTCGCTTCCTGTTTAGGCAGTCCGCAGACTGCAGGTGTGGGATGTAATTTTTGAAGAACATCTTTAAGGATACCTGTAGAAATTAACTCTGCCGAAATATCTGTTTTAATATGCACAATGTTACCCGCTCTAAAGGTATAAGGAGCAGTCGTATGAATATCATCTGCATATTCCTTTAGTGATGCTACAATATAATCGGTTACAAATAACTGTTCTTCTTTTTCTTTGTTCTCCCAAACTGCATGTTCTCCTTCTTTGTAGACCTGAGTTCCCGCAAGTGCTACCGTATGGAGAGTGTTATTTTCTACTTTAAGCAATTGCTCTGGCGTAGCCCCCATCCATAATCCGCTTTCGGGATGATAGAAACAATACTTATAAGCCATCGGGTAAGCATACAGTAGCTTTTGAAATATTGTTGTTACATCTGTATTGCTTAATTGGGCAGTTTCTGTTCGCGATGCAACCAATTTATCAAAATCACCCTGCCGGATTGCTGCTACGCAATTGGTTACCAGATTTTCAAAATCTGTTTTTTCATTCTCATCAACAGGTACCGTTTTAAGCTCTGAAGGAACATATCCATCTGCCTCGAACTGTACTGAAAGGATGTCTGCTTTATCTTCCGGAATAAAACAAAACGAATCTCCGTTAAAAGGTGCAAATACAAATCCCGGCTGCGAAAAATCGGTAAGGAAATATGCTTCGCTACTGTTTTGAAAAATACCGGTTACCATATCGCTCCCCGGTTTACTAAATACCGCAAAAGGATATTTAGATTGTAGCTGCGAATGTATTTTTAAGAATAAATCGGTCATTATAGACTTTGCTGTTTTTTTATTGTGAAGCCCCAACAGTTGACTGTTCGCTGCTTTTTTTTCTTGGCAGTACCATATTGGTTATTTTACATAGCGAGATCAACCTGCCCTGCTCGTCGGTTACTTTAATTTCCCAAAGATGAAGACTCCTGCCCTGGTGTATTATTCTTGCTGTACCTGTTACTACTCCGTCACGTTTGCTGCGAAGGTGGTTTGCTGAAATTTCGATCCCTCTCACTTCCTGCACTTCAGGATTGATAAGCATTAGTGATGCTGCGCTGCCCACACTCTCTGCCAATGCTACAGTAGCACCGCCATGTAATAATCCCATAGGTTGATGTACACGTGAGTTTACAGGCATTTTTGCTTCAAGAAAGGTTTCACCGGCATCGGTAAATTCCATTTCAAGGGTTTCCATTAATGTATTTTTAGAAAAACGTTTGCACATATCCAGTACTTTTTCTCTATCGAATGCCATATGTATGTTTTTAGAAACGTAAAAGTACAAAAGATGTGTGACGTATGGAAGTCCGATGTTTTTAGTTTCAGTAACCTTAAGCATGACTCATCATTGCTTCAACAGTGTAATAAGCAGACTAAAAACTAAATTACTGCGTTAACAATAAGATTGCTTTTATAAATCTCAAATTAATAGCTACTTTTACGAAAAATTGTTATCGCTATGCGCCACTATTTACTTTTCCTTTTTATTGGTTTGACCTTATGCTTAACCTCTTGCCGTGAAGACTTTCAGTTTGAACCCAGCAATGGAGGTCTTGTATTTTCAAGAGATACCGTTTACTTAGATACTGTATTTACAAATATTGGCTCGAGTACATATACCTTAAAAGTATATAACCGCAGTAACAAAGATATTAAGATCCCGGCTATTCAGCTCGGCCAAAAAGAAAACTCTAAATACCGCCTTATGGTAGATGGTGTTCCCGGTAAAGTTTTTAATAACGTGGAATTACTGGCCAAAGACAGCATGTTCGTTTTTATTGAAACAACAATAGATTATAACGAATATGCAAATAGTAAAACAGATTTTTTATATACCGATAATATAGAGTTTACAAGTACAAGTGGAGTTCAGAAGGTAGAACTGGTAACTTTAGTACAAGACGCCATATTTCTTTTCCCGAGGCGTGATGAAGAAGGTAATTATGAATCGGTACCTCTTAGCGAAACAGATAATACCAAAATTTATGGCTTTAACCTGAGCCACGATGAACACGGTGATGAATTTATCTGGACCAAAACCAAACCTTATGTTGTGTATGGAATGGCAACTGTGCCAACCGGTGAAACACTTACTGTAGAACCCGGAGCAAGAGTGCATTTTCATGCTGATTCGGGACTTATGGTGCGACCGGGAGCATCTTTAAAAATAGGAAATGAAACCGATGCGCCAACAGAAGCCAATCAAGTGATTTTTGAAGGCGACAGGCTTGAACCAGAGTTTTCGGAAACACCGGGACAATGGAGTACAATTTGGTTGCGCCCAGGAAGTAAAGCCCATAATTTAAATAACCTTACAATTAAAAATGCTGTTGTAGGTATATTAAGTGAAGGTAATGACGGCACAAACAAGACTCTTAAATTAAGAAACGTACAAGTATATAATTCGGCTAACGTAGGTTTGCTTGCAAGATTTTCTAATATTTATGGCGAAAATGTAGTGATAGGTAATGCCGGACAAGCTTCATTAGCGTGTACACTTGGCGGAAAATATGAATTCAGGCATTGTACTATTGCAAACTATTCTAACAGCTACAATCAGGTAGGGCTTCTTATAGCAGATAGCCCTGATGCAGCTACTACAACTGAATTTGACAACTGTATCATTTATGGATCGGGAAGTTATGGTTTCTTATTCGATAGAAAGTCTACCCAGCCTTTAAACTATACATTCAACAACTGCATCATAAAGTTCAGCGACTTTAGCAATCAGTTTAAAACGAATCCTCTTTATCAATTTGATACCGATACTGAACATTATAACAGCTGTTATATTGCTAAAAACTCAACACAGTTTGCACCTCAGTTTCAGGATCCGAAGAAGAACAAATTGAACATCGGGCCAAAATCTGAAGCTATCGGGAAAGCAAATCTTTCCTATTTGGTTCCGTTTGATATCCTTGGTAATTCCAGAACAACTAAGCCTGACCTGGGCGCTTATGTAAACCAGGAGTTCCCTGAAGAAGATTAACACTTCCTTAATTTGTTTTTTGATCTCTAATTTTTCATAATTTTACAGTAACAAACTTTAAAATCAACTAATTATGAAAAAAATATATGTAGCCCTGTCAGTACTGGCATTGTGCTTTGCATCATGCAAAAAAGAAGTTAAAGTAGAAGTCGATCCGGGAACGGTGGCTGATACTGTAACGGTAGTAAAAGAAGAAGCTCCCGAACCGGAAATGGACTCTATTGCCCAGCAAAAAGCATGGATGGCTTATGGTACTCCGGGTGAAGCCCATAAAATGATGGCTGAAGAAACAGGATCATGGACGAATGAAATGACCTTTTGGCACGGACCCGATGCTAAACCGATGAAAGCCACTTCTACAGCCGAGATCAAAATGATATTAGGAGGACACTATCAGGAAATGAACTACAAAGGCGATATGATGGGAATGCCTTTTGAAGGCAGAAGTATACTTGCTTTTGATAATACTACCAAAGAATACACTTCTACATGGATTGATAACATGGGTACAGGAATGCTGGTAATGAAAGGTACTTATGACCCTGCCACAAAAGCTGTAAACCTAAAGGGTGAAATGGTAGACCCTATACGTGGTAAAGCAGTTCCCTGCCGTGAAGTATATACTATTGTAGATGCCAAGACCCGAAAAATGGAAATGTTTGACACCAAAAATGGCAACGAATATAAGAGTATGGAAATTGTAATGAAGAAAAAATAAGCCAACTCACAAATAATAATTTTAATCCGACTAATGTGTCGGATTTTTTTTACACATTATCGAATATACCATATAAGAATAACTTTTTTTCAGATTTTAAGATAACTTTATTAAAAACTTAAAATCAATAATCTATGAAAAAAATCTATGTTTTTTTATTATCGCTGATTATGTATTCTGCATTTGCGCAGGAAGGGAGTTTGGATGTGTCCTATAATCCACCTGCATGGGGAGGCTTGTTAGCTGTGGACAGTAGTAATAATCTTTATAGTCACACAGGCTATGGATCTTTACAAAAAATCACTCCAGCGGGTACAGTAACTACTATAGGCCCTTCACTAAACAATGTAGTTCAGATATTTAGTCAGAGTAATAATGATATCTTAATTGCAACTATTGATAATCAATATGCTGCTAACCCAACAATCATCCGGATATCTTCAACAACTGGAGCAGTAGATCCAAACTTTACAACTTCTATTCCCGATGGTTTATGGATTAAAGCTATGGCACAGCTTCCAGACGGAAGAATTTTAATCGGCGGTGAAAGATGGGCCGGAAATAATGGTAATTTAAGCCGTTTATATTGCCTTAATAAAATTACTGGAGCTATTGATACTTCTTTTAATTTTGGGCAAAACGGAATAACTACCTCAGGTCAGGTTTTTGACATCGAAGTTGATAGTAGTGGTAATATTTTTGTTGCAGGTAATTTTCTTTCATATAATTCAATTTTAAGAAACGATATTATTAAATTGGACTCTAATGGCAATTTAAGTAGCTTTAATTTCGCAGGTTTAAACACGCCCCCTAGTAATACAATAAAAACAATTGCATTGCAAAGTGACGGCAAAATACTTATAGGGGGAGGATTTGTTCATAGTCCAAGTGGCAAAAAGAATTTGCTACGAATAAACGCTGATGGTACATTAGACACTGGGTTTAGCCACAGCATCGACGAGCCTTTTTATGATATTGAAAAAATACTTTTGCAGGCTACTGGAAAAATAGTCATAATAGGAGGATTTCAATCTATCAGTTCAGTTGCACGGGCAAACGTTGCCCGATTAAACACAAATGGTTCCTTAGATCTATGTTTTGTTCCCGGAGTGGGAGGTTCTTCTTACCCAGCCGGGGATGGTATATTGGATTTAAATCAGGATATTTTTGTTGTAGGTCCTTTTGACGCTTATGATGGTTACGCCCGAAATAATTTAGCAAAACTAAAAGGAAAATCAGTTAACAATCTTATTGCTAATAACGACACGTTCAATGTTATACAAAATGGCTCTCCAAACTCAATTAATGTATTGAACAATGATTACTTGAACGGTGTAAAACCAACAGTTTCAGATGTAAATATAACAACTTCAACACCTAATCCTATTGCGACCGGTATAAATTTTAGCACAGCTACAGGAACAATAACTGTAAGCGCAAATGCTCTTCCCGGAACATATACATTCTCATATACATTGTGCCCTAAAACAGGTTGTGGTGACTGTAAAACAGCTAAAGTTACAATTAAAGTAAATTGGCCTACTATAAATGCAATAGACGATACAGTAATAGCCAAAAATTGTAATGAAATCACTCATAACGTATTGGCAAATGATACTCAGGCTGGAATTCCTGTTGATCAAATTTTCAACAACGTTAAAGTAACTTTATCAGGTACATCTCCGTTTTCTTTTAATACTAACACAGGTATCGTTACAATTCCGGCCGGGACTCCTGCAGGAACATATACTTTTAACTATACTATTTGCACTCCAAGTACATTAAATTGTGATACTGCTACATTTAAAATTACACTTCAGGATCTTATTGCAAATAATGATTCAGGTACAGTTCTGGTAAATACTAACTCTACCGCTGTGAGCAATATACTTTTAAACGATAGTTATTTTGGCTCTGCAGCAACCCTATCCAATGTAAATATTACAGTAATAAATACATCGCATCCTAACATAACTTTAAATGGAACAGCTATAAATGTTTCATCTGCAGTACCTATAGGAATTTACACATTAACTTATAAAATATGTAGTTCTGATGCTTCGTGTAACTCTTGTGTAACAGCTGTAGTAACTATAACCGTAACAACGCCTCCAAGCCAGCCTGGAGTGAGAGCTGATCATAATGTATATCATATCAAGACTCAAAGTAGTAGTAAGATTATAATTGCGGGGATTTTTAAACATTATAATTATATTCCTGTAAATGGAATTGCAAGGTTAAATAATGACCTCACTTTAGATCAATCATTTAACCCGTCTGGAGCCTATCTCAGTGGTACTGCTGTTTCGCTTCAAGCAATAGCAATTCAACCCAATGACAGAATAATAGTAGCTGGAGAATTTGATGTTTTTAGCGGAGTACCTGCAAAACATATTACCAGATTATTGGAAAACGGAAATCCAGACCTTTCTTTTTCCAGTGGATCTGGGGTATCATGGATTAATCCAAATGCAGCCATAACAGCGGTAGCCATTCAAAATGATGGAAGAATAATAATTGGTGGAAGATTTAATAAATATGATGGCGTTACAAGAAACGGTATAGCAAGATTATATCCTAACGGGGCATTAGATCCTAGTTTTGATCCTGGTAGTGGTTTTATAGGCCAGGGTCCAAATTCAATAGTAATACAGCCGGATGGAAAAATCCTTACAGGAGGAGTATTTACTGGTTATAAAGGGCAACCGATGAATAAAATAGGGCGATTAGATGCATCAGGCAATATTGACCCGTCTTTCAATTCTTCAAACTCAATATCTGTAGTTAGTGAAGATGATGTTAACCTATTTTTACAAAAAGATGGCCGAATTTTTTTATATGGCCTGTTTAGTAATTTTAATAATTCCGGTAAAAACAATATTGTTCGATTATCATCCGGAGGTAATATTGACCCTTCTTTTACAGGAACAGGATCTCCCGTTGGCACAAGAATATGGGCAGTTGATGTTGATCCAATAACAGGTCAGGTGTATATTGGTGGCGAATTTTCATACTTCAACAATAATAGTAGCTCACATTACTTTACAAGAACATCTAGTACAGGAATTGTAGATAACAGTTTTGTTGGCGGTTATGGCCCTGGTACTGATGTATATGCATTAAAAAGACAAGATGATGGAAAAGTGATCATCGGAGGAGCATTTGACACCTATAATTTAGCTCAAGCAAATCGTATAACAAGAATTATTCCAACCCAAACAAACATGCAGGGAATGATTAACCCTGAACAGGGAAATTCATTACAGGAAATTCATAATAAACGTGGTATTTCAATTTACCCTAACCCGTCTGAGGGTATTTTTAATATCGACTTTAGAGGATATGATGAAAATAAATTTGATATCACTATTTATAATGCTTTGGGGCAATTGATCCATAAAGCTTCGGTTACACCACAAAATACAAATCAGATCGATCTGACAGCATTTGAAGCAGGCAGTTATTTTATTACGCTGCAAAATGCCAATGAAACTATTAATAAGATAATTGTGAAAAAATAATTATCGTTTTAAGTAAAATTAAATCCGGCCTTAGTGCCGGATTTTTTAGTATCTGTTTCACCATTTTAAGTATCAGATAAAGTTTGCCTGTTTTACTTTTTTACATTAATTTTGCACACTCATAACATAACTACATTAGTAATGATTCATTTCTTCGGAAACCAGACTAGTACGGTATTTGCAGTACAATCGCAAAACGAACTTTCAGCAGAAGACATTTCAAAGTTAAACTGGCTTTTTGGAAACGCGCATAAAATAGAAAAATCCGTACTAACGGATTTTTTTGTTGGACCACGCGCCACCATGATTACACCATGGAGCACCAATGCCGTAGAGATTACTCAGAACATGGGTATCACTGGTATTGTAAGGATCGAGGAGTTTGAAAAGACCGACGAGGCATCAGCTCAATTTGACCCAATGCTTTCTCAAAAGTACGATGGCCTTAACCAGGACATCTATACCATAAACATACAGCCGGAACCTATCCTGGAAATAAGCGACATTGCTGCTTATAACGCTCAGGAAGGATTGGCTCTTAATCCTGAAGAAGTAGAGTACCTAAACAATCTTTCTGAGAAACTGGGCAGAAAACTGACCGACTCTGAAGTATTTGGATTCTCTCAAGTAAACTCAGAACACTGCCGCCACAAGATATTTAACGGCACGTTTGTTATTGATGGCGAAGAGAAACCTTCTTCCCTATTTAAACTGATCAAAAAAACAGCTGCCGAAAATCCTAATGATATTGTTTCGGCATATAAAGATAATGTGGCTTTTGTAAAAGGCCCACGTGTACAGCAGTTTGCTCCTAAAACAGCAGACAAACCTGATTTTTATGAGCTAAAAGAATTTGATTCTGTTATCTCTATAAAAGCAGAAACACACAACTTCCCTACTACTGTAGAACCTTTTAACGGCGCTGCTACAGGCTCTGGTGGTGAAATTCGTGACAGGCTTGCCGGCGGACAGGGATCCTTACCGCTTGCAGGTACGGCTGTGTATATGACATCGTATTCAAGACTGGAAGAAAACCGCCCTTGGGAAGATGGAATGGACGAAAGGAAATGGTTATACCAAACTCCGATGGACATTCTTATAAAAGCTTCTAACGGTGCATCTGACTTTGGGAACAAATTCGGACAGCCGCTTATAACTGGATCTGTACTTACTTTTGAACACGAAGAAGATGCCCGCAAACTGGGCTTTGACAAAGTGATCATGCTTGCAGGAGGTATCGGTTATGGTAAAGAAGAGCAGTCTAAAAAACAAAAACCGCAAACCGGAGATAAGATCGTAATACTTGGTGGTGAGAATTACCGTATTGGTATGGGTGGTGCTGCCGTTTCATCTGCAGATACCGGTGCTTTCAACTCGGGTATTGAGCTTAATGCAATACAGCGTTCTAACCCTGAAATGCAAAAGCGTGCTGCTAATGCTATCCGTGGATTAGTAGAAAGCGACAACAACCCTATCGTTTCTATTCACGATCACGGTGCAGGCGGACACTTAAACTGCCTTTCTGAACTTGTTGAAGAAACTGGTGGTAAAATTGATCTTGATAAACTACCGGTGGGTGACCCTACCCTTTCGGCCAAAGAAATAATTGGTAACGAATCTCAGGAACGTATGGGTCTTGTGATCGGCCAAAAAGATATTGACACCCTAAAACGTATTGCTGATCGTGAGCGTTCACCAATGTATGAAGTGGGTGATGTTACAGGAAACCACAGATTTACTTTTGAGTCGGCTACCACAGGTGCTAAACCAATGGATTTTGCTCTTGAAGATATGTTTGGCAGTTCGCCAAAAACGATCATGGCAGATAAGACTATAGCAGCTAACTATGCCAATCCAGAGTATTCTCAGGAAAAAGTACACGATTACCTTAACCAGGTACTTCAGTTAGAAGCCGTAGCCTGTAAAGACTGGCTTACAAACAAAGTAGACCGCTGTGTAGGTGGTAAAGTTGCAAAACAACAAACTGCAGGACCAATACAACTTCCGTTAAACAACGTAGGTGTTATGGCACTTGACTATGCAGGTAAAGAAGGTGTTGCTACAACTATAGGACACTCTCCCGTTGCAGCACTTATCGATCCTGTTGCGGGTAGCCGTACAGCTATCGGTGAAGCATTAAGCAACATTATCTGGGCACCAATGAAAGATGGTATCAAAGGTGTGTCGCTTTCGGCAAACTGGATGTGGGCTTGTAAAAATGAAGGCGAAGATGCAAGATTATACGAAGCTGTACAAGGCTGTTCTGATTTTGCGATAGAGCTTGGAATCAATATCCCAACGGGTAAAGATTCACTTTCAATGAAACAAAAATACCCTAACGGCGATGTTATCGCTCCGGGTACTGTAATTATATCGGCTGCTGGTAACTGTACCGACATCAGAAAAGTAGTTGAACCTGTATTAAAAAGAAATGGGGGTAACATTTACCACATCAACCTTTCAGGTGATACTTTTAAACTGGGTGGATCTTCTTTTGCTCAGGTATTGAATAAAGTGGGTAACGAAGTGCCAACAATTAAAGATGGTGCTGCATTTAAAAACACCTTCAATGTAATCCAGGACTTAATTAAAGCAGATAAAATTGCTGCTGGTCACGATATAGGAAGCGGTGGTTTAATAACTACACTTCTTGAAATGAGCTTTGCCGAAGTTAACCTTGGTGCTGCTTACGATCTTACTGCTCTTAACGAAGCAGATACTATCAAAGCATTATTTGCTGAGAACATTGCTATCGTTATTCAGGCAGATGCATCTATCGAAGCAGACCTTACTAAAAACAATGTAGCCTTTACACTTATAGGTGGTCCTAAAGAAGGAAACACAGTTACTGTGAAAAACGGTGCTGCTAATCTTTCTTTTGATGTTATAGAAACAAGAGACACATGGTTTAAAACATCTTACCTGTTAGACCAAAAACAATCTGGTAAAGTAAAAGCGGCAGAGCGTTTTAACAACTATAAAAACCAACCGTTACAATATACTTTCCCATCTCATTTTGATGGTAAGAAAGTAGTTATCGATCCGTCTAAGCCAAGACCAAAAGCTGCTATTATCCGTGAGAAAGGCAGTAACTCTGAGCGTGAAATGGCAAACGCCATGTACCTTGCCGGTTTTGATGTAAAAGACGTTCACATGACCGACCTTATCTCTGGCCGTGAAACGCTGGAAGATATCCAATTTATTGGAGCTGTAGGTGGATTCTCTAACTCAGACGTTCTTGGTTCGGCTAAAGGATGGGCTGGTGCTTTCCTTTATAACGAAAAAGCTAAGACTGCATTAGAGAACTTCTTTAAAAGAGAAGATACATTATCTGTAGGTATCTGTAACGGATGCCAGTTATTCATTGAGTTAGGCCTTATAAACCCTGAACACGAAGAAAAACCAAGAATGCAACACAACCATAGTAAAAAACATGAAAGTGGCTTTACATCGGTTAAAGTACAGGAAAATGACTCAGTTATGCTATCTACATTAGCAGGCAGCACACTGGGTGTATGGATATCTCACGGTGAAGGACGTTTTGAACTTCCTTACAGTGAAGACAAATACAGTATCGTTGCTAAATACGGTTATGAAGGTTATCCTGCTAACCCTAACGGTTCCCATTTTGATGTTGCAATGATGAGCAGCAATGATGGCCGCCACTTAGTAATGATGCCGCACATTGAGCGTTCTATGTTCCAGTGGAACTGGGCTTACTACCCTGAAGGACGTAACGATGAAGTTTCGCCTTGGCATGAAGCGTTTGTTAACGCTCGTAAATGGGTTGAGAAACGATAAATTTGATGATTTGGTAATTTGATGATTTGAAAATTACCTCACTATAAAGCTGACGCCTCACAGAAATGTGGGGCGTTTTTTATAAACAGAAGTTATTATAACTCCGGCATTTTCTATATTTGCAATGGATATCGAATAACATCCTTCCACAATACCATGCTCTACAAATTTGCTCTCATCATAATTATTGTTTTCTTTCTTACCTTGCTATTAGGCATCAAACTAAGTAGAAAACAGTTGTGGGCAGCAAATAATAACTCGCGTAACAGTAAAATATTTACATTCAGGAGTATTATTATGATCGTGGCAATACTACTCTTTTTGTTCTTTTCCCTTGTAAGGTAAAGACTGAATTAAATAAGCCTGTTCTTGCTTCTAAAACTATAATTTTATTTTCCATAAAAAGTCCAGGCTTATTACGTGCTGGTAATTGAATTCCGTTTTAGGATATGTAGTAATAAAAGTTGGATTATAGATCACACCCACAAAAAAGGACCTGCTAAACTGATAATACGCGTTTGTAGCTATTCCAATGCCATGATTGATCTTGGTACGCGGTTCTTCATTACGCGTTAACCTATATTCATTATTTGTTAACCGCCATTGGTAAATTCCATAATTCAGTCCGTAACCTAAAGTAAAACGACTCAGCTTATAATTATCGGTTAACGTAAAATTATAGGCCGAAGCAAATTCTGTAGGGCCATCATAGCTGGCCGGAGCGGGTACAGGCGCTATAAAGTTAATTGAAGCTGCCGCTGTGAACTTTGCATATTTATTCTCTTTATAATAATATTCTGCCCCTAAAGAAGCGCCCAAAAAACCTCCCAATGTTTTAGCCCGTTCGTTATGCGGCTGCATATAAAAAAGGTTTGCATAAGGTACTGACAACACCAGATTGAATTGCCCTTTTGCTGTAGGATAACGCCTTTTAAAATATGCTTTTAATCCGCCCCTTTTCTTACCAATAGTACTGATAGTATCATGCTCATTAAGTAGTAGTTCTTTTCCGTAATAAAATCTTTTGGGATTGGTAAGATCAGTAAGATACCCTACCGGCATTAGGGATAAGAAGGTCATATTCCCCCAGCAAAACTGTGGACTGAGCCTTGGCTTCACTATTAATTCCCTACTTAAAGAATCGGTAATCAGGGTTACTTTTAAATCGGCTTTAGATCGTTTAACACTAACATCTGCAGGAAGCCTGTATACACTATCGTATACTTTAGCCCTAACGTTTGCAGTAGTAGAGGATATTTTTAGTTTATACTCTTTCCTGTTAAAAATGGTCGCACAGGAAGTTAAGCAAAACAAGATTGCTAATAAAAAAAGTCTTTTCAAAATCATAGCATTTTGATTGATACAAAGAGAATCTAAAAAGGGTAAATATATACATTTTTGCTTAACTTAATATTTTGTGAAACACTGTAAACAGGCATGTCAGATTATAAAAATGTTAAGCTTTTTTTAGTCTATTTTTTGTTTATTAAACAAAAAAACGTCCCGCTATTGGCGGGACGTTTCGTGTATAATAGAAAAGCTTACTTGTTTTTCTCAGCAGCTTTTTGTTCTCTTGTTTTATAGTTCAGCACAAACTGTCCTTTTTTCTTACTTGCAGCAAAAGGACTCAGTCCTACAAACCAACGGGCTTCTTCACGTGCCTGCTCGTTTGGTATTTTTTCATATTCCATTTTGTAGATCGCTCCAAACAACGGTGCCCTTCCCTCTCCGTGGTAGCAATGTACCAGTACAGGATAGTTATCAGGATTGTCCATAACCGCATAGAACTTGTCAAGCGTTGCCTGATCTGGTATTTGTTCAGAGCCTACATCAAAATACTTCGCTCCCGGAACGCTTTCTACTGCTGCTTTTTCGGCTACCAGTTCAGGGTTTACTTCAGGATTGTTTACAAGGTCTCCTGTCCCCGGCCTTCTAAGATCTACCACACTTTTAATCTTGTATTTCTTGATGTACTCCGGTAATTCATCCGGTGGTATAGTACCCGATTTGTATACTTTTCCTTCGCTTATTGGCTCAAAGTTGTGATCTATATTTACATCATAAACATATTTACCTATACCTATTAGCGCTACTACTCCTAATACAATTAGAATCTTTTTCATTATTTGCTGTATAATTTTTTATCTATAATCCTCTCAAAATAATCCTGCAGGAATGCTTTACAAGCAATCTCTACCTGCTCCATTTCCTTATTCTTCTTACTGATAAGGTTATGCTCAAGTCCTTTGTCGTTTATATCATAGAATCCTACGACATCCCTTCCGTCAAAAGCACAGATATAATTGCCCTGTTGGAACATGTATTGGTTACCATAATAACTGATTGCATACGGTTTTATTTTATCTCCGCCAACCAGGCTTCTACCCCAGCTCATAAATGGCTTGTCGTAACCTATCATGTCCAGTACCGTTGGATAAATATCTATCTGCTGGGAAAGTTCGTGATTAACACCTTTCATACTTCCATCTGGCTTAAAGATAAGCAATGGTGTGGCATGCCTGTTCACTACTTTTCGGTACTCGTCATAAGCGATCTGGTTACTGTGGTCTGACGTGATTATGAATATGGTATTTTTATACCAATCGGTTTTGCTGGCAGCTTCAAAGAACTTTTTAAAGGCATAATCTGTATATCCTACAACCTGATTCATAGGCACTTTCCCTTTAGGAAATTTACCTTTATACTTCTCAGGCACTACATAAGGTTCGTGTGAGGATACTGTAAATATCGTGCCAAAGAAAGGCTGTTTTTTTTCATCAAAAGTAGACTTCATGAACTGCATGAAAGGTTCGTCCCAGATACCCCATGATCCGTCGAAATCCGCATCATTGTTATATTCTGTCTTACCATAATAATGATCGAAACCAAGAATGTTCCCAAAACCAAGGAAGCCCATTGATCCGTTTGGCGCACCATGGTAGAATGAAGTATCATATCCCATTTCTTTTAAGGTAGAAACCAATGACTGGATCTTTTGTTTTGGATAAGGTGATGATGTAAAAGCATCTTTAAACGATGGTATACCTGCTAATACAGATGACATACCGTGAATTGATTTACTACCGTTAGCATAGCTGTTATCAAAAATAAGGCTGTGCTGCGCCAGTGAATCCAGGAATGGCGTATAACCTTCGTACCCAGGAATGTTTTTTCCTTTATTAAGACATCCCCAATATTCACGTCCCATACTTTCAGTAATGATAAGTACAATGTTTGGTGTAGTCTTAGGATGATTTGTATAATGCTTAATAGGTTGGAAATTATCGACAACCACTTGTTCGTCTACAAAATGAACCTTTTTAAAACTTGTTTTACCTATGGTCCTTATAATCGCAAAAGGAGTATTTAAAACTACGTCACCGTGCTGCACCTTAGTTACATGGCGGTTTGCGTCAATAATATTTATAGGTCGTGTACTGTATTTAAAATCGCCGCGTATACCTCCAACGATCATTAGACCGATAACCGCAAAAGCAGCGGCAGAAGTAAGAAAATATTTTACCAGATTATTAGGCTTCTCTGTTTCCTGAACCTTAACCCTTTTATAAAGGAATATCCAAAGAAAGGCAAGCACTATAAACAATGTAAATACATGCCAGTAGCTTAGCATAAAACGGAAGAACATGCTTCCTTTATTGTTCTCATTCTTAACTACATCTATAACCGCTATGGTTGTACGGCTGTAGATATATTTATAATATATAAAATCGATAAAATTTGTGGCATATGCTATAAGGTTGGTTATAAAATACAGCCACATAAGGAATTTTTGGTATCCTTTACGGGTATTTATAACTACCGGAATAACCGAGAAAAAGATAAAAAGAAGATTTACATATAAGATAGCCGTTGTATCGAATGCCAGACCGTGATAGTACAGGCTAAAAAACTCAGACACAGAAGTAACATCAAGCAGGCTGTAGTTATAAGTAAGAAAAAGGACTCTTACTATAAAATAAAACACATAAGCCAAAAGCAATCTGTAAGCCAGTGCTTTATATTCCTGAACGCGGAAAATAGTATTCATTAAGAGTGGGTATTTTTTAAAAAAGTAACAAAGGCGCTAAATTACTAAATTTAGGATTTTAATTTTCAATTATTTACAACTTTAAGTGTTCATATATATTTTTTTCATAATTTGCAGATATAAACGATATACCACCTATGACTACTATAAAACGCCTATTCGATTTTCCATACCACCAATTACAAAATCATAACCTGCCTGATGCGTTGGTTACTAAGTATGGAGATAAATGGATAAAGACCTCAACGCAGGAATATATTGATAAGGCAAATGCTTTTTCGCGTGGACTCCTTCGCCTTGGTGTTAAGAAGAATGACAGGATCGCTGTTATATCATCGAACAACCGAACCGAGTGGCATATATGTGATATTGGTATTTTACAGATAGGTGCACAAAACGTACCAGTATATCCTACTATTAGCGAAGAAGATTATGAATTTATACTAACACATTCAGAATCTACTTATTGTATTATCTCTGACGAAGAGCTGTACAAAAAGATTATGTCTGTAAAGGGTAATCTTCCTAACCTGAAAGAAATTTATTCGTTTAACCAGGTTTCAGGCTGTAAAAACTGGAGCGAGATAATAGAACTGGGTGCAGACACAAGCAACCAGGCCGAAGTAGACAGCATAAAAGACAGCATTACCGAAGACGAACTGGCAACGGTTATCTATACATCCGGTACAACCGGAAGACCAAAAGGTGTAATGCTTTCTCATAAAAATATTGTTTCGGATGTCCTGATGAGTGCCGAAAGGGTACCTTTTGAAGCCGGAAACAAAAAAGCATTAAGTTTCCTGCCGATATGCCATATCTATGAACGTATGATATTGTACCTGTACCAATACTATGGTGTATCTACTTATTTTGCGGAATCTATCGAAAAAGTAAGCGACAACATTAAAGAAACACAGCCTTTTGTAATTACTGCAGTACCAAGATTACTGGAAAAAGTATATGATAAGATTATTGCTAAGGGATCTGAACTTACAGGGATCAAGAAAAAATTGTTTTTCTGGGCTGTAGATGTGGGACTTGAATACGAGCCTTATGGTGCTAACGGAGGCTGGTATGAATTTAAATTATGGATTGCCCGTAAGCTTATCTTCTCTAAATGGAAAGCAGGACTGGGTGGCAATTTAGGTTTAATGGTATCGGGCAGTGCGGCTATACAGCCAAGGCTTGCAAGAGTATTTGCAGCTGCTGAAATTCCGGTTATGGAAGGTTACGGACTGACTGAAACCTCTCCCGTAATTGCTGTTAACGATCAGCGTAACGGAGGTTTTAAAATAGGTACTGTAGGAAAACCATTAAACGGCGTTGAAGTAAAAATTGGTGAAGACGGCGAGATACTTTGTAAAGGGCCTAACATAATGATGGGTTACCTTAATGATAAAGAAAAAACAGACGAGGTGCTTAAAGACGGGTATTTCCATACCGGCGATATTGGTATTATAGACAGTGACGGTTTCCTTAAAATTACCGACAGGAAAAAAGAGATCTTTAAAACATCAGGAGGTAAATATGTAGCACCTCAGCTTCTTGAAAATGCTATGAAACAATCGCGTTTTATAGAGCAGATCATGGTAATTGGCGATGGCGAAAAAATGCCGGCTGCCTTTATCCAGCCTGACTTTGATTTTGTAAAACAATGGGCTTCCCGTAAAGGCTTAACACTGGGATCGAACCAGGAAATTGCCGATAACAAAGAAGTACATGACAGGATACAGGAAGAAATTGACGGGCTTAACAAAAAGTTTGGACATTGGGAGCAAATTAAACAATTTGAAATTACGCCCGATGTTTGGAGTGTAGACGGTGGGGAAATGACCCCTACCCTAAAACTGAAACGTAAAGCTATCAAAGAAAAATATCAGGCTTTATATGTTAAGATCTATAAAGACTCTGACAAATAAAATGAAACTCCCCGCTACAACGGGGAGTTTTTTATAAATTTATATTCGATAAAATAGAATAGGAATAATGCTCAACGAAAAAGAAACTACCCGGGTAAGTAAATTTTTAAGCCTTGTATTGCGCCATCAACCCGAAACCATTGGTATAAAATTAGACGAGAATGGCTGGACTCCTGTTACTGACCTTATTGAAAAATTAGGCGAGGCAGGTACACCCATAGACTTTAACACACTAAAAGATGTGGTGGCTACCAATACTAAAAAACGATTTGCCTTTAATGATACTTTCGATAAAATTAGAGCCAGCCAAGGACACTCCATAACTATAGAACTGGGTTATGAGCCACAAGTTCCTCCTGAAGTCCTCTATCATGGAACTGCTGCTAAGCATATAGATTCGATCTTATCTACGGGATTAAATAAAGGCAATCGCCATCAGGTTCACCTCAGCGCCGATACCACAACAGCGATCAATGTAGGAAAACGTCATGGAAAACCTGTAGTATTGGAAGTAGCTGCCGAAAAAATGCATAACGATGGCTTTGCTTTCTTTGTTTCTGAAAACAATGTATGGCTCACTGATAATGTGCCTATTGAATACATAACTATCAAATCGTAATAGGTTACTACATCTTAATTTGTTATTTTTAAAGCACTTAAATGCAAAGTAACAATGACAGCAAACAGTAATGATCAATTTTATACCGATCTGCCAATAGGCAGTATATCATTGAGTACGTTACTGTCTGAGGAAAATTTATTCCATCCAATCCCCTATGACTGGCATGTTATTATTACCGATATTAAAGATTCTACACAAGCAGTGCTTAATGGAAGGCATCAGGATGTAAACCTCATCGCTACAGGAAGTATCGTTACAGTACTTAATATTGCTTTTAAAATGAACATTACCGTTCCATTCTTTTTTGGTGGTGATGGCGCGACATTTATTGTTCCGGCTTCGCTCATCGATAAATTAATGCGCGCTCTTAAAGCGTATAAAACCAACACGTTTAATAATTTTAATTTAGACCTTCGAACCGGTACTATTCCCGTATCAAAAATTTATGGTGAAGGTCATGAAATTCGAATTGCTAAATTCAGTCGTTCCACCTCATTTTCTATCCCTGTTGTATTGGGCAGCGGACTCGATTATGCCGAAAAGGTAATTAAAGGCAATGATTATTTACTATCGGACACTGACAGTGAAGACCCAGACCTGAGCGGTATGCAATGCCGATGGGATAAAATTGCCCCTCCGGAAAATAAAGAAGAAATTGTTACGCTGCTTATCATAGCTTGCAAGACCGCACAGCAATCAGCTATTTTTAAAAAGATCCTTGAAAAAATGGATGAGCTGTATGGCCCTCCGGAAAAAAGGCAGCCTATATCTGTAGCACAGTTAAAACTCAAAACTACCTTTAGTCGCCTAAGTACCGAAATGTGTGTGCGATTAGGCAAGATAAAATGGTTTGAACTCATTAAAAACTGGTTTGGCTCTCTATATGGTTATATCTATTTTAGCACTCAAAATGGGAAAAATTACCTAAAAAGCCTGGTCGAAATGTCGGATACTCTGGTTATAGACGGCAGGATTAATACTGTTATTACCGGAACAGCCGCACAAAGAAAGATGCTCCAGGAATTATTGGATACAATGGAAGGCAACGGCGAAATAATTTACGGACTCCATATAAGTAACGCTTCGATCATGTCATGTTATGTTAGAAATCTTGAAGACGACCATATCCATTTTGTAGACGGCTCCGAAGGCGGTTATACAAAAGCTGCAAAAATGCTTAAAGCTAAACTTCGCCTCTAAATTCTTTTTTACAAAATTATCCACTAAAAATAAAAAATCACTGCAGGCATTTTGACAGTAAAAATTTGGCCAGCACATTCTTCGACATTAAAAATGAGCTAAAAGTGAGCAATTGAATCTTCCATCCCTGCAACTTTATAAATTTCAGCATTTTACCCAAAATCAATTTTCCACTCAAAAACACACTATTACAAACAAAAAGTGGATTATTGTTAACCTCAGTTTTTATGTTTGGGAATTAAAAAAATAAGCATATTTTCGCTACTGGACTTTATCAAATTTTATAATGAAAATAAGAATAGTATTACTTTTTGCAATTTTAACTTTACAAAGCTGTATGTCGGGTTCAAACGACACTCTTGTTAATGACAAGATTGATTCCAAGCTGCGCGAAACCATTAAATCTAAAAATGACAGTTTGATGGACGCTATGTCTAACAGCGATTTGAAGGCTTATAAAGCTTTGGCATCAGAAAAATTTGTGAAGCACATACAATCTAAAACCAGCAATTTTGTATGGCTTTACCGAAAAGGTTACCTTGATAACAAGTATGCTATTTTTGATGAATACT
The DNA here is from genome assembly GCF_004028155.1 of Flavobacterium cerinum. GTDB lineage: Bacteria > Bacteroidota > Bacteroidia > Flavobacteriales > Flavobacteriaceae > Flavobacterium > Flavobacterium cerinum. The sequence goes on along the minus strand of NZ_SBII01000013.1, from coordinate 110,612 downwards.
ATACTATATCATCTAAGCCGCTTGTTCAGGTAAAAATAGAATCTGAAAAAAATGGATATAATTTTTCTTATGTTAATGAACAAAACGAAACCTACGTATCGCTATTAAAAGCGAGCTTATATCAAAATGACTATTTGCTTATTGTAACTTACAGCCTTACTGATACGGGTTGGAGAATTACTGATATTGAAGCTACAATGTTTGGGCATTATGGTAAAAATGCAAAAGAGTACTATGAAATGGCCAAAAAAAGTGAAAAAGACGGCTTTCAAATTGATGCTTTTCTTTATGCAGATATGGCAGTAATTTCAATGCAGGAATCGGAGTCCATGCTAAAATTTAATGAAGAGAAAGAGATGAAATCCTTTCATATTGGCTTGTTCAATAAAATTAATAAGAAGTACCAATTTCCTCATATCATTGAAGATATAGATACTAAACCGGAAATAGTAAAGATCCAGAATCATCTAACTAAAGAAGGTATGTATCCGCTGATATCGTATAAAACGACCATTCCGCTAAAGGATATAGAAAAACTAAAAAACGAGTATGAGCAGATAAAAACTAAAATCAGAACGATTTACACGGATATGGATTTTAACAGACCTGTTATACTATACAGTCTCTATAATGCAAACGCCCCCCAAGTGTTTCATGCATTTGAAGACAGAAAAGAAAAATAACCAATTAAACTCCCGCCACACGGGAGTTTTTTATTAGACAGGCTTTAAAATAAATTCTTATATTTACTATAATCAGCAAATTACACAACTCCAGTAAACGCAGGGCGTTTTAAATTAACAACAAAAATTCACAAATTTAATATGCATGCATACTATTTTATTTGTATATTTGAAAAACAATAACCTATGAAAGAGAAAACAATAGACTATATACTGAGGGCAACATGGCAGGCAGTGTCGAGAATGTATAATGAAGAAGCCTCAAAATATGGTGCCAGCATGTCGGTAGGATTTGCGCTCCTCTCCATAGACAAGGATAATGGTATACCATCTACAGCATTGGGACCGCAAATGGGTATGGAACCTACGAGCCTTACCAGAACGCTAAAATCGATGGAAGAAAAAGGACTTATCATTAGAAAGAAAAATCCGGTAGATGGTCGTGGTGTATTAATACACCTTACTAAGCTGGGTAAAGAAAAAAGGGAACTTTCCCGCGATAGAGTTCTTAAGTTTAATGATGTTATTCGTCAGCACGTGCCTCAGGAAAAACTGGATAGTTTTATGGAAGTTGCCGAGGTGATCAACGAACTGATATCTGAAAAACTGATATTTAACAATGATAGTAACGAATCTATAGATACAATAAACAAATAATCCTGATGCCGCTAAGGCGGTACTCCGGCAAACTAAAAAACAATATAAACAAATGAAACGCACTATTAAAAAGGCAGCTGTAATAGGCTCCGGTATAATGGGCTCTGCCATAGCAGCTCATTTAGCCAATATAGGTGTTGAAGTACTTTTACTTGACATACCGCCAAGAGAACTTACTGAAGCTGAACAAAAAAAAGGACTTACATTAGAGAGCAAAGCTGTAAGAAACAGAATTGTTAATGACCATTTGGCCAACTCTCTTAAATCGAAACCCTCTCCTATTTACCACCAAAAGTTCGCCGAAAGGATCACGACAGGTAATACAGAAGATGATATGGCCAAGATCGCTACTGCCGATTGGATCATTGAAGTGGTTGTTGAACGATTGGACATTAAGCAAAAGGTATTTGAACAGGTAGAAAAATACCGTAAGCCGGGTACACTGATTACCTCTAACACATCAGGTATTCCAATAAAGTTCATGAGCGAAGGCCGTAGTGAAGACTTCCAGAAACATTTTTGCGGTACGCACTTCTTCAACCCACCGCGTTACTTAAAACTTTTTGAAATCATTCCGGGTCCGAAAACTTCAACTGAAGTACTGGATTTCCTTAATAATTATGGCGAAAAATTCCTTGGTAAAACAACTGTAGTTGCCAAAGACACGCCAGCCTTCATTGGTAACCGTATTGGTATTTATGGCATTATGAGCCTTTTCCATTTGGTAAAAGAAATGGGACTTACCATAGAAGAAGTAGATAAACTTACAGGTCCGGTAATTGGGCGTCCTAAGTCGGCTACCTTCCGTACTGTAGATGTCGTAGGATTAGATACATTAGTTCACGTAGCGAATGGTATTTACGAAAACTGTCCTAACGACGAAGTTCATGAACTTTTTAAACTTCCAGGCTTCATCGACACGATGATGCAAAACAAATGGCTGGGCAGCAAAACCGGTCAGGGTTTCTACAAAAAAGTAGATAAAGATATTCTGTCTCTTGACCTTGACACTTTAGAATATCGCGCTGCCAGGAAAGCATCTTTTGCTACACTTGAACTTACAAAAACAATCGACAAACCTATAGACCGTTTTAAAGTACTGATAAAAGGTACTGATAAAGCAGGTGAATTTTACCGCAAGAACTTTGCAGGCATGTTTGCCTATGTGTCTAACCGTATACCTGAAATCACCGATGATCTTTATAAAATAGACGACGCTATGAAAGCCGGCTTTGGCTGGGAAAATGGCCCGTTTGAAATATGGGATGCCGTAGGTGTAGAAAAAGGGCTTGAGCTTATTAAAGCCGAAGGCCTTGAAGCAGCAGCATGGATTAACGATATGCTTGCATCGGGCAATAAGAGTTTCTATACTTTAAAAGAAGGCGCTACCTATTACTATGACCTGGCTTCTAAATCTCAGAAGAAAGTACCTGGACAGGATTCATTCATTATTCTGAATAACATCCGCGAAAGCAAAAAAATATGGAGCAACAGTGAGGCTATCATTCAGGATCTGGGTGACGGTATCATCAATCTGGAGTTCCAGTCTAAAATGAATACCATTGGCGGCGGCGTGCTTCAGGGCATAAACAAAGCTATTGATCTTGCCGAAAAAGAATATGACGGCCTAGTGATTGGTAACCAGGCAGCAAACTTCTCTGTAGGTGCAAACATAGGTATGATTTTTATGATGGCTGTAGAGCAGGAATATGACGAGCTTAATATGGCTATCAAAATGTTCCAGGATACTATGATGCGTGTACGCTACTCCTCTATTCCGGTAGTCGTAGCTCCGCATGGAATGACACTTGGTGGTGGCTGCGAAATGAGCATGCATGCTGATAAAGTGGTAGCTGCTGCAGAAACGTATATTGGATTGGTAGAATTTGGTGTTGGGGTTATCCCCGGCGGCGGCGGTTCGAAGGAAATGGCACTGAGAGCATCGGATACCTTCCGTAAAAATGACGTTGAGCTTAACGTATTGCAGGAATACTTCCTGACAATAGGTACGGCTAAAGTATCAACATCGGCTTATGAAGCCTATGATCTTGGTATCCTTCAAAAAGGAAAAGATGTTGTGGTTGTAAACAAAGACAGACAGTTAGCTGAAGCTAAAAAACATGCTAAACTCCTTGCCGATGCAGGTTATACACAACCTATAAAACGTAAAGATGTGAAAGTACTGGGCAAACAGGCACTGGGTATGTTCTTAGTAGGAACGGACAGTATGGAAGCCGGACATTATATCTCTGAACATGACAAGAAAATTGCCAACAAACTGGCTTATGTAATGGCAGGTGGCGATTTATCTGAAGCTACATTGGTTACAGAACAATACCTTCTTGACCTTGAAAGAGAAGCATTCTTATCGCTTTGTGGAGAAAGAAAAACACTAGAGCGAATTCAGTTTATGTTAACTAAAGGAAAACCACTTAGAAACTAAACTCAATTCTCAATACTAATATCTAGAATCTAAAAATGAAAACAGCATATATAGTAAAAGCATACAGGACAGCAGTAGGCAAAGCGCCTAAAGGTGTGTTCCGTTTTAAAAGACCCGACGAACTGGCAGCAGAGACTATTCAGTTTATTATGAATGAACTGCCGGACTTTGATAAAACCAGAATTGATGACGTAATGGTAGGTAATGCCATGCCGGAAGCGGAGCAGGGATTGAACTTTGCCCGACTTATCTCTCTTATGGGACTTAAGATCGACGATGTTCCCGGAGTAACTGTTAACCGTTACTGCGCATCAGGATTAGAAACGATTGCAATGGCTACTGCAAAAATACAATCAGGCATGGCCGAATGTATTATTGCCGGTGGTGCAGAGAGCATGAGCTATATTCCTATGGGCGGTTACAAACCGGTACCGGATTATCAGGCTGCAAAAAATGGCCATGAAGACTACTACTGGGGCATGGGATTAACTGCCGAAGCTGTTGCAAAGCAGTTTAAGGTATCCCGTGAAGACCAGGATCAGTTTGGCTATATGTCACACCAAAAAGCGCTTAAAGCTCAGGCAGAGGGCAAATTTGACAAACAGATCGTGCCTATTACAGTTGAGCAGATATATGTAGACGAAAATGGTAAAAAAGCCACTAAAAGCTATACAGTAACAAAAGACGAAGGTCCTAGAGCTGATACTTCTTTAGAAGCATTAGGTAAATTAAGGCCTGTTTTTGCTGCCGACGGAAGTGTTACCGCAGGTACCTCATCACAAATGAGTGATGGTGCTGCCTTTGTTATGGTAATGTCTGAAGATATGGTGAAAGAACTAAACCTTGAACCTATTGCCCGTATGGTAAGTTATGCTGCTGCAGGTGTTGAGCCGAGAATAATGGGTATCGGTCCTGTAAAAGCAATTCCGAAAGCGCTTAAAATGGCAGGTTTGCAATTGAAAGACATTGAGCTATTTGAACTTAACGAAGCTTTTGCTTCGCAATCGTTGGCTGTAATGCGCGAATTAGGCATCAACCAGGATCTTGTAAATGTAAATGGTGGAGCTATTGCTTTAGGACACCCACTGGGCTGCACAGGAGCTAAACTTTCGGTACAGTTATTTGATGAGATGAAACGCCGTAACAACAAATATGGTATAGTTACTATGTGTGTAGGAACCGGGCAAGGTGCTGCCGGTGTTTATGAAATACTTTAATGAGATAGTAAACAGAAATCCGGTTGATACCAATCGGAACAAAATATAACTTACAACAATATTAAAACAGAATAAAAATGGCAGAAATAGCAGATTTAGCACGTGGAGGTCAGTTTTTAGTGAAAGAAACCAGAAGCGAAGATATATTTACTCCTGAAGATTTTTCGGAAGAGCAGATAATGATGCGCGACACGGTTAAAGAGTTTGTAGATCGTGAGATCTGGCCAAACAAAGACCGTTTTGAGAAAAAAGATTATGCTTTTACTGAAGAGAGCATGCGCAAAGCCGGAGAACTTGGTTTTCTTGGCGTAGCTGTTCCTGAAGAATATGGTGGGTTAGGTATGGGCTTTGTATCGACTATGCTGGTATGCGACTATATTTCTGGCGCTACAGGTTCATTCTCTACAGCATTTGGAGCGCATACAGGTATTGGTACTATGCCAATTACACTTTATGGCACAGAAGAACAAAAGAAAAAATATGTACCAAAATTAGCAACGGGTGAATGGTTTGGTGCTTACTGCCTTACTGAACCAGGAGCAGGATCTGATGCTAATTCAGGTAAAACAAAAGCGGTATTATCTGAAGATGGTTCACATTACAAGATCACCGGACAAAAAATGTGGATATCAAACGCAGGTTTCTGTAGTGTATTCATTGTATTCGCAAGAATTGGTGACGATAAAAACATAACAGGATTCATTGTTGAGAACGATCCGGCTAACGGCATCTCAATGAATGAAGAAGAACATAAATTAGGTATTCGTGCTTCTTCTACCCGTCAGGTTTTCTTTACTGAAACTAAAGTACCGGTAGAAAATATGCTTTCTGAAAGAGGAAATGGTTTTAAAATCGCCATGAATGCTCTTAATGTAGGTCGTATTAAATTAGCGGCTGCCTGCCTTGATGCTCAGAGACGAGTAACATCGGGGGCTGCAAAATATGCTAACGAAAGAATACAGTTCAACACCCCTATCTCAAGTTTTGGTGCTATCCGCGCCAAACTTGCTGAAATGGCGACCAACTGCTATGCAGGAGAAAGTGCTTCATACAGAGCTGCTAAAAACATCGAAGACCGTATCAATGCGCGTGTTGCCAATGGCGAATCGCATCAGGATGCAGAACTTAAAGGTGTTGAGGAATTTGCAATTGAATGTTCTATCCTTAAAGTAGCTGTATCTGAAGACGTACAGAATTGTGCGGATGAAGGTATTCAGATCTTTGGTGGTATGGGCTTCTCTGAAGATACTCCTATGGAAAGTGCCTGGAGAGATGCAAGAATTGCAAGAATCTATGAAGGCACAAACGAGATTAACCGTATGCTTTCTGTAGGTATGCTGGTTAAGAAAGCGATGAAAGGCCATGTAGACCTTTTGGGTCCTGCAATGAAAGTTGCTGAGGACTTAATGGGAATACCATCGTTTGATACCCCGGATTATTCTGAGCTTTTTGCTGAAGAGAAAGAAATGATCGCCAAGCTTAAAAAAGCATTCTTAATGGTGGCCGGATCTGCTGTACAAAAATACGGCCCGGAACTGGATTCTCACCAACAGTTACTAATGGCTGCTTCAGATATTCTTATCGAAATATACATGGCAGAGTCTGTGGTATTACGCACAGAGAAACTTGCCAAAAGTAAAGGCGCAGACAATGTAAAAGAACAGATCGCTATGGCACAGCTTTATTTATACAAAGCAGTAGATATCGTTACAATTAAAGGTAAAGAAGGAATTGCTTCGTTTGCCGAAGGCGATGAGCAGCGTATGATGATGATGGGCTTAAAACGCTTTACCAAATACACAAATATGCCAAATGTAGTAGGACTAAGAGAAACTATTGCAGCAAAAATAATAAGCGAAGGCGCTTACCCATATTAATACTACTATTGTTTTTAGTTTGTTTAACCCCGCTATCTATTTATACATAGCGGGGTTCTTTTTTATTTATCTAAATTATTACAAAAACTAAAACCCCTTGACGCATGATACATCAAGGGGTTTTATTATAGTTACTATATCATTTAATTTGTTGGCGGCTTTCTTCTTATCATATTATAACCTATCATCACGATAGCTGCAATAAGCAGAAGATTAATAAGGGCACTGCCTACATGGTAAGCAAAACTACCTATAGCCCACATCAGTAAAAACAATACAGCAACGATATACAATAAATTTCTCATAGCAATTTTAAATGCAGGCTAATGAATTACTTCACAGCGTCTACTTTTTCTTTTGTTAATTTAGCATGTTCAAGATGCGTTCTAAGCGTTGGCAGCATATTAGCAGCCCACATTCTTATATCTGCATCGGCAGCTTTTTCAGATGCCTTCTCCATTTTTTTAATTAGGTCTTCATGACCTGAAACCATCAAATCTACATATTTTTTGTCAAAATCGTGACCATTTTTATCATTTAGGTCTTTGTATGCTTTTTGACCATCTTCTGTAAGTGATGTAGGCAGGCTGATGTTTTTCTTAGCAGCTGCTTCTTTTAAAGCGGCAGCCGATTTTTCATGCTGTTCTACCATCATTTTACCTAAAGCTTTCACATCCGGATTGGTACTTTTTTGCTGTGCCAGTTTACCAAGCCCTATTTCTTCCATGTCTACTTCGGCAGCATCAACAAAATACTCAGAATCGTCTTCTTTTGCTTCGTCTACATTGTCAAATTTTGCTTCGTTCTCGTCTTCCGCAACCTCTTTCGGATCTTCCTGTTTCGGTTCCGTTTTACATGACTGCATTCCTAAAGATAAAGTTAGTACCGCAGCTCCAAGCAGCGTTTTACTAAAAATTGATGTCCTTTTCATAATCGGTTAGTTTTGTAATTAATTGTTGAACACCGAAATTAACACATAAAATAGCATGGAGTTGTTAGCGCTTTCACAATTAGTGTTATGGAAATATTAAAACGCTTTATCTGTCAAATGAAAATAAATGCAGGTCCTTGTTCTCTTTACCCAGGATCAGATCGGTAATGATCTCCGCTGCAATAAGACTGAACGTAATACCGTTACCGCCAAACCCAAGCGCAAAATAACTGTTGGGCAGTTTCTCATAAGGCCCTATATAAGGAAGCCCATCTTTAGTAGAACCAAAAGTACCGGTCCAGCTAAATTCGGGTTTAAAATCAAGAAGAGGGAATGTTTTATTGATGTCTTTAGTAAGTTCTTTTGTCTTTTTATCAATTAACTTGTCTCTTATAACAGGATCATTAAAATCTTCATCCCTACCGCCTATCAACACCCTGTTGTCTGCGGTTGTACGCATATACAGATACGGATTAGCTGTATTCCAGATCAACACATCATCTTTCCAAAATTTACGCACATTATACTGTTCGCTCACTACGGCGTAAGTAGACATAAGATTTACGATCTTTTTATCAATAAAATTTACTACTTCATAGCCTGTAGCATATATTAGTTTTTTGGCCTTTAACGTATAACCGGTTTCGGTAGTAAGCACCACACCTTTCGGATTATGCTTAATGTTTGTAACCGGGCTCCTGTCAAATATTTCATTTGCTTTTTCCTTTTTATACTTGTGCTGAAGCAGTTTATGTGTAAGCATATAAGCGTTGGTCTCTGCTCCCTGATCAGATAATATGGCTCCAGGACTGCTAAAACCAAACTCTTTCATTATTTCCCTTTCTTCCAGATAGCGTACTTTGAATCCCGCTGCCTTTCTGGCTTCAAATTCCTTTTTTAGCTTAGGCACATCTTTTTTATATGCAGCATAATAAAGGCTTTTTTTCGATTCAAAATATTCAGCATCATGCTTCTTAGCAATATCACCTAACTTATCTATGGCTTCGCTGCAAAGTGTATAAGCACGCTCTGCTTTCTCTTTACCTATCATATTAGAAAGTTCATAGAGTGGCACATCGATCTCATATTGCAATAATGCTGTACTGGCACAAGTACTTCCTAATCCAATGGTTCTGGCATCAATTGTAACGCAGTCGATTCCGGCATTGACCAGATGATAACGTACTAATGCTCCTGATATTCCTGCACCGATAATTACTACCTCTGTATTAATATTACGATCCAGTTTAGGAAATGTAAAAGGTAATCCGTCTTTGATAAGCCAAAATGGGTATCCAGCTTTTAGTGTCATATAATTTTAATTTGGGGGTTAAACAAATTTATATTTTTTATATAAGACAATTTTAACACACTATAAAATATAGGTTTTATTTAACTCTTATTAACAGGCTGTTAAGTGAGTAAAAAATTGTATAGTTTTGCAGAATGATAAACCCTTCTGCCAGCGGCTGGATTGATAAATTTTTTGCGCAGCTAAAAAACAGGCTGCCTGTCCATCCTAACTCCCATGATTTTTACAGATCAGTACGGGATACAGGCTTTATATATGGACATGTAGTATCTTTTAGCAATCTGGACACGAAGGAAACAAAAGGGTGGACAACTGAGGAAATTACTAAAGTTGCCTTACTCAATACCTTATATGATGTATACCGACTGGTAAATAAACAAGATGATCCTAAAAGCTTTATCGAAAAAGGAATTCTTTTTTATAAAGAAATGACCCCTGAAGGTTTCGATTTCTTCAAGAAAGTATTACCCGCAGGCACACAAAGCCATCGGTTAGAAGAAATTCTGGATGAACGTATCAGGACCAATAATAATATTTTAAGCCGTAATTTTTCGCACATACTTACCAATGCGCTGCTGTTTATGGATATCCTGGCCTTTCGCCAATATCTCCTTAACAACGAAATTCCGGAAAAATATTTAAAGAAACTGGAGGAAACCGTTATGAGTATTGTTTCGCTTGCGTTAAAAACAAAGACCGAAAGATCTACTTATGACAATCTGCTCATAAAGCTGTTTGAATCATCTGTTCGTTACACCAAATTCTCATCGATCAATACCGATGATCTGGAAAAACTGGAGCTAAAGTATTTCACTTCTAAACCTGAAAAAAATTATCTGCTTGATATGGCGGGAATGGCAATTTGGAGTGATGGCAAAGCACAGGAATCTGAAATTGATTTTCTATACCGCCTTGCCAAACAACTTGAAATTAATGATGAGATTGCTGCAGAAAGTATCGCTTCTTTTCATCTTTTCATAAAAATGAACCGCAAAGAAATTCCTTTTTTCAGGTATTCAAATCCAGTAAAGCATTTTTATGACCATGCGTCGCAAAACGTAATGCTGCTTATTCGCCGTAACAAAAAGCGTTTGGTAAAAGAATTATCTAATAATGCCGAACTGATGCTCCTTCTTACCCACTCTACCCACCGTAACCTGGAGGATAAAGAAAAGAAAAAGATCAAGAAACAGCTGCTTGAAATATGCAAGACAATACCATCGTTAACCATTTTCCTTTTACCGGGAGGCAGTTTGTTATTACCATTACTTATTAAATTCATACCGCAGTTACTACCGTCTATGTTTAATGAGAATCTGGACAATGAATAAACCGGATAAAGAAAACAATTGGACCTCTTTAAGTATTATCGAAGTACTATTAGAACTTTTCACTGCCATCTTTTCCTGATAAAACTTCTATCAAATAAAAAAACCACCTTTATGGCGGTTTTTTAGTTTCAATACAACACTAAAATTGAAGACGGTGTACTTTACCCAAATCACCGTTATCGCAAAAATTAACTTCAAGGTCTTTTACTATACCTGTATCAAGTCCGTAAACCCATCCGTGCAGGCATAGTTCCTGTCCGTTTTTCCATGCATTTTGTACAATAGAGGTTTTTGCAAGATCCGAAACCTGTTCTTTAACATTAAGCTCCACAAAAGCGTTAAACCTATCATTCTCATCTAAAATAGAATCAAGGTAAGCATGGTGGTGTCTATATACATCTTTTATATGACGGATCCAGTTATCAATAAGCCCGATAGAATCGTTACCCATAGCAGCTTTAACACCACCACAACCGTAATGACCACATACTATAATATGTTTTACTTTTAAAACATTAACAGCATAATCAAGTACGCTAAGCATATTCATATCAGTATGAACAACCATGTTAGCAATGTTTCTGTGTACAAAAACTTCACCCGGCTGAGCTCCGATAACTTCATTAGCAGGAACTCTACTATCTGAACATCCTATCCATAATAATGGCGGTTGCTGCCCTTTAGCAAGTTTTTGAAAATATTCCGGGTCCTGGCTTAATTTAGTTTCAGACCAAATTTTGTTATTGTCTAGTATCTTCTTGTAAAAATCTACGCTTGTACTCATAATATTATATTTTATATAGATTCTGCACCAGGGCACAGAAGTTGTTTCTTTTTTAAACTGTTTCTTTTTTCTCTTTTTTAATCTTGTGTTCTACAAACACATGCTGTTTAGATGGATCAGTATTTTCTAACTCATAAGCTTCTTTAAAGCCAACAAGTTTCACTTTTATATGCATCTCTTTAGCTTTAAACTCTGTGAATTCCTGTATCAGGTCTAATACATCATGGGCGATGTATACAGTATCTGATGCATCGATAACCACTTTTGATTTTGCAGGAATCTCATTCAGCGTATATTTAATTGCTGCTTTATTAAGGAATGAAACTTCCTGAGCAAGATCGATATGGATCACATCGCCTTCTGCATATTCATCTTTTCTAAAATTGTAAGCTCTTTTAAGATTACCTCTCAAAACAAAGATGATACTTATTATCATACCTAAAGCCACACCTTTTAGTAAGTCTGTGAATACTACTGCAAGCAATGTTGCTATGAAAGGTATAAACTGGTATTTCCCTTTGTGCCAAAAGTGAAGTACAGTAGCCGGTTTAGCCAACTTATAACCTACAAGTATTAATACTGCCGCAAGGGTTGCTAATGGAATTTTGTTTAGAATGAACGGAATACTAAGTACACACAATAGTAATAGGACACCATGTATAATTGCCGACATTTTAGTTTTTGCTCCTGCATTAGCATTTGCCGAAGAACGTACGACTACAGATGTCATTGGTAAACCACCTAAAAGTGCACTTACCATATTACCAACACCTTGTGCTTTAAGCTCCATATTAGTACTTGTATAACGTTTCTGCGTATCCATCCTGTCTGATGCTTCTATACATAAAAGCGTCTCGATAGAAGCTACAATAGTAATCGTCATAGCAGTGATCCAAACCTGGGGATTAGATATACTTGCAAAATTTGGAGTAATAATAATAGCTTTAAACTCTTCTAAAGATTGTGGCACGGGAAGATTTACAAGGTGAGCTGCAGCAATTTGAAGATTACTGCCTGTTGCGATGAATACTTCATTTAAAACAATACTCACTATAACTGCTACAAGTGCTCCCGGAACCAGTTTAAGCTTTTTAAGGAACGGTACTTTATCCCATAGTATAAGGATGGTAACAGATATTGCCGTTATAATAATCGCACCAAGATGGAAATAATCCAGGGCGCCTACAATAGACGAAAATGTGTTGCCTCCACCTGCCTGTAAAAAGGATTCATCACCTTCAAAGTCGGCATCAAAACCTACCGCATGCGGCAGCTGTTTAAGGATAATGATAACACCAATACCCGCAAGCATACCTTCTATTACATTAGATGGGAAATAATTAGAAATACTTCCTGCTTTAAGAAATCCCAATATTAATTGGAAAAGACCAGCAAGAAAAACTGCCAGCAAAAAGGTTTCGAATGAGCCTAATGCTGTAATTGCTGTTAAAACAATGGCAGTAAGACCCGCAGCCGGACCGGATACGCTTATATGGGATTTACTTAACCATCCCACTACAATACCGCCAATAATACCTGAAATAATCCCAGACAACGGTGGTGCCCCGGATGCTAGTGCAATACCTAAACATAATGGTAGAGCCACTAAAAATACCACAAGTCCCGATGGAAAATCGGCCTTGAGGTTAGCAAAAAGATTTGTCTTTTTTGTCATAACCGATAAAATAATATAATACAATTACGCTTGCAAATACTCATGTATTCACACAGCTGTCCAATAACGGACGTCAAATTGGATTATACGAACTCGGGAGGAGGAGAAAATATCTCTTCAGAAACATTGTCGTGTTTTTGAAGATTTGCAGATTTTATGACAGAAACCTTTTTTGTAGGTTCAAAGAAGGTTAGCCGCAATTCACTATGTGGTGCGGCTTTTACCTCTTTTATTTCTTTTTGGATTTCTTCTTCTGTAAGGCTGTAAACCATAGACATATCTGCCTCGTCTTCAATCAGGCTCACAATAGTAGGTGATGCCAGAAACGACAGGAACAGAAATAACACTATGTTTACAATTATTTTCATAGAAATGCGAATGTACGCTTTTTCCATTAACAAAATTCGAGCCAATATTTAATTTTATACTAAAATTTACATTAAATCTCTTCCTCACTCCACGCTTTCATCATCCACATGGTTTTCTCCTGTTCTTTAATAAAATCACTCATCATTGAGTTTGTACCTTCATCACTTATTTTGTCAGATTCATCCAGTATTATTCTTTCGATCTTAAGCAGATCTGCAATAGAAGTCATGATCAATTGAACAGCCTCTGTATCTTTCGAAATGTTTTTACCAACTTCAAGTCGGTTGTTTGCTATATAATCCTCTAAAGTATGTAGTGGTGTACCTCCTAAAGTAAGTACACGCTCTGCAATCATGTCTATTTTAAGCTGGGCGTCATTATAAAGTTCCTCAAATTTAACATGAAGGTCAAAAAAGCGTTTTCCGCGTATGTTCCAGTGAATACCGCGCAGGTTTTGGTAATAAACCTGAAAATTAGATAATAGGATATTAAGTTCTGCTGCAATTACTTCTGATTCTTTTACTGGTAAACCCAGCACGTTCGTGGCGTTTTCTTGTTTTTTCGTTCTCATATCTCTCGTATTGATTGTAAGTTTTATAATCTAAATTTAAGTAAAATTACCCATAAAAAGGATAGCTAATATCAATAGTTTTTATAATTTTATCATAAAAATCTATACTATGACTATTACCCAATTGCATTATGTACTTGCCGTAGCAGAACACAGAAATTTCACCCTTGCAGCCGAAAAGTGTTTCGTTACACAGCCTACATTAAGTATGCAGATACAAAAGCTTGAAGAAGAACTTGAAATACAAATATTTGACCGTAGTAAAAAGCCTATCCAGCTTACAGACGTTGGACAGAAAATTGTACAGCAGGCAAAGAATATTGTAAACGAATCCGGGCGTATTAAAGATATTGTAGACCAGCAAAAAGGTTACATTGGAGGCGATTTTAAAATAGGGATCATCCCAACGATTATGCCTACCCTGCTCCCTATGTTTATGGCAAATTTTATCCATAAGTATCCAAAAGTGAACCTTATCATAGAGGAACGCACTACTGAGGAAATTATCCGTATGCTTAAAAACGGGCAGCTGGATGCTGCAATAGCTGCTACTCCTTTAAATGAGGAAACTATAAAAGAGATTGTAATGTACTATGAGCCTTTTGTAGCTTATGTACCGGAGAATAATCCTGCTTACCAAAAGAAAGAATTTGAGGTAGAAGATCTCGAAATGAACCTGAGTAACATTTTATTATTACAGGACGGACATTGTTTCCGTAATAATGTACTTAATATATGCAAAGCCACATCTCTGCCTTCTGAAAATCATTTTCAGATTGAAAGCGGCAGTTTTGAAACAATGGTAAAATTAGCCGATGAAGGCTTAGGAATGACCTTGCTCCCTTATTTACATACATTAGATATGGAAGGTAAGTCCAAAGCAAAACTGCGTCATTTTAAAGAACCAAAACCATCACGCGAAGTAAGCCTTATCTATTCTAAAAAAGAATTAAAACTTCACATAATAGAAGCATTACGCAGCACGATTGCAGGTGTTATTAAAGGCGCAATAGCTTTCCAGAATGTAGAGATTTCAAGCCCTTTGCAAAGAAAATAATAACTGTGATATGTTATAAAAAATAAAGGAGCCTCAAGAGGCTCCTTTATTTTTTATTGCTCAACATAAATTAAGCAGGCTTTTAATTCAGGTTTTTCGATCGTGAAATTATTAAGCCAGTCAACCAGTTGTTCAATTTCGTAAGGCAGGAGAATTTTAATAGCTTTCTCTACTTCCTTACAAAACAGTATAGGGTCAAAGCTTACGCTTTCCAAAATTTTTTTTGTATAGCTAAACATAGGTCTAGTCATGGTTACTGCAATTGTTTAATATTAGTAGGTGTAAGAACGAGTATGTAAATGTAGCAAAAATAAATCGATTGAAACAAAATTATTCTCAGCCGTTAACAGTTAAAGTTTTCAAAACTACAATTATTTAACAAAATATTAATATTTATAACCACGAAGCATTTCTCTTTTACCAGGTGGCCCTGGGATTTTTTCTGTCCTAAAACCCGCTTCGATCATGGCTTTCTTAATAACTGTTCTGCATGCATAGGTTACCAGTATTCCATCTTTTTTTAACGCAGAAAACATTTTGTTAAATATTTCCACACTCCATAAATCAGGTTGAAATTGATAGCCAAAAGCATCAAAATAAATAAGATCGTAAGTATTTACATCTTCAATGTCCTGAAAAAACTGTTTACGCTTTTCTAAAGTGAAGTTAGTACTAAGAGCATTTCGCTTTTCCCAATCCTGACTGTGCATTGTATTAAAGATATCCTGCTTATTTGACGCACCTAACTGCTCCGGGTAATTAAGCTGTACTACCTCTTCCGGTGTAACAGGATATGCCTCAACACCCGTATAATCTATTTGTTGACTATTTTTTAACGATTCAACATAAGTTATAAAAGCATTAAGACCTGTGCCAAAACCAATTTCTAAAATAGAAATGGGCCGGCTTTGAGTTAAAGCCAGCCCATTTTGTATAAATACGTGATTTGCTTCCTGAATCGCCCCAAATTTAGAATGGTAATTCTCCTGCATTTCCGGCAGGTAAATCGTTACCGATCCGTCCTGGGTTGTTATGATTTCTCTTTTCAATTATTTAATATATAATTTTTTAATTCTTGGTATTGGGCCTTCGCATTTTTGTTCATGGCACTTTACGCAAGTAGAAACAGCATCATTAAAGTGTTTCTTAGCATTGAGGGAGTCTTTGTAAATAAGCTCCTGGGCTTTCAAAAACTTACCAGCCTGCATTTTAAAAAAAGCATCATTCTCGCTTTCGTCAGTCATTGCCGAAGCATGAATGTTTAAAAAATGCTGTGGAAAGTTACCTATAGTGTCGCCTTTTATAATGCGTTCTTTAAGCCTCATATTATCTACATACATCTGTTCCATAAGAGCAGCCATTTGAGACATCTCATACATTTTAAACTCTTTCTTCTTGGCTGGAGCTTCTTTTGCAGGTTCAGCCTTTACAACTTCTGCTTTCTTTTCACATCCGGCAAAGGTAAGGACTAAACATAGAGGCAGTAGTAGAAATCTCTTCATTATTTGCTTATTAGAACACCGTCTGCTAAAAATTTATATTCAATTTTTGGTTCTGTAATTTTTGCAATTTCTGCTTCAGATTTACCACCGTCTTTAGCATAATGCCTAAGCTGCGCTACAGAAGTCTCACTTATAAAAGCTTTACCGCTTACGATAGCTTCCTGGTCTGCTGCATTTAAAGGTACGAAGAACGCATAATCTTTAAATTTCACGAAAGTTTGCTTTTCATTTGGCAATTGCATAGCCATCCAGCATCCTTTCTTTTGGCAAACGTCTTTAATTTTAGATTTAAACTTTACAGCAATAGTATCACCTGCTTTAAGTCCTTTATATTTTTTTAGCATTTCTTCTTTGCTAAGTGCTTTATCAGCAACGATCTTATCACCAAAGGCAGCATAGTCACCTTTTGTTTCAGCCTTTACTTCCTGAACCGGCTTTACCTCTGCTTCTTTTTTATCAGTTGCTGCAACTTTTACAGCATCCTCTTCTTTAACAACTTCTGCTGTAGTAACGGTATCTATATCTTTAGCAACAGTATCTGTTTGTGCTTCTATTGCAGTTGCATCTACCGGAGCTTCGGCCTCTTTATTTTTTTGACAGGCAGCAAGCAAAACAATTGCAGCAGCCATAATTACTGATTTTTTCATTTTATAACGAAAGTTGAATTTTATGTTACAAATTTAGACAGAAACTTTAAACACGCAAATGCATTATCGCTATTTCATTCTTATTTATTTAACTTTATTTCAACAGGTTAAATTTCAATGGGGTTAAATTGACTTTAAAAAAGGAGTCGAGTGTATCTTTTTAGTAAATTTGCAGTAACACAACTGAAATATTAATCATCACGAAACCCTAATTAATGAGCAACGTAATCATTAACAGAGCAGAAACATCAAAAATTGAATCTGTTGATTTTGAAAACCTGACTTTTGGAAACACATTCACTGACCACATGCTGGTTTGTGATTTTAGAAACGGACAATGGGAGCAGCCGGTTATACAGCCCTACGCACCTTTTTTAATTGACCCTTCTGCAAAAATATTCCATTACGGACAAGCAATCTTTGAAGGCATGAAAGCCTATAAAGATGAACATGACGATGTATGGCTTTTTAGACCTGATCAAAATTATGATCGTTTTAATAAATCGGCAGTAAGACTTGCAATGCCGGAAATTCCTGAAGAGGTTTTTATTGACGGACTTAAACAATTAATACAAATTGAAAAGGAATGGGTAAAAAAAGGGAATGGTAATTCACTTTACATCCGTCCGTTCATGATCGCTATAGGATCTGGTGTAATAGCCGCTCCATCTACACAATATCGTTTTATGATCATTCTTTCTCCTGCTAAATCTTATTACTCAGGTGAGGTTAAAGTTATCATCGCAGAACATTTCAGCCGCGCTGCAAATGGCGGTATAGGTGCTGCAAAAGCTGCAGGTAACTATTCTGCACAGTTTTACCCAACAAAACTGGCTAACGAAGCAGGATTCCAACAAATTATATGGACTGATGATGCTACACATACCAAGCTTGAAGAAGCGGGTACTATGAATGTATTCTTCAGAATAAACGATACACTTTATACGGCACCAACCAGCGAAAGAATTCTTGATGGTGTAACCCGTAAAAGCCTTATTGAACTGGCTGCACGTGAAAACATTAAAGTAGAAGAGCGTTCTGTATTGGTAGCTGAACTTGTTGAAGCTGCAGAAAACGGTACACTTAAAGAAATTTTTGGAGCAGGAACTGCTGCAGTAGTTAATCCTATCGTCGGATTTAGCTTCCAGGACAAATACCATGAACTTCCAAAAATTGAAAATTCTTTTGCTTTAGAACTTAAAAGTAAGTTAACTGGTATACAGCGTAAAGAGTTAGAAGATACCTTCGGATGGACTGTAAAAGTATAGTTGACACTGAGTTCATTTATGAACTAAACAATAATAGAAAAGCCGGAAATTAACTTCCGGCTTTTTTTATGCTATTAATTACTTAAGTATCTCTTCAAAATTAGGCTTAAAGTAATTAGGCCCTTTCAGTACCTTACCATCTTCACGGTATACTGGTTTTCCGTCGGCGCCTAACTTGCTCATATTACTACGCTGGATCTCATCAAAAACTTCTTCTATCTTGTACTGCAAACCATGTTCTATAATAGTACCGCATAAAATATAAAGCATATCGCCAAGGGCATCGGCAATTTCTACAATATCATTGTTTTGTACTGCTTCATAGTACTCTTCATTTTCCTCTTTCATAAGGTTATAACGCAACAGGTTTACGGCTTCACCTAAAGTTGCTTTTGGCACTTCGCTTACCCCCTGCCCAAACGAAGTGTGGAATTCTTTTACAGACGCTAACTGTTTTTTCATTTTTCATCAGATTTGTGACCTAAAAATAATTAAAAATAAGAACAGAGTATTGTACCTTTGCAAAAAGATTTCAACATGTTCACAACAGGACAACTTTATTTCGCGCTATTCTTTATTATCGTTTTTGTGGCTGCAATGATATATGTATACCGCAAAGATTTTAAATTACATAAAAAATATTATAACGGCAGCTATAAAGTACTTATAGGTTTTCTTGCTTTTATAGGAGCACTTTTTATTATTAAAATTTACCTTAAGGGATAAATTCCTAATAATATCTTAAAAATATCACATCAAAAATCCCCACTTATGGGGATTTTTTTTTACCTTAATTACCTGAAATTTGATGAAGTAACCAATTAAACCTTACATATTATGGAAAACAAATCGGAACCATGTTGCTTAGAATGCCAAGCAGAGGATTGTACTTACACAGTTAAAGGAACTTTTGAGACGGATGGTAAGATAAATTTAAACATATTACTCCCTGCAGGCAACTATCGCTTTGGACCTTTTATTGACATGACAACAACTGTGGCCGGTAATAAAATAAATGCATTATTTGTTCATATGCAATTGGAACACAATGATCCGGGAAATGCTGTTTTTTATACGACAGGAGATCCCACTATTTCATTACAAATTAAAAGAGATGATATCGTAGCATATCCATCGTCAACCGGTTTTGACTTTAATGAATATAACGCTCTTATTATCATATACCATTCAAATTTATATGATAAAGACGACGTGTCCATACTTTTCAAATCAGTAGCAGAAACATATCGAAAAGTATGTGAAAGAGGAGCTTATAACGAACCTAACATGAAATCTATCGCTCCTACCAAAAGTCCTAAAAAAAGAGGTATGAGTATTATTCTAAAAGCAAAATAATTAATGTTATCCAAGCTTAAAATAATAGCGTTGCTTATAAATATATTATTTATAAGCAACGCTTATTCTCAATATTCAAAAAACCTTGTAGCTATTGAAAAAGAAATAAACACAATAAATCAGGAAGAAGTCTTCTTGAAATTAAAAAAAATAAACCCTAACTCTCTGCAAAAAGCAGATAAAGCACTATATAATTATCTTTTAGCAAAAAGCTACGAATTCACAAATGAAGAAGATAAAGCCTATCAATATTATCTTGATGCAAAAAAACTCTACAAAGAAATAGATAGTATTGACCGGGAAATGAGTATAAATCTTGATATTGCCTATCTAATAGGAGCTCAGGAAAATAATAAAATAACTAATGTATATTTAAACGAATATATAAAATATGCAGAGAAAAAAAATGATCCTGTAAAAAAGGCTAAGGGCTACGTCGAGATGGCTTCTTTTAAAGCGGATAACAAAGATTATATTACAAGTTTTGCTTATTATAAAAAAGCAATGAAAGTAATAAAAAACACAAATAATGAAAGATTAAAATATGTCATTAACCATAATATTGCGGCTTTGTACAATGACAATTTTAAGAAGCCTGATTCTGCTTTATTTTACTTAAAAAATAATTTAGATTATTTAAATAAAATCCATAACAGCCCAGAGATGTGCTCAAATTACATTAACCAGGCAGGGGCATATTATCACTTAAAGGATCACAAGAACGCTATTAAATATCTTAAACAAGCCGACAGTATTCCTATTGATAATTTTTCCCTTAAAACAAAACAATACATCTATGAATTTTTATATAAAAACTATGATGAATTGAAGGATTACCCAAACGCATATAAATATCTCTTATTAAACAAAAAATTCGCTGACAGTGTAAATGTAACTGAACAAAATATTGCCATGTCCGACATTCAGACAAAATATCAAACCGCAGAGAAAGAACTGGAAAACACAGAACTTAAGAGCAATATAAAAACAAACAGGATACTCCTTTATACCTTTACAAGCTTACTTATTGCCAGCGTTATTATAGCCTACCTCGTTTATAAAAATGCAAAGCGCAGGGAAAAAATATCCCTTCAGGAAAAATTAATAGAACAACAAAAGCTTGATAAAGCATTAAAGGACTATGAGCTTCACAGTATAGACCTTATGCTGGAAGGCCAGGAAAAAGAAAGACAGCGCATAGCGAACGACCTTCATGATAATTTAGGAAGTATGCTGGCTACCTTAAAACTAAATTTTGAGAACCTTAAACTCA
Organism: Flavobacterium cerinum; assembly: GCF_004028155.1. GTDB lineage: Bacteria > Bacteroidota > Bacteroidia > Flavobacteriales > Flavobacteriaceae > Flavobacterium > Flavobacterium cerinum. The sequence goes on along the minus strand of NZ_SBII01000013.1, from coordinate 89,659 downwards.
GAAAAAACGAGTTGAAAGATGAAGAAAATAAACTGTATGAAAGAACAGATCAACTTATAGAAGAAGCTTATCAAAAAGTGCGCAGGCTCGCCCATGCTAAAAATGCAGGGGTTTTTGCAAGCGAAGGCCTTATTCCGGCCATTAAAAAACTGGCAGAAAAAATATCAATCCCCGGTAAATTACAAATACAGGTAATTCCGTTTGGATTTAATGACCGTTTGGAAAGTACACTTGAAATAGCCATTTTCAGAGCAGTCCAAGAACTATCTACGAACATAATTAAACACTCTGAAGCTACAGAAGCTACTATTCATCTTACCAACCATGAAGACAATATTAATATAATTATAGAAGACAACGGGATAGGTTTTGACAGTACTGCAATAAACACCGCAGACGGCATGGGACTGCAAACGATTCAGAAAAAAATTGCCCAACTGGGTGGTACTTTTACAATAGATACTACACCTAGAAAGGGAACAACCATAATAATAGACATACCGGTATGATACATTTAGCAATAGCCGAAGACCATCAGTCACTCATTGATGGCATAAAAGTATTTCTTGAGTATGAAGACGACATTATAGTTGTTGGCGAAGCTAATGACGGTGAACGGCTGTTGGAAATTGTACGATCTAAAAAACCCGATGTGGTTTTAACAGATATCCGTATGCCAAAAATGGATGGCATTACTGCGACAAGACATATCAAAAAAGAATTTCCTTCCTGCCGCGTTATTGCCTTTAGCATGTTTGAACAGGATGAAGCCATGTTGCAAATGCAGGAAGCAGGTGCCTCCGGTTATATTATGAAGAACTCTTCATTAAAAATTGTTCTTGCAGCAATAAGAGCCGTTATGAAGAATGAAACCTATTTTGACTCTTCTCTCACAAAAAGCGATCATAAAAAAAATGACAATGACATTCCATTAAGCAAAAGAGAAATGGAAATTGTAAAACTTATAGGCGAAGGCAAAACGTCTCAGGAAATTGCCGATCTCCTGTTTATTGGTAAAACTACTGTAGACACACATAGAAAGAACATTCTAAAAAAGCTGAGCTTACAGGGAAAGAGTGAACTTTTGCGCTATTCCATGGAAAAAAAATACGATTTTTAGAAGGCTGAAATCTTAATAGATCTACTATGCAAAATACCTATTATTAGGTATTTTTTTGCTTTATATAATACTACAACTTTGTGTATATAAATCTATTAAATCACCAAACATGAAAACTTTAAAAAAAATCACATTAGTATTTATGCTTTTTATTGGAACATTTGCAATAGTAGCATGCGAAGAAGAAGAAACATCAACGACTGTTAGCGGCGATGACTGCGCTGATAAAATTGAAGCACTTGTAGATATAATGCTCAGTAAGAGTGATGCGCTTTCAGTTAACCCAACACCGGCAAATTGTGAGGCTCTTAAAACGGCTGCTATTAACGTACTAAAAGCTGCAAAAAATTGTGCTAATGGAGTTGAATACGAACAAGCAGCTCAGGCCTGGAGGGATATCGACTGTTCAGATTTTAATTAAAAAATCAGACTCTTTATGTCTATATAAAAACAACTATTCCCAGTAGTTTTTATACTCTTTTTTACAGATCAAATTATATTAAAAATTCTTTATTTGAGACGATATTAACACCGTTTATTTTTAATACATTTGATTTATTAATCAATAAATTACAATATGAGAACGAGTACCTACAAATTTATTTTAGCAGCAGCTTTAGGACTTACATTAGCTAACTGCGGCGGCACTAAAGTAACACGCGTAAGCGAAACAAGCGTAACCGATCTTAGCGGCCGCTGGAATGAAACCGACTCAAGGCTAACTGCCGAAGAGATAACCGCCGAACTTATGGACCATTCATGGTACAGTACTTATGCTTCTGAGCATACAGGTAAAAAACCGGTTATTATTGTAGGTATGATTACCAACAAATCGCATGAGCATATTGCTGCCGAGACATTCTCTAAAGACATCGAGAAAGCAATTATAAACTCAGGAAGAATGAAACTGGTTCAGGCCGGTAACATGCGCGAAGAGATAAGGGGAGAAAGAGCAGATCAGCAAAACAATGCATCTCAGTCTACCATGAAAAAATTTGGTCTTGAAAATGGCGCCGATTTTATGTTACAGGGAACTATCAACTCGATAGTAGACTCTAACAAAAAAGAAAAAACCGTTTACTACCAAATTGACCTTGAACTTACTAATATCCAAACTAATGATAAAGTGTGGATAGGTGATAAAAAGATCAAGAAAAACATTAAATAATAAAACCTACAACCATGAGGGTACCTAAAAATACCATTTACGCTCTATCAAAATCAGCAGTAGTCCTATTGCTGGTAAGCTTACAGTCCTGTAGTACTTACAATACCAAAACTACAATTGAAGGTGACCTTTTTAGCGGCGATTTTAATAAGGCTATTGAAGGTATAGACAAGAACAAATTTCTGCTTAAAGACAGAAACAAATTGTTGTACCTTATGGAAAAAGGAAAAATTGAACACCTTAGAGGCAATTATCAAAACAGCAATGCCCTTTTTGAGCAAGCTTATGTTATGATTGACGACAAGATAAAAACTAATGTAGGGCAGGCCATTGCCGGTAAATTTACCAATCCAATGGCCGAGCCTTATAAAGGTGAAGATTTTGAAAAGGTGACCATTCATTATTACATGGCGTTAAATTATTTTCATTTAGGCATGCCTAATGAAGCGCTTGTAGAAGCTAAAAGGATAAACATAAAGCTTTTAGAGCTAAATGAAAAATATCCTGAAAACAAAAATAAATACAGTCGTGATGCATTTTCACAAATACTACAGGGACTAATTTATGAGAGTACCGGAGATATTAATAATGCATTTATTGCCTATAGAAATGCCGAAGAAATCTATGACCGTGATAAAGGAACGTTTTTTGGCGTATCAATGCCGGAACAACTCAAAAAGGATTTAGTACGCACATCAAAACTTATGGGGTTTAGAGAAGAGTATCAGGCATATCTTAAAAAATTCGATATGATCCCTCCTCCTTCTGACACCAATTCTACACAAAAACCAAAAAAAGGTGCCAAAGCACCTAGTCCCGAAACTCCTGCTATAACACTACCTACAGGAGAAGCCATAATATTTTGGGAAAACGGTCTTGGCCCCGCTAAAGATCAAATAATGATATCAGTTTCTAATGCCGGACCTTTCTTTTATGGCAGCTATATGGACGGAGATATTGTTGAAGAAATTATCATTCCTATTCCGATAGGATCAAACATTGGCAGCATAAATGCTATTGCCATCCCTAAATACAGAAAAAGAGATACATTTTACAACAAAGCTACAATAGTAGTAGACGATAAAGAACAACCTTTTGAGTTAGGCCAGGATTTTAACTCAATTGCTAAACAATGTCTTAAAGACAGAATGCTTCGCGAAGTGATAGATCTTGCTGCCCGTTTCGCTGTTAAAAAAGCTAGTAGTGCCGGTCTTGGTGCTTTAGGGAAAGAGCTTTTTGGAGATACTGGTGGTGATTTAATGAAACTAGGCGGAGATATTGCCGGCGCTGCTACCGAAAAAGCTGACACCCGTAACTGGCAGTCATTACCCGCTACCATTTGCTACACACGTATACCTCTAAAAGAAGGTGAGAATAAATTTGTTATCAAAAAATATGGACCACAAGGTATTGTTGATACAGACACCTTAAACATTCCTTATAGAAAAGGATTACAGATCGTTAATTATTTCGATTTAGGAAGAACTCAAGTTATTTCATCAAACAGCAAAGCTGTTACTCTTTCGAATACTTCCGCTGTATCTTCGATTAATAGCCCGGAAGCTAAACAATCTGCCAGCTTAGTCGCAGTAGACAAGCCTGCTGTACAATCGATGGCATTAGCTAAAGATAACACAGGGGATGTAAATCCTGAGATAGATAGCAAAATTTTTGAAAAGTATGATAAATGGATCGATCTTGACAATGGCATTTCTTATAAAGTTTCTTATAAAATGAAGAATTTCTGGGGACAAAAGCTGTATGGAAAAACCGTTAGCTTAAAATCTACTAATCCGGAAAAAACAAAAGTCACTTTTGCTGTTACAGAACAACCAATGGAAAATGGCTGTGTAGAAGTATCAGGTAATGCCTACTATAAACATTTAGCTAACAAGGAAATAGTTAAGGAATATTACACCCTGACAGAAAAGCTTAAACCTAACAAAGTAACTAATGCTACTACGGTTTATAACATAACTCCAGACTTTTACGTTACAATATTAAAAATAGAATAATCTAAATCACCTGAACCATGAGAAAAGCAATGTTACTATTTGTACTTATATTTTCGCAAATTGCTTTAGCACAGGCTAAAGATGGTTGGGAGGAATGGCAGAAAACCAGCTGTTATTCAAAAATATTTTATAGAATAAAGAGCGAAAAAAAACACGGTGAACAATATCATTGGAAGATACAGTTTAGAAGCAATTATCCTCAACTTATATCTTTTAATTATAACATTACAGATAAACTTCAGCAATATAATATTACTACACACCGTAAAACACTCGAAGCAAGAAAACAAAGCGAAGAGATTGATGTTTACACCAAAGAAGACGATATCTTCTTATTGGTAGATAAAGTAAGCCTATCACCCTATCCTGAAAATTTTCAGGAATGCGAATAAAACACACAAGCCCTTTTAAGGGCTTTTTTTTATACATTTAAACGTATATTTTTACACTTTAAAAGTTATTTAGTTTCTTATGGGAAATATTTATAATTTTACGACAAACTAAAGTTTTCGATGGTATGAAAATTGTAAAATATGTATTTCTCCTACTGCTCTTGGCTATTATTGCCGTTACAGTTTTTATTGCCACTCAGGAAGGCAAGTACGACATCAAAAAAGAACGGGTAATAAATGTACCTAAAGCAGTGCTTTACAATTACATAAACGATTACAAAAACTGGGAAAATGTAGGTATCCTTACCAATAGTGATACTACAACAGTATACACTTATTCTGAAAAATCTTCAGGTAATGGAGCACAGATGAGCTGGAAAAAAGATGATAATACAGGAAAAGTGGAAACGGTTAAACTAGCCGAAAATGATTCTATCCTGCAAAAGGCTGTCATTAACGACCTCAATTCTGAAATTTCATGGACTTTTAAAGACACTCTTAAGAGTACTAAAGTAACATTACGATTAAAAGGAAATTTAAGCTTTTTAGAAAAAGCTAATGCTTTACTTAAAGGCGGATCAAATGAAAAAATGGAGGCTTCTCTGGAAAAAGGCCTTACTAACATTGATAATTTCCTTGTAAAAGAATTAAGCATATTTAATATTGATGTAAAAAATGAACTGGTTACTAAAACCGGAGCTTTTTATCTGGGTCATTTAGTGAACTCAAAAATTGAAGATATCAATAAAAAAGCGGCTGAATATTTTCCTAAACTTCAAAACTTCATTAAAACCAATAAGATTGTAACTAACGGTTCTCCATTTATACTTTATAAATCGTTTGACAAAGTACAAGGCACAGCCTCATACTTGATATGCATCCCTATAAAAGAAGAAATTTTCACAACACCGGGAAGCGAATTTGAAGGAGGAAGCCTATTGCCTTTTACTGCATTAAAAACAACCTTAAAAGGAGACTACTCACATTTGAGAAAAGCATGGGCAAAAGCTGAAAAACATATTATTGATAAAGCATTGCAGGAAAATACCACGGGCCAGTATGTAGAACTGTACAGTAAAGGTATTACCAAAACTAAAAGACCATCAGAATGGGTAACTGACATTTATATTCCAATTGGGGCACCTACTATCGTTCCGGTTACTGAAGGGGTAATTAATCCTGTATTACCAACCCCTGCTGCAACAGGTATCAAACCGGCAGCTACAGTAAAACCAATAACAGGTACGGCAGGAAGTAAACCGGCTACAGGAACAGTCAGGTCTAGTGTTCCATCAACCAAACCTACCAGCGCAGCAAATAAGCCTGCTGCAGGAACAACTAAACCCGCAGCAGCCAAGCCTACTGGCACAAAACCGACAACAACGCCTGTAAGCAAGCCAATAACGCAGCCTACTACACCAAGGTAAATAATATAAGATAAAACATAAAAAAATCCCCAATTGGGGATTTTTTATTTCTTGATGATATGTTTTACTACTGTTTCGGCAGAATGGAGTCCGAATAAAGCAGGCATCCAGCTGTTAGTACCAAAGAAAGACTTCTTGAAGTTTTTACCATCAGTCATCTTCAAACTGGTTTCGTCCGGTGCTTCGCTAGAGAAAACAACTTTTACACCTTTAGTTACGCCTTCCTTTTTAAGACGTTTTCGAACCGTTTTAGCTAACGGACAGTATTCTGTCTTACTAATGTCGGCTACTTTGACCTTAGCAGCTTCATATTTGCCTCCTGCGCCCATATTACTGATAATCTTAACCTTCTTACGTTTAGCCGAAATAATAAGGTTTAGCTTCGGCGTAATGCTGTCTATACAATCCAGCACATAATCATATTCATTGGTCACAAGCTCATAAGCACGTTCAGGAGATAGGAATTCCTGCAGTCGTATAAGATTCAGCTCCGGGTTGATATCCATAAGCCTGTCACCTACAATTGTTACCTTAGGCTGTCCTACGGTAGAATGCAGTGCCGGCAATTGCCTGTTAATATTGGTAATGTCTACTACATCGCCATCTACAATCGTCATTGTCCCTACTCCTGCCCTGGCAAGGAACTCGGCTGCAAACGATCCAACACCGCCAAGGCCTACTACCATTACATGCGAATTCTTCAATTTCTCCAGCCCTTCTTTTTTGAATAAAAGTTCGGCGCGCTCAGTCCATTCAGCCATTATTAAAAACGGTTTTAAAATTAGTGCTTATTATATTTTTTAAATCTTCAATATTCATGTTTCGTGCTTCTGCAGCTTTTGCATACACCTCTGCAATACTTTCTTCAATAGAATCGGTTTCTAAAAAGAACCTCCCTTCAGGCACATTAGCAAACACAGCAGACAATTCGGAATTTCGTAATAGGTATTTACCAAACGAAAGATAAAAACCGTTATCCAGCAGTTGTTTTGCTACCTGCTCATTTTTAGAGAATCCGTGAATAATCATTGAAACTCCGGGAACCAGCCTTTTATTGATCTCGATAACTTCCTGATAGGCCGCAACACAGTGCAAAATTACAGGTTTTTTATATTTTTTTGCTAATAACAGTTGTTTTTCGAAAACCTGCTGTTGAATTTCCAGAGGCATCTCAATACGTTTATCCAAACCGCATTCACCCAGAGCAAGGCAATTGGGCATTTGCAGTCGTTCTTCTATTATGGTCAAGTGTTCATCCAGCCTGTTTTCATCAATATGCCACGGATGAATACCCGCAGAAAAAAAGGGTACATCGATCGCTTCATAAGGGTATCGGTTTACGACTTCAAACACATTGTTGTTGCCAGATGCTTTATGGGTATGGAGATTGTAGTGCATAATTAAATCACACTATTTATAGAAATCCCCTTATCTGAGTTCAGTTTATATTTTCTGACATCTTCTTCATTAAAGAAAACCGTCAGGTGATTTGCCCAATAATAAGGCGCTTCGACATCAAAGATTTCAAGTGTCGCAATCCAGATATCAGTATTATTTTCAAATTTAACTTGCCAAACTAGTGGAACTCCATTACATTTTTTTTGTTTCGAAAAAAAAAACCAATTAGACCCAACTTCGATTTCATCCCAATGAATTAAAACATCAACAATTTTATTTTCTTTAAACTTTAAAACGTTTTCATTCTCTGAAACATTAATTAACTTGACACTTTCTCTTTCTTCAAATACAGGCAATACTTCCAGCCCTACACCATAGCAGTCAAAGTTATTATCCCAAAATATTTGTATCAATTTTCCATTATCGAGCTTGAAAATTATATTCATGTCTACTGAATGAATGTCTTCCGATAATTTCCAATCTTCATATGGATCTAATTCATCATAACTATTTAGCACTTCATAGTATACTTCAACAATTGAAGTACCAATTAAATGATTTTTTATTTCCTTATAATATTGTCCCTCTGTATACTTCATAGTATGTTATGTCTAATAAAGAAGATAAAAGTATAAAAACCCACACACTTTTCAGCAGAAGACATTTGTATAATTACATTTCTGGATTATACTCAATGAATTCGATAACTTCTGCGCTATAGCCTTTATCAAGTAAACTTATAATAACTGTAAAATCGGCACTGCCTTCCTGATAGGAACGATGGATTATCAATTTAAGTTTGCCACCTGTAAAATCACTCTTTATAATTTTATCATACCAGCCATCATGCGCATCCAATACTAGAAATTTTCCCTGATATTTCCCTGTCTTATCCTTTAGCGGCACATAGGCTTCTACATTAGATTTCGAATTGAATAAAACAACCGGAGAAGTATTATCACAGCCTGACAGTCCATATTCATCTTCTACCCCTATTCCAAAGTTTTTGCCAATATACATTTTGAAATCAGTATCACCTTCTTTAAATAGCGTGTCCCTCTCATTATTGCCATATTCATAAATATCTTTGCTATTCAGCCATCCTTTTACTTTAGGGTTATTTACCTTCACAAAATGGAATGCTTTACACTGATCGTCTGATTTCGCAATATCAATCCGATTTTTAGAAATACTGTCCATATCCACAATCAGTCCATACAATCTGGTACTTAATCCTGATTCTTTACTATCGCGATCATATAAAGGCAGTCTATCCGAAAGTATCAGTACCTTACCTTGTTTGCTTTCTGTCTCAAACAAATTCACCTTAGAAGGAACAGTGGCATTTTCAACTTTTGGTACAATAAGTTCCTCATTACGTTTACACGAAAAACCAACTACTACTAATAAAAGAATTATATATCTATTCATCGATTTTAAATTTCAACAAATATAAAAAATGCCCTACACTTTTCAGCATAGGGCATTGTATAATATAATCGGGAAGACTTTAAGAAATCACTCCCGAGCCAATTAGCTCATCGCCAATATACCAGGCAGCAAACTGTCCTTCGGTAATTGCTGATTGCGGAGCTTCAAACGAAATGTACATTCCGTTATCAAACTTGTGCAGGGTTGCTTTTTGTAATGGCTGACGGTAACGTATACGCACCATAACATCCATTGTTTCGCCATCTTTTAAAGTCATATCTTCACGTACCCAATGAATTTCATTTTCCTGAATAAACAGTGCTTTACGGAATAACCCAGGATGATTTTGTCCCTGACCTGTATAAATAGAGTTGGTCTCTACATCGGTAGCGATAATAAAAAGCCCTTCTTTGGTTCCACCTACATTAAGACCTTTACGCTGCCCTATTGTAAAATAATGAGCTCCCTGATGCTTGCCTACTACTTTACCCATTTCGGGCTTATAATCTATATTTTTAGCTTCATAAGCCAGTTGCTCTTTTATAGAACTGAATTCCGGTGCTGCTTCGCTATAAGTGGCAACATCAGCATTCACTTCATATATTAAGCCTTCTTTAGGTTGCAATTGCTGCTGAAGAAATTCAGGAAGACGCACTTTACCAATAAAACAAAGCCCTTGTGAGTCTTTCTTCTCGGCAGTAATAAGCTCCATTTTTGCAGCTATCTCACGCACCTGTGGTTTTGTGAGCTCCCCAATTGGGAATAACGATTTTGCCAACTGTTCCTGCGATAACTGGCATAAAAAGTAAGACTGATCTTTATTACCGTCTACCCCTGCAAGCAACTGATAGGTTTCTTTACCGTCTTTTTCTATAGTACCTTTACGGCAATAGTGTCCTGTTGCCACATAATCAGCACCAAGGCTAAGGGCAATTTTCATAAAAACGTCAAACTTTATCTCACGATTGCAAAGCACATCTGGATTTGGGGTCCTGCCCTTTTCGTATTCGTTAAACATATAGTCTACAATACGCTCTTTATACTCTTCACTAAGATCTACCGTTTGGAACGGTATACCTAATTTTTCGGCCACCAGTAATGCATCATTGCTGTCTTCCAGCCATGGACATTCGTTAGATATCGTTACTGTATCATCATGCCAGTTCTTCATAAAAAGGCCTATAACTTCATAACCCTGCTCCTGAAGCAGGTAAGCAGCTACGCTTGAATCTACTCCTCCGGAAAGCCCTACTACTACACGTTTCATTTTTTACCTCCTTGTAAATTTTATGCAAAAATACGACAAAATTTAATTCTTTTTGCGCTCTTTGCGAGCCAAGCGTACTTCAAAATTAGTTTTATCTTCTTCTTTTACCAGCTTTCCTTTTTCGAAAAACTGCCATTTGCCCGTTTTCTTATTGTTCTCAAACAAACCTTTAGAAGCTATATCGCCATGCGCATCTCTGTAAACAGCAGGTCCATGTAATTTGTCATTTTTATAAACCGATTCCTCTAACACTATGCCTTTAGCATTATATTGTTTAGATGCCCCGTTTTTCATTCCGTCTACATAAGCTACTTCTTCGGCAATTTTGCCATCAGAGAAATAGGTCTTCCTTATTCCGTTTACTTTTCCTTTACTGTAGTTTTCTACCGCCATTACAGCAACACCATCCGGATGGTAAAACTTCCATTCACCTTCTTTAAGCTTATTTACCTCTTTACCTTCTCCTTCTTTTTTCCCTTTAAGATCAAAAAAAGTGGTATAACATGAACCGTCTTTCGCAAATACTCTTGTAGCTGCTAAGGTCGATTTCGCATCATCATTAAAAAATTTAAATGAGCCGGTTTCTACACCATGATCAAAAGCACCTTCATAACGCGGTCTTTTAGACACGTCATAAGTACCTTTCCATGCACCGTCACGTTTTCCGGCAGCATCCATTTTATTGGTATTCTGCGCAGCGGCTCCGGTACTAATTAAAAACAAAGCTATAAAAGCAAAAAAAGTATTTTTCATAAGTAATTATCCTAATTTATAATAAACCCCGAATAAGGTATTTTAGTATATCCAAAAGTAAGCCATAGTTAAAAAAAAACATCCGCCGGGGCGGATGCTTTTACATTATTTTTTTATCTGCTTGGATTTTTGCTGCTCCTGAGCCTGCTCCATCATTTCCTGCATTTTGCGTTGGAAAGCACTTTGCTTTTTAGGTTTAGTTTTATTTTCTTCAATCTTAGCAAGGATCTTATCTTCTTTTACAATGTAGTTTTTAATTACCAGCATGATACCTATTGTAATAAGGTTAGAGATGAAGTAATACAAACTCAATCCTGATGCATAGTTATTAAAGAATATAAGCATCATTATTGGAGAAAGATAAATCATGATCTTCATGATCTTACTCATATCCGGCATACCTTCCTGTGGTGGTGCAGACATTGCCTGATCTCCTGTTGTCATTTTCATGTAGAAGAAGATCGCAACCGATGCTAATATTGGGAATAAACTCACGTGGTTACCATAAAACGGTATGTAGAACGGTAAGTGAATAACTGCATCATAAGATGAAAGGTCATCTGCCCATAGGAAACTCTTCTGCCTTAAATCAAAATAAGACGGGAAGAACTGGAAGAGGGCATAGAAGACGGGTATCTGCATTAATGCCGGAATACATCCCGCCATTGGGTTAACGCCTGCCTTATTGTACAGCTTCATTGTTTCCTGCTGTTTTTTCATTGGGTCTTTCTTGAACTTCTCGTTCAATTCCTGAATTTCAGGACGAAGTACTTTCATCTTAGCCTGAGACAGGTACGATTTATATGTTACCGGAGACATTACTAATCTTACCAATATAGTGAAGAAAATAATAGCCAGACCGTGAGGTAAGAAACCACTTAAAACGTTGTAAACCGGAATAAATATCCAACGGTTAATCCATCCGAATATTCCCCATCCTAAAGGTATGATTTTATCAAGGTTTTCACCTTTATATTCTTTTTTAGTAAGGATATTATAATCAGCCGGGCCATAGTACATTTTCATGTTATAGCTTAACTCTCCGCCTTTAAACTCTAATGGCATTTTAGCCGTGAATTTTTTAGTGAATATAGTATCCAGCTTTTCGTCTTTTACAAGATTTTCTGATGTAAGATCTGCCGTTTTAAAAGGTGTATCTGTTAAAAGAATAGTCGTAAAGAAGTGTTGTTTGAAAGCAATATAACTAACATTATTTACTTTTTCAGAATCGTTTGAACCTTCACTTAAAGATCCATCTTTACCATCTTCATACTCATAAATAACTTTAGTATACCTGTTCTCATAAGAAACGCTTTTTTCATTTCTGTATGTTTTCAGCTGCCATTCTAAATCTAATGGTTTAGATGTATCAACTACCTTAGCTAAACCTTGAGAACGGATAGAGAAATCCATCATGTAATCATTTGGTTTAAGCACATAACGGTATTCTAAAAACTCATTAGCACCTGCTTTAAGACGCATTGTTAAAACACTGTTCTCACCCTCTTTAGTTACAGAAGGCTCAAAATACATGTCTTTCGTATTAAGAATACGGTTGTCCTGCGTTTTAATTTGTAAATTAAGGTTGGCGTTATTATTTTTAATAAGCTCTACCTTATCTTTAGAAGTCTTGCTGAACTGGGTGAAATCGTTAAGTTCGGCAAAAGTGATAAAACCACCTTTATTAGATACTTTTAAAGTAAGTAATGAACTTTTAAGTTCAGTAGTATTTTCTTTAGCCGATGGTAATGTTGCACTATATGCAAAAGAACCTAAAGCTCCACTAAGCTTAGCAATCTTTATAGAATCGTTAGCTGTAGAATCCTGTACAATAGCTGCGGTTTTTTGCTCAACATTTTGTTGAACCTTTGCCTTGTCTATTTGTTCTTTTTTGGCTTTCTCATTAATTTCGGCCGCTTCACGTTCAGAAGTTTGGTTATAGATCATCCATAACAATAGCACTGCTATTAAACCGAACCCGATAATCGTTTTTAAGTCTAACTTTTTTTCTTCCATTATAAGATTATTTCACTTTGTGTGCCCCAGATTATCCCGAAGCTATTTATTAATGCCTGAGGCATTGTATTTATTCGCTTTTTTTAGCAACTGCCGCTTTTACAAAACTCACAAAAAGCGGGTGCGGATTAGCTACCGTACTCTTGTATTCAGGATGGTATTGTACCCCAATAAAGAATGGGTGGTTATCCAGCTCGATGATCTCTACAAGACCCGTATCCGGGTTAACACCAGATGTTTTAAGACCTGCACCTTGTAAATCTTTCATATAAGCACTGTTAAATTCATAACGGTGACGGTGGCGCTCTAAAATTTCTGTTTTACCACTATAGATCTTACTAGCCAGTGTACCTTCATCTATTAAACATTTCCATGCACCAAGACGCATTGTACCACCTTTGTCTGTAATTGTTTTCTGCTCTTCCATGATGTTAATAACCGGATGTGATGTGTGCTCATTCATTTCTGTAGAGTTAGCATCTTTCCATCCTAATACATTTCTGGAATATTCTATAACCGCCATCTGCATACCAAGACAGATTCCTAAGAAAGGAATATTGTTCTCTCTTGCAAAGCGTACGGTTTCAATTTTACCTTCAATACCTCTTCCTCCAAATCCTGGAGCAACAAGTATACCATCAAGTCCGCTTAATTTTTCTTCTGCATTATCCCTGTCAATATATTCAGAGTGGATACTGATCACGTTAACCTTAGTTTCGTTTTCAGAACCTGCGTGTATAAATGCCTCTAAAATTGACTTATAAGAATCCTGAAGCTCAACATATTTACCTACAAGGCCAATATTTACTGTGTGTTTAGGATTTTTAAGTTTGAAAAGGAACTGATTCCATTGTTTAAGATCCGGAGTGTTTTTCTCTGGTAAGTCAAGCTTTTTAAGCGCAACTTTATCAAGTCCTTCCTCCAGCATAAGGTTAGGAACATCGTATATCGTAGAAGCATCTATAGACTGTATAACAGCTTCTCTCTTAACATTACAGAATAATGCAAGTTTCTGTCTTAAGTCAGATGATAATTCATGCTCTGTTCTGCACACAAGGATATCGGCTTTAATACCGCTTTCCATTAATGTTTTAACAGAGTGTTGTGTAGGTTTTGTTTTTAACTCACCTGCAGCAGCAAGATAAGGAACAAGCGTTAAGTGAATAACAATACCGTTATTCTCTCCAAGTTCCCAAACTAATTGTCTTACCGACTCGATGTATGGAAGTGATTCAATATCACCTACGGTACCACCTATTTCGGTAATTACAATATCATAGTCACCTGTGTTACCCAGGTGCTGCATACGTTCTTTAATCTCGTTTGTGATATGAGGTACAACCTGAACGGTTTTACCTAAAAATTCTCCTCTTCTCTCTTTTTCAATAACCGAAAGATAAACCCTTCCTGTAGTAACGTTATTGGACTGAGAAGTAGGTACATTCAAAAATCGCTCATAGTGACCAAGGTCAAGATCGGTTTCAGCACCATCATCTGTTACATAGCACTCTCCATGTTCGTATGGATTTAGCGTACCCGGATCCACATTGATATACGGATCAAATTTCTGAATTGTCGTTCTATAACCTCTTGCCTGCAATAGTTTTGCCAGTGAAGCAGCTATAATACCTTTTCCGAGAGAAGAAGTCACACCGCCTGTAACAAAAATATACTTTGTTTGATTCATTTTGTAAAATATGTTGTTGTGTTGCTGTAAAAAACGTGGCAAAAGTACAAAAATTAATTGATTGTTTAATGCTTCAATTTTATAATGTATCAATGCTGTATTTTAAATATACATCAATGATTACTTTGCCTTCAATAATAATGCTATGATTTAACCCTATGCCAAAGTGGCATTGTTTTTTGTATAAAATTCCATTGTCCCAACAATTTGTAAGATTACAATTTAAAATTCTCAGGACAATTGACAAATTGATCACTATCTGGGTTTAGGATACTGCCTCTGGATATTTCTTATAAGATTTTCAAGTCCGTTAAGTTTTAATTCATATACCAACTGTAATTGTTTCCCTAACTGCCCTGCCGGAAAACCTTTATTATTGTACCACACCACATAATACTCCGGTAATTCTATTAGATATTTACCTTCATACTTACCAAAAGGCATTTTAGTATGCGCTAGTTTAATAAGAAATTCTTTTTGTTGATCCATGATTAAAATACCACAATTAAAAGGGTAAAGATACCCATAATAACTAACTATATAAGCCCTGATAAGTAATATGCCTATTAAAAAAATCATACTTTTATCAAGGCACCCATATTTCGTAACAGATATCTTTCATCACAATATAAAAACAATATTATGCTTACTCCTGAAATTGAAAAATTACGTTATCCGATTGGAAAACACATACAACCAAAAGAATATACAAATGAAATTCTTGCAGACTACATCTCTACCCTCTCTGAATTCCCGGAAATACTAAAGAAAGAAACTGTGCATTTAACGAATGAACAACTTAATACAAAATACAGGCCTGGTGGCTGGACAATTATACAGGTAATACATCATTGTGCAGATAGCCATTTAAACAGCTATATACGGTTTAAACTTACTTTAACAGAAGACAATCCGATAATAAAGCCTTATCAGGAGGATAAATGGGCCGAATTAGAGGATGGAAAAACACTGCCGATTAAACATAGTTTAAATATACTCGAAGGACTGCATTTCCGATGGGTTACACTATTAAACTCATTAACTCCGGCAGAGCTCAGTCGTACATTTATTCATCCGGAGCACGACACTAAAATTAAACTAATAGAAAACATTGGTATTTATGCCTGGCATTGCAATCATCATCTTGCCCATATTACAGAACTGAAAAAGCGAATGACTTGGAAATAAAAAATATCCCTTTTGTTATAAGGGGCAAATGATATAATTTCATCTGAATACATTTCATTATTCAAACTACAGTTATACTAAAAAAAGAGCAAAAAAAAAACACCTATAAATAGGTGTTTTCAATTCTATATTTCAATGTGTTTTACCAATTAAAAACTACATCCTTCTCTATATCCGGATGCAGACTAAGAAACACAGGACACGTCATTGCAGCACGTTCAAAAATGGTTCTGATCTTTTCGTCAGACTCCATATTCATATTTATAACAATCCCAATTTTAGCAATCATTCTGGGCTCAGCCTGCATTACCTTGGTTACCTCTACTGTAGAACCTTCCATTTTTAAGTCCATCTGCATTGCTTTTATCCCCATAATAGAGATCATACAGGCACCTAATGCATTCGCAACTGTATCTGTAGGCGAGAAAGCTTCACCCTTCCCGTGATTATCTGTTGGCGCATCTGACAATATCTCTGTGCCCGACTGAATGTGAATGGAAGATGTTCTTAACTCTCCCAGGTACGTGATTTTTGATGTCATAATTTTATTGTGCTTGTTTTATACTTAAATCCTGGTCGTAATACATGATGTAAACTCCCGTATTATAGTTACCACCGTTTTCGGTTTTATAAGCAAATTTATTCTCTATCTGTTCAGACGCTTTCGTGTTCATTACCTCCATGAAACCATCTTCCTGAAATAGACGCATAATAACATCAAATGTAACATCAAAGCCTCTTGTAGCATATTGATTAGGCATAACACCATTTTTCTCTTTAAACACTTTCCCAAATACTGCAGCCTCAGGTGTTTCACTATCATTTGTTACCGATGGATACAACATTTTAAGACTGGCAAGTCGGGTTATAGGTATTTCCCTATTATCAAGTGTTTCATTTCTGTCTAACACCACAAGCTGTATCTGATAATCTGCAAGAGCATCAACCAATGCTTTAGTTGTACTCACAGTCATCCCGATTTTTTCGGTTTCCAAAATAACATAATTCATTTTATCTTTTACCAGTAAACCTTTAAGCTGATCTACTATTATCGCTCCTTCCGGACTCAACGGTGCAAATTTCACACCTGGATAATTGCTTCTTATAAACTCTTTTGAGCTGCCTTTTTTAGCATCTACAACAGCAATAACATTTCCGTTCTTTGTTTTTAAGTACTCTAACATGGAAAGCCTAACTTTTTCTGAAGTAGGTATCGTCTGGAACAAATTAGAATAAGGTTTTGTAGTAGTGTTAGACATTGGCGACACAACAGGAATACCTTTAGCGGCCAATAATGACGCAAGTGTTTGAGCATTACTAGTAAAGAATGGACCTATAATCACATCTACCCCGCCAAGACCGGCAGCCAATCCATTTACATCGGATGTGCTTTTGCTCTCTTTAGAATCTAATATTTTTACTTTTAGCGGAAGACCTAACACCTTAGCCGAATCTATTGCCATAAGTGCACCCGCATAAAAATCGAGTGTCATATTCAGAAATTTATCCGTACGTAATAGTTTTGAACGTACCGTATCCGACTCCATTCTTGCAATATTAAAAGGCAATAATAAAGCGATCTCTTTTGTTCCTGATTTTTTTAAAGCACCAAGACCACCTTTTGGTTTACCCGTCGCAACAACATCCGGAGTAGTATCTATAGCTGTATTAACTCCTTTTGGAAGTTTTAATATCATTCCATCCTTAAGTCCATCTTTAGCATCCGGGTTAAGTGCAATTATTTTTTCTTCGGTAAGTCCAGTTCTTTTGGTAAGACTGTAAAAAGTTTCTTTAGGCTGTACTTCATAATTTATGAACTCCGACTGTTTAAGAGGCTCTGTAACTTGTTGAGCTGCTTTTTGTATTGCAGCATCTTTGCCTAATTTAAGTTTATAACCTACCGGAAGGGTTTCTTTTACTTCTGGATTAAGTTCTTCAAGCAGCTGAAGTGATATTCCAAACTCTTTAGCAATAGAATACTTGGTTTCTCCTGCCTGAACAATATGAAAAGTATAAACAGGTTCTCTGTTCGTTTTTTCTTCCTGCTTCAATACTTTCACCTGGGCAGCTACACCACTTCCTTTTACAGGAATGATAACCTGCTGACCTATTTGCAGGCCGTTATCAAGCGCAGTTCCATTGGCTTTTTTAATATCTTCTACAGTTACATTATACCGTTTTGCAAGACTGTATAATGTTTCTTTAGCTTCTACTTCATGTATTGTGTTAGCGATCTTTGTAGGCTGTTCTTTTACAGCAACTGTCGTAGCAGCCACCTTAGAGGGTGCAGGTATAAGAAGAACAGTATCTTCTTTTATTCCGTTTTTAGAATCGGGGTTTAGCCTGTAAATATCGTAAGGTGTAACTTTATACTTTTTCGCAATAGCAGCTACCGTCTCTCCTTTCTCTACTTTATGCTTTTTTAACTCCTGAGCATAAGCAGATGTTGATAACAATGCGAGTGAAAAAAATAAAATTACAATGTACTTCATGGTGTGATTTTTTAGAACAATTTTGCAAATGCAAATTTAGCTTTTACTACAACTATACGATAGCTTTATCGCATAAATTTCAGTTAAAAAGACAAAAGCCATACCAAAAGCCTTTTACAGTAATCCTAAACAAAAAAGAAAGACTATTCGTCTTCCTCTTCTTCTTCTGTTTTTTTCTTTAAAGGCGGCACTGAGGGCACCTGTATAGGGTTACCTCCATTTTTCTTTATCAGTTCTTCTTTAAATTTATCAAGGTCTTTTTTATGCGATTTATGTAGCGGAATTTTTAATACCTGCCCTGCTGTTACGCCATATTTATCTGTCTGCACCTCATTATACTTATATATCTCATCCGGATCTACCATGTATTTTTTAGAGATCATTAGCATTCTTTCCCCCATAGTGGTTGTATGATCAATAAAGTAACTATCCAGATCAATCAACTGGCCATCCTCTGTAGTTTGCGTTTCCTTATCATCCTGAGCAGTGACATTCTGGAACATTAAAAAAGCAAAAAATAAAAGTAGTATTCGTTTCATCATGATAAGCTTAACTATTAAAGTATTAAAAGTAATTTATTTTTTCTAATACCCAAAGTTAAATAAACACCATTAGGCAAAATATAAAAAGCCCCGCAATGCGGGGCTTTTACTATAATCTTAAAGTTTATTCCCACTCAATAGTGGCAGGTGGTTTAGAGCTGATGTCATACACCACGCGGTTAACTCCTTTAACTTTATTAATGATCTCGTTAGAAATTTTCATTAGGAACTCATACGGAAGGTGAACCCAGTCTGCAGTCATACCATCTGTAGATTCTACTGCTCTAAGCGCAACTACTTTTTCATAAGTACGCTCATCGCCCATAACACCTACACTGTTTACAGGAAGCAGTATCGCTCCTGCCTGCCATACTTTATCATATAGTCCGTGCTCTCTTAATCCGTTTATAAAAACCGCATCTACTTCTTGAAGTATACGCACTTTCTCCGGAGTAATATCTCCTAATATTCTTATTGACAGACCAGGTCCCGGGAAAGGGTGCCTACCAAGAAGTTCAGCATCGATACCTAAAGTAGCACCTACCCTACGAACTTCGTCCTTAAATAACATTCTTAATGGCTCTACTACCTGAAGCTTCATAAAATCAGGAAGACCACCCACATTGTGGTGTGATTTGATTGTAGCCGATGGTCCTTTTACAGAAACCGACTCGATAACGTCTGGGTAAATAGTACCCTGAGCAAGCCATTTTACATCTTCCAATTGGTTAGCTTCATCATCAAATACTTCGATGAATACACGACCAATAGTTTTTCTTTTTGTTTCAGGATCTTCAATACCTGCAAGTTGAGAAAGGAAACGGTCTGATGCATCTACACCTTTCACGTTAAGCCCCA
Organism: Flavobacterium cerinum; assembly: GCF_004028155.1. Classification (GTDB taxonomy): domain Bacteria; phylum Bacteroidota; class Bacteroidia; order Flavobacteriales; family Flavobacteriaceae; genus Flavobacterium; species Flavobacterium cerinum. Next base: position 69,905 of record NZ_SBII01000013.1, on the reverse strand, counting down.
TATCTTTATACTGGTCAAGAACGCTTTCAAATTCGTTCTTACGAAGTAAACCGTTATTTACAAAAATACAATACAGGTTTTTACCAATTGCTTTATTTAAAAGTACTGCTGCCACGGTAGAGTCAACTCCACCTGAAAGGCCTAATACTACTTTATCGTCCTGAATTTTTGCTTTAAGCTCTGCTACGATATCCTCTACAAAAGAGTTTGGTGTAAACGTTTGTGGTACCTCTGCAATTTTTACCAGGAAGTTTTCAAGCATTTGTTTACCATCTGTAGAATGGTATACCTCTGGGTGATACTGGATTGCATAAGTAGTTTCGCCTTCAATTTTGTAAGCTGCATTTTCAACATCTTTTGTACTGGCTAATACTACACCGCCTGTAGGCAGTTTCTTGATAGTATCACTGTGGCTCATCCATACCTGGCTGTTAACCGATACTCCTTCAAGGAAAGGCTCACCTTCTTTAATATAAGAAAGGTTAGCACGGCCATACTCACGTATGTTAGACGGCGCTACCTCACCTCCACTAAAATGCGCAAGGTATTGTGCACCATAACAAACAGCCAGTAAAGGCAGCTTGCCGCGAATTTGAGAAAGATCAGGGTGCGGAGCATCATCGGCCCTAACTGAGAAAGGACTACCCGAAAGTATTACCGCTTTATAAGATGATAAATCAACCGGAGGGTTGTTATAAGGGAAAATTTCGCAGAAGATATTTAACTCGCGAACTCTTCTCGCAATAAGCTGAGTATATTGCGATCCAAAATCTAAAATAAGTACGTTGTGTTGCATGCGCAAAAGTAATGCTTATAATTGAAATTTAAAAACCCGATTATGAGATTTTGAAATTGTTTGGTTTTTAGCATATTGCTTTTAAAAAAAACTATTTTTGGTGCAAAATCATACAGCCTTTTTATGAAAAAACTATTTTTATTGCTTCTTATCACGTTTAGTTTCAATGGTTATGCATGCAGTTGCGATGGAACACCTACTGTAAAAGAATCCTGGCATTATGCAAAAGAAGTGTTTATCGCTAAAATAATTAGCATAGATTCTACTCACCTTTCTGATTATGGACAGAAAATATACTTATATGATGTTAAGATTCTTCATTTTTTTAAAAAAGACCCACTAAACAGATCGGAAGAAATAAGGACTTTTTTTAGCCGTAAAAGTCCTGGATTATGCGATTTTGAATTTGTCCTAGGCAAAAAGTATCTTATTTACGAAACCAACGGAAAAAAGAACTACGGAAAAAGCATGAATTATGCTCATATATGCTCCAGGACTGCTTTACTTACTCGTGTAGAAGATAAAGAGATAAATGAACTGGAAAAGTTATCCAAAGCCGGTATCAAAGACGATCCCGATATGGATGACACCATCGGAGTTTCCAGTAAAGAATATGGTAAACTAAGAGCACAGGTTTTAAATACTGAGACAATCTCCAAGCAAAACAAATACTTAATCATAATTTCGACTCTGCTATTTATAACAACTTTAGTTTTTGGTATTATTTACGTGAAAATAAAAAAGAAATTAAAACAATCTAAAACGTAAAAAATAAGATCACTGCTGACATAGGACTGTCATAATACCATTCAAATTTTGATCTGTTAATCATTATTTAAACAGCATTATGAACTTACGATCATTAAGAATTATTACAGCAGACATTAAACGCCTGGTTGGTTTTTATGAAAGTGTAACCGGATTAACTGCAAAATGGCATACTGAAGATTTTGCAGAAATAGGAACAGCCTCCTGTATACTGGCTATCGGCAGTACAAAAACACTCGCTTTCTTTGGAGGTGAAATTGCAGAACCCACTGCGAATAAAAGTGTTATTATAGAATTCCTGGTAGACAATGTAGACAACAGCTACGAACTCGTTAGGAACACAACTGACGATATCCTTCAGCAACCCGTAACGATGCCTTGGGGCAACCGTTCCATATTGTTCCGTGACCCTGACGGCAACCTCATCAATTTCTTTACCCCTGCAACTCCTGAAGCTCTAAACAGGTTCAAATAACACTCCAAAAATTGTAACAAACAGGTAGATAAATGAAATAAAAAACTACCTGTTTTATTTGTGTCTATAGTACCTTTAAAACAAAAATGACACAAAATGAAACACAACTCTGGAACAGGCTTGAAAGCTTTGAGCTTGACGAAAAAGATGCAAAACTAACCTTCTCTACCAGGCTTGCCCGCGAGAATGGCTGGGACAAAAATTATACACTACGGGTTATTGAGGAGTACAAAAAATTCCTCTTCATGTGCTGTACCTCTCCCACCGCTGTTACACCCAGCGATCCCGTAGACCAGGCGTGGCACCTGCATCTTACCTACACAAAATCCTACTGGACCGATCTTTGTAAAAACACTCTAAACACAGAGATTCATCACAATCCTACAAAAGGCGGAGAAAACGAACAGCAAAAATTTAACTCCTTTTACACAGGAATGCAGGAATTGTACAAAGAAAAATTCGGCACCGCTCCCCCGCCTGACATCTGGCACAACAACCAAACCCGATTTACCGACATTTATTTCCAAAGGGTAAACCTCAGCCGCTACTGGATAATAAAGAAACCTAAGGTAAAACTGCCAAAACTTACAATCCCGTTAGTCGTAATAAGCCTGAGCGGACTGATCATACAGGCCTCAATTAGCAATGCATTTATTGGGATTTTTACAGTCTTCATGGTTATAGCAGCGATAGCGCACTTTAAAAAAGACACTAAGAATAATCGAAATGGCAGTTCAGACTGTGGCGGAAGCTGCAGCGCAGGATCATGCTCCAACGAAAGCAGCGATAGCGGATGCTCCTCAAGCGGTGATAGTGGATGCTGCAGCGGATGCAGCGGCTGTGGAGGTGGGTGCGGAGATTAATTTTTAATCTGCTCAAAAAAAATCAGGGATTTTTATTTACCTTTAATCCTATCTAATTCCTGATAAATGAAATATTCCTTATCGCTTCTGTTTTTATTCCTTACCATTGGAAGCTATTCTCAAACAGAAGAATTCTCAAAACCAGATTATAAACTGATTGAAAAAAATGTTGAGGACAAAAAATCCCCTTACTATTTTGATGCCCTTTTAAAAAAATACAACAAAGCCGACAGTACAATGACTTTAGAAGAAAAAAGGCATTTGTACTATGGTTATTCTTTTCAAAAGCAATACTCTCCTTACGCAACTTCAGACGCGTTTGACAATCTTACCGAAATACTTCAAAACCAGAATACGGATAAGAAAACACTCGAAAAACTTCTTAAGATATCGGCTAAAGTACTTAAAGACTACCCTTTTAGTATCCGGATAAAAGAATACCGCATGTTTGCTTTTAAAGAGCTTGGCAAAATTAAAGAAGCTAAAGCCGAAGAACTCCAGGCGAGCATTATTATTGATGCTATACTAAGCACAGGCGATGGTACTACTCCCGAAAAATCTTTTTATGTAATTACTACAACAAATGAATATGAGATATTGGATATCCTTGGTTTTCGTTTTGGCGGAGAACAGGAACTCATAGAAAACAAATATGACTATCTCTCAGTGGTAGAGAACTCCTACAATCTGGAAGGCTTGTATTTTGACATAACGCGTCTTTTTGAAAGCTTTAAAACAAACTAAAAGACAACCAAATACGTAACAAAACAATGGCACAAGTAAATCCTTATTTAACATTTAATGGAACCTGTGAAGCAGCTTTCAATTTTTACAAATCGGTTTTTGGGGGTGAATTTCCATACATAGGCCGCTTTAAAGACATGCAGGGAGATGTACCCGAAGCTGCAAAAGAACTTATCATGCATGTGTCACTGCCAATAAGTAAGGAAACAATATTGATGGGTAGTGATTCATCCTATGCTTTTGGGCAAACAACAACCATGGGTAACAACATCGCTATATCGATAAATACAGAAAGTGAAGACGAAGCCCGTAAGCTTTTTGAAGGCCTTTCTGCCGGCGGAAAAATAACCATGCCACTCGACAAAACCTTTTGGGGGGCATTTTTTGGTATGTTTACAGATAAGTTTGGCATCAACTGGATGGTAAACTATGATTATGAACAGAAATAAAACAAGATAAAACACTACTAATCAATGAAGTTTGTTTTACACACAGGCTCTTTTTATGCCATTGGTGATAACAGAAAAAGATGTAAATTCGCAAAATGATGAAACCTCAAGATATTGAAGGAGTAAAGCAATTACTGGCTTCACCAAAAAAAATTGCCATAATACCTCACCGCAATCCGGATGGCGATGCCATGGGATCTACACTGGGATTGTACCATTACCTAAAACTTAAAGGTCATGAGCCTACCGTTATAACACCTAATGAGTTTCCCGACTTTTTAGCGTGGCTGCCTTCTTCTAATACTGTAAAGGTTTTTGAAAAAGACACAGAAACCTCTAATAAAATATTAAGCGAGGCGGAACTTATTTTTACGCTCGATTTTAACATGCTTAGCCGTACCGGCGATCAGATGGAAGCTGCTCTTAAAAAATTACAGGCTCCGTTTATAATGATCGATCACCACCAAAAACCGGGTGATTATGCTGTGTATGCTTTTTCAGATACCAGCTATGGTTCTACCTGTGAAATGATCTATCATTTTATTAAGGGCCTCGGTGATGGAGACATCATCGATAAAACAATTGCATCATGCCTTTATACAGGTATTGTTACAGATTCCGGATCTTTCCGTTATCCTTCAACAACAGGTACTACCCACAGGGTTGTTGCCGAGTTTATCGATAAAGGAATTGACAATACTGCAATACACAGCCTTTTGTTTGACAACCATTCGCACAACCGTGTTCTAATTTTGGCGAGGGCTTTGCAGAACATGAAAGTATTACCGGCATACAAAACCTCGTACACTACCCTTAGCCAGGAAGAGCTTAACAGTTTTGGACACACAAAAGGAGATACAGAGGGTATTGTAAATTATGGACTGTGCATGAAAGACATCGAGTTTACTGCTATGTTTACAGAAAATAAAGATGAAGGAATTATTAAAATATCGTTTAGATCTAAGGGCGATTTTGATGTTAACCAGTATGCCAGAGAGCACTTTAGCGGTGGAGGTCATATAAATGCTGCAGGTGGAAAATCTACCGAATCATTAGAGGCTACTATCCAAAAATTTATTGCTACTTTAGCACACACGAAAATTGACTGATACAATGAAGAAGATCTTTTTACTACAGTTATTCCTTACAGGAGTTCTTTTAGCAGGCTGCTCACAACAGCAGGCAAGAAAACCTATTTCCCATACTTCGGGTACGTTTATGAAAGAATCTATTAAGAGGAATAAAAAACTTGTAGCCAGCGAAGAATCGCTGATTGATTCTATTATAAAAAGCAATCCTGAGATAAAATACATCGCTTCAGATAAAGGATACTGGTATCACTATGAAATAGAGAACAGTACCGATAGCATACGACCTAAACGTGGTGATGTTGCTTACTTTAACTATGAAGTAAAAGATATTAAGGGTAATGTAATATACAGCGAAGCAGAGCTTAAACCGCAGGTATATTATGTAGATAAACAAAATATTATGATGGGACTTCGTGATGGCATAAAACTAATGAATGAAGGCGAAAAGGTAACGTTCCTTTTCCCATCGCATATGGCTTTTGGCTATCATGGAGACAATAAAAAAATTGGCACAAATCAGCCGCTTATATGCACCGTTACCCTAAACGACATTAAACCTGAAAGCCAAGTAAAAGAGAATTAATTTAACCATAAATGAAACCAATGACAAGTCTTTTCTTAAGCCTCGTGGCTTTATTTTTTTCGTGTAACAACAACACAACAACAACCCCACCAGAAAAAGTAAAACTAGGTGATGGATTGTATGCCGAAATCGAAACCAACAAAGGTAAAATCGTACTGGAACTGGAGTACAAAAAAACACCGCTAACAGTGGCTAACTTTGTATCTCTTGCCGAAGGCAAAAACGAAATGGTGAGCCCTGAGTATAAAGGCAAGCCTTTTTATAACGGTTTAATATGGCACCGTGTAATTAAAGATTTCATGATTCAGGGTGGAGACCCTAAAGGTGATGGTTCTGGCGGACCCGGATACAAATTTGCCGATGAGATCACAGATCTTAAACATGACAAAGCAGGTATCCTTTCTATGGCTAATGCAGGTAAAGGAACTAACGGAAGCCAGTTCTTTATAACACATGGACCAACTCCTCACCTTGATGGTTTACATACAGTTTTTGGGCACACTGTTGAAGGTTTAGACGTTGTAAATGCTATTGAGCAAAACGACCAGATCAAAACGATCAAAATCGTTCGCATAGGTAAAGACGCTAAAAACTTTAATGCTCAAAAAGTATTTAAAGAATACTATGAAAAAGCTGCAAAACAAGCCGAAGCTCTTGCAAAAACAAAAGCAGATAAAGTTGCTTACTTTGGTGATTTAAAATCTAAGGCTACAAAAACAGCTTCTGGATTAAAATACTTTGTTGTTAAAAAAGGTACAGGTAAAAAACCTGCTAATGGAGCTCAGGTATTCCTTGAATACTCTGGTTTCTTAGATAATGGTTCTGCTCTTTTATTTGACTCAAGTGACGCAGCTGTTGCTAAAGCATTCGGAAACTATATCCCACAAAAAGATGCTGCTAAGGCTTACAAACCAATTCCTTTCACTGCTGGAACAAAAACTGGAATGATACCTGGTTTTATTGAAGCTATTGATCTATTATCGTTTGGTGATAAAATTGTTGTATTTATACCTTCCCACTTAGGTTATGGCGAAAAAGGTTATCCACGTGCTTCGATACCTGGAAATGCTGACCTTATTTTCGAACTGGAAATGATGGAAACTATGCCGGCTGGTAAATAATAATCCACACTTATAATATAAAAAAGGGATTCCAGTTTTGGAATCCCTTTTTTTATGCGTTTATGCTACGACAGTCTCAGCATGACTAACCTTAATTCTTTAAGAGAAAGATTATGCTTTAAACTTCCAGTCGAATTCGTCTTTATTGTTAATTGTGGCACCAAGTTCTACTTTAATAACCTCATTAAACTCTACCTGGAATATAATCCAGTTGGCTTCATTAAAGTGGTTATCAATAGAATCAAATGATTCTATATCGAAATCTTTCAGACCATTTTGTTTTAGAATAGGTTCTGCCACAGACCATTTTGCGCCAATAATTTTGGTTGAAAACATCTCTAAAGAAGGACTTGTAGAAAGTATATATCCTAATTTAAAATCTTCTTCCTGGTAAAAAGTAAGACGCATTTTTTTATCGTTATACAGATAAATCGTATTATCATCTTCGTCTTTAAAATTTCTGTCAGGTTCGCCATAAATAGCTCTGACATCTTTTTCTTTCATCCCGAAAACGAGTTCTCCGATTCCTGTTTTTAAGTTTATTTTCATAAAAAATAATATAATTTTTGTTGAAACAAAAGTACGCTTTTTTTCTGTTATTCCTTTGACATCAGTCATTAGCCAAAAGTCATTTTTTATTTAAGTTTTATTTAACTAACTAATTATAAAACTATTAAAACAATACTACCGTAAGTACCTGTTACAATTAACATCAATTATTTACTTATGAAAAAAACAATTACTTACTTAAAGATGATTACTGTATTGTGTTTGCTTATTGGCTTTAGCGCCAATGCCCAAACTATTACGGTAACAAACACAAACAACAGCGGCGCAGGTTCCTTCAGGCAGGCGGTACTGGATATTGCCGCAGGCGGAACAATCCTGTTTAATGCTTCCCTTAACGGAAACATGATTACACTAACCGGCGAAGTAGCTATTAGTAAAAACATTACCATTATGGGTAATGGCAGCACGAATACTATGATAAGCGGAGGCGGCACATCGAGAATACTGCTTCTTACTGCCGGAAATGTTACAATAAACAACCTGACACTTACAAATGGCTTTGCAATTGATAATGGCGGAGCCATTTCTGCATCCGGTACTACCCTGCTCATCAATAACAGTATCATTTCAAACAACACTGCAAACGGAGCTATTACAGGCCAGGGCGGCGGCGGTATTTTTATTTCCAACGGTTCACTTACTATTAATACATCGAGCGTTATCGATAATGATGCCATTGGCGCTTCAGGAAGCGGTGGCGGCATCATGGCAGGTATGGGCGGCAATATTACTGTAAACGGTGGTACTATTACCGGAAACCTGGCTAACAGAGCTGGTGGCGGTATTGAAGGAAACTCTGGTGCAGGAACAACAATTACCTTAAACGGTGTTACGCTGGACAATAACATGACAGGATCTGCTCCCGGAAATGGCGGCGGACTTCATATTACCGGTGCTGGTACTACTATAATTACAGATGGTACCGTGAAAAACAATACAGCTGTTGCTGAAGGTGGCGGTTTATGGAACGGATCAGGAACCATGACTATTGAAGGTACACTTATATCTGAAAATATGGCAAGCGGTCCGGGTGCCGACCAAGGCGGTGGGGGTATTTATAACCTTAGCGGTATGCTGAACATTAATGCCGAAACGGTAATTAGTAACAATACCGCTAATGGTGCAGCAGGAAGCGGTGGCGGTATTTTAAATGATGTAGGCGGCAAACTTACAATTGTAGGTGCCGAAATAACAGGTAATATATCTAACCGTGCAGGTGGTGGTATAGAAGACAATGGAGGCGCTGCAGGACTTGTATCGCTTACCGATGTAAGTCTTAACCTGAATGTTACCAATACTTCTCCCGGTAATGGCGGAGGACTTCACGTAACCGGTGCCGGTACTGTGACTGTAAATGGCGGTATGGTAAGCAACAATAATGCAGGTGCCGAAGGCGGTGGTTTATGGAATGGTTCAGGAACTATGACTATAAGCGGAACTGTAATTTCAAATAATACAGCAAGTGGTGCAGGTGCCGACCAAGGAGGCGGAGGAATCTATAATCTTAGCGGCACGCTGAACATTAGCGGAGACACAGAAATATCAGGAAATATTGCAGAAGGTGCTGCCGGAAGCGGTGGCGGAATTCTTAATGATGTAGGTGGTAAAGTAACTATTGAAGATACCGAATTCACAGCCAACATTTCTAAACGCGCCGGTGGTGCTATAGAAGACAATGGTGGTGCTGCGGGTTTTGTAACTATAGACAATACTATATTCACAGCGAATAATGCAGGTACAGCCCCTGGTAACGGTGGTGCTATCCACATGACAGGAATGGGCAATGTAACACTTACCAATAGTCTGGTTGATTCTAACATTGCAGTACAGGGCGGTGGACTTTGGAACGGTACTGGTACAATGAATGTTTCCGGCACTTATATTACTGCGAATAGTGCTATTGGCTTAACTGCTAATGATGGCGGTGGCGGAATATTCAACAATGGCGGTATATTAAATGTAACTGCTTCTACACTATCATTAAATAGCACCGAAGGTTTATTAGGTCGCGGCGGAGGACTTCACTTAAAAGGCGGAACTGCTACACTACTTAAAAATACCATTTCAGGAAATACATCGCTTACCAATGGCGGCGGTATTTTCAATAATGGGGCACTTACTATAAACGCTAATACTATTGCGCTTAACAATGCAATTATAAGTGGCGGCGGTATAGCTAATGAAGGTGCAAACACCATCAGTTTAAAAAATACTATCGTAACTACAAATACCGCTATGATCTCAGGAGCGAATCTTTTTGGCAATGATGGTACAATTACCTCAAACGGTTTTAATCTTGTTGCAGCTGTAGACGGAAATGTATTTACGGAAACAGAAGATGATATAACAGGAAGTATTGCAGTACCTATTGTGATAGGGCTTTCGACACTAACAGACATGGAAGACGGAACTCCCGTACATACTTTAAACTGCCCTAGCCCGGCTGCCGATATGGGTGATCCGGCTGATAATTCTACAGACCAGAACGGTTTGGCTGTATTTAATGGAAGACGTGATATAGGAGCATATGAAGCACAACAGGATTGCGCTACAGCTGGTGTAGATACATTTGCTGCTTCACAAAAAAGTATGGTGTACCCTAATCCTTCATTAAACGGATTATTCAGGTTAGACCTGGCTCCGGGATATGAAACAGGTGCTGCGATAACCATCTATGAAATTGGTACAGGTAAGCTGGTTAAAGAAATAAAAGCAGATACTATGAGCATGGAAATAGGGATGGCAGGCTTTGCTTCCGGAACGTATGTAATGCAGATCGTTTCTGACCGTGCTACCGAAACTCATAAGCTAGTAGTTAGTAATTAGATTTATATTGTTTCCCTACTATTAATGCAAAAGGCTGCCAATTGGCAGCCTTTGCTATATTAAATATTATTTTTTCATTTTGATCTTCCGACCCTTTTTAACTACTATCTCCGACCCTTCTGCCAAATAAACCGATATCGGTTTTTGATCCTGTAAAAAGGAAAAATTTGGTCCGTAGGTCTTTTCAAAATCTACTTTTACTTCATAATCTCTTATAGGGTAGATCTGCCATCTTGGGTGTGCTACTTCATATTCTGAAGTTATGGTATCTGAAATTTTAGCATAACCCCAAAAATGTTCGGTAATAAATTCTTCTTCACTATCAGGTTTAATATCTACAGCTGTTTTATCGGATATTGTTTTAATGGTATGCCACTCCCCTTTTTTCTTCCAGCCATATTCTACCGTAAGGGTATCATCTGCCTCAACCCACGAATGCTTTGTTTTTAAAGTTTCGTAGTTTTCGTTATAAAGTACATTGGCCACAAACGTAAGCGCCGGGCGCGGAACAATTTCCTTAATAAACACAACACCTCTTTTATATTCTTCGTTGTCTTTGTACTTAACATAAAAACGCAGATTAATCTCTTCAAAGTTCACATGGAAAGGAATTCTGATCTTTAACATACGGGTATCTACAAACATAAAACCTATGAGGCTGACGTAACAGGTGCCGTTCCACTGATCCAGTTCTGTTTCGAATGGGAGATAAGGTTTTAGTACTTCAGGATCGATAGCATAATTGATCATTACAAGCTTTCGCCACTGTGCGTCCAGAAAGGTTTTCTTCGTTTGTGTCATGAGTTAAAGTTACAAATTGTTTAAGAGGATATAGCAAGTTCCTGAGATTTCTCCACTGCGCTGCGATCGAAATGACAATCACTGTCAAGCTGAGCTTGTCAAAGCGCATCTAAACACAAGAGCATAAAAAAATCCGCCAATTGGCGGATTTCTATATTAATAGGTAAAAGTACCGTATTCGCTTTCTATTGTCAGCTTTTTAGTTTCAGAAGCTTCTACCCTTCCTACCACCTGAGCATCTACATTGAATGATTTAGAGATCGCAATGATATCCTGTGCAATGTTTTCAGGAACATATACTTCCATTCTGTGTCCGCAGTTAAACACCTGGTACATCTCTTTCCAGTCGGTACCCGAGTTCTCCTGGATCAACTTGAATAGTGGAGGAACAGGGAACAAATTGTCTTTTATCACGTGAACGTTATCTACAAAGTGCAGGATCTTGGTTTGAGCACCACCACTGCAATGTACCATTCCGTGAATATCTTTTGGAGAGTATTTCTCTAATATTTTTTTGATGATAGGTGCATACGTACGCGTTGGCGAAAGTACCAGCTTACCTGCATCAATAGGGCTGCCTTCTACAGCATCCGTTAGTTTTGTTTTTCCTGAGTATACCAGTTCTGATGGTACAGAAGCATCAAAGCTTTCAGGATATTTTTGAGCAAGATAGTTATCGAAAACATCATGGCGTGCAGATGTTAATCCGTTACTTCCCATACCGCCGTTGTAACCTTTCTCGTAAGACGCCTGTCCGAAAGAAGCAAGACCTACGATCACATCGCCCGGTTTAATGTTGGCATTATCTACGACATCACTGCGTTTCATACGCGCCGTTACCGTAGAGTCTACAATAATAGTACGTACCAAATCACCCACATCAGCAGTTTCACCACCTGTTGAATGGATGGTTACACCGAATGTTTTTAGTTCTTCAATAAGTTCTTCGGTACCGTTGATGATCGCCGAAAGCACTTCGCCCGGAATAACATTTTTGTTACGCCCGATAGTTGATGACAACATGATATTATCTGCAGCACCTACACAAAGCAGGTCGTCAATATTCATGATAAGCGCATCCTGAGCTATGCCTTTCCAAACCGAAATATCTCCGGTTTCTTTCCAGTACATATACGCTAAAGACGATTTTGTGCCTGCACCATCGGCATGCATTATAAGGCAGTAATCCTCATCCTGCGTAAGATGGTCAGGGACGATCTTACAGAATGCTTTAGGAAATAAGCCTTTATCAATGTTTTTTATGGCGTTGTGTACGTCTTCCTTAGATGCAGAAACACCTCTTTGGCTGTAACGTTTACTGGTATCAGAACTCATAAATATGGGTTTGTAATTTGAATCGCAAAGATAGTTTTAATGTAGCAATTATACAATGTAACGGTATAGCAATTTTACCAGAGTAAATTGGCTGTTAAATTAGATTTTGTTAGTTTTACTAACAAGTTTCCTTCTAATAATGAAGAAAGCCCAGATGCACTTAAAATCATACCCTTGAAAAAACTACTTTCCATATCCCTTCTTCTTAGCGTTAGCTATATGTTCAGCCAAGGCATTAAACTTCCTAAATCGGAAGCTACTAAGATTTTTACTTCAGAAGTTAAAGCACAGCTCGGTATCGAATATCCTGTTTTCAGGGTGTACAGTTATACCGATAAGAGCGGGAAGTTTTATGTAGCACTTTCTGAAAAGTTTGACGGTACAAAAGAGAAGGACACGCTGCACTATAAAATAAAGGCGGTGAATGTAAAACAGGAAACTGCTGCGTTGGAAAAGCAATGGGAAGTGAACGACTTTACCTCAGTGATCAATGGAACAGATGAAATGGAAGAATCTATCTGGTTTTGGACAAAGTACTGCTCTTTTGAGGATATCGACAAAGATGGAATTACTGATCCTATCCTTGTATATGGAACTAACGGCTATAACGGTTATGATGACGGGCGTATAAAGATACTGGTCTTCTATAAAGGCGAGAAAATTGCTATAAGACATCAAAATGGCGTATTAGATAATGAGCGTAATACTCAGGTAGATGCTAAATTCTATGCACTGCCCTTAGCCATCCAGAACCGTGTTAAAGCGGAGATGAAAAAGATCATGACAAATGATCATGGGATTTTCCCGTATGGTTGGGAGAATAATATGAAAAAGCAGAAAACAAAATTCAGCGAAACCTATTAGTTCTCTACCACCAATACCTCTACCCTGCGGTTAGCTTCGCGTTCTTCGGGAGTTTTTTCGGGAATAGGGTACATAGGCTGGCTCACGCCAAAACCTTCAAACGACAGGCGGGTTTTCTCGATGCCCTGTCCGTTAAGGAACATCATAATGGCTTTTGCCCTTTCGGTAGACAGGTTTTTACGATCGGCTTTCATACAACATACGTGTCCATGAAGCTTTATCTTCAGTCTCGGGTGCAGTTTCATGGTTTCTAAAAGTTCGTATAGCTTAGGTCTTGAATCAGGCATGAAGACATAGCTGTTCTCGTAAAAGTTCAGGTTATCTATCCTTAATTTCTCTCCCGCTTTTGCCTCACCCACTTTTTTCATGAATTCCACATTCAATACAATCTCTTCTTCTTTTCCATCAGGTTTACGGACCATTACTTTACTTGGGTAAACAATAGGTCCGGCTGGTTTAACAACAGGTTTCGGTTCTTCTTTAATACCCAGTATCTCATTTTCTTTAGCCAGGTCTTTTTCCTCCAGATAGTAAATAACCACCTTACGGTTCTCTGCCTTTACAGGCGACTGCTTGTGAAGCTTCCCAAAGCTTCGGGTCTTAAAATCAGATCTTATTTTTACTTTGTTTTTTATCAGACTGAATACATGAGACACCCTATGTTGTGCCAGTGTATCGTTAAGCCCAACGCTTCCGTCTTCATCGGTGTAGCCGTTTATAGCAAGTATTTTTGAGGTCGCATTCTTAGTAAGCCATTCGGAAAGCCTGGCCGATTCTGATTTTTTAAGATCGTATTTATTCGTCTCGAAGTACAGTGAAAATTGTTCCTGCGCCTGTATTGTCATCGAAAATAATAAGGAAAATATAAGTACCGAAAACAGCTTTTTCATGGGGATGTATTTCTTTATAAAACGAAAGTAACTAATTATTTATTACAGAAAAATTAATTTTCAATTATCTCGATTTCTACTCTGCGATTCTTTTCGCGCTGTTTTTTATTTTTCTCGGGCATTGGATAAATAGGTTTTGTTCCTCCAAAGTCTTTATACGAAATGCGTTCTTCATCAATGCAATTATCCCTAAGGTAATTATGCACCAGTTCTGCCCTTGCACTCGACACCTCATTCGAATCATCATTAAGACAACATATATGTCCTTGTATTTGGATCTTGAGATCAGGATGATCTTCCATGATCTTTAAGAGCTCCTTAAGTACAGGTTCTGATTTAAGCCGCAATTCATGACCTCCCCTCTCAAAATTAAGATTTTGAAGCGTGATCTTATCGCCTACTTTCCCATCAATGGTTAGTCCTTCCAAGTCATAGTTAAAGAGTGCTGTATCGGCATCCGAATCCTCTTGAGCTATTGCATAAAAACTGCACAGCAATATAAAAGTCAAAAATATTCTATTCATAATTATTTCTCGATTATCTCGATTTCTACCCTTCGATTAGCTGCTTTTTCCTCTTCGGTTTCTTCCGGTATGTTAAACAACGGTTTTTTACCATCAAAACTTTTAAAAGAGAGTCTGCGTTTCTTAATACCGTTTTCAATTAGGTACTTATATATTGCCTTTGCGCGTTTACGCGAGATATCCGACGGATCTTTTATATAACAGCATACGTGTCCCTGGATCTGGATCTTCAGCTTAGGATTATCTGTCAGAACCTTCAGTAACTCCTCAAGTACAGGTTCTGATTCCTGCAGGAGTTTATCGCTACCGCCAATAAAGTTAAGGTTTTCGAGCCTGATCTTATCGCCTACTTTTCCATTAATGGTAATCTCTGCAAGATTATAATTAAGGGGTATTGTTTCGGTGTCAACCTCCTCCTGTGCTGTAGCGGTAAAACCACAGACTAATAAGAAAACGAGTAGTAGTCTATTCATCTTAATTTTCTATTATTTCTATTTCGACCCTGCGGTTAGCTTCGGCTTCAAATCCGTTTTGCTCCGGTATTGGGTATATAGGTCGTGTGCTTCCAAAGTTTTGATACGAAAGCCTGCTTTTGTCTATCCCTAAACTTACGAGATAATTGTAAACTGTTTTCGCCCTTAATATCCCTAATTTCTTTGTATCATCTGTATTGCAGCAAATATGACCCTGAATGTCTATTTTTAATTTTGGATTGTTTTGGATCGCCTCCACCAAGTTTTTAAGTACACTGGACGATCCCGCAACCACCTTACCCGAATTCATAGAGAATTTAAGGTTCTTTAAAACTATCCTGCTTCCTTTTTTTGCCGACAACACCTGTCTGGAAAGTTCTTTGCGTTTATCGGGCTTCTCTGCCGCTTTTTCAAAATAGATGACCACCTTACGATTCAGGTCCTTATCCATACTGATCTCGGTTTCTCCCCATCCTTTTACTTCTGCTTCTTCAATAGCTATGGCATTCATTTTTAAAATCTGAGCTACTGTATTTGCCCTGCGTACAGACAAATCGCTGTTTACCCCTGTTTTACCAACATTATCGGCATATCCGTGTATTTTAACGACCTTATTTCTTTTGTGCCAATCGATCCAGCTTTTAAATTCTACTGCCGACAGCTTGGTGAGCGAATCCATTCCCGTATCAAAATAAACCGTAAACTGTTCCTGACCATAACTTTGGAGAATTGCAAACAAGAAAAACACCAGTAACTTTTTTTTCATGGGTAAATGCTTATTCAAACGACCTTAATTTTCCAGTATTTCTATCTCTACCCTGCGGTTAGCTACTTTTTCGGTTTCATTTTTCTCCGGAAGTGGATGAAGCGGTTTTGTGCTGCCAAAGCTTTTATAAGAAAGCCTTACAGCATCAATACCTTTTTTTATGAGGAAATTATAGACTGCTCTTGCACGGCGCAGCGATATCTCGTTCTCCTCTTTTATCTGACAGCAAATGTGTCCCTGTATGTCTATTTTAAGTTTTTTATTTTTCTGTAGTATAGCTAACAGGTCGTTTAATATCGGAGCAGACTCCGGCAACATAATGTCAGAATTATTGTAGAAATTCATATTCGGTAATTTTAGCTTATCCCCTTTTTTTGCTGTGTTAACCGCCTTACTAAAATCGGTTTCAGGAATAATCGGGGGTGATGGCTTTACATAGTATATAATTGCTTTACGATCCTGTGCCCTGTTTTTAGAAAATGCTTTGTCTTCACCAAAAGCCTTTATTTCAACTCCTTTAGCAATAATATAGTTATTTTCTTTTAGCTCTTCCAATACATATTCCGCACGGCGCTCAGAAAGATCCACATTGTATAAAGCATTACCGATGCTGTCCGCATAGCCTTCAATTTTAAGTA
Organism: Flavobacterium cerinum; assembly: GCF_004028155.1. Lineage (GTDB taxonomy): Bacteria > Bacteroidota > Bacteroidia > Flavobacteriales > Flavobacteriaceae > Flavobacterium > Flavobacterium cerinum. The sequence goes on along the minus strand of NZ_SBII01000013.1, from coordinate 53,328 downwards.
TTTCGACATTGTGGTTCTCAGCGATCCATTGTGATAATTTATTTGTTGATGGCGAATTAGTCTCATCGATATCAAAATCAAAATACACTGTATACTGCTGTTGCGCGTTGATACTGCTAAAAATAAAAATGAAGGAAATAAGTAGGTATTGCTTCATATGTAAGGTTTTTAGTATTAACGATTGAAATGTTAATTTATTACATTTTTAGTTAAAATAACACCGAGCAGCTATAAATAAAAAAGCCCCCACGCTGTAGCGTGAGGGCTTAGTACAAATAATTTCTATGAACAAATATATTATTTAGTAAATAATAATTCTCTGTATTTAGTAAGCGTCCAGATTTCGTTATCTACAAGAAGTTCCAGTTTATCGCAATGAACTCTTATTGTATCAAAAAATGGTTTAACGTTATCGCAGTAAGCATGAGCCATTTCTTCTGCAGATGTAAGTGCATTTGCTGCCTTACGTGCTTCGGTCATTTCTTCTACCTGAGAATTGATCGCCGCAATGTGACCGGAAATTTCTTTGATAAGTATAATCTGCTCCTTACCTATTACCTCAAACTCTGTATCGAAGATCTCTTTAAGACCTTTTACATTCTCGATAAGAATATTTTGGTAACGGATAGCTGTTGGGATCACGTGGTTTCTTGCAATATCTCCAAGTACCCTTCCTTCTATCTGGATTTTTTTAGTGTACTCTTCCAGTTCAATTTCATAACGAGCCTCTGCCTCAACATGGTTCATTACATTCATTTCCTGGAATAAAGCTAATGTTTGAGCCGATACTTTTGCTTTAAGCGCAGATGGAGTAGTTTTAAAGTTACTTAATCCGCGTTTAGCTGCTTCTTGCTCCCATGCATCGCTGTAACCGTCGCCTTCAAAAAGAATCGCTTTTGTTTCTTTGATGTACTCTCTTAATACATTAAAGATAGCGTCATCTTTTTTCATGTCTTTCGTTTCAATAAGAGTATCTACCTCTTTTTTGAAATCTTTAAGCTGTTTAGCAACGATAGTATTTACAATAGTCATTGCGTTAGCACAGTTTGCACTTGATCCTACTGCTCTGAACTCAAATTTATTTCCTGTAAAAGCAAATGGCGAAGTTCTGTTTCTATCTGTATTATCCAATAATACATCCGGAATTTTACCAACTACATTAAGCTTAAGGTCTGTTTTTTCTTCAGGAGAAAGTTTTCCTGAAGATACTCCTTCAAGCTCAGCCAATACTTTTGTAAGCTGCTGCCCAATGAATACAGATATAATTGCTGGTGGTGCTTCGTTAGCCCCAAGCCTGTGATCGTTTGTTGCTGTAGCAATAGATGCCCTCATTAGCTCTTCGTTAGTATAAACCGCTTTAATAGTGTTTATAAAGAACGTAAGGAACTGTAAGTTGCTCATTGGGGTTTTACCAGGACCTAAAAGGTTTATTCCTGTATCTGTAGCTAATGACCAGTTGTTGTGCTTACCAGATCCATTTACACCTTTAAACGGTTTTTCGTGGAAAAGTACTTTGAAGTCATGACGCTCAGCTACTTTTTGCATAACATCCATTAACAGGGAGTTATGGTCTACAGCAAGGTTTGTCTCTTCAAATATTGGAGCAAGCTCAAATTGATTTGGAGCTACCTCGTTGTGACGTGTCTTAACCGGTATACCTAAAAGCATGCATTCGTTTTCAAGATCCCTCATGTAGTTAAGAACACGTGTTGGGATAGAACCAAAATAATGGTCTTCTAACTGTTGTCCTTTAGCAGATGTATGTCCTAATAAAGTACGTCCTGTTAACATGATATCAGGTCTTGAGTTTGCCAAAGCAGAATCTACAAGGAAATATTCCTGTTCCCATCCTAAAGTAGCAGTAACTTTCTTAACGTTTTTATCAAAATAACGGCAAACATCTGTAGCTGCTTCGTCTATAGCATGTAATGCTCTTAATAGTGGTGTTTTATAATCTAATGCCTCACCTGTATACGATACAAATACCGTAGGGATGCATAGTGTAGTTCCGTAAATAAATGCAGGTGATGTAGGATCCCATGCAGTATATCCTCTTGCTTCGAATGTGTTCCTGATACCTCCGTTTGGAAAACTTGAAGCATCCGGCTCCTGCTGTACTAATTGACTTCCTCCAAATTTCTCAACAGGATCACTTCCATCATACGATGTTTCAAAGAAAGCATCATGCTTCTCTGCAGTTGTTCCTGTTAATGGCTGAAACCAGTGTGTATAATGTGTTACTCCTTTAGTAAGAGCCCACTCTTTCATACCCAGTGCGATATAGTCTGCCAGTCTGCGGTCGATTTTAGTCCCATGCTGCTCAGCATTTTTTACAGCAGAGTAAGCCTCTGATGTTAAAAACTGACGCATTGCTTTGTCATTAAATACATTACTTCCAAAAATGGCTGACTTTCTGTCTAGTTCTTCTACTTTAACCGGCTTTCTGTTTGCCGTTTGTTGTAGGGCGTGAAAACGAAATGTTGACATGAAACTTAATTTTTAATATTAATGATGGATTAAATCTGATGCAAATGTACAAAAAAATGTTTCAAAAAATATTCACCCCTGTTTTTTTTAGGGGTATACTGAAAAATAATCACTAAAAACACATCAACACCCCTATTTAGCTTAAAAATTAAATCACTCACTAATTTCAAGGTACATTTTCAGTATAGAATTACAGATTTGACAAAAAAAATCCTACATCAGTTAACAAAAATACAAAATACCTAAAGATTTGTTAATTGAGTTAAAAATTTCACAAGCATATTGTCCTTTGAATGAGTATTATATAATTTAGACAAGAATCATAAACAAACATTAATACCTATAAAAATGAAAAACAAAAATTTAATAATTGGAATTGCTGCGGGAGCAGCAGTCCTGGCAGGAGCAGCATTACTAATTTCAAGAAGAAGATCTAATAAATGTCATGATATTGACATTGAAGAAGTAAAAAAAGACTTTAGAGATAAACTAAAAGAATTACAGAACAAAGCACAAAAAGAAGCTAAGAACACAGCATCTGATACTAAAGAAGCTTTCAATGCTGTAAAAGACAGAGCTAACGAATGGGTTAATAACAGAGTAAATTCGTAGTCTTTACTGATAAGATTATATTATCCCTATACAAACAGTCCCAGACCGTTTGAATCAATGATAAAAAAACCGGTTCTGTAATTTAGCAGCCGGTTTTTTAAATGCATCCAACCTGTCTTAACTTCATTCAAGAGATAGAGAAAACAAAAACTACTAAATAACATAGCGCCATGAGAACAAGAAAATCTGCCGATAAAAAAACCCGCTCTTATAGCAGCCTAATAGAACAGTTAGCTACAACTCCTCATGAGTCAAATCATGGAATAATGCCGGAAATATTAGTGATTACTACTTATCCGCCCAGGCATTGCGGTATAGCTACCTATTCTCAGGATCTTATTAAAGCGCTTGATAAACATTATGTAGATTCTTTTTCTATTAAAATATGTGCGCTTGAAAACAAAGACGAAAAACACACCTATACAGATACTGATGTAAAATACAAACTGGATACATCAAGTACTGAATCGTATACCGAGCTGACGCAAACTATTAACGAAGATGAAAATATTAAAATCGTACTCATTCAGCACGAGTTTGGATTGTTCAATGAAAGTGTAGAGCATTTTAACTCTTTTATAGATGCAATATATAAACCGCTTGCTGTAGTATTCCATACCGTACTTCCCGGTCCGGACGATATTTTAAAGGCAAATGTTCAGCACATCCTTAACAGAGCCGATTCTCTTATTGTAATGACTAACAATGCTGCAGATATTTTGGTCCGCGATTATACCGTAGACCGCAATAAAATTGCCATCATACCACATGGCACCCACCTGGTAGCACATACAGATAAAGATGAGCTGAAACGCAAATATGGTTTTGAGGGCCGTACTATTTTTTCAACTTTTGGATTACTAAGTTCGGGTAAAAGCATCGAAACTACACTGGACGCACTTCCTGCTGTAATAGATAAATCGCCTACAACATTATTCCTTATTATAGGTAAAACCCACCCAACGGTAGTTTTAAGAGAAGGAGAAAAATATCGCGATTTTTTAACAGCTAAGATAAAAGAGCTTGGTCTTGAAAACAATGTCCAGTTCATTAATAAATATGTAGACTTACCGGAATTACTGGAATACCTTCAGCTAACCGATATTTACCTGTTCACGTCTAAAGACCCAAATCAGGCAGTAAGCGGCACTTTCTCTTACGCACTTAGCTGTGGATGTCCTATTATCTCTACTCCTATTCCTCACGCAAAAGAAGTTTTAGCAGGCGATACCGGTATGACATTCGATTTTGGGAATTCGGAGCAATTAGCAGCAGCTATCAATACCTTATTATATGATGTAGCATTGAGAAACAGCATGGTCATGAACGGGCTTCATAAAATAATACACACAACCTGGGAAAACTCGGCGGTAAATCATGCTAAGCTATTAGCTGAAACCGCAGCAGACGATATCAGGCTGCAATACAGGAATCCGGAAGTAAACCTAAACCACGTTAAAAACATGACGACTGATTTTGGTATGCTTCAATTCTGTAAGCTTAACAGACCCGATCTCAATTCAGGGTATACACTCGACGATAATGCCCGCGCACTTATTGCTATGGGCCAGCACTATAAACGATACAACGATCCGTCTGTATTAAAATACATAAACATTTACCTCAACTTCATTGAATACTGCCAGCTCGATAGCGGCCTGTTCCTGAATTATGTGGATTTCAATACTAAATTTACCGACCAGAATAAAACCGAAAACCTGGAAGACAGCTCCGGTCGTGCCATGTGGGCATTGGGTTATATTGTTTCTTTAGGTTCTATACTACCTAAGGAGATAACACAAAAAGCAGGAACATTATTCCAAAAGTCATTATCACTTACCAAAAATATTTACTCTACAAGAGCTATGGCTTTTGTAATTAAAGGTCTATACTATTATAACCGCAGAGTTACAGATCCTGATACGCTTATTTATATAAAACTATTTGCCGACAGGCTGGTACAAATGTACCGCCATGAGGCTGATGACGAATGGAAATGGTTTGAGAGCTACCTGACGTATGCCAACAGCGTACTGCCCGAAGCATTACTATTATGTTATGCCATTACCGGAAACGAAGTATATAAAGAGGTTGCAAAGAATGCTTTTGATTTTCTTTTATCGCAGATATTTGACGATAAAATGATCAATGTAATATCTAACAAAAGCTGGATGACCAGAGGCTATAAAAAAGAACGTTATGGCGAACAGCCTATTGATGTAGCTTATACTATACTGGCACTGCGTAAATTCCATGATATTTTTAAAGAAGAAGACTATCTTAATAAAATGGAAACTGCCTTTACCTGGTTTTTAGGCAACAACCACTTACAGCAGATTATTTACAATCCATGTACCGGAGGCTGTTTTGACGGACTGGAAGAACACAATGTAAACCTAAACCAGGGTGCAGAATCTACGCTAAGCTATCTTATGGCAAGGCTTACTATTACCAAATACTTTGGCAACCCTGATATGGTATATTTTAGACGAAAAATAAGAGCTGCGAAAATTGCAGCACTGCGCACACTGAACTTTTAAATAGCTTCAAACATATTTAAAGCAAAACAGGCTCCAATAAATTGGAGCCTGTTTTATTAATTGTTACGTTACAATATTGATTAAAAAAATTTAACACCACCAATATTTAGTCTCTACCAGGTGAATCGCTGGATATTCTAATGTAATTACTATAACTAGCACCTAAAGAAGTTTCTACCACCCTTCTATAATATACCCCAGACGATCTAGGACCCAATGGCTCCGGAGTATAATTTTTTTGATTCGAACCAGTTATATCTGTCCACATTACACTATCCCGAGAACTTTGCCATCTATAACTTAAAACCCTGGCACTATGCGTAGTACTTCCCAAAATTAGCGAAACAGGCGCCCCATTTGGAACAGTCTGATCACAACAAATTGTATTACCTATATCCGGAGGAGTTAAAGGAGGTGAAACTGCTATAAATTTCATAACATTACTTTGTGAGTAGACTTCCTTAAAATATGCTCTCCTAATAATTTCTACACTATTACTTACAGGTATAGCTAAATTAACAGATGTTGCACCACTTATTAATTGCCACTCTCCTGCTGACGTGCTTCTGCTATACCAAGCATATGTTACAGGTAAAACTTCTTGTCCAGACTGAGCTGTTGCATCAATTCCCGATATATTGCCAATTTGACCAATAATAACCTCTATTTCTGTTAGTCTTGAATTTGGATTATAAATAAGATTATCAGTTAATTTTATTATCTTCACACCAATGGCTTGACTCCGCCAATGTTTATCTGCCGATGTGTGAACAAATTCGAGTCTAATTACTCCGCCTGAGTTAAAAAATGATTTATCAAGACTTACACTAAAATTTCCCGTTGTTGTACTACCATCACTCATACAACTATCTCCAGCTACACTTCCTATATGTTTCCTATCTAGCCCAGCAGAATTATTTACTGATTCTAAAATCCATACACCACTACAGCTTTGACCTGCTAGTAGAGTTCTGCTATATTTAAGCTTAATATCAAGAGTTGAAAGATCATCTAAAATATACAAAATATCTCCACTCATCAAGTTTCCTGTCCCCGTATATGTAATTCCTGAAATATCTAATGTACCTAATATTCCTGGACCAGGAGGGGATTGTGCGCCTCCATTAATTAGGATTTCAGCACTTTTATATTTCTGCCCATTATTGTTTTTATACTCCGCGTATAAAACGCCTCCTGAAGCAAAAAATGCCGACTTAATCAATTCAACTGTAAAAGGTGTCCTATTGGTATAAGTACCAGACGATGTATTAGGAGGATAATATACTGAAAAAGTTATTGGACTCCAGTCTACTTCACTTGGTTCAGAAGACGCACTTTTTTTAATATAGACATGAATATTTCCTAGAATATTTCCAGGTACTCCATTATATGTTAATAAATTAACGTCGAATTTTGCTGTAACTGTAGGATTCGAATTAAAAGTAATTCCTGTAGAAGCCATGTCACTAACTTTAAGATCACTAATCGTAGTTGTGACCTGACCAAAGGAATAAAATGTTATAAACAGTAATAAACTGTTTAGGCAACGTTGTAATTTTATTTTTCTCATTGATGATTTATTTTTGCAAAAATACAACAAAACGATCATTCTGAAAGAAAAAAACTATAAAATCAATTAAAAAGTATTCCAAAATTACGAATTCATCAAAATAATTTTCCTAATTAATTCTACTTAAGATATTTATTTCAAAAACAAAACAGGCTCCAATAAATTGGAGCCTGTTTCTATTTATATAGATAAGATAACTGAAATATTATTTAATCGTTTCTATCTTAATATTTCCTTTTACTTTTGCATTTTCAAGAGCACTCATTACTACATTATAGTCGTTTGACTTAAGGTCTTTAGCAACAAACCCAGGTACTAATGCAATTTTAAAAATCTGGCTTGCAGTGAAATCTGGTCTTAATGAAAAACTAAAATTAGTATTCAAATAAACAACAACATCATCTACAGAGAAATCAAAATTATAATTCAATCTACCTTGAGGAAGATCATACGATGTTGGAATCGGCTCCCATATATCGTTACCAAGATTATTTACACCCGATAATCTATATACCAATACAACATCACTTGCAAGAATTTTAGGTACAAGTGGTATTACAACCTGAGATACTCCAGGTGTATTCTCAAGAAAAGTTATAGGCTTAGTTTCAAAAGTTTCCGGGAAAGTATCTTGATCCACACGGTCATCATCGTTAGAGCATGCTGTTAAGCCAAAAACGCTCACTATGCTTAAAAGTAAAAATATCTTTTTCATAATCATTAAATTTTTAATTAGTGTTGATTTTTTATTGTTTATAGGTACAATCCAAAAACCGAACCAAAAATTTGATATCTATGCAAGTTACGGAAAAAAAAATTAAATACCTTTACTATGCATGGAAAACACACTCAAATTATATATGGTTTTACTGGGCTGCACACCCAAAAGCAGACTTACAGAGCAGCACGACATTTTTTTCGGGATAGGCAGAGATATTACAGATCTTACTAAAGACATGTATGCTTTTTGGCCCGATAGCGGCGGATTGCATATTGACTCCTGGCGTGAGGTAACCCTTGTAAATGGATATGCTGTTACTATTGTACCAAAAGCCGAAGCCCAGCCTGCTATCGAAAAATTATTCCTGCTAAATCTGGGTGGCTACCGCCCCGGTGAGTTTGAAGAATACCATTACAAAAGTCTCGTAGTTGCTAAGTCTATGGGCATGGCTATTAAAATTGCTAAACGCACGGCATTTTACAAGCACTATAACTTTAAAGGCGGGGAATCACATATTGACGAAAAGTATGCTTTAGATATTGACGATATGCATAAGGTAGAAGATATTCTTGCTCCTCATTTAAAAGCACTATACAGTATTAACATCACCAAAGCCGAAACGGGCACTGAAGACGAACTGCATATTGGGTATCTAAAACTAAAGAAATAGTGCTTTCGAATATTATTTAGGCTTAGCTATAGGGATAATGATTTTCACGGTAGTTCCCCACCCTGCTTCGCTGTCAATTCTCATTATACCACCAATAGAATTAAGACTGTTCTCCATACGTTTTCTATCGGCTTCAGTTGTTTCTGTACCTATACCGTTGTCTTTAATAGAAACCATTAAACGTGTCCCGGAATAGGTAATTCCAAAAAATACTTTTGTTGCCTGCGGATCGTTTGCAATAGACTCAAGGTTCTCTTTTATGACAGAAAGCAACTCCCTCTGACTTTCTTTATTGATTATATTAATAGAAATACCATCGGGTGTAGAGAGTAAAACTTCAACATGAGTATCTTTAAAATAGCCTAACACATATTCTTTAATACTTCCTACATAGTTCGTAAGAATAGTTGTTCTTGGTGTTAACAGCCATACAAGGTCGCGTATGTTCTCTTCTATCTTCTTTGTAGTTTCCTGCATTGCCTCTCCTTTACTTCTAATGGTAGGCATTCCAGTGGTTTTTTCTACAATGGCTTCACTAAGGTGGTTGATCTCAGAAAGCTTAGAGTCCAGATCAAGATGAATATCCTGTACAAGCCTTAAGCGTTCTTCACCTTCTGCCTCCCTGAACATCCTGTCTTCTTTGTTACCTTTTAATAGATTTCTTCTCCATATATAAGCTCCCGTAAGTAATACCAGAGCGAAGGCAACACAGCCTATAATCAAAAAATTGGTGTATTTCCAGCTAAAAGACGACATACCCGCACTATCTACAGCTTCGATGACAACAACATTCTCATCATTATTTTTTGACCCTTTAAGTTTTAATTGGGCTAATTCCTTTTCGTGAGCTGCATTTACAAAACTATCTTTTTTCTGTTCATAGATCTTATGGTAACGAACCGACTCCGGATACTGCCTAAGATTTTCATAGGCCGCAGCCATACCAAGGCTTGATTCGATAATCACTTCATCATACTTTATTTCTATAGCATCCAGATAGGCCTGTTCATAAAGCCTTAAAGACTCATTATGGTCTTCCATTAATGCAAGTACCTTACCAAGGCTGCTCAATACTTTGGCAACTTTGTGCCGGTCGTTAGCACTATTAAAATAGCCAAGTGCTTCTTTATAATTTAAGATAGACTGCAGATAATCACCTTTCAGCTTATAGGCATTACCCATATTACTAAGCATCTGACCTGCATTCTGCATGTGTCCGCGGGCTCTGTAAATTGCCAGTGCCTGACTGTAGGACTCTAAAGCTTTGTCTATTTTGCTCTGTGCTTCATAGGCAGATCCTATGCCGCCAAGACATTCGGCGCTAAGCATTTCATTATTTAACTGTTTAGCCTGTTTAAATGCCTCAGTAAAATACTGTAGAGAAAGATCGTGCTTTTTTTGTTTGCCATATAAAACACCAATTTCCTTTGATGCATTGGCTGCAGCCAAACGATCAGTACCGGTTTTTAAAATAGGAAGGGCTAAAAGGTAGTTTTTTAAAGCTGCCGTAAAGTTTTCTGATTTAGCATAAGCTTCTCCTAAGCTAACATAGGCTTTGCTTAAAACTTCTTTGTTTTCTGCTTCCTTGGCAATTGCAACACTTTGGTTTAAATGTGCTATTGCACCTTCATAATTACTGCCGGAGATTTCTTTAACTCCTTGTTGCAGAAGAGCATCGGCCTCTTCCTGAGGAAAACATAATGTACAGAAAAACAGCAGAAAAAAAAGTAAATATTTTTTCATGGGACTATAATTGGGGGATACCAAAAATATAAAAAAAATAATTAGAAAGTGAATAAAACGTTAATTTATAATTAATTATAAATCAGTCTTATTAATATACTTCAATCTATTCGTTTATCTGTATTTTTTTTGTAGGATTATAAAAAGCTTAAAAAAATAATATTTATCGTTTTACAAACTTATAAGCATAATCAGGATAGCCCTCTACCAGCAAAGTATAAACACCTGGTATAAGACTGCTTATATTAATTTTATTGGTTTTACTATCCAGTACCCCTTCCAATACCTGCTTTCCTTTATTATCTGTGCAACTGTATTTTGTACTAATTAAATCCGCTGCAATGTCAATGTAAACAATATCTCTTGTTAAACTGGGAAATGTCAGTATTAAGTTCTTGAAATTATTCTGAATAGAAACCAGATTATAATTTTCAAGATAATTGGAAAGATAGGGTGACAAATCAAATTTATGCAGCTTTTGTGTTACACTTACAAAAGGCTGCTGCGCAAACTGCTCATTCGTTACAAACACATCAGTACCATTTATAGTTGCGATACCTTCAGTTTGATGAAATGATATTGACAGGCTTATTTTTCTCTTGTTCCCCGAAAAAAAATCAAGATCTTTAAAGTCATACAGCAAATAAATAAAAGGCTGCAATATTCCGTTATAGCCGCTAAGAAGCAGCAGTCGTTTATCTTCTACCCAAGTGGCTCCGGTAATAAGTCCGCTAACATCATATCCTGTTTTGCGGCTGGCTGTGTAAGTACCAGGAATTTTAGGCAATACATATACACTTGTTTTTTTGCTCACCCATTGTTTGGTAAACAGGTAAATACTGTCTCTTGTTATAATAAAAGCTTCACAGTCAAAATCAGAATTATTACTGCCCTTTGATTTAAAATTGGTTTGATCGGGATAAGTAAAATTAATCCTGTCAATTTCAGGACTGCCCGAAAGTAAAGACATTTTGCCTACTCTGAGTATATTAAGGTTTGTTCTGTTACCGTCTACATTATTACCAAAATCACCTATATAGAAGTAACCTTCATCCTGTGCCAGTTCTTCCCAGTCCTGATTAACTGTACCCGGCAATGGTAATACCTCCAGAATAGCGCCTGTACTGCTTTCTATGGCATACAAATTAGTATCGCCATCATCGTTAAGAGTATATAAGTGATCATTCCATTTTACAAGACCGGAAGTCTCCTTGATCTGAGATGGAAGCTTCGCTGAATATGTTGGCGAAACACTGACTGAAGCATATTTACAGCTGCCATCGTTTACAGTTGCCAATGGATTGTAATTCTTAGCCATAGGGTCTGTACAGCCCATTACCTGAGCATTAACAGCACAAACGGGCAGGAATAAGAAAATGAATATAATACAGATCGATCTCATTACCCGGCAAGTTACTATAATAAAGTTTGTGATATTATTAAGTCTTTAATAAAAGTTAAATGATATTACGGACTAAGAACTCGTTGTTATCTTTAAATAAATTAAAAACTAAATATCATGAACGGATTTTTCAAAACACTACTTGCAGGTTGGGGTGCAAAAAAAGCAGGTTTAGGCTGCATTGGCACAATTATCGTTTTTGTAATTCTTTACTATGTACTGGGGCGCGTTTTTTAACTAATAGACCCCAGAGGCTGCCATATCCTGCATACTCTTAAAATAATGTACAGACAGCAGCATAAGCAGCTGTTCGAATTCATCATTGCCAAAGTCGTCTTTACAGGTAATGATAAAGCCTGAATTGAATTTTTTCCAACTGAAATCAGAATGGATATGAAAGAATTCATTCCCTTTATAATCGGTGAGTACATAACCATTCTTAAAGAATCCTTTCGGCTGAAAAGCATAAGAGCGATCTGCATCTTTAGGCTTGCTTATTAATATCTTTCCGCTCCATTTCATCTGCATCTGCAAAATAAGAACACCCTCTTTTTTTAGCTCCTGAGTAGTTTGCCAAAAACCTCTGGGTTCTAAAGTATAAGTACTCTCTTTACCTATGCTTATTAGAGCTTTATAAGAATACCATTTAGGATATTCGACCCTGCCCAATACAATATCATTCCAAATCGCTGTAAAAGCTCTGTATCCCTGTGGCAGTACGTTTATTTCTTTCATAAGTAAGGTTTTACCATATAGCTAAGGAACGAATACTGAGAGATACTACCAAAGATTATAACGCATAAGATTACGTAGTCGATACATATCTATCTCTCAGCAATTTCTATTATCAGAAGATATTTGTTATTTTTAATGTATATGTTTAGCAATACTCAATAATGTATTCTTTTTTTCGTTAAATCAATCATCAATCAACACTTACTATAATGTTCAAATCATTACTTACCTCACTGTTTATGATAACAGTACTGTTTTGTTATTCGCAAACGGATGAAACCATAAAATGGGGTGATACTATAAAATTCAGTAAAAAATACATTTCTATACCAATGCCAGATGGCGATATCCTTTCGGGAATTTTGGTAAGGGACAGCACACTAACACTACCACAGCCCACGGTATTAATGTACTCTATATACGCAGGTCCGGCAGATTTTAAAAGAGCACGACTGGCAGCATTAAAAGGCTACGCGGGTATTGTGGTTAACACCCGGGGGAAAGACAAAAGTCAAAGCGATATACATCCTTTTGAACATGATACTAATGATGCTTACGCAATGCTCGAATGGATCAGTAACCAGTCCTGGTGTAATAGAAAAATTGGCATGTATGGTGGCAGTTATGTTGGCTTTAGCCAATGGGCAGCAGCCAAAAGTGGGCATCCGGCATTAAAAACTATTATACCTCAGGCATCTGTAACTTTCCTATGCATAATAATGTTTTTATGAGCTATGCTCTTAACTGGCTCTACTTTGTTACCAACACTAAACTGTTGGACAATAAATCTTTTAACGACAGTAAAAAATGGAGAGAAGTTAATATCGACTGGTACAAGCAGGGATTATCATACCGTGAACTGGACAGCCTGTACGGACAAAAGAATGAAACATTTCAAAAATGGCTCGACAACCCCTACTACAATGAATACTGGCAGAAAATGACCCCTTATAAAAATGATTTTGCCAGTATTAATATCCCTGTACTTACCATAACCGGGTATTATGATTCCGATCAGCTTGGTGCTTTAAACTATTATAAAGAGCATCATAAATACAATCCGGCTGCAAATCATTATCTCATCATTGGGCCATATAACCATAACGGCTCACAGGGAATGCCCGAAAAGGAATTTCAAGGTTACACTATTGATGAAGCTGCCAGGGTAAACTATAACGTAATTGCTTTTAAATGGTTTGACTATATTTTAAAAGAGAGCACAAAACCCGATTTTATTAAAGACCACGTGAACTATCAGGTAATGGGCGGTAACGAATGGAGGCACGCACCATCATTAGCTGCCGTAAGTAACGACACCCTTACCTTTTACCTGAGTGCACAAAAGACCAAGAAGAAAAACCGACTATCAATAACTCCGCCGGACAATAACAGGACCATACCCTTCGAAGTAAATTTTAAAGACCGTAAAAACGGTGAATTCAGGAGAAGTAACTCATGGCTCATTGCTTCTAAAACACTTTACAACACAAACTGCTTGCAATTTGTATCCGATCCGCTGGAAGAAAGCCTGATCATTAACGGCAATTTTACAGGCGAACTGATGGCAACTATCAACAAAAAAGACATGGATATTGTGATAGAGCTTTATGAGCTTAAAGCCAATGGTTCTTATTTTGAACTTTCTCATTTCCTTGGAAGGGCAAGTTATACCAAAGACCGGGAGAAACGCCAATTGCTTACTCCTGAAATTCCCGAAACCATTCCCTTTGCCAACACTATGTTTACAGGTAAAAAAATCGAAAAAGGAAGCCGTATCGTAGTGACTGTAGGTATAAACAAAGATCCTTTCTGGCAGATCAATTACGGCACAGGGGATGATGTAAGCAATGAAAGTATTCTTGATGCCGATGAACCATTAAAAATACTATGGCATACCGATAGTTTTGTTAAGATACCGGTATGGCGGGAAAATAAGGATAGTAAATTATAAAAACACAAAAAGCCCCGCAAATTGCGGGGCTTTTTTTATTTAGATCTTCAATAATTAAAATCGAAATTACATGTTTCTTCTGTACTGACCTCCTACTTCAAACAAGGCTGAAGTGATCTGTCCAAGAGAGCAAACTTTAGTAGCTTCCATTAATTTTTCGAAAATATTCTTGTTCTGAATAGCAGTTTCCTGAATAACACCCAGCGTTTCAAGCACTTTTTCTTTATGAGCCGTATGTAATGTCTCAAGTGTTTTGATCTGGAATTGCTTTTCTTCTTCGGTTGCACGAATAACCTCAGCAGGTACTACTGTAGGTGACCCTTTAGAACTTAAGAAGGTATTAACTCCAATAATAGGAAACTCCCCATTATGCTTAAGTGTCTCATAATAAAGACTTTCTTCCTGAATTTTAGAACGCTGATACATGGTTTCCATAGCACCAAGTACACCACCACGCTCTGTAATACGGTCGAATTCAGCAAGTACAGCATCCTCAACAAGGTCAGTCAGCTCCTCAATAATGAACGATCCCTGGATAGGATTTTCATTCTTAGCAAGTCCTAATTCTTTGTTGATGATCAGCTGGATAGCCATTGCACGACGTACACTTTCTTCGGTTGGCGTTGTAATCGCCTCATCATATGCATTGGTATGCAATGAGTTACAGTTATCATAGATTGCATATAGCGCCTGAAGCGTTGTACGAATATCGTTAAAGTCAATTTCCTGTGCGTGTAGTGAACGACCGGATGTCTGAATATGATACTTAAGCATTTGAGCTCGCTCATTAGCACCATATTTATTCTTAAGTGCCTTAGACCAGATCTTTCTTGCTACACGGCCAATTACTGCATACTCAGGGTCAATTCCGTTAGAGAAGAAGAACGACAGGTTAGGACCAAAATCGTTAATGCTCATACCACGGCTTAGGTAGTACTCTACATAAGTAAAGCCGTTAGCCAGTGTAAACGCCAGCTGGGTAATAGGGTTTGCTCCTGCCTCAGCAATGTGGTAACCCGATATCGATACCGAATAGAAGTTACGTATGTTGTTGGTAATAAAATATTCCTGAACGTCTCCCATTAATCGAAGGGCGAATTCTGTAGAGAAGATACATGTATTTTGTGCCTGATCTTCTTTAAGGATATCTGCCTGAACAGTACCACGTACCTGAGTTAGTGTACGCACTTTAATGTCCTGATATACATCCTCAGGTAGTACCATATCTCCGGTAACACCCAGAAGCATAAGTCCAAGACCATCATTGTTTTTCGGAAGGTCTCCGTTATAACGCGGACGCTCAATGCCTTTAGCTTTGTAAATGGCATTTATTTTATTGTCAACCTCTTTTTCAAGGCCGTTTTCTTTAATGTAAATCTCACACTGCTGATCGATAGCTGCGTTCATAAAGAACCCAAGCAGCATTGGCGCAGGTCCGTTGATCGTCATACTTACAGACGTTAACGGGTGAGCCAGGTTGAAGCCTGAATACAGTTTCTTAGCATCATCAAGACAGCAGATAGATACTCCTGCATTACCAATTTTTCCGTAAATATCCGGACGTAAATGTGGGTCATTACCATAAAGTGTAACACTGTCAAACGCTGTAGATAAACGTTTCGCAGGCAATCCGTCACTCACATAGTGAAAACGTTTATTAGTACGCTCAGGACCTCCTTCACCGGCAAACATCCTCGACGGGTCTTCTCCTTCACGTTTAAACGGATATAATCCGGATGTGAACGGAAACTCACCAGGTACGTTTTCCTGCAGGCACCAACGTAAAATATCACCCCAGGCCTGATATTTAGGCAGGGCAACTTTTGGTATCTGCGAATGCGAAAGCGATTCGGTGTGTGTGTCTATTTTAATCTCTTTATCCCTTACTTTAAAAGAATAAACAGGGTTTTTATATTTGTTAACCTTATCGTCCCATGTAAGGATAATTTCCCAGTTGTATGGGTCAAGGTTCATTTTTACGCGGTCAAACTCAGCAACAAGAAGGCGTAAGAAATCTTTATTTTCACCTGTTTCGCCTTGTTTGATCAGTTCTTCTTCAATACCGAATTTAGATGGGCTCAGTTTTATTCCTGCAACCGATTCTATCGTTTTAAAGATACCATACAATTTCTGAGCTACCTCCTGCTGGCTTAACGCTACAGCATCATACTTACGGTTGTTCTCTGCAATTTCAGACAGGTAACGTGTTCTGTGCGGCGGGATCACAAAGATCTTCTCGCTCATTTCACGCGTAATCTCAAAAGTAGAATGCAGGTCGGCAGAAGTTCTTTCTACCACCTTATCCATGATCTTTTTGTAAAGCGTATTCATTCCCGGGTCGTTAAACTGAGAAGCAATAGTACCAAATACAGGAAGATCATCCGGGTTAGCATCCCACAGGTTGTGGTTACGCTGGTATTGTTTTTTTACATCACGAAGCGCATCAAGCGAACCGCGTTTGTCAAATTTATTAATAGCTACAAGATCGGCAAAATCAAGCATGTCGATTTTTTCCAGCTGTGTTGCAGCACCAAACTCCGGTGTCATTACATATAACGATACATCAGAATGCTCGATGATCTCAGTATCAGACTGACCGATACCCGATGTTTCAAGAATAATGATATCATATTTTGCTGCTTTTAAAACCTGGATGGCTTCGGCAACATATTTTGATAAAGCTAAGTTTGATTGTCTTGTAGCTAATGAACGCATATAAACCCTTGGGTTATTAATAGCATTCATCCTGATACGGTCACCTAATAGTGCTCCGCCCGTTTTACGCTTTGACGGGTCTACAGAGATAAGTCCGATCGTTTTCTCGGGGAAGTCGATAAGGAAACGGCGCACTAACTCATCTACCAGAGATGATTTACCTGCACCACCCGTACCCGTTATACCCAATACCGGGATCTTAGAGGTTTCGTTTTGTTTATGGATAGCATCAAGTGTTTCTTTAGCTACCTCAGGGAAGTTTTCTGCTGAAGATATTACCCTTGCAATAGCGGTAGGATTCTTCTCTTCAAGATGGTTAATCTCTCCGTTCAGCTTATCACCTACCGGAAAGTCAGATTTTTGAACAAGGTCATTGATCATACCCTGAAGGCCAAGTTCACGCCCGTCATCCGGAGCATAGATCCTTGTGATGCCATATTCGTGCAGTTCCCTGATTTCCTCCGGCAGAATTACACCGCCACCGCCGCCAAATATCTTAATATGCCCTGCACCTTTTTCTTTAAGCAGGTCGTACATGTATTTAAAATATTCGTTGTGACCTCCCTGATAAGAAGTCATAGCAATAGCATTGGCATCTTCCTGGATAGCGGTATTTACCACCTCTTCCACACTACGGTCGTGCCCAAGGTGAATTACCTCCACTCCTGTGGCCTGGATGATTCTTCGCATTATGTTAATTGCAGCATCATGCCCGTCAAACAGGGATGCAGCAGTAACAATTCTTACTTTATTAATAGGAATATAGGGTTGTGCTTGTTCCATTATGAATTATATTCAATTTTAAGTCCGCAATTTACATAATAATTAAAAAAATCAAAGCAAACAAGCGGAGAAAATATTTATATCGGAAAAGTAAAGTTTATTGTATGATATGACATACAGCCCCCTGATTAAGAAACAGAACACGGGTTCTAAACGACTGAGCCTTAACCTGAGTAGGATACCAATCGCGCCCTTTTGAGACTGCTATGATCAGTCCTTCATCATCGCCTACAACAGTAAAGTTCTCACTTCTGGGCTGGCGGTGGTAAATAGGGAGTCCGAATTTAGCAACAAGAGCATCGGCAAGTTCAGGAACATTCTTGGTTACAAACCCAATTTCACTAATCGAAATATAACATTTACTGCTAAAAGGAGGCTCATAATAAGCCCTGTTAGGGTAACGGGTTATAAACTCCAGTATATTATCGTTGTTGTCTTTAAAGTAAAATGATTTGGCATCCCAATTGGTAAAATTAGAAATGTCATTATCCGGTTCTACAGGAAGTATGGGTACCTGCTGCTTAACAAAATTATGGGTGTCAAAAAAACGGTTCCCGGGCAGGTCTATAGCAAAATGATATACCGGTTTAAGATTTTCCGACTTCCTGAAAATAAGTTTTGTATACCCTATTTTAAAGTAAAGCGATTCTTTAGTGGATGAAAATGGTTCCAGTCCCAAAACCCGTTTATAGAATTTCTGGGTTTCAGACAGATCATCGCTCAATAATTCCAATTCAATTATATTCATAGTAGTATGCCGAGATTTGCTAATTTAGTGATTTATAGCCAGTAAAACCGTGAGACGAATGGTAATAAAATTATAATTTTATGTTATTAAGCATATTCTCAATAAGCCTTTCAGGGAATGCCAAAACGCAGAGAAAAGTTAGATTTTAAGGTGCTTTTTTTATGAATCATGCACAAATTTGGCATTCAAAAAAACTTGGGCATTCTCAAAGCCTAACATCCTATTATTGATTATTTTTGTATCCAAATTATTACGCTAATGAAACTCCCAAAACACTACCTGGCCGCTGTTACAGCATTTATAATTTGGGGATTTTTTAGCTTTGGATTAAAACCCCTTCACGAATACCCTTCTTTAGACATTTTATTCTACAGGGTTTTTACCTGTGCTGTGCTTATGATCGTTTTTAATTTCCTTTTCAGGAGGAAAATTCTACTGGAGAACAAACAGGATTTCCTAAAAATGCCCAAGCCGGAAAGAAAGAACCTCATCTTCCTGATCGTAGGCAGTTCTTTACTGCTTTGTGCCAACTGGTTTTTCTTTATTTATGTAATGAACCACATAAGCGTAAAAGCAGCTTCGTTTGCTTACCTCGTATGCCCTATCCTAACTACCGTTTTTGCTTATTTTATATTAAAAGAAAAGTTAACTAAAGTACAATGGGCTGCTGTATTTTTAAGCATTACCAGCTGTGTATTGTTGTCATATAATAACGCTAACGATATTATATACAGCCTTATTGTTGCAGCAACCTATGCCTTGTATTTAGTGCTTCAAAAACGAATAGGCGCCATCGACCGATTTCTACTGCTTACGCTTCAAATCTCTATTACAGCTCTAATATTGCTGCCGTTTTACCCATTTTATAGCGGCACAGTACCTACGTCAACAACGTTTTACAGTTATATATTGATAATTGCAGTAGTGTATACTATTATCCCTATGCTTCTGAATTTATTTGCGCTAAAAGGTATTAATTCCTCTACAGTGGGGATACTTATCTACCTCAACCCACTTATTGCATTTACACTTGCCATAGTATATTACAAAGAAGACATCACGCTTACCCAAATACTGGCATATTCGCTGATATTTGTTTCTATCGTGATATTTAATATTGGCAGTTATTTGAAGATGAAGCAAATAAAATAAAATAAAATAATTTAAACATAAATAACAAAAACAAACCCTCTCAAAACGAATTCTGAGAGGGTTATTTATTATAAATCAAATCTATTATTTCATCATCGATGGATCTATATTTACACCCAGTCCTCTTGCTATCGCCATACCAAGGTTAACATCCGCTCTAAACCAATGGCACAACTGCCTGTTGATAATCTCTTCACGTTTAGGTCCGTCAATACCGCTCATAGCACCAATGATATTATTAATGGTATTGTTTTTATTGTAATCGTCCATTAAACGGAAAAGATTCCCAGGTTGTGTGTAATGATCGTTTTCGCCTTCAGCATTACGGTCATACCAGTCGGCTCTATTGCTGTCAAGATCCCATGCCGGTTCTTTGTAGCTTTCATCCACAACGATATTATCAAAACTGTTCGGGAAGTAATTAGGTGCGCTTCCTCCGTTACCATCTACCCTCATTGCACCATCCCTTTGATAGTTGTTCACTGCAAACGGACAACGGTTTACCGGTATCTGTTCGAAGTTAGCACCAAGGCGGTAGCGGTGTGCATCCGGGTAAGAAAGTAATCTGCCCTGCAGCATTTTATCGGGAGAATAGCCTATACCATCTACCACGTGAGCGGGAGCAAATGCAGACTGTTCTACCTCAGCAAAATAATTATCCGGATTACGGTTAAGTTCTATAGTTCCCACATCAATAAGCGGATAATCGCCATGCGGCCAAACTTTAGTAAGGTCAAACGGATTGATATGATATGTTCTTGATTCGGCTTCCGTCATTATCTGAACTTTAAAATGCCATTTCGGGAAATTACCGCGTTGTATATTTTCGAAGAGGTCACGCTGTGCAAAATCCATATCCCTGCTTTTCATTTCGGCAGCTTCTGCATCGGTAAAGTTTTTGATGCCCTGCGCCGTTTTAATATGGAACTTCACATAAAAACGTTCGTTCTGTGCATTGATAAACGAGAAGGTATGGCTGCCAAAACCATGCATGTGACGGAAACCATAAGGCGTACCCCTGTCACTCATAAGGATAAATACCTGATGTAAGCTTTCTGGATTAAGTGACCAGAAATCCCACATCATGGTAGGTGATTTCATATTTGTTTGCGGATCACGTTTCTGTGTATGTATAAAGTCGCCAAATTTCTTAGCATCTTTTATAAAGAAAACCGGTGTATTGTTACCTACTAAATCCCAGTTACCATCTTCGGTATAAAACTTCATGGCAAAACCACGCGGGTCTCTTTCTGTATCTGCCGATCCTCTCTCTCCTCCTACTGTAGAGAAACGCAGTATCATATCGGTTTTTTTACCTATCTGAGAAAATATTTTAGCTTTCGTATATTTTGTAATGTCATGGGTAACAATAAATGTACCATATGCTGCCGATCCTTTTGCATGGACTACACGCTCAGGAATACGCTCGCGGTTAAAGTGTGCCATCTTTTCATGCAGGATAAAATCCTGTAACAACACAGGCCCTCTTGGCCCCACTGTTTGTGAATTCTCATTTTCTGCAAATGGCTTGCCCGATGCTGTTGTTAGTTTATTATGTGCCATACTCTATAAAATTTTAAGTTATTAGTTAGCTGTTTTATCCAAATTTACGAACATAACTACATATAAATTAACACAATATCTTAAATTATAGTTATAGTAGCATAGTTAGAATCTATTTTAGTGGAACAGTTTTTGTTTATATTTGACAAAAAAACCAATAGAACACTATGAAAAGACTTTTTTTCTCCCTGATGATAATGACACTTGTACCTGCAGGAGCTAATGCACAATTAAAAGGCCTGATAGATAAAGCTAAAACTAAAGTTGAAACTAAAACCAGAAAAGGTTCGTTAACAAGTACTGATATTGGAGCCGGACTTAAAGCTGCCCTAAAAGAAGGTGTAACCAAGCAGGTAACTAAACTTACTGCCGAAGATGGTTTCTACAAAAATGAAGCTGTGAAAATTTTATTACCGGAAGAATTACAGAAGGTAGATAAAAAATTACGCCAGTTCGGATTGTCTAAAATGGCAGATGAAGGTATTAAAGTATTAAACCGCGCTGCCGAAGATGCCGTAAAGGAAGCTACTCCAATTTTTGTTAATGCTATTACAAGCATGACCATTAAAGATGCAAAAAGTATATTAATGGGAGCAGATAACTCTGCTACTGCTTATTTACAAACATCTACTACAAAACCTTTATATGCTAAGTTTAGTCCGGTGGTACAAACTTCATTAAGTAATGTAGGTGCAGATGCTATTTGGGAAGGAATTATTACCAGATACAACAGCCTGCCATTGGTAACAAAAGTAAACCCAAATCTAACAGATTATGTAACTAATAAAGCGATGGACGGGGTATTCAAAATGATTTCTGTAGAAGAAAAAAATATAAGGACTGACCTATCTTCGAGAACGACAGATCTGCTTAAAAAAGTCTTTGCTGCTCAGGATAAAAAATAGTTAAATTTGTAATTATCAATAATATAGACTTAACATTGCCTTAACATACTTGCGTAAATAATTTAAGTAATTTGCATATGCAAATAAATGGTTTTCACACATTTGGTTAGGGTTAGTTAGAAAAAATGCCGATAGTTGTCTATCGGCATTTTATTTTTTTGTAAAACTACTATTACAAAGAATTTAAGAAAGCTAAGAGTGCTTCCCTGTCTTTTTTAGAAAGCTGTTTGAATTTTTCTTTGCTTTGCTGGGCTTCTCCACCATGCCAAAGTATAGCTTCGGTAAGGTTCTTGGCACGGCCATCATGTAAAAAATCGGTATGCCCGTTTACAAGCTGTGTTAGCCCGATACCCCAAAGCGGACGTGTTTTCCACTCACTTCCTCCAGCCAGAAAATCCGGTCGGTTATCTGCTAAACCATCGCCCATATCATGAAGCAGCATATCGGTATATGGATAGAATGTTTGGAATGATATCGCCGATATTTCACTATATCCAGTTTTTTGCTGAGGCTTATGGCACTGTGCACAGGCAATCTTTTCAAAAATTGCGGCACCGTCTTTAACCTGTTTATTTTCTATGCCTCTGGGAGCCGGTACAGCAAGCGTTTTGCAATACAATACCACTTGGTCTAAAATCGCAGCGGCAAGCTCAGGATCATCGCCAAGACCATCACTACCGTTACTTTGTCCGTGTCCGGTTTCTTTATCGAAAATAACATTGGTTATCCCCATATCTTCAACATAGGCAGCAGCACATTGGGAGCGGATAGTACCTGTATTCGCTTTCCATCCAAAACGTCCTAATATAGTCTGCCTTAATAACGGATCCCAAACATAATTTGCTTTTCCTGATATTCCGTTACCATCAGCATCGGCTATATCCTGCATGGCAAGTATATCGGTTTCTGGAATGGCTTCCAGTAATCCTAATCCAAAAACAGGAGGTCCTATACGTGGCGACAGCATTGCTCCGCCCGGCATTGGCATATAGCTGTTGGCTATTGAAAATGCTGGTTTTCGTAGAGTTATTACAGTACCATCGGCTAGGGTTTCTTTAATTTCGGTAAAAATCACACTATAGGTAACCTCTGGCTTATAGCCAAAAATTGCCTGATTTTGAAGCTGTACTCCAAATCCGGGAACCGCAACAGGTCCGCCATGTTCATCCGTGCCAAACATACTCGTTCTTAGCAGCAATCCGCTACGGGCCGATAAAAGTGTTGGAAACGGAGCCCTGCCGTCGCGTGGGTGGCAGGAAATACAGGAAGAGTTATTAAATATTGGTCCTAGTCCCTGATTGATACTTGAGGGTGCAGTAACAAATACCGATTCAAAATCGACATCCCCCATAAGGTGCATCGCCATATCGGCAGCCGCAAGATTAGGTGCAGGAGTCCTGTAAGCATTGCTCGTTACCGAAAAAAGTGTAGTACCGCCTCCGGCATACAAACGTTCTGAAAGATCGATCGCTTTATAATCTGAGCTATCGTCACTCTGGCACGAAACAAACTGCAATACTATTAATGTTACAAAGAGCTTTTTAAGCATTTCCATATAATGAGAAAGAAGAGTACCCGCAAAGATACTCTTCTGAATTTAAAAATAATACGTTCTTATAGTCCTGCAACATATGGTTTTACTGTGCTTTCAAGATAAAGCTGCAGTTCACCTACTTTTTGCTGTGCAGCTGTTACTGCAGGCCTGTTGTTATGAATAGCATTGCTAAATGTGCCGGGTATAGCTTCAATAGCAGTAATTGCAGCAGCAATTTTTGCTTTGATTTCAGTATCAAGAGCAGCATTTTTAGGCGCTATAATATCTGTTAAGCCTTTACTTTTGTTACCATTAAAATCACCAAGGTAAATATTCTGGATACTTCTCATGTTATTAGCAAAATCCAGTTTTGAGTTGTTGCTGAAACGAGATTCTTCAAGTTCTGCGTTTGGAGTACCTCCTTCAGAGTTTAATGGATCTTCAATTTTACCATTACCTACCTCATCAGCGATAGTGATCAAACCTTCAATAATTTCTTCTAATGCAGCTTTGTGTGACGGGTAGTTTTTACCTGCACCTACGTTAATGAAGTTAGCACCAAAATTACCTCCTGATGTTTTCCAGCCGTCATAAAGAATTTGTGTGTTGTTATGTAAATCGGCAGTTGCTGCTTTAAGGTATTCAATTTCCCTTGCCGTAAGCTGTGCTGCCGTTTTGTTTCCGTCTACACCCCAAACTAAAAATTCAATAAGGTGAAAACCTCTTGCTTCGTTGTTTGCCGCGATTAAAGATGCTGTAATTGCCTGGTTGCTGTTAAGAATAGCATTCATAGCACTAACGTCTACAGGCCATGTATCCATTGCAGGATCAATACCTCCTGTATCTACAGGGCCATAAAGAAATCCTTCAGACTCTTCCCATGGCGCTCTTGTAGCACTCCATGCTGCTTTAACAGCCAATAGGTTCGCTTCGTTTGGTGTAGCTGCCAATGCATTTACAGCAGTTTGTAATGATTTTGCTTTTTCGTTTAGTTCGTTATAAGTAGCAGTGATCACATCAGATGTAACACCGGTTAAAACTTCTGTAAATACTTTTTCATTAGTATCTACCGTTTCTGAATCATCGTTATTACTACAGCCTACGATTGCAGTAGCTGCCATTGCCATAAGGCCCAAGCTGAATACTCTTTTTTTCATGTTATAATTGTGTTAGATTGTTCTTGTTTAAAATGAAAAACCAATTCCCATAGAGAAGGTATTTTCCTGTTGTTTTCTACCTGTATTAAGCGATGTTACAAGGTCATAATGATCTGATCCTAATGTCCTGTTTTGGTAATGTGCTTTCAAAACAATCTGTGGATGCACAAACCAGTTGAAACCTCCCATGATGGCACTTCTCTCCCATCTTGGTTTTCTTACTACGTTACCTTCTACCTGATGCATTGTATCATAATAGTCATATCGCACAAACGGATATACTTTTTGTTTCGATCCCGGTTTTATAAAGTGCAGTACTTCATATCCACCCTCAAAAGAAAAGCCCAGCATATTTTTACCTACAGGTGTTCTTTTTACGCCAAGATTGTTTGAAAGTGTTGCATTCTTTCTGCTCACAATGTTAGAGTTTTCAAGGTTACCCCACATAATAACAGAATTAAATCGAAGGTAATCCTCATCATACGTTATGTGTCCTTCAAAAATAGTAACATAAGCACTCTCGCTCATATCGTTTTTTGGACGGTTTGCAGCTGCATCATTTACATAAGCAGAAGCACCAACATAAGTGTATTTATTCTTACCGAATTTATAATCCAGTCTAGCCGAAAGTGCTAGCGAATTGGCATTTTCCATATCAAAACGGGTTTGGTAGCCGTCTTTTATCCATCCTCTTGAACTAAAACCTGTAGCATCAAGACCACTGGTTATAGAAAGTTCATATTTTAAACGTTTCAGGAAAGTACCGTGAAACTGTATACCATGCTCATACCATCCAAGAGGAATTATTTCATTTTCCATCTCCTGTCTGTGGCTGGTAAAGTAATTAATTGGGCGGTCAAGATCCTGAGCAAGTCCAAAATGTATTTTCATTTTACCTACCCTTACATTCAGGTACGGACGAATAGCAAAATTGATGTGTATCTGTTCTATCTTAACCTCTCCTCCGGCTTCGATCTCCTGTTCATATTCTCCAAACTCTTCCTGAGTATCCAGGTCAATGGTAGAACCGGTTCCGCCGTGTTCAAATTCAATCTCCGATTTAAAAGTTATCCAGTCGTTAAAAATATAACCCAGGTATAAGTTTAAACGCTCGGCGTCAAACTTATCTTTAATGTTCGGATCTGTATCATACTTCGTATAATTATAGTAATTCACAGCGCCGTAACCACTAAGTGTTACCTTACTCCAGTCAAATAAAGTTTTGTTCTCTTTGGCAAACTCTGCCTTCATTTCCTGCTTTAGTTCTTTCTTGACCTCTTCCTTGATCTTCTTGATCAGTAAGCTGTCAGTAGTTTGAGAATAGGCACCAAAAGCACCTGAAATAAGCAATATAAAAGCTAATTGTAATTTTTGTCCCATATAATTTAAATATGCGGCAAAGCTATAATTATTTTTCTATTTGTAACAAGTCTAAATAAATTTTATTTTTAACATTTATTTAAATATTTTTGACCTCTATTATTTCAACCAATAAAACCATTATTATGAAAACATTCTTACCAATTCTCGTAGCGATACTAAGTGCTGCATTAGGTATATTTTTTATTTACAAAGGTGTAGACAAGCATTTTTTATCACCTTGTAAAGTTTATGGGCCGGACAGTACGCTGCCACAGGAATACATGAACCTTATGTCTGCATTATGTGGGTCGGGTTTTACTAAAATTGTAGGCTTCCTTGAAGTGCTTGCAGGAGTATTGCTTGTATTTCCAAGAACAAGGCTTCTTGGCGTAATTGTTTTATTACCGGTAATTATTACTATTTTTTTACTGCATGCTTTTGTAGACAACAGACCTCATGAATTAGTAGAAACAGGTATACCGTTAGTAATAGCAGTATTAATTTTTACTTATCATTATAAAGATTGGAAAGGCATTATCGTTAAAAAATAATGATAGGCATTTGATAACCAACATAAAACCACTGTATAAAACAGTGGTTTTATTATTTGGTAAATTTATTTAATATCCTGTCCTTTAAAGATATTAGTTTTCTATTTTTGCCAAAAATCAGGAGAAGTGAAAAAGAGCGTATTTATATTATGCCTTATAATGCATGGGGTTGTATTTGCCCAGGACTGGAATACCGACCTGGATGTTGCAAAAAGAAAGGCTGCGGCCTCAAACAAAACAATACTATTGGTTTTTACAGGATCAGACTGGTGTATGCCCTGCATGTACATGGAGAAAGAAATCTGGCCAAGTGAAGAGTTCAAGGCTGCTGCCGATAAAAACTGGGTATTATTGCGCGCCGATTTTCTTCAGAAAAAAGGTATTCCTGAACCCGTCAATGTGAACGATATAAAAATGATACTTGCCGAAAGATATAACCGCGACGGCTTCTTCCCTTATTTTGTAATGTTAGACAAAAATGGAAGAGTGATTAAAAAAAATGGTTATGAAGATCTTGAAACGCCACAGGAATACGTGAGTCTTTTTAAGGAAATGTCTAAATAATTAATACTCCAAACGCTCAATACGCGTTGCTTGATAGCCATCAAAAATATCCTGTTTCCAAAACGCTCTGTCTTTCTTTCCAATGTAATAGTCAACATTATTTTGCTGGCCTTTAATCGTTTCTACAGAACTTACAATCCATACAGGCACATCTCCTTTTTTAGTTTGGTAAGTACCCGATTTTACTTTTGTAATGGAAACCGTAAGCAATCCTTTTTTTGCAGAGCTATAGTCATACGTAACTATTTCCTGAGTATATCCTTCTTTAAGTGGCAGCAATCGTATTAAATAAGGTAAAAAATTACTATCAAAATACTCTCCTGTAACCGCATCATCAATTACAGATTTCTGCTTCGTTGCTTTGTCTTCATATTTCCCGGTAACTTTTTTACCAAAATATAAAGAAACGCCTCGCTCTAAGTTATCAGAATAATGATGTATTGGCTTAAGAGACGGTATAGCCACAATGGTAGAATCTATCCATTTTGTTGTTGCCTTATTAACGTCAACACTACTCAATATTGATAACTTGTTCGGGCCGGCAACGACCTGATAGTTTATCCTCGCCACTATATACTTTTCTGCTTCACCTCTTAGAGCCATCCATGACATCTGGTATTTCTCATTCTTGATCCATTTGGTTTCAATGGCAGGATTACCCGGAACCATTTTTTTAGTTTGAGCAGTAAGACCAAATACTATAAAAGCAAATAAGAGTGTAAGTATATTTTTCATGGTGTAGTTATATAATCCAGAATTCAAAAATATAGAATTTTATTTCTTTCGCAACAGACTTTTAAAAAATTAATCGTTAACCAGCCTATCGCGCAATTGTTTAAAGTAAGGAAATGCTTTTACCAGCCTGCTTCCATACCATGAGAACATCTCGCCATCCACAAAAATAGTTTGTGCATGGTGGGTGTGGCGTCCCAGTTCGAAAGCGTCTTCATCCTTAAAAGGAAAAGGTTCAGATGACAATAGCAACACCTGCGGGTCGCCCTGTATCTTCATCTTCTGGACAATTACTTCAGGATAACGGCCTTCATTCGCTTGATAAATATTAGACAGCTTATTCAGCTTCAACAATTCGTTTACAAATGTATCGTTACCGGCAACCATATATGGATTTTTCCAAATAAAATAGGCTGCCCTTTTTACTTCTTTGTCACTTATAAATTTTTTAAAATCTTCAAGGCCAAAGTTTATTTTATCAATCCATTGCCTTGCCGATGTGCGTACTGCAAATATTTTACCCAACTCTTCGATCATCTCGATATTGTCTTCAATAGTAACAATATTACTAACCCATACAGGTGCAATTTCTTTCATTGCTTCAACGATCTCCTCAGTATTCTCCTCTTTGTTGGCAATAATAATATCCGGCTGTAAGAGCCTTATTTTTTCTACATGCACTTTTTTAGTACCGCCTATTATCTTTTTGGTCGATTTTAAATGGTACGGATGCATACAGAATTTGGTAATTCCCACAAGCCTGTCTTCCAATCCCAGGTCAAACAATAATTCAGTTTGCGAAGGTACTAGAGATACAATGCGCATTGGCGTTGCAGCCAGCGTTATAGTATTACCTATTTGATCCGTATATGTTTTCATTTTTTTGAGTAGTACTTTGTCATTTCGACTGCAGCGGGGAAATCGTAATGAGATTCTCCAACTTCAATTTGTTATGTTCAGAATGACAAACCGTTTTTATTTAAGCAAAGCTTCCATTTCATGCTGCATTTTAAGTGCTTCTTCTCTTGCTTTTTCAGCAAAATCTTCTCCGGCAGATGCATATATAATACCTCTTGATGAGTTGATAAGCAAACCTACTGTATCATTCATACCATATTTACATACTTCCTTCAGGCTTCCACCCTGAGCACCAACTCCGGGCACAAGTAAGAAACTATTTGGTACAATCTTACGGATCTCAGTAAAATACTCCGCTTTGGTAGCTCCTACCACATACATTAAATTTTCACTGTTTTTCCAGTTTTTAGAAGTCTCTAAAACCGTCTTGTATAGTTCTTGCTCACCGTTTGTTTTCGTTTGAAAATCAAAAGCACCTTCGTTAGATGTTAAGGCCAGCAGAATGGTAAATTTATCTTTAAAAGCAAGAAACGGTTCAACACTGTCTTTACCCATATAAGGTGCAACAGTAACCGAATCGAAATTAAGGTCTTCCAAAAATGCTTTAGCATACATGGTCGATGTATTACCAATATCACCACGTTTCGCATCAGCAATAGTAAATATTTCAGGATGCTTTTCGTTAAGGTATTTTATTGTTTTTTCTAATGACATCCAGCCTTTAAGTCCGTATGCCTCATAGAAAGCAGTATTAGGTTTATAGGAAACAGCAAGATCATGAGTAGCATCAATAATCGCTTTATTAAACTCAAAGATCGGATCTTCAGTAGCTAATAAATGTTGTGGTATTTTGGTAAGGTCTACATCCAGGCCAATGCACAGGAATGATTTTTTTTGCTGAATCTGGCTATAAAGCTGCTCTGTTGTCATGCTACAAATTTATGGTTGCTGCCTGGGCAGTTTGATTTAATAATTACGATTGCAAAAATACAGATTTTGTTCTGTCATTTCGAACAGATAAAGAAATCTCTACCCGAGATCGTTTGACCGCGTTGCAAATCGCTCAGAATAACATTTCACTTTAGATTTAAAATATCATAAAAAATCCCGCCGGAGCGGGATTGATATTAATATTCGCTTTCTTTAAGCTTCTCTGTATTATTTACTAACTGAAGTTCATCGATCATTTTGTGGATGTTTCCGTTCATGAAACCATCAAGGTCAAACATACTTAATCCTATTCTGTGATCGGTAACACGCCCTTGTGAGTAGTTGTACGTACGGATCTTAGCCGAACGGTCACCACTACTTACCTGAGAGGTACGTTTTGCTGCATCAATTTCCTGCTTCTTGGCAAGTTCCATTTCATACAAACGTGAACGTAGTACTTGTAAAGCTTTATCTTTATTTTTGTGCTGCGATTTTTCATCCTGACACTGTGCTACAAGTCCTGTAGGAACGTGTGTCATACGAACAGCAGATTTTGTTGTATTTACCGACTGTCCACCTGGTCCTGAAGAACAGAAGAAGTCAATACGAACATCATTCATGTCAATCTGTACATCAAATTCTTCAGCTTCCGGAAGCACCATTACTGTAGCAGCAGAAGTATGTACTCGACCCTGAGTTTCCGTTTGCGGTACACGTTGAACACGGTGTACACCAGCTTCAAACTTAAGTGTTCCGTAAACATCATCACCAGTAACTTCAAAGATCACCTCTTTAAAACCACCCGATGTTCCTTCATTCATATCTACAACACTGGTTCTCCAGCCTTTGTCTTCACAGTATTTTGTATACATCCTGAAAAGATCTCCTGCAAATATACTGGCTTCATCACCACCTGTACCGGCACGGATCTCTACCATTACATTCTTAGCATCTTCAGGATCTTTCGGTATCAGTAAGAATTTAATCTCATCTTCAAGTTCAGGAAGCCTTTTCTTGGCTTCATCCAATTCCATTTTAGCCATTTCCACCATTTCGGCATCACTGCCATCGGCAATAATTTCGTTGGCTTCTTCCATATTACCTGTAAGCTTTAAGTATTCGTCACGCTTTTCGGCAAGGGCTTTAAGATCTTTATATTCTTTGTTTAACTGTACATAACGTTTTTGATCAGAGATAATATCCGGTTGGATTATTAAGTCTGATATCTCATCAAAACGCTGCTTTATTATTTGTAACCTGTCTAACATATTTTTAATTCCTTATTTGGAGGTGCAAAATTACGTATTTTTTTTGATTCTCAATATAGTATGTGTAATACAAAAACTGTTCCTTTTATGAACATGCACTGCAATACCCCGTAACCCAGCTCGTAATGCTTTTTTGAACATAACCCTGAGGCAGTTTTAGAGCAACATGTTCTTCAAGGCATTCTACCTTTTGGCAGGTAATGCATCTAAAATGAAAATGGTCATGATCGTGCTCTTCTTCTTTGCAGCTAAGGCATAGCGCAAAATAATATTTACCATCATCGGCAAGTATTTTATGGGTAATACCATCTTCGCAAAAGCTATTAAGCACACGGTAAATAGTAACCCTGTCCATTTCTCCTTTAATACTGGTCTCAATCATTTCCTGGCTCATTGCAGCATTCGCCGACTTTAGCAGCGTCAGGATCGTATTTTTTGCGGGGGTGTTTCTTCTCTTCATTTCGTTAACGCAATTAAATTGCAATAAATTAATGCAATCATGTTGCAATAATACGAAATTTATTTACATTTGCCAAATTATGAGCCTCAAAAAAGCAACCAGAAGACAGTTTATAAAAACTGGAAGCCTCGCTGCAACAGCAGTTTGCCTTCCAGTTACATTACTAACACAATCCATATTTAAAACTATGAAAGACAACACATACGAAGTTATTATTATTGGAGGCAGCTATTCCGGACTTTCAGCAGGCATGGCCTTAGGAAGAGCTTCACGCACTATCCTGATCCTGGACACTGGTAAGCCCTGCAATATCCAGACACCACACTCGCACAACTTCCTTACACAGGATGGCGAAACACCCGCAGCAATAGCAGAGAAAGCAAAAGAGCAGGTATTAAAATATCCGTCAATAACTTTTAAGAATGATAAAGTTATTAAGGCAGTAAAAACCGCAGAAGGTTTTGAAATCACTACCGAAAGCGGTAAGAACTATTCAGCACAAAAGCTATTATTTGCCAGTGGTGTAAGAGACATTATGCCAAATATCGAAGGTTTCTCATCATGCTGGGGGATATCTGTAATTCACTGCCCTTACTGCCATGGCTATGAAGTTAAAGGACAAAAAACAGCACTTATGGCCAATGGAGATATAGCCTATCATATGGGTCAGATGTTAATGCAGTGGACAAAAGACCTTACACTTTTTACTAACGGAAAATCAACGCTTACCCAGGAACAGCATGAAAAGTTTAAAAAGCACAATATTAAAATTATTGAAACCGAGATAAGCAGCCTGCAGCACGAAAAGGGTTATTTGCAGAGCGTTACTCTAAAAAATGGTGATGTCCACCCCTTTAAAGCTATGTATGCAAAAATACCGATAGAACAACACAGCAGCTTACCCACGGAATTAGGCTGCACTTTAACTGAACAGGGATTTATTGTAGTCGATGAGTTCAAGAAAACAAGTGTTCCCGGTATTTATGCCAGCGGAGACTGCATTACTCCTGCCCGTGCAGTAGTTACAGCTGTAGAAGGCGGCACTAAGGCAGCTGTTAGCATCAACAATGAAATGTGTATGGCAGCTTTTTAAGGCCTCATCCCAGATCATATTAGTTTCAGCAGCAGGTACCTTATACCTGCTGTTTTATTTTCTAAAAGCCATATATTTACCTTTTTAAAAGCATATGAAATACGAAGTTTACACACCTTCTCCTGCTCTTTCCAAACAGGTACGCAAGTACTGGAGCCTTGACAATACAGATAATGAAGACCCGCATGAAAGGGAAAGAATTTTTCCCGACGGATGCATTGAGCTTATTTTTAACTGTTCGGACAAGTTTAAAAAATTTGATAACGATGTAGACTTCCATATACAGCCTCCCTGCTTTGTACACGGACAGCTTAAAACTTATTTTGAATTGCAGGCGCTCGGCAAAATATCCGTATTTAGTGCACGGCTTCATCCCGCCGGATTGCAGCCTTTCATCGATTTTGATGTCGATTCTTTTACCGGAAACCTACTCACTATGAGTGAAGTTTGGGGAAAAGATGGTGAACAACTCGAAACAGATATGCTCTCCTGTAGTGACCATCATGAGCGTATAATTGTACTCGAAAAATTTCTGCTAAGTAAGCGACAGGCATTAAAAATAGACAATGCCCCTGTTGAGTATTGTGTAGATGCCATGGAAAAAAGTATCGGCGCCATATCTATAGATAGACTTGCAGACGAACTTGAAATAGGTAAAAGACAACTGGAACGCAGGTTTACAGCAGCCGTGGGCATTTCTCCAAAACTGCTTGCACGTGTTATTAGGTTCCAGAATATATTACAGCTTATAGAAAATAAAGAGTTTAAAAGTTTTACAACCGTAGCTTACGAAGGCGGCTTTTACGATCAGGCACATTTTATAAAAGACTTTAAAGATTTTACAGGCTTAAACCCAAAGCAGTACTTCTCTGAAAATCTGGAAATGGTAAAACATTTTAGCTTTACCGACTAATGTCGCCTTTTTACAATTTTTGCTTTTAGCCAAACCTCATCTTTGCAGTATAAAGCAAACCAAACAATTATGAAAAAAACTACTTTAATTTTATCAGCAGTAATGCTATACAGCCTGTTCTCCTGCAAACAGGAAACAAAAGTAACAGAGACAAAAACCTCAGCACCAGTTAAGACTTATGTACATATGGATAAAACCAACTGGCTTATTGGTAATTGGGGACATACTTCTAAAGAAGGAAGCCTTACCGAAACCTGGACAAAAGCCAACGATTCTGTTTATAAAGGTGAAACCTATTTTGTTGTAGGCGGAAAAGACACCGTATTTTCAGAAAAAGTAGATCTGGTACAGGAAAATGACAAATTAACTTATATAGTATCTGTTCCCGGGCAAAACAACGAAAAACCGGTAAGGTTTGATATGACATCCATAAGTGATACTACCATTATTTTTGAAAACCCGGCACACGACTATCCAAACAAGATAGTATATAACAAAATTGGAAATGATTCAGTTGTAGCAGAGATATTCGGTACACAAAAAGGCAAACCTGCCACCGAAAAATTTGCAATGAAAAAACAATAATCTCAATTTTCATCTTACCCCAATAGTAAACCCCGCCTTTAAGCGGGGTTTTTCTTTTCATAAAAAGCTAAAAAATCTATACACAATAAGTTAGCAATTGCTATCAATAAACTCTATCATATAGTATCAATAAATACTATCATCAATTAACCTGGTAAAGCTGTTCTCTTAAAAGGTGTTTTATTAATTTAGCCGAAATATCTACTACCCTATGAACTTTATACAGGATACTGTTTTTGAACGACAGGATTATACCTCAGCCCCATTACCTTTAGCAGAATATGACAATTGTACTTTTAATAGCTGCAATTTTTCATCGGCAAATATTACAGGTATTGTTTTTTCCGAATGTACTTTTACCGATTGTAACTTTAGTATGGTGAATGCCAAAGGCACTGCTTTTAAAGAAATCGATTTTAAAAATTGTAAGATGACAGGGTTCAACTTCAGCATAAGCGATCCTTTTTTAATGACCATGCAGTTTACAGAATGCCAACTTAACCTGTCGTCCTTTTATAATCTTAAGCTAAAGAACATCCGTTTTAAAAAATGCAATCTTCAGGAGGTTGATTTTGTTCAGGCCGACTTAACAAACGCTTTATTTACGGACTGTGACCTGCGCAATGCTATTTTTGAGAACACTATTCTGGAAAAAGCAGATTTTAGATCGGCCATAAATTATGCTTTAGATCCTGAGAAGAACCGTCTTAAAAAAGCAAAATTCTCACTACAGGGTACTCCGGGATTATTACAGAAATACAATATCGACATAGAATAACAGTTATCTTAAAATGCAGATAGCCCCATCCCCATCTTTGCAGCACATTGTGCGGCATTATTTGATCCTTTCAAATAACGTTGGCACAAACCCTGATTTCAGGATGTTCTCTGATGGGAGTCCCGGCATTGTTTTTCATCGAAAGGCTCCCCTGCGGCAAAAAAGCGGCAAAGATGGTAATCTTACTATTCAGCCTGAATGCTTTGTATATGGACAGATAACACAATTCAATACCCTCTCGGCTGCAAGCGAAATGGATATGCTCATTGTGGTATTGCAGCCATCCGCCCTATTCAAATTATTTGCTGTTCCTGCTTTTGAAGTTACCAATGAAACCATCTCTTTTACTGATCTTGCCGGACAATCGGGTCGTATATTAATAGACCAAGTACAAAATTATTCAGGAAATAATATCGCCATTACAGCTATTGAAGATTTTCTTTTAAAGAGGCTGCTAAAACATTCCTACAGTGACAAAATAATATCCATGTCCCTGCAACAAATTTATGCTCAAAAGGGCATGAACACTATAACGGAAACGCTAAAAGACATCCCTTCTACAGAAAGACAGCTGGAACGAAAATTCCGGGAACACATTGGCCTAAGTCCAAAAAAGTTTGCCGACATTATCAAGTTTCAGCATTTACTTAAGAACATGAAACATATTTCCCCAACACTAAGCCTCTCAGATGTTAGTTACATTTCTGGTTATTATGACCAATCGCATTTAAACAACTCCTTCAAAAAATTTACAGGCCTAACGCCGCTTCAATACCTAATAAACAATAACCTACTAGCTGTTAACTTCCTTGCGCTGCAATAAATAATTTTGTCGGTTTTCTACAATAGACATGTTTACATTTTTTTCATCTTCGCACTATCAACTTACAAGATCAAAGCGATGAAAAATTTAAAAATTGCCACAGCCCAATTCGAAAACAAAAGCCACGATAAAGTTTATAATCTAAGTATAATAGAAAAACTATCACGAGAAGCAGCTTTGGCAGGTGCCGATGTTATCAACTTTCATGAATGCTCTATTACAGGATATACCTTTGCCAGAAACCTCAGCAAAGAACAAATGCTTGAGCTAGCAGAATATATTCCGGATGGTCCAAGTATTAAGGCACTAATAGCTATTGCTGAAAAACACCAAATTACCATTTTAGCGGGTTTGTTCGAAAAAGATGAAAAAGACAATATCTATAAGGCACACGTTTGTGTCGACCAAACCGGACTGATAGCCAAACACAGAAAACTCCATCCGTTTATTAACCCGAATATTGTTCCGGGAACAAGCTATACTGTTTTTGATATTCGGGGTTGGAAGTGCGGTATACTCATTTGTTACGACAATAATATTATCGAAAATGTTCGCGCCACGGCCTTATTAGGTGCTCAAATTATATTCATGCCACACGTTACCATGTGCACGCCATCAACACGCCCTGGTGCCGGATTTGTTGATCCGGAATTATGGAAAGATAAAGAAGCCAATGCAGTGCAGCTCCGCGAAGAATTTGACGGGCCAAAAGGCAGGGAATGGCTTATGAAGTGGTTGCCTGCACGCGCTTATGATAATGCCGTTTATGCTGTCTTTTCCAATCCTATAGGTATGGATGATGATCAGTTAAAAAATGGCTGTTCCATGATCATTGACCCTTATGGAGATATAATTGCCGAATGCCGTGAGCTTGAAGACTCTTTTACAATAGCCGAGTTAGATCCTGAAAAACTAACAAGCGCAGGCGGGCATCGTTACAGGAACGCAAGACGCCCTGAACTTTATGGCCAAATTATAAGTGCGCCTCATGAAAGTGTACAGAAAGTGATTTGGCTGTAATTTTTAAAAACAGTATGTAACAAAGATCACTAATTCTCTATAAAACAAACCCCTCGCAATCGAGGGGTTTGTTTTATCTGCGGGCGTTAAAATAATCTGCAAAACGTGTACAGTTATTAAGTTCTTTATATTCCTGAGGATATTCAGTCATGAGTATTTTAGAATACGGATTGCCAATTTCCTCTCCTGCACAATGGGCAAGCATCCTAAAACATAATGCCTTGAACTTTTCTGTTTTTGCATGTTTTAATGCCTGCTTATAGTATTTCTGCGCAAGCAGTCCTTCATTATACTCTTTTTCGTCTTCTACTATTGTTGTGGTGTAACCACTAGTCCAATTATATCGTCTCATCATCCATGAATTACCATTTTTGGTCATGTTGTAGTAACAATTGGCAACAAGAAAGTAATAATAATCCCTGTCTTTTTCTTTAGGATTTTCTGCCTTCTCTATATATTTAATGAGCTGTTTTGTAACCGTATATTTATTAAGTTTTATATTGTCCTTAACCGGTATAAAATTAGGTGTATACTTGATTTGGTAGAATGGATTTTTATCGAATACATTCCAATAATCTTCGGTACGTTCCCATAATGCTAAATTACCGTTCATGTAGGTTTTGGCAACTTTTTTAAAACAGGGAAGCGCCTCTGCTAACTTATTCTGCCTTATATACTTTGTACCGAGCAAATCATAAAGCTCATTAAGACGGTCTTTAAGCACACTGTATTTCCATACCGAAAAACTATCTGTATCCCTACTGTTCTCTATAGCTTCGACAACTCCAGCAATTTGTTCCGGTGTATAATAGCCATTGATGTAGCCAAAATAATCTGTATAAAAATCATGATAGTTATCACCATTATTTCTAGAAGTCTTCCAAAAAGCAGCATTTACATACTCCCCTTCAGAATATTCCCTTTCTTCCTCATCGCTTAATTGCGAATAAATCAAAGCGGCATCATTGGTATTGCCTTTATATTCAAGTTCACGTCCAAAAGCAAAAAGAAATTTTTGATCACTTTTATTTTTAAGAACAATGGATTTTATTTCATCTAATATAACCGCTCTGCCATAAGGCTGTGATGCTGTAAGCGCCAAAGCTTTTATCATCTGTAATTCGTTATAAACATCATTATTACGATCAAGACCTTTTTCTACATTTGCAATGGTTTTTAATGCATCACTATACTGCTGTGTCATGAATTCGAGTTGAGCCTGCGCCAATTCCCAAAATTCAGGATTATACACACCGCTATCTTTTACCGATTTTACAAATTGTAAAACCTTAGCGGCATACATCCTGTCATCTGCAACTCTATTCAAAACCTTAGCTATAGATCCCTCTTTATATTCATCGTAACCATTTTGTACAGACGGTGCGAAGAGAGAATAATAAGGTGTATGTACCCAGTCTTCTATCTTATTAACTTCGCGCAGCAACAAAAAGGCAACCCCTTGAGAATGCGGAGTATTTTTATACATTCCTTTTATCTCTTCCAATGCCCTATCCGGCCTATGAATGCCCGCCATAAGATATACGTTAGCTCTTTCTTCCTGAGTCACTGCATATTTTAATACATCAGTAACTGG
This sequence comes from Flavobacterium cerinum, assembly GCF_004028155.1. Classification (GTDB taxonomy): domain Bacteria; phylum Bacteroidota; class Bacteroidia; order Flavobacteriales; family Flavobacteriaceae; genus Flavobacterium; species Flavobacterium cerinum. Next base: position 14,809 of record NZ_SBII01000013.1, on the reverse strand, counting down.
AACAGTACCGCTAATATTGTTATATATCGCAAAGCGTTTTTCGGGAGAGTTAGCAAATACCTGAGCTGCATAAAAAAATGCCAGTGGTTTATCTATTTCTGTCAATGCCCTAAAATGAAGACTCCAGTAATACACCATTTCTTTATTTTGGGTATGAGCAAAAAACTGATCGTACAGCTTTTTTACCAATGCCAAATCCTGATTATAAAAAGCCATTCGAATTGCCAGAAAAGCATACCTTAAACCTATTTCTTTATTTTTAACACTCGTCGCTAAATCCTGAGATTTCCTAATGTGTGTAGCTATTTGAGGCATTTTTGCATATTCATTTCGCTCCCACGGATCGCTGTAAAAAACATTAAGGTTTTCGCAGCTTTTAGCAAATTTAAGATAGTCTATAGCCGCTGTATCATGGCTGTCAAATAAGTATTTTACCATTGCGTTTGGCGAATTCTTATTAAAATCAGCCTGATTGATCTCGTACACAGCCTGACTGATTGCAGCTATAGGAACTTTTCCTTTACAGTAGCGAAACCAAAACTCCTCATTAGGCGAATTCTCACCTTCCTCATAAATCTCTTTAGGTTCGAAATAGTTTGCCGTATAAAAAAACTCTGAAAAAGATTTATAACCGTAGTATTCCGGTTTAAAGAAACAATAACGAATCTCATCAGAATAAGGATAAAATCCGCAGGCATGGGCAGTAATACTGCTACTCAGTAAAACGAGAATAAAAAGATTTAATTTCTTCATGGCTAAAGCGGCTTATTTGTTCTTCATCTAAATGGAAAAGGCTCACAGTAATATCGGGAGCAAATTGTATGTGTTTTTTTAGTTCATCAATAGCTTTGTGAAGATCGGCAGTGCTGACTTCCTCTATTTTAACTTTGTCTCCTGCCCTTAAATAAAACTCATTGATCACAGTATCTTTTTTTACATCATACCATAAGGGCTTACCAGGTTTGAGTATCTCTTTTATCGTAGTAGTATTAGTATAAAGCACTTTAGAAAAATGATCATTCTGGTACACCTGCATCCAGGAATATATTGGCAGGGCAATATCTAATTTAAGCGGATATTTAGTGTCTGTCTTTAAATAGGCCTTTAACTCATCTACATCAAGTATAGAGTTTTTATTATTCTTAGCCAATGGATCGATCAGGTTGTAACACATCAGCATAGCTTTATCCACAGGAGGCACGCCCATTTTGTCAGGATATTTATAGGGATACAGCCTAAGCGTACAACTAATCGTTTTCTCTGATACCTTTTTAAGTTTTTTCAGAAAATAAAAATAATTATCCTTAGTACTCAATGTCCAGTCACAATCCATTTGATATTCATCTGCCTTACCAATACGCTCAAACTTATAATCAGTCATATATTTATTGATGAGAAAGTTTACATTATCGGCAAGCGAATCCAGTGCGCCATGAGTAACCCCTTTAAATACTTCATTACGAATATAAACAGTAGGTACAATTTTCAGGCTGTCTGAATTATTATAAAAGTGCAGATCAGTCTTCGCAACGGGTATTATTCCCATTACCTCATCGTCCTCTACCTCAAAAAATTTTACATATAGTTTTTTCACACCAAGACTATCTAGTTCCCGTCGTTCACTATCCATTGAATACTCATTGTTTTTCCAGTAATAAAAGGCTTTCTCAACCTTTTCAGGTTTGTGTGAACAGGAGAAAAATGCTGCCGAAAGTGCCAGCAGCAAGAAGATGTGTTTCATGGTGTGTGTAGTTTTTGTAGTAACGTAAAATCGTATTAAAATTATATCATAATATTGCTATTTTCCATAAAAAAACCCACTTATTTTTAAGTGGGTTTCTAAATTTATTCTGAGGCATCAGCCTGTCTTGCTTTATGACTATTTCGAAGGTATATTCTCTAATATTTCAAGAACGAACTTCCAGTATTTTTGAGCCGATTTAATACTTGCTCTTTCGTCCGGAGAGTGAGCTCCTTTAATAGTAGGTCCAAAAGAGATCATATCCATATCAGGATAGTTTGTTCCTAATATACCGCATTCAAGTCCGGCATGGCAGGCAACCACAGCAGGTTTAGTGCCGTTTTGCTTTTCGTATATTTCTTTAAGCACTTCAAGAATTGGAGAGTTCACGTTTGGAGTCCATCCCGGGTAAGATCCCGTTTGAGACACCTCACATCCGATAAGCTCAAAAGTAGAACGCAATGCATTAGCAAGGTCCATTTTAGAGCTTTCTACAGACGAACGTGTTAAACATCCAACATATATTTTACCGTCTTTAACGATAACTCTCGCAATGTTGTTAGACGTTTCTACAAGGTCTTCCATATCAGGGCTCATACGGTATACACCATTATGAGCAGCATACACTGCACGTGTTAAACCTTCCTGAACACCAAGCTCCATTACTTTAGCAGGCAGGTCGCCTTTCTCAATAGTAATTGTAAGGTTTGGCTCGGTTGTTTTGTATTCTGCTTTTATATCGTTGATTACTTCCTGCATATCAAAAACAAAAGCTTCATCAAAGATTTCAGAGATAATTACTTTCGCAAAGCTCTCACGTGGTATTGCATTACGAAGGCTTCCTCCGTTAATTTCGGCGATCTGTAAACCAAAATTCTCAAAACCGTCAAATAATAAACGGTTCATGATCTTATTCGCATTACCTAAACCCTTGTGGATATCTATACCGGAGTGACCTCCGTTAAGTCCGTTCACCGTAATTGTATATCCTACAGAGTTCTCAGGAACTTCTTCTTCATGGTACTCTCTTACAGCAGTAACATCGATACCACCTGCACAACCGATATCAATTTCGTCGTCCTCTTCTGTATCAAGGTTCAATAATATCTCACCGTCAAGCAATCCGCCTTTAAGTCCCATAGCACCCGTCATTCCGGTTTCTTCATCTATAGTAAATAAAGCTTCGATAGCAGGATGCGGAATGTCTTTACTTTCAAGTATTGCCATGATAGTAGCAACCCCTAATCCGTTATCAGCACCAAGTGTTGTACCTTTTGCACGTACCCAGTCGCCGTCTACATACATGTCGATACCCTGGGTGTCAAAATCAAAAACGGTAGCAGTATTTTTTTGGTGTACCATATCAAGGTGCGATTGCATTACAATCATCTTGCGGTTTTCCATGCCCTTAGTAGCAGGCTTTTTAATGATTACGTTACCTACTTCGTCCTCGATAGTTTCAAGTCCTAACTGCTTTCCAAAATCTTTCATAAAAGCAATTACTCTTTCTTCTTTTTTAGAAGGACGCGGTACCGCGTTTAGGTCGGCAAATTTATTCCAGAGCGCTTTTGGCTCCAGGTTTCTTATTTCCTGGCTCATTATAACTATTTTATTTTGTATTCTTAATTAATGATTTTAAGCTATGCCCACAAAGGTAAACAATTTAGCAGATGTGGTATAGAATAAAAGGATTCGATTTAAGCAAAAAACAGCACAGCTCCCAAGGCTGCCGAAGAAATTAGAAGCCATAGCAATACCCCTTGTACAAATGGCCTGAACCCTACAGATCTTAGAACCTTTTTAGAAAGTCCGCAGCCTATTAAAAATAGTGTTAGTGTAAGACCTGATTTTGCAATAGTAACCACATACGGGCTTATTGTTTTAACCACAGGAATATAAGAATTGGCAAGCATCGCCAGTATAAACAGTCCAATAAAATAAGGGATCTTGATCTTCGCTTCTTTGTTTTTAAACAAAAATGCCGATAAGAATGCAATCGGGATTATCCACAAAGCACGGGATAATTTCACAGTAGTTGCGATCTCCAACGCTTTTTCGCCATAGCTTCCCGCAGCTCCTACTACAGAGCTGGTATCGTGTATGGCAATAGCACTCCATAACCCAAACTGTTCCTGGCTAAGCAGCAATTTATGCCCTATAAAAGGAAACAATATCAATGCTACCGAATTAAGGATAAACACAACGCCTAATGCAACAGATATTTGTTTTTCTTCTGCCTTTATTACGGGAGAAACGGCTGCTATAGCACTACCTCCACAAATCGCAGTCCCGGAAGATATAAGGTAGGATGTCTTTTTTTCGATCTTAAGGATCTTACTTAACAGATAACCAAATATAAAAGTCCCGATAATAGAAATTATCGTAAAAATAATGCCTTCTTTCCCAGCTTTTAAAGCACTGTGGGCATTCATTCCAAAGCCCAGTCCAACAACCGAAGCTTTTAATAAAAATTGAGTTGCCTTACCATTATACTTAGCATAAGGATGCCCCACCATCCATGCCATAGCAATACCAATAACCAAGGCTAAAGGAGGCGATGCCCAAGGCGACAAACAAAATAGTGCTGCGGCTATAAACAGTATTTTACTTAGGATAGTATTTTGAGGCGTTTCGGCTAAACTCATAATATAACTTCAATTAATTATGAGTACAAATTTCCGATACATTGAAACAGTAACGAAATCGTTTTTTATAATAACCGATTACTTAAAGTTATAACGAAAAGCAAAATCCATGAACAAACCCGGTAAGGCTCCTTCTTCGCCATGTTTTTGTATAAAGTACATATTACGTTCTATGGTAAGTCCCTCAATATCTATAATGGTGAATAGATTTTGCTGCAATCCGCTTATTATAGAATGCACCGAAAGAAAAGCTGCTGCATCAGAATTTTGGAGATAGCGTTTCATCCCCTCTGTACTCCCCAACTGCATTTCTACAGTAAGCTGGGGTAATTTTATACCCAATGGTTTTAAGGCTTCTACAATTACTTCTAATGTTCCTGATCCCGGTTCGCGAAGCAGTAAAGGGATCTTTAAAAGCTCCTGTAATGTAACACTTTGGTTTTTAGCCAATGGATGGCCGGTTCGCACAACAAGCACCAGTTCGTCTTTAATAAACGGAGTGTATTTAAACGATGAGTTCTTAGAATGCCCTTCAATAATACCCAGGTCAATTTCATTGCGCTGTAAAGCAAGTTCGATCAGTTCGGTATTATTAATGGTGAGCTGTGGTTGTATATCGATAAACCTTTTATGAAAAACTGCCAGAACAGCCGGCAGTATATATTGTGCTATGGTAGTACTTGCACCTATACGGAGTATACCGCTATGGTGCTGGGCAAGACTGCCCATTTCGAATTCAAGATCGCGGTAAACGCTAAAGAGTTTTTCGGTATGCTGTAGTAATAGTTCGCCTGCGGGAGTCAAAGCTATCTTTGTGCCATTGCGTTCAAACAGCTTGGCATTAAAATGTTTTTCTGTTTCCTGTATGTGTTTTGTAACAGCCGGCTGGGTTATAAACAGTTCGCTCGCTGCTTTAGTAAAATTAAGCCGCTTTGCAACCGTGTAAAAAACCTTGAGCCTAAAGTCAAACATTATTTTTGTAAATGGTCTTTAATTATTGAAGGTATGTTTTTTTCTGTCACTTCGCCTATCCATATATTTTTAGGCTGAATGGCAATTACAGGGGCGTGCTTGCAATTGTCACTGCATCCCATACGGACAACTTCTACCACTTTCTTCAATCCGCAGTCTTTAAGTTCTATCCTAAAGTCTTTGCGAATCTCTTTGCTGTAGTCACCGCATTTTTTACCATCACAAATAAAAATAACCTTCTCTGGGGCATCTAACTTTTTCATAGGTTAATTTGTGTTTATCTATACAAAAATACTACTTATATTTACAATCACTATCGATTTTAATTCGGCAAATGAAGAAAAAATTTATCCTGCCCCTGCTCTTGCTCCTGCAAATCATTATTATAAAGCTGTTGTCACTTTTTCCGGAATTTGTAGAACGCTATTACAGTAACGGACTTTTCCCTTATCTGTCTAAAGGTTCCAGGATCTTTTTTGGACTATTTGGGTTTTCAATTGGCGATATAATTTACGGCATAGTCCTGTTCTTTGTTTTCCGATGGCTTTGGAAAAAAAGAAAAACCTGGAAAAAAGAATACAAGAACAATATCCTGTCGGTACTTAGTGCCTTTGCTATATTTTACTTTTTGTTCCATATTTTATGGGCTGTAAATTACCACAGGGTTCCACTGCATGAAAAAATGGGCATCAGTAAAGAATACACTCCCGATGAACTTGTTGTTTTTACTAAAAAACTAATCGAAAAGACCAACGAAACCCACAGGTTAATTGAGAAGAACGACAACCTTAAAGTTGTAAACCCGTATACTGTACAGCAAATTTATGACCTCTCCTTAAATGGTTACGCGGCATTAGAAAAACAGTATCCTTATTTTGGTTTTAAACATGAAAGCACTAAATCGTCATTAATTAGTTTACCCCTCTCTTATATGGGATTTGGCGGTTACTTAAACCCATTTACTAACGAAGCTCAGGTTAATAGTAAACTCCCCTTATATAATTTACCTACAACCACCTGCCACGAGATGTCGCACCAAATTGGTTATGCCAGCGAAAGTGAAGCCAATTTTATTGGCTATATGGCATCCATAAAAAACAATGATCTTTATTTTAAATATTCCGGATATACACTGGCGCTTAAATACTGCCTGCGTAACATTGGTAAAATAGACAAAAATAAAGCCTTAAGCCTTAAACCACTTATACTGCCCGGCATACTTGCTAATTTTAAAGAAAGTGAAGAATTCAACAAAAAACACGAATCGTTTGTTGAAACAATTTTTGAATATATTTATGATAATTTCCTTAAATTAAACCGTCAGGAAGATGGTTTAGAAACCTACAGTAAGTTTGTAGGACTTCTGGTAAATTACTATCATGATAAAGAATTGTAAGTCCTGTTGTAACATTTTGCGTTTTTTATATACTTATGTAGTATGAGTTCACAGCTTGAAACGTCTTTTGTTAAACAGTTACAGGAAAACCAAAACCTGATACATAAAATATGTAGGCTCTACACAAATAGTGAAGATGCCCATAAAGACCTGTTTCAGGAAATAACAATTCAGCTCTGGAAAGCATTTCCTCAATTTAGAGGTGATTCTAAATTTACTACATGGGCATACAGGGTAGGACTAAATACAGCCATTACCTTATACCGAAAAAAGACCAAGACAATCAGTACAATTGAGTTTGATAATAAACTCCATAAAATTGATCAGGACGAATACAACTACGAAGAAGAAGAACATATAAAATTGCTGTACCAGGCAGTACAGCAGCTTAACGATATTGAGAAAGCCCTGGTATTCATGTACCTTGAAGACAAAGATTACAGCGAAATAGCCGAAACACTGGGTATTAGCGAAGTAAATGCGCGAGTGAAAATGAACAGGATAAAAGGGAAACTTAAGAATATATTAAATCCGTAAAAGGAAATGGAAGAGTTAGATCTATTAAAAAAAGACTGGAAAAAAAACCAAGACAAATTCCCCAGAGTTTCTGAGAAGGAAATTTATGCCATGCTGCATAAAAATTCTACCTCGGTAGTAAAGTGGATATTCCTTATTAGCATTTGTGAATTTGCCTTCTTTTTAGCCCTTACACTGCTATTAAGCGATAACTCAAATACACAAATGGTAGAAAGTTATTTAAGTCAGTATGCCATTTATGGTATCACCGTTATAGATTACGGAATCATGGTTTATTTTTTCTGCCAGTTCTATATCAACTATAAAAAAATCACCACGACAGATCAGGTTAAGAACCTGATGGCAAACATACTTAAAACACGAAAAACTGTTTCCAATTATATCTTCGTAAAGATTGGTTTCGTAATTACGTTATTCATAATCCTGTTTATTATTTATTTTAATAATGAACCACAAATACTTGCACTGCGCCATGATGCAGAAGAACATGGCAAAATAGCAATGCTGTATTTAATTTACTTTGCAGCAGTAGTGATATTTATTATTGTAATTGCATTTGTCATTTGGCTTTTCTATAAGCTTATTTATGGCATGCTGTTGAAACGGCTTATAAAAAATTACAACGAGCTTAAAAAGATAGATCTTTAATTATGAGAAAAACATTTATTGCAGCTATTAGTCTTTGCTGTGCTTTTGCAAGCGCACAAAAACTGGATAATGCAGTACTCTGGAAAATTTCAGGTAATGGTTTAAAGAAACCATCTTATCTTATGGGTACTGTACATATATCATGTGATGCCACTCTGGATAAAAACATACTTAAGGCACTCGATGAAACAAAACAGCTTTATCTGGAATACGATATGGACAGTCCAACCCTTTCGGAAGAAATGTCGGCACAGGCATTTATGAAAGATGGTAAAAAAATGAGTCAGCTAATTAGTCCTGAGGATTTTAAAACAGTACGTGATTATGTAAAGAAGAACTTTGACCTGAATCTCACAACAGTTGAAGAATACAAGCCCTTCATGTTAACTACCATGTTTTACTCGAAGATTATAGACTGCCCGGTACAATCGTATGAAAGAGAACTCATAACAGTTACTAAATCGCAAAAAGAAGAGGTCTATGGCCTTGAAACCGTAAAGGAGCAAATGCAAGTTTTTGAGGATATTCCTTATGAAGTTCAAATGCAGGAAATAGTACGGACTACTAATGGCGGCTTTGAAAAAGACATAGCGGAATATAAAAGTATGCTCGATGCCTATGACCATAAAGATCTCAACAAACTAGTAGAGATAACTAAAGAGACCCAAAATATATTGTTTATAAAATATCGGGGTATTTTAATTACAAACCGTAATAAAATGTGGATTTCAAGGATAGATAAAATTGCCAAAGAGACCCCTACATTTTTCGGCGTAGGCGCTCTTCATCTGGTAGGTAAAGAAGGCGTGATAAAGCTATTACGAAAAAAAGGATATAAGGTAGAACCAGTTAAATAAAAAAGAGAGGCAATTGCCTCTCTTTTTTATTTAATAATTCCATTGTCTCTGCTTGTTAAGCTCTTCCAGGTCTTCTATTACTTCTGCCGGAATAACTTTAAGGAAAGAGGGATGCTGCTCTATAGCATATTCTATCTTTTCTACGATCTGTTCTACCGTTTCGTTTTCATAATCAATTACAAGCGGCTCTTTTATTATAAAAGACTGGAGTATTCCTTTCTTTTTCAAACGAAGGCCTTTTTTGTCAAATGATCTTCTAAAACCATCAATAACAATAGGCACTACAACGGGTTTATATTGTTTGATAATATGAGCTGTCCCTTTTCTAATTGGCTTAAACGGTTTGGTAGTTCCCTGCGGAAATGTAATAACCCATCCGTCTTCAAGCGCTATCCTTATATTCTCAGTATCGTTAGGATTAACCTCACGCTGTACTTCTTTACCTTTTGCCCTCCAGGTTCTTTCTACTGTAATAGCACCTGCATACGACAAAATACGTGGCAACAGCCCCTCTTTCATCGTTTCCTTAGCCGCTACATAATAAATATTTAGTTTTGGATGCCATAGATACCCTACGTTCTTTATATTGTCCTCGCGCCCTTTAAGGCTGGCGTTAAACACATGAAACATCGCAACAACATCAGCAAAATAAGTTTGATGGTTGGATATAAACAAGACATTTGTATCAGGTAATGCCCTGATAATCTCGGATCCATCAACCTGAAGCTCATTAAAACCTCTATAACGCCTGTGTGTTAATGCTCCAAAAATACGGATAAGCCATTTTTTTAGAAACAATATATGACCGAAGGGATTTCTTTTAAATAAACCCATAATAGTAACAAAATAAGCTGCAAATTTACAAAAACCCCGCTATTAAAGCGCCCTTTTTATCGTTTCTTTAAGCTCACTAAGTATCATTGCAGTTGCGCCCCATACAATATGTTCGTCTACCTTAAAAGCCGGTACAGTAACCCTTTGAGAATATGATGTCTGTAACGCTGTATTTATAACAATCGAATCGTCTAAAAACACATCAAGAGGCAGGTGGATAAGCGCATCTACTTCATCTGGATTCGGAATAAATACAGGCTCATTATGCGTTACCCCAAGAAAAGGAGCTACTAAAAAATTACTGGGAGGAATATAAATTTCGGAAAAAGGCATTATTACCTCAATAGCATTGGGCAGTACGCCTATCTCTTCAAAAGTTTCTCTTACTGCTGTAGCGGCAAGATCAGCGTCCTCAGGTTCTGCTTTACCTCCCGGGAATGATATCTGAGATGAATGTACTCCCGGATAACTATTTCGTTTTATAAGAATAAGATGTGCCATTTCGTTTTTAGGATAAAACAACATCATCACTGCCGACATCTTAGGATTATTGTTCTTATAATATTCAGGATCCAGTGTAGGCAGTCTTTCTAACGGAGCCATTTTTACATGAGCAGTAATAGCCGGAAGCTCTTGTTTTAGTATCTTTGGCAGATATTCTATAAATTCGGTAAAAAGCATTTTTTAATATATCTTATTTATCATAAAGATACTTTAAATAAAAATACCACAAAAAGTAAACACCATGTTCAGTAAAGCAGAAGCACAAATTATAAAAAAAGAATTCTGGACGGCATTCGCCGATGCCTATCCACGTAAATGGCTTTTGTATGACACTAAAATTAAAGATGTTACTTTTAAATTCTACATAGATAATAAAAAAGCACAGGTTTTTCTAGATATCGAACCTAAAGAAAATGAAAAACGAAAGATCTATTTTGAAAAGATAGTCTCTCTTAAAGACATTCTTTTGGGTGAGTTTCTTCCGGATGCTGTTATTGAAAAAGAATTTCACCTTGAAACCGGAAAAGCAATTAGCCGTGTATGGGTAGAGCAAACCGGTATAAGCCTTTACAACAAAGCAACCTGGAATGATATCTTTGATTTCTTCAATGAAAAGATGGATGCTTTTGAACGCTTTTTCTATGAGTACGAAGATTATATTCGTGACCTGGAAATCAATACCTAATTAGCGTAACATAGAAAAATGCCCTTTTAACTCTCTACCGTCTTCACGGGTAACCACAAACCAATAATCTGTAGATGGTAAAGGAACGCCATTAAGTGTACCATCCCACCCTTCACTGTTTGAGCCAAAACCGGTAATAAGCTTACCGTATCGGTCAAATATATACACTTTCATGTGAGGCTCTTTAATTGAATATTCAATACGCCATTTTTCGTTATAACCGTCCCCGTTAGGCGTAAAAAAGTTTGGGTAATTTAATAGTACTACCTCTTCCTTAACTTCACCGCAGCCGTTGCCATCGCGAACATACACTTGATACACACCAGATTCAAGGCCCGTAAACACATTCTCTACTTGATAATTTCTGCCATCTAAAGAATATTCATAGTTACCGGAACCTTCAGCATGTACAGTAATGATGTTTTCATTTCTTGTCCAGTCAGCAATATCTATCTTAACAATAGAAGGAGTAACAGATGTAATAATCTCTACTTCTCCGGTGCCTGCACAAGTTCTGTCTCCGTATGCTTTTTCAACAGTTACTGTATAAATACCCGGCTTACTAACATAAATCGTTCTTGTTGTTTCTCCGTTAGACCAGTAATAGCTTTTAAATCCACCTTCTGCCGTTATGGCAACAGTACCTTCATTACATATAACGCCTTCGGTATATATTTTAGGTTCAGGATATTCTCCAATAAACAATTTAAATGACGTAGTACCATGACACAAAGCAATTTCATTATGTATAAGCCTTACATATATAATCTGTCCATTAGAAACATTACTATAGTACTCAGGGAGTGCGTTCGAACCGCTATCGGCGTCAGCCTGCAATAAATGATAAGTAATAGTATACATCGCACTGTGAAGAGGTCCTAATATTGCAGCATTCTGATCCGTTAAATGGTACTGATAAGTATTCATCGTACCCGCTTCAGTACAAACGATCATGTCACTTGGTTTTACAGCATCGGCAATAGACGGTAATGTTTGTACATTAAACCCTTTAACATCAATATTTCCACAGGCATCTTCAATCTGGAATAAATATTCTGCAGGCTCAAGATTGGTAAAAATGTTATTCGGTCCATTATCTACAACAAAAGGTTGTCCGTTTTTTTCTTTGATCTTATATACCACAGGATAACCTTTTATTTCAAGTATTACACTGGTAGGCTCTCCTTTACATGCTAAAGTATAAGCAGCTGTAATAGCCAGATCTTCGGTATAAGTAAATTCACCCAACACACTCAAACATATTGTCATTTGTGCAGTAGCGTTGCCATAGCATTCAAATTTTTTAATAATTCTGAATTTTCCATTAAAATTCAAATTATTACGGGTCTGATTATTATTTAATCCAATACCGGTAGTTCCCGTTGGTACCGTTCCCTCAACGTATACTTCATTATAAAAAGGGTTAGTCCATGTATCATTCTCTTCATTATAATATTGCAGCCAGTAACCTACTGCTTCAGCACCATTGCTGTTATCCTGCATGGTTACAGAAAAGGCACCGCAATTAGGTGTAAAAATAAAGCTATCAACAGGCAAAGTATATCCTTCAACAGTTACTTTTTTCTCTACTACCAACCCGCAAAAATCTGTACCCTGAAAGGTATAGTTACCCGGAGGCAGGTTATCCATATACAAAATTCCATTACCCGCGATGAATGCGCTTGCATTATAAGGCAAAGGATGTGCAAAAGATGAAGGCGCATTAATAATAGTAACCGATGTAAGAACACCGTTTCCACTTTTCATCATCACAGTTCCAAAATCAGGAATACAGGAGGGCAGTGATAAAAGCATAAAAGGTTGTTCCTGATAAGGTGGTACTTCTATTTTAACCTGATAACTAAATCCACAATCATCAACAAAGGTTATTGTATATAAGCCCAGTGGCATATTCTTAAGAACAATCTTTCCATCAAGAGTTATATTTTGAAAAATGTTGTTTGGTAATGGAACAGTATAAGTAGCGGGTGCTCCTATTATAGTAGCCAATACGATTTTAGATTCGGCAACACTAATATTTATACTGCCATACTGAGAAAAACATCCATTATTGGCTGCATATACAGTTGGATCTGGCTTAACAAATTCAACCGATAATGTATCTATAGCTTTACGACCACAAAGATCTGTTATTTCCAATATATACTGTCCAAAAGGAACAGGATTAGTTGCACTTCCATAATGAATCATATCATCGGTAAATGGCCCATTAGGAGTTGGATTAAAAGCTGAAGGAATAAATCCGGCAGGAGCACTTACAACGTTAACAGTATATGACGTTGTATACTTGGCGGCAGTAAGCCTAATAAACTTCTTACCACACGGAGCCTTGCCTGTTTCTAATAACATATCGATACCTGGATCAACCATATTATTCTTTCTTTCATAAAGAATACTGCAATTATCAGTAACAGAGATATCATAAGAATAAGACTCTGTTAGATAACGTGGCATAACCATAGCTGGCTTTAAAATACTCGAATCACCGGTAGCAAAAGTTTCATTAAAAACTATAGGCACTCCTCCAATGCTTAAAGGAGCCAATCTCCACTCAACTGAGACTGGGTAAGCGATAATACCCGAAGTAGGCGTAATGTTATGCATTACCTTAATAGAATCACAAACAGGTGAATTAACATCAGCGTAAATAGGATCAGAAATAGATAAAGCATTCGAATACATTGTTAATGTATAGGTTTTCACTTTACCTACACCACAATTATTAAATGCACGAACATTATAAGTACCTGCGGGTAGATCAATAAAAACATTTGATGTTTGCATAGGTCTCGTTACTGGCCCGGATATGATTTCGTATGACGCTCCCGTTCCGGATGTAGCTATAACAATTAAATTACCACCACTGGCACAATTTTGATTTGAAGTAGTTACATCAATAACAAATGGTACAATAGCATAGCTTATAGTAACCGTCTTTTCCTTCTGATTCATTAAATTACCCAATGTTTGTATAGCAACAACTTTATAAGTAGCCGCAGAAAGGCTGCCCAAAGTATTACTACTTAATACCGTAAACGGATTAGTAGCATCTGGTAAAAGATATACCTTATAGAGTATAGAAGAATTTGGAGTTTTATTCGTTACAGTGAACGTTAACGAACCATTCCCTAAGCATGTTTCATTAGTCTTTGTAAGATGTAAATTAAAATCTGATAGCTGTGCATGTGCTGTAATAGTAAAAAACAGCACAAAGAGTAGTAAGGTGTAAAAATTTTTCATAGTAGTAAATTTCCTTAGCATTCAACCTGACTTGTTCATCAATTAAACTATTACAGATAAATCAGGTTTCCATAGTCACTTTATACTGCAATAATAAAAATAATAAACAACAAGTTGTTGATTTTTAAACAGTTACAAAAACACTTCATCGACTTATTCTACAATATTCACATTTTAAATAAATAACAAAAAGCTTAATTATCTAAAAATCAATATATTGCAATTTATTTTACCCAATAATATTCAAATATTAGATTATGTAAAAAACTTTATTTTAACAGAATTATTACTTAAAATTAAACAAAATATCAACATATAATTATAAATAATGTTAAAATATAATTAATAATTAAATTATTTAATAAAGAGATATTTTGTAAAATTTAAGAATATTCGGGCATTTTTAATCAAAATATTCTTAAAACCACCGAATTAGATAAAATCAATAAATAAAAGATCTCTAAAGTATTTCTTGATTATGCTCTAAGAACAACAAACATATACAGAAAATAAAAATTTGAATACCAATAATTTACTCCTGAATCTATTTATCAACCGGCACAGTCAAAATGAATACAAGACAATTTTCTATACACATAAACCTCCAACCAAGTCTGTGCTAAATTGAGAACTGACACCTAGGTCCATCTGTATTTTAATTTCAGATTTATTATAACCACCAACAGCTTTGTTTTGGACAAAGGCTGTTTAAAGAAAGTAGAGTTTGGG
>NZ_SBII01000012.1 GCF_004028155.1 Flavobacterium cerinum | reverse complement strand
GGATGGGACGGAACCTTTAACGGTAACCCGGTACCGGCAACCGATTACTGGTTCACTGTTACCTACCCTGAAACTGTGGGAACAACCGTGATAAACAAAGAATTTAAAGCACATTTCTCGCTTAAGCGATAATAACAGTCTTTATTGTAAAAAATGCTGTCAGAGATGACAGCATTTTTTACAATATTTTATGATTAAATTACCAACCTAACGCAAAAATTTATATATTTGACCGCTATGGAAAATTACTGGATAATAAAGTATTGCAGGGGATAAAGCCCTGTGGTGCAAATGGGAATATTATTTGACACTAATTACCAGAATGGTCTAACAAAAAGCGCATTTCTCATTAAACGAAAAGGTCAACATGAATTTTAAAAAGATTTACCTAATTTTTGGATTGTTATTAACACAACTGTCTTTTTCACAGGAAGGTATTGCAGTATATTCAGATTATTTGTCTGATAATTATTACCTTATCCACCCGTCAATGGCTGGAGCTGCAAATTGCGCAAAAATAAGGCTTACAGCGCGCCAACAATGGTTTGGCCAAGATGATGCTCCTCAACTACAAACTTTAAGTTTCAACGGAAGTGTGGGACCTTCGTCTGGTATTGGAGTAATTGCTTTTAATGATAAGAATGGATACCATTCTCAAACAGGGGCGAAGCTAACTTATGCTCACCATATACGTTTTTCAAGAAGTGACTATGATCTTAACCAATTATCTTTTGGTATGAGTGGAGGTCTTATTTCCAGTCGTCTTGATGAAACTAAATTTGATCCTGAATTTGATCCAATTGTAGATGGAGGGATGAAACAAAAAGATTCATACTTTAATATTGATGTTGGTGCTTCTTACCACTATTTAGATTTTTATGCTCATTTTACTGTTAAGAATGTTATTGCAAGTAAAAGGGATATTTATACAGATATTGAAAGTGATAACCTTAAAAAGTATTTATTTAGTGTAGGTTATGTTTTTGGTTTCCAGGAATCATTACAATGGGAGCCATCGATTTTATTCCAGGCTGTTGATGAAACTAAAGAAAAAACTATTGACGTTAACCTTAAGCTTTATAAAGAAATGGACTTTGGAAGAATATGGGGAGGTTTATCTTATAGAAGAAGTTTAGATGGCGCTCAATATGTGTCAGGAAGTGGAACTAAAGATCAAAACTTACAATATATCACTCCTATATTAGGTGTAAATTATAAAAATTTCATGGTGTCTTATACTTATTCTTACTTAACAGGTAACGTAAGGTTTGACAATAGCGGATTCCATCAAATAACTCTTGGTCTTAATTTATTCTGCAAAAGGGAGAAATACGATTGTAATTGTCCAGCAGTTAATTAATTATAAGGTAATATTATTAATTCCGTCCCGATATTTTTATCGGGACGATTTTTTTTAAAACAGATATGGTGATAAAAGAAGTTAATGGGAAATACCCGCAAATACCCAAAGATTGTTTTGTGGCAGAAAATGCAACTGTAGTAGGTGATGTTACTTTAGGATCTCAATGCAGTATATGGTTTAATGCTGTAATAAGGGGAGATGTGCATTATATTAAAATTGGAAACAAAGTTAATATACAGGATGGGGCTGTTATTCATGCAACCTATCAAAAGCATCCCACAGAGATTGGTAATAATGTGTCAATAGGACATAATGCTATTGTGCATGGCTGTACTATAAAAGATAATGTTCTAATTGGGATGGGAGCTATTGTGATGGATAATTGTGTTGTGGAAAGCAATTCTATTATTGCAGCAGGCGCAGTGCTTACACAGAATACAGTTGTTGAATCAGGTACTATATATGCAGGTGTTCCTGCAAAAAAGGTAAAAGATATTAGTGCTTCAGATTTTGCAGGAGAAATTGAAAGAATATCTAATAATTATGTAATGTATTCTTCATGGTTTGAAGGTAAATAGGATTTAAAAATCTTTTTTTGTAACAGTATATTTATTTTCTAAAATAGACTCTAATACCGTGGGATCTGAATTTACATAAAATTTCAGGTCCCCTTTTTTATTTGAATTATTCAGGAGATCATTTTTCTCTAACACTAATTTTGTCTGTCTTGCAACGGCTTCACCTGAATCTATGATTTTAACGCTCTCTGGTAGTATCTTTTTAATCTGAGGCACCAGGTAAGGGTAATGACTGCAACCAAGCACGAGGTAGTCTATATTGGCTTCTATCATAGGTTGAAGGTATGTTTTAAGAAGTTCTGTTATTTCATTAGAATCTATTTTGCCTTCTTCAATTAATTTAACCAAATCATAGCCCACCTGCTCAATTACATTGATCCCTTCAAGATTAGAAACCGTTTTATAAAAAAGCTCACTTGAAAGAGTGCCTTTTGTGGCAAGTATTCCAATACTTTTTGTTTTGGTATGGATCGCTGCCGGTTTAATAGCGGGCTCAATTCCTATGATGGGCACGTCATATTTTGCTCTTAATTCCTTTATTGCATTTGTAGTTGCAGTATTACAGGCTACTACTATTATTTTTGAGTTTTGTTCTAAAAGAAATTCTGTATTCTTAAAACTAAGTTCTATTATTTCTTCTTTGGTTTTTTGCCCATATGGTGCATTTATACTATCGGCAAGGTAAATTGTGTTTTCGTTAGGGAGTAGGGTATGTATTTCTTTCCAGATGGAAGTACCACCAATTCCTGAGTCAAATAATCCGATAGGGTTTATGTTTTTGTCCATATACAAATATAAAAAAAACGACTCAAAAAATTAGTCGTTTTTTTATTTTGAGAAAGTGACAGTTATTAAAAGCCTAACTCTTTTTTTACATCGGCTAATAAATCAGGGCCATCTGCCAGAACTACATCTGTGCCAAGAGTTGAATCTATTACATATCGATACCCTTTGGCCTTTCCAACTTTTTGAATTGCTTTTCTTGCTTTCTCTACTATTGGCTTGTATATGGCTTCCTGCCTTGTTTGAAGCTCTTTATATGCTGTTTCTTTGTGTTGATCTATTCTGGTGCGCATTTCTGTCAGTTCGGTATTTCTGGCATCTTTTACTACGTTTTTTGTTGTTGCTGCTTCTGAATCATATTTTTTCACCTTTGTTTTAAAATCTTCAACCATTTTAGCATATTCATTGTCGTAGGTTTTACTTAATTTATCAATCTGTATCTCGGCAGCTTTCATTTCCGGCATTACAGCCATTAGTTGACTAACATCAATGTGGGCTATTTTTGCCTGTGCACCTGCCTGTTGATGTGCTGCAGCAAAAAAAAGTATTGTGATAAATAATATTTTCGGATTTTTCATTTTCTTTTGATAGATGTGTTAAATGAAAAAAACGGCTGATAAGCCGTTTTAGTATGTATTCTTTAAGAATGGTATTTATTAAAAACCAAGATCTTTTTTTACGTCAACCAATAAATCAGGACCATCTGCTAAAAGAACTCCACTTCCTATAGAAGAGTCTAATACATATTGGAATCCTTTAGCCTTTGCAACTTTTTGGATTGATTTTCTAGCTTTTTCAATGATAGGCTTGAATATCTCTTCTTGTTTAGCTTGTAATTCTTTAGAAGCAGTTTGTTGGTACTGTTCTATTCTTCCGCGCATTTCCTGTACTTCTGTTTGACGAGTATCGTTAACTGCATCAGTTACAGTTGAAGCTTCTGCATCATATTTTTTTATTTTGGTTCTAAATTCTTCAACCATTGTATTGTATTCAGTATCGTATGTTTTACCAAGTTTTTCAAGCTGCGCATTTGCTGCTTTCATTTCTGGCATTGCAGACATTAAATCACTTACATTAATGTGTGCAACTTTTGCCTGAGCAGCTACTGTCTGACTCATTCCTACGAAAAGTAATGCAGCGATTAATAAAGATTTCACTTGTTTCATCATTTAAAAGTATTTATTATTAATTTTTGTTTTTGTTCTGTTTCTAGTTGGTAGGTTTATCACCTGATGGTGCAGGAGTAGGAGTTTCACTATCTTTATTTTTTAGCTTTTCTTCTCTTGCTTTTTTTGCAGCTTCACGGTCTTCCGCTATTTTTTTCTTCCTGTCTTCGATAGCCTGTTTTTTATCGGCTATCTTTTTTTCGCGCTCTTCTTTCGCTTCTTGTGCATTAGTTTGCTTTTCGGCAGCTGCTGCTTTTTGTGCTTCAGTTTTTTCTTTTGGCACTACAGCTTCTTTTGTTTTTTCTTTAGTCTCTGTTTCACCTTTTTTATTGTCTTTAGGTGTAGCAGTTGTTTTATCATTAGAAGTTGTGGCTGGAGTTGCAGAAGTTTCGGCGGCAGGTGTCTTAGCTCCCGGTCTTTTTGCTTCTCTGTCTTGTTTCATTTGCTCACGTTTTTCTTCATAAGCTTTTTTCTTCTCCTCCTGTAATGCCTTACGCTCTTCTAATTTCTTTTCTCGGGCTGTCTTCTTATCTTCAAGCAGTTTTTGTCTTTCAGCATAATCAGGATTAGATTCCAGTTCGTCTTTAGCATCCTGCTCTTCCATTTTTTTAACTTCTTTACTGCTTAACTTTTCTTGTTTAGTAGCTCTGGAAAGTCTTTTTATAATAAGGTCGCTAATGTCATGCTTTTTTGCTGCAAACAGCATTGTAAGATCTGATGATTTGTCGAAAACAAAATCATAATTTCTTAGCGCTGCAAGATCTTGTGCTACAGTAAATACCTGATCCTGGATAGGCTTAACTAATACTGCTTTCTGAGTGACAAGGTCACCTGTAGGCCCAAATCTTTTTTCCTGGTAGTCCAGCAAATCTTTTTCCTGGAAAGCAATTTCTTCTTCGCGTTCTTCTATCAGTTCTTTTGTAAGCAATGCTTTTTCCTGCTGAAGGCTTTCCTTAAGCTTGCTAATTTCATTTCTTTTTACCTCCAGTTCCTGTTTCCATTTTGAGGCTTTTTGCTCAAGTTGGTTTTTAGCGTCTGCATAATCCGGTACCTTGTTCAGAATATAATTCATGTCAAGATAAGCGATTTTAATACCTCGCGACTGGGCATTAGCCGTTAAAGCGACTAAAGCAATAAGTACTGTAAGAAAACATTTTTTCATAACCTTTTACGTATTAGAAAATATCATGCCAATTTTTTAAAACTGTTGTCCTATGATGAAATGGGGCTGCCATCCTGATTTTTGTGTGTCTCCCGGAACCGGATCGAATCCATAACCGAAATCCAGACCTAATAAACCAAATGCCGGCATAAATACCCTTAAACCAAAACCTGCTGAGCGTTGTACTGCAAACGGGTTATAATTTTTAAACTTGTCATATGATGCTCCTGCTTCTGCGAAAGTAAGAAGAAAAATTGACGCTTGTGATTTTAACGTTATCGGATAACGAAGTTCTAATGAGAACTTGTTATATATCGTTGCTCCAACTTGTGCACCTGTAACAGGATCGATAGGCGATAGTGATTGGTCAGGATAACCCCTTAACTGTACGACCTCTCTACCATCTAACGCATAGTTAGCAAGACCTGTTCCACCAAGGTAGAACCTCTCAAATGGTACTAATCCTCTATCAGAGTTATAAGCACCCATAAAACCAAAGTCTGCTGTAGAACGTAATACTAATTCGTGTGACGGAGCACCTGCGAGTTTAGTATATAACTCTGCCTTAAATTTAATTTTATAATATTCAAGCCAGTTAAATCTTTTCTGGTCTACTTTACCTCTGTCTACCGCTGCATTTTCTGCACTTGATGCATTACCCTGCGCATCTATATAGTCACCTGGTGCAATTCCTACACCATTTGTGCCCGGCATAATTGCTTCAGTATCATTTTTTAATTTATACTCAGGTTTATCACCAAGCTTAGCATAATCGATGTTGTTAAACAATGAATATGGTGGTGTAACCCTTGCACTTATACTAAATAACGATCCTGTAGTAGGGTAGATTGGGTTACGCCCTCTATTGTCCCTGCTCAATTCTATCGTATAGTTAATATTTCTTGACGTTCCATTACCAAAGGTAAACAATCCGGTGTTATAATTATTTAAGTCATAATACTGGAAGGTAAACGAGTGCGATAATCTCATATAGAAATCAGGCTCACTTAACCTTTTTGAAAGTCCTACAGATATCGAAGATATGGTAAAACTTCTATTCCTGTCTACATCACGGCTAGAAAAATTGTATAAATATTGCTTGCTGTGTGAAAATGTTGTGAATAATTGTATTGGTTTTTTACCACCAAACCAAGGCTCTGTAAATGACAGGCTATACGTTTGGAAATAGGTACTTCCCTGAAGTCGCAGTGCCATTTTTTGTCCGTCACCCATTGGTAATGGTTTATAAGCCGACTTGTTGAATATGTTTCTCATCGAGAAGTTATTGAAAGACAGTCCAAGTGTTCCAATAAAACCTCCACCACCATAACCACCCTGAAGTTCGATCTGGCTGGAACCTTTTTCTGTTACATGCCATTCGATATCTACTGTTCCTGTTGCAGGGTCAGGGTTTTTAACGTCCGGGCGAATCGTTTCAGGATCAAAGAAACCAAGTGCACCAAGCTCACGAATGGTACCGATTACTTCTTCTTTATTCCAGCGCATTCCAGGTCTTGTTCTTAACTCACGGTAAATAACGTGGTCATTTGTTTTATCATTACCTACTACCGTAACATTGTTAAAATAAGCGATAGGTCCTTCAACGATCCTGATCTCAAAATCAATAGTATCATTAGCTGTTTTAACCTCTACAGCATTGATGTTAGAGAATAAGTAACCATTGTTTTGGTAAAGGTTTGTAAGGTCATCTGCGTCCGGTTTAGGATCGGCAATTCTTTGTTGCAGTAAAATACCGTTGTAAACGTCACCTTTCTTAATACCTAACAGGTAGTTAAGCTGCTGATTTGTATATACTGTATTACCCAGATACTTGATGTCACCAAAGTAATATTTGCGTCCTTCTTCAACATTGATAGCAATATCTACCATGTTTTTCTTAGGATTGTATATTACCGTGTCAGATATTACACGTGCATCGCGATACCCTTTTTCTTTGTATTTATCTACGATGCTGTTAAGGTCTTCTTTGTACTTATCAGCTACAAATTTTGATGATTTAAAGATACGAAGAGGGTTAGGGAAAGCCTTAACCTTGGTGTTCTTCATTGCTCTTTTAAGCTTAGCATTGCTAAGTTGTGTATTGCCTGTAAATGCAATTCTGCTTACTTTTACTTTTTTACCCTTATCAATGTTTACTACCATTTTAACGGTATTAAGTGAATCCGGGATTACATTGATCGCTACTTTAGTGTTGTAGTAACCGTCTTTTTTATACTTGTTCTCAATGTAGTTTTTTGTTGTAGTAAGTAAGTTTTCATTTACATACTTTCCTTTAGTAAGCTGTACGTCTTTAAGTAAAGCTTCGCGCTTACCTTTTCTTACGCCCTGTATTCTTGCCTCGCTTAATTTAGGAAGTTCGTTTATGTTTAATTCCAGCCAAATACTATCGTTTTGTATTTTGGTTGTATAGAATTCGATGTCACTAAAGAGACCCAGTTTCCAAAGTTTTTTAATAGCATTACTTAACTCGTCGCCAGGTACCAATATTGGCTGTCCTTTTTCAAGGCCCGTAAAGGTTACAATGGTTTGTGGGTTATGATTTGTTTTGCCGGTTATAAGAACATCGGCCAGGATATATTCCTTTCCCTCTTCTAAATGGGAACCATCTTCCTGGGCAACTGCATTGCTGCCGGTTGCTAATAATAAGATGCCAAAAAGTAATTTAATGCTTCTCTGAAACACTATTTTTTTATTTAACTTGTTCACTGGTCTTTCCAAATCTACGTTCTCTTTTTTGATAACTGATAATTGCTTCATGTAAGTCTTTTTCCCTAAAGTCGGGCCATAACACATCTGTAAAATACAACTCGGCATAAGCCATCTGCCAAAGCAGAAAATTGCTTATTCTCTGCTCGCCGCTGGTCCTTATAACAAGGTCTACATCGGGCAAGTCATGGGTGTACAAATGCTCGTTTATGGTAGATTCACTAATATCTGCTATTGTTAATTGGTCGGTTTTTATTTTTTCGCTTATTCTCTTTACAACATTAATAAGTTCCTCCCTTGATCCATAGCTTAAGGCCAGGGTGAGTACCATCTTTTTGTTGTCTTTAGTTTGTTCAATAACCTCCAGAAGCTTTTTCCTGGCTTTAGATGGTAATTGTTCTATATTGCCTATTGTGTTTAATCGAATGCTATTGTTTATAAGGGTAGGCAGTTCTTTTTTTAGTGCACTCACTAAAATGTTCATTAGTGCGTCGACCTCCATTTTTGGCCTGTTCCAGTTTTCTGTAGAGAAAGCATATAGGGTAAGATTTTCTATGCCTAGTTTTGCACACGATTCTACTACCTGTTTAACGGCTTTAGTACCGCTTTCGTGTCCCAGCGCGCGAATTAATCCCTGTTTTTTTGCCCAACGGCCATTGCCATCCATTATTATTGCAAGATGTTTAGGCAGGTTATTTGTATTTATTGTAATGTTCATGTACATATTTATTCAGAGCAATAACAAGGTTTTAAACCAAAGGTATAGGTTAGTGTAAAACCAGTAAATACATACCAATCATTACTTTCCAAATTACCAAAAGCATTTAGCGGGTAATCCTTGTGGTTACTTCCGTCAAGATTATCAGTGAAAGAATAGCGTGCGCCAACTTCAAATCCAATCACGAAATTTTCAATTATATTCGTTTTTACACCTACCGTCATTGGTATTGCAAGATTTCCTTTTGAGTCTCCTCTTCTTGTTTTTCCATTAGCTATGTACAGTTCATCTGACCAAAAATAGCTCAGTCCGCCATATACATAAGGTGTTATTTTAAAATCAGGCTCATGAAGGTTAAAGTCGAAAAAGTTAAATTCAAGGCCTAAAGATAACTCTTTTACCGTATTTTCAAACTCGTAGCCTCGCTCTTTCCTTCCGGAAACGCCAGATTCGGAGTCTTTAGAAGATATGTTTGCATAGGTAAATGATGCCCTCCATGCGTGACGGGGACTCCTGTTCCATTTGTATAGTATTCCAAATGCAGCATCGTTAGGCGCAACGTAATCTGTTGGTCCTACATCACCTATGTAATTAGCACCTCCTAAAAAGACTCCAACCTCATTAATCTGAGCTTCAGTCTTGAAAGACAGTGATACTAATACTAAAACAAATAAGATCCGATTCATTCGTTTAAAATTGGGTGCAAATATAACAATATAGATTTCTAATTATCGCAACAATAGATATTTTACATCTATAATAACATAATTGATATTAAATACAGACTTGAAAACGAAAGAAGATGCGGTGTAGTATGTATGTAAGATAAAAATGTGATTTAATTTCGCTTGTCTTCGCCCCATAATAGTTTTTTGCGAAGGGTAACCAGGAATTTTTCCTGAGGAAATTCTACCAGATTGATTTTAAAAGGAGCTTTCTTTATACGAAGTACGGTTTCTACATTAACAGTTATTATCCTGGAATCCAGAGATATTAAGTGTTGTTCTTCACGGCTGCTTACCCTCAGTTCTATGTCGGTGTCATCAGGAATAACCAGCGGTCTTGCGTTTAGGTTGTGCGGCGCTATAGGGGTTATAACAAAACTTGTTACTTCGGGTATTAAAATTGGTCCGCCACAGCTCAAAGAGTATCCTGTTGTGCCGGTGGGGGTAGATATAATTAGTCCGTCTGCCCAATAGGAGTTAAGATAATCGCCATTAAGCCTTATTTCTATGGTAATCATAGAGGTTGTGTCTTTACGGCTCACTGTTATTTCATTAAGCGCATAGTCCAGACCGTCAAGTTCTTTAGTCTTGCCATCATAATCCAAAGTGATCAGGGATCTTTTGGAAATTTTAAACTTATTTTCGAAGATCAGGGGTAATAGTAATTCGATATTTTCCTGCTGTACTGTGGCAAGAAATCCAAGACGTCCTGCATTAATACCTACAATTGGAATGTTTTTATCGCGCACAAATGTTGCTGCACGCAGCATGGTGCCATCTCCACCGATACTGATGAAAAGTTCAAAACCTTCATTAAGTTCTTCGTGGTTAGTAAACGTATTAAATGGTTTGTTTAGTAGGTTGTGCTCGTTGAGTACATTGTAAAAGTTAGATTCAAAAGCTACTTCCGGATTATATGTTTCAAAAACATTCAATAGTTTCTCAATGATCTCTGCGGTATTATCTTTATAATATTGTCCGTATATAGCGATCTTCATGTTGTTTTTGTTTTTATATGTTCAGGTACTTGTCTAAATAATCAGATCGGTCTTTAAGCGTGTTTAGGTACACGTCTTCCTGATGTTCTGTAATAATATCGTAGTTGTATCTTCTAAAGGTCTGGATGATCTCGCTTAATCCGCCAAGGCTTATTTTTATGGTTATCTGTACTTTTTCCAAATTGGCTTCAGAGATAAATAATCCAAGCAGTCTGCCGTTGTTGCTTTCTACAATTTGTGCAGCCTGACTCATGCTGTATTCTGTAATGCCTTTTTCGACAACAAGAATACCACCACTTTCTTTTAAGAAGGGTGTTTCATGGAAAAATGTAATGATATCGGTAATTTCATAGTAGCCAAGGTATTTGTTATCCTTGTCTAATACGGGTAAAAGATTGGTTGCATTTTTAGCGAAAATCTCCAATACATCGAGCCACACAGCATTGTCTCTAACGAAAAAACGGTCGAAGTTATAACGCAGATCGTCCATTGTTTTTTCAATGTCCATTTGCTCTATATCTTCAGATCTGGCTGAGCCAATATAAATACCATCTTCAAGCACTGGAAAGTGCGAAAAAGGATAGTCTGCAAAAAGGTCCTGAGCATCTGCAACAGAGTCGGTAGTCCTTAAAGCCTTTATATCGTTGTTAATGAAATCTGTAATTTCGGTCATGGGCAGTTGTAAAATATATTATGCAAAATAATCAAAAAATAGCACATTGTGCCTTTTTAACTTTGTATTTTTGTGTGAAATTGGACACTTAACAAAGATATGGCAAAATTAAGCGTAAACATAAATAAAATAGCTACTCTTAGGAATTCGAGAGGTGGCGATGTACCTAATTTATTAAAGGTAGCAGCCGATGTACAGAAGTTCGGAGCAGAAGGGGTAACCATCCATCCAAGACCGGATGAAAGGCATATCCGTTATCAGGATGCCCGTGATTTAGTACCTGTTGTATATACCGAATACAATATTGAAGGTAACCCGGTAACTAAGTTTATCGACCTGGTGCTGGAAACAAAACCAACGCAGGTTACTCTTGTTCCTGACGCTGACGATGCAATAACATCTAATGCCGGATGGGATACGATAAAGCACAAAACTTTTTTGCAGGAAGTAATAAAAGAATTTCAACGTAACGGAATCAGGACTTCTATTTTTGTAGACCCTGTTTTAGCTATGATTGAAGGTGCTAAGGAGA
Organism: Flavobacterium cerinum; assembly: GCF_004028155.1. Classification (GTDB taxonomy): domain Bacteria; phylum Bacteroidota; class Bacteroidia; order Flavobacteriales; family Flavobacteriaceae; genus Flavobacterium; species Flavobacterium cerinum. Next base: position 148,187 of record NZ_SBII01000012.1, on the reverse strand, counting down.
CCGGAGCTGACAGGATTGAATTATATACTGAGGCTTTTGCCCATGAATATGGGTTAGGAAATCACGATGGTATAAAGCCTTATATTGCTTCTGCAGAACTGGCTAATAAGCTTGGCTTGGGTATTAATGCCGGTCACGATCTTAGCCTTGATAATATTAAATTTTTTAAACAGAATATTCCCGGGTTACTCGAGGTGTCTATAGGGCATGCTTTAATAGCCGAGTCACTGTACTTAGGTTTGGAGAATGTGGTGAATATGTATTTGCAAAAATTAAAATAAATACTATGCTGTTATACTCAAGAATAGAAGGAGCAGGGAAACCATTGTTGATTGTTCATGGTTATCTGGGTATGTCTGACAATTGGAAAACACTTGCTGGGCAATATGCTCAGGCGGGTTATGAGGTGCATGCTGTAGATATGCGTAACCATGGAAAAAGCTTCCATTCGGATGTTTTTGATTATGATGTCATGGTGCAGGATCTTATTGATTACTGCGATGCCAATACTTTAGATAAAGTAGATATTATAGGGCATTCTATGGGAGGGAAAGCGGCAATGTTTCTGGCTGTTCAGCATCCGGAGAGGCTTGATAAACTTGTAGTGGCCGATATTGGCCCTAAATATTATGCGCCGCACCATCAGGATATTATGGAAGCTTTGAACGCGGTAGACTTTTCGACTAAACCGGATCGTGCTGCTGTAGAAGAAACAATTGCCAAATATGTCCCTGATTTTGGTACCAGACAATTTCTTATGAAAAACGTATACAGGGAAACGCAGGATCAGCTTGCATTTAGGTTTAACCTTCCGGTTTTTAATGAAAAACTAGACAACATAGGTGAGGCTATACCTGAAGGTTCCCGTTTTGATGGGCCAACCCTGTTTTTGCGAGGTGATAAATCGCGTTATATTAAAGATGAAGATTTTAGTTTGATCAAATCTCATTTCCCTAATGCCGAAATAAAAGATATTAAAAATTCAGGGCATTGGCTCCATGCCGAAAATCCTAAAGATTTTTTAGAGGAGACTCTGGCTTTTTTAAAAGCATAAATTTAAAGTAGTTTTGTCATTGCGAACGGAATGCAATTAAGTGTAGTGTTTTTTTGAGATTACTTCGTTGTTCCTTCTCGTGATGGCTAAACTGACTTTTATTTTTTCTTCTCTTTTTTCTTAGTTGCTATTTTTGCTACGGTTTTGGGTAGTACTGTCTGTTTAAGTCCCTGTTCAACAAATCGCCAAAGAAAATTAAATACCGATTTGTCTTTCTTTCGGTCTACTTCAACTTCTGTTTTTTTAAGTCTGTCTTTAGTGTCGTCTTTAACAAGGAGGTTTCCGATGGCGCTTACCAGATCATTTCTTTTTTTACCATCCTTCTTGTAAATGTCTACTTTAAGATCGTTATAATTAATAGCAAAGGTTCCTTTGCCACTTTCTCTGTTTCCGTAAAAGGTAAATTTAACTTCGTCAAGGTCGCCATGTGTTGTTACATTCATTAGAGGTTTGGTAACCGGATCTATTTCTTCACTTTTAATATTTTGCAAGTGGCCTGTAATCGTGAATGCGTCACTTGTGTTCATGGTGTTAAAGGACCAGTTTACTTTTAATGGTGCCGATCTCATGAACATACATTGTACATCGATAGTTGTGTTAGGTAGTTTCGTTTTTTGAACAGGGCTGTAAATGTTGCTTAGTGTAGCATAGAATTTAGAAAAACTAACTTTGGCTGCAGGTCTGGAATATTCCAATTGCTCTTCATATACCACTGTTGAATTTTTGAGCAGCATTTTATCTACTTTAAGATCAAATGGGATGGTGCGTAAAAGCTCGCTGTAAAGTTTTTTACGGGTAAGGTCGTCTTTAGGCATTTTGCCACGGTAAATATTAGCGTTTACTTTTTCTAAAGTAATTTCGGGAGTATGAACATACAGGGTGTCATTATAGTAGCCCCAGTTTAAATTAGGAACATTTATTTTCTCTGCCGTAATAGCAAATTGATCTTTTTCTACAGGTATCAAAGTGTTGAATTGTTTTCTGGTTTGCTGCGGTATGTATTTAAGATTAGTTATTGCAAGAGTACTATCGGTAGTTGTAATATTTTCGGCTGTAATGTTGTAAAATTTATTAACCCTATAAAAAAGGCTGTCGCATTTCAAAGAGTAATCCCTGTAGCGCACAGGGATGTTTTCGGTAACCGTTGTACTGTCTATTTTAATATTGGTCAGGCTAAAGTTTATGTTCGCAGCCTTAAGGGTAAAGTTTTGAAGTGAATCCATCATTTTGAAGTTGCCGTTTATTATCTCGAGGCTTCCTGTAGTGATGGTGTTTTTAAATGGCTTCACAAAATCGTCCTGAGCATTGTATTGGTTTTTTCTATGTTTGAGCATAATATCGGGTGAGGTAATAATCACTTTTTTTACCTTGATTTTGTTGTTTCTAAGTAAGGTCCAAAGGTTGAAGTTTTGAACTTCTATAGTGGCAATCTTTCCAAAAGCAGCTTTTTTTATGTCGGTCACACTGCTATCTTTTGCTGCGATGTATGCATCATGGATAGTAAAGCTTCCGCTCAATAATCTCAGGTCGAGTTTATCGTAGCTTATATTGTAGGGGAAATCTTTTTCAGATTGAAGTATTCCTGGTAATTTTTTGGTAATCCAGTAGCTCAGTCCAAAATTAATTATGGCGAGAAGTACTACAAGGCTTACAATACTTATAATTATCTTTTTGGGTAGAGACATAGTGATAGAATATTAGGTAATTTACTATATTCTGTTGTGGTATTATAGTTATTTAAGCTTTTATTAATAATTGCAGCGTTATCATTTTTATACTTTACGGGATAATGAGATGTGTGGTGTTAAAGGGTGTTTGTGGTTTATTTTGTAAGATTTAAACATTTTTTATGACTAATTATTAAAAACTATATGTATTTTTTGATAAATAAATTATTATGAATGCATAATAAATTTGGTCGAATTGTTGTGTAATCCGTAATTTATTATAAATTTGATATAACAATTTTAGGAATGGGAAACTAACACTTTTTTTAAACTATGAGAAAACTATTATCTTTAACAATGATGGCTCTGGCAACCTCTGCATTTGCAGGTGGATACCGTGTGAGTCTTCAGGGTCAGAAACAATTAGCGATGGGACATACCGGTGTGGCTGTGGTAAATAGCAGTGCCGAGGTATTGTTTTTTAACCCTTCAGGAGCAGTGTTCCTCGAGGACAAGTTCAGCTTTTCATTAGGTGGAAATGGGCTTTTTGCAAAAACAAAATTCCAAAATGAAGCTTACAACTGGAAAGCCTCTACAGACAATTTTGGAACGCCATTCAGTTTTTATGCTGCTTATAAGGCTACTGACTGGCTTTCTGTTGGTCTTGCTGTTTATACGCCTTATGGTAGTACGGTAGAGTGGGATAAGGACTGGCAGGGATCGCACCTTGTGAATAATATTGAGCTTGAGGCGATATATTTTCAGCCAACAATATCTGTAAAAGTAAGTGAAGAATTCAGTGTGGGTGCCGGACCTATCTATGTTTCAGGAAAAGTAAACTTTAATAGAAATATTGACAGAAGTTTAGCAAACGAAGCAGGTCAGAGATCTGATGTTACTATCGATGCTTCGGGTGTAACCGCATGGGGATGGACTGCTGGTTTTATGTTTAATCCAACTAAAAAAATAAGATTAGGTGTTAACTACCGATCTGAAATTACAATGGAAGCTCGTGATGGCGATGCTACTTTTCATGATCTGCCTACTTTCTTACAAGGAACTTATACCAATACTAAATTTAACGCAGATCTTCCGTTACCGGCAGAGATCGTTGCAGGTTTCTCTATACAATTTAGTGATAAATGGTTAGTAGCTGTTGATTATAACAGAGCAATGTGGCACAAATATGAGGCACTTGTTGTAGACTTTAAAAATGCTACACCAACCTCTGTAAATCCACGTAACTATAAAGATTCAAGTACTTACAGGATAGGTACTCAGTTTAAGCCAAATAATAAATTTGCTTTCCGTGCAGGTATGTACTTTGATGAGAGCCCTGTTCAGGATGGCTATTTTGCACCGGAAACTCCTAGAAATGATTCTACCGGTTTTACAGGTGGAGCAACTTACCAGGTAACTAAAAACTTAGGTATAGATGTTTCATTCCTTTACCTTCACTTTAAAGAGACTACAAACTCTTATAACTACTTTAATGAAGGTGGTAACCTTATTAAATTTGAGGGTACTTATAAAAATGTTGTATTCTCTCCGGGAGTTGGTGTAACCTATAACTTTTAATTAGACATGAAAAATAAATTTATATACTTAGCGGTAGTAGCTGTATTAGGGCTTACGGCCTGCGAACCGGAATTTGAAAATGAAGTAACTAACGGAAGCTACAGCGCTGGTGAAGCAGATTTTACTTCATATGTTGCTATAGGTAATTCACTTACTTCCGGTTATATGGATGGTACGGTTTCCAGAATAAATCAAACTTATTCTTTCCCAAACACACTGGCAAAACAATTTGCTCTTGTAGGTGGTGGTGCATTCGAGCAGCCTTCTTATGAAGATGATGTGAATAATACGGGTGGTTTCCTTCTTGGCGGTACTCAGATAACATCAACACGATTGGTGCTTAATGTAGGTAAGCCTGTTCCCGGACCGGAGCCAATAAAAGGGACACCAACTATGGATATTAGCAAGTTTCAGGCAAAAGCTTATAATAACATGGGAGTACCGGGAGCAAAATCATTCCATGTACTTGCAGCGGGTTATGGTAATATAGCAGGTGTTGCTATAGGTAAGGCAAATCCATATTTTGTGCGTCATGCTACTTCACCTACGGCTACTATCCTGGGCGATGCTATGACTAAAGCTCCTACTTTCTTTACCAACTGGATTGGTAATATGGATGTGCTGGCTTATGCAACATCAGGAGGAGCAGGGGTAAATCAATTGGGTAACCTTAATCCGGCTAGCTATGGTCCTGACGATATTACAGATCCTAATGTATTTGCAAGTGCTTACTCTACAATTATAAATACGCTTACCAGTGGTGGTGCAAAAGGTGTGGTAGCAACTATACCTAATGTTACCTCTATACCTTATTTTACTACTGTGCCTTACAACCCGGTACCTCTTGATGCTGCAACAGCAGGAGCTTTAAACCAAGGGTTTGCTCAGTACAATGGAGGTCTTCAGCTAGCTAAAAACGGAGGTCTTATTACAGCAGAAGAAGCAGCAAAAAGAACTATCGTTTTTAAAGCAGGAGCAGGTAATGCCGTAACTATTGTAGACGAGAGCTTAACAGATCTTGGTGCTTTAGGTTTACCATCTTACAGACAGGCTACGAAAGATGATCTTCTTGTTTTACCGGCAAGTTCTTTTATTGGAACTACTGTTGGTGGGAACCCTTTACAGATAAATGGAGTTTCTGTTCCATTGGCTGATAAGTGGGTTTTAATACCTTCTGAGATTTCTGCAATAGCTACAGCTACAACTACTTTTAATGCGACTATTAAAGCTATAGCAGCTTCTAAAGGTTTGGCAGTTGCCGATATGAATGCTATTATGCAGCAGCTTGTTACAGGATTAAAAACAGATGATGGTCAGATATACACGGCTAATTACTTTAGTGTAGCTTCTTTAAGTACTGTATTGTTCTCTCTGGATGGTATCCATCCAAATGCGAGAGGATATGCAGTGGTTGCTAATGAAGTTATTAAAGTGATAAACAATCATTATAAATCAAAACTACCTATGGTAGTAGCGGGGAACTATCCCGGAGCAACAATTGTGGCTTCAAATTAATTCGCTATAATATTTTCTTAAAAGCATTCGCCTTGGCGGATGCTTTTTTTATTTTTACATTTTACAGTAAAACTTTACATTATGAAAACACTTATAAACCTTCTATTTACTACAATTCTTGTTGTTGTCCTGGCACATTTTATGCCGGGTGTTCATGTAGACAGCTTTATGACTGCGGTTATTGTGGCAGCAGTATTGGGGCTTCTTAATATTTTTATAAAGCCTATCCTTGTGATCTTTACATTGCCGGTAACCATTTTAACGCTGGGGCTTTTTCTCTTAGTGATCAATGCCGTAATTATACTGTTATGCGATGAATTAGTGACAGGTTTTGCTGTAGACGGATTCCTTTGGGCACTATTTTTTAGTCTTGTATTGTCTTTTTGCCAGTCGCTGGTATCAGGGCTTACAGATAAAAATTAGTGATAACTAAAAAATACGATTCTTTTTTCAGGATATTGACATACAATAATTTAAAAACTTGTATGGGTTGTAAAAAAACTTTAATTTTGCAACCCAAATTTAGACGGTAATAAAACAAATTAGATAATGAACATTACAAGAGAGCAGGTAGATGCATTAAATGCTGTTGTAACAGTAGCTATAACAAAAGACGATTACAAACAAAAAGTAGATAAGGTTTTAGAAAACTATAGGAAAACAGCAAGTATTCCGGGTTTTAGAAAAGGTGCAGTACCTATGAGCCTTATTCACAAGCAATACGGTAGAGCTGTATTGTTAGAAGAAGTAAATAAAATACTTCAGGCTTCACTAAACGACTACCTGGCTAAAGAAAAACTTGATATTCTTGGTAACCCATTACCTAAAATCACTGAAGATTTTGACTGGGATGCTGACGATTATTCTTTTGAGTTTGAATTAGGCCTTGCTCCACAATTTAGCGTAGATCTTTCTGCTAAAAATAAAATTGTAAAATACAAGATAGTTGCTGATGATGCAATGCTTGATGAGCAGATAGAGCGTATCCAGAAACAATATGGTAAACTTATCTCTAAAGAGAAAATCGAAGAAGGTGATGATATCAGCGGTACGTTTACAAATGAAGAAAAAGGTATTGATAGTACTGTAAACTTTACTACAGCGATCTTTAAAGATAAAAAAACAGCTAAAAAATTCATTGGCAAAAAAGCAGGTGATGTTGTGACTGTCTCTACAAAAGGTCTTTTTGATGATGACCACAAACTTATGGACTTCCTTAAATTAGGTCATGATGATGTTCATGGTCTTGATGTTGAAATTGACTTTTTAATTGACGAAGTAAACACTTCGGAGAAAGCAGAACTTAACCAGGAGCTTTTTGATAAGCTTTTTGGTGAAGGTGTTGTAACATCTTTAGAGCAGTTAAAAGAGAAGATCAAAGAAGATGCAGAGCTGCAGTTTGCTACGCAGTCTGACCAGAAATTCCTTAATGATGTAACGGAGTCACTTATTGAAAACACTAAGTTCGATCTTCCGGAAGCATTCCTTACTAAATGGCTTCAATCAGCAGGACAGGCTCCGCTTAGCATTGAAGAGGCCGAGGCTGAATTTAAAAAATCAGAAAACGGTTTACGTTACCAGCTTATAGAAAGTAAAGTACTTGTTGAAAACAACCTTCAAATTACTTTTGAAGATCTTAAAGCATATACTTCTGAGGTTATCAGAAAGCAAATGGCACAGTTTGGCCAGATGAACCCAACTGATGCTGATGTTGATGGTATCGTTGCAAGAGTACTTTCTAACAAAGACGAAGTTAAGAGATTGTCTGAGCAGGTAATGAGCGAAAAAATGCTTAACCTTTTCAAAGAAAAAGTGAAGTTTAAAGAGAAAGAAGTTACTTATCAGGACTTTATCAAAGAAATGTACGGAGAATAATTCTCGTAAAAAATGAGTATATTTGAACGTCAGCCTTTTTAGGCTGGCGTTTTCGTTCTTTTATACAAACTAAAAATTTTAAAAAGACTATGAACTACGGTAAAGAATTTAAAAAATATGCTACAAAACATCATGGTGTAAATAACTTATACTATGATAAAATTATTAGTCGTGTAACCCCAATGGGCATGACACCTTACATTATGGAAGAGCGCCAGATGAATGTTGCTCAATTAGACGTTTTTTCGCGTTTAATGATGGACAGGATTATCTTCCTTGGTACAGGTATAGACGACCAGATTGCAAACATTGTTCAGGCACAATTGCTGTTCCTTGAAAGTACAGATGCATCTAAAGATATCCAGATCTATATCAATTCACCAGGCGGAAGCGTATATGCCGGTTTAGGGATGTATGATACTATGCAGTACATCAGGCCTGATGTAGCTACAATTTGTACGGGTATGGCAGCATCTATGGGTGCAGTGTTACTATGTGCAGGTGCAGCAGGGAAACGTTCTGCGTTACCGCACTCAAGAGTAATGATCCACCAGCCATCCGGAGGTGCTCAGGGTGTTGCTACAGATATGGAAATTAACCTGCGTGAAATGCTTAAACTGAAAGATGAGCTTTATGATATTATTGCTAAACATTCAGGACAGACATTTGACAAAGTTCACAAAGACAGTGAGAGAGATTACTGGATGAAAGCACCAGAGGCGAAGGAGTATGGAATGATTGATGAAGTGTTAGTAAGAGAATAAAAATAAAATTCTGCGTTATGTAACAATACGGCTGTTTAGTAGTCTTATGGTTGCGGAACTAATTAAAAAAAAATGGCTAAAGAGATATTAGAGTGTTCTTTTTGTGGCAGGAAAAAGCCGGACACCAATTTGCTTATTGCGGGTATTAGCGCGCATATTTGCGATCGTTGTATTGAACAGGCTCACGGTATTGTACTTGAGGAGCTAAAGCAAACAGGGTCGTCGGCACTTTCGGCAGAACTTGAGCTGAAAAGGCCAAAGGAAATTCGTGCTTTCCTTGATCAGTATGTGATAGGGCAGGACCAGACTAAAAAAGTACTTTCGGTAGCAGTATACAATCACTATAAAAGGTTAATGCAACAGCAGAGTGATGATGAGGTAGAGATCGAAAAAAGTAATATCCTTATGGTAGGGCAGACAGGTACCGGGAAAACATTGGTTGCAAAAACCATTGCCCGTATGCTTAATGTACCGCTAACTATTGTAGATGCTACGGTTTTAACCGAAGCAGGTTATGTGGGTGAGGATGTAGAAAGCATACTTACACGATTACTGCAAGCTGCAGATTATGATGTGGCTAAAGCTGAACGTGGTATTGTATTTATTGACGAAATAGATAAAATTGCCCGTAAAAGCGATAACCCATCGATAACCCGTGATGTATCGGGTGAAGGGGTACAGCAGGCATTGCTTAAATTGCTTGAAGGTACTGTGGTAAATGTTCCGCCAAAAGGTGGAAGAAAACACCCTGACCAGAAATTTATTGAAGTAAATACTCAGGATATCCTGTTTATTGCCGGTGGTGCTTTTGATGGTATTGAGCGTATCATCTCTAAAAGGCTTAACAGGCAGGCTGTTGGATACAGTACATCACGTAATGTAGACAACATAGATAAGGACAACCTGTTACAGTATATCATTCCTAAAGATGTAAAAGACTTTGGTCTTATTCCTGAAATTATCGGGCGTATGCCGGTTTTAACGCATATGGATCCATTGGATAGGGAAACACTTAGAGCTATCCTTACAGAGCCTAAAAACGCTCTTGTTAAACAGTATGTAAAACTGTTTGGCATGGACGATGTAGCACTTACTGTAGATAACGACGCGCTTGATTATATTGTAGAGAAAGCATTGGAGTACAAATTAGGAGCCAGAGGATTACGTTCGCTGTGTGAGGCTATCCTTACTGAGGCGATGTATGAACTTCCGGGATCTGATGAAAAAGAACTTCATATAGATAGAGAATACGTAGAGCATCACCTTAACAGGACATTGCTTAAACGTCTTAAAACAGCATCTTAGTTTTTTAAAGATGAAATTATTTGTTACTAAAAGCCTCACAATTGTGGGGCTTTTTTGTTTATAGGCTATAATATAATGTTCCACTTTTGGTATTTGAATACGCGTTTTAGGAGTGGAATATTATTTTGAGCCAAATTGTTGAAAACCAAAATAATGTAAGAATAATAATTTTTGTAGTCCACTTTTCGTTCATTTTATTCCTCATGATTCGCAATTTCAGGAAAAGTTCTTAACACGAAAACGTTTGCATAGCTTCGGGATTGCGAAAACGTTTTTTTCTATTCTTGATTTTGGATAACTTAGCATTTGGGAGTTTTCCCAAATAATAAAAAAAAGTTATTTATTCATGAAAAAACTGTTATCAGCCTTTTTCGTGCTGGCAGCCGTAGTACTGCATGCGCAACAAATTACCTCACCTGATAAAAACTTAGTGCTTACTTTTGGCCTTAGTGCTAAAGGGGAACCAACCTATGCCTTAACCTATAAAAACAAACCGGTTATTAAAACCAGTAAACTAGGTATCGACCTTAAAGAAGGTGCCGATATGCTGGAAGGTTTTACAGTAGATAAAACAGCTCAGTCTAGTTTTGATGAGACATGGAGCCCGGTATGGGGTGAAGAAAAAACAATTTGCAACCATTACAATGAACTGTTAGTAACACTTTCGCAAAAAGCAGAAAAAGGACGTTACATCAATGTTAGATTCAAACTTTTTAATGATGGACTTGGATTTAGATATGAGTTCCCGGAGCAGAAAGAACTTACGTATTTTGTAATTAAAGAAGAAAAAACTCAGTTTGCTATGGCGGGTGACCACAAGGCATTCTGGCTTCCGGGCGATTATGATACTCAGGAATACAGTACTGTTACGTCTAAATTATCTGAAGTTAGAGCTAAAATGAAAGATGCCGTAACACCAAACGCATCACAGCAAACATTCTCTCCTACAGGATTACAGACACCATTAATGTTGAAAAGCGATAACGGACTTTACATCAATATTCACGAAGCAGCATTAATAGATTACTCTTGTATGTCGCTTAACCTGGACGATAAGAATATGGTACTGGAATCTTGGCTTACGCCGGATGCTATTGGCGACAAAGGCTACATGCAGGCGCCAACTCAATCACCGTGGAGAACCATAGTGGTAAGTGATAAAGCTCCGGATATCCTGCAGTCTCGTATGATCTTAAATCTTAATGAGCCTACAAAATACAAAGATGTTTCATGGATCAAGCCTATAAAATATGTAGGTGTATGGTGGGAAATGATCACAGGTAAAAGCAGCTGGGCATACAATGACCTTACCAGTGTAAAACTTGGTGAAACAGATTATTCTAAAACCAAGCCAAACGGAAAGCATGCGGCTAACACGGCTCATGTAAAAGAGTATATTGACTTTGCAGCTAAACATGGTTTCGATGCTGTTTTAGTAGAAGGATGGAACGAAGGCTGGGAAGACTGGTTTGGAAAATCGAAAGAATTTGTATTCGATTTTGTTACACCATACCCTGATTTTGACGTAAAAGAACTACACCGTTATGCAGCGTCTAAAGGGGTGAAGATGATGATGCACCATGAAACATCAGGTGCGGCAGCTAATTATGAAAGACACATGGACAAAGCCTACCAGTTTATGGTAGACAACGGTTACAACTCGGTTAAGAGCGGTTATGTAGGCGATATTATTCCGCGTGGAGAATTCCATTACAGTCAGTCGATGATCAATCATTACCTGTATGCTATTAAAAAAGCAGCAGAATACAAAATTATGGTAAATGCGCACGAAGCAGTGCGTCCTACAGGTTTGAGCAGGACGTATCCTAATCTTATTGGTAACGAAGCGGCACGTGGTACAGAGTATGAGGCTTTTGGCGGAAACAATGCTGATCATACCACAATACTTCCATTTACACGCCTTATGGGAGGGCCAATGGATTACACACCGGGTATATTCGAAACTAAAGTAAGCGTTTACAACCCTGATAACAATTCATTTGTACACACTACACTGGTAAAGCAGTTAGCCTTATATGTTACCATGTATAGCCCGTTACAAATGGCTGCCGATCTTCCTGAAACCTATAACAAGCATCTGGATGCGTTCCAATTTATTAAAGATGTAGCTGTAGATTGGGATGATACCTATGTATTAGAAGCAGAACCTGGAGATTATATCACCATTGCCCGTAAAGCTAAAGGCAAGAACGAATGGTTTGTAGGGGCTATTACAGACGAAAATGCACGTACTGCTAAGATTACGTTTGAGTATCTTCCTAAAGGTAAGACCTATTTAGCAACTGTATATGCAGACGGTAAAGATGCCGATTATGTGAAGAACCCTAAGAGTTATGCTATAAAAACGATTAAGGTAAACAGCAAAACCAAACTGGATCAAAAACTGGCAACGGGCGGTGGAGCGGCTATCAGCATCAAAGAAGAAGTAAAAAAATAAAGATATAGGTTGATTGCTGGGTTAGCAGTTAATTATAAAACTCCGGAACGGCAGCAGCTGTTTTCCGGAGTTTTTTTGTTTTTGTAGGGTTTTTTAGAGCTTAAATGTTATTATACAGATGCCTATATAAAGGAACAGGTAAATAATCATCAATATCAAAATGAGCAATATCATCAAAAAATCAATTTTAGCCCTATTCGTTCTATGTGCCGTCAGTTTATTTGGACAGAACACTAAGAGAGTACTGTTTTTAGGTAACAGTTATACTTATGTAAATAATCTGCCGCAAATGGTCTCTGATATGGCAGCATCGACAGGGAAAACACTAATTTTTGACAGTAATACTCCGGGAGGATATTATTTAGGACAGCATCTAACTAATCCTGAATCATTAGCAAAAATAAAAGCAGGTAATTGGGATAATGTAGTTTTGCAGGATCAGAGCATGGCACTTGCCTATCCTGATAGGTATAAGAATTTTATCGCTACAGGAATTGCGCTGGATAGTATTATAAAGGCAAATAATTTATGTTCCCAAACCATGTTCTACAGCACATGGGGTAGAAAGAATGGAGATACTTACTTGTGTACTCCACCTCAATGTGCACAAGATACCTGGATTAACAGGACGTATTATGAAATGGATAGTGACATAGAGGTTAACTATAAAACAATTGCAGATTCTCTTAAATCGTCTATGGCTCCGGTAGGTGCGGTGTGGAGGTACATCAGACAGCAGTACCCTACGATAGAATTATTCCAGGAAGACGAAAGCCATCCTTCTTTAGCAGGAAGCTATGCCGCTGCCTGCTGTTTTTATGCTGCAATATTTAGGAGCGATCCTACTCAGATTACTTTTAATTCGGGACTTTCTGTTACTGATGCAGCTAATATCAGGCAGGCGGCAAAGCAAATTGTTTATAATCATTTGCCGGAATGGAATGTTGGGCCGTATGATGATCTGTTAAATGAGAATTGCATGGTTTTAGGAGTTGATAGTAACATCACAGAACACTGGACTGTATATCCAAATCCCGTAACAGATGTTTTATGTGTCAGATTTCCTGAAAACAGTGTAGATGATATAATAAGCGTATATAATGTTTTGGGAGACTTAATAAAAGAAGTTGAGGCACAAGAGACAACTTACATAGATTTTAGTGGACTTTCAAACGGACTTTATATTATAAGATCAGCAAACAGCCAGCGTATATTTAAGGTAGTAAAGAAATAATAACTACTTATAGTAGTAAGGCTAAAAGAAAATCAAACTCCGGAACAGCTTTTGTTTCGGAGTTTTTAGTTTTGTGGCTATTAACGGTTGTATCACGTTGTAAGTATAATCTTAGCGGATAAATTTATTTTATATATTTGATAAATAAAGAATAATTATAAATATGGCAAATTGTTGTCTTTGTTCGGTAGAATTGGGTTTTATGAATAAACCTATATTTGGTAAAGGGAAGCTGGGCGATGGTAATGCCGTTTGTTCACCCTGTTTTAGAAAAATAAATGATGCTAATCCTAAAGTAGCATTCAATCTAAAATATCAGATTCTGACTGATGTCAGGAATGTGCTGCAGGGAAATTCGGTAAATTATACAATGTCTTTTACAAGAGAATTTTCAGAACCTGTGAGCGACAAATTTTCGCAGCCAAAAGCAGCAGCAAATTCAGAATTTACTTCGGAATCAAGTGTTTTAGATCAGTTAGAAAGTTTAGGCAGGATAAAAGAACTTGGACTATTAACGGAAGAGGAATTCACAGAACAAAAGAAAAAATTACTGGAGAGATTGTAAAAGGTTTTATATGAATACTTTTTCTATATGCTAAACACTGATATATTTAATAATCCATTTGTCAATTTGATCTTCATTAGAATAATTGCATTATTAAAAATGTAATTATCCTTATTAGGAAAGATCTCAAGGGTTTGGATATATCAAAAAGAATGGTGTTCTTTTCATAATTTTATATATTTGACAACACATGTACATTGAATTGTGTATGTATGAAAACCAACCAACACAAGTTTTATGAAAAACAACAAACTATCCGGATTAACCTTAGAAGAATTATATAAAAGGAAAAAAACATTACAGGGAGCCACAATTGGTTTTGGGATAGTAATGGTAATAGCATTTTCTATTCTTATTTATCTTGTTTTTCAGAGCAAAAAATTTGGTTTACTTGCAATTATGCCGGCTGGTTTCATGACACTTTTACCTGGGATAATTGGTTTAAGTCAGGTTAATGCCGAGATAAAATCACGCAAGTCAAATTAATTGAATATATACAGTATTTATAACCCTCACCCCTGAATGAAATCTATAGAGAAATTACAAACTTTACTTCCGCTGGGCTATCTTTTCCTGGTAATTTTAGGTATAATAAAAGAAAGTGTATTCTTCCATCAGGTAGGTATAAATATTTTAATGTATTCATCGATCATGGATATTTTAATAAGTCCTATAGCTACATTGACTTCACATCCGATAGTGCTGATAGCGGTGGTTACGATGTTTATATTTCATTTTTACCTGCCATCAATTTTATCTAAGAATAGACATAAAAAATGGACAATAAAAACATTTGAACTACACAAAATTAAAAAAGATGCCTCAGAAGAGGAAGTGAAGAATTATTTTGTACTTGTTTCAATTAAAACGCTTTCAATAATGCTGTTGTCTTTTTTTCTTGGATTTGGAGTTGCCGGAGGCTGGGATGTTTCTCGAAGGATAAAGAACGACAAATTGAAATATGACTATAAGTTGAATTATAACAGTGGAGAATCGGAAGATATCTATATAATTGGGTCAAACAGTGTGTATTATTTTTATATGTCAAAAGGCAATAAATCTGTAAAGATTGCACCTGTAGGCACAATAAAAGACATCGAAATGATAGTGAATAAAAAGCTTCAATAAATAAAATAAAAGATAAGTTTTAATACATAAACCTGTAAGATCTCTATGATCCTGCAGGTTTTATTTTTTATATTTGATAGAGTCCAAAATGGATCCCGGATAGATTATAACATAGATAAATTTTAAAAAGAAATGACAGATGTTTGGACAAACAGATGGAATGACAGATATGCTGGCGAAGAATTTGCTTATGGAGAAGAGCCTAATAATTATTTAAAAGAACAATTAACAAAATTAGATGCTGGAAAAATACTTTTCCCTGCCGAAGGCGAAGGGCGCAATGCTGTTTTTGCAGCGAAACACGGTTGGACGGTTTCAGCTTTTGATATAAGTAATGAAGGGCTGAAAAAAGCCTTACAGCTTGCTGAAAAAAACAAGGTGGGCATAGACTACCAAATAGGAGAATTACAGGCGCTAAACTATCAGGAAGGGCAATTTGATGCTATTGCATTGATCTATGCCCACTTTCCTGCAAATATTAAGTCACAGCTTCACAAAGCGCTTGACAAATACTTGCGTAAGGGCGGAATACTTATCTTCGAAGCTTTTAGTAAAAATCATTTAGATTACTTGGCAAAGAATGAAAAAGTAGGCGGCCCAAAGGATATTGAATCCTTATTCTCGATCGAAGAGATCGAGGCCGATTTTAATAACTATGAGATCATAGAATTAAAAGAAACAGTCATCCATCTTAATGAAGGGATTTATCATAACGGGGAAGGGTCTGTGATACGGTTTGTAGGAAGGAAAAAATAAATTTTTAAAATAATGGATCGAATGGTATTCGTCAGGCATATAAGTTGGCTGACGAATACTTTAGCTAAAATAAAACACGATTGGGTACAGTTATAAAACTACAAAAATTCACAGATATCGACTTTCCTAATTATTTTCAATTGGTGAATAACGAACAAGTCATGGAGATGATCACCGAAAGATCGATCCAGTTCGGTGAAGCTAAAAAAGATTATCAGGAATTACTTGAGAATAATTCAATTGCTTCTAATTTTGGTAGTTTCAAAATATTAGATGTCATATCAAATGAATTTATTGGTTTGGCAAAACTGGAAATTAAAGATAAAGATAGTAACGAAGCTGAGATTGGTTATATGATCCTGCCTCAATACTGGGGAAAGGGAATTGGTAGTGCAGTTGCAAAAGAATTACTCGAAATGGCAGTAGCTCAAACCTCAATTAATAAATTGAATGCCATTATAGATCCAAAGAACCTGGCTTCCCGAAAAATACTGATCAATAACGGTTTTGTTTCTAAAGAGTTTATAGATTTTGACGGATTGCCCGGAGAGCTATTAGAATTTAAAATCTAAATTAATAAAATGTATTCCAGTTAAACGAAACGATGTTTCCTATTGGTATTGCATGTACCAAAAAAATGGTCTTCACAAACAAAACTTACATGAAAAATACGATTCTGATTATAGCTGTTTTCCTCGTGTTTACTAAAACTGTTTTTGCGCAGGTTTATAATGCAGGGAAAAGCAAAGAGTGGGTGTCTCAAAGTGAAGACAGCGAAGGTTCGGAATATAAAATTGATTTAGTAGAAAATCTTAAGGCCTATGATTTTGCTAAAATCTGGCAGGATAATAAGTATCCGGTCCTTGGGATTATTGGCGAAAATTATCAAAGGCTCAGCATTAGGTATATTTCAATAATTCAGGATAATGAAAATCAAAATGTATATTTTGTTTACGGCAAATCAAAAGTAAAAAATAACATTTGTGAATTTCAGGGTAAGATTGAACTTATCCAAAATTACAAGCAAAAAGAAAACATTAGTGCAAACTACAAAAGCGAAGGGTACATTGTTGCAAATTGTATTTTTTATGAAAAGTCTGCGCAATCTCATTCAGGATATTTTAAAGGCGTTTTAAAGACATATTATGCTATTAATAAAAATGATATCTTAGAATATCCTGATGATGGTGACGAACCGGATACCAATTGTAATAATGGATTTGTAGGTGTTTGGACTGATTATAAAACAAAGAAAAGCAAGCCGGCACATTGGGGTGCCGATTTTGTACCCTTAAGTACCGACTTAAATGTAACCTCTGCAGTGGGAGATTTTATTCCTAACGTGAAATATCAAAATAATGGATGGCAATCAACTAATAATAATTGGAAAATTGATTCTCCTCAAAATTGGTGGAAATAAAGATTTACTCTATAACTTCTGTTGTAGTTAATCGGGAACTACTTATTTATGTTCTTTAACTTGTTGGTTTTCTTTTATTTAATTCTGACTCAATTGTTATTGTCGTACCTTACATAACTAAAACAATGAGTTATGACAAAATCGGAGAAAAAAGCACAGTTGAATAAGATGATTGCGGAGTTTCTTACAACGAATGATACTGAGGTTTTAACCCAGCTGCGTAACGATATTTATAACCAGATCAATAAACTGCCTATGTCATCTAACGACAGGAACAATATAGAGGAAGCAATGTACCTTTGGAACTACAATAGCGACAGATACATAGAAAACCCTAAGAATGCTACAGTGAAAACATCTCTAATGGCCGATTTTGAAGCAATAGTCAAAACGGTCGATATTTCATTGTTAAGTAATTAAATATTCCTTTTAGTATAAACAAAAAACCATCGGACAATCCGATGGTTTTTTATGCGTTACGTTTTGGTGTTTCCTGTTTTAAGGGCACTGCCTTTTCAGTATCACTTATGCAGCGGCGTTTGCCATAACAGCTGTGCCTTTTTGGGCCACAGGCAGTAAGTAATAGCAGTGCTGCCCCTATCGTTAAAATGTATTTCCTTTTCATTTGTATCCTTTTCATTTAATAGCACAAAGATAGTACCGGTTTTTAAACCATATCGGCAGAATACGTATCCTGCATGGCTTTTAGCTGTTCAAGGTAATGGCGTTCGTTAGAAAGGCGTGGTATCTTGTGTTGGCCTCCCAGCTTGTCCTGTTCTTTAAGCCAGTCGTAAAAAAGTTTTGGGCGGGCTATATTTAACACTAACGGATTAAGGGTCATGTTATTGTATCGCTTGGCTTCATAGTCAGAATTGAGCGATTGCAGCGTTTCATCCAGAACTTTTCTAAAGTGTTCTGCATCCTGCGGTGGGTTCTTGAATTCAATGATCCATTCATGGGCGCCTTTTTCGCGGCCTTCCATAAATACAGGAGCTACAGTATAATCGATTACTTCGTGACCGGTTATCTGGCAGGCTTTTGCAATTGCATTATCAGTGTTTTCTACCATAAGCTCTTCTCCAAAAACATTGATATGATGTTTGGTTCTTCCGGTAACTTTAATTCGGTACGGGTTGATAGACGTAAAACGAACGGTATCACCTATAAGGTATCGCCATAAACCGGAATTGGTCGTGATCACTACCGCATAGTTTTTATTCAATTGTACTTCCGCCAGACGGATAACTCTCTGGTTCAGTGTTCCAAAGGTATCCATAGGGATGAATTCATAGAAAATACCATAATCGAGCATCAGTAGCAGTTCGTTGCTGTCATTGGAATCCTGAATGGCAAAAAAGCCTTCAGAGGCATTGTATATTTCGTAGAAACGAAAATCGTCTTTTGGTAAAATCTTTTTGTATTGTTCGCGATAGGGCTCAAAGCTCACGCCGCCGTGAAAATATACTTCCAGGTTAGGCCATATTTCAAGAAGGCTGCTCTTTCCTGTTTCTTCGAGTATACGGTTCATAAGCACAAGCATCCAGGACGGTACTCCGGCAAAGCTGGTCACATTCTCGTTTACGGTTTCTTTTACAATAGCCGCCAGTTTGCTTTCCCATTCGCTCATTAGCGATACTTTGTTGCTTGGTGTGCTGCTAAATTCGGCCCATATAGGCATATTGTCTATCAGGATGGCCGAAAGGTCGCCAAAGAAAGAGTTATTGTCTTCATAGAGCTGTTTGCTGCCTCCCAGGCGAAGCGATTTGCCGGTAAACAACTGTGAGTCCTCATTATTGTTAAGATACAGGCACAGCAGGTCTTTTGCGGCTTTATAATGACAGTCTTCAAGGGCTTCTGCACTTACAGGTATAAATTTGCTTTTCGCATTAGTAGTACCACTGGACTTGGCAAACCATTTTATAGGGGTCGACCAAAAAACGTTTTGTTCGCCTCTTCGGGTCTGTTCAATAAGAGGTTCAATGTCTTCGTAGGTAGAAACAGGCATCCGCTCAGAAAAAGAAGTATAATTTTTTACCGAAGCAAAATCATACTTTCTGCCTATAGCAGTGCCTTCCGACATTCGGATCAGACTCATTAGCAACTCTTCCTGAACTTCATTAGGGTATTTCAGGAACAATTCTATTTGATGAATTCTCTTCTTAAGTATCCACGAAGCAATTGAATTGATAATTGGCAATGCCATATTTTAGTATCTTTATGCCATAAAAATACTAAATTTTCCATGCAATACGAAGGTGTACTGACAAAAATGCAAACCGAGGCCGGAAGTCCTATACAGTATTATCTGGTGTTTGATGACAGCTTTTTAAATATGAACCAGCTGTTAGGTAAAGACTTAGAGATTAATTTCATGGGTTTTCGCTGTTTAAACTGTGGTAAAAAAAAGAAAATATATCGAATGGGCTTTTGCTATGATTGTTTTTATAGCTCCCCATCGGCAGGCGACTGGATCATGAGACCTGAATTAAGCACCGCTCATTTGGGTATTGCCGATCGTGACCTGGCTTTTGAAGAGAAAGTACAGTTGCAGCCGCACATTGTTTATCTTGCTGCGTCAAGCGATATGAAAGTAGGGGTGACCCGAAAAACACAGGTGCCTACCCGTTGGATAGACCAGGGTGCTTCGTTTGCTATACCCTTAGTAGAAGTGCCTAACCGCTATCTTGCCGGAATAACCGAGGTAGCACTTAAAAGCCATTTCTCCGATAAGATCAACTGGAAAAAAATGCTGGTTAATGATATTGCTAACATAGACCTAATTCAAAGACGTAATGAAACCAAATCATTATTGCCGGAAGAGGTGCTTCCTTATTTTGAAACAACACCGGAGAAACTTTATACATTAGAGTATCCTGTACTAGAATATCCTAAAAAAATAAGCAGCCTTAACCTTTCTACAACACCAACCTATAGCGGAAAACTAATGGGAGTTAAAGGGCAGTATCTAATATTTCAGGACGGCACCGTTTTTAACGTGCGTTCTTATGAAGGTTTCGTGGTCCAGATCAACGTTTAAATTGTCTTAGGACTTAATTTCTTAAGTTATAAATATAAAAAGAGGGCTGATAAATATTTATCAGCCCTCTTTTTATATTGAGAGAATTATTGGGTCGAGAATTATAACTACTCTTTTTTCTCTTTCTTTTTAAACAGGTTATTTATAAGTTTTCCTGCACCTTCTTTTACTTTATCCTCTGCTTGTTTTTTAACTTCAGCATTGGTTTTTGGCACGTTGGTTTTGGTAGTATCAGTAGCTGTTGCGTTGCCTTTTCCGCCAAGTAACTTATTTATAGCATCGGCTCCTTTATTTTTAGCTTCATTGATATACATGTCTTTTTGCTGATTCACCAGCTGCGTAGTTAGGTTAGTAACCGATTTTCCTAAGTCAGTACTCACTTTAGGATTTTTAAAATTACCAGTAAGTACTGCATTAACCGGAACGCTTATTTTGCTTGGATCTACACCTTTAAGCGAACTCATAAGCTTTGTTACATCACTTCCCAGGTATTTAGCAGGAACATCAAAAGCTACATTATAAGCCATTGTTTGGTCAAATCCATGTGTGCCGCTTAAAACGATACCTATATCCTGATATTTAAGATCGATAGGTTTTATAATAACTTTGCCGTTCTCAAAAGAAAGGTTTACTTTTTTGTTAAGATCTATTTTCTTAGGGTCTAAGAATTTGATATTTGATGTTAGTGCACTAAGTACTTTAGAGTTCTCCGGGTTAATAACCGTTTGTGCCAACTGGCCTAGTAAATCACCTGATAGAGAATTAAGGTCCGGTGTCATTTCTTTAGCATCCAGGTTACCGCCTACTTTAATGGTCGAGTTCAATTTACCTGTAATGATACCTGCGATAGGAGCGATAGACTTAAGCATTTCCAGCTGTGTAAACGACTGTGTGATGTCTACATTAGCAAGAGAAAGATCTACATTGAATTTAGGGACAGCGCCTTTTGTAGAAACATTTCCGTTCATACCAATAGTACCTCCAAATATAGATGTCTTAACGCCTTGAAGTGTTACTGCTTCATCTTTAATTATCATTTTACCCGAAACATCTTTAAGGTTCAGGTTGTCATAAACAACAGTATTTGCTTTTGCAGTAATAGTACAGTCCAGAAAGGCAGGAATTTTAACTGCTTCAGATGCTGTTGATTTCTTAGGAGCAGGTTTAGTTTCACCTTCTTTCTCGGCAGTTTTGGCAGCAGCCGGAGCCGGAGGAGCCATAAAGTCGGCTACTAAAAGCTTATTTGAACTCAGGTTAAAGTTACCTTTAAGGGTTTGGTTCCTGAATATAAATCCGTAGAAGTTATCCAGTGTACCTGTAAGGGCAATGTCTGATCCTCCTGTTACGGCATCAAACTTATTAAGTGTAATACGGCTAGGGTTAAACTGTACGCTTGCCTGGTTTATTTTTATTGGCTTAGCCAGTCCTTCACCAGCATAGGTAAAGCCGCTAAGGCTGATAACACCATTGTTCTGTATTTTTTCATACTGGCTTAATTCAACCGATTTCATATCGAATTTCGTTTCAACATCAGCTTTCAGAATACCCGATAATGGAATGTCCGATTTTACAGGATACGCTTTGTAAACATTACTAAGGTTAATTGTACCTTTAAGCTTGGCGTCAACCAATGCATTTTCTACAATGTTCCTGATATTAGCTTTTGCCTCAAAAACATCCTGATCGATCCTGAAAGACAGTTTGTCCAGGTTAACATACGTGTCATTAAGTAAGCCGGTTTCATTAATGATCTTTGTGTCGATAACAATATTTTGTACCGATTTAGGTAAGTCAGGGTATTTAAACGATGCATTGTTAGAAGCGATCGCGATATTGAATTTAGGAACGGTAGTATCACTAACCAATCCATTCACTTTACCATTTATAGTAAAATCACCTTCGGTTTTTACGGATGAAAGACTTCCGGAATACGCTTCAGGCACCAAGCCTAAAAAGTTTTTAAACGATGAGGTAGGTGTTTTAAAAGTAAGGTCAAACTGCTGTCCGGCTTCAAGAAGTGCAATACTTCCGTCAAACTCCAATGGTAGCTGGTTGATAAGTGCTTTGTTGTTCTTAAAAGTATAAATGCTTTTGTCAAGATCAAGTCCTAAAACTGCATCAAGGCTAAGTGCTACATTACGCATGTAGTTGGTCTTGTCCATAGTAAGTGTAAGCTTAGCAGTGGTTTTAGTGTCAAGATCCAGCTTGTTCGCAGCCATGTTTCCTTTACCTTCATGGTTAAGGCTGTCTATAACCATGTTTATTTTAGAGCGCTCATCGGCATAACGAAAACGCAGGTTTTCTACTTTGTAGTTCTGCATATTCAGTGCAAAAGGTTTACTTTCTTTAGCCTCGCCCGGTTTTTCTTCCTTATTTTTAAGTGCAATATCAAAGTTGCCAATGCCGTCTTTATTGAAAAGAATGTTTACTACACCATCTTTAGTGTGTATCGACTCAATATTCATTGGCTCGCCTTCATCATTAAAAAGTTCTTTAACAGACATTTTTATGCTCATCTCACCCATGTAAACTAAGGTATCTCCGGCAAAAGGCGCCTTGTTGATAATGCTTAGTTTTTCAATAGTAACATTTGCTTTCGGAAAATTTTTAAACAGGCTCAGGCTCACGTCTTCAAACGCTACGTTAGCATCAATGTTTTCATTAATTGTCTTAACAACCATTGCCTTTATTTTATCTTTAAATAAAAACGGGGCAGCTGCCAGAGCAATTATAACAACCAGTAAAAATATTCCGGTCCACTTTAAAACTTTCTTAACCATAATGAATTTTTAAATTTTGCCTCTAAAGATATATAATATTAATGTTAACGAAGATTATCTTATGTTTATTTCATATGGCATAATCACCTGAGTACCTTTTAACTGGCTTACGCGTCTGATGCGTTGGATAACACGGTAGTTTTCCTCTCCCAGTTCTTCTTTAATAAATTCTTCTTTAGTGCTTGCAAACGGTAAACCTAAACGTGCAAGGATTTTACCAAAATCTTTTTCGTATTCAGGATAGTTCTTAGTAGAATAATCTGTAGTCTTGCCTAATTTTGCAGCATATTTTATGGCAGCATCAAGTCCGCCTATTTCGTCTACAAGTCCGTTTTTAAGTGCTTCAGCACCCGACCATACACGGCCTTGTGCAATAGCGTCTACCTGGTCAAAACTAAGTTTTCTACCTGCAGCTACACGGCTCACAAATGTTGTGTATACTTTCTCTACACCTTGCTGTATAATAGCCCTAGTGTCATCTTTTAACGGAGTGAAAACACTATAGCCTGATGCATTTTTGTGTGTGCTTACCTGCTCTGTATGGATACCAATGTTGTTAGACAGTTTCGTGAAGTTTGGCAGTACACCAAATACTCCAATAGATCCTGTTATAGTACCAGGTTCAGCAAAAATTCTGCTTGCGTTACATGAAATGTAATATCCGCCAGAGGCTGCAAGGTTACCCATAGAAACTACTACCGGTTTTACTTTTTTAGCCAGTTCAATATCTCTCCATATCAGTTCAGATGTTAGTGCGCTTCCACCCGGAGAATCAACCCTAAGTACAATCGCTTTTACATTTTTATTGTCACGTGCAGCTTTAAGTGCCGTTCTCATAGCACCTTCTGCAATAATGTTAACATCACCTTCTCCTCCTCTTATTTCACCTTGGGCATAGATAACTGCAATTTCGTCTTCTGCGCTTGAAAGCAGGTCGTTCATAGCAGTTGCTTTAACATAATCAAGGATAGCTACGCTGTTATAATCTTCGTCTTTTTTAACTTTAAGCGCTTTTTTGATACCGGCATGGTACTCATCTTCATAGCCTATTTTGTCAATCAGTTTTACCTGTTTCGCTAATTCCGGTGTACGTGCGCCAAGGTTATCAGCTATGCTGTTAAGACTGTCTACGGGTATTTTACGGCTTTTAGAAATATCTGTTACTACAGAGCTCCAAACCGAAGTTAATAAAGCAGTTATCTGCTCTCTGTTTGCAGGACTCATTTCATTGCTTAAAAATGGCTCAACAGCACTTTTGTATTTACCATGGCGGATAACCTCCATTGTAATGCCTGTTTTTTCCTGAAGGTCTTTGTAGAACATTACCTCGGATGACAATCCTTTAAAATCAAGATCACCTACAGGATTCAGGTAAATCGTGTCAGATACCGAGTTCAGGTAGTAGTCACTTTGCGAATACCCATCTGAATAGGATACAACAAATTTTCCTGATTTTTTAAAATCTTCCAGTTTATCACGAAGCGCTTTATTTTGGGCAATACCCAGCATACTGCTGCTGTTCGTTATAGAGATACCTTTTATTTTTTCATCTTTTTTTGCATAATCAATGGCTTTTATAATGTCCATTAATCCGTCTTTAGGTTCAGAATCGAACATTGCAAAATCCTTGTATTTAAATTTTCCCGAGTAGTCATTCGTTACTCCTGCAATGTCAAGTTCAATAACCGAGTTGTCTTTTACCACAACTATCTCTTCTTTGCCGCTACCTGCAGCAGCAACTCCAATAAGTACGATTAGGAAAAAGAATAAAAAGCAAAATAGGAACAGTCCTACCAGGGTAGATAATACATTTTTTAAAAACTGCATGATAAATAGGTTTTATTTTTAGAATAGGTCGCATATCTATACAATATGTTACAAAAGCTAAGATAGATTTTTGATATTGCTTTTTGATACCTCCTTGTAAATTTATTAACACTAAGCATTAATTTTAGAGGAGCATTGAATGTTTTAGTTACTTTGCACTTATGAAATTTCAAAACACAGCCATATTAGGACTAGGTAGTAATATGGGCAATCGCCTTGAAAACCTGCAGTCATGCATCAATTATATCCATAGCCACATTGCCACGGTAGTAAAAGTATCGGGATTGTATGAGAATCCATCGGTAGGATTTGATGGCGAAGACTTTTACAATTGCTGTATCGTGGTGCACACCCAAAAACATCCGCATGAACTTCTTGCCGAACTTCAAAAAGCAGAACATGAAGGTGGCAGAGTACGCAGTACTACAGAACGTTACCATTCGCGCAGTATCGATATCGATATTATTGCTTTTAATAATGAAGTTATTAATGACGAACAGCTTTTGGTACCGCATCCGCGGATGCAGGAAAGGAATTTTGTACTTATCCCAATGCGTGATGTGGCTTCGGCATGGGTACACCCTGTGTTAAAGCAGGATATTCATACGCTTATCGCTAATAGTACAGATAATAGTGCGTACGAATTTGTATTGCAGCTTCCGGCACCCATAGACGAACTAAAACCGCAGCGCCATAACTATATTGCTATAGAAGGAAACATAGGGGCAGGTAAAACCAGCCTTGCCGGAAAGATAGCACAGGATTTTAATGGCAAGATCGTTTTAGAACGTTTTGCCGATAATCCGTTTCTACCGCAGTTTTATAAAGACCCGCAACGTTATGCATTCTCGCTGGAGATGTCTTTTTTAGCCGATAGGTATCAGCAATTAACTGATGATGTTTCACAATTTAATGCCGCATCCGATTTTGTTGTAGCCGATTATCATATTATCAAATCACTGATTTTTTCTAAAGTCACTTTGGAAGATGATGAGTATACGTTGTACAGAAAACTGTTTGATATCATGTATGGCGAAATGCGCAGGCCGGGACTGTATGTGTACCTGTACCAAACTACGGCAACACTTTTAGAACATATAAAACTAAGAGGGCGCAGTTATGAACAGGATATCGAAGCTGATTATCTTGATAAAATTAATCAGGGGTATCTGGATTATATAAAAACTCAAAGCGGACTTAACGTCCTTATACTCGATGTGTCTAACCGCGACTTTGTTCATAATCAGGAAGATTACATCTGGGCATTGGAGCAGATACATTCGCACGTCTAAATTTTATGCAGCCTTATAAATACATTGTCTTCGATTTTGATGGCACGCTGGTAGACAGCCGCAGCATTTTTATTTCGCTATATAATGAACTGGCGGTTAAACACGGTTATGCTTTAATGACCGAAGATAATTTGCCCCATCTTCGAAGTATGAGTATTAGCGAACGCTGCAAATGCCTTAATGTTCCGTTGTACAGAATTCCGTTTTTGGTATCGGCTGTAATTAAAAAATACAAAGATGCTATTCCGCAATTGGAATTCAATAAAGACATAGAGCAATTGTTAGGTTCATTAGCCATGAACAATATTAAATATGCCGTGCTTTCTTCTAATTCTAAAAAGAACATAGCACAGTTTTTTGAATTGAAAGGAATTGCAAATAAGAATGTTTACTGTTCCCGAAGCGTCTTCGGAAAACACGTGCTTTTAAATAAATTCCTCAAAGAAAAGAAACTTGACCCATCGGAAATATTGTATGTGGGTGATGAGCTTCGCGATGTTATTGCCTGCCGAAAAAGCAATGTTAAAGTAGCGTGGGTAAGCTGGGGGTATGACAATGAGCAGGTGCTTAAAAACAATAAGCCGGATCATGTTTTGCATGATCCGGCGGATCTTTTAAAATTGGCTTTACAAAAACCGGTTTAGTTGGCAGGGGTGTAGTACTTCTGGAAAATATCCCAGACTACGATCCCGGCACTTACAGATATGTTCAATGAGTGTTTCGTGCCCAGTTGAGGTATTTCTATTGTACCACTGCATAGTTTTATTGCTTCCTGCGATACACCTTTTACTTCGTTGCCAAAAACAAGTGCATATTTTTTATCCTTTTCCGGACTGAAATCCTGTAAATAAACAGAATCGTCTACCTGTTCTATAGCCCAGACATCTACATTTTCTTTTTGCAGTACAGTGATTACTTCAAGTACATCTTTATTGTATTCCCAGGTAACAGTATCAGTAGCACCCAGTGCGGTTTTGTGTATTTCTTTATTGGGTGGCACGGCAGTTATGCCGCACAGGTATATCTTTTCGATAAGGAAAGCATCGGCAGTACGAAATACCGAGCCTATATTATGAAGGCTTCTAATGTCGTCCAGTATTAATATTAGTGGTGTTTTCTCAGCATCTTTAAAATCGGCAATGCTCATTCGTCCCAGTTCGCTGTTGGCCAGTTTTCTCATGTAATAAAAGGAAATAGATAATGGCAAATGTAAGGATATTTTAAAGATGGGTTAAGTTATCCACGATTTACCAACATCACATTTAAGTCTTTCAGAATTTAAGTAACTTCGCCCTCTAAGCAAATTAAAATCTCATTCCCATTGGCTACTAAAGAAAAAGCACCGAAAGAAACCCCGTTAATGAAACAGTATAACGAGATCAAGGCAAAATACCCTGATGCCTGCCTGTTGTTTCGTGTGGGCGACTTTTATGAAACCTTTGGTGCAGATGCTGTAAGGGCAGCAGGAATATTAGGTATTGTGCTTACCAAAAGAGGAGCAGGAAGCGAAACCGAAACAGCATTGTGTGGTTTCCCGCATCATTCGTTAAATACCTATTTGCCAAAACTGGTAAAAGCGGGATTACGTGTAGCAATATGTGACCAGTTGGAAGATCCCAAAATGACAAAGACTATCGTGAAACGTGGCGTGACAGAACTGGTTACTCCGGGTGTTTCTATGAACGATGAGGTACTGCATTCTAAATCTAACAACTTTTTA
Organism: Flavobacterium cerinum; assembly: GCF_004028155.1. Classification (GTDB taxonomy): domain Bacteria; phylum Bacteroidota; class Bacteroidia; order Flavobacteriales; family Flavobacteriaceae; genus Flavobacterium; species Flavobacterium cerinum. The sequence continues at coordinate 120,212 of NZ_SBII01000012.1, read as the reverse complement.
GCATCAGTTTACTTTGGCCGAAAAAGTTTAGGGATCTCATTCCTGGATGTGTCTACGGGAGAATTCCTTACGGCGCAGGGTAATGAAGAATATATTGATAAGCTGTTACAAAATTTTAGCCCAAGCGAAGTACTGGTGCCTAAAAACGAAAAAAATAATTTCAGGGATACATTTGGTGATGATTACCATACGTTTTATTTGGAAGACTGGGTGTATAAAGAAGACTATGCTTTTGACAATCTTACTTCGCACTTTGGTACCAATTCCCTTAAAGGTTTTGGGGTAGAGGAGCTGCAGGAAGGTATCATCGCATCGGGTGCGGTGTTGTATTACCTGTCTGAAACACAGCACAACAAAGTACAGCACATAACCACCATTCAGCGTATTGCAGAAGATGCTTATGTGTGGATGGACCGTTTTACGATCCGTAACCTTGAGTTGTATCAAAGCCCGAACCTTAATGCTGTAACTTTATTGGATGTTATCGATAAGACATTATCGCCTATGGGCAGCCGCCTGTTAAAACGCTGGCTGGCATTACCGCTTAAAGATGCTAATAAAGTAAGGGCGCGCCATGAGGTGGTCTCTTATCTTAAAGAAAACGATACGATGCTGAGTAAAATTCAGCAGCAAATAAAACAAATCTCCGATCTGGAAAGGCTTATTTCTAAAATAGCTACCGGTAAAGTTTCACCGCGTGAGGTCGTTAATCTTAAAGATTCGCTTGATGCCATAGTACCGATCAAACAACTGGCACTGGAAAGTAAGAACGAAGCATTAAAAGCTATCGGCGACAGCCTTCATGCCTGCGAACTGCTTCGTGAAAAAATAAAAACAACCCTGAACCCGGAAGCACCGGTATCCATCAACAAAGGGAATGCTATTGCTAAAGGTATTCATCCGGAACTTGATGACCTGAGAAATATTTCCCATTCGGGTAAAGAATATCTGGAAGGGATTGAGAAAAGAGAGTCAGAACGTACAGGGATATCTTCGTTAAAAATATCCTTCAACAATGTGTTTGGCTATTATATCGAGGTAAGGAATACGCATAAAGATAAAGTGCCTACCGAATGGATCCGTAAGCAGACTTTGGTAAATGCAGAACGCTATATTACCGAAGAGCTTAAAGAATATGAAACAAAGATATTAGGAGCCGAAGAAAAGATACACGCATTGGAAACCCAATTGTTCGACCAGTTGGTGGTTTGGGTATCAACCTATATAAAACCGGTACAGCTTAATGCTAGCCTTGTAGCCCAGATGGACTGTCTGGCATCGTTTGCACAGTTGGCGATAGAAAACAAATATGTGTGTCCTGAAATCGATGATAGTTTTGAACTCGAAATTAAAGAAGGCCGCCACCCGGTAATCGAAAAACAATTACCTGTTGGAACGCCATATATAACCAATGATGTTTTTCTTGACAGGTCCTCTCAGCAAATTATTATGATCACCGGACCCAACATGTCGGGTAAGTCGGCAATACTGCGTCAAACGGCGCTTATTGTGCTTTTAGCACAAATGGGAAGCTTTGTCCCGGCCGAGAGCGTGCGCATGGGTATCGTAGACAAAATCTTTACAAGGGTAGGAGCATCAGATAATATTTCTATGGGTGAATCGACCTTTATGGTAGAGATGAACGAAACGGCAAGCATCCTTAACAATATATCCGACAGGAGCCTTATCCTGCTCGATGAGATAGGTCGTGGTACCAGTACTTATGATGGTATCTCGATAGCCTGGGCCATAGCCGAATTTTTGCACGAGCATCCGGCACAGCCAAAAACACTGTTTGCTACACATTACCATGAGCTAAACGAAATGCAGGATATTTTTGACCGCATACAAAACTACAATGTATCGGTAAAAGAATTAAAAGATACTGTGCTGTTTATCCGTAAGCTTGTAAAAGGAGGGAGTGCACACAGTTTTGGTATTCACGTAGCCAAGATGGCGGGAATGCCACAAACCGTGATCCAGAAGGCACAGAAGATGCTTAAGAAGCTGGAAAAAAATCATTCGAGTGAGGCATTGGGTAATAAAAAAACTCAGGACAAAGACGAATTGCAGTTGAGCTTCTTTAATCTTGACGATCCGTTATTGGAAGAAATTAAAGAAGAAATCCTGAATATTGACATCAATACCCTAACTCCGGTTGAAGCCCTGATGAAACTGAACGAGATAAAAAGGATGCTGGTAAAATAAAGGGTAAAAAAAAGTTTCAATTTTAAAATTAAGGTTATCAGAGGGTTATATTTTTATGTGAATTTTTTTTTCGAAAACCCTTGTAGGATTGAAATTAAGTGCTACATTTGCACTCGAATTACTGATACAAACAGTAGTGAAAATTGAAATAATGCGAAAATAGCTCAGTTGGTAGAGCGCAACCTTGCCAAGGTTGAGGTCGCGGGTTCGAATCCCGTTTTTCGCTCAAACTACCTTATTATGCTCGAGTGGTGGAATTGGTAGACACGCTGGACTTAAAATCCAGTGGGTAGTAATGCCCGTGCGGGTTCAAGTCCCGCCTTGAGTACAAAAAGCCTTAAACGAAAGTTTAGGGCTTTTTTATTTTATATAGTTATTAGAATTTTAGAGCATGAGAATAGACGATGTAAATATTAACACAAGTATAAAATACGGTAGGATACTTTATGACCAGGGTTTAGGCAAGGTATATGATATTGTAGTGGATGCTGCTTTTTGTTTAGTATTTCCTGTAATTTCAATTTGCCTTTTTTTTGGGATAATAACAAGACATTCACCTGATCCTTTTTTAGATACCTTCTTCTTAATAATGGGTTTATGGTTACTTCTGGGCTGGTATTTAAAGGGGAAGCTAATTTGTATTGAAGGCGGTGGCTTAAAGTACAATAAAAATGCAGTTATCGAATCTTTAAAACTACACTTTCCTGAGACAAGAAGTATAACAGGCTCAAAGAAGATTAAGAATGCTATAGAAAGTACCCGTTGGGGAGGAATTAAAGAAACTACTATTTTGTTTGATAATGAAAATGCCTATATAAACAGATATGCTGTTGCCGGGCATAATAAAAGATCACCTTTTCATGCTCCTTTTCATTATATCTCACTTTTACGTTTTAAAAAAGCACTTCTAAAAAAGATTACTCATAAAAATATTGCATAATTTCTCCTGCTAACTCTTTTGAAAAGCAAGATGGTCTACTTTGTTATGATCACTACTAATGTTATTTAGTTCGACTTTTAGAGGAGCCTTTTCTTCAATCATCCACTCGCCGTTAAGCTGCGAGACATTCGCCTGTCTTTTAAAATCAAGGATAAGATCGAGGTCTGTAACGGGTGCATCATCTGTAATCCCATCATTTATAATTTCCCAGCTGCCTTTGTAAATAATATCGCCTCGTTTAGCGGTTACGTGGTGGTTTGGCATAAATTCAAAGACATAAGCAGCATAGCTCTCTTTTTTATCAATGCCATCTTTTACAAAGTTTGAAACATGCCATGTCCCCGATGTAAAAATGACTGTGCTGTTGTTTTTAATTTCTGGAACAACTCCTTTGTTAGTGTTAGAAGAATTACAGGAAACTAATGCTGATACAGCGATAAAAGTAGATAAGACCAGTTTTAAATTCTGCATAAGTATTCATTTAAGCTACGGTCATTACTCTGTATAATTTTCGGCCAAATTATACGTCAATTCTGAATTAATTCTGAATGTTTAAAGGTATTTGAAAATTTTAATTGAAAATTCGGAAATACAGAATTTCTTCAAAATTGCTATTGAATTTCGCTCCATAATAATAGGATCACGCAAATCATTAATCTAAAAACCAAACATTAGACATGGAGAAAAACTACGCTTTTACATAATTCCCTACTATCAATTTAAATTTAAAAGCAGATGTTTAAATTCCTTCTAATTTCTTTACTGGGCATAACAATGGTTAGCGCTCAGACTACGGTTATAGATTCGTTAACTGCACAGGACAGTGTGCACAACATTAAGTTTAACTACAAACAGCTTATTCTTCCCGCAGCATTATTGAGTTATGGATTCATAGGGCTTGAAAGTCACCCGATACAAAATATCAATACTAAAATACGGGATGAGGTTAAAGAAGATATCGACCAGAAAATAACGATAGACGACTTTTCGCAATATGCACCTGCTGCTTCTGTATATGCGTTAAATGCAATGGGAATTAAAGGAAAAAACCGTTTTAAAGACAGGACGATCATTATGGCTACATCTTATGCTATTATGGCGTCGTCTGTGTTTGCGCTTAAATCGATAACCAAAATCGAACGACCGGACGGCACGACTAACAATTCATTCCCTTCGGGTCATACCGCTAATGCTTTTGCAGGAGCCGAATTTTTATGGCAGGAATATAAAGACACCTCTGTTTGGTATGGTATTGCAGGATATGCAGTCGCAGCTGGTACCGGAGCCTTCAGGATCGTAAACAACAGGCACTGGCTAACCGATGTAGCTGCCGGGGCAGGTATTGGAATACTGAGTACTAAGATTGCTTACTGGCTGTATCCTTTTATTAACGATACGCTTTTTGGTAATAGCAGTAAAGATGTTTCAAAAGAAAGAAAAACCTCCTTTTCATTTGCACCTACTTATAATGGTTCGCAGGTAGGAGGTGTGCTTATCATACAGTTTTAATTTTCAGATGTGTAGGTTATGATTAAAATGCTCCCATAAATAAGTTAAGCTTTATGCTAACTCGTTTATGGGAGCATTTTAGTATTACGGAATTATAACTTCCAGTCCGTGTTTTATGATAGAAACCTTCAGAGAGTTGGTTTTCAGGTTATGGTATTCACCATCGATCTGGGCATCGGTAAATATCTTTTCCGGCAATTCAATGTGTAAATTATCAACTAAGGTATGTTGTGCTTTTTTGAATTTATCTACTTTGTTGCGCAGCACATAATACCCTAAAGCTAATTTCTCAGGAAAAGAGAGCTGAGGTACGGTTATCAGATCCAGCATACCATCGTTAAGGCTGGCTTTTGGTGTAAGGCTCATATTGTACCCCATCTCATTTGAATTGGATATGAACAGCATAAAAGAATTTTCTTCTACAACTTTATTTTTAAATGATAATGCTGTTTTCTGGGGTTTAAATTCCATACTGGCAGCTAAGGAAGCTTTTATATATGTAAGCAAAGTGCGTCTTCCTGAACTTTCATAATTCCGGATGATCATGGCATCAATACCCACGCCCATATTGCTGAAGAAATATTTGTCATTTAGTTTACCTACATCAATAGAAGTACTCTGCCCGGTGATAATAAGCTGTAGTGCCTGTTCTATATTTTTAGGAATTTGCAAATGTGCCGAAAGCCCATTGCCCGAACCTACGGGGATAATGCCTAGTTTAATAGAGGTATTAATAAGGCAGGAAGCCACTTCATTTATAGTTCCGTCACCGCCACAGGCTACAATATAATCCGGATTGTTAGCTGCTGCTTTTTTAGTGAGCTCTGTAGCGTGTTTTTTATATTCGGTATAATCCACTTCAATCCTGAACATATCTGCCGGGAAAAAGGTTTTTAGTGTAGCGTGTGTAATAACATGCTTACCTTTCCCCGAAATAGGATTAACAATAAAATGAATGTACAGCATTATTTTAAAAGTTTATTCGTGAAAAGATAGTCGGCAGTTTGGTACCATGATATCGTTTCGTCTAAAAAAGTCTTGTCTATCGGTATTGCTTTTAAGCTGTTGTCTTTTTTATTCCAGATGTAAAAAGCCTGTTTTTTTTGATCGGACAGGATCATTACCTTTTCTTTTTTCATTAAAACAAGTTTCCTGTAGGTTCCCATTAAAGAACGTTCTTCAAACTGTCTGTTTAAAACACTTTTTCCAAAGAAATCCGATTGATAATTCCAGTGCATTAAAGAGAACAGGGTAGGGAACAGGTCGATTTGCGAACATTGTTTTGCAATTTTCTGATTGCTGTTTTCAGGCAGGTTCACAATAAATGCTGGGATGTGGTAATTGGCCACATCGATCTCGTCTTTACCGGCACTGCTGGCACAATGATCTGCAATAATAACAAATACCGTATTCTTAAACCAGGGTTTCGATTTTGCTTTTTTAAATAGTTCTCGAATGGCAAAGTCGGTATATTTAACAGCACCCTGACGGCTGGATCCTGAGGGTATATCAATTTTCTCATCAGGATACGTGTAAGGCCTGTGATTAGAAGTTGTCATTACAAAGTTGAAAAAGGGCTGCTTGTTCTTATACTGTTTATCGGCAACCGTAAGCATTTTGTTAAATATGTCTTCATCGCAAATACCCCATGCATTCTCAAAAGTTACCTCGCTGTCGTCAATGTTGTTTCGGGTAGTTTTGATCTTATCGCTTAATACACTTCCTCTGCCACGGTCATAAATATTAAAGCCATTTCCGCCAAAGTAGGAGTTCATATTGTCAAAATAGCCATCGCCGCCATAAAAGAAATTACAATCGTAGTTCTTTGCTTTAAAGATGCTGTTTACAGTATAGAGATTGGCGTTTTCAGGACGTTTAACAATGCTTTGCCCCGGAGTTGGCGGAATGCATAACGTTACGGCTTCCATGCCTCTCACAGTTCGTGTTCCTGTGGCATACAGGTTTTCGAAGAAAACGCTTTTTTGTGCCAGGCTGTCTAAAAACGGAGTAATGTTTTCCTGATTGCCAAATTCTTTCATAAAGCTGCCGCTAAGGCTTTCAACAAGAATAAACACAACATTTTTCTTTTCCTGCGAAGGAAGACTGTCGGTTATTGTTCGATGGATACAAGAGCCGTCACTAGTGTATTTTGAATTAGGGCTTTTTAGCTTGTTTTTAATGATGGCAAAAGCATCATCGTTTTTAATGGAAGTATAAAACTCATCATACTTCATCTGATTGTTCCTGAAGGCTGCAAAAAAGGCATACACACCATTTTTGGAAATTTCAGAATTGTATCGGTTAGCCGACCACTCCGCCTGGTTGTTTGTTATAAATGCAATATAACCTAATGCCATGATCAAAGCTGTTAAAAGAACAATTGCCCTTTGCTTAAGTGAAGCTTTTTGAGTAAAAGTCCTGGTAAATGCCAGCCTTTTGTAAAACAGGAATAAAACAGCAAATGTTATTAGCAGCACACCACCTATTAATAATGGAAGTGGATACGATTGGTCAATGTTAGAAATAACTTCATGGGTATAAATAAGGTAATCTACCGCGATAAAATTAAAGCGTGTTTTAAATTCCTCCCAAAAGGTAAGTTCAGCAAAAAAAGTAAAGACCAGTATTACTATGGTAAGGCTCGTAAAAAACCAAATTAGAATTTTATCCAGCCATGAGCCAACTAGTTTATTTGGAAGTACAACATAATATAAAACTGCCGGGAGGCTTATAAAAGTTACCGCCCCTATGTCAAAAAAAAGACCGGTTAACAGTGTTCTAAGTACGTTTATAATATTCAGTGAGACTTCACTGTACTGCCATATAAAGAAGCAAATTCTTAATAACTGTGATACAATAAGAAACCAAAAAATAAAATACAACAGCAGGGTGAACCTGCCCGATAATTGAATTCTCTTAAACATGCCTGACTAATTTTAGTCAGCAAGTTTCCAATCCAATTTTGAATTAATTTTGAATTAGATTTGGTAGTGTTTATGATTACGTTGTACTGAATTCAAATTGTACAGTAAAGCTATGTAAGCCGTCCTGAAAATTATAGGTAATATTCCAGTTGTTCAATTCTACTATCTTTTTTACGATGGCCAGCCCTAATCCGTTGCCTTGTGCAGAAGGGTCTGATTTTGAAAATCGATTGAATAGCTTGTTGATGTTTAATGACGTTTCAGGTCCGGTATTAGAAAATGTAATCGTCTTATCTGATGTCCTGATTATTATTTTACCGTCTTTACTATTATGTCTTATAGCATTCAGGAATAAATTATTGATCAATACTTCGGTTAATACAGGATTGGAGTTTATTTGCAGCGGTTTGTTAAATTCTACAACAATAGATATGCTTTTAGATTTTGCCTGTTCGCTAAAAAAGTCAAGGTGTTTTTTAATGTAGTCATTTAGTATAACCGGCTGTTTTTCAAAGTAACTGTCGTTTTCTATTTTAGATAACAGCAGCAGGTTTTTATTAAGGCGGTTTAACCTGGAAACATCATTGTTTAAAGAGCCCAATAGCTGTGAGTGCTCTTTTGTAAGATTCGGAAGTTGAGACAGTGTATCAATTTTTGTCTGGAACAATGCTAAAGGGGTTTGCAGCTCGTGTGCCGCATTTTCTACAAATTCCCTCTGGCTTTTGTATATGGCTGTGTTTTTTTCGATAAGTCGTTCAAGGCTTTTATTAAGACGGTCAAATTCATCGATGCTGGTAGGGGTAAAATGAGGTGGCTTGTTTTTATCGATTTCAAAATCCTCTATCTGTTTTAAGGTGTCATAAAAAGGTTTCCAGATTTTTGACGCCAAACGTTTTGATAGGATAATGATACCAACCAATAGAATAATAATGATAATGATAAACATGGAAGCGATGCTAAAGACCATGCCTTCCATCTCCACCAGATTGCTTTTTTCAATATAAGTAAATTTTTTACCGTTTATAGTTACAGGAGAATAAAGTATACGGAATGGTTCTTTTTCATTGGCAATAGAGTCAAAAAGCATTTTACCTACAATAGAGTCTTTTGTTACACCCATATCGCCCACAATTTCTACATCTCGGTTGTATTTGTTCCAGGCTGCGATATCACTTTCAGTAAAATCCTCCTTACTTTCTTTTGCGAAAGCGCCCTTATGAAAAAGTAAAACCTCATCGGTTTCATAAATGTAGAGCCATTGGCTTATAAAATAAAATACAGGCGCAGCTATCAGTAATATTATAACCGAATAGATTAGAAAGCTGTATGTTGTTTTGTTAAGTAATTTTCTAGTCATTTTGCCATTTGTATCCCAAGCCATATACGGTTTTTATATAATCACCGCTTCCCGCTTTGCTCAGTTTCTTTTTTAGGTTCTTTATGTGGGCATATACAAAATCATGGTTGTCCAGCATATCTGCCATATCGCCCGAAAGATGCTCGGCAATCGCTCCTTTAGAAAGTACTTTGTTCTCATTGCCTATCAGGAACAATAAGAGGTCGATTTCTTTTTTTGTAATATCTAAGGTATTGTTATTTACGGTAACTGTTTTAGCAAAGATGTCAATACTTATCTCATTAAAAGTAATGATATTGTTGCCTTTAAAGTTTTTACGCCTGATAAGCGCCTGTATCCTTACCAGAAGTTCAGACAGGTGAAAAGGTTTTGTAAGGTAATCGTCGGCTCCCAGATTAAAGCCTTCAATACGGGTGTCCAGTGTTTCTTTGGCCGAGATAATAATTACGCCTTCCGTCTTATTGCGTAGTTTTAATTCTTTTAGAATATCAAAACCGTCACCATCAGGCAGCATGAGGTCTAATAATATACAATCGTAATCATACATATTTATCTTGTCCATGGCCTCTTTGTAGTTTCCGGCCATTTCACAATGTACACCATTAGGCTTAAAGTAGTCTTTAATACTAACAGCAATTTCTGATTCGTCTTCTATTATCAAAATTTTCATACTGCAATTTAGCAATTCAATTCTGAATGAATTTTGAATTTTATAATAATAAATTTTGGTAACTATATACTAGTTTACACTTGGATTTCGGATTTGAACTCAAGTTTACTATATATTTCACTAAATGTTTGAAATATTTCATGGTCTCCAATTTCATTAATTCCATTAATTTGACTTATTATAACATTTCTATAGCTTTCATTTATTTCTACTTTATCTATTTTAGTATTCATCAGTTTTAAATTGATTTTTATACTATCAACTAAATTTTTTGCATTTTTAGAGTTGCCTTGTTCCTTATTATATTGTACGCAAGTATAAATATGATAATTAGCATAAATACTGTAAAATATATATCCTTCCAATCTTTCTTCTATATATGCTTTTTCCGCTTCAATTTCTTTTAGTCGGTACATTTCATAATTTAAGTCATTCTCTAATTTACTCAAACGCCTATGCTGTTCATCATTCTTGGCTTCGTGGTCTGCATACTTCTTATCGATAATAGCGGTATGTTCTTCTACCTTGGAAGAGAAACTTCTAAATGTAAGAAATGCTGTAAAACCTGCGAAAAGTGCAAAGACTGTAAGGATTAGAGTTGTATCTCTCTCCTGTTGTCTTATATAACTTTCCTCTTTGATTTTCTGTATTTCAATTTCTGAAGGAGAAAGTTTTTTATTGATTAAAACTTTATGAAGTGTACTATTTAGAACTTCGTATTTAGCATCAAAGTTTATAACTCGATACAAAAGAAAAATATTTATTACTGCTAATATAGCTGTCAGGATAAAAGGGTAGAATCTAAGCTTCATAATAAGTTGTTTATGAGGCTAATATAAGAAAATTACTATTAACAACAAAAGCCACCCGTAATTGGAGTGGCTTTTTTAATACTTAGAAATTATGAAAAACTCTAATCACCTAAAGCTTTTAAAGCTTCGTCAAGTTCTTCTTTCGTTAGGAGGTCTGCCAATACGGATTGCATTTTAACTTTCTCCTGCGAAATAGTTTCACTGTACTTTTTTAATTGTTCTTCTGTTAATACACTTTTTAACGCCTTTATTTTAATGCTTGCGATAATCAGGCTTGTATTAACTTGTTTTTCTAATTCGTCTCTGAACGCCATAATAATTGATTTAGTTGTCTTTGTTTTTACGTTTATTAATGTAATAGAGAACAACCCCTACAATTAACGCTCCTATTACAATTGCACCTGTTTCAGGACTTGAACCTGTACGGTATTGTAAAGCTATAAAATTACTAGCTATATTCATAGCTTATTGTTTTGTATATCTTACAGTTCCATAATCATAGGCACTGCCTTTCTCAACATAATAGTACTCTACATTGATTTTTCCTGCTACACCTTCAACTGGGTCAATTGTATAGATAAATCTGTCAGGGTCAACGGCAAGGCTTTCAGTGTTCTTGTAACTAACTATGATTTTGTAGGTGTTAGCCGTACTGGTTTCTTCAACAGATACCAACTTATCAATAGTTTTTAAGCTATCAATAAAAGCTTTCATGCTTTTGGTTTCACTTGTTGCTACACCCTTAACAACAATGTCATTAGTTGAAAAATTCAGGCTGTAGGCGTGTGATTTTGGGTAAGGAAATTGTGAAAATAGATTGTCGGCTTTGTATAGACCTGTAAGCCATGTTGGAACATTGATTTCATTTTCAGGATTAACTACTTCTGAATTGTTGTCATCTGAACTTGAACAAGCAAGCATTAAAAATGCTGAAAAAAGGAGAATAGTTTTTCTCATAACGGTGGTAATTTGTGATTAATTAATAATTAAAGCGTGGCATCTACCAAAGCCACCACAGGTTTACCACAACCCACTAAAGCCAATGATATAGCCACGCCAAATTGGCGTACTATATACATTATTGGTTTAGCTAAACAGGGTGGTAATTTGTGGCTGGCAATAAATGTATGCGTACGATATGTTTTCAATTCAAAGATAGTAAAATTTAAGATATTTTTATTAGTAGATTGTTACACTTAAGTGGTTATTTTGTGTAATTTTGTAGTATAACTATATTTCTATGTTTGTAACTGAATTTAAATCGATGCTTGAACTCGTTAAGGCTTTTCCTGACGAGCAAAGTTGTATAAACCATTTAGAGAAAATCTTATGGTATAGAGGTATTGTTAGTCCTTTTGACCCATCGTCAAAGGTGTACAAATGCAAAGACAATCGTTACAGATGTAAGAATACTGGCAAGTATTTCAATGTAAAAACAAGCACAATGTTTGACAATACTAAAGTTGAATTGCAAAAATGGTTTTTAGCTATATGGCTTGTTTGTTCTTATAAGAAAGGTATATCATCAATTCAACTTTCTAAAGAAATCAACGTAACTCAAAAAACAGCTTGGTTTATGTTGCAAAGAATACGTGCTTGTTTTGGAATTGATAATGACAAACCTTTAGAAGGTATAATTGAAGCAGACGAAACATTTGTAGGAGGAAAAAACAAAAACAGACATAAGGATAAAAAGGTAGCTCAATCACAAGGCAGAAGTTTTAAAGATAAGACTCCCGTACTTGGTTTATTGGAAAGAGGTGGCAATGTCAGAGCTTTTGTCGTACCAAATACACAAGCAAAGACAATACAACCTATAATAAAACAGCATGTAGCCAAAGACAGTGTACTTATTTCTGACGAATGGCACGCATATAGAGGCTTACACAGCATGTATGACCATCATGTAGTCGACCACGGGAAAAAACAATATGTTTCTTATGATAATCCCGAAATACACAGTAATACAATAGAAGGGTTTTGGGGCATTCTAAAAAGAAGCTATAATGGTATTTATAATTGGTGGTCAAGAAAACACATGCAAAAGTATGTTGATGAATTTGTATTCAGATATAATTTAAGACAAGTTCAAAATAGCGAAAGATTTAATTTGTTACTTTTGAACTCTGGCATAAGAACAAAATATAAAGAACTTATAAATGCATAATATAACCGAAGAGGCTTTACTAAAAAATGACAGCATAAAAAGAGCTGAATTTAATGGTGAATGGTACTTCTGTATTAAAGACCTTCAAAAACTATTAGCAATAGATTTAGAAGAAACAAAAGCAATACCATTACCTATAGGTGAAAATAATGAGCCTGTATATTGCATCAGACTCAAAGATTTAGAACTTCCTGAACAGGAGCTATCAGAGTTCGATAAACTCTTGCTTAAAGCACTTAAATTTAATCCTAAGAATAAATAAAGCCCCTGTAGTGAGGGGCTTTATTGTCTCCAGATTTCTCTGAACAAATATTAAACTTTATATTTAAGTAACTCTATTTAGGATACAAAATTTTATTCATTAGTCCCGTTATAGTTATATATCCTATAACTGTAACGATATCGGTATTTAACATGATAATTGTTACACTTACAATAATTAATACCTTAATAAAGGTATACATTGTAGTCTCATAGTTCTTTTCAGTCCAAAAATACCTTGTATTTTTATTCTGACTTTTTTTGGCTTTTTTAGTCACTCAAATTGTACATAGTCGAATATTATTTGCTCATTGAGCTATTATAGTGCTAAGTTATACAAAATCAATTAAATACAAATATTAAGCTTATAAAAAATGAAAAAATAATTTTAAAGGTTATAAAAACAATCAACAAGTGTAAACTGGTATATAATTACCTAAATTTTTAGAACCGGGCTGTTTGTAGAATTTACTAGCAGGTAAATAAAAAAAGCCCCGCAATGCGGAGCTTCTTATACTTTACTAGTCTTGCTAATTCTTAGTGAGCAGGAGCAGCAGCTGGAGTAGCAGCTTCAACAGTCTCAACAGCAGTAGTATCAACAGCAGGAGTTTCTTCAACAGCTGGAGTTTCTTCAACTACAGTTTCTTCAACTGGAGCTTCTTCTTTAGCAGTTTCTTTACAAGAAACAAAAGAAACACTCATCATAGCTACTAATGCAAGGCTTAAAACAACTTTTTTCATCTTACTAAATTATAAAGGTTAATTATTAATTCGGAGCAAAGATATAAATTTTTTAATATCACAAAATATTTATGATGAATTTTTTTTTAAATCTTTTATAACTGATTATCAGTTGATTGAGTGCTTGTTTTTGATTTTTAACATCATATAAGCCTTACGTGCCTCTTCTGCTAATTCTCAATAAAGCGTTTTAAAACCAAACCCAATATTTTTAGTTATTACAAAGGAATATTATTTTCCTTTTCCGTTTACTATTTTCATTTCGTCAATAAGGCGTTTAGCTCCTGCATATTTATCGATAATGAATAGTACATAACGCATGTCTACCATGATGTTACGGCAAATTGTAGGGTCATAATGAATGTCACTCATAGTTCCTTCCCATACACGGTCAAAGTTAAGACCAATAAGGTTGCCTTTTGCGTCAATAGCAGGGCTTCCGGAGTTTCCTCCTGTAGTATGGTTTGTACCTATAAAGCAAACCGGCATTTTACCGTTTTCGCCATATTGACCGTAGTCCTTTTTGTTATAAAGGTCAATTAGTTTTTGAGGTACATCAAACTCATAATCGCCAGGGATGTATTTTTCCATAACACCACCAAGATACGTTACCGGCTCATAGTAGGTTGCGTCTTTAGGAGCATAGCCATTTACTTTGCCATAAGTTACCCTAAGTGTACTGTTAGCATCAGGGAAAATACGTGCGTCTTTAGGGCTAAGTTCCAGTATACCTTTCATGTAAGTACGCTGTAATGCTGCAATCTTTAAGTTGATCTCGTCATATTTAGGTCCTACTTTATTCATGTATGCCTCAGCAAGTGCTTTTACAAGTTTATAACCTTTATCTTCATTCAGCTTGGTCATTACGGTTTTAGCATCGCCATTTAATAATTCTTTAGTACCGCTGTATGATGTAAGTTTAGACTGGCCGTAAACTTCAGTGGTCATCGTTTTTATATTAGCACCAACAAGTTCGTTTGGTAAAAATTGTTTTGGCGATTTTGCAGCATACAGTTCTATAAGCTGTTCGAATACTTTCTCGTCTACATTTTTGTTGAAATCTTTATACGTTTCTTCAAGAGCTGCAATGGTATTGTTTCTACGGTCGTTAAACGATTGCTCGCCCCGGGCATTGTATACCTGCTCCAATTGGTAAAGTTTGTATCCAATAGATAAAAGCTCAGTATTACGTAAAACTACTTCCATGAAATAATCTCTGCTTAAAGCATAAGGAGCTATTTCGGCATAATTTTTTTCAAAATCCGACAGAAGGTTTCCATATTCTGCCTGTTTTCCGGCTTTAGCAACCCAGTTCATAAAATCTTTTTCATATGCTTTTTTAATCGCTATGGCATTCGATTTTTTAAGGCCTTGTGTTTCGCCTATCCATTTTTTCCAATAGTTAGCAATACCTGCATATTTTGCAGCATACTGTATTTTTATAGCGTTGTCTTTACGCATAAATCCGTCAGCTACTTTAAGAGCAGCATCTCTAAGTTCTATTTTAGCAGGATTAAGAGAGGTTACAATTTGCTGTACTGCAACGGCAGGAAGATATTCTGTAGTTCTGCCCGGGTAACCAAACACAAGTGTAAAATCATCTTGTTTTATACCGCCAATAGATACAGGGAAGTAATGTTTAGGTGTATAAGGTACATTGTCTTTAGAATATTTTGCAGGGCGGTTGTCTTTGCCTGCATAGATCCTGAAAAGAGAAAAATCTCCTGTATGCCTTGGCCAGACCCAGTTGTCTGTATCCGATCCAAATTTCCCTATTGATGATGGCGGCGCTCCTACAAGGCGCACATCGGTAAACGATTCGGTTACAAAACGCATGTACTGGTTACCTTCATAAAAAGTACGAATGCTGTTTCCCTGCCATGATTCTTTAGGTAAAGTATTGGTAAGGCGGGTAATGTTCTCCTGTATTTTTTTCTGTTTGTCTTTTTCGTTAGTAAGCGTGCTTACACCTTCCAGAACCTGATTTGTAACATCTTCTATGCGTACAATAAAAGTAACCTCAAGATCGGGGTTAGGTAATTCCTGCTCCTGTGTCATAGCCCAAAAACCATCAGTAAGATAGTCGTGGTCTACGGTAGAATGTGATTGTATTTCGCCAAAACCACAGTGGTGGTTTGTTAATAGCAATCCTTTAGATGATATAACTTCCGATGTACACCCACCGTTAAATTGCGGTACGGCATCTTTAAGGCTGGAGTTGTTTACATCATAAATGTCTGCCGCTGTCATTTTCATGCCAAGGCTCTTCATCTCTTTTTCATTCATTCCCTTAAGCAGGGATGGTATCCACATACCGCCTTGTTGTGAATAGGCAGGCAGGACAAGTAATAGGACTAGCAGTCGTAATAATCTCATATTTTGGATATATTTGTTATTGTGGTGCGCAAGTTACACATTTTTATAAACCTAAGAAGGAACCTTTACTGTTAATAGGATGAAACAAACACCATTCATTTTTCACTTTTACACGATCCTGCCAAATGTTTGAAGCAATTATTACACATATAAACAAACACGTTTTGCTTACTCCAGCTGAGGAAGAAATACTTACTTCCTCTCTAACAATTCGTGATGTAAAGAAAAAAGAACATTTGCTAAAAGAAGGGCAGGTATGTACAGAGAATTATTTCATCATAAAAGGCTGTTTCAGGATGTACATTAATACCTCCAAGGGAGTGGAGCAGGTAATACAGTTTGGTATAGAGAATTGGTGGATTACAGATTATGTTAGTTTTAAATCGGGCCAGCCTTCAGGATTTAACATTCAGGCGGTAGAAAATTCTCAAGTTGTAGTACTTCATAAAAAGGTTGTAGAAGAACTGTTCTCTAAGATCCCAAAATTGGAACGCTATTTTAGAGTCGTTGCAGAAAAAGCCTATTCGGCACAGCTTATGCGTATTCATTACATATTTAATCTTACCGGAGAAGAGCAGTACAATCTTATGAATAGTAGGTTTCCTGAATTTGTTCAGAGGATTCCACAATATTTATTGGCTTCTTTTTTAGGTATAACCCCCGAATTTTTAAGTAAGTTAAGAGCTAAGAAAGAATAAATTCATTTCTTAATCTACTTTAAGTTTTTTGGAAATCATATGTCGGAGATTTGTAGTGAACAAATTAAATCGTCAACATTATGCACAAAAGAATGAATCTAGCTGCAGTAGAACCGGAAGGTTATAATGCATTATTGGCACTCGAAAAATATATTGCCTCTACACAATTAACTAAAACTCATAAAGAGCTTATCAAAATAAGGGCATCACAAATTAACGGTTGTGCTTTTTGTCTTGACATGCACACTAAAGATGCCCGTAAGCATGGCGAAACAGAACAGCGCATTTATACGCTTAGTGCCTGGAGAGATACTCCTTTTTTTACAGAAGATGAGAAAGCTGTTTTAGCACTTACAGAAGAAGTAACGCTTATCAGCAACCATGTGACCGATAAAACCTATAATGAGGCAACAGCCGTTTTAGGTGAAAAATATGTTGCTCAGGTTATCATGATGATCATTACTATTAATTGCTGGAACCGTTTAGCAATTACAACGGGCTTAATGCCGGAGTAATAATCGGTATAATAAAAAAGCGGCTTTAAGCCGCTTTTTTATGGTTTAACTACTAATTTCATTAATCCACGGTTATGGATCGTGAAATTTTTAGAGAGATATAAACTTTGGGCAATTTTGTTGTGTTGCTCTACTTCCAGGTAAAGAATTTTTAAGGATAATGCTTTTGCTTCGTCATGTATAAAATCCAGTGCTTGTTTTCCAAGTCCCATGCCGCGTGCTTTAGAGGAGATAAATAACTCGTCTAAAAATGCAATTCTTCCTTTGTATTCAAAAGAAAACACAAAAGTTAATATAATGTATCCCATTACCTGACCGTCATTAATAATAAGCCAGCCTTTGCCATGGTGCTCGTTTTCAATAAACTCATGCATCATTTTTGTCGTGACGTCAGCATCTATAGGGTAATTGTCTATAGCATAAAATTCTTTCATCATGGGTACCACAGTTGGTATATCCTGAATTTCAAAAGGTTTAAATGTAGCTTTCATTAGTCTGTAATGTTTTTTAATATAATATTTACGGCTCCGCGGTTCATGGATACAAACGTATCTGCAATATGACCCTTTTCCCAGCGATAATCATCATTCTGGATAAGTGATGATAATGCTTCTTCCATTTCTTTTTTATCTTTTACCGCTATACAGCCACCCATGTGTACGAGAGCTACTGCTTCAGGGAATTTTTGGTGATTAGGCCCTATGATTATAGGAACTCCAAAAGCAGCAGGTTCTAATATATTGTGTAATCCGGCTGTGCCAAAGCCTCCGCCTACATAAGCTACGTCAGCATAACTGTAAATTTTGGTAAGTATCCCTACAGTATCAATGATCAGGACATCATATTCTGAAAGGTCTTTTCCTTCTTTTTCAGAGAACAAAACTGTCTTTTTTGTAATGCTGTTTTTAATATCGTTAATATGATCAGGTGCGGTTGTATGTGGCGCAATAATAAATTTGGTGGATATCGAAGCGTTAATGTAATCAGTAAACATACTTTCGTCTTTTGGCCATGAGCTGCCAAATACAACAGTAGTTTTATCGTTTTTAAATTCTTCAATAAAGGGGAGTGAGTTATCACGTTCCAGTATTTCGCTTACACGATCGTATCTTGTATCGCCACTAATGGTCACATTATTATAGCCGATTTTTTGAAGCAGTACTTTTGAACTTTCATACTGCACAAAGAAATGGCTGAATATTTTTAAAGCATTCCTGTAAAAGCCGCCATACCATTTAAAGAATACCTGTTTCTCTCTGAAAAATCCCGAGATGAGGTAAGATGAGGCATTGGTCTTTTTAAGTTCGTTAAGGTAGTTGGGCCAAAATTCATATTTAATAAAAAATACTAGTTCCGGGTGTACCAGTTTTATAAACCGCTGTGCA
Organism: Flavobacterium cerinum; assembly: GCF_004028155.1. Taxonomy (GTDB): domain Bacteria; phylum Bacteroidota; class Bacteroidia; order Flavobacteriales; family Flavobacteriaceae; genus Flavobacterium; species Flavobacterium cerinum. Next base: position 101,649 of record NZ_SBII01000012.1, on the reverse strand, counting down.
TTCGCTTTAGTGTCTAATGGCAGGTAAACGATAACATCGGCAGTTTTTGCGTTTTTGCGCACCTCATATCCTGACGGCGAAAAGAATGTAAGGACAATCTTGTGATTAGGATAAAGGATTTTTATTTTTTCCATAACAGGCAGCCCCTGTTCATATTCGCCAAGCGACGCCGAATGGAACCAGATGGTTTTGTCTGTCGCTGTTATTTTTTGCTGCAGTGTTTCAAAAACGTGCTTTCTGCCTTCAACAAAAAGTTTAATTTTCGGACTAAACAATGCCACAATATTTAGTGCATATCCGGTAATAATAGTGAGCAGGTTATAAAGAAAAAACATAGGTAAAAAATTGAAGGGCTAAATTACGCTTATTTTTTCAGGAAATTAAACCTCATTATTCTCAACAACATACTCCTTTTTGCAAATCCTTAATGCAGCTTTACCGTTCACGTAGTTTTTTGTGCAGTTCACGACATTTTTTTTATTAAGCCGTTTATTTACTGGAGTTTTGACATCGGAATTCCAAACACCCGGGAACCGAAAACGGGATCAAAGAGTAGGGAAATAAAAATTTAAATATCATGAAAAATATTAACGGAGAAGAACTTTACGATCTTATTCAGAACGGAACAGTAGTATTATCAGATGATAAAAAAACACTGATAAACACAACAACAAAAGAAGTGCTTGGAAGGCAAGTTACCTCTAAAGACGGATCTGTTTGCTATAGAGCAATTGGAGACAATAATGATGATACAAGGGGAGGGGAGGTTTGTCTAAAAGTAAAATGGGATGAAAAGCTGCAGGTAGAAATTTGTGTTAAATGGGGATAGAAGATTTATTATCTCAATAGAAAAACGAAAAATCCCAATTAAAAGGGGTTTTTCGTTTATTTCAAATAAATAATTTTATAATATTGTTAATCAATCATAGCTAAAAACTATAAAAATGAGTACAGACATTAAAAATAAAACAGCATACCTTTTAGGTAATTTATATGTTAATGACGATACAATTGAAGTCGCTCTTGTTTTATGGGCTTCTTCTGATAGCTATATATATGGCAAATTAAATATGCTCATCAATAATGGCAATAAAGCAATAATATTCAGCTATTATAATTCCCAGAAACCTGAACTTTCTGATAATGAAAAAATGAACGCTGAAGTGCCAATCCGTTTCAGCATCGAAAAACCTAAAGAATGGAAAAGTGGGGATGTAATAAGGGTAATGTATATAAATGAATATGATACAAAAACTTTTTATGAGCTGACATCCTATTTTGAAACCCGGTTAAATAAATTTGGATATCGTGAAATGGACGATGAAGGCCACAAAAAATTCAATGCGGGCTGGAATGTCCTTCATCCTGGCAACAAAGTATTTGATGCCGGAGGAGAGACTCCTTCAAGACTTCCGAGATTTACCAAACGCGACGGCATATTTACACTCATGAGACGCTAATGAAACAAAAAATAACATTCCTCTTTTTGTTATCCTGCTGTCTAAGTTATGGTCAGTCGCTGTCTGCGTTAATTACCCGGAATATTGAAGCCAATCCCGACAGCACAATAGTTTCATTAAAAAAGTTGGCTGTAAAATCGGGATCTGACTATGCTAAAAACCAGTACATAATAGGGAAATGTTATGCTTTTTTAAACAAGGAAGACTTTGCACTCATTCATTTTATCAATGCAAAAAAAGAATTTGATAAACTAAAGAACATTGAATTCTCTAAGGATATTGCACTGGATGCTTATCTGGTTATCTCTTCACAGGAGAACTATAATAAATATGGCACTTCATTTTTAGATGAATACTACAGTTATGCTCTAAAAAACAATTCTGATATAAGACTTGCTTATGCTTATAGCGAATATGCTAAAAATGCTCATGATAAAATTGATGAAAACCTAAAAGATCAACGGGTTCCCGACAACGCCTTTAAACTATTCAGCAAAGCTCTGGTTCATGCAAAAAAAACTAACGATGATGTTATAAAAGGAAAAGTATATGGTAATATAGGAACGCTGATGGTTACATGGCAAAAATATAACATGGCACGTTCTTATCTGGATTCTGCAGGAATATATATAAACCGTACAGGAGACAGGTTTCATTTATTTGCAAACAACTACAGTTATGCCAACAGCTATTTCACAGAAGGGCGTGATAAAGAGGCCATCGTTTATTTTTTAAAAGCCGAAAAGATACAGCTGCCTTATTATAAGGGTAAATCGAAAAGAATGCTGTACAAAAAAATAGCTGAAACGTTTGATTACCTGAATAATAATAAAGAGAGGCGCGAATACGAAAAGAAACACGACAGCCTTGACAGCCAGATTAAAGACATGGAACAAAATGCTGTGGTTCATGAGATTAATACAAAATATGAAGTCGAAAAAAAAGACAGGCAGATAAATGCGCTGCAAAAAATAAAAATGAAACTTATACAAAATAAAATAGTATTCAGTATCCTGCTTTTTTTGGTATTTTTGCTAGCGCTGTATTCTTTTATACGATGGAAAAAAATTGACTACAATAAAAAACGCCTTGAAGCTGAAAAGAAAGATATTGAAATAGAACACACAAAAACGGTAGAACAGCTTGAGAAAGTAAAACAGCTGGTAATTGAAGACCATCTCATTTTAAAAAATAAATCCAAAATTTACCTTGACAAGCTCATTTACATAAAAGCGGAAGATCATTACCTAAATCTTGTTTCGACGGATGGGAAAAGAAATTTCATCAGGGGGAAATTAAGTCATCTTGTAACCGAACTACCTCCAAATTTTGTAAAATGCCACAGATCTTATGTGGTAAATAAAAATTATATTAAGAGTGTATCGTCAAAAACTTTATTGCTCACTAATTTTGAAGAAGTTCCTGTATCACGAAGCTTTAAACTGGAATAAAAGGTTCAAAAAAACATTTGCCCAAGGTGTCTACTCCATTTAAGTTAACTATTTTTGCAAATGATTATTAACCTTTAATTCAATCCTGAATTATCAGGAAACATATATGAAAAAAATCCAAATGGTTGACTTAAAAAGTCAATACGATCAGATTAAAGATACTGTAAATATTTCTATTCAGGAAGTTCTAGATACTACATCATATATAAACGGGCCGCAAGTACACCTTTTTCAGAAAAATTTAGAAAATTACCTTGGTGCTAAACACGTTATACCGTGTGCAAATGGTACCGATGCTTTACAAATTGCCATGATGGGACTTGACCTTAAACCGGGTGACGAGGTTATTACTGCCGATTTTACTTTTGCAGCTACTGTAGAAGTTATTGCTTTATTGCAGTTAACACCGGTATTAGTAGATGTTGATCCGGATACATTTAATATTTCTATAGAAGCAGTTAGAAAAGCAATTACGCCAAAAACTAAGGCTATAGTGCCTGTACATTTATTTGGTCAGGTTGCAGATATGGAAGCCATTATGACGTTGGCTCAAGAACATAATCTTTATGTTATTGAAGATAATGCTCAGGCAATTGGTGCCGATTATAAGTACGCAGATGGCTCTAAAAAGAAAGCCGGAGTAATGGGCCATGTGGCTTCTACTTCATTTTTTCCATCTAAAAACCTTGGCTGTTATGGCGATGGTGGCGCTATTTTTACTAACGATGATGAACTTGCACACAAACTTAGAGGGATAGTAAACCATGGAATGTATGTGCGTTACCACCATGATGTAGTCGGCGTGAACTCAAGACTTGATAGTATACAGGCAGCAGTACTGAATGTTAAACTACCTAATCTTGACACCTATAATGTTGCAAGACAAACAGCTGCCGAAAAATATAGTGCTGCCTTTGCAGGTCATGCTAATATTATTACGCCTATTGTTAAAGGAGAAAGAAACAGCCATGTGTTCCATCAATATACATTAAGAATTATTAATGCAGATCGTGATGGTTTAATGCAGTATTTGTTAGATAAAAGCATACCTTGTGCAATCTATTACCCAATAGCGTTACACAGCCAGAAAGCTTACGCTGATACGCGTTACAATGAAGCTGATTTCCCTGTAACAAATCAATTGGTTAAAGAAGTTATATCATTGCCAATGCATACAGAACTGGATGATGAACAAATTAAATTTATAACAGACAGTGTTTTAGAATTTCTTAGTTAATGGATAGCCACAAAAAGAAGAATATAATAAGGTACATATCTTTTGCAATAGCATTTACAATGACTATTGCAGTTAGTGTTATGTGTAAGGGTAATAATGCAGTAGCGTCTGAAGTTATAAAAACATCTGAGGAGATTAATAAAAAATGTCCCATTACTATAGATGCTTATACAATACTTGATAACACAACGGTAACAGAAAATCCGTTAACACTTGTGTATCTTTACACGGTTCGTGTAAACAAAGATTCTCTTACTGTAAATCTGGATGAGTCTAAGAAAAATATAATGAAAACTACTCAAAACGCAGCAGATACAGATCCTCAGATGGCTTATATCAGAGATAATTCAGTTTTGTTAAAATACCATTATAAAGATAAAAACGGTAAGTATTTATTTGATTTTACGATCACGCCGAAAAAAAATACAAAATAAATATGAGAGTACTTGTAACAGGAGGACTTGGTTTTATCGGTTCACATACAGTGGTAGAATTGCAAAATGAAGGTTTTGATGTTGTTATAATAGATGATCTGTCAAATTCTTCATTAGAAGTTTTAGATGGAATTACCTCGATTATAGGCAAACAGCCAAATTTTGAACAGATAGATCTTCGAGATAAAGCTGCTGTTCATCAGTTTTTCAAAAAGTATAGCGATGTATCCGGTGTTATTCATTTTGCGGCTTCTAAAGCAGTAGGTGAAAGTGTAGACAATCCATTACTGTATTATGAAAATAATATAAGCTCTCTTATATATCTACTTCAGGAACTTCAAAAGAAACCTGAAGGGCATTTTATATTCAGTTCCTCCTGTACTGTTTACGGCCAGGCAGCAATAATGCCTATAGCTGAAGAAGCTCCGATTCAAACAGCACTATCTCCTTATGGAAACACAAAACAAATAGGCGAGGAGATAATACAGGATGTAGTAAAAGTTAGTAATATTAATGCAATATTATTACGCTATTTTAATCCGGTAGGAGCACATGAATCGATAAATATTGGCGAGCTTCCTAAAGGTACGCCACAAAATCTAATTCCTTTTATTACACAAACCGCGATTGGATTGAGAGAACAATTATCTGTGTTCGGGTCAGATTATCCTACTGCCGACGGTACCTGTATACGTGATTACATCCATGTAGTCGATCTTGCTAAAGCACACGTAAAAGCGCTTAAGCGCTTAATGAATAAAGAGAATGTAGAAAAAGCTGAAGTGTTCAATCTTGGTACCGGTACAGGAAGTTCAGTGTTAGATGTTATTAATTCCTTTGAAAAAGTAAGTGGTAAAACGCTTAATTATAAAATTGTAGAGCGACGTGTAGGTGATATTACAGAGGCTTATGCTGATACTGCAAAAGCAAATAATGTACTGGGCTGGAATGCAGAACTTACTTTAGACGATGCATTGGAATCGGCTTGGAAATGGGAGCAGAAAATCAGAAAATAGGATTAATTGTAGATTGATTTACAATTTAAGATATAAAAAAATCCAAACCTTAGGTTTGGATTTTTTTATATCAGGATGAGTTATAGTAACGCTTTAGACATTTTATAGTTTACAATTTCTACACCTCTCCTCAGATTCAATTGCTCGGTAACGACTTCAAATCCTATTCTTTCAAAAAAAGGTCTGGCAGTTTTGCTAACATCAGATGTTAGTGTTATAGTACCAAAATCTCTCGCTTCTATTTCCAGCTCTTCCATTAATATCTCAGCAATACCTTGTCTCTGGTAGTCTTTATGTACATACATAAAGTCAATGTATGTACTATTGTCCAAAGAGGCAAAGCCCACGATTTTATCATCCATTTCGGCAAGTAAAAATAGCTGGCCGGCTACGGCATCATACCAGCGATGGGAATTTTCTACAGTAGAGGCCCAAACTGCAATTTGTTCGGGAGTATAATCATTGGTGCAAATAGTAGTAATTGTGGCAGTAAATAACTCCTTAATTTCGTCCAGATCTGTAAGGACGGCCTGCCTTAAAGTTAGCGGATCCTGTAGGAGCGGTTCATATATCATTTGGTAAAGATACACTATCTCAAATTAAAAAATCAGTATCCCATTCTCGTGGGATTATTCCGGATTTATATCTTTGGACATTTTATAATTAATAATCTCTATACCCTGCCTTATGTTTATTTGTTCCTTAATTACTTTATAGCCTTTTCTTTCAAAGAAAGGCCTTGCGGTTTTACTTATGTCTGATGTAATTGTACTAGTGCCGGTATTCCGGGCTTTATCTTCAATCGCTAATAAAAGTGTTTTGGCAATACCCTGGTGCTGGTAATCTTTGTGCACATACATAAAGTCGATGTATACGTTTTTATCCAGAGAGCAAAATCCAACTATATTATTATCTTTTTGAGCAATTAAAACCAGTTGATGATCTATAAGATCGATCCAACGTTGTGCTTTTTGTGCAGAAGAAGCCCAGATAGCAACTTGCTCAGGAGTGTAATCATTGGTACAAACAGTTGTAATTGTACCAACATATAGTTCCTTCATTTCAGGAAGATCCCCATGTGTGGCTTGTCTTAAGGTAATGGGCATAAAAAATTAGATATTGTATTTTTCTTTGCAAACATGTTCTTGTACAGTAACAGTCTTACCCTTAACATTGGTTACCCGCTTTATAGTAGTATGGCATTCTTTGTGATCGTTGCTAAATCGCATAAACATGATTGTACTCACTGTAGCTGCAATTAATGTTCCCAATAGTATTACTGCTTTAAATTTCATGTTCGAAAGATTTGAATAAATATACAATTTATTTAAAAAAATCCCCATCACTAAAAGCAATGAGGATTCTATATTTTAGTACTAAGCTTTATTAGCTTGCAGATGCTGTTTGGGCATCTTTATCTATTTTTTTAACCAAACCTTGTAATACATTTCCTGGGCCTACCTCTGTAAATAAAGTAGCACCATCGGCAATCATTTGCTGTACAGACTGCGTCCATTTTACCGGAGCAGTAAGCTGTATGATCAGGTTTTGTTTAATTTCTGTAGGATCTGTTACAGCACTTGCCGTTACATTTTGGTATACTGCACAAACAGGAGCTGTAAAAGTAGTCTTCTCTATAGCAGCAGCAAGCTCTTCGCGTGCCGGTTCCATCATTGGAGAGTGGAACGCACCACCTACAGGCAGAATAAGGGCTCTTTTAGCTCCGGCAGCTTTCATTGCCTCACAAGCTCTCTCTACAGCTGATGTTTCTCCCGAAATAACCAATTGCCCTGGGCAGTTATAATTAGCAGGAACAACAACACCATCTATAGAAGCACAAACATCTTCTACAACTTTATCTTCAAGGCCTAATACAGCAGCCATAGTAGATGGCGTGATCTCGCAGGCTTTCTGCATTGCAAGAGCACGTTGAGAAACCAGTTTTAATCCGTCCTCAAAAGTTAGTGCACCGGCAGCTACAAGGGCAGAAAATTCTCCAAGAGAGTGACCTGCTACCATTTCAGGTTTAAAATCACTGCCTAAAGTTTTTGCCAGGATAACCGAGTGTAAAAATATTGCCGGCTGCGTTACTTTAGTTTCTTTAAGTTCGTCGGCAGTACCTTCAAACATAATATCTGTAATACGAAAGCCTAGTATTTCATTGGCTTTTTCGAATAATTCTTTTGCCTGAGCTGATTGTTCATAAAGGTCTTTACCCATTCCGGTAAACTGGGCACCCTGACCCGGGAATACATATGCTTTCATTTTGTCTTCAGTTTATTTTGTGGCTACAAAAATAGTTTTTTTCTGCCATAGGCAATAACCTGATGTGTAGAATAAAACATGAAGGAAGATTCACCTAAAGAGAGCCATCTTTTTTAAAGAACAAAATACGCATTTTTAACCGGCTGGATGTGGTGCAGTTTCGGGTCTTCCAATGCTTTTGCTTTAGGGTCAAACTCATCATTATATTCATTCACCATTTGTAATAAATTTTTCTCTATAGTATTTGAAATAGAGATCATAGGTGTATCTGTAGGCCTGTTCTCAAAAGGATCCTGTAAATGAATGGCCATTTTTTCTATAAGAAAGAATGCTGCTCCAATGGTTGTTACTAATGGTATCTGCAACCATCCTAAAGAATCGGTTAATCCAAAAGGAAGAAGCATAATGAAGAGGCATAATGTAAAACGGATATACATACTGTAAGTAGTAGGGAACACTGTATTTTTAATACGTTCACATTTACCCATAGCTTCACACAGCCTGGTATAGGTCTTGTCGATCTCTACCTGTTGGTATGCGTTGATCTTACCCTGTTCGGCTGCTTTTTTTAAATCTTTGGCATGCAGCATAAGTATAGCATTAGGAACATGCTTGTGTCTTTTTACAAAACGAAATTCTTCGTCAGACAACAAGGTTTTTATGGGTTTAATAGGGTCTTTACCCCTTAATGACTGCCCAAGCGCATAACACCATGCTGCCTGTCTTTTAGCAAAACGTTCCCTAAAATCATTCGCCTGTACAGAGAAATCAGGATCGCTGTAAAAGCTAATCACCTGTCTTAATAATGTACGGGAATCATTTACAATAGATCCCCAAACAATTCTGGCTTCCCACCAGCGGTCATATGCCTGATTCGATTTAAAAGCAAGGAGTAATGATATGATCGTGCCTATTATAGTAGGTACAGCAATAGGTATGTTTATTGATATTTTATGGTAAAACTGATGTACTACTTCAAAGCTTGTGGCATACAGCATAACGAGTATGAGCTCGATTCTTATCTTGCCCAATACATATTTCATTGGTATTTTTTTCTTTAAAAGCATGTTTTCAGGAATTAAATTCGGTAATTATTTTATAAACTTTATACGACCTCATCATATATGGAGAGCATAGGTAAACCCAATGCTTCGTTAATTACGGCGCTTTCTTTTCTCTTAGCATTTCTTTTTTCCACTTTGCGGGTCTCGATTAAAAGATCAATATTGTTTTTTGAAATGGTTTCAATAAGAAGTGGTGTAATGTCTGCCGAATTTTGTTCCTCCGGGAATTTGGCCTGACTTACAATTTTAAATGTGAATTGTTTATTAGTAATCTGCTGTAATTCCTGAACACCAATTTTGGTTTGATTGCGTTCCAGGAAAAGCGCTTTATTAAAATCATAGTCACTGTATTTATTCCCTAAATGAAGAATGGGCGATTTACAGTTTAAAAGCAGTTTTGTGCAATAGGTATGGATGTAGGCCCACTCTTTTTTGTATGAAGCTGTCAGGATAACAAGATCTATCCCCAGATGATCAATAAGATTTTTTAATAATGGACGTGACATGCCGCACTGGTTGTGCACTTTTAACCTACAGTTATCTGTTGCATCTGCTAGAGCATGGCAATCCTGTAATGTTTTAAGTTGCGCTACAGTAAGGTTTAGTGCCAGTTCCCTTAAAAAAAGTGATCCGGAATCTGCATCGGGAGTTTTATAAACAAGCATTAATACAATGGAACAGTTCTGTCCATCGGCATGTTTAATAGCTGTTTTTACTGCGTTTAATGAATCTGTTTCAAGGGTTGTAGGAATTAATATGTTTTTCATAATGTATACGTTTTAGTTTATACATACAAAACAACAACCTGCAAATAAGAATGGGTTTAAAATAAAATTAGAAGATTCTAAGATTTTACATTAGAATTTTTAATGTTGGATCTATTGAAGACTATAGTTACTACAGTTCCTTTATCAGGTTCCGACTGGATAATTAAATCACCATTATGAATACGTATAATTTTCATGGCTAAGGGTAAACCTAAACCATAGCCTACATATTTAGAAGCAGCCTTCTTTCCACGGAAAAAAGGTTCATAAAGGTAAGGAACATCTTCGGGAGGTATTCCAATTCCTATATCGGTAATTATAATTTTAATAGTGTTGGCATCGGCACTCAGGTTTACAAAAACTTCATCATTATCAGAATATTTAACACCATTGGTGATAATATTGCCTACGGCAAGTTCAAGCAATGCCCTGTTGCAGGGAAGCACCAATAATGAATCGTCTTCAGGTATTTTATTGAGATTAATGTTAACCCTGTTTTCGGGGTATAACTTGTCCAGATTGCATTTTACATCCATTACCAGGTCGTCTATGCGCACAATGTCCTGTACCTGTTTTTGCCCGTCATAACCGGTTAGTGTAAGTTTTAGCAGGCTTTCCGTAAGAGTAGCAAGCCTTGAGGCCTGTTTGTTTATGTTTTCAAGAGAACTCATGTATTCAGACGGCTCTCTCTCTTTAAGTAAGGTTATTTCGGTTTCAGCAATAATGGTGGTTATTGGTGTTTTTAATTCGTGAGATGCATTATTTATAAAGTTAGCCTGTATTTCAAATGATGTCTCCAGCCTGTCAAGCATGTTGTTAAATGTCTTGGTAAGGTCTACAATCTCATCGTCGCCACCTTCTTCGGGCTCTAAAAGACGGTTGTGTAAGTTAGAAGCACTAATGCGTTTTACTTCTTTTGTGATCCTTGATACCGGATTGATAACCCTAATGGCCAGAAAACGTCCAAAAAAGTAAGCTATAATTACAAAGGCAAGTCCGCCAATGGCAAGTATACGACTTATGTATATCAGGCTGGTGTTACCCCTGCGGTCTTTTGCGGTAACAATAACCATGTAGTTTAATCCCGATTCATTGAATAGTTGTGCATAGTAATATTTGTGCTCGTCCTGCATAACCCAGGCGTAGCCGTTTTTCATTACTTCGGTATAAAATTCAGGAGGCAATTGGAGCTCTGTATTGTATTCAAAAGTATTCTCGCCATTTATTTTGAGCACATAATCCTTTTCATCAACAAGTTCTTCCAGCCCGTTTGTTTTAAGATTTTGATAGTACTCTGCTTTTACAGGATCTTTTTGAGAATATATAGATGATGCAATCTTTGCCCTGTCCTCAAGTCTTTTTAAAAAGTAGTACTGATTATTTTGTTTGAATAAAAAGAAAACAACTATGCATAGCGCAAGTGTGCTTACACTTGAAAGTGCAACATAAGTAATAGTAATTTTCTTTTTAATCTGCATATTATGATTTTAATACATACCCCAGTCCTTTTAAGGTATGAATGAGTTTAGTTGTATAGGGCTTGTCTATTTTATTCCGTAAATAATTTATATAGACATCCACCACATTGGTATTCATATCAAAATTAATGTTCCATACATTATCCAGTATTTTCTCGCGCGAAAGTACGCTTCCGGTATTCTTAGCAAGATAATACAGTAGTTTAAATTCTTTTGCCGTAAGTAATATAGTATCCTGCCCGCGTTTTACTGTTTTGGCTTTACGGTCTATTTCAAGATCGGCAATGCTAATAATTTCAGAAGGCCTATGTTCCTGCCCGGCTCTTCGCGCCAACGCGTTTATACGTGCTTCGAGTTCGGTAAAACGAAATGGTTTGGCGAGATAATCATCAGCACCGGCATTAAGCCCGGTAACAATATTTTCGCTGCTGGTAAGTGCAGTGAGCATCAGGATCGGGACAAAATTATTTGCGGCTCTTACCCGGCGGCATATCTCTATACCGTTAATATCGGGCAGCATAATGTCCAGAACAACAACGTCAAAAGTGTTTTCTGTTATCATTTGCAATGCCGTAGTGCCATCAAGAGCGGCACTCACATCGTGGTTTTTTTCCGAAAGCCCTTTTCGGATTACCGAAAGCAAATTTGGTTCATCTTCTACAACAAGCAGTTTCATAAGTTTGTTGTCTTGGTTTTATATTCAGCCAAAAATAGGGTTTTATTTTAGTAGCACCAACTTTTGAGTTGCCTGCCCGGCATGCTTTTATATAATTTTTAAGAAGCATAAAATATTTAACAGTTAAATTAACTTTTACTGTGTGCCAGGTGTTTATAAAATTATTACATTTGAGTACCTTATTAAGACCCACGGGTTTTCTAATAAAATATTTTTTTTAATTAAATCCTTCCTTCCAGAGGGATTTTTTTATTTGTAATCATCGCTTTCTTATTAATATTTGTATTTGTTTGTAACATTTGTACGCATTTCGCGTATAATAAGTAACCAAACACAAAAACAATCATGAGAAAGCCACTGGCAATTCTTTTTTTATTCTTCATTGCATTTTTATTTTTCTATTTCGCTTTACCGGTAATTAATTATGGATTCGTAGGCTTTGCCGTACTTCTTCTTTTTCTTATCGTGTTAGGAAATTTTTTAACGGCAGATATTAGTATCATTAATAACAAGGGGAAAATTAAATTTTCTAAGTTCAACAAAGTGATGTTTGCTTTAGCAGGTGTTATTGTTGTCTATTTAACGTTGTTACCCTTAATTACAAGTGCACCAATATTTAAGAGCCAGTCTTATCGCGAAATGATAGGCAAGGTACATCCGGGTAAAGAAATGGTAAACCACATTGCGCCTTTACCTATCAATAAAGTTAGGGTGGTAGACGAGGAACTTGCTTATTTATTAGGGGAGAAGATCCTGGGGTCTGATCCTGCGTTAGGCAGTAAGTCAGAACTTGGTGAATTCTTTATCCAGAAAGTGGGTAACGATCTTTACTGGGTAGCACCTCTTTTACATTCAGGTTTTTTTAAATGGCTGAACAATCGCGAAGGTACCGAAGGATATGTAATGGTATCTGCAACGAACGAACGTGATGTAAAACTGGTTCAGACACTTAATGGTGTCGACCTGAAAATTAAATACCAGCCGGGTGCTTACTTTGGCAGTGAGGTAGCAAGGCATCTTTACTTTAATGGATATGCTACTACCGGATTAGCCGACTATAATTTTGAAATTGATGATAATGGTAAGCCTTTCTGGGTAGCTACTAAATATAAAAAACGCATTGGTTTTGCAGGAGACGATGCCGTAGGTGTAGTACTTGTAGATGCTCAAACCGGCGCTATTAGTGAATACTCTATTGCCGATACGCCTAAATGGGTAGACAGGATACAACCTATATCGTTTATCATTGAACAGTTAAGCGACTGGGGTGAGTATGTAAAAGGTTACTGGAACTGGAGTAACGAAAACAAGCTTATGATTACCGAAGACCTTACCCTGGTATATGGTGAAGACGGAAGATCATACTGGTATACAGGAGTATCATCTGTAGGTAAAGAAGAATCGGCAGTTGGGTTTGTATTGGTAGATACCCGTACAAAAGAAACAACAATGTATAATCAAAGTGGTGCTACAGAGTATGCTGCGCAGCGTTCTGCCGAAGGTAAAGTGCAGGAAAAAGGATATCGTGCTTCATTGCCCGTTCCATATAATATCAATAACATTCCTACCTATGTAATGACGCTTAAAGACGGTGGAGGATTAGTGAAAATGTATGCTATGGTTGCCATTGGCGATTATACAATAGTAGGCGTGGGTAACACTATGCGTGAAACTTTAATGTCTTACAAGAATGTATATAATATGGCTGGAAACAGGGTAAACCCGGGAACGAAAGACAGCCGTACTGTAATTAGTACAGTTGTAACCCGTATACAGAGCGATATTAAGAACGGTAACAGTTTTTATTACTTTACGGTAAACAGTAACCCTAAAATATTTATTGGTTCGTCACAGCTTTCTAATGAGCTTCCTGTAACAATAGTAGGAGACAGCATTAAAATATCATTTGATGTAGACAACGAAGAAGTAATCGATGTTTCTACGTTTGATAACCTTAAGATAGGAAAGAAGTAATTCTATCTTACCTTAAAAAATAAAAGCCGCAGGTAACTGCGGCTTTTTCTATATAAATAAGTTTTGGTTTATGCATGGACTTTAACAAGTCCGGCTGCAGCTTTTGCTTTTTCAATAATATCTTCAATAGGAGTGTCTAAACTTTCACTTACTAAGGCTACCCCCATTCTTCTGTAAGGGCGGGAGGTTGGTTTACCAAACAGTCTAAAGTCCGTTTTAGGTAGCGCAGCAATTTCTTCTACACCGCTAAACGTTGGATTATCGCTGTTTTCAGATGCCAGTATTACAGCACTTGCCCCGGCTCTTTCAAGCGTGATTTCTGCAATAGGCAGGCTGAGTATCGCACGCAGGTGCAGTTCAAATTCATTAAAGTTTTGAGTTCCGGCAAGGGTAACCATTCCGGTGTCATGCGGTCTTGGCGAAAGTTCAGAGAAATAAACACCTTCATCAGTAAGGAAAAATTCTACGCCAAAGATTCCTGCGCCGCCTAAGGCTTCGGTCACTTTACGGGCCATGTCCTGAGCTTCGGCTATATCCTTATCCATTACATTGGCAGGCTGCCAGCTTTCCTGGTAGTCACCACGTTCCTGTCTGTGTCCGATAGGCGCACAAAACAGAGTAGGGTTATTATTTTGAGTTACGGTTAAGAGCGTGATTTCAGAATTGAAGTTTACAAATGCTTCAACAATTACCTCTACCACATCTCCACGAGAACCTTCAACAGCATATTTCCATGCTTTCTCGATATCTTCTTTTGTTTTTATAGTAGACTGTCCTTTACCTGATGACGACATTAACGGTTTAACTACGCATGGCATACCTACCTCGGTAACTGCCTTTTTAAGTTCTTCACCCGATGTCGCATAACGGTAATTTGCAGTACGTAAACCAAGGTCTTTTGCAGCGAGGTCACGAATTGCTTTACGGTTCATTGTGAAGTTTGCTGCTTTGGCAGATGGCACTACTTTAATACCCTGTTTTTCGTAATCGTAAAAACGCTCTGTGCGGATCGCTTCAATTTCCGGAACAATAAAATCAGGATTATGTTTGGCTACAATAGCATCAAGAGCGGCACCGTCAAGCATGTTTATTACTTCAAAGCCATGTGCTACCTGCATGGCAGGTGCATTTTCATAGCTGTCTACGGCAATAACCGTTTGGCCTATGCGCTGTGCAGCAATAACAAATTCTTTACCTAATTCTCCTGATCCTAAGAGTAATATTTTTTTCTGCATTTTTGGAATAGTATTTTTAGATGATTTTTTGGAATGCTAAAGTTACAATGTTTTTAAACATTGGCTTATTGAGTTCCCTGCATTATTTTAAGTTTTTGCTTTGTTAGGTACACCACTAATAATCCTCCTGTAAATGCTACAATTACTGTGGTAAAAGCAAAAAAGAAAATCATTGCAATGAGTGAATAAGGAACAATGGCTAAAAATGCTGCATCACCTATTCTAATCCACTGGGCAATTATAGCAATAAAGTAAATAGCTGCGATAAAAACAAAAAGTTTTACGGTAACTAAAAAAGTAAAAAGAAAGCTTGTGCGAAGCATATCTTTTTTCTCCAGGTTTGGAGCTATTGTCTTACCGGTTCTCCATAAAATAATGGCTAATGCTGCTGCGATGAGAGTCCATACTGCCGGATTCCAAAACAGTTTAAAACTGGCCAGATTTAACAAAAAACGAAATGGATAAAATTTTGATGCCGAAAGTGCCATTGTACCCATTGCTAAACCTATTGGAAGTCCGATTAGCAATGAAAATATAGAGCCTGTTTTTTCTGTGTCCATAAAACAAAAGTATAAAAAAAGCCCCGCAAATTGCAGGGCTGTATTTTTAAGCCAGAGCTTCTTTTATTCTTTTAAATGCTTCTTTCAGTATGTCTTCGCTGGTAGCGTAAGATATACGGATACAGTTAGGGTTTCCAAATGCATCACCAGTTACTGTAGCAACATTAGCTTCTGCTAAAAGATACATAGAAAGATCGTCTGCATTGTTTATAGCTATACCACGAAGTGTTTTTCCAAAGAAGTGAGACATATCAGGGAATACATAAAACGCACCTTCAGGAACATTGATCTTAACGCCCGGGATTTCTTTTAGTAAACCTACTACAAGATCTCTACGTCCGTGGAATGCTTTTACCATGTCGTTCAATACGCTTGGATCGGCATCTACAGCAGTAATAGTAGCACGCTGTGCAATACTGTTTGCACCACTGGTTACCTGGCCCTGTATTTTTGTACACGCTTTAGCGATAAATTCAGGAGCACCAATGTAGCCTATTCTCCATCCTGTCATAGCAAATGCCTTAGCAACACCATTAACAGTAATTGTTCTGTCCATCATTCCAAGGATAGAACCTATGCTGCAAAAAGTCCCCGAGAAATTAATGTGCTCATAGATCTCATCTGAAACGACATATATGTTTGGATATTTTTCTAATACTTTAGCCAGTGCTGTAAGCTCTTCGCGGTTGTAAACAGATCCACTTGGGTTACATGGCGAACTGAACCACATCATTTTTGTTTTTGGTGTGATAGCTGCTTCAAGCTGATCCGGTGTCATTTTAAAATCGGTATCTACAGATGTTGGTACTTCTACCGGCACACCTCCCGAAAGTTTAATGATCTCAAAATAGCTTACCCAGTAAGGAGCAGGAAGTATAACTTCGTCACCATCATTAAGCATTACCTGGGCAATGTTGTATAGTGACTGCTTAGCACCTGTAGAAACTACAATTTGCGAAGGCTTATAGTCTAGATCATTGTCTCGTTTAAATTTTCTGCAAATAGCTTCTTTAAGTTCTACATAACCTTCTACCGGAGTATAAGTACTATAGTTTTCGTGAATGGCCTTAATAGCAGCTTCTTTAATAAAATCAGGAGTATTAAAGTCTGGTTCGCCAAGGCTCAAGCTAATAATGTCTATTCCTTGTGCTTTAAGCTCTCTGGCTTTTGCAGCCATTGCAAGGGTTTGTGATGTAGATAAGTTATTAATTCTGTCAGAAAGCGGATTCATTGATGTAGAACGTTTTTTGGATTATACTAATTTAATGCGGGTTTCATCCCTAATTCTTTCAAATGTCTAAAGTGGGCAGCAACAGCAGCTCTCATGGTTTTAAACTCATGGTAAGGCAAGTTGTGTTCTTTAGCCGTTTGTTTTACAATTTCGGCTATTTTACCATAATGGATATGGCTTATATTTGGGAAAATGTGATGTTCTATCTGGTGGTTAAGACCTCCTGTAAACCAGTTTACAATTTTGTTCTTAGGGGCAAAATTTGCAGTAGTATACAATTGGTGAATGGCCCATGTGTTTTCCATTTCGCCATTATCATCAGGAATTGGGTTTGAAGTTTCTTCTACTACGTGAGCAAGCTGGAATACAACACTCAGGATAAGTCCGGCAACATAGTGCATTACAAAAAAGCCTACAAGCACTTTCCACCAAACAATACCCAAAAGTATTGGGGTAACGATCCATATCATCACATAGATAATTTTTGTAATAAATAATACGGTCCACTGTTTAACAGGACTTTGAAACTCACCATAAGAGAGACCTCTTTTAATGTAGCGTCTCATCTGTTTAATGTCTGTAGTGATCGCCCAGTTAAAAGTTAAAAGTCCGTATAGAAAAATCGAGTAGTAGTGCTGAAATTTATGGATCTTCATCCATTCGGCAGTATGTGTAAAACGGATTATCCTTCCGGCATCCAGGTCTTCATCATGTCCATGAATATTGGTATATGTGTGGTGAAGTACATTATGCTGTACCTGCCAGTTGTATACATTCCCTGCGAGCAGGTAAAGGCTTCCTCCCATAAACTGGTTCATCCATCCTTTACTTGAATAAGAGCCGTGGTTGCCATCATGCATTACATTCATACCTACGCCAGCCATACCAATACCCATTACTATAGATAGCAGTAACTGTATCCATAAAGGCATGTTTAAGGCAAGGATAATAAAATAAGGGGTAAGCAGTAGTGAAAACATGATAACTGCCTTAAGGTGCAGTTTCCAGTTTCCGGTTTTTTTTATGTTGTTCTCTTTGAAATAGTCGTTAACCCGTTTGTTTAACGTTCGGAAGAATTTTATAGAGTCATTTTTAGAGAAAACGGGAGGATTTATATGCATATAAAACAATATATAGTATTGAGGTTCAAAGGTAGTTATATTTGGAAAGCCAAACTAAACATAGGTATAAAATATCGTGCCAAATGTTTACTTTTGCTAAAATTAAAAATAATGGAGGAGATAATAAAGCATTTCCCGGATCTTACCGAAATCCAGCTGGAACAGTTTGCAAG
This sequence comes from Flavobacterium cerinum, assembly GCF_004028155.1. Classification (GTDB taxonomy): domain Bacteria; phylum Bacteroidota; class Bacteroidia; order Flavobacteriales; family Flavobacteriaceae; genus Flavobacterium; species Flavobacterium cerinum. The sequence continues at coordinate 83,507 of NZ_SBII01000012.1, read as the reverse complement.
ACTTGAAGCTTTGTACACCGATTGGAATGCTAAGATCAATGTGATTTCAAGAAAAGATATTGAGTCGCTTTACACCAAACATGTTTTGCACTCGCTTGGTATAGCAAAAGTAATGGATTTTAAGCCAGGTGCTTATGTTCTGGATGTGGGTACAGGTGGTGGTTTTCCTGGTATACCCTTAGCTATACTTTTTCCTGAAGTACGATTTTATCTTATCGATGTGATCGCTAAAAAGATAAAAGTAGTGCAGGAGGTAGCCGAGGGATTAGGACTGAAAAATGTAAAGGCAGAACAGATTCGTGCAGAAAATGTAAAGGGTGATTTCGACTTTATTGTGAGTCGCGCCGTAACAAATATGCCCGATTTTGTGACGTGGATAAAAGATAAAATTAAGAAAAAACAAAACCACGAATTAAAGAACGGTATCCTGTATTTAAAAGGTGGCGATCTTACTGAGGAACTTCAGGATTTTCCAAAAGCAACGGAGTATAATTTATCTGACTTTTTTAAAGATGAATTTTTTGAGACAAAAAAAGTGGTGCATTTGCCATTGAAATTTAAAGCATAAAAAAAGGCTTCCGATTTGGAAGCCTTTTTTGTTGTATGTTGATTATCCTAAGAAAGGATATCTGTAATCTGTTGGTGTAACAAATGTTTCCTTGATCGTTCTTGGAGATACCCAGCGAACTAAGTTCAGGATAGAACCTGCTTTGTCATTAGTTCCTGATGCTCTTGCACCACCAAATGGCTGCTGACCTACAACGGCACCTGTTGGTTTGTCGTTGATGTAGAAGTTACCTGCGCTGTTCTCTAGCGCTTTTGTAGCTTCTTCGATAGCATAACGGTCCTGGCTGAATACAGCACCTGTTAGAGCGTAAGGAGATGTTTCGTCAACTAACTTAAGCGTTTCGCTCCATTTAGCATCTTCGTAAACGTATATTGTCAGTACCGGGCCAAATAGCTCAGTACACATTGTGTCATATTTAGGGTTTGTAGTTACAATAACGGTTGGCTCTATAAAGTACCCTACAGATTTATCGTAGTTTCCACCTGCAACAATCTCAGCATCCTTAGCGCCTTTAGCCGTGTCAATGTAACGGGCAAGTTTGTCAAATGAAGCCTCTGTAATTACTGCAGATACAAAGTTTGAAGGATCTTCAGGAGATCCCATCTTCATAGAAGCAAGGTCTTTTACCAGTAAGTCTTTTACTGTTGGCCAGATAGACTGCGGAATGTAAGCTCTCGATGCAGCCGAACATTTTTGTCCCTGGTATTCAAATGCACCTCTTGAAAGAGCTGTAGATACTTGTGCAGGAATAGATGATGGGTGAGCGATAACGAAATCTTTACCACCAGTTTCTCCTACAATTCTTGGATATGATTTGTAGATGTTTATGTTTTGGCCTATCATCGTCCAAAGGTTATTGAACACGTCTGTAGAACCTGTAAAGTGAACACCCGCAAGGTCACGGCTTGATGTTAGTGTTTCACTGATCATACCCGGATTACCGTGTACCATGTTGATAACACCATCAGGAAGACCTGCAAGTTTAAATACTTCCATAATTACATTTGCACTGTATACCTGAGCAGCGCTTGGTTTCCATACCACTACGTTACCCATTAAGGCTGGAGCAGAAGGCAGGTTACCAGCGATAGCTGTAAAGTTAAACGGAGTAATTGCATATACAAAACCTTCTAATGGGCGGTGTTCCATTCTGTTCCAGATACCTTCAGAAGATATCGGCTGTTCTGCATAAATTTGAGTCATAAATTCTACGTTGAAACGTAAAAAGTCAATAAACTCACAAGCTGAATCGATTTCTGCCTGGTGTACCGTTTTAGCCTGAGCTATCATGGTAGCGGCATTGATTTTTGCACGGTATGGTCCTGCAAGAAGTTCTGCAGCTTTAAGGAAAATAGAAGCTCTTTGTTCCCAAGCCATTGCAGCCCATTTTGGTTTTGCCTCAAGAGCAGCTGCGATCGCTTTTTCTACATGCGCTTTTTCTGCTTGATGAAAAACACCTACCACTTTTTTGTGATCGAATGGAGGGTTTATATTTCGGGTATTTCCGGTGCGGATCTCTTCGCTACCGATGTATAAAGGCACATCTACTGTAGTGTTGTACATTTCTTTAAATGTAGCTAGTACCTGCTCTCTTTCTAGGGTTCCCGGAGCATAAGATTTAACGGTTTCGTTAATTGCTTTTGGTACATTGTATATTCCTTTTGGCATAGTAAAAAATAATTTTAAAGGATTAAAAATAAAGTAGTGCAAATGTACAACAAATTATTCATCCCGTATTTGCAAAAAATACAGGAAAAAGTACAAAACACTGATTATAATGTTAGTTTATTGCAAACGGTGCACTTAGCCTAAATGTAGGTACTATAACCTTGAAAGTGCGGGTTGTAGTGAAGTTTATCATGCTGAAATATCCACGCATGGCGCCAAATGGTGATGCTAAAAGACAGCCCGAACTGTAAGTGTGTTTTTCACCCGGTTTAAGTACCGGTTTTTTACCAATTACGCCTTCGCCGTCTACTGTTTCAATGTCGTTTAGTGAATCGAATATTTCCCAGTGGCGGGTATTCAGCTGCACAGAATCTTTGCTTTGGTTTTCTATGGTTATCTCATAGCTAAAAGCAAATTGGATCCTGTAGTTTTTAAAGTAGGTTCCTTCAAAATTTGTGGATACTGATATTTTTATGCCTCTTGTTATTTGTGTTACCATAGTAAAACCTGTTTAATGGTTCTCAATTCTTGCCTCAAAAGTACAAATTTATTGTTTTATGGGCTAAATTTCAAACATTAAATTAGTGATATAAAATATTTAACTAATTGATTTTTAGTTTATAATGTTTTCTGAATTGGCCGATCCTATGCCGATTACCTTATCATAACGGTCATTGTTCTCCCTGTAGTATACTAATATTGTATATTCATTTTCAGTTTGATAGAAGTTACCGTCTACAACATGCTCGCCGTCTACTTTACCATTTTTATCGGCAGTAACATACATGTAGTTTGTAAAGCCTTGTTTTACCATAATGGCTTTTTCATACATGGCGGTTTTTTCATTGTAGTCCATTTTGTACTCGGGAGTTTTAGAATAGTTGTTAAACATACCGCCTACATAAAGATCTTTTTTCTCATAAAAAGCCGGAGCACTCAGGCTGAAAAACACCCATGAATAGTCAGATTCCAATACCGGATTGCTCACATTAAGGTTAATATTCCTTACCTGGAAATTACCGTTAACATCCGGGTAGTAGGTGTATGTTTTACCACTACGTGCCTCGGTTGGGTAAAGGATGGTATTGTAAATTTCGCCGGCAGTTATGCGCAGTACATTGTTAACAGCGTTACGAATGTCTTTGTTGTCAAAGTACAGGTATTCATTGCCTGCCCAAAATTGCGTTTCCTTATCGTACTTGTAAATAAGGTCGTTACCTATAGTATATTGTGGCTTAACGTTATAAATGGCGTTGTCAAAACGTCCGTTTTGGAATAGGGCTACTTTTACATTTTGCAAGGGACTCTGGAAAATAATAGCCTTACTTTTTATTGAAAATTCAAGGTTTTGTTTTTCCTGAATAACAGCCATATCTCTTGCTCTTTTTACCTGAACGGGTACTGCTACCTGCTCTTCATAAAGTATAAATCTTCTCGAAAAAACAACCTCACGATCGTCGTTAAGTATTTTTAAGATATAGTTGCCTGAAAGTAGGAGTTTCGTAAATTTATTTGGAAATGATAAGGTATAGCGCGAATAAATTTGAAGCGTGTTAAAAGAATTTTCATAATTTTGAATCCTTTGATTATCAAATCCTTGTATGTAATCGTTTACGGTAAGCTGAGACGATGGTGTCCAGTCGTAATTACAATGGGTTATTGTATAATAATAGTTGGCTTCGTTACCAAATAAATCATCAAAAGAAAAAGAGAAGCTTTCTCCCAGCCTAAAGAAAGGGTATACGTTTTCATTACCTCTTAAAAAAGAGACCGTTTTAATATTGTAGGGAGGAGGAACCTCTTGTTGTACCTGTGCAGAGAATGTTAATGGCAAAAGAAAAAGCAGTGCGAAAACTATAAACCGTGTAAAGGCATTTGTCATTGTAATCTGGTTTTATTCGTAAACGTAAATATAATAAATATATTACACATAAGCTTTTTACTTTGTAATATGTGGCTATTCGTGTTTTATTAAGATTTTAATTATTAAAAAGAACAATAAATTTAAATTGTTCCAGTTTTATTTGCAACCAAAACTATAAATATAAGCGATTTATGAAACATTTTAAATTATGGGTATTCCTCGCAGCAATACCTCTGTCAGGTATGGCTCAGGAATTGAAAGGGGATGCCTTAATCCCGTTTGATCCGGCTGTAAAAACCGGAAAACTAAAGAACGGACTTACTTATTACATTAGGAAAAATGCAAAACCGGAAAACAAAGTAGACCTTAGGCTTGTTATTAATGCCGGTTCTATTCTCGAAGACGACGATCAGCAGGGTCTTGCCCACTTTATGGAGCATATGTGCTTTAACGGTACAAAACGATTTCCTAAAAACCAGTTAGTAGATTATTTGCAAAGTATTGGTGTAAAGTTTGGACAGCACCTTAATGCGTATACAAGCTTCGATGAAACAGTTTATTTTCTTCCTATACCAAGTGATGACCCTGTAAAACTTGAAAAAGGATTTCAAATTATTGAAGACTGGGCATTTAATACCATACTTACACCCGAAGAAATTGATAAAGAAAGAGGTGTAGTACTTGAAGAATACCGAATTGGTCTTGGTGCAGAAAGCAGAATGAGAAAGCAGTTTATGCCTAAAATGATGTATAAGGCACATTATGCCAATCGTTTGCCAATAGGACAGAAAGAAATACTGGAGAATTTTAAATATGAAAAAATAAAGAAATTCTATAAAGACTGGTACAGGCCAAATTTGATGGCTGTAATTGTGGTAGGTGATATTGATGTTGCCGAGATGGAGAAAAAGATCAAAGATCATTTCTCGTCTTATGAAAATCCTAAAAATGAACGTCCAAGAAAAATATTTGATGTTCCTAATCACAAAGAAACTTTTGTAGCAGTTGAGAGTGATAAAGAAGCATCTTCTGCAAGAGTACAGTTGGTTTATAAAGATTATTCAGAGCCTAAGCCGGTACTTACTATTAACGATATGAAGGATGAGCTTTATGAAGGGCTTTTTTCTACCATGCTTAACAACAGGCTGGAAGAATTGACGAACTCACCAACGCCTCCCTTTACTTATGGTTATAGTTTCCATGGCGGTATTGGGGCAAGAACGAAAGAAGGGTACCAGTCGTTTGCTATGACGCAGGAAGGAAAACAGCTTGACGGTTTAAAAACCCTGGTAGAAGAAAATCAAAGGGTTAAAAAATTCGGTTTTTCTGAAACAGAACTGGAAAGGGCAAAGACTGAATGGCTGGCTATGATGGAAAAGGCATACAAAGAAAGAGACAAAACAAATTCGGAGAGCTTTGTAAGTGAATACCAATCAAACTTCCTTACAAAAGAAGCTGTTCCGGGAATAGAATGGTCATTCAATGCTATGAAAGTATTATTGCCGGGAATAAAAGTAAATGATATAAACGGACTTATAAACACCTATATCAAAGATGATAACCGAGTAGTTGTTTTTACAGGCCCTGAAAAAGAAAACGCTAAAAAGCCTACAGAACAGGAAATACTTAGTGTATTGAACCAAAAGGACAATAATCTTACTGCATATAAAGAAACCGAAGTTGCTAAAAGTCTTTTAAGAAATGAAGTCAAGCCCGGCAGCATTACTAAAAAAGAATCGAATGCTAAACTGGGAACAACTACCCTTTTCCTATCGAATGGTGCGAAAGTAACTTACAAAAAAACCGATTTTAAAACCGATGAAGTTTTAATGGATGCTGTAAGTTTTGGAGGTACTAACCTTTATAGTAATGAGGAGTACAAAAAAACGCAATGGGCAGATGGTGCATTAACTGATGCAGGTTTTTCGGGGCTTAAAGTGAATGATATCAATAAGTTCATGACAGGTAAAATTGCAAGGGTGTTTCCATATATTCAAGGTACTACTGAAGGTTTTAGAGGAAGTTCTACTCCTAAAGATATGGAGTACATGTTCCAGATGATGTACGCTTATTTTACAGATCTAAATCTTGATAAAGAAGCCTATGAGGGGTATAAAGTAAAACAGGCAGCTTATTATGAGAATATGGCTGCTAACCCAAATTCATATTTTACACAGGAATATTTAAGCTTCCTTAATAAAGATAATCCGCGTTTTAATGGTTTGTACCCAAATCAAAAAAGCTGGACTGAGACAGATTACGAACTTTCGTATAAAAAATATAAAGAGCGTTTTGATAATGCTGCCGACTTTGAATTTTTCTTTGTAGGTAATATTGATGATAAAGCTATCGAAGAATACTCTGCTAAATATATTGCTTCACTTCCTTCCAGCAGTAAAAGAGAAAAAGCAACCGATCTTGGTTTCCGTCTGCCTAAAGGTGATCTTAAAAAGATTGTAAATAAAGGTACAGAACCTAAAAGTAATGTAAGGATAATGTACCATGGCGATACACCTTACAATGCTAAAGAAGCATTAGCTATGGAAGCATTAGGAGAGATCCTAACGATTAAATTAGTAGAGCAGTTAAGAGAGAATGAAAGTGGCGTGTACGGTATTAATGCAAGTGGATACCTAAACAAAATTCCTTATGGATCTTACCGTTTTAATATATCATTTCCATGCGGACCTGATAATGCTGAGAAGTTAACAGCTTCTGCTCTTCGTGAAGTTCAAAAGATAATTGACAACGGACCGGAAGCAAAAGATTTGGCGAAATACAAAGAAGGTGAACTTTTAGATTATAAAAAACAAATAAAAGAAAACCGTACATGGTTAAGCAATTTAAAGAGTGGATATACCGAAGGGGAGAATCCTGAAAACATCTTTAAATTTGAAGAAAAAGTAACTGCACTTACTGCTAAAGAAGTACAGGATGTGGCTAAAAAATTCCTTACTAAAGACAAGGTAATTGCAATGCTTATGCCTGAAAAAAGTTAATTTAAATAAAGCTCATAAAAGAAATCGCCCCGCATTGCGGGGCGATTTTGTTTTTTATATAGGTGATGGTAGTGTTTAATCTTTATAGCAAACAGGAATAATCTCTCCTTTTGCAAGGCAGAAGCGTGTTACATCTTCCGGATCTATTTGTGTAGTATAATCTACTTCTTCTACACGAAAACCAATACTACGCAGCTTATCAAAATAATCACGGCCGTATACTCTCACATGGTCATACTGGCCAAATATCCTGGCGCGCTCTTTAGCATCAGTAATAGAATTGTCTTCAAAAGTTATTTCCCTTTTCAGGTCCTGTGGTATTTGAAATATTCCCATACCGCCGGGTTTTAACACCCTGTATAACTCCTGCATGGCCTTAGTGTCGTCTGGTATATGCTCCAAAACGTGGTTACACAATATAAGGTCATAAGCATTGTCTTCAAACGGAAGATTACATATATCTGCTTTAACGTCTGCCAGTGGGGAGAAAAGATCAGTTGTAGTGTAATCTAAATTCTTCTGGTTACGAAAACGCCTGTAAAATGCCTGCTCCGGAGCAAAATGCAATACTTTTTTATGAGAAATAAAGAAATCAGTTTCCCTGTTTAAGTACAGCCATAGTAATCTGTGTCTTTCCAGCGATAGTGTGCTTGGTGACAGCACATTGTTACGCTGGTGGCCATACCCGTAAGGCAAAAAGTTTTTAAAGCTCTTGCCATCTATAGGATCTGTGTAGGTTTTTCCTTTTAGGGCAAACGCCAATACAGGTCTTGCAATATAGCTAAGCCTTATAAGTGCCGGGCGGGGGATGGTATTAAGTATGAACTTGAATAGTTTCTTCATTTAAAGCACTAAAGGTTGTTTACGGAATTCGTTTTCCTCATCAGATTCTATTCCTAGTGCTTTGTAAATATAGGCGTAAGTAGAAAGCAGCTCAGGCTTACCATCTACAAGAGCAACATCATGTTCAAAGTGGGCACTTGGTTTTCTGTCAGCAGTAACAATTGTCCACCCGTCTTTAAGCTGTTTTATGTTTTTTGTACCCATATTGATCATCGGTTCAATAGCCACAACCATACCTTCTACAAAAAGTTTTCCACGGCCTCGTTTACCATAGTTTGGCATTTCAGGATCTTCGTGCATTTTTTTACCCAGTCCGTGTCCTACAAGTTCACGCACTACACCATAGCCAAAAGACTCAGTATATTTCTGGATAGCACTTCCAACATCTTCCACGCGGTTTCCTGCTTTGAATTCACGGATACCCACATAAAGTGACTCTTTAGTTACCTTAAGTAGTTTTTTAGTTTCTTCGGCAACTTCGCCAATTTCAAAAGTATAAGCGTGGTCACCATAATATTCGTTAAGGATGGCGCCGCAATCTACAGATACGATATCACCTTCTTCAATAGGGCGGTTAGTTGGCAGGCCATGTACTACCTGTTCGTTTACACTGGTAAGCAGGGTAGAAGGGCAGTCATATAAGCCAAGAAACCCCGGAACAGCTCCGTGGTCACGGATAAATTGTTCAGCAAGTTTATCTAGGTGGAGTGTAGTAACTCCTGGTTTTATTTCGGTGGCAATCATGCCTAGTGTTTTAGAAACTATAAGTGCGCTTTGACGCATCAGTTCAATCTCTTCTCTCGTCTTTTGGATAATCATGATCAAAATTTTACGGCTACAAAAGTACAACTTTCAAACGGATTATTTTAAGTAGGAGTATAACATGAGATATGTCATGTTTTATATCTTTATGTAAAACTAATTTTACTTAAAAATATAAATAGAGATATGGGTAAATATGTAACTGCGGCCGAAGCTGTAAAAGTAGTACAATCCGGTAACCGAATATATGTGCAGGCTGCTGCTGCAACTCCCACTGTTTTAACCAAAGCATTAGCAGAGCGTGCATCAGAATTGCGCAATGTAGAGATTTGTCATTTGCATACAGAGGGTGAGGCTGCTTATGCCGCTCCCGAACTTAAAGATAGTTTTCATGTTAATTCGTTTTTTATAGGTAAAAATGTAAGGCATACCCTTACTGCCGGAAATGGGTCGTACACTCCTGTTTTTTTGAGCGAGATACCAAGCCTGTTCCGTAAAAATATATTACCGCTGGATGTGGTGTTTATCCATGTTACACCGCCCGATAGCCATGGGTATTGTTCATTAGGGGTCTCGGTAGAGGCAACTAAAGCGGCTATAGAAAATGCGAAAATCGTTATTGCACAGGTCAATCCGCAAATGCCGCGTACATTTGGTGACAGCGTTATGAATTTTTCGGCAATAGATTATGTGGTTGAGGTAGATACTCCTATTTACGGACATGGTACAGCGGAGATATCCCACCAGGAAGAACTTATAGGTGGTTTTGTAGCTTCTCTTGTAGAAGATGAAAGCACGCTGCAAATGGGAATCGGGTCTATCCCCAACGCTGCATTGAAAAAATTGGTAAACCATAAAAATCTTGGGCTGCATACCGAAATGTTTTCGGATGGGGTTATCGACCTGATCGAAAGTGGTGTTATCAATTGTCGATACAAAGGAGTGACCAAAAACAGGGCACTGGCTACTTTTCTTATCGGTTCGCAAAGGCTGTATGATTTTGTGAATGACAATCCGTTCATTTCCATGCGCGAATCATCTTTTGTAAATGATACTGCAGTAATCCGGCGTAATCCTAAAATGGTTGCTATAAATTCGGCTATCGAAGTAGATATTACCGGGCAGGTGTGTGCCGATTCTATTGGTGCCAAAATGTATTCGGGAGTAGGAGGTCAAATGGATTTTATCCGAGGCGCTTCTTTAAGCGAAGGCGGCAAGGCTATCATTGCATTGCCATCGGTAACAAAAAGTGGAGAAAGCAAGATCGTTCCGTTCCTTAAGCAGGGAGCAGGTGTTGTTACTACACGTGCTAATGTGCATCATGTGGTGACCGAATATGGTATTGCCGATCTTTATGGCAAAACGCTGAGACAGCGCGCAACTGCAATGACCAATGTTGCCCACCCGGATCATAGGGAGGCTGTTGATAAAGCTTATTTTGACTATTTTAAATAAACAAAAATCCTCTGCTTTGGCAGAGGATTTTTTTAATTGTTTAAGAAACCAGCGAATGTCTTGTCATTACAGCAGGCTGTTCCAGTCCCATAAGCTCAAGAATGGTAGGGGCAATATCACTCAGCACGCCATCTTTAATATGTGTAAGTTCTTTATCTACCAGGATAATCGGTACCGGATTCGTTGTATGTGCCGTGTTAGGGCTTCCGTCCGGGTTTATCATGGTTTCGCAGTTACCGTGATCGGCAATTACAATCGTAGTGTAGTTGTTTTCAAGAGCGACTTCTATCACTTCTTTTACGCAGGCATCTACAGCTTCGCAGGCTTTTATAGCAGCTTCCATCACACCGGTATGGCCTACCATATCTCCGTTAGCAAAGTTAAGGCACACGAAATCTACCTCTCCCTTTTTAAGTTCAGGAATCAAAGCATCTTTAAGGTCAAAAGCACTCATTTCGGGCTTTAGGTCATAAGTAGCTACTTTTGGAGAAGGGCATAGTAAACGTTTCTCACCTTCAAAAGGTTCTTCGCGACCTCCGGAAAAGAAGAAAGTAACGTGCGGGTATTTCTCTGTTTCGGCAATACGTATTTGTTTTTTACCATTACGTGATACAATTTCGCCAAGTGTTTCGGTTAAGTTGTCTTTGTCGTAAAGAACATGAACATTATTGTAACTATCGTCATAATTGGTCATTGTTACGTAGTACAGATTTAGTTTGTGCATATTTTGCTCGTGCATATCCACCTGGCTAAGTACTTCGGTAAGCTGTCTTCCACGGTCTGTCCTGAAGTTGAAGAAAATTACAACATCATCATCCTGGATAGTAGCTAAAGGTTTACCATTATCGTCTGCCATAACAATCGGTTTGATAAATTCATCAGTAATACCTTCGTTATAGTTGTCATGTATGCTGCTTACAGCATTGGTAGACGGAGTTCCTTCGCCATTAACCAGTAGGTCGTAGGCTATTTTAACTCTTTCCCAACGTCTGTCACGGTCCATTGCATAATAGCGTCCTACTATAGAAGCTAGTTTTGCGTTGGTATCTTTAATATGATTCTCAAGTTCTGATATAAAAAACACTCCCGATTTTGGGTCAACATCCCTACCATCGGTAAAAGCATGAATAAACACCTTATCAAGTCCTGCTTCCTGCGTAGCATCTACCAACCCTTTTAAATGTTCAATGTGTGAGTGCACGCCACCATTAGAAACCAGTCCAAGCAGGTGTACTTTCTTGTTGTTTTGTTTTGCATAATTAAAGGCATCTACAAGTGGCTGCTCTTTTGCAAGTGTTTTATTTTGTACGGCAAGGTTTATTTTTACAAGATCCTGATATACAATCCTACCTGCACCAAGGTTCATGTGTCCAACCTCACTATTGCCCATTTGACCTTCCGGTAAACCTACGTTAAGACCGTCTGTGCGCAGTGATGCATTAGGATATTTTGTGTACAGGCTATTGATAAACGGAATGTTTGCATTGTCTATGGCAGATACTTTAGGATCGGGCGATTTTCCCCATCCGTCAAGGATCATAAGAATTACTTTCTTGTTCATTTTGAATAGATTATGGATTTTTGGCATGGTTTTGGGTTATTTATAAACCTAAACCAAGGCATAAAATTACTATAATTTAAGCAGTCTTGTATGTTGAATGGCGGGTTTGTGTATTGTTTTGATGAAAATACGGGAAAATTTTAAAAACAGTACAATATTTTTATTTTGAACCCGTTATAATGAGTGATTATTAATGAAGCGAGAGGCACAGCCCTGGGAAGAGGCCTGCCAAATGAAAAAATGTTAAATAATTGATTTTAACAGTGTTGCTATTTTTTTGTTCGAAATTGTTATCCTATTTTAGCAACCTGATTAAAAACACAACTACTAGATTACTTATGGTTTACAACTTTTTTACGTCCGTTTTTCTATTGTTCTTTTCACTAACAGCAACAACACCAAAACCAACTGAAACTGCAAAAACCCTTACTTTGGCAAAAGTGGGTGTAGTATCCGAAACGCAGTCTGTTTACAATCGCATTAAATTACATTCTGCCTCAATGCCGCAGTTTAATGTGTTTGAAAAAGCCGTAATAGGATTCAAGCATCTTAAAGAACAGGGTAAGATTAAAAAAGACATCATTACACTTATCGATTTCAGCCTGTCTTCGAATGCTAAAAGGCTTTGGATTATAGATATGGCTACTCAAACTGTTTTATACAATACCCTTGTTGCACACGGTAAAAATAGTGGCGATGAGTTTGCTACAGCTTTCTCAAATGCATCAAGTTCTAACAAAAGCAGCCTTGGATTTTATGCTACAGGCGAAATTTATAAAGGTAAACATGGCGAATCACTTCGTCTTGACGGATTAGAAAATGGAATAAACAGCAATGCACGCAGTAGAGCTGTAGTTATGCATGCTGCAGACTATGTGAGTGATAATTTCATAAAAGCACACAAAAGATTAGGTAGAAGCCAAGGATGTCCTGCATTACCGGCAGCTCTTAATAAGGAAGTAATTAACCTGATAAAAGACAAATCATGTTTGTTTATTTATCATCCGTCACAAAACTATGAGGCAGCTTCTAAGTTACTGTCGTAGTTTGTTATAAAGCACTTTATCGAGATCATATATATCGTTTCGAAACTGCAATCCGTCTTTGTCCATCCAGGCGGTCCAGTACAATTGATGAACGTGGGTTCCTTTTTTAAGGCCCACGTTTTGTGTTTTACCCAAGTCTATAATTTCCTGTAATTTTTCTTCACTCCAACCGGTATCTTCTTTATCCAGAATATAGCCTGCCAGTTTAAGCGGATCCTGTACCCTCACGCAACCGGAGCTAAGTGCTCTTTGCCCTCTGCTAAAAAGCTCACGATGATTAGTGTCATGAAGGTAAACACTGTAGCTGTTCCTGAAATTAAATTTTACCAGGCCTAACGAATTGTTTACGCCGGGTCCCTGTACATAACGATAATGATCTGCTTTTTCGGGAACCCAGTCTTCAGGAGTGGTTTCTATAGTATCGCGACCATAGAATATTTTCATGTTATGATTGGCAAAATAACTTCGGTCTTTAGTTGCCGAAGGGGTAAGGTCTTCTTTAAGTATGGTAGGAGGTACAGTCCATGTTGGGTTAATAACAAGGAAATTAAGCATAGAATATAGAATAGGAGTCCTGCGTTCCGGTTTTCCTACTACTACCCTGTAAGTTTCTACAGTATCAACAGCATTTTCTATTACATCCATACGATAATTAGGAATGTTGATCACAATTGCCCTTTCACCAAAATCGTAAGCAAACCAGCGCCAGCGTTCCAAATTTGTTACTACTTGTTCTATTCGTTTCGCTTTAGGGGTGTTAAGAGCAGCTACAGTGCGGTTGTTTAAATTTCCGTCAGGATAAATGCCGTGACGCTGCTGAAAATGTTTTAAGGCTTTTACAGTTCTGAAATCGTATATGTTATTCTCAGCATCTTTTGGAGCAAGGTCTTTCCAGTAGGCAAGGCGTTCCTTGATGTTATGTACTACCACACCTGAGTCTTTAAGGGTAATAGGGGATGTTATAGTTATTTTAGATAAAGAATTGTCATCAGGTAAGTCGTTGAGGTATTGCAGGCTTTTTCTAAGACCGGCATAAACCGGATGTTTAGGTCTGCAGCGATCGAGAACTTCAGTTATATCGTGGCTGTTTAATGCTTCGGTAAGTAATGTATTCGCATTGAGTGATTTTGGCGCTAATGCCCAGTCAGGATATAAGCCTGATGCTTTTACCTTGCCTTTAAATAAATGATTAGCAAGTTTTCTAAACGATTCGGTCATTAAAACATCATAAGCAATACATTCTTCTTCTGTAATGGTTTTACTATTCTCAAACTTTAATAAGGCTTTGTTGTTATAGTCTGAGGGAAGGAGTCCGTCCAATACAGCGTCTTCTATGGCTTTATAAAGGGCTTTACGATCGGTTTCGTTAAGCCATACGGTAGTATAGTTGTTCGTTCTGTAAAATGTTTTTAAAGGAATTGTTTTTTCACTAAGCAGTAAACTGTCGATAGGGTGTGAAGTGTTTTTAAGATGAGCAGTGTTCACGGCTGTTTTAACCGAATTTTCTTTGCTCCCGGTTGTGTTTTTACATGACGGGAGCAAAAGAAATGTGAGGATCACTATGGTGATAACCTTTAGCATTGTATGTGTGTTTACTTGTTTTAAATTTACAAAACAAATAGCTGACAATCAATTGCTAAAAGCATAAATTTTTGTGAAAACGCAGACTATACTATTTTGTACATAATGTAATGAATACCAATATCTCCTATAGTGAAAGGTTCGCCTATAATGGCATATCCCATTTTTTTATAGAAGCCAACAGCAATTTCACGGGCATTAAACCATATTGCTTCACCATTTTGTTCTCTGGTATGTTGTTCGGCCTTTTGAACCAATTGATCGCCCAGTCCTCTTTTTTGATGAGAGTCTAAAATAGCCATACCACGCAGCTGAAATTGTTTTTTTTCTGATAACAGCGGGGTTGATGCTTCGAATACGGAGGCCACTCCCACAATATTTTCATGGTCATAAATGCCAAAATGGGCAGTAGTTTCAAGATCATCGCCGTCAAAAATGCAGGATTCAACAGGTTTTCCCGGTCTTAGTACAGGTAAGCGAATGATAAAAGTTTCCTGAGAAGGAATTTTTTTAATGGAATACATATTTTTTTATTTGGTAACGAATTAATAATAAATAGGTTAAATTAAAAGGTGTGGCAGGTTTTAAATTTTTCAAAAAAAAGCTTGCATCTAAGAAAAGATATTCTTTATATTTGCACCACAATAATGCGGAAGTAGCTCAGTTGGTAGAGCTCCAGCCTTCCAAGCTGGTTGTCGCGAGTTCGAGCCTCGTCTTCCGCTCTGCAAAACCCAAACATAACGTTTGGGTTTTTTTATGCTTTTTTATGATTATTATGGTCATGATAAATAGGATTAAAAAAAGCTTGCATATAAGAAAAGATATTGCTTATATTTGCACCACAATAATGCGGAAGTAGCTCAGTTGGTAGAGCTCCAGCCTTCCAAGCTGGTTGTCGCGAGTTCGAGCCTCGTCTTCCGCTCTGCAAAAGCCCAAACAAACGTTTGGGCTTTTTTTATGCTTTATAGTGACTATTTCAACCAAGACAAATCACTTCCTGTTTCCAGTTCCTGTGGTTCTTTTCCCTGTAAAAATAACCTTCCCTGTAAATTGCCTTTTAAAATAACAGTATCACCCTGTACATCCAGCCAGCTGCCTTCACGAAGACCTAATACTGGCTGTGCGTTGAACTGATGGAATTCTTTAATACGGGTTTCACGTGTTTCACCCATATGAGTAGAACCTTCAATAGGATCAAGGTAATGAGGGTTAATATTAAATGGCACCAATGCCAGTGTATCAAAGCTTGGCGGGTAAATAATAGGCATATCGTTTGTGGTTTTCATGGTCATGCCGCAAATGTTACTACCGGCACTGCTTCCTAAATATGGTATGCCACTGTTTACTGCTTTTTGTACTGCCGCCATTACTCCGGTTTTATACAATTGGGTAACAAGTAGAAAAGTATTGCCTCCTCCTGTAAAAATAGCTTCAGCGTTTTCTACAGCGGTAACAGGGTTGTCAAATTCATGGATACCTTTTACAGTTATGTTTATTGATCCAAAAGTTTCGGCTACTTTTTTAGTGTAATCGTCGTGGCTTATGCCGCCCGGTCTTGCATAGGGAATAAACAGTAGTGAGCTGCAATTTTTAAAGTGAGCTGTCAGTGTTGGAAGTAAATATTCCATATAAGCGCCCCCATGTAATGTAGAGGTGCTTGCAATAATTAGATTTTTCATTCGTTATTTGTGTAAGAAAAGGTAAAGTTACAAAGATTTTGATGTGCGGGATTGTATGTTTTTGAGGAAACTGGGTTACTTTGTCTTTCTAATCACCAATCACTTAAAATTACCTGCTTGAAAATCTTATTTTTCTTACTAAGTCTACTTTCTTTTTCTTTTCTACACGCTCAGGGGCGTATGCCGCTTAATGGAAAAGTTACTTCAGATTTTGACGATCTGGAAGGGATTTATGTGATTAATAAAACCGCCGACCTTTCTGTTATCACTGCCCGCGGCGGATACTTCACCATAAATGCCAAATTTAATGACACTATCATATTTTCAGCAATGCAGTTTGTAGCCCGTGAACTTGTTTTAGAAGAAAACGACATGGATAACAAAAAGCTCTTGCTGGTGCCGTTAGAAAAAAATACACGTGTACTTGATGAGCTTATAATTGTAGATTACAGGCATATAAATGCCGAATCATTAGGACTTGTTCCTAAGGGGCAAAAGCAATATACACCGGCAGAAAGAAAATTATTTACAGCAACTAATGGGGTAGATGCTTTGTTTAACGCAATTAGTGGCCGCACAAAAATGTTAAAAACAGCTGTTGAGACTTCTAAGAAGGAAGAGATAATGGCTAAGATTAATTATATTTATACTGAAGAAGAATTAATTTCTCAGTTTAAAATTCCGAAACTATATGTGAGAGGTTTTGTTTTCTATCTGGTTGAAGATGCAAATTTTGCAAGAGCAATTAAAGATAAAAACGATACCATGGCAAAATTCTTAATGAGTGGATTAGCGGGCAAGTACCTAAAGCTGATTAATGATGAAAAGTAAATTGATCTATATTGCTGCATGTATTTCGCCTGTATTAGTTTGCGCGCAGGGACGGCAGCCTTTTTATGGGCGTGTCGTTTCGGGACCGATACCTGCCGAAGGACAGCTTGTGGTTAATCTTAGTTCGCAACGGGAAATAAGAGCCGATAGTTTGGGGAATTTTACCTTAATGGCAAGACCGGGCGATACCATAATTGCAGCAGTGAGTAGGCCAAAAAACATTGTGCTTAAAGAAGCTGATTTTAAGCAGATCCCTTTTCTTGTCGAGATCCCTTCTTATGAACTCAATGAGGTTGTAATAACAAAGTACAACACTATTAGTGCTGTTGCGCTGCGAATCATTCCCAAAGGGCTGGCTACGCATACGGTTGCCGAAAGGCGATATAAGGAGGCCGCCAGTGTAAAACCCTTTTTTGATCCGGAGATGACGGGAGGCTTCGTACCTTTAGATCCGGTTTATAACCTGATTAATGGAAATGCCAAAGCAATGAAACGGGCATTGGCTATTGAAAGGAAAGAAATGGCTATCGATAAATTAAATGGACTTTTTAATGAAGATGAAATAACAGAGCAGTTTAAGATCCCGAAAGAATATGTACAGGGTTTTCTCTTTTTTGTTGCCGAAGATCCTGCATTTGCTACGAGTATGAGTTCAAAAAATGTAGTGATGGCACAGTTTCTTATGAGTGGCATGGCTGTAAAATATCTCGAATTAATAAAGAATAATGAATAGACTACTTTATATAATTATGTTATTGCTAACGCTTCAGGCAGTTTGCCAGGAACGGCAAAATCTGTTGGGCAGGATCATAACCGGGCCTAATGGTGTACCGGATGTTTTTGTTATTAATAAAACGGCAGGTGTGGAAGTTAAAACAGATGATAAAGGATATTTTACTATTCAGGCAAAATCAGGTGACGGACTTATATTCTATAATTCAAAAATTATAGTACGGGAGTTTACACTTAACCAGGATTCTTTTAAAACATCACCTTTAGTTATTTCTGTTAATTATGGTCCGCAGGAACTGGATGAGTTGGTTATCAATAAATATGGTAAAATAAATTCAGAGGGACTGGGAATCGTGCCAAAAGGGCAAAAACGATATACGGTTGCCGAAAGAAGGCTGTATACGGCATCGGCAATGACAGTGGGTACGGTTATAGGCTTAGATCCTATTCTTAATGCAATTTCTGGACGTACAAGGATGCTGAAAAAAGCATACGAAATAGAAAAGCTCGAATCTTCTTTAACTCTTATGGGGGGGCTTTATAATGAGGACGAGATAATGGAAAACTATAAAATACCCGAGCAGTATGTAAGGGGGTTTATGTTTTATGCAATAGAGAATAAGGAATTTGCTGCAGCAATTAAAGGAAGGAACAAAATACTGGCCAATTTTTTAATGACAGATCTTGCTGAAAAATACCTTAAGCTTATTGCCAATGATAAATAGGCTGTATTGTGTTTTACTATTACTTATAGCTCTCCCGGTAATAGCACAGGATAGACAGCTTCTACATGGCAAAACGCTTTTAGACAACACAGAGGTTTCTGGTGTTTTTGTTATAAATAAAAATACCGGTATAGAAACTAAAACAAATGCCTCCGGCAATTTCAGCATTCTGGCTTCTCCGGGAGATATACTTATATTTTACAATTCGAAAATAATTGTAAGAGAAATAAAACTTACACAAACTTCTTTTACTATACAGCCATTTGTTATTACGGTTAACTATACTGCAAACGAACTGGATGAACTGGTTATTGAAAAAAATATAACATCAGAGTCGTTGGGACTGGTGTCTAAAGGGCAAAAGAAAAACACACCCCGTGAGCGAAGGCTGTTTACTGCCGGAGATTTTAAACCAATCCATTTATTAGGCCTCTTGGGAGGATCATTAAATGTAGATGCGATAATAAATAAAATTAACGGCAGAACCGATAAGATCAAAAAAGAAATAGTGATCGAAAGGAAGATGGCTTTTATGGACAGGATAAACAATATTTATAGTGAAGAAGATATTGTTAGGGAGTTTAAAGTACCTAAAGAATATGTGCAGGGCTTTGTTTTTTATGTATCCGAAGATCCTGAATTTGCTGCAAACATGAAAGCGCAGAATACTACAATGGCAAAATTTTTAATGACCGGTCTGGCAGAAAAATACCTAAAACTAATACCTAATGAATAAATTTTTCCTGTTTTTGTTTACACTGTCTCCTATTATCGTGTTATGCCAGGAGAGACAGTTGCTGAAAGGGAAAGCGATATCCGACAGGATTACTGCCCAGAATCTTATTGTAAAAAATAAAACCGCAAACATAACAACAGTTACAGATAATGAAGGTAACTTTACTATAGAAGCAGGAGTAAATGATGTTTTGGAGTTTTCGTCGGAAATTTTTAAGACGCTTGAGCATGTTTTAAACAGTAGAGATTTTAAAGAAGAGTTGTTTGTAGTTAGAGTTGTGCCCTCGTCTATAATGCTTGATGAGGTGGTGTTAACAGGACTTACAGGAAATTTGGCTATAGATAGTAAGAACACAAAGGTTATGCTGTTGAACCATCTCTTTGATCCTGCCGAAATTAATAAGAACGTTGTACCGTCAAATCCGTCAGGGAATATAAATTTTATGTCGATTTTAGGGATGGCCGCCAATGCTATACGGCCTAAGCCGAAATCTATAGAAGATATTTACAAGAATGTATCTTCTGTAGAACACAGGAGTTTTTCTAAAATAGTACAGGAAAATTTCCCTGAATCGTTTTTTACTGAGACTGTAGGGATACCGAAAGCGAAACTGGGTTTGTTTCTAAACTTTTGTAATGCCGAAGCAAAACGTTACTTGTTAGATCCTAAAAATAAAGAAGAGCTAATCGCTTATTTAAAGAAAAAGTATATTCAGTACCAGTACCAAAAATAATTCAAAGCCATGAAAACTAAATTACTGTTATTACTAGTGTTCATATTGCCTATAGTTGCAATAGCCCAGGGCAGATCCAGACAAATATTAAACGGAAGGGTAGTGGCCGATTCTTTAAAAGTAGAAGGTTTGTCGGTATACAATGTAAGTTCTAATATAGGTGCTGTAACAGATAAAGAAGGTGGTTTTACTATTTATGCCCGCCCTAAAGACACGCTTTTCTTTTCGAGTGTTACTTACAGGTCGGTACGTTTGGTTTTAACGGAAAGAGATGTTTTGGAAAAACCATTGATCATCAGGCTGGATGTTAACTATATCATGCTTGATGAGGTTGTTATTACACCAAGAACACTTACAGGGCAGCTGGATAAAGACAGTAAGAAAACAAAAACAATGCTTATAACATCGGGGATAGATTCTTATAAGGTAATAGAAACAGATATACCCCGCCCAAAAGCGAATGTAAACACCGCTTTGCCTTCCAGTGTTACAGGAAGTACCCTTACAGGGGTGAATTTTGGAGAGGTCTATAAGCTGGTCTTTAAAAAACGCAAAAGAAAAGATGCCGGAGAAATATATGGAACAAAAGATGCTAAGCCTTTTTCGGTGGCGGTAAAGGAACGTTTTACCTATTATTTTTTTACCCAGATGCTTAAAATACCAAAAGAGGAAATAGGCTTGTTCCTTAATTTTTGCGATAAAGGGAAAGAGAGCTATGCGCTCCTTGATCCAAAAAAAGAATTTGAGCTGACTGATTATCTTGTAGGCAAGAGCAAGGAATATCTTGAAAAGGATAAATAATTCATTAAGTTTATTACATTTGGGGCGATGAGGAAAATAACAAACTATTTATTCCTGCTGTTGCTTGCAATGTCATTAACTTCTATGGCGGTGCACAAATACTATGTGGCTGTTTTTCAGCTGGACTATGTTCCTGCAAAAAAAACGGTACAGATGACTTCCCGCATTTTTATAGACGATCTTGAAGCTGCTTTTGCGAAAAAGTACAAGAAGAAATTTTATTTAGGCACTCCTACAGAAGCCGCCGATGCGAATGAGTACCTAAAAAAGTATTTTATAGAGAAGGTGCACATAAAAATAAACGGCAAAGAAAAATCCATAAAATTTTTAGGAAAGGAAATAGAAGACGACATAATTATCTGCTATTATACTTTCCCGGCAGAGCATGCCATCAAATCTCTGGAAATAAGCAACACCACTCTTTTTGAGTTGTTTGAAGATCAACAGAATATTATCCACACCAATATAAACCGTAACAAAAAAAGCCTTTTGCTTACTAATGACGAACCTAAGGGATTGTTTGAGTTTTAATATAGTATCATGAAAAAATCTTTATACCTATTATCAATACTTGTTTCTGTACAGTTAACAGCGCAGGAAACACCATCGCAAAAGCGTGAACCGGGTCATGGCGATATTAATAAGTTTAGCCAGATGTATGATCTTTTGGCTACGCCAAATATGTTCCGAACGGCTTCGGGGGCACCGGGACCTGCTTACTATCAGCAGCAGGCAGACTATAAGATGGATATTGAACTGGATGATAAAAATACTAAACTGTATGGTAAGGAAACAATTACCTATCATAACAACTCACCCGAAAATTTAGAATATTTGTGGGTGCAGCTGGATCAGAATATAAATACAAAAGATTCTAAATCGAAGCTGGTAGAAAGCCAGAAAATGGATCCCGCATATAAACCGGATGATTTTTCGAGGCGCTTTATGGAAGATAATTTTGCAGGCGGTTTTAATTTAGAGTATGTGCAGGATGCTAATGGTAAGCCGATGAAGTATGTCGTGAATCAAACTATGATGCGTATTGATTTGCCGGCACCTTTAAAATCGGGAGAAAAAATTTCGTTTTCTATAAAATGGTGGTATAATATTAATAATTACCAGGTTGTAGGCGGTCGTTCAGGTTACGAGCATTTTAATAAAGACAATAATAACCTGTATGTAATTGCACAGTTTTACCCAAGGATGGCTGTTTATAATGATGTAGAGGGGTGGCAGAATATGCAGTTTTGGGGCGCAGGTGAGTTTGCCCTTCCTTTTGGAAACTTTGAGGTAAGTATAACGGTGCCTGCCGACCATATTATGGATGGTACAGGAGATTTAACAAACAGGGCTGAGGTGTTAACCGCGGAACAATTAAAGCGTTATCAGCTTGCAGAAAAAACATTCGATAAGCCCGTTGTAATTGTAACACAGGACGAAGCAGAAAAATCGGAAAAAGGATTTTCGGATAAAAAGAAAACGTGGAAATTCAACGCTAAGAATGTAAGGGATTTTGCTTTCTCTACCTCAAGGAAGTTTATTTATGATGCTATGGCAGTGAAACTTTCAGAGAAAACGGTAATGGCAATTTCATTATATCCTAAAGAAGCCAATCCGCTTTGGGGAGAAACATCTACAAAAGTGGTAGCACATACCTTAAAAACCTACTCTAAATATACATTTGATTATCCGTACCCTAAAGCAATATCGGTTTCTGCCGAAGATCAGGGAATGGAATATCCGATGATCTGTTGGAATTATGGGCGCCCTGATGAAAAAGGCTTTGTGAGTGACAGGATTAAATACGGTAATACAAGTGTTATAATTCATGAAGTAGGACACAATTTTTTTCCGATGATCGTGAATTCTGATGAAAGACAGTGGACCTGGATGGACGAAGGCCTTAATACTTTCCTGGAGTATTTAGCAGAACAGGAGTATATGCCAAACTATCCGTCAAGCCGTGGCCCTGCAGCTAAAATTGTTCCTTATATGAGTGGTGACCAGAAATTTTTGGAACCAATAATGACCAACTCTGAAGCGATACATCAATTTGGGGCTAATGCTTATGCTAAGCCTGCCACAGGTCTTAATATACTTCGTGAAGTTATTATGGGCAGGGAACTGTTTGATCATGCTTTTAAAACCTATGCTATGCGATGGAAGTTCAAACATCCAACCCCTGAGGATTTTTTCAGGACTATGGAAGATGCGTCGGCAGTAGATCTTGACTGGTTTTGGAGAGGATGGTTTTATACCACAGATTATGTAGACCTTGGTATCAAAGAAGTGAAACAGTATTATGTTACAGAAAAACAGCCTGAGGAAATGAAAGACCATGCTGTAAAAAAAGGGAGATTTGGCCAGGACAAAGGTCCTTTTGTTTATATGGTAGCAGAGGGGTCTGATAGCAATAAAAAAGAGAAGAAAGCATTGGCAACTGCCGATGTGAAATTGCTGGATAGCTATCTTAAAGAGAAATTCTCTGCAGAGGAAAGAGCGAAATTAAAGTCACCCAAGTATTTTTATGAAGTTACTTTTGATAGGCCGGGAGATATGCTTATGCCTATAATTGTTGAACTTACTTTTGAAGACGGTACTACAGAAATGAATACTTTCCCTGTACAGATTTGGCGTAAAAACAACCAAACGGCATCGCGTGTTTTTGCTACCGAGAAGGCAGTGAAAAAGATCGTGATCGACCCAAAACTGCAAACGGCTGATATTGATGTAACAAACAATACATGGCCAAAAGAAGCGGGTAACTCAAAATTTGATCAGTTTGGAGGATAATTAAATATGCCTATACGTTAAATTAGGATTAAATACGATAAAACCACATCTGGCGATAGATTAAAAACGTAATTATAATTACATTTGCATATTAAAATTTTGAAGTTATGTTTGGAATAGGAGGAGGAGAGTTTTTCGTCATTATACTAATTGTATTGATGCTTTTCGGTTCTGACAAGATACCTGAAATTGCGCGCGGCCTTGGTAAAGGGATGCAGCAGCTTAAGAATGCTACAAACGACATTAAAAGTGAAATTCATAAAAGTGCCGATCTTGATGGCATAAAAAAGACATTTACTGAAATAGGTACTGAAGATATTTCTAAAAATATTACAGGAGAGGTTGATAAAATGAAAGAGAATTTAGACGATATGACAGGGCCAATAAAACGTTTAGATCGATAATATGCTTGAAACACTGCAGCAACTGGACCGGGATTTGTTGGTATATTTAAATTCCCTGGGCTCTGAGACTTTTGACCCTATTTGGAAAGTTATTACAAAACAAATTTACTGGACTCCGGTTTTTTTATTTATAGGTTATCTTGCTTATAAAAAGCTGGGATGGCGCCATACATTACTTATTGTAGGTATGATCGCCCTGTTAGTTGCTTTTACAGATCAGGCTACTAACCTGATCAAGAATACGGTACAGCGACTTCGACCGTGTAATAATCCTGAGATTGCAGATGTTATAAGGGCAGTGGTGAAAAGAAAGTCCTTCAGTTTTGTGTCTGGGCATGCTTCAAATTCAATGGCCTCAGCTTTCTTTTTATTTATGGTACTAAGACGCTACTATAAATATATGGGCTTTATCTTTTTATGGCCTTTAGTATTTGCTTACAGCCGTATTTATCTTGGACTTCACTACCCTGGAGATATTCTGGCAGGTTACTGCCTTGGGCTTTTAACCGGTTTTCTTATCCTTAAATTGTATATCTATTTAAGAAACAGGTATTTTCAAGGAGAGCAGGGCGTTTAAATAACCCTGCTAACCGTTAGACCATCACGAATAGGCAGTAATACTGTCTCTACTCTTGGATCGTCTTTTAAAAGTTTATTGTACTCTAAAAGTATAGGCGTGCTTTTGTCGTTTGGCTTTAGCGGTTCTAATACTTTTCCGCTCCACAATACATTGTCAGATAATATGATACCTCCTTTTTTCATCATAGGTACTACAATGTTAAAATAGGCAATGTAGTTTTCTTTATCGGCATCAATAAAAACAAGATCAAATTTTTTATCCAGTATTGGGATAATCTCGACAGCATCGCCTAAGTGCTGTATTATCTGATTTTTCCAAGGCGAAAGGTCAAAATACTTTCGTTGAAAATCATACAATTCTTCATTAATATCCAGGGTGTCAATAGTACCATTTTCTTTTAATCCTTCAGCAAGGCATAAGGTAGCATAGCCTGTATAAGTGCCTATTTCTAAAATATGCTCAGGATTGATAAGTTTAGAAATCATACTTAAAATCCTTCCCTGAAAATGCCCGCTAAGCATTCTTGGCTGTAATATTTTTTGATGGGTTTCTTTGTGTAGTGCTATTAATAATTCCGGCTCGTCTTCACTATGTAAAGCAGCATAATTTTCCAGCTCTTCAGATATAAAATGCATTGTAATGTTTTTTGCAAAGTTAATAAATATGCTATGATGATAATTATTTAGAATAAATTTAAGCAGTAGGTTTATTTAACATAAAAACTTTTATTTTTACTGTCTTAAAATCAAGATAATGAAGCTTAAAATTACACTCCTTTTTCTTTTGTTTATAAGTATTGGCTACAGCCAGGTAACTAACGAAGGTCAGCCAAAGAGTTGGGAAATAACAGAACTGGCAGATGTAAAGGCTGTTGTTATGCCAAAATTTGATTTAGAAGCACTGCAGAAAGAAGATGCTGCTAATGACAAGCAAAAAGATAAACCATGGCGTTATGGATTTGAGTTTTTAGTAGACAATAATTTGACTAATAGTGGTGTGTGGACCATTTTGCCAAATGGTGATAGAGTGTGGAGAATACACTATGTGTCTAAAGGTGCTAAAACAATAAATTTCCTGTTTAGTGATTATTATATGCCTAAAGGTGCAAATGTGTATTTGTATAATAGTGACAGGTCAGATCTGCTTGGAGCATATGACGCAGGACAGAATAATGATGAGCGTGTTTTAGGTACCTGGATGGTTACCGGTGATGATATATGGATCGAATATTATGAGCCTGCTGCTGTTGCGGGAGCGGGAAAACTGGAAATATTTAAAGTTATTCATGGTTATAGAACAGTAGGTAATTTTGCCAAATCTCCGGATCAAGATCTAAACGTATCTGGTAACTGTAATTATGATGTAAACTGTTCTATGGCAGGTATTGATGACTTAAAAGACATTAATAAAAAATCGGTAGGACTTATTATTGTAAATAACTCGAGCTTTTGTACAGGAGCATTGATAAACAATGTTACTAATGATGGAACACCTTATTTCTTAACGGCAAATCATTGTTATGCCGGTAATTTATCGCAATGGGCATTCCGTTTTAACTGGATAAGCCCTAACCCTGTTTGTGCCCAAAATACTCCAAGTACTACAAATGCGCCTAATTATTACCAAACGTTAAGCGGTGCTGAACTAAAGGCAAAACGAGGCAAAAGTGATTTCCTGTTATTAAAAATAACGGCTGCTATTCCTTCCAACTGGAATATAGTATGGGCTGGCTGGAGCAGAAGCGAAGTTCCGCCTGCATCTACATTTGGTATCCACCACCCGTCGGGTGATATTATGAAAGTATCTAGGGATCTTCAGTCACCAACTATAGATAATAGCGAAGGCCAGTACATGTGGAATATTGAAAGCTGGGATTATGGAGTGACCGAAGGCGGCTCGTCTGGATCACCTCTATTTGATAATAACGGCAGAATAATAGGGCAGCTTTATGGAGGATCATCTGAATGTAACGGACTTAGCGGTAATGGAGGGTTTGATGTTTATGGAAGATTCGGTATATCGTGGGATGAAGGTCCTACTTCTGAAGTCCGACTTAAAAACTGGCTTGATCCGAATAATACAAATGCAATGACGGTAAATTACAGGCTTAATCCTACTGCATCTTTAAAGGATGTAAAACAAGAGTTGGTAACCGTTTATCCTAATCCTTCTGCTGGTATTTTTACAGTAACAATAAGTGCATCGGCACAATACAGTTTGTATGATGTAGTTGGGCATTTGGTAAAAACAGGTGGATTAACATCTGGGGATAATACTATTGACCTTACGGGTACAGCAAACGGTATTTATATTTTAAAAGTAATTGATGCTGGTGGTAAATCAGGTAATTATAAGCTTGTTAAAGAGTAGTTTTAGTGCGAAATAAATAATTAGTAAATAGTTACTACCTTTGCACTATGCAAACGGAGAAGAAAGATATTAGGGCGCTTACAAAAGAGGAGCTGCGCGATTTTTTTATAACAAATGGCGATAAGGCATTTCGGGGCAACCAGGTATACGAATGGTTGTGGAGCAAAAATGCCCATACTTTTGAGGATATGACCAATGTGGCAAAGGCTACAAGGCAAATGCTGGAAGATAATTTTGTTATCAACCACATCCATGTAGACCAAATGCAGCGAAGTACAGATGGTACTGTGAAAAATGCAGTGCGTCTTCATGATGGTTTAGTAGTAGAGTCGGTACTTATACCAACAAAGACACGTACTACAGCCTGTGTATCCAGTCAGGTAGGCTGCAGTTTGGATTGTAACTTTTGTGCTACGGCAAGGCTTAAGCGTATGCGAAACCTTAATCCTGACGAAATTTATGACCAGGTAGCATCTATAGACAGCGAAAGCCGTTTGTATCATAACAGACCATTATCTAACATTGTATTTATGGGGATGGGCGAACCGCTTATGAACTATAATAATGTGCTTAAGGCAATAGATAAGATCACGTCGCCTGAAGGATTGGGTATGTCGCCAAAGCGTATTACCGTTTCTACATCAGGACTTCCTAAGATGATAAAAAAACTTGCTGATGATGAAGTTCGCTTTAAACTGGCAGTTTCATTACATTCGGGTATAGACGAAGTTCGTTCTAAGATTATGCCTTTTAGTTCAAATTTTCCGTTGGCAGATCTTCGTGAATCATTAGAATACTGGTATAGTAAAACTAAAAGCCGTGTTACGTATGAGTATGTGGTTTGGAAAGATATAAATGACCGTAAAGAAGATATTGATGCTTTAGTAAAGTTTTGCAGGTATGTTCCATGTAAAGTTAACCTTATAGAATATAACCCAATTGATGATGGCGAGTTTCAGCAGGCAGACCAGGAAACAATTGATGCATATATAAGAGCTTTAGAAAGGAATGACATCGTAGTAAAAGTGCGCCGCAGCCGAGGTAAGGATATTGATGCTGCCTGTGGACAGCTTGCTAACAAAAACGAAACAGTAAACCCATAAGCCTTACAAAACTATTTGCTATATTTGAGCCGCAA
The DNA here is from genome assembly GCF_004028155.1 of Flavobacterium cerinum. Taxonomy (GTDB): domain Bacteria; phylum Bacteroidota; class Bacteroidia; order Flavobacteriales; family Flavobacteriaceae; genus Flavobacterium; species Flavobacterium cerinum. Next base: position 55,638 of record NZ_SBII01000012.1, on the reverse strand, counting down.
TGAAGATTACAGAGCAGATTAAGCAGCCCATCATGGAAGAAATGGAACTTTTCGAGAAAAAGTTCCACGAGTCTATGTCTTCAAAAGTGGCATTGCTTAACCGAATTACCTATTATATAGTTAACCGAAAAGGTAAACAAATGCGTCCTATGTTTGTTTTTCTTACCGCTAAAATGGTAAGTGAAGGCATGGTGAACGAACGTACCTATAGAGGAGCATCTGTAATAGAACTTATCCATACAGCTACGCTGGTACATGATGATGTTGTAGATGACAGTAACAGGCGCAGAGGATTTTTCTCAATTAATGCATTGTGGAAAAACAAGATTGCTGTACTGGTAGGTGATTACTTATTATCTAAAGGACTTTTATTATCTATAGATAATGGTGACTTTGATCTTTTAAGAATCATATCGGTTGCTGTTAGGGAAATGAGTGAAGGTGAACTGCTGCAAATTGAAAAAGCACGCAGGCTGGATATTACCGAAGATATTTACTATGAAATTATACGCCAAAAGACAGCGACGCTAATTGCGGCATGCTGCTCGCTTGGTGCATGCTCTGTTGATCCCGAAGGAGGGCATACTGAGAAAATGAGAAAGTTTGGAGAACTAATAGGTATGGCTTTCCAGATAAAGGATGACCTTTTTGATTATACAGATGATGCTATTGGTAAGCCTACCGGAATAGATATCAAAGAACAAAAGATGACGCTTCCTCTTATTTATACACTTAATAACTGTACTAAAGAAGAAAAGAAGTGGATAATCAATTCGGTTAAAAATCATAATAAAGATAAAAAGCGCGTTAAAGAGGTTATTGCTTTTGTAAAGAAAAGTAAAGGACTGGATTATGCTGAGCAGCGAATGTCTCAATTTAGAGAAGAAGCACTATTGCTTTTAGCAGATTATCCTTCTTCCATCTATAAAGATGCTTTAGTACTTATGGTGAATTATGTTATTGAAAGAAAGATATAATTATCTAATAGCACTTGAAGTGAGAGTTTTACCTCTTAAAAATATAAAAACAACCCAAAAAGTTGTTTCTTTTAAAAGACTGCTTCAATAGAGCAGTCTTTTTTTGTAAAATTTATTTCAATATTTTAGACTGATTATCAGTTAGTTATTTTTTAATGTCATTATATTTGAAAATATTTTACACTACCGTGCAACCCTTTTTAAGGTTGGCTCGTCTATGCTAATAGAAGTCGGTTAGTAATTGACAAATTGTGCAGCACCAATCGAATTTTAGTTTTCCTGATAATGTTTTAGGAGACTATTAATAAACCAAACAACCAAACGCTTTGAAAGTAATAGCCTTACATCAGGAAGAGAGAGAGATTATTGCACTGGCAGTTGATAACAATCGGCATGCACAGCAGAAGATCTACTCCAAGCATGCGCCAAAGATGCTGAGCATCTGCAGGCAGTATGTTAAAGATGTACAGCAGGCAGAAGACATAATGATAACTGCTTTCATGAAAGTATTTACAAACCTTAAAGCATTTGAGCATAAGGGGAGTTTTGAAGGTTGGGTGAGAAGAATAATGGTGAACGAATGTATCTCTTTTTTGAGAGTTCAAAAAAAGGTGAGTTTTCTGGAAGATGAGTTTTTTGTAGAAGACACCTTTAATAATATAGAAAGTCATTTCTCGGTTGAAGACATACAGTCGCTAATAGACAGTTTACCGGATGGATATAAAATGGTGTTTAACCTTTATGCGATAGAAGGATTTAAACATCAGGAGATAGCAAAGATGCTGGGGATTAATGAAGGTACATCAAAATCGCAATTATCGCATGCAAGGAAGATGTTGAAGGAGCAGATTAACAAATTAAAGAATTACGACAATGGAACCGAATAAATTAGAAAAGGATTTTAAAAAGAAGCTGGAGCAAAGAACCATTCAGCCCACTGAGATGGCATGGGATAGGCTTGATGCGATGCTTTCGGTTACTGAGAAGAAAAAACCAAACAGGACATGGATGTATATGGTAGCGAGTTTTTTAGTATTCCTGCTGGTTGGATCATTGTTCTTAAAGCAGGAGAAAGAAAATAACGGTAACGGAATTATAAAAACAGAAGATGCTGTTGTAACTGTAGATCACCCTGTAGAAGCTCAAATTGAACAAGAAGATAATCAGGTTACTGTTCCGGAAATAAAAAATCAGGACGTAATAACTGCTCCGGTAAGAAATCAAAAAGCAGTAGCGGCTACAACTACTAAAAGAGTAAATGCTGCCACAAACGGAAAAGCTGTAACGATACAAAATACAGTTGTTGTAAACAAGGAGGCGCTTGCAGTAACAGATAAAAAAGAACCTACAGTTTTACTCCCGGCTGCCGAAACACAAAACCTAATCGCAGCAGCTACAAACCAGACAGCGGGTAAAAGTAAATCTACAGTAAAAGTAGACCCTAATTCACTACTGTCATCTGTAGAAGGCGAACTTACAGACAGCTATAGAAGCAAAACATTTCAGGGTGTGGTTAAAAACTTTAATGCAGTTAAAACCGCTGTAGCCAACAGGAATTACGAATAAACCATCAATCAAAAACAAATAACAATTTAATTCATCAGAAACATGAAAACAGTAACTTTTTATGTAGTGGGATTACTATGCCTGCTCGCAACTAAACTATCTGCTCAGGAAACAGAAACTTTCGAACAAAGAGCGAGAACTATTTCAAAAACTATTGAGACCATAACAAAGAAGCAAAAGGACTCCCTTAAAGTTGAAGTGGAGGCTATAAATGCACAATTGGAAAGAAACGAAATATCATCTGCAGATGCAGCAGCTAAAAAACAACAGCTTGCCGAAATGCGTGCCAAGAAAATTGAAACGGGAGTAGCTGTTGAAGAACAAAAACTTTCTGATTTGGTTAAAGATAAGGTAAACGGTAAAATTGTTAGCAATCCAAGGAGATCCAGATTTTCTATTAACTTTGAAAAAGATAATGAAGACGAAGCAGATACAACCAAGGTAAAGATTAAAACTTTTGAGTATAAAAGAACAACATCTCAGTTTGTGCTTGCTTTTGGTATAAACCGCCTGGTAGCCGATGATAAAATAGATCATGCTAACTTTAAAGACCGTTCTGAGTTTTATGAGTGGGGTGTAACCTGGAATACAAGATTGTTTAAAAACAACAATTTACTACATATAAAATACGGACTGTCTTTGCAGTACAACAATCTTAGGGCAGATAACAATAAGATATTTGCTGTAGATGGTAATAAAACAGGTCTTGTAGATTCTGGTCTTGATCTGGATGTTTCCCGTTTTCGTTATGTAAACCTTGTAGTTCCGGTTCATTTTGAACTTGACTTTACTAAAAAGAGAATGAATGGCGAAAAAGTTTATTTCCCTACGCATCAGAGCTTCCGTGTTGGATTTGGGGGATATACAGGATTTAATGTAAAAGAAAAACAAATTGTAAAATATGCAGATGCCAGCGGTAATGATGTAAAAGCTAAAACCAAAGGTGATTTTAATGTAAACGATTTTGTATATGGTGTAAGTGCTTACATAGGCTACGGACAAACAAGCTTGTATGCTAAATATGATTTGCAGACTATTTTTAGTAACAATGATATTGATCAGAATAACTTATCGCTTGGTGTAAGATTTGATTTCAATTAAAAAAGTAAAGGTTAGTTTTGTACTTTGATAAAAGAGGGTGCTTCTATAAGAAGCATCCTCTTTTTGTTTTAAGGCTATCGCGATAATTGTAATGAGAACTTGAATACTGTTGATGTATTAAATTCTTTATCCAGTTAAAAACTTTGTAACTTTGCTTCTCAAATTTTTCACCCCAATACGTCTTGATATCTAAAAGTTCCATAGATACTGTTTTTGAAACTGCTCGTGTAGAGGAGGTAATTGGCGATTTTGTCAATTTAAAAAAATCAGGTACAAATTATAAAGGACTAAGTCCTTTTAGTAACGAAAGGTCGCCGTCATTTATGGTGTCGCCTGTTAAACAGATATGGAAGGATTTTAGCTCAGGAAAAGGAGGTAATGCTGTTGCATTCTTAATGGAACACGAGCATTTTACTTATCCTGAAGCTATTCGCTACCTAGCGAAAAAATACAACATAGAACTCGAAGAAACAGAGCAGACCGAAGGAGACAGGGAGCAGGCTAACGAAAAGGAAAGCATGTACCTGGTTTCGGAATTTGCTCAGAAATATTTTCACAATACTCTTTTAAACGCTGATGAAGGTCGTGCTATTGGATACTCTTATTTTAAGGAACGTGGCTTTACGGGTGATACAATTAAGAAATTTGGGTTAGGCTATTCCCCTGAAGAATGGGATGCTTTTACAAAAGAAGGATTGGGTAAAGGCTATAAGTTGGAGTATTTAGAAAAAACAGGTCTTACTATTGTTAGAGAAGACGGTAGGCACGTAGATCGTTTTCGCGGACGTGTAATGTTCCCTATACAAAGTATGTCCGGCCGGGTGCTGGGTTTTGGAGGGCGAATACTTACTAATGATAAAAAAGCTGCTAAATACCTGAACTCACCAGAGAGCGATATTTATCATAAGAGTAAAGTGCTGTATGGTATTTACCATGCCAAGCAGGCAATTGCTAAACAGGATAATTGCTTTTTAGTAGAAGGATATACCGATGTTATTCAGTTTCATCAGGCAGGTATAGAGAATACGGTTTCATCATCGGGTACGGCTTTAACGCCCGACCAGATTCGACTGATAAGCAGGCTTACTAAAAACATTACAGTTCTGTTTGATGGTGATGCTGCCGGATTAAGGGCATCCATTCGTGGTATCGACCTTATACTTGAAGAAGGGATGAATGTAAAAGTATGTGCTTTCCCGGATGGAGAAGACCCGGATAGCTTTGCTAAGAAAACACCTTATGATGAGCTGGTAGCTTATTTAGCTAACAATGCAAAAGACTTTATACAGTTTAAGGCCTCCTTATTGATGGATGATGCCAAGAACGACCCGGTTAAAAAAGCCGGACTTATCAGGGATATGGTTACCAGTATCTCTAAAATACCGGATAGGATACAGCGCGAAATTTATACGCAGGAATGCGCGCGTATCATGGATATATCTGAGCAGGTGCTTTCAAGCGAGTTGGCCCAGCTTATTCAAAAGGATGTTACCAATGCCGGTAAAAAAATGAAAGAAGAGCAAAAGGCAAATACGATGCGTCCGGTTCAGGATGATGTTATGCCTGGTGAGCAGCAAAAGATAAATATTCTTGAGGGTCTTGAACGAAAGATCATTGAGATACTGTTGCTTTACGGAGGTACCGAACAGGATTTTGAAGATGTTTATATTAAATATGATGAGTATGGTAAAGAATATGAACATACCGAACAAAAAACATGTAAGGTATATGAGCGTATATATCTTAATCTGCAGGAGGATGAAATAGAATTTACAAATCCGTTATTTAAAGATTTATATAAAAGTATTGTTGATCACTATCTTATAAATCAAACATTGGTTATCGATACGTTTTTAAACGGCCTTTCGCCGCAGCTGCAACAGGAAGCTACGGATATTTATATGGAAGACGAGAGGTATTCTCTTAATGCCTGGGAGGAAAAAAAACAGATTCCGGTTAAAGAAAAAATAGTAACCGCTGCAGGTTACACTAATGAACACATTATAGACCTACGCTGGTTGCTGCTTGGAAGGCTTATACAGGATTTAAAAATGCAGGTGAGCCCAGAGGCTAATAATATGGAGATTCTAATTGCTGTAAACGACTACAATACATTAGTTAATTACCTGTCAAGGAAAATAAACAGGCTCAGGAGCCAATTCTTTTAATAGATTTTAAAAATAAAAAACGTCCTGGTAGTAGCAAGACGTTTTTTTAATGTACCGGTTTAAGCGTACTTATCCAGGTACTATGTGGTAATGTAGTAGATTATTTTATTTGATCTTCTGGGGGTTTATAGAAGACTAAACAATGTCAAGCGTTTTCGCTTTATTTACCAGATCCACAAGATTAGTTACGTGTAATTTAGTAAGTAATCGTAATTTGTAAGTGCTGATTGTTTTCTCATTAAGATCAAGCAATTTTGCAATTTCCTTGTTTTTCTTGCCTTCACTAAGGTAACGAAGCACCTCAATTTCTCTTGAAGACAGTTTTCTGTACAGTCGTTCGGATTTTTTACCTTTATTAAGTAAAGCAAGATTTTTCTTAACGGCTTCGCTAAAAACAACTTCGCCTTCATTTACTTTTTTAATGGCATTTTCCAGTTCTTCCATTTTAGCGCTCTTGTGCACGTAGGCCGAAACACCCGCTTTCAATGCATTTGGAGCATAGATTTGCTCTGCAAGGTTGGTAAAGATAATTACCTTGGTTTCAGGGAAATCCTTTACCAAAGATTTTACCGAGCTAATGCTGGTAAGACCCTCAAGCTCCAGGTCAATTACGGCAACATCAACTGATTTTTTGCCCAGTGTTTCGAGCAGGCTGTCCAGGTTGTTGACCACACCGGCGAAGCTTATTTGCGGATTTTCGCTAAAGTACGACTTCATCCCATAGTGTACGACAGGATGGTTATCCGCGAGGCATAGTTTGATCATAATTAAGATTTTTTTGTTTTGACAATAGTAAAGTTAAGTATTTAAATCTTAAAGTATTGTGAATGAAGGAATTTTATTTCAAATTCATGGGAATTTCACATACAGGTATAGGATTCATCTTGTGTTGATTGATGATATTCAGTCGTTTATAGATTTCAAATACTTCTTTTTCTCTTCCGGAAAAATCGTTATGAGTCTTTCCTTTTTCTAATTCCAGCATGGCCCATTCCAATTCGTCGTAACTTGCGCCAAGTTGGTCTTCATCACTTCGGTCATCACCAAAAAGTCCGTCCGTAGGCTTTGCAGTAAGGATTGTATTAGTTATGCCGAGGTATTTTGCCAGTTCTCTTACTTCAGATTTCATCAGGTCGGCAATAGGGCTTAAATCGACCCCGCCATCGCCATATTTTGTAAAAAAACCTACTCCAAAATCTTCAACTTTATTACCAGTTCCGGCTACTAAAGCACTGTGGATTCCTGCAAAATAGTACAGCGTGGTCATTCGTAATCTTGCGCGGGTATTTGCTAATGTTAGTGCTAAAAGGTGAGGATTTTCTGTTTCGGGTACCTGCTTTTTAAAACCTTCAAAAACCGGAGTAAGATCGGCTTCTACGGAAGATACATTGTCAAATTTTCCACACAAATATTTGATGTGTTCACGGCCTCGGCTTACATGGCTTTCGGCCTGGTGAATAGGCATTTCTACGCAAAGCGTAGGGAATCCTGTTTGTGCACAAAGTGTTGAGGTAAGCGCAGAGTCTATACCACCCGATATTCCCACAACAAAACCTTTTACTTTTGCGTTTTCAGCATAGGTTCGAAGCCAGTTTACAATGTGTTTATTTATAGCTTCGGCTTTAAAAGAGGAGTTGGTAGGCATAATTGTTCGTTAATTAGGGGTGAGTACGTATATTTGCGCTAAAATTAAAAAACATAAATTAGAATTTATTAATAAAACCAAAAAATGAAGAAATCCATTTTTATTCTTGCGCTTATAGTATCTATCGTTTCCTGTAAGAAGGATAATGAAGCAGATGCTAAAATTGCAGAAGTGCCTTTGCCTAAAATAAAAATTGAACGTTTTGATGATATCTTTTATGATAGCAAACCTGAAGAACTGGCTACAGTTAAAAAACAGTATCCTTATTTTTTCCCGGCAGGTAATGAAGATGCTGTTTGGGTAGCAAAAATAAAAGATCCGTTATTGCAGGAACTGCACAAAGAGGTAGATAAAAAATTTCCTAACACAGATGCTTTAGAGCAGGATCTTGCTGCTTTATTTCAGCGTACCAAATATTATTTCCCGGAAACTAATACACCAAGGGTGGTAACATTACTATCTGAAATGGATTATGCGAACAGGGTTATTTATGCCGATACGCTAATGCTTATCTCACTTGACCTTTATTTGGGTAAAGACCATAAGTTTTATGTAGATTTTCCTAAATACCAAAGACAGGAATTTGAGGCTCCGCAGATATTACCAAATGCTGTTTCATCTTTTTCTGCCGATAAAATTGCACCGCCTCGCGACAGGTCGCTATTGGGACTTATGATCTATTATGGTAAAGAATTGTATTTAAAAGATTTGCTTATTCCCGATGTTCCGGACAATGAGAAAATAGCATATACTGACAAACAACTTGCATGGGCACAAGCAAATGAGTCTGAAATATGGCGTTATTTTGTAGATAAAAAATTACTGTTTGACACCGATCCTAAACTGGCAGGGCGTTTTATAAACCCGGCACCTTTTTCTAAATTCTACCTTGAGCTTGATAACGAGTCACCCGGAAGAATAGGGCAGTGGTTAGGCTGGCAGATCGTAAAGGCATACGCCGAAAATAATAAAAACATACCTTTGCAGCAGCTTTTGGCAACTGATGCCAAAACGATTTTTGATAATTCTAAATACAAACCGAAGAAGTAATGTCTAATACTATTTTAAAATCAGAGATAAACATTGTCGTGGAACTGGATGAAAACCGTGTTCCTGAAAAATTAATATGGACTGCCCGTGACGGTGGTGTGGTAAACGAAGAATCTAAAGCGGTTATGCTGTCTGTATGGGATAGTAAAGCGCAGGAGAGTATGCGAATTGATCTTTGGACAAAAGACATGCCTGTAGATGAAATGAAGGTTTTTTATCACCAAACACTGGTTTCAATGTCTGAAACTTTTGAACGTGCAACGGGAGACAAAAAAATGAGCGAGACCATGAAAGATTTTTGTGATTATTTCGCAGAAAAACTTGAGATCAAGAAGAAATAAAAAAAGCGGCTTAATGCCGCTTTTTTTATGGTATATAATATTCCATTTTTAGTACTATTCTTTAAGTGGAATATTTTTTATAAAGAATGCCTTAAAAATAAGGGGCTCAGAGAATTTTTAATTCATGGTGTTCCACTTTGTGTATATTTTGGTGTGAAAGAAGTGGAACATTAGAATTAGCAATCTATAAAATAAAAATTCCTCTCTTCTGTTAAAAAGTACGTTTGTACAATTTTGATGGAAGAGAGGAATTTTTAAACTGGGTTTATTTACCCGACTATTATATGAAACTGTTATTTTTAAAAACAGTTTGGTTTACTTCGTCAATATAGCCAAGTAACTGTTCGCGACCTGTACTCTCTGTCGCCGAAGTTACAAAGTGTGGCGGCATCTCTGCCCAGTTGTTTGCTAAAAGTTTTTGGCGGTAGGCAGCAACGTGCTGATCTACCTTACCACGGCTTATTTTATCTGCTTTGGTAAACACGATACAAAAAGGTACTTCGGTCTCGCCAAGGTAAGTAATAAATTCAAGGTCTATTTTTTGCGCCTCAAGACGAATGTCTATCAGTACAAAAGCACAAACCAATTGTTCACGCTGTTCAAAATAATCCATGATAAAAGCCTGGAACGTTTGTTTGGTCTGCTTCGATACACGGGCATAACCATAACCAGGTAAATCGACAAGGAACCAGTTCTCATTGATTTTGAAATGATTTATAAGCTGGGTCTTTCCAGGACGTCCTGATGTTTTAGCAAGGCTTTTTCGATCGGTAAGCATATTTATCAGTGACGACTTGCCTACGTTAGATCTGCCGATGAATGCATATTCTGGTAATGGCTCTCTTGGGCATTTGCTCACATCGGAATTGCTTATTACGAATTCGGCAGTATTGATTTTCATTTTGCTGGGTATTATGGGTTTGATGGCTGTTGCCTCTAAGCGGCAAAGTTACTCTAAATTTTTTAGCCACGAATTACACTCATTATACAAATCCGCATGAGCTTAATTTGTGTTTGGTGTAATTCGTGGCCAACTATGTTGTTTTGTCTAATGCCGGAATTAATCTTCTGTTAAAAGGTGGTGGGCTACATCCAGCTTTTTAAGCCATTCGTGCATAAGCCTGTTAAACTCATCAGGATGTTCCATCATAGCAGCATGTCCGCATTTGTCAATCCATGAAAGGCTTGAGTTAGGTAGTAGTTTGTGGAATTCTTCGGCTACATCCGGTGGTGTTACGTTGTCGTTTCTTCCCCAGATGATGCAGGTAGGGACGTGCATTTTTGGCAGGTCTTTAGCCATATTATGGCGAATCGCACTTTTAGCGATCGTTAAGGTCTTGATCAGTTTTATGCGGTCATTTGCCATTGCATAAACTTCTTCAACGATTTCAGGAGTTGCAATTGCAGGATCATAGAATACGTCCTGTGCTTTTTTCTGAATATAATCACGATCACCTCTTCTTGGGTAGCTGTCGCCCATGGCACTTTCATAAAGTCCGGAACTTCCGGTTATGATAAGTCCAAGCATTTTTTCAGGGTACATTTTTGTGTGGTATAAAGCGATGTGTCCGCCTAATGAATTACCAAGTAATATTACCCGGTCAAAACCTTTATAAGTAATAAAATCTTTTACCCACTTAGCAAAAGCCTTTACGTTTGTCTTTAATATACTCTGTGTGTAGATTGGTAGCTCTGGGATAACTATTTTGTAACCATGTTGTGGGAAGTAATTTGCCACACCATCAAAATTGCTTAATCCTCCCATGAGGCCGTGTAAAATAATTATTGGGGTGCCTTCTCCGGCTTCAAAATAACTGTATTTGCCTTCTTTTGTTGTGCTGTGCATGTTGGGTTCTAAACAATTTCAAATTAACACAAATATATGGTTTTAAACTTTAAAAATTATTTTACTGTATAATATTTGGGTTAATTTTTAACCTTTGCCGCCCTTTTGTAAGCCTTGGGAGATATTAACAAACTGCTGTGTTATTTAAATCTTAAATAGTATATGAGCTTTCCTCCCTTCTTTTTTTGAGATAATGTAGTGAAGATGTTAAGATGTCTTAAAAATTTACAGTTTTTCTATCAATTTTTTTCAAGATGTGTATTATCACTAATGTTTAACGCTTTACGGGTTTAAAGCGCAATTTTTTAAGAGTGGTAGGAAAGTGCAAAACTTATCAACAAAGTGGTATAAAGTGGTACAAAGTGGTAAAATATATCTATATTTGCTTTAAAATCAATTCAAACCTAACTACTTGAATACCATTATAGGGACATACGAATGTAAGGTGGATACAAAGGGGAGGCTCATGCTGCCTGCTCCTTTGAAGAAGCAGTTGTCCCAAGAGGTCAACCAAGGCTTCGTGCTTAAACGTTCGGTTTTTCAGCCCTGTCTTGAGTTGTATCCAATGAATGAATGGAATGTAATGATGCAGAAGATAAATAAGCTGAACCGCTTTGTGAAAAAGAACAATGATTTTATCAGAAGGTTCACGGCGGGGGTTAAAATAATAGAAATTGATGCTACCGGCAGGCTGCTTATACCAAAAGATCTTGTGGTCTTTGCTGGGATTGATAAAGATATAGTGTTATCGTCGGCGGTGAATATCGTTGAGATATGGGATAAAGACAAGTACGAAAAGTCAATTGATGATTCGGTAATGGATTTTGCAGACCTGGCGGAAGATGTAATGGGTAATTTAAACGACGAAGATGGAATATCATAATCCGGTTTTATTGAAAGAAACGGTTGACGGACTTAACATAAAGCCTGATGGTGTATATGTAGATGTAACCTTTGGTGGTGGCGGGCATTCCCGTGAAATCCTTAAAAGGCTTGGTCCTGATGGAAGATTATTTGGTTTTGACCAGGATGAAGATGCGCAGGCAAATATTCTTGATGATGCGCGTTTTACGCTGATTCCTGAGAACTTCAGGTTCATTAAAAGATTCCTTCGTTTTCATAATGTAAAAGAAGTAGACGGTATACTGGCAGATCTTGGTGTGTCATCACACCAGTTTGATGTGGCAGAAAGGGGTTTTTCTACCCGCTTTGAAGCAGAGCTGGATATGAGGATGAGCAAAAAGAACGAGCTGAATGCCTTTATAGTGGTGAACGATTATGAAGAAGCAGATCTGAAAAGAGTGTTTTGGGATTATGGCGAACTTAAAAATGGTGGTGCATTAGCGCATACTATTGTAGAGGCAAGAAAAATTGAGCCGATTAAAAACTCTGAACAGCTTAAAAAGGTGTTGGGTCGTTTTTTACCTGCACATAAAAGCAATAAGATACTGGCTCAGATCTATCAGGCGATTCGTATTGAGGTAAATCAGGAGATGGATGTGCTTAAAGAATTTTTAGAGCAGTCATTAGAATTATTAAAACCGGAAGGAAGGCTTAGTGTGATATCATATCACTCGCTGGAGGACAGGCTGGTTAAACGTTTTGTACGTAACGGTATGTTTGAAGGTGAACCTGAGCGTGATTTCTTTGGGAATTTCTCAGTTCCATTTAAGATTATCGAGAAGCTTATCGTCCCTACCGATGAAGAAATAAACGTGAACAACAGGGCAAGAAGTGCAAAACTGCGCGTAGCAGAAAAAAAATAAAAAGATGAAAGGCGGAGTATACGGATTATTAAAAGCAAAATATCTTGTAGATCAAGGGTCTATGAAAAACTGGCGCTTTATCGTATTTCTTATACTTATTTCTATCATAATGATTGCGAACTCTCATAACTATGAGCAGAAGATCTTTAGGATAAGCGCGCTGGAAACTGAGGTTAAAGAGCTGCGGTCGCAATTTGTAGACAGGCGCTCAGAGTTAATGGAACTCAAAATGGAATCTACGATTTCAAAAAAGATGGAAGAACGGGAAATATTTCCTTCTCCGGTTCCGCCAAAAAAGATAAGAGTTGTAAAAGAAGATGAAAAAGGGTTCTTTAAAAAATTATGGCAGTAAACGACGATAAAAAAATCTCTTACAGGATGTACCTGGTAGCCTTCGCAATTTTTGTGATGGCTATACTTATTACTGTAAAGCTCGCTAATATACAGTGGGTAGAGGGAGATTATTACCGTCAGCTGGCTAAAGACCGCACGGTTAGGGATTTTACTATTCCGGCAAACAGAGGTAATGTATATTCTGCCGATGGAAGCCTTTTGGCAACATCCATACCTAATTATAAGATTCGATTTGATGCCTTAGCGCCTAAATCGGAAGATTTTAATAAATACCTGGAGCCGCTTGCCGATTCGCTTGCGGTAATGTTTAATAAGCCGTCAGAGCATTATTACTCTGAACTTAAAAAAGCAAGAGCCAAAAAGAATAGGTATTATTTAGTAGCTAAAGGGTTGAGCTTTACAGAATATATGCGTATTAAAAGTTTTCCGCTGTTTAATCTTGGTGCTTATAAAGGCGGGATTATAACCGAACAGAAAACAATACGCGAGCATCCTATTGGTAAGATCGCAAAAAGAACCATTGGGTATGATGAAATAGATCATGCCGGATTGGATAAAGCTGTAGGTATAGAAGGGGCATTTGCAAAATACCTTAATGGTAAAGATGGCCGCCGCCTTATGCAGAAAATCGCTAAAAACCAATGGAAGCCTATTAGTGATAATAATGAAATAGAACCTGTAGATGGCTATGATATTGTTTCTACAATAGATGTTTACATACAGGATATTGCACACCATGCACTACTTAAACAATTAGAGTTTTATGAGGCAGATCACGGTTGTGTGGTGGTAATGGAAACCAAAACGGGCTATGTAAAAGCGATCTCTAATTTAGGCCGTGCAACAGATGGATCGTATTATGAAACAGTAAACTATGCAGTGGGTGAATCGCAGGAACCGGGTTCTACTTTTAAACTTGCGGGATTAATATCACTGCTTGAAGATAAAAAGGTAGATACCAGTAAAGTGTACGATAGCAGGGGTGGTGAGATCACTTATTCGAATAGAAAAGTGCGTGACTCTAAAAGAGGTGGTTATGGCAAAATAACCCTGGCACGTGGTTTTGAGCTTTCGTCGAATACCGTAATGGTTCAGGCAGTTTACGATAATTATAAAAATAACCCACAACAGTTTGTAGATCACCTGAATGCTTTTGGTCTTAATAAAAAACTGGGTGTTTCTATAAAAGGTGAAGGTGTTCCAAGAATACCACAAACTACCGATAAGTCATGGTCTAAGATATCATTGCCGTGGATGGGATTTGGGTATGGAGTGTCGTTAACACCATTGCAAACATTAGCCTTGTATAATGCAGTAGCTAATAATGGAGAATTGGTAAGGCCGTTGTTTGTAAAAGAAATTAAAGAGTGGGATAAGACCATTAAGAAGTTTGACAAAGAGGTTATTAACCCTAAGATATGTTCGCAGGCTACTATAGACAAAGTGAAAGCGGTATTGGCAAATGTGGTTAAAAAGGGTACGGGTTCAAAACTGTATTCACCTAATTTTTCTATGGCGGGCAAGACAGGTACGGCTCAGGTAAACTACGGTAAAGGTAAAAGTCACGATGATGGTATGTATTACTCATCATCATTTGCGGGTTATTTCCCTGCCGATAAACCGGAGTATTCCTGTATCGTTATTATCTATAAGCCGTCTATAAATAAAGGATATTATGGAGCCGATGTATCGGGGCCGGTATTTAAAAGGATAGCGCAAAAAATATATACCGATGTGCCTTCTACCAACAGGGTGAAGAAACTGGATAAGCAGATAAAAAAACAGGAGCAGCTGTATGCCGCTTACTATGATAAAGAAGCAGTTTCTAAAGATGTTGTTCCTAATATAGTAGGCATGAGTGGTATGGATGCTGTTGCCCTGCTTGGTAACATGGGACTTAAGGTTCAGGTTATAGGCATGGGAAAAGTGAAAAAACAGTCCCTTAAACCGGGGCAGGCAATTAGTAAAGATCAAACCATAATATTGGAATTATCGTGATGGTTTTAAGAGACATATTATATAGGACATCTATTGAAGCTGTAAAGGGTTCAACAGATATTAATATTGCGAAAATAGAATTCGACTCGCGTCTTGTAGGTAAAGGCGATGCCTTTGTTGCAATACGTGGTACGCAAAGTGACGGACACGATTTTATAGAAAAAGCAATTAGCCTTGGCGCTGTTGCTGTAGTATGTGAAACACTGCCTGAACTGCTTATAGATGGGGTGACTTATGTAGAAGCAAAAAGTGCCAGTGCGGCACTGGCTCACATGGCGGCTAACTATTACGGCAATCCATCGCATAATATTAAACTGGTAGGTATTACAGGTACTAACGGTAAAACGACAATAGCATCGCTATTGTATCAGATGTTTAAGAACGCAGGGTATAAAACAGGACTGCTTTCTACGGTAAAGATAATGGTAGACGATACTGAGTATAAGGCAACACATACTACACCCGATTCGCTTACCATAAACAAGTACCTGAAGGAGATGGAAGAGATAGGCTGTGAGTACTGCTTTATGGAAGTAAGTTCTCATGGTATCCACCAAAACAGAACGGCAGGATTAGAGTTTGCAGGAGGAGTGTTTACAAATTTATCGCACGACCATCTGGATTACCACAGCAATTTTGCAGAGTACAGGGATGTTAAGAAAAGGTTCTTTGACGAATTGCCTAAAACGGCTTTTGGAATAGTGAACGTAGATGATAAGAATGGCTTGATAATGCTTCAGAATACAATGGCTAAAAAGCTTACGTATGCACTAAAAACTTATGCCGATTATAAAGCTCAGATACTGGAAAACCAACTATCAGGACTATTGCTTAAGATCAATGAGCAGGAAGTTTGGGTAAAACTTATAGGAACATTCAATGCTTATAACCTGCTGGCTATCTATGCTACGGCTGTAAACCTTGGGCTGGAAAGCCAGGAAGTATTACGACTGATGAGTGAGTTGGAAAGTGTATCAGGAAGATTTCAGTTCATAGTATCAGAAACTAAAGTAACGGCAATTGTTGATTATGCCCATACACCTGATGCTCTGGAAAATGTGCTAAGTACAATTGAAAGCATCCGTACAAGGAATGAGCAGCTTATCACAGTTGTAGGTTGCGGTGGCGACAGGGACAGGACAAAACGTCCGGTTATGGCGCACATAGCTTCGTCTATGAGTACTATGGCAATTTTTACTTCAGATAATCCAAGAACAGAGATTCCTGAGGATATTATTGAAGACATGGAAAAAGGTGTAGAACCTCAGAATTATAAAAAAACACTGGCAGTGGTAGACAGGAGACAGGCTATAAAAATTGCCTGCCAGCTGGCAAGACCAAATGATATTATTCTTATAGCCGGAAAAGGCCATGAGACCTACCAGGAAATTAAAGGCGTGCGTTACGACTTTGATGATATGGAAACAGTAAAAGAAATTTTAGCACAATTAAATAAATAGACGGAGCATGCTGTATTACTTATTCGAATACTTAGACAAACAGTTAGACGTACCGGGTACAGGAGTATTCCAGTACATAACTTTCCGTTCAGGGCTGGCAATTATTTTGTCGCTTCTTATTTCTACTGTTTTTGGTAAAAAGATCATCAATTTTCTGCGCAGGCAGCAAATAGGCGAAACCGTTCGTGAACTGGGTCTTGAGGGTCAGTCGCAAAAAGCAGGTACGCCAACAATGGGAGGATTGATTATTATTATCTCTACGCTTATTCCGGTAATACTACTGGCAAAGTTGGATAATATCTATATCATGCTGCTTATTGTTACCACACTTTGGATGGGAACAATTGGTTTCATTGATGATTATATCAAGATATTTAAAAAAGACAAAGAAGGATTAAAAGGAAAGTTCAAAGTAGTAGGACAGGTAGGACTTGGATTGATTGTAGGATACATTCTTTATTTTCATCCATCGGTTACTGTAAGGACAGATACTGCAAAAGTGAACATTTACAGCAGCACAGAGAATGTAATTTCTCAGGCAGGTGTAGAAGAGAAGTCAACAGCGACTACTATTCCGTTCTTTAAAAATAATGAGTTCGATTATTCTGAATTACTTGCCTGGACAGGTGAAGGATATAAAAATTATGCTTGGTTAATATTTATCCCTATCGTGATATTTATTATCACGGCAGTATCTAACGGGGCCAACCTTACCGATGGTATCGATGGGCTCGCCGCAGGAACATCGGCTATTGCCGTACTCGCCCTCGGGATCTTTGCCTTTGTATCGGGTAACATTATTTTTTCAAATTACCTGAATATAATGTATATACCGCGATCCGGGGAGATGACGGTCTTTATATCGGCATTTGTGGGTGCGCTAATTGGTTTTCTTTGGTACAATACCTATCCGGCATCGGTATTTATGGGAGATACAGGAAGTTTAACCATAGGAGGTATTATAGCAGTACTGGCTATTGCGGTTCGTAAAGAATTATTAATACCGGTACTATGCGGAATCTTCCTTGCAGAAAACCTTTCGGTAGTACTGCAGGTAGCTTACTTTAAGTTCACAAAAAAGAAATTTGGCGAAGGGCGGAGAATTTTCCTCATGGCACCTTTACACCACCATTACCAGAAAAAGGGATATCATGAAAGTAAGATTGTAACCCGATTCTGGATCATAGCGATACTGTTGGCAATTTTCTCTGTAGTATCCTTAAAACTAAGATAGCCTATGCGACTAGTAGTACTTGGAGGAGGAGAAAGCGGTGTTGGAACTGCCATCCTTGGTAAGAAAAAAGGATATGATGTATTTCTATCCGACTTTGGAAAGATAAAAAACAATTACAAAGAGGTTCTTGCACTTAATGACATAACCTGGGAAGAAGAAAAACATACGGAGGAACTAATTCTTAACGCCGATGTTGTAATGAAAAGCCCTGGTATTCCCGACAAGTCGCCTATTATAAAAGCACTTCATGAAAAAGGGATTTCTGTAATATCTGAAATAGAATTTGCATCAGAATTTACAGAGGTAGAAACAATAGGGATTACTGGAAGTAATGGTAAAACCACAACAACAATGCTAACGCACCACTTGCTGAAACAAGGTTCGTTAAACTTTGGGCTAGCAGGGAATATAGGTAAAAGCTTTGCCTGGCAGATAGCCGAAAACAAGCATGAGGGATATGTACTGGAGCTAAGTAGTTTTCAGTTGGATGGAATAAAAAGCTATCGCCCGCATATTGCAGTAATAACAAACATAAGTCCGGATCACCTTGACCGTTACGAATACAAATATGAATTGTATGTAGCAGCAAAGTTCAGGATTACCATGAACCAGACCGAAAGCGATTTCCTGGTATATGATGCAGATGATGAAATAATTTCAAAATGGCTGGAAAGCAACCCGATTAAAGCACAAAAAATTCCTTTCTCCTTAACGAAAGTTGTAGAAGGAGGGATATATGTAAAAAACGACACTATTATCAGCAATATAACTAACGAAGAATTTACTATGCCAATCAACGAACTGTCATTAGAAGGAAAGCACAATGTAAAAAATGCCATGGCAGCAACAGCAGTTGCCCAGCTTATGCGCATCAGGAAAGAAACCATCAGAGAGAGTTTGTCTAATTTCCAGGGTGTAGAGCACCGTTTGGAAAAAGTATTGAAAATACAAAATGTACAGTATATAAACGATAGTAAGGCTACAAATACTAACGCAACATTTTTTGCGCTGGATAGTATGAATACCCCAACCGTATGGATTGTGGGTGGTGTTGATAAAGGAAATGACTACGACGAGCTGATGTCATTAGTTAGAGAAAAAGTAAAAGCGATAGTGTGTCTTGGTGTAGATAACCAGAAAATAATAAATGCGTTTGGCAACGTA
Organism: Flavobacterium cerinum; assembly: GCF_004028155.1. Taxonomy (GTDB): domain Bacteria; phylum Bacteroidota; class Bacteroidia; order Flavobacteriales; family Flavobacteriaceae; genus Flavobacterium; species Flavobacterium cerinum. The sequence goes on along the minus strand of NZ_SBII01000012.1, from coordinate 36,968 downwards.
GTAGATGTTATAGTAGAAACTGCAAGTATGCAGGAAGCTGTTAAGATTGCTCAGAAACTTTCAGAAAAAGGAGATACAGTATTGCTTTCTCCGGCTTGTGCAAGTTTCGATTTATTTGAAAGCTATGAAGACCGCGGTAAACAATTTAAGATCGCGGTACAAAATTTATAAGATTACAACTGTTTGTCATTCTGAGCGAAGCGCAGTGAAGTCGAAGAATCTCAGAGAATGAAAAGGATGATGTTGAAAAGAAAATAGAATAAAAATGAAAGAATTAATCAATAACCTAAAGGGAGACAAAGGGATCTGGTCATTCGTGATGCTGCTTGCCCTAATCTCGTTCATGCCGGTTTTCAGCGCAAGTACAAACCTTGTGTATGTAATTGGTAAGGGCTCTACTATTGGTTATCTGGTTAAGCATTTGGTACATATATTTATTGGTTTTGGCCTTATTTACTTTGTTCATAAAGTGCCCTACCATTACTATAAAGGGATCTCGCAAATTGCATTGCCAATTGTAGGACTGCTCCTAATCTATACCTTTTTTCAGGGTACAGTGATAGACGGTGCTAATGCCAGCCGTTGGATCAAAGTGCCATTTATAGGGGTTACTTTCCAAACATCGGCACTGGCTATGATAGTGCTTATGATCTATGTAGCACGCTACCTGGCTAAAATGCAGGATAAGGAAATCACTTTTAAGGCATCGTTCTTTGAGTTGTGGGTTCCGGTATTTGCTATACTGGCACTGATACTTCCGGCTAACTTTTCTACCGCAGCACTTATTTTCTCGATGGTGTGTATGCTGGTATTTGTGGGTAGGTATCCGCTTAGGTATTTAGGTGCGATCATAGGTGTAGGTATTGGTATGTTGGTCATGTTCGTTTTGTTTGCAAAGGCGTTTCCGGATGCTATGCCAAACAGGGTAGATACCTGGATGAACCGTATTGAACGATTCACATCAGACGAGCCTAATGAAGATGATTACCAAATTGAAAAAGCAAAAATTGCAATAGCATCTGGAATGGTGTATGGCTTAGGACCGGGTAAGAGCGTGCAGAAGAATTTCCTTCCGCAGTCTTCTTCGGATTTTATCTTCGCCATTATTGTGGAAGAATATGGATTAGCAGGCGGGCTTGCAGTATTGGTTTTATACCTAATGCTGTTTTTCAGGTTTCTTGTTACAGCACATAAAGCAAAATCGCTCTTTGGAAAACTGCTCATAGTAGGACTTGGATTCCCGATAATTTTTCAGGCACTTATAAATATGGGTGTAGCGGTAGAGTTATTACCTGTAACGGGGCAGACGCTTCCGCTTATCAGTAGTGGTGGTAGTTCGGTATGGATGACATGTATCTCTATTGGAATCATTATTAGTGTAACTAAAAAAGAAGAAGAGATCGCTCAGGAAATGGCAGAGAAAGAAGAACGCGAAGCAACATTGCAGCGCATGATCGATGAGCACATACTGAGAGAACAGCAAAATGAAGAAGCCGAAGCAATGGGAGAAACCGATGGCAATACACAATCGGCAGAACCGGCAGCATTCTCAATAGAAGACAGGTCTAAAAACCCGATGAGTGCGGTATTCGGAAAATAAATAGTAGAAGTAAAAATAAAAAATGAGCAGCAAAAAATTCATATTAAGCGGTGGTGGTACAGGTGGACATATCTATCCTGCGATTGCTATTGCAAATGAATTAAAATCGCGCTTCCCGGATAGTGAAATACTTTTTGTAGGTGCCAGTGATAAGATGGAGATGCAGAAGGTGCCGCAGGCAGGATACAAAATTATTGGCTTGTGGATAGCGGGTATTCAAAGAAGGCTAACATTAGATAATGCGATGTTTCCGGTAAAGCTGCTTAGCAGTTTAGTGAAATCACGCAGTATAATAAAAGAGTTTAAACCAGATGTGGTTATTGGTACCGGGGGTTTTGCCAGCGGGCCATTATTAAAAGCAGCAGGTATACTTGGTATACCAACGGTAATACAGGAGCAGAATTCTTTTCCGGGTATAACCAACAAATGGCTTGCAAAGAATGCAAGTAAAATTTGTGTTGCCTATGATAACCTGGAGCGCTTTTTCCCGAAAGAGAAAATCGTTTTTACAGGTAATCCTGTTCGCAGTGATATTATTGATGTAGCTAAAAATAAAAAGGAAGCAATAGAAAGGTTTGAACTGGACCCAGCTAAAAAAACACTTTTAGTATTAGGAGGCAGTCTTGGTTCAAGACGCATCAACCAGTTAATTGCAAAAGAGCTTTCGTGGCTTTTGGCTCAGGGTGTACAGGTAATATGGCAATGTGGTAAATTTTATTTTGAAGAGTACCGTCACTACGGAGATAAAGAAAGCATAAATGTACTTTCGTTCATAGACAGGATGGATTTGGTATATGCAGCTGCAGATGTGGTGATATCCCGTTCGGGAGCATCATCGGTATCAGAGCTTTGCATAGTAGGTAAGCCGGTAATTTTTATACCATCACCTAATGTTGCCGAAGACCACCAGACCAAAAATGCTATGGCGATTGTAGATAAAGAGGGCGCATTACTTTTAAAAGAAGCGCAGCTGGATACACAGTTTCAGCCTGTATTTTCTGATTTGATTGCCAATGAAGAGAAGCAGTATAAACTGAGTGAAAATATAAAGAAGCTGGCGCGAATAAATGCCACCAAAGATATTGTTGACGAAATTATAAAATTAATTAAATAAGGCACTTAGGTGCTGAGTCTCTTAGAGGCTGAGAAACTATAAAAAGAATGGATCTAAACCAAATACATAACGTCTATTTTGTAGGTATAGGTGGCATCGGAATGAGTGCCCTGGCCCGCTATTTTAAATTTATAGGCAAAAATGTGGCCGGTTATGACCGTACGCCAACCCATCTTACTGATGAATTAAAGGCCGAAGGCATAGCGATCCATTTTGAAGATAAAGTAGAACTAATTGGTCTGCCGTTTTTAAACAAACAGAATACACTGGTGGTAGTAACGCCGGCTGTGCCAAAAGATCATATGCAATGGAAATACTTCGTTACTAATGATTTTGTAGTTAAAAAACGTGCCGAGGTATTAGGTATAATTACGAAAGATACATTTTGCTTTGCTGTGGCAGGAACCCATGGGAAAACCACCACATCGAGCATACTGGGGCATATATTATATGAAAGCGGACTTGATGTTACTGCCTTCTTAGGTGGAATTGTAGAAAACTATAATTCAAACCTTATTGGCAGCGGTAAAACAGTAACCGTAGTAGAGGCAGATGAGTTTGACCGCTCGTTCCTGCACTTGCACCCAAATATTGCCTGTATTACATCAATGGATGCCGATCACCTTGATATTTATGGCGATACAGCTTCAATAGAAGCGACATTCAGGGAGTTTGCAGATAAGGTAGAAGATAAGAACCACATGTTTGTTACCAATGGTCTTCCGTTAGAAGGAGTGACAGTAGGTGTGAATGAAGGTCAGTTTTCGGCAACTAATATTCACATAGAAGATGGATGGTATGTGTTTGATGTTGTTACGCCGCATGAAACAATAACAGGGCTTCGCTTTGCGCTTCCTGGGCATCATAACCTGACTAATGCTGTATTGGCACTGGCAATGGCAAGAACCTACGGCGTAGCGTCTGAAGATATCAGAAAAGCACTGGAATCCTTTAAAGGTGTAAAGAGAAGATTCTCTTATCAGATTAAAAAAACGGGATTGGTGTATATCGATGATTATGCACATCATCCAACAGAAATAAATGCGGTATATCAGGCGGTTACAGAGTTGTATCCAAATGAGAAAGTGCTTGCTGTTTTTCAGCCGCACCTGTTTAGCCGCACCAGGGATTTTGCTGACGGATTTGCAAAGAGTCTTTCGGCTTTTGAAAACATAGTGTTGCTGGATATTTATCCGGCACGCGAACTGCCAATGGAAGGTATAACTTCGAAATGGCTGCTTGAAAAAATGGAAAACCCAAACAAAAAACTGGTTTCAAAATCAGATCTTCTTGCGTTCTTAAAAAGAACAGATGCAACGGTAATTGTAACCATTGGAGCGGGTGATATTGGCGAAATGGTACCTGATATTAAAAAGGTTTTAGATGAAAAATATTAAGTGGAATGATGTAAGATTAGTGCTCATTTTGGGCGCCGTAATTTTCCTGTATTCTTTCTCATCAAAACGAAATGAAAACAGGAAGCTAAAAGAGGCAAATATAGAATTTGCAGATGCTGAGGACTTTATAACGCACGAGAAAGTTAATAACTTGTTGATACAAAATTTTGGGAGTATAACAAGTATAGCGAAAGTTAAATTAGATTTGAATAGCGTTGAAAAATCCCTTGACAAAAATCCAATGATTGACAAGGCAGAGGTTTACGCTACAGTCGACGGTAAATTAAAAGCGATCATTACGCAGAAAAAGCCCGTGGCTAGAATTTATCAAGGGCTTAACTCGTACTATATTGATCATAGGGGCGGGGTTATGCCTTTATCCGATAGTTACACGGCACGAGTGCCTTTAGTAACGGGAGAAATTGATAGTATTGAAAAAGAAAAGTTACACCTGTTGCTTAATTATATTCACGACGACGAGTTCTTAAAGAAAAATATTATTGGCGTGCAGATAAGTGGAAAGGGAAACCTGAAAATGCAAAGCAGAAATTACAATTATGAAATTCAGTTTGGCATGCCGGTAAACATTGAAAAGAAATTTAATAACTATAAAGCATTCCTTCAGGATGCAGTTAAGGATACATTGATAGAACAGTACAAAACGATAAATCTGAAGTTTACACAACAGGTTGTGTGCACCAAAAAATAGGGTTATGGAAAAAGACAGCATTGCAGTAGGTTTAGACATTGGAACAACAAAGATTGTTGCAATGATCGGGAGGAAAAATGAATATGGAAAACTGGAAATTCTTGGTGTTGGAAAATCCAAAAGCCTTGGTGTGGCCAGAGGTGTCGTTAATAATATTACACAAACAATACAGTCTATACAGCAGGCTGTACAGGAGGCAGAGGCCAATAGCGGTTATAAAATAAACGATGTGGTGGTAGGTATAGCCGGCCAGCACATTCGCAGTATTCAGCACAGTGATTATATCAGCAGGAACAATCCTGAAGAAGTGATCGGTGACGCTGATATCGATTTACTGATCAATCAGGTTCACAAATTGGCAATGCTTCCGGGTGAAGAAATTATCCATGTGTTACCACAGGAATTTAAAATTGACGGCCAGCACGAAATAAAAGAACCTATCGGTATGTATGGAGGCAGGCTGGAAAGCAGCTTCCACGTTGTGGTAGGACAGGCATCGTCCATACGAAATGTAGGGCGTTGTATTAAAAGTTCAGGACTGGACCTTTCGGGCTTAACGCTGGAGCCCTTAGCTTCGGCCGATGCTGTTTTAAGCCAGGAAGAGAAAGAAGCCGGTGTTGCCCTTATCGATATAGGCGGCGGTACTACAGACCTTGCTATTTTTAAAGATGGTATCATTCGCCATACGGCAGTGATCCCTTTTGGAGGCAATGTTATTACAGAAGATATCAAAGAAGGATGTTCTATTATAGAAAAGCAGGCAGAGCTGCTTAAAGTAAAATTTGGTTCGGCATGGCCGGGTGAGAACAAGGATAACGAAATTGTTTCTATCCCTGGATTACGCGGACGTGAGCCAAAAGAGATATCACTTAAAAACCTGTCTAAAATTATCCATGCCCGCGTGGTAGAGATTATTGAGCAGGTGTTTGTAGAGATCAAAGATTACGGGCATGAAGATCCCCGTAAAAAGCTAATTGCAGGTATTGTACTTACTGGTGGTGGAGCGCAGCTAAGCCACATCAAACAGTTAGTGGAATACATTACAGGTATGGATACCAGAATTGGTTATCCTAACGAGCATTTAGCAGGAAACTCTGACGAAGAAATATCAAGCCCGCTATACGCTACGGCAGTAGGTTTGGTAATGAACAGTATCAGGAACAATACCCATAGCGCAACGCCTTTAGTAGAGTTACAAAAGCCGGAGCCAGTAGTGGTAAGACAACAACCGGTAGTAAACACGGTAATTGCACCGGAACCGGTATATGAAGAAGAAATGGAAACGGTAGCTGTTCAACAGCCTGTTCACAATGTAGAGGAATCTACAGAAAAACGAGTAAAGAGGTCATTTTTTGACAAGTACATTGACAAGATTAAAGATTTTTTAGATAACGCAGAATAAAACCCGATTGATATGATGAGCAACTCAGAATTTGGAAGCATTTCGTTTGATTTACCCAAAAATCAATCAAACGTAATCAAAGTAATTGGTGTTGGCGGAGGCGGAAGCAACGCGATAAACCACATGTTTAAGCAGGGAATCAAGGGTGTTGATTTTATTGTATGTAATACAGACTCCCAGGCACTGCAAAACAGCCCGGTACCTAACAAGATACAGTTAGGGGTAGACCTTACTGAAGGTTTAGGTGCAGGTGCAAACCCTGAAGTAGGGCAGCAGTCGGCATTGGAGAGTATAGAGGATATTGAGAAAATGCTTGATACCAATACCAAGATGATATTCATCACGGCAGGTATGGGTGGTGGTACCGGTACCGGTGCGGCTCCTGTAATTGCACAACTGGCTAAAGAAAGAGGTATCCTTACCGTAGGTATTGTTACTATTCCTTTCCAGTTTGAAGGTAAGGTACGTTCAGAGCAGGCATTATCCGGAGTTGAAAGGCTTAGAAAGCAGGTAGACTCTTTAATCGTTATCAATAATAATAAACTAAGAGAAGTATATGGTAACCTTGGCTTTAAAGCAGGGTTCTCTAAAGCGGATGAAGTTTTAGCAACAGCCTCAAAAGGTATTGCTGAAGTAATTACGCACCACTATACTCAGAATATTGACCTTAAAGATGCAAAGACTGTTTTATCTGACAGTGGAACAGCAATCATGGGTTCGGCTATTGCGTCGGGTGATAGTCGTGCTAAAGATGCTATTATCGATGCATTGGATTCTCCGTTATTAAATGACAATAAAATTACTGGTGCTAAGAACGTATTGTTGCTGATCGTTTCTGGTACTAGTGAGATCACTATCGATGAGATAGGTGAAATAAATGACCATATCCAGTCGGAAGCTGGACACAACGCCAATATTATTATGGGTGTTGGTGAAGACGAATCTTTAGGAGATGCCGTTGCCGTGACCATTATTGCTACAGGTTTTAATGTAGAACAACAAAATGAGATCGTTAATACAGAGCCTAAAAAGATTATCCACGCACTTGAAGAAGGACAAAAACTGGTTCAGGATCTTACACAAAGACCTATGGTGCCTGGATTTGACCTGTCTGCATCTGCACAACAGCCAAAAGCTGAAATGAACGCCGAACCTATTGTTGAAGAAAAAATAGTGTTTGAGCTTGAGGAGGAAGTTGAAATTGAGGAAAAAAAGCAAATAGCTGAAGTTGTTGAAATAGAATCGCTTCCTTCTTCAGAGTATATCAATAGTCTTGACGTATTTTTTGAGTTTGTAACGCCAGAGCCTGCTGCACCAGCACCAGTTATGGCTGTCCCAACACCAGTTGCAGCAATACCTGCACCACCAGTTATGGCTGCCCCGGTATTTACGCCGCAAATTAAAGATGTAAGAGAAATTGAGGTTTTTGAACCTGAGTTTGTAATTGCCGCTAAAGAAGATCAATTTACATTCTCTTTCGACCTTTCTACAGACAATGTAAGAAGAGAAGACAGAATGCTGTTTAATCTAAGTGATGAAACACGCGATATTAAAGTAAACGCACCGGTACAGGTTGTACCGATGACAGAACTTAACGAAACAGGAATCGTTAGATATTCATTAGAAGAGTATCTTGAAAAAGAGACCGAATTAATGGATTCTAAACCTGCTGCTAAAGTAGAAGAGCCAATCGCTCCTGAGCTTAACCTAACCGTTAAGAGAACAGAGCAGCCGGAACAGGCACGATTTGCTCCTGCACATGAAGAAATTTCTCCTGTAGAAATGACTATCGAAGAAACACTTCGAGTAAGAGCAGAAGAAAGAAGGAAAAAAATGAAGGAGTTTAATTATAAATTCCACAACAGTCCTTCTAAGATCGATGAGTTCGAAAAACAACCGGCATACAAAAGGATGGGAATCGATTTAAATGATTCCCGCGTAGACAATAGCAAATCGCGCTTGTCGTTAGGAACAGATAGCAATGACGACTTACAGTTGCGTTCTAACAATTCGTTCCTGCACGATAACGTAGATTAACTAACCCAAATGTGAACCTTTGACCCGAAAATATAATAGTATTTTCGGGTTATTTTTTTATCTTCGCAGGCACATTTAAAGCTTTAACTATGAGTTTACAAAACGAAATCATGGAAGGGATCAAAACCGCCATGAGAGCAAAAGATACTGTTGCACTAGAATCGCTAAGAGCTGTTAAGTCGGCATTATTACTGGCTCAGACTGAGACAGGAGCTAAAGAAGAGATTTCTCAGGAAGAAGAGATAAAGTTGCTGCAAAGGCTGGTAAAACAGCGTAAAGACAGTGCTAATATATACATTGAGCAAGGACGTCAGGATCTTGCTGACCCAGAATTAGAACAGGCCGCAATTATTGAAAAATTCCTTCCTGCTCAGCTTACCGAAGAAGAAGTAGAAGCTATCATCAAAAAAATTATAGCAGATAACAGTTTTGCAGGTATGGGAGATATGGGTAAAGTTATGGCTATTGCTTCAAAAGAACTTGCCGGTAGTGCAGATGGTAAAACCATTTCTACAGTAGTTAAAAAATCATTAACATAAAGTATATTGTTTAGGTTTAAAGTTTCAGGTTGGCTAACTTGTAACTTTAAACCTCAAACATAAATGGTCTCATGGCTCAACTGGATAGAGCACTGGATTTCGGCTCCAGCGGTTGTGGGTTCGAATCCCTCTGAGACCACTAAAAGCCTTAAAAAGCCTTTGAATCAGCGATTTGAAGGCTTTTCTCCGTTTAGATCAATAATCATTTTCAAAAAACAATCAAACAACGGGACGCGCTATTCTGATTAAATAAGAATAAATTTGATAGGACCTATATGAAGGGCTCAATGGTAAATCTACAGTTAGGCAAAAATGAACGATAACGATACAAAACGGCTTTCCCGACTGACGGCAATTCTCATACAACTGCAAACTAAACGGCTTACAACAGCTACAAGTCTTGCCGAGAAATTCAATGTAAGCGTAAGGACAATTTATCGGGACATAAAAGCATTGGATGAGGCAGGCGTTCCTATCATGACTGAAGAAGGAAAAGGTTACACTTTAATGGAAGGTTACAGGATTCCACCTGTGATGTTTTCAGAAAGTCAGGCAAATGCACTCATTCTTGCAGAACAATTGGTGCTTAAAAATAAAGACACTTCATTTATTAAAGATTACACCGAAGCAATTGACAAAATAAAAGCAGTGCTGAAACAGTCTGAAAAAGATAAAGCCAATCTACTTGCAGATAGAACCCGTTTTGAACAGAACATAAACAGAGACAGAAACAGCAATAATATTTCGCAATTACAATCGGCTCTGACCAACTTCTATTTGACTAAAATAGACTACATCAACGAACAAAATAAAACAACCAGCAGAATTATTGAGCCATTTGCACTACTAAGCACAAATGAAAATTGGCTATTAATTGCACGGTGTCACTTACGCAAAGAGTTCAGATATTTTCGTTTGGACAGAATTTCAAAAATGGAAATCCTTACAGAAAAATTTGACCAGCATAAAATGACCCTGCAAGAGTATTTTGATAAATACCATTAATTTTTTTGACCCCTGACATAAGGCTGTCACAACACCATTCCATCTTTGCATTGTAAATTTTAAAACAATAAAAAATGGAAAAACAATCTTTTGATCCTTGGGCTTGGGGTAAAAACACTAATTCTGTACAAGCAGTTGAAGTGAAAAATCCAAAAGGAACGCTTTACTGTTCAGGACAGGTGGCTATAGACGCTAACGGAGTACCTAGTAATGCCGATATGCGTTCGCAGCTTATTCAGACTATAGCCAATTTAGAACAACTGATTAAGGAAGCGGCCTACGAATGCAATAACATTGTAAGGCTGAATATTTATACAACTTCAACACAAGATTTTTTTACTACGTGTATGGATGTTTACGTACCTTTCATTCAAAAATATGGTATTCAGCAATCTACTACCTTGCTGGAAGTTAAAGGACTTTTCGCAACGTTAACCATAGAGCTTGAAGCTACAGTTGTAAAGTAATATGCAAAAAGAAGAAATAGAAATATTTTATCCAATTAGCCATACAGATTGGCGGGAATGGTTAGAAAAAAATCATCTTTCCAGGCATTCTGTATGGCTTGTTTTTTATAACAAACGTTCGGATAAAAAATCGATAACCTGGAGTGAATCAGTAGATGTCGCTTTGTGTTTTGGCTGGATAGACAGCAAAAAGATAAGAATTGATGAAGAAACATCTCATCAGTTTTTTAGTAAACGGAAAGCTAATAGTACCTGGTCAAAGATCAATAAAGAAAAAGTACAGCAACTTATTGATAAGGGACTAATGACAGAAGCAGGCTACAAATGCATTGAAACTGCCAAACAAAATGGTTCATGGGCTATTTTAGATGATGTTGAAAAACTGATTATTCCAAACGATCTAAAAGCCAAACTAGATAGCAAATTGGCAGCTAAAGACTACTTTGAAAATTTAAGTAAGTCTGTGAAAAAGGCAATTCTTCAATGGCTGGTACTTGCCAAAAGACCCGAAACAAGACAAAAGCGACTTGCCGAAATTGTTGAATCTGCTGAGCAAAAACTAAAACCAAAACACCTGCGATAGAACTACAGATTATGATTTAATCAGCAAGGAGCTCATGTCGGTAGATGCTCCAAACGTTGACAGCCAAGTTACATTTTCGTTTGCACTCCAGCCGTTTACAAGATTAAAATTAACGGTTCGTGATGTAGTTTCGGTAAGGTCTATCAAAGCACCGGAGGACATAGATTTCATTATTACTGTTGCCGTTTGGATGTTGTCTGTTGAAAAAATTAAAGCAATTTTGGTTGCTGGAGTAATCTTTTTCAAATCGCCGTTACTATGAATGCTAAATGCATATTGAATGTTACTAATGCCATTTATCATTTGTTTAATACCAATTGTGAATTCTTGTTGGGTATTGTTTAGCAAAGAAATAGCACCATCAGATCCATTAGTAGAATTATTTAAAATACCGGAGTTTCTATCAATTGTGACCAGATCACCCAGATCTGTATCGATAATACATCCGTTAGAATAAAAAATCAATCATCAAAAAATAAACTGTATTGGTATAATGGAAAGCAGCAAAATAGTAAGTAGAGTACTGGATGGTAAAAGGGTTTATCGGTGTGGTGATATTTAGCTGCTGATCATCCGGTAAGTATTGGAACGTTAATGATTACCGTTGTTGTAATTCGTTGTGTTATCGGTTCAAAGAGATTTGCGGGATAAATGTATCGGGAATAAAAGAAGATAAAACACAAAATATAAGTTGCTAATTAGTACTTGGGTATTTTTAATGGCTTCTTTTACTTTTATAAAAGCAGTATTTAGAGCTACATCATTTATCTTTCTGTTTTCAAACTGAATGTTTTTTACAGCAGATAAACATTTCATTAGATCGGAAGATATGTATAAGGTGTCAAAACTTATCCTAATAAAATTGTCGACTAATGGATTTGAATGTAGCTCATAAGGATTTGTAATCAAAATACTGCTGCTTTCACTATATAAAGATTGATTCTCAAAATCAATCAAAAAGTTTCAGGGTAATGCTTAGGGAAATCTTTTGCCTGTCAAATTAACATGATTCTTATCCTGGAGGCTTTTAAGTTAAATGTTTATTTAGTGATGTCTTTTTTTGACCACAGTACACCATTTTTAGTGACCAGTTTATGCAATTCATTATTGTCTGCTAAACTCTGCAAATGTTTTTCGCTTTCCGGCCTTGATTTACCTGATAGCTCTGAAAATTCTCTGGTAGTTAGGGTACTATAGTTATGAAACAAACTTATCCAGGAAGAGTCTATTTTTGTTTTAGCTGCAGTTGGGTATAGTTTTTTAACACTATCTTCAAATGCACTATAGGGTTTAAATCCATAAACAGTTATCGGATCGCTTGTGCCATTTGAAAAGATGAAAGTTGGGAAGCCCCTCACGCCAAGTTTTTTACCCATTTCAAGATCTGCATAGAACAACTCTTTAGCTTTTCCTTCAAAATCGGCTTTTAATTGTATGGGATCAAGCCCAGCTTTTTTAGCAGCTGTTTCAAGATGTTCCCACTTTTCAATATTTTTTTTCTCTAAAAAGACCATCTCTCTTATTATCCTTAAGAAAACGATTGCTTTTTTTTCATTCTGTATTTGTGCTGCTTTAAATGCAATAGAAGGAGGATAAGAAGAATTTAAAGGGTTTTCCAGCCATACATCGCCATCAATAGGCATATCATAATATTTGCTCACTTCATCCCAATGATGAGCCACATCCGACGGCTTACTAATGCCTCCGCTATTATAGCTCCAATCAGGCAAAAGTCCGCCCATATGGTATTCAATAGTTACCTCATTACCGTATTCTAATTTTAGTTTACGCAATTGCGGTTCTACACCCCAGCAGGATGAACAGATAGGGTCTGTAAAATAAATAATTTTTACAGGCTTATTATCCGGATTAATTCCTTGTTTTGTTTCGGTTAATTTGCCTGCAGGTATTTCGCATATCCCTGTCTCGATATCACATAACAAGGGATTTTTATTGTCTTTCATTTTTGCTGATTTTTCTTGACTATAACAGGCACTAATGCAGAGTAACATTAGAAAATAAATTGCCGTAATTGATTTAGTCATTTTGCGCTAATTTGATTAATTTTGAAACAAAGGTGGAGAATTACTTTATGTGAATCAATCAGTCAGAAATTAATGACTATCAAAAATCAAAAAATGAGTGATACTACTTGTCCGGTAGAAGGACTTTTAAAAATGTTTGCAGGTAAATGGAAATCACAGATATTTCGTCTTTCTGTAGATGGGCCGTTGCGATTCAATGCATTATTGCGTCAAATCGAGGGGTCAAACAAACAGTCTATTGCTGTGGCACTAAAAGATATGGAAGAACAGGGTATTTTAGAAAAAGTTGTGGTGACGCAGAAGCCGCTGCATATAGAATATAACCTATCTGAAAAAGGAAGGGCATTTGTTCCCATTTTCCAACAGCTGGAATCTACTTTTTTCTAATATCTTTTGGATTTACGCCCATTTGTTTTTTTACAAATTTATTAAAATGGCTCATGTCGGCAAAGCCAAACTCATTGCTTATTTCTTTCATCAAAGCGTCACTGTGTTTAAGGCGGTTCTCGATTAGTTTCGATTTATAATCGCTAATGTATTTTTTTATAGGACTCCCGGTCTGGCGTTTAAATAAGCTGCTAAGATGACTGGGAGCCATATTAAAATGCGCCGATAAAACGACAAGGCTTAATTTTGCAGGACTGTGTATTTCTTTGTGAATGTAATTCATGATACTTACCGGGAGGTTTTCATTTACTACCATAGCACTCCCTAAAGACTGAAAAGCATTTTTCTTGATGATAGCAAATACACTGCGTATCAGGTAAAGCAGTACTTCACTGGAACCACCATGACTCGTTTCCCACTCACTAACGATCATCCGCATGAGATGATGAATCTTGTCCAGTTCTTCGGCAGAATTGACCAATTTTGTTCCCGATGTATTGCTGATAACAAGCAGCTGGTCGATCACTTTATTCCATTCGCTTTTAGCAGTGTCCGATGATGTGCCGTCTAAATAACGGTTATTGAATTTTAATACACTAAACTCTGTTTCTTCTTTAATAATAAAAATATGATAATCAGACGGAGACAATAAGAACAGGCAGGAGCCTTGGTATGGTATTTCTTCTCCGTTCAATTGATGCACCCCATTGCCCGAATGAATAAAAACAAGTTCGAAGTGGTTATGATTATGCACAGGAAAAGGCCATATCTGCGTAGAGAAATGCCGTATAAAAAGAGGAGTATGTTGGATAAAACGTTCCACTGGTAGTTGTTTTGTACAAAAAAAGAGTTTAAAAGTACAATTTTTAAAAGTATCGCTCCACTAGCTTTGTAAAAAAATAATTGATTGTGAGTACATCCGGTTTCAGGCCGGCAGTTATCCCGCTAATGGCAGTCGCTGCCGGAGTAATTGTCGCTAATATATATTATAATCAGCCCATCCTTAAAGAAATTGCTTTATCGTTACAGGTTAACGAAAGCCAGATTGGGAAAATATCAATGCTTTCCCAGCTGGGATATGGATTAGGTATGTTCTTTTTACTGCCGCTTGGCGACAAAGTCAATCGAAAGAAGCTTATTCTTTTGCTATGTGCTTTGCTTGTGCTTACATTGTTTTTTATAACGCTAACATCATCACTTACCGTTTTGTATGTGCTGAGTTTTTTTGTGGGACTTTTTTCTACACCAGCCCAGATCATATTGCCTATGGCAGCTACATTAGGGAAAGATAACAGAGGTAAGAATGTAGGCGTAGTGTTTAGTGGTATCCTGGTAGGTATTCTTGGTGCACGTGTGCTTAGTGGTTTTATAACCGAGTTATTTGGATGGCGCTATGTGTTTGGAATCTCATCAGGAATGGTATTGGTTGTTACGCTATTATTAAAGTTCTATTTGCCTGAAGTACCTTCTAAATTTAAAGGGAGCTACCTGCATCTTTTAAAATCGACTTTAGCGCTTGTGTCCGAATACCGTGTTTTGCGTCAGGCCGCACTGCTGGGGGCATTTACTTTTGGGGTATTCTGCTCCTTCTGGACCACACTCACATTTCACCTTAGCGGTCCGCCTTTAAATTATAATTCAGGTATTATAGGATTGTTCGGATTAATTGCCATCGGAGGAGCACTTGTGGCTCCTTACTTTGGTAAACTGGCAGATAAGGGGAATGTACAGCGATCTCTAATTATCACAGTATCTATGATCATTGGAAGTATTCTTTTAATTAAGGTCTTTCCGTATTCGATCCCGGTTTTAATTCTTAGTGTTTTCTTTCTGGATATTGGTGTACAGGCCACTCAAATTACTAATTTTACACGTATCTATAGTCTTCACGAAGAAGCACACAGCCGGATGAATACCATTTATATGACGACCTATTTTATAGGTGCGGCAGTAGGTACATATTTCGGGCTGCTGAGCTGGAAGCTCGGTGAGTGGGATATGGCGACATGGCAGATGTTGTTGTGGAGTGTTATCGCACTGGTAATTGTAATTTTTTCTAACAGGCGCAAATGAAGAGTATAGCGATAATTAGCGACATACATGGTAACCTGCCAGCTTTAGAGGTTGTTTTAGAAGACATCAAAGCCAGGGATGTTGATACCATATATTGTTTGGGCGATCTTGTAGATTTTGCTCCGTGGCATAATGAAGTGATAGCAATGATAAGAGATTTAATGATACCCTGCATTATGGGTAACCATGACGAACGTGTAGCTTTTGATCATGATATAATCCCTATAACAAAGCACAACCATGAAGAAACCACAGCCCGTACCGGAGCTATTTCCTATACAAAACAAACCATTACCGATGAGTGCAGGGATTTTTTAAAGATGCTTCCTGAGCAATTAAAATTTACGGTTTCAGTTACTAATAATAATATCGATGTGCTTCTCGTACACGGCAGTACCCGAAACAACAGGGAATACATTTATGAAGATCATGATCTTACAGATATTCAGCAAATGCTGATTGATGGGCAGGCAGATGTTATTATTATGGGGCATACTCATCATCCCTATATTCGCAAAATTGAAGCAACAGAAAATTCGCCGGCTGGCGTATTGATCAATGCAGGTTCTGTGGGGCGATCCAGGGAAGCCAAACAATTAGCATCTTATGTAGTTTTACATATTGATGAAGAAAATATTCAACCCGAAATTATAAAACTTTCTTATCCTGTTCATGACGTTATCAAAGGGATCGAAGAAAGTGCTATCCCTGATTTCTATGCAGGGTTTCTCAAGCGGGGTATTGTTTTAGAATAAGTCTTTCCTTGTTTTTTTAAATACTTCTTGTAGCTTTGAGAAAACAAATGATTATGGATCAGGAATTTATTAAAGTACCGGCAAGCGCGTCAATACGCACTCAGATGGTAGAAATTCCGGGCGGGATTGTAGAATTAAGGGATGACAGGATAAAACATGTATGGAGTGTTACTATCGAACCTTTCTTAATGGCAAAATATCCCGTTACTCAGGAATTGTATTTTGAGATCATTCAACAAAACCCAAGCTCTTTTACAGGAGATAACAATCCGGTAGAAAATGTGTCCTGGAAAGAAGCAGCACATTTTTGTAATGTACTTTCCCAGAAAGAAGGATTGAATCCCTGTTATTCGTTAGAAGAACAAGATGTTATGTCATTTGACGAAAAAGCAAATGGCTACAGGCTGCCTACAGATGCCGAATGGCAGTATACCTGCAAAGCAGGAACTACAGAAGTTAGATATGGAGATATCAACACTATTTCTTGGTACAAAGATAATTCTGAAGGATCAACACATCCGGTAGGTACAAAAGAACCCAATGCCTGGGGATTGTATGATATGCTGGGCAATGTGTGGGAATGGTGCTCTGATATTTATGATGAGACTGTATATGGTTCGTACCGCATTTTTAGAGGCGGTGGCTGGTATGACGAAGCGAGAAGCTGTATGGCAACCAATCGTAGGCGCAGTCATCCTACTTCGTTTAAAATTGATGATTTAGGTTTTAGGCTGGCTAAAAATATATAATTGAATGCTGTTTTTATGTGAATGTATTTCATGAAAAACGATTTTAGGGCAAAGGGAAAAACTTTCTTTTGCTTTTTTTTATAATAATGATTTCTTTAAATAGTTTATTCTGCTCCTTAATTTTTCACACAACAATATAGGTATTTTCTTTCTTTTTATGGGCTTAATACATAAAGTTATGCTGTCCTATAGAGTATAATTCCTGCTAAAATTGGTTCTAAATCAGCATTTTATTTTTTAAATCACTGAAATACAGAATGTTAAATTTATCATAAAATACTATCTTGTGTTTGATTTGTAAATACTGCAATGAAAATTAATAACTTTACATAACCCTAAACCCTATATAAGTTACGATTTCTATTTATTTACATTAAATCACAATTAAATTGGAAAGAAACAGTATTAGGAAGCACTCTATAGGTGAGATTTCTAAAATTATGGGGGTAGTACAGCAATCTGAAAGGCTGCATGTATGTATTGATAAAGGAACAATTGCCGATAATTTTCTGCAATATCCTTTTCGCTCAGATGCCTATGTAATTGTTTTAATGCTTTCAGGAAGGATGAAAGTTCAGTTAGATCTTATTACATACATTATTGAGCCAAATGACCTTATTATATGTTCTCCTCAAACGGTAAAGAATATTATTGAAAGAGAAGAAGGTACAAAATTGGTATGTATAAAATT
This sequence comes from Flavobacterium cerinum, assembly GCF_004028155.1. Lineage (GTDB taxonomy): Bacteria > Bacteroidota > Bacteroidia > Flavobacteriales > Flavobacteriaceae > Flavobacterium > Flavobacterium cerinum. Next base: position 19,415 of record NZ_SBII01000012.1, on the reverse strand, counting down.
CACTTTTGATTTTCGCTATAACAATAGTATAAACAAAAGGGACTTTGATTTATTTCTTCTACAAAAGCGATCTTTTAAAATGTCGCTGCAAAAAAGTGAGATTGATAACATTGTCAATATTGCCGAATTGCTGCGTAAAAAAAACATAGAGAATGATCCGCGACTGTTTGGAAAAGAAATGATCGATTATACTTTTCATCTATTATTATATGAGATTGCGGCACTCTACAAAAAGAACAATTTAGGCTTAAAAATAGAAATGTCCCGCAAAGAAGAACTTACCCTTAATTTTCTTAAAGTGCTTGAAGATAATTTTAAGAAAGAAAGAAGCGTACAGTTTTATGCCGATTCTTTGTTTGTTACAACAGGACATTTAACTAAAGTTTTAAAGGAAGTCTCAGGGAAAACAACCGGAGAGCTTATAGACGATATTGTTTTAATGGAAGCAAGAATGTTATTAGCATATACTTCACTTAGTGTTTCACAAATAGCGGAAGAATTGCAATTTAGCGACCAGTCTTGTTTTGGTAAATTCTTTAAAAAACACGTTACACATTCTCCTTTGGAATATCGAAGAAATATCGATAAATAGCTGAATCAATATAGTAAAGTTAAATTACGCAACACCCCGGATCATTTTTATAATGACCGGGGTGTTGCGTAATTATAGTATTTAATAATTCAATTTTCTTTTTGAGAATACTTCAGGAAACATGATTTAGAAAATTTATTTAAATGCTTTTTTTCGACCACTTTAAGCATTTTATGAACCTTTTACATGTGCTGTTACTCCATCATCTTTGTATTTATAAATTAATTAAGATCCAGTTGTATTATGTAGCATAAACATGTGTTTAGCGGTATTGTAATATAAGGAAGATCAAACACATGTTTTTTAATAACAAATACTTTATTACTATGAAAAAATTTTTACTATCAGCTGTTTTTGCATCTTGCTTTATAACGGCAAATGCTCAAGAGCTACAGGCATTCAATTTTAATGATCTAACAGTAGGTAATGTTACCACAGACATTGCCGGTACAGCAGCAGGACAGGGGTTACTTTATTTAGTATCGGCAAATGGTGCAGCTCCTACTACAAGTACAAATGCAAATGTTTCTAATGCCCAAATCGTTAGTACAGGAGGAGCAAATCTTAAAACCCTAAAAATAGATGGACCGGACGGAGATAAAGGCGGCAGGTTTTTATATAAAAAAGATGCTTTACCAACAGCATGGATAGGAAGAACTGCAGGAAATAACACGATAGAAATTGAATTTGAGATCAATCCGGGTGGAGCAACGACAAGCGTTAACGATTTTGGAGTATATGTATATAATGCTGATGCTACAAAAGTTTTAGTTGGAGTATCAGTTAAGGCGTCAACAAAAGTACTATCTATTGTTGGATACTCTACACCTACAGGACAACCGGTGGGTAACTATAATTATACATTTGGAACGCAGGCCGATCCGGTTAAATTGCCGGCTGACCAATGGAGCAAAATAAAAATATCTTTTAATAAAACAACCGGAGAAATGAAAATTATAGCACCGGGACTTCCTGCAGCAGGTAATGTTGTTCCTGGTAGTGCTGCTGGACTAGATCCGGATGAAGTAGACGTTGTAAGTTTTGCAGGTAGTAGAACCGGTGCAATAAATGCTGCTTCGGCAACTATGCATTTTGATAATATTGTTGTAAAAGCGGTTGGCGGTACTACAGGTAAAGAAGATTTTGCAGCAAACAGTTTCTCAGTATACCCTAACCCTGCAAACGATATATTGAACATTGATAATACCGTTAATGCCTTAATGCAGGATATTAGTATTGTTGATATGAACGGACGTACTGTAAAGACTGTAAAATTAAATGGTGAGTCTTCGGTTAAAGTTACTATTTCTGACCTGACTACAGGTATCTACATGATGAACATCCAATCTGATAAAGGTGCAATAACTAAGAAGATCATTAAAAACTAATTCATTTTAGATTTAAGAATCAGTTTTTATTTTTTGTGTTAACTGAGCTATCGAACTGTTGTTATTGTGTTTTTTTCATGATAAAAATTAATAGCGTTAAACAGCAGCTTCGATAGTATCATTATTATTAGTTTTATATTTGTATTAATCCAGATAGTAATAAGGCACTACTTATTATTATTTGGATTTTTTTTGTTTAGAATCACCGTTGTTTCTCAGCAGGATTTATTACGACTTATTTTTATATAGAAAAACTTAACATTGGCGCATTCTTTAATAATGTATTTTTACTAATAATAACTTTACAATCAGTTAACTATTTAGAAACAGTGAAGTAGGGTTAGTGTAGTTCCGCAATTAAAGACCATTCTATAAATTAATTAAAATTAGTATGACAGAACCTATTAAGAAAACTCCAGAACCGACTTCTGAAGGTCAGGCCGGCAGTAAAGAAATAGAAAAACAAGTTTTAAATGATACTGCCCCTGTTGAAAAACCGGCAGAGAAACCTAAACCACCTGTACGCAAGCCACGACCTGCAGCAGGAACAACAGCAAAACCGGCCAGCGCAACAACCACGGCTGCAAAACCGAGTCCTTCCAGAACTGCTGCTGCAAAAACTACTACAGCAAAGCCTGTAGCAGCTAAACCTGCACAACCAGCAGTAAAGAAACCAGCAGAAACGGCAAAAGCACCTGCTAAAGAAGTGACTGAGATTAAAGAACCTAAAGGAATTAAAACTGAGGGGACTGAGATTGGAGTTGAAGGAGATTTAAAAACTAACCAAAAGAAAACTAAAAAGATGAAGGACAAAGAAAAAGCAAAAAAAGAAAAGGATAAGAAAAAAGCCAAGCTAAAAGAGAAAAAGGATAAGGAGAAAGCAAAAAAAGCAAAGGCTAAAAAGAAAGATAAAGAGAAAAAACAAAAAGCAAAAGATAAGGCGAAAGCTAAAAAGAAAGAGAAAGCAAAGAAAAAAGCCAAAGCAAAAAAGAAGGCTAAAGCAAAGAAAAAATAGATTTTTGATAAAAAAGAAGCGCACCCGTAAAGATGCGCTTCTTTTTTATTTTTTAAGTAAGGCGTTTGTTCTTCGGATGGATTCTTCATCCTTATAATCTAACCAAGCCTGGCCTTTGCGCTTTCGCATCCAGTTATCATAATAGCGTATAATGGCTACGTTTGCAAAACCTTTAATTAAATTTGAAGGTCTTCCGGCCAAAGAACGAAGACTTAATGAAAAACCGGGTGTTAAGTACTTCATATAATGCCACCATCCTTCGGGCATATAAAGCATCTCACCGTGCTGTAAGTTGGTAATGTAAGGTTTAACCATTTTTAGGGCAGGGAATTTTTCAAAATCAGGATCATCAAAATTAATGTCTTCATTGCATATCCATGAATAGGGAAGACGATACATGTACTTTGTTTCTTTAGGATCTACCAGTACACATTGCTTTTTTCCTTCAAAATGAAAATGGAAGATATTAGGGAAATCAATGTCATAGTGCATGAACACTTTTGCCTCCTGACCGCCAAAGAATACTAACGGTAAGTTTTTGAGTAATCGAAGTCCCAGGTCCGGCCATTTCATGTCGTTTTTCATTGAAGGTACATCTTTCATTAGGTTATAAAGAAAAATACGCAGGTCGGTAGGGCCTTTTTCTAAGATGTCAATGTATTCAGACATTGTCATGGTGAAATCGGGTTCATTTACCTTTTTCGTATAATCTGTTTTCCGGCTGTCATATAATGGAACAGTTTTATCTCCGGCAACTTCCCTTAAAAAATCAAAATTCCATTTAGTAAAAGCGGGCCAGTCATCAATTTGGTTTGTAATAACTACAGGTTTTTGAGGCTTGTAATAATTCTCTATAAATTCTTTTTTTGTGAGTTTTTCGACTCTTTCAATTTCTATATATTCAAAAGCCATAATGTAAAGTGCTAAATTAACCAACAGTAATTTTAGGAGTTGTTTATTTTACAAATGCACCAGAAGGGTACTTCTAGATGCCTCGATAAACTGATACACCTTTAAACAAAGTACGGAAAAAATTAGCACTGTTAAATAAAAAAACCCTTAATATTAAGGGTTTTGTTTTTGGGTAGTTTCAATAGTGCTTTTAAGCTAGGGTCTCCTGCCTACAGCAAGTCTATATAGGATTCCTATAATTGCTAATACTAATAGGATATGAATTAAAGCACCTACAGATTCACCAAAACCAAAATATCCTACTAGCCATCCAATAAGTAGTATAACGACGATTAACCAGACTAAATCTCTCATAATGTAAATTTTTAAATAGTTAGTGAGTTAAAATTACTTCTTTAAGAGCAAGTGTGTTAATTAATTAAGAATCCTTTAATACCCAAAATTTTCTTAATAAAACAGGTCGTTAAATAAATAGCTAAAATCAGGGCTAGCTGTATATTAATTAAGTATTTTTGTACTGTTTATAGAACAATTTTCATGCAAACTCCCTTAAAAATTGCAGTTGTTGGTTCCGGTCTAGTCGGATCACTACTCGCGATATACCTCAAAAGAGCAGGGCACTCGGTTCATGTATATGATCGTAGTCCTGACATCAGAACCATTCAATTTTCCGGAAGATCAATAAATCTCGCCATGTCACATCGTGGTTGGCGTGCTCTGGATGATATGGGCCTGTCAGAAGAAATTCGCGAAATGGCGATACCGATGGATAAAAGGGCAATCCACCTTGTTGGGCAGCCGCTCAACTATCAGCCTTATGGCAATGAAGGGGAGAGTATCTATTCGATATCAAGAGGACTGCTTAACCGCAAAATGGTTTCTTTGGCTGAAGCCGAAGGTGTGGAGTTCTTTTTTGAAACCAAGGTTTGGGATGTAACACTTGCTGATGCGACACTGCACACAGGAGAAACAGAACAGGGCGCATGGGATGATAGAGGTTATGATATGGTTTTTGGGGCAGATGGTGCTTTTTCAAGAATACGCCACAGAATGCAGCGCCAAAACATGTTTAATTATTCTCAGGAGTTCTTGAATACAGGATATAAGGAGTTAAATATTCCGGCAAATCCGGATGGAACTCATAAGCTGGATAAAAACTCCCTTCATATATGGCCGCGTCAGGATTTCATGCTTATAGCACTGCCTAATCTTGATGGTAGTTTTACCTGTACCTTATTTATGCCGTTTGAAGGAGAGAACTCTTTCGAGTCATTAAAAGATAAAGATACTCTTAAAGCATTTTTTGCTGAATATTTTCCTTCTACAGTCGATGTAATACCTATGTTGGTTGAAGATTTCTTTAAAAATCCTACCAGTACACTGGTTACCATGAAATGTTACCCATGGACGTATGAAGATAAAGTTGCACTAATAGGAGATGCCAGCCATGCTATTGTACCTTTTTATGGTCATGGTATGAACGCAGGCTTTGAAGATATAACAATACTTAACCAATTAATGGGTGAGTATGGCGACGACTGGAAAACCATATTTAAAGAATATGAAAAAAGCCGTAAGCCAAATGCCGATGCCATAGCAGAGCTGTCGTATCGCAATTTTATGGAAATGAGGTCTAAAACAGCCGATGCCAAATTTTTACTGCAAAAGAAGATCGAAAAGCGCTTCTCTGAAAAGTATCCTGAAAAATGGCTTCCTTTATATAGTAGAGTAACCTTTAGTTATAGGCCTTATTCTGAAGCGCTGGCTATTGGCGACCGTCAAAAAGCTATCATGGACGAGGTAATGCTTATGCATGACATCGATAAAAAATGGGATAGCGCCGAAGTAGATAATAAAATACTGGAGCTGCTCGATACACCTTAATAATATATATAATGCTTGCTGTTTATTTCTTAAAGATAAAATAAACAGCAAGTACTAAAAATGAGAACCCAACAGCATGGTTCCATTTAAACGTTTCGTTCTTAAAGAACAGAAGCGAGAAAATGGTAAATACAATAAGTGTAATAACTTCCTGTATTACTTTTAACTGCATTAGTGTAAAAGGTCCTCCATTTTCTTTAAACCCTATTTTATTTGCCGGAACCTGAAAAAAGTATTCAAATAGAGCTAATCCCCAGCTGATGAGTATAATGGATATTAATCCCAGGTTTTCAAACCATTTTAAGTCTTTAAACTTTAAATGGCCGTACCACGCAAGCGTCATAAATATATTTGACAATACAAGAAGTCCTATGGTCGTTATTGCTTTCATAGCGTTAAAATGATTTTTTGAACATATAAACGTTTTCTCTGTACGAAATTACTGCAACTGGTTGCGGTTTATTAATGTTTATTAAAAAAATAAGGCTAAAAACCACAACATAAAATAATTTGGAATGCCTGCACAATAAATGTTGCTGTTTTATGTTATTTATACGTAATCTATATTAAAATCAAATAATTTACAAAAAATTATAGTTTTGAGTTTAAAAAAATGGATATTGTATAAGCAAAATCTTTAAATGAGGGATTTCCTGTAGTTTATGATTGCAATAAATTAATGTTAAGAATTGATAAAAGAAATCATTTTATTTTTTTTTATGCCTTAATGGTATAAATTTGCGACTCTTATACAAAAGAAATTTTAACAATAAGAAACTATTATTAAAAAATCAGAAACTTAATTTTTAAAAAAAATGGCAAACGCATCTATTCAGAATGTTGAAAAAAAAGGTGATTCTAAAGGGTCTAACGTATTCGCAGGATTAGCTATCGTAGCATGTTTAATCGTAGGATTCCTTGTATGGAAGTTCATCATGGGAGCTTCTTCCAATTTTCAAAATGCAAAGGAAATGATTGAGAAAGGGGCCGAAGCCGGGCACCCAGTAGTAGGAAACTATCTTGGAATGGTTTATAAAGGAGGGTATGTGGTACCTGTGTTAATGGGACTTTTACTTATGTCTATCGTATTCTCATTTGAGCGTTTCTTTGTTATCAGCAAAGCATCAGGTAAAGGAGACGTAGAGTCTTTCTTAAGAAAAGTACAAGGACAAATCAGTACTGGTAACATCAACGAAGCAATAGTAGAGTGCGATAAACAGCAAGGTACTGTAGCTAACGTTGTTAGAGCTGGTTTATTAAAATATGAAGAGGTTAAAAGAGAAGGTTTTGACAGTGAAAGAGCTGAAGCTGCTATCCAGCAGGAAATTGAGCAGGCTACTTCATTAGAAATGCCAATGCTTGAGAAAAACCTTGTTGTTATATCTACACTTGTATCTGTTGGTACACTTATGGGTCTTCTAGGTACGGTAACAGGTATGATCAAGGCGTTCTCTGCTCTTGGAGCTGGAACTACTCCTGACTCTGCTCAGCTTGCAAATGGTATCTCTGAAGCACTTATCAACACTGCTACAGGTATTGGAACTTCTACAGTTGCAATTATCGCTTATAACTTATTTACGTCTAAAATTGACAAGCTTACTTACTCTATTGATGAGGCTGGTTTCACGATTGTACAAACGTACAGACGTTTCAGGTCTCGTGCCAACAATGCATAATCAGTAGATAGAAGTATAATAATATATGAAGTTTGAAAGTGTATTTCTCAAAATACACTTTCAGGTTATCATAAGCTAATAAAAATCAATAATGGCTAAAGTTAAAATATCAAAGAAGAGCACCAGGATAGACATGACCGCAATGTGCGACGTGGCATTCCTTTTGCTTTCATTCTTTATTATGACTGCTACTGCAAAACAGCCTGAGCCTAAACCGGTAGATGCACCTGCTTCTACAGTACTTGAAAAGCTGCCTGAAGAAGGTGTTGCTACAATCACTGTTGGAGATAAAGAAGTGTTCTTTACTATACCGGGCGCAGATGTGAGAAAGAAAACGCTTGAGCGTATTTCTGCACAGTACAAAGTAGCTTTCACTGAAGACGAATATAAAACGTTTTCTACTATGGAAGGTTTCGGTGTTCCGTTGAACCAGCTTAAAGGCTTGTTGAAACTTAATGCTGAAGAAAGAAATAAAGAAGGTGTTCAAAAAGGTATACCTTATGACTCTATAAACAATGAATTAACCAATTGGGTTAAATTTGCAAGGGAAGCTGAAAAAGAAGTACTTGACGAGAAAATTGCTAATGGAGAAAAAGATGTAGTATACAAAGATCTTGATATCGCTATAAAAGGTGATGCTAAAGAAGATTATACTACTATCAAAAGAATAATTGATATTCTTCAGGAGCAAAAGAAAAACAGGTTCTTCCTTGTGACCGGTTTAAGAGACAAAAATTTTTAATTTTATAAAATAATATAAAATGGCAGAATTAAATACCGGCGAGGGCAAAAAAGGCGGCGGCAAGGTAAGAAGTAAGAAATCGAACCCGGGAGTAGATTTAACAGCGATGGTAGATTTGGCATTCCTTTTGATTACTTTCTTCATGCTTACCACTACGTTGTCAAAGCCGCAGTCGATGCCGCTTGCAATGCCGGATAAAGCAAAGGACGATACTCCTACGACAAAAATCCCTGAAGAGCGAATGATGACCATTCTTATCGGTAAGGATAATAAGATCCTTTGGTATATGGGTAAGTTTGAGACGCCAATAATACCGCCTACAGAAGCGGTATATGGTAAAAATGGCATAAGAAAAGACCTGCTTAAACAAATTGAGTATGGTAAGGCTATCGCTAAAAGAGATGGCTTTAAAGATGGTGAAGGGCTTATTGTAAATATTAAAGCAAGTGATAAGGCTAACTACCGTAACCTTGTGGATATATTAGACGAAATGGCAATTACACATCCGCAGCTGTATGCTATTGGTGATATTACGCCTGGAGAAATTGACTTGTTAACTAAGACTGGATTATACTAATCCATCTTATTTAATATAAAAACTATAATTATGTCAAAACTGAATATATTTAATAGAGAATGGATTGATATGGTCTTTGAAGGCCGTAACAAGAACTATGGAGCTTACCAGCTTCGTTCTGAAAATCCTAAGACTACTATAAAGGCACTTATCATTGGCGCAGCGTTATTCGTTTTTCTTGTAGCATCACCTAAAATCTACGAAATGGTAGAAGGTATTGCATCAAAAGAAAAAGAAGAAAATGTAGATAAGATCATTGAAGTGATCGATCTTCCGCCACCGCCAGACGAGGAGCCGCTTCCACCACCACCACCGGTGGTAGAGCAGCAACAGGCGCCTAAGTCTATTGTTGAGGAAGTAAAGCTTAAGCCGCTTGAAGCAGCTAAGAAAGAAGAAGTGCCGGATGATCCACCGAAACAAGAGCAGTTTAAAGAAGCTGATCCAAGTTCAAGAAATGCAGAAGCAAGTCCTACTGGTGATATCAATATTGGTAAACCGTCAGGAGATCTTGATAAAGGAGTAGAAGCTCCGGATAATACTGTATATACTTCTGCAGGTCTTCAGGTTCAGCCTGAGTTCCCTGGTGGTATCGCAGCTTTCTACAAGTATGTTAATAACAGCTTTAGAATTCCGGAATTAGATCAGAATCTTACCGCTAAGATCCACGTATCTTTCGTTGTAGAAAGAGATGGAAGTCTTACAGCAATTAAGATTTTAAGAGATCCGGGTTACGGATTAGGAAAAGAAGCAGAGCGTGTATTAAAATCGCTTAAAACAAAATGGTCTCCGGGTATTCAAAACGGTAAACCTGTAAGAGCTTCTTACACACTTCCTATTACTATCAACATTAAGTCTTAGTACATAAAGAGATGCTTTCAAGAAAACAATCTCAAGAACCAATACAGAAATCGCCTATACAGCGATTTCTGTTTGTTTTAGGTATAGTGTTTTTCCTAATGTATTTTATATTAGGATTAACGATAATATTCTGGGATCAGATACCATTGACGCTTAGTTATAATGGAAGATTAGCCATGGGAACATTACTTATTGCCTATTCTTTTTTTAGGTTTATAAGGCTGTGGCAAAACAGATAAATATCGCTATGAAAAAGATACTATTTGTATTAGTTGCTTTATTTCCGTTATTGACAAATGCTCAGGAAGTATCGACACCACCTGAAAAGTACGATGGTAAAGTTTATAAAGAATCTAAACTCGACACAAAACCTGAATTCCCGGGAGGTATTGCTGCTTTCTATAAATGTGTAAATACCAATTTTAGGATTCCCGAAATAGAAGGTGGTGGCAACTTCGTAATACCAGTGTCGTTTATTATTGAAATTGATGGATCTATGAGTAATTTTGAAATTCTTAAAGACCCTGGTTTTCAAATGGGAAAAGAAGCTATAAGAGTTTTGAGCAAAGTTGAGAAAAAATGGTCTTCCGGAATAAAGAAAAATAAAGCCGTAAGGTCATTATATACCTTTTCAATTACCATAAATATTAAAGCATAATATATGAATTATTTCAAAAGGACCATCCTGCTTTGTATCTTTGTTATAGGAATGTTTTTTTCCTGTAAAGGAGATAAAACTACTCCGGATGGGAAAGCGGTTAACGAAACACTAATTGCAGGGAAAACGAAGGTGCTGGTAGACAATACCGTGCAACCGATTGTGGAAGATGTACTGGCTGTATTTCATAGTGTTTACAGTAGGTCACACGTTACTCAGGTTAACATGACTGAAAATGAAATTATAAATGCATTATTGCAGGACTCTGCTTCTGTAGTGGTTTTGCCAAGGTTGTTAACAGCTCAGGAAGAATCTCATTTTGAGAAATTAGGAATTAAGCCTGAAGTTACACCGTTTGCAACAGATGCTATTGCATTTATTACAAACAAAACAGCTAAAGATACTGTTGTTAATCTTGAAGACGTTTTAAAAGTGCTTAAAGGGAATACATCAGATAAAGTACAAAAACTTGTTTTTGATAATGGAAATTCAAGTACTGTACAGTATCTTTTAAAATTAGCAGGGGTTAAACAAGTACCTTCGCAAAACGTATATTCATTAAAAACGAATGAGGAAGTTATCAAGTATGTTCATGATACTCCTGGAGCAATAGGTATTGTTGGTGTGAACTGGTTGGTACAACCCCCAGTTTCGTTGATGAAATATGTAGACAATATTACCGTTTTAGCTGTGGATAATGTTAAAATTGACAAAGGGCAGAAAAAGTATTATAAACCTACCCAAAGTAATATAGCTACAGGATTATACCCATTAACAAGAAAATTGTATGTGTTAAATTATCGTGGCGGTGATGGCCTAGGCACGGGTTTTGCAATTTACATTAGCTCTCCGGAAGGACAGCGTATAATTTTAAAATCAGGGCTGCTGCCGGTAACCATACCTTCAAGAGAAATAGAAGTTCGCAAAGAACTATAAATTAGTACAAGTAGAATTAAAAAAAATAGAAATGAAAGAATTAAAGTTTTTAGGTTTATCATTATTGTTTTTTGGTGTTGCATCTGCTCAGGATGTAAACGAAGCCAAAAAAGCAATTGATGCCGAACAATACCAAAAAGCAAAAACAATTTTAAAATCATTATTGGCATCATCGCCGGATGAGGGTAAGAATTATTTCCTTTTAGGAGACATCTACCTTAAACAAACAGAAGAAGATTCTGCAGCTATTTATTTTAATAAAGGGAAAGCTGTAAAAAATAATGCCGAATACAATACTATTGGTTTAGGTCATATCGATCTTAACGATGGTAATATTGCTGCTGCTCAGGCAAAATTTGATGCAGTAGAAAAAGATCTTAAGAAAAAAGATATTGAGCAGCTTATATACATTGGCCGTGCTTACATTAATGCAGAGAAGCCGGATTATAAAAAAGCAATTGCTGTACTCAATAAAGCAGTAGCAAAAGATCAAAAATCCGCACAGGCACATCTTAGCCTTGGTGATGCTTACTATGGTGACAGAAACCAAAATGAAGCATATAAAGAATACCGTATTGCTTATGAACTTGACAATACTTTGTTGAGAGCTAAACTGCAATTAGGTGTTATTACAAAAAATACAAGAGCAGCTTTCCCGGAAGCAATAAAAGCATTTGATGCTGTAATTGCTGCAAATCCTAACTACGGACCGGTTTACAGAGAACTTGCTGAAACATACTATATCTGGGGTGTAACAAATCCTGCAAAAAAATCAGAGTACAATACTAAAGCATTAGGATACTATGAGAAATACATGTCGTTAACGGATTATTCACTTAATTCACGTATGAGACATGCTGATTTCCTTTTATTAACTGACGACTATAAAGCACTTGAAGCTGAGGCTTTAAAGATGCAGCAAATGGATAAAGTTAATCCAAGGATACTTCGTTACCTTGCTTATGCTTCTTACGAGAATGGTAAATATGAGGCGAGTTCTAAAGCAATGAACGAATGGATTGCAAAAGCAGATCCTAAACGTATTATTGCAAGAGATTACCTTTACTTAGGTCTTGCTAACCTTGCATCAAGTGTAGGTCAGGATGAAAAAGGTAACACGGTAATAAAAGATCAGGCAACATTTGATGCTGCCATAAACAACATCAAAAAAGCTGCTGAAACAGACATCGCTATTACGAACGAATTTAATGCAGTAGGTCAGAAATTATTCAAACAAAAATTATATGGTCCTGCATCTGTAGTATTTGGAGTAGCTATTACAAATCCTGAAGACAGAAACATGGCTCTTGATAGCTTCTTCTATGCATATTCAGTGTATTTTGATCACGTGAATAAATCACCTGAAGCTCAAAAAGGGAACATTGAAAACCTTAAAAAAGCAGATGCTGCTTTAACGAAGTTAATCGAAATGTCTCCTGATGCATTAGATGCTTATTTATATAAAGCTAAAATAAACAGGTACATCCAGTCTGCGGAGTCATTAAAAACAATGGCTGAAGCATATGATAAGTATATTGAGCTTGTTACAGCTAAAGGTGATGCAGAGATTGCGAAACAGAAAAAGAATTTAATTGATGCTTACTCTAATGCGGGTGCTTACTATGCTGTAATTAACAAGGCAAAAGCTATTGAATATTTTAATAAAACGCTTGCTCTTGATCCAAATGACGAGTATGTTAAAAACGAATTGAAAAGATTAAAATAATCTTATCTTTTAAGAATAATAAAAAACCGATGGCACTGCCGTCGGTTTTTTATTAGCTTATATTTAAGGGATTAATGCGTATCTTTGCGCCCTATTTTGAGATAAAATGTTGAAGAAGGAAATACAGATAGAAGTAGAAAAAGGAGAGATGCTGCCACTGATGGAGGAGTTTTATACCATACAAGGTGAAGGCTACCATACAGGTACTGCAGCATATTTCATTCGCGTAGGCGGATGCGATGTAGGCTGCCATTGGTGTGATGTTAAAGAGAGCTGGAATGCAGAACTGCATCCGCCTACAAGTGCAGATACTATCGTGGCGAATGCTAAAAAGTATGCAAAAACGATTGTAATTACGGGAGGGGAACCTCTTACCTGGAATATGGATCCGCTTACTAATAAGTTAAAAGAGGAAAATCTGAATGTACATATTGAAACTTCAGGAGCTTATCCGCTTTCAGGAACCTGGGATTGGATATGTCTTTCTCCAAAGAAGACAAAACTTCCAACAGAAGAAGTATATGCGCATGCGCACGAGCTAAAAATGATTATTCATAACAAGCACGATTTTATATTTGCGGAAGAGCAGGCGGAAAAAGTAAACGATAATGCCATATTGTTTTTACAGCCCGAATGGAGTAAGAAAGAAGAGATGACACCGCTTATTGTAGACTATGTAATGCAAAATCCTAAATGGAGAGTATCATTACAAACACATAAGTATCTTAATATTCCATAATCATTATAAATATTTAAAGAATACTAATTATATTTACTCCTTTAAATTACAAGTTAACCAAAAATTATTACAATGAAAAAATTATTAGTAGCAGTAGCTTTTATGCTGGTTGCACAAATGGGGATGGCACAGGATGCAGCTTTTAAAGCAGATGCAGTTAAATTTCTTAACATAAGTGGAACAGCTTCGACTTTTGAAATGATGACAAAAGATATCGTTAAAAATGCTCCAGCAGACAAGCAAGCAGCATTTAAAAAAGATCTTGATGTATCTATTCAGGAACTGATCGGTAAAATGGCAGATCTTTACATGACTGAGTTTACACATGACGATATTAAAGCAATGATCAAGTACTATGAAACTCCGGTAGGAAAGAAAGCAGCAGCAAAAACTGGTGTACTATTCGAAAAAGGACAAGTAGTAGGTCAGGAATGGGGAATGGGTCTTCAGTCTATCATGATGAAATACATGGAGTAGTTATATAACGCTCTTTTATATAAGAAATCCCGCCATTGGCGGGATTTTTATTTATTATATAGAAAGTTTTGCTAAATAATCATAATGCTCACCTTCTAAAACAAGTTCACATTGCATTTCATTGGCATGTGCCGCATTTTGCAATGTGTTGTAGTCAATATACATCCAGTCAAAAGGTTCTTCGCTTTCGCCTTTATAGGAGATATTGAAAAATACCTCGCCATAATATTCTGTGTCAGATGGTATCCACTTACCGCCATCTTCATCTTCATCGAACATATAGATAATGTCTGACGAATCTAATAGAATCTGTCCTCCTTCATTCAAAAGAGACTTTAGTTTTAGAAGGAACGGACTCATTTTGGATAGTTTGCCACACATTCCGGCGCCATTCATTAAAAGCAGTATGGTATCGAATTTTTCATTTTTTATTTGCATAACATCCATCGCTACTGCTCTTTTAATACCTCTCAGCTTACAGGCTTCTACAGCACTTGGCGAAATGTCTACAGCAGTAACATCCAGCTGGCGTTCGTTTTGAAGGTACAAGCTATGGCTGCCTGCGCCGCATCCCACATCCAGTACCCTGCCTTTGGCAAGCTGTAAAGCCTTTTGCTCCATTTTCGGCATTTCGGCATACTCCCTGAAAAGGTAGGCTACACTCATTTCATCTTCTTCAGATATAGAGGTTTCAGTAATTAAATTCTCCGGATTATTGCCGGTTTGATAGTCGAGTATTGCTTTTCCAAAAAGGTCTTTCATTTTTTTATACTTTTGCCTGATGATTGATAAATGTACTGCGTGATGGATAAGTTTTTAAAGTTACTTCCAAAGCTTGCCAAAGATAAGCATAACGAAAACAAAAAGTTTTTTGATAAGCTTAAAAAGAAGCCGCCAAAAAACCTGGATTATGTTATGCAGGAACTGCATGATAAAGAATTTAAAAAGACCGACTGCCTTACCTGCGCAAATTGTTGTAAAACGACTGGTCCTCTGTTTACTTTGGCTGATATAGAACGTATAGCAAAACACATGCGTCAAAAACCACAGCAGTTTATAGAAAAATACCTTCGCATTGACGAAGACAGGGATTATGTGCTACAGAGCGTGCCGTGTACGTTTCTGGATAATGAAAATTACTGCATGATATATGACGTTAGGCCAAAAGCCTGTCGTGAGTTTCCGCATACTGACAGAAAGAAGTTCCAGCAGATAACAGATCTTACACTAAAAAATGTTGCCATATGCCCGGCTGCATATAATATAGTTGAAGAAATGAAAAAGAAAATTGTTTAGTTTTACACAAAAATTAAGGTATGGCACAGTTCATCACACTTAAACCTATCATCTATACAAAGCAGTTAAGCGAGACGGTAGCTTTTTATACTACAGTTTTGGGCTTTGAATGTGCTGCTTTTGAAGAAAGCTGGGGTTGGGCGTCTTTGAAAAAAGACAATGTAGAAATTATGGCAGCTTATCCTAACGAACATATACCTTTTAGCGAACCCGCTTTTACAGGCTCTTTATATATTTCTACAGATAATGTTGATGCTTTGTGGGAACAATGGAAAGACAGTTGTAAGGTTTGTTACGAAATTGAAACTTTTGAGTATGGTATGCGCGAGTTTGCCATTTATGATAACAATGGTTATTTACTGCAATTTGGGCAGGAAATAAATTAAACATATTTTATGAAAAAGATCAGTAGATTTTTTATGCTGTTAATAGTGTCTGTAGTAATAGCAATAGGACTTTTTTTTATAAACAGCAGTGTAATTACAACTACCTGGGTAGGTAAAATTGCCGAAATTGGGTTTCTTACGATACCTGTTTTTATCGTAGTAGCTTTATTGTATTATGCAAACAGGGCGCTGGTAAAAACTGTAAAAGGAATTTCAAAGAAAAAGCCTTCCCAGCAGGAAGGCCCAAAAGTTTAAGCAGCAATTTCTTCTTTATTGTGGTTTCTTAATTCTTCCACAACACTGCTTATGCCTTGTATCTTTTCATCAATATATTCCAATAGATTTTCTATGCGGTCTTTTAGGTGAGCAAAGAACTCGATAATGGCTTCAACATAGCCTTTCATCTTTTCTATAAACTGGACGATATATTGTATAATGTTGTCAATTTTTTCTGGAATATTCATGGCTTTATTTTTTACGATTACTATAACCGAAAAGTACAAAACACTATTGATAACCCGAAACACTTTGTCAAAACATTAAGAAAGAAGCCTAAGCTTACTCAGCATAAATAAGGTATTTCTTTCTCATACCTTTAAACTTGGCAATGTCTGGTTCCCAGCTTTTACGAATTTCTGCTTCCGTTTTTCCGCTTTCTATCTGCTGCTGTAATTTAGGAGTTCCTGCAAGCTTGGTAAAAAACGGAATGAAGAATTTAGATTTATCTTCCGTATTAGCGTAGGCTTTTAACAGCCATTTCAATTCAATACGGTTAACTTTTTCTGCTTTCGAAAGATCTTCACCATAACATTCAATGCCATTATAGGTTGGGTCTTTGGCTCCTACGTTTGGTCCCGGAGTAAAAGAAAAATCAAATTTTGCTTTTGGCAAATAAGGAGAACCGTAAATTTGGAATTGCTTATTGGTCCCTCTTCCCATGCTCACATTAGTTCCTTCAAAAAAACAAAGGCTGGCATAAAGGTTTATAGCCTGGTCATTAGGTAGGTTTGGCGACGGTTTTATCGGCAGGCTGTAAGGCATATTCCTGTTGTAATTAGAACACGTAATTACAGTTAGCTTGCAAGGAGTATCATTCGTTGTCCATTTTTCACCATTAATCATTTGAGCATATTCGCCTATCGTCATTCCATGAAGCGTAGGTATCGGGTGCATACCTATAAAGCTTGTATTCCCTTTTTCTAAAATAGGACCGTCAACAATGCCACCATTAGGATTTGGTCTATCCAGAACAATAAGCGGAACGTTATTTTCGGCACATGCCTCTATTATATAATGTAAGGATGAGATATAAGTAAAAAAACGGGCGCCTACATCCTGTAAATCAAAAACAAGAATATCAATTCCTGCAAGTTGTTCAGGTTTCGGTTTTTTATTATTCCCGTATAATGAGATAATAGGAATACCAGTTTTAGTGTCTTTGCCATCTTTAATAAGCTCGCCGGCATCTGCTGTACCACGAAAGCCATGTTCGGGAGCATATATTTTTGTAATGTTTATTTTTTTGTCCAATAAAAAATCAACCAGAGATATTGTTTTGCCTGTTCCTTCAAGTGTAACGATACCTGTTTGGTTGGTAATAACCCCTACTTTTTTGTCTCTTAATAAATGAGCGTAGTTTTTAAAGTTTTCGGCACCGGTTTTTATTTTGTCATCAATAGCTGTTTTATTCTTCAGTGTATCTTCAATAAGTGGTCTATTGTCTGCGATAGCTGGGGTCAGAATAGTCTTTTCCGGCTTTACAGAATTTCCGCAGCCCGCGATAAATATAAATGAGAATAAAACTGTATTTTTGAAAAACGAATAAGATACCATAAGCACTTGAATTTAGAATATTTCATAGCCCGTAGGCTGGTTACTGCAAAGGACCATAAAAGTAGTATATCTGCACCAATTATAAAAATTGCAATCATCGCTATAGCTATAGGGATTATCATGATGGTAATTGCTGTAGCAACAGGTGTTGGACTGCAGGATAAGATACGAGAAAAAGTATCAGCGTTCAATGGGCATGTGATAATCTCCAATTATGACGACAACCAATCAGAGGTCAGTGTCGAGCCCATATCCATACATCAGGATTTTTATCCAACATTTAAAAATGTAGAGGGTATAGAACATGTGCAGGCAGTAGCATCTAAAGCGGGAATTATTCGTACAGAAGATGCTTTCGAGGGTATTGTGTTTAAAGGAGTGGGTAAAGAATACAAATGGGATGTACTTGAAGAGTATATCGTATCGGGAAGAAAACCAAATTTGAAACAAAATCTCAACAATGAAGTCATGCTTTCAGAATATCTGGCAAACAGGCTTCAGCTAAAAGTAGGGGATAAGTTCAATACCTTTTTTATGAAAGAAGAAGGTAATGGTATGCCAAATTTAAGAAGGTTTGAACTGGTGGGTATTTATAATTCCGGTTTTCAGGAATTCGATGCCACTTATCTAATAGGAGATATCCGTCATGTACAGCGTATCAATAAATGGAAACCTGATCAGGTAGGAAGCTTCGAGGTTTTTATTGACGATTTTAGTAAGATAAAAGAAAAAGGAGAAGAGATCTATAAAGCAATACCATCTACGTTAAACAGCGAAACTATAGAGATGAAGTATTTCAATATCTTCGAATGGTTAAAATTGTTCGACTTTAATATTCTTGTTATTATTGTGATCATGGTAATTGTGGCCACTATAAATATGGTAGTGGCATTATTGGTACTTATATTGGAACGTACCCAAATGGTTGGTATGCTAAAAGCATTAGGTGCTACAAACTGGAGCGTTCGCAAAATATTTTTATACAATGCAGCTTACCTTATTATAAAAGGACTTCTTTGGGGTAATGCTATAAGTATCGGATTGCTGTTAATACAAAAGTATTTTGGAGTCATCAAGCTGCCACCAGAAAATTATTATGTAACCGTTGCACCAGTAACCATAGATATTCCTGCAATACTCATTATAAATGTGGGTACAATAATAGTATGTGTAACGTTGCTGCTTATCCCGTCATATATTATTACAAAAATTTCACCAGTTAAAGCACTTCGTTTCGATTAATCAAATAATACTATACCATATAACTAATAGTCCGAAGCATCCCTTCGGGCTTTTTTATTAGTACCTATTATATATTAGCAGTGATCTCCGCGTTTTATTGATAAAGTTCTTTCCCGCTGTTCGCTTTCTCCCTGCCGAAAGGGGCAGGGTATGCCGCTTCCATCGGGGCTTTGAGTAAAAACCAGTCCAAATTGGTAAACAACGCGAAAGACTCTCCTTATATATAAGAGTAAAAAACGAAGCAAAAGCGACAAAACAGCCCTATCCAGGGGATATTCCGCAAAAGTAAAACCCGTACAAAACGGATAACCCTCACAAACCAGCCTTAAACCCGCACTTCCTTCCTAAAACCACCTGTGAAAAGGCAAAAAACTTTCACTCACAAAAAACAGGAATTCAGTGAGTTAGAAATTAAAGTTAAGGAAGTATTAAAAAAAGGTATTTAAAAGCTTGTAGAAGTGGAAAGAGTTGTTACTTT
>NZ_SBII01000011.1 GCF_004028155.1 Flavobacterium cerinum | reverse complement strand
TAGCCCATACCGTTTGTGTATAAGCAACAGTATTCTGGAAATTCGTTACATCTGTCGTTATTGGAGTAGTACCAAAATCAGCGCCAATCTCGGTAAGGTGATACGTTATCGTTAAACCAGTCTGCCCATTTAAGATCTCATTACCTGCTGTAGTCAGATTGAAAAATGAAAATCCGTCAAAATTATTCGCACAAGCCTCCAAAGGTGTAGCAGGGGAAACAACAGGGGAAGCATTTATAGTTACCGTATAAGCATACTCATCTGTACACAGAACCAAGCCGGCTCCAGTCTGAGCATATATGTAAAATGTTTGTGTAGCCGTAATCTCAGTACCTGCCGGAACAATAACTCCTGCGCCTGCCGGTTGAGTGTAATAAGACCCCACATTTAGAGGCTCTAGTACAAATGAACCACATACCTGCACATTTGCAGGTTTATCGACAACTGGAGAGTTGTAAATAATAACTTCAAAACTATCTTCATCTGTACAAGTGTAAGGTGCAGTACCTTGAGTTGCATAAATGTAAATGGTTTGCGAAACTGAAATTAAAGTTCCAGAAGGAATTTGAGTACCTGTACCTCCTGGTCCGGTATAATAATTACCTGTCGTTAAAACAGGAAGTACGTAGCCTTGAGCACTACAAGCCTCTACATCAGCCACATCAGCCACATCAGGTTGAGACGTTACTATCAATGTTAACTGAGTTACAGCAAAAGCTTGTGCAATAGCATTATTTTGCGCTCTCATCCATACAACTTCAGAAGTACCGTTATAAGTTGTAGGAGCAACAATTTCATTGTCTGATGCTAATGCATCAGCTTGACTATTATAAAAGGTAAAAGTATATTGTGTAGGATCAAGACCCGGAGCCATTTCTGTTATATAAGAAGTAAGATCAAAAATTTCTTCTCCATCAAAAGGAGCAGGTTCACATACGTGCGCTGTGTATGGCTGTAAAATCACATTACAATCCTGAATAACTAACTGGAATGTTTTTACTGTAAAACAATCATTATCATATCCTCTTACGGCTAAGGCAATAGTTTCGCCATTTGTTCCCATATAAGTAGTAGGAGATACAATCGCAGCAACTCCATTCTGTACATCTTCAGCTGAATGATAATAGAACACTTCATAGAAGTCAGGATCTGGCAATGTAGCTAAAACTGCAGCATCATTATTTCTTAAATTAAAAACATGAGGTTGTGTTGGAGTTCCACATACTACTAGATCACTAGGCATACCAATTTCAATTTCAGGACGGAATTCAATTTTAATATCATCAGACAAGAAACAATCAGGAGCAGATGCAAAAGCTGCTAATAAAGTATATGTCCCAGGTTCAGTAACAGCAAGGGTAGGTGTTGAAACAGGGTTACCGGCACCATCTACTATTAATACTCCATCTTTTTTCCAACGTAAAATAAAGTTGGCATTTGCTCCTGTAGATGATTGAAGAAGGTATTCTCCTCCCGGACAAACCGCACCACCGTTAGCGATTGTTAAATCATCTGGAACTTTAGGTTGTCCAATATCAAACGATCCGGCTGCAATAAATACAGCAGTATCAAGAATAGTGTCATTATAATCTCCTACGGCTAACTTAATTCTATAACTATTTCCAGGAACTACAGTTGCAGATGCTTTCATAACTACAGTCTGCCCTATCATATTTATTGCAGAATTTGCAGAATTTGCAACAGTATTAAATTGTGCGAAAAGATTAGGATTGACAGACCCACAAGTTGTATTATAAGTAGTATTTCTTATAGTAAGAACCGAAATAGGCACAGGAGGCGCAGAGTTTGGAATAACAGCAATATTAATGGGAGCTCCACCAGTTGTTAAGTTAGTAAGAATAAAACCAAAAACATCGGCGAAACTACATTGATAGGTACCATATTCATTAGATGCAAAAAGGAAATCAAAACTCATGTTATTTGCAATAGGAACAAAGTCGAACTGTAAAAAGCTTACATCATTTATACTTCCAGTATTACCCTGAGCCTGGCTAATCGCTAATAATTGAGCATCTCCCAAATTAGAAGCTTGACTGCTAAGATCATTCCCTGTATATTTTCCCTGAGAAAAATCAGCATTACCATTTCTTATAATAATACCGTCTTTAATAGGGAAATTAGAATTGTTTTTTTCAAAATATTGAACACCAAAATTACCATTAAAATCACCTGCCTGCCATACAACATTTGATATACCAACGCAATCAAGATTAACAAGCACATCATTTACTAATTCAGGAACAGTATATTGATTTCTTGTTACAGTTACAAATCCAACACTAGGTGTATCTGTATCAGTACAGCCAGGACAAGCCGGTACAGGATCTGGTGTAACACTTTCTACAATAACTTTATTAATTAGCGGCCCAACAAATGATGGATAATTTTCAGGCACAAAAATAACAACCGTATATTGTATGCTCTCACCGGCAGCTAATACAGGTATAGTATTATTTAAAGCTCCCGATCCTCCAGTATTATTACCACTCCATGTCATTAAATCAACTCCAAAAGGCTTATTATCTTTTACGAGAATATTATGAGCATCACTTGGACCCGGGTTTGTTATTGTAATTGTATATGTTACCTGTTCATTAGCAACATAATGTGTTTGACCGTTGGTCTTTAAAGTAACAAGATTCGCTAATGGTTTAGGTGTTGCAGTATGTGTACAAGCTGTACAAGCCGGATTTGGATCTGGCGTGGTACTCGTTACAGCAACCTGATTCACAATATTAGCCGTTGTACTAAAATTGCTTGGCACAGGTATTTTTAATGTATACGTTACTGTTTCACCAACCGGAAGCGATGCGATAACATCGGTTAAATTTCCTGTCCCGCTTGTTCCGTTACTACCAGTCCATGTTGCAGTTGCAGGTGCTAATCCAGCAGGAATAACATCTGTAACAGAAACATTTTGAGCAGCTGTTGGTCCCTGGTTGTTAACCGTTATCGTATAAATTGCGTCAAGACCTGCTGTGTAAGTTGCACCTTGATTAAGTGTTTTTACAACAACTAAATCTGCAGAAGCAACATTATTATCTGTATCACTTGCAGAATTGTTTGTTGTAACTGGATCTGGAGTTACACTTGCTGCTGTGGCCGTACTGGTTAAAGCACCGGTGTGACCTGCAGGAACGCCCAAAGTAACAGTATATGTTACTGTAGCACCCATTGCAAGCGAAGGTATAGTATTATTCAAGGCAGTATTTGTACCCGATGAACCATTACTTCCTGTCCAGAAAAATGCAGTAATACCGGCTGGTATAGCATTAGCCACAACAACATTGGCTGCCGCTTGCGGACCGTTATTAGTAACTGTTACTGTATAAACAGAATTAGTACCCGGTGTATAAATATCAGTATTGTCAGTATTTGTTATAACAACATCAGCATTAGGAGTAGGATCTGCATCTACATCAATACATTGACTGCAAGTTGGGTTAGAGTCATTATCACTGGTCATTACAGTTGTACTAACAAGATCGCCTTCGTAGGCAGCAGGTACCTGAAGCGTAATCGTGTAAGTTACCGAAGCACCAGGTGCAAGAGAAGGAATTGTATTATCTAAAGCAATATTAGTACCTGTTGATGTATTACTGCCTACCCACGAAAAAGAAGTAATTCCGGCAGGGATAGCATTAGTTACATGTACATTTAACGCAGGATTTAAACCTGTGTTTGTTACCGTTACAGTATATACAGATGTACCACCAGCTGTATAAGTGGTTTGTCCATTTGTATTTACCACAACAACATCAGTAGCAGTTGCCGGATTAACATCGGTATCTATACATGTTGTACAGCCCGGATTTGGGTCCGGGTTATCTGCTGTAACTATTGTTTGACTGGTTATCGCAGGACTATTATAGCCTGCAGGAACACCAAGTGTTATTGTATAAGTAATTGTTTGGCCTACTGCTAAGGTAGGTATAGTATTAGCCAAACCAACATTAGTTCCTGTCGAACCATTGCTGCCTGTCCATGAAAATGCTGTGATTCCGGCAGGAATTGCATTATTTACTACTACATTGGTAGCTATAGCAGGACCATTATTTGTAACAGTAACCGTATATACTGAGTTAGCACCCGCAGTGTACATAAACTGACCGTCAGTATTTACAACAACAATATCTGCATTAAGTGCAGAAGTGTCAATATCTATACATTTAGCACAGCCCGGTACCGGATCTATTCCAACAAACGACGCTGATGCCTGACTTGTTAAAGGGCCAGTAAAACCTAAAGGCACATCTACCGTTATTGTATAAGTGACTGTTTGACCTACAGCCAAAGTATTTATAGTATTTGCTAAATTAACATTTGTACCAGATGAGCCATTACTACCTGTCCAGGAAAAACCTGTAATACCTGCAGGAATTACATTTGAAACATTAACCTTATCAGCTGCTTCAGGACCATTATTTTTCACAGTAACCGTATATACAGACTGTGTACCTGGAGTATAAGTTGTTTTATTATCTGTATTTACGACTTCAATATCTGCACGATGATCATAGGTTACCACTACATTATCAATAGGACCTGTGTAACCATCAGGAATCTTAATATTGATAGTATAAGTTATGGTTTGATTAACTGCTAACACCGGAGTGGTATTATCCATATCAAAATTCATACCTGATGAACCATTACTACCTGTCCACCAAAACTTCTGGATACCTGGAGGTATAGGCAATATAAAGGCAGGTCTTGCATAAAAAACTCTGACATTCGCTGCAGGCAGCGGGCCATTGTTTGTTACCATAACCGACCAGGTTAATGTTTCCCCATCAACATAAGCATTGGTAGGGTTTGTACTGAAAACAGAAATGTTTGACTGCGCATAAGAACTTAACATTCCTAGTAGCAAAAACAATGTGAGTAATAGTTTTCTCATATAGCAAAATTTAAATACGATCAAAACGTTAAATAATAGTAAACAAATATGTTAATTAAAAAAGCCAAATATAAATATTCATAGATACTAATCCGTTAAAATTTAAAAAAATCACAAAATCATCACATAATTATGATTTTAGTAATTCATAAAGTAAACAGCTTAAGACAGTAACAGATAGAATGATAATTCCCCTACCCTGTTTTTAAGATATTTTTATACTAATTTTGCATAAAATTAGAAATCATGGAAAGTATAACTATAAAGTCTACACAAAACCCATCTATTATAAAATTCGAATTCAGCGATTTCATTGCTAAAAACAATAATTATGAATTTAAGAATATAGATGAAACTGCAAATTCACCACTTGCAAAACAATTATTCTATCTGCCATTTGTAAAAACAGTTTATATTTCGGGCAATTTTATAGCTCTTGAAAAATATTCAATCGTAGAATGGGAAGATGTTCAGGATGATGTTGCTTCACAAATAGAAGAATTCGTCAACAAAGGCGGACAAATTGTTATTGAAGAAGAAAGCAAGAAAAAACAGCCTTCAACTATTTATGTTGAAGCTACACCTAACCCGTCTGTTTTAAAATTTGTTTCCAATAAGATCTTAACGAAGACGCCTGCCGAATTTAAGAACATCGACGAAACGATTGCCTCTCCCCTTGCTAAGGAATTGTTTAAATTCCCGTTTGTAAAAGAAGTTTTTATGGATGAAAACTACATCTCTATTACAAAATATGCTGTTACCGAATGGGATGAAGTTACTGCAGAAGTAAGAAGTTTTATCAAAGTATACATCGAGAATGGTAATACCGTAATAGATGAATCTCTTGTTCAGCAAATGCCGCAAAACGAAAAAAACCAGGAAGCTTATTTTGATTCACTTGACACAACATCACAGCGCATCATTAATATTCTTGAAGAGTATGTTAAGCCTGCCGTTCAGGCCGATGGTGGTAATATTGCTTTTGAATCGTATGATGAGACCGACAAACGCGTTAAAGTAATTCTTCAGGGTGCTTGCAGCGGATGTCCATCATCTACCTTTACATTAAAAAGCGGCATCGAGAACATGCTTAAAGACATGCTTAATGACAACGACATTAAGGTTGAAGCGGTAAACGCTTAAAAACAAAAACCGGCAATAGCCGGTTTTTTTTATTCTTTCTTTTCAGGCTCTTCCATTCTGGTTTCTTTCTTTATAACCTGATTGGTTTTCTCATTATACTCGGCTTCATCTATTTTATCACCGGTTTTACTGAATATCTTTATTTTTGGATTTTCCTGACTTCCAGTAACCACAATAGGCACACCTATTATTCCTAACGGAGGCAATCCAAGACGTATTCTTATATCAAGTAATCCATCAAAACTGGTTGTGCCTTTTATTTTGGGCCTGAAACCCGCTACTTTAAACACAAACTCTTCAATATGGATAAGGTTACGATCTATTGTTGTTTTTATATCAATATCTTTCATATCCGGATTTTTAAGACCGTCTGACCCCATTTTATCACCTACACCTCCAAAGAGTTTAAGTCCGGATACTTTAACATCCCTAACATTCACTGTTCCGCCTCCTGAAAGGGATGGATAAATAGGCCCCATGTTTCCATCAAGGTCTCCTTTTAATTTATAATCTACAGATATTATGCCTTCAGCCTTACCAGCAGAGGTTACCAATTCACGGAATAAAGGTATTTCTTTATATGCTCTTTTTACATTAAAATCTTTTGCTGTAAAATGTGCCGTAAAGTTGGCTGCCATAGGCGATTCATCATCGTAAGAAGCATCAAGCCCTACTCTACAGTCTATAATATTAAAATTACCATTTTGCAGGTGTAATTTACCTTTCTCAACACTTACTTTACCTCCAAGATTATTAAGTACAAGTCCGTTATATTCGACCTTATCGGCGTTTGCAGTTAATGACACATTAAGATTAGTAGGCAGTACCACCACCCCACTCATCTTTGGATGGGTTTCTTTTGCCTCTTCAACAGCAGGCTTCATGTCTTTGTTCTCTCCTTCTTTAAGCGCCATGAACTCATCAACATTGATAAGTTTCGACTTAACATTAAAACTACCCTTTAGTGTCGCTTTAGGTTCAAAGAAATAATTGATCGTATTTAAAAGATAACCATTTATCGCAAAATCTGATTTACCGTAGGCCGCATCAAATTTCTCAAACTTCAGCTTCTCATTATGAAAAGTAAAGTCACCTTCATGTATATAAAATGGTTTCGGGAAAAATTCCGATGTAGTTTTAATATCTTTTATAAGAAGCGTTCCTTTATTATTAAGTTTACTATATTGTCCGCTTGTGGCATAACTCTGCCTTCCTTTAAGTGAAAGATCTGCCTTAGCATAACCAGTCACTTCAAGCCCCTTTTGAGCAAACACTTTATAGATACGGCCAATATTCAGCTCCCCCTTTATTTTAGCATCATAATCCACATCTTCAAAATTAGAAACCGTAGCATTTACATATACCGGATTTCCTTCAAAAACAAAGGATGCCGGACTCACAACGATCTTAATATCATCAAATGTTCCTTTATCATTTTGCACATTTGCCACAAACATAATATCGGTTATAGGGTTTGGATAATGACTCGTTTTAAACCACCCATTCTGCAAATTCACCCCACCTTTAGTTTTTGGGAATAATTTTTTATCTGCATTATAAACACCATCAGCAACAATATCAGTTTTAAGAATTCCTTTTAGGTCTAAATTTTGCAGTCCTAATGTATTATCCAATTCCTTTAGATCCAGCGAACCTTTTATCTGGGCTTTAACCGCCATTTCGCTAAATCCTTTTATCTTAACAAATGCATTGAAAAAGTCTTTATTACCTAACCTGAAATCAAATTTTTTCAAGTCAACATTCAGTTTTTCAATATCCAGCCCCGGCATCATAGCATTAAGATCCATCTGAAGATTAGACATCGACACTGGAGCTTCTTTATAATTAATAAAACCATCTTTCACTGTAAAGTGAAAGCCTAGATCGGGCTGTTGATTTGTGGCAGCATTATATCTTCCTTTAAATGTAAAAAGCAGATCACTCTTACCTTCTATCTTAGTATTGTCCATCCAGGTGAGATACTGCGGAGGAAGTGCCGAGAATATATCTTTAAACTTAGTATTTGTAGAAGCTGCTTTCAAGTCAATATTATACCCTTCTTTAAGCATGGTAAACACTCCTGTAAATTCTACCGGAAGCCTGTTAATACGCAACTCATTCTTTTTTAATATAAACGATAAGGCATTGGTATTAATACGCGTAATAAGATCAGCGTGTATTTCTTTTTTCTCAAGGTAAGGTACCTTGTCATAGTAAAAATCGACAGCATCGATTTGAGCATCGGTACGCAGGTCAAAAACATCTTCGCTAAGATTGCCCCTGCCCACATAATTAAAGCCTTTAGCTTCTACAAAGGTCTTTGCCGATTTATCATTGTATTTTATATGGCAGTTTTTAAGATCTACCCTATCCAAACGAATAGCCGGACCGGTGGCAAGTGTATCTTTCGGCTGATTATCCTCAGAAATGTATACGTTATAGTTGGCCTGTCCGTTTTCATCAACTATTACATTGATAAGTGCATCAGAAACATAGATCTCATCGATCTTGATCTCATTATCAAATATCAGGCGTTTAAGGTTAATCCCAAAGGCCACTTCTTCTGCACTTAATAAAATTTCATCTTTAAATGGAGCTGATCCTTTCAATGATAATTTATCAAGGGAAACAGTAAGTGATGGGAAATGAGTAAAAAAGGAAAGTTTGGAGTTCGTGAAGTTGAGCTCTCCGTCTAGGCTTTTATTAGCAAACACCTTTACCTGCTGGGCAATAGTACCAGGAAAAACAAGTGGTATAAGAAACATTAACAGCAATATTGATGCTATAGCAATACCCCCCCATTTTAAAATACCCAAGCCTATTTTTTTGACCGGTGCTTTCATGATTTCAATATTTAAAACAGTACAAAAGTAGGCTTTTCCTGTTAATTCATTACTATTGTTTAACTTCCTATTTAATATGTTTTGATAATTAGCCAGTTTACGATAACTTTACTTTTTACAGCTTTTAACTATGAAAAATAATTTTATACTCATCCTAACAATTACCAGTACTTTATTTATGTCGTGTAACCAAACTAACAAAGCCGAGGCCATAGGCGAAGACAATCCGCTTTTAGCTGCTTACGATACACCCTATGACGCACCCCCGTTTGATAAAATAGAGAACCACCATTACAAACCGGCAATACTCGAAGCCATAAGGATTAACCAACAGGAAATCGATGCGATTTGTAACATTAAAGACAAGCCGACTTTTGCCAACACAATAGAAGCGCTTGAAAATTCGGGTACATTACTAAACCGTATCACTACCGTATTCTATAATTTAAATTCGGCCAATACAAACGACACATTACAGGCACTGGCACAGGAGTTGGCACCGGAATTATCCAAACACAGTGACAATATTTATCTTAACGAAAAATTATTTGCCCGTGTAAAAACAATATGGGACACCCAACTGGATTTTAAGCTGAATGCAGAGCAGGCAAAACTACTGGAGAAAAAATACAAAGCTTTCATCCGTAGTGGAGCGAATCTTAACAAAGAGCAAAAAGACAGATTAAGAAAGATTAATGAGGAGCTGTCTGTCGTATCGCTAAAATTTGGCGATAATGTACTGGCAGAAAACAATGCTTACCAATTAGTTATCGACAAAAAAGAAGATCTTGCCGGCCTGCCGGAAGAAGTAGTTATAACTGCCGCCGAAGATGCCAAAGCAGCAAACAAAGAAGGCAAGTGGTTGTTTACCCTGCACAATTCGAGTGTAATGCCATTCCTTCAATATGCAAGCAATCGCGAGCTTCGCAAAAAGCTATGGACAGCTTACAAAGATCGTGGAAACAACGGAAACGATTTAGACAATCGTGCCAATGTGGTACTAATGACAAACCTTAGAGCAGAAAAAGCAAAACTATTGGGTTACGACAGCCATGCGGCTTTTATACTTGAAGAGCGAATGGCTAAAAAACCTGCTGCCGTATATGAATTACTAAACGAGCTATGGAAACCTGCTCTTAAAAAAGCAAAAGCTGAAGAAGCAGACATTAAGAAAATGATGCTTGCTGACGGTATAAAAGATGACGTACAGCCGTATGACTGGCGATATTATACAGAAAAAATAAGAAAAGAACGCTATGATCTGGACGAGCAGGAGATCAAACCTTACTTTAGCCTTGAAAACGTACGTAACGGAATTTTTACCGTAACTCAAAACCTGTATGGTTTAAAATTCAAAGAACTTAAAGACGTACCTAAATACCACAACGATGTTACTGTTTGGGAAGTAACCGAAAAAGACGGCAAACACGTAGGGATATTATACATGGATTTCTTCCCTAGAGCTTCTAAAAAAGGAGGCGCCTGGATGACATCCTTCCGCAAGCAGCAAACCCTTAACGGTAAGCGTATCGCGCCGATAATCTCTATTGTGTGCAACTTCTCTAAACCTACAGGCACTAACCCTGCCCTATTGACTTTTGATGAGACGACAACCTTCTTCCATGAATTTGGACATGCCCTTCACGGATTATTAAGTAATGTAACTTACGAGAGCCTGTCAGGTACAAGCGTACCTACCGATTTTGTAGAACTGCCTTCGCAGATCATGGAAAACTGGGCTGCAGAACCGGAAGTATTAAAAATGTATGCCAAACATTACAAAACAGGTGAAGTTATCCCGGATGCGCTTATTAAAAAACTACAGGAATCTGCAACTTTCGATCAGGGGTTTGCTACTGTAGAATATCTGGCTGCTACTTACCTGGATCTGGATTACCATACCCGTAACCAGCCTTTAACAGAGAGTGTAATTCCGTTTGAAGAAGCTTCCATGAACAAGCTGGGACTTATAAAATCGATCATACCAAGATACAGAAGCACGTATTACAACCATATTTTCAATGGAGGATATTCTGCCGGATACTACAGTTATATATGGTCTGGTGTATTGGATACAGATGCCTTTGATGCTTTTAAATCCAAATCGTTATTTGACCCTGCAACAGCAAAATCATTCCGTACCAACATCCTTGAAAAAGGAGGCACTATTGATGCGATGCAGATGTACAAAAACTTCCGTGGAGCAGAGCCATCTATCCAGCCGCTTTTAAGAAAAAGAGGATTAGACAAAAAAGAAGTCATTTTAGATGACCGAATTAAAGGATAATCTCCATAAAGTATATTTACAAAAAAGCCTGATATCACTATCAGGCTTTTTTTATTTATGTCAGTTACTAGGAAACCTTAGCAATTGTCTTTATCCGTGAAAAACACGGGATGCTACTATCTTTCCATCTTTAACCTCAAGTACTTCGGCTACGTGCATGTCTTCTTCTCCCTGCACAGTGCGCGTATATTCCATGAATACACGGTACTCATTTGCAGTAAGCGTCTTTACATTATAGTGAAGCGTCGGAAGCCTGTCAAAAGCATCCTGCCACCACACCCGCATTGCCTCCCTGCCTTTTACAAGACCATGGGTTTCCGGCTGGCGGATTTTAAGTTTCGGACTAAAATGTTCGGCATCCTCAGTGTAAAGATTTAGCAGTTTATCCAGTTGTTTTGCATTAAATGCTTCAAACCATTGCATAGCAATGTACTGTATATCTCTCGGCTGCAAAACTTATATATTCTTAAGGTTGATTATTTCCTGTTCTGTTAGGTATCTGTAGTTACCTCGTGGTAAGTTTTTCTTAGTAAGACCTGCAAACGATACACGGTCTACTTTTAAAACATCATACCTGTAATGTTCAAAAATAGCACGTACCACTTTTACGTTTGGTGTTCTAAGTTTAATACCGATCTCTGTTTTTGCTTCTCCTTCAATGTAGCTTATCTCGTCTATAAATAGTTTGTGACCATCTAACATTACGCCGGCAGCAATTTTTTCAAGATCCTCATATTTCAGGTTTTTGTCTAGCGACACCTGGTATATTTTAAATGATTTCTGGTTAGGCAATGAAAATTTCCTTACCATATCAGTATCATTCGTGAATATCAACAATCCTGTAGTATTCTTATCCATCCTGCCTATTGGCTGAATTTTACCTTTTGCAGCACCACGCACAAGTTCAATAACATTACGCATGTCATTTTCATCTTCGCCCGATGTGGTAAAGTTTTTAGGCTTGTTAAGAAGTATGTATTCTTTTTTCTCCGGTGTAATCATAACACCATCAAAATCTACTTTATCGTTAATGCTTACAACATGGCCCATTTCGGTAACCACTTTGCCATTTACTTTTACATTACCCGACTGAATGTAGATATCTGCATCCCTACGGGAGCACATTCCCGAGTTTGCAATGTATTTATTTAAACGAAGCTCGTCTTCTCCTTTTTGTCTTTTAGGTTGTTTTTTTGCTGCAGGTTTTTTCTCAAAAGCAGGTTTTGCTCTTGGGTAACCATCTTTTTTAGCAAAAGTATCCTGACCTTTTTTAGGTGGAGCTGGTTTACGTGGTTTTGCAGAAGGGCCGGCTTTTGGAGCTTCAGCTGCTGGTTTTTCAGAAGCCGAAGGCTTGTCAAAAGATTTTGGCTTAGACGTAGCACCTGGTTTCCTTGCTTTATTTAAAGGCTTAGAAGGGCCGCTGCTTTTCTTTCTGTCACTTCCGCCTCTTCCTGAAGCACTGCCTTTCTTACTGTTACCGTTATTCATTTTTAATCAAATATTTTTGCAAAGATAGCTTAAATCATGGACAAAAGTTTCCTACCATGTACTAAAACAGACGGATCTATAAGTACAATGCAAAAAACGCCTGCTACAATAAGGAACTTTAAAATATTATGAAGCATCAAATACTCCTTTTGAGTTTCGGCTTTCCATAGTAAAATCAGGAAATAAATAATAACAATCATCCCTCCATACAGGTACATATCCATATAACCTACATCATACACTTCGATAAGTAAAAACACCGGTATTATAGTAAGGAATGTTAATCCCGTAATAATTATTTTAGATGTTTGCTCACCAAACATTACAGGTATCGTGCGGTAATCAGCCACAAGATCACCTTTAATATTCTCAAGGTCTTTAATAAGTTCACGGGTAAGGATCAAAAGGTATAAAAAAGTAGCATGTGCGAAAATCACCTGATAGAAATTCTTATAATACATAAGAATACCAAAGAAAGGTAAAACCGCCAAAAATGCCGCCGTAAGATTACCTACTAACGGATATTTTTTCAGCTTGTGCGAATAAAACCATATCAGGAAAATATAAGCCGAAAAGAACAATGCCGCCCTCCAGGACACCATAAAGGCAAGCAGGGTAACTAAAATATTCAATCCAAAATATACATTAAGCTTGGTTTGCTGACTTACAAGTCTGTCGAGCATAGATTTTTCAGGACGGTTGATAAGGTCCTTTTGTGCATCGTAAAAGCTATTAATGATATAACCCGATGCTATTGTCAGCGAAGATGCCAATACAATAAGAAACAAGTTAGGATCACACAATACATCGAGCGCCCTACGCTCCGGAGCCAGGATAAAAATAGCCGACAAATATTGGGCTAAAGCTATAATAGGAATATTATAACCGCGAACCACAGAAAACAGGCTGAGAATCTTCATCATAACCAAACGTGTTTTCCTTGATGTCATAACTATGCCTTTTTATCTTTTAACTTACCTCCCAACAGTATTATTGTAAAGGTCATAAAGATAAATACAATTATATTTAAACAGAAAACAGAAATAACCTCTGTATTGAAAACCGCTTTTGCAACAGTGCTAATATTTTCAGTCTTTACAAAAAGTAAGAACCATGATGAAGGCAGGATAAGCATCAGAATAGAAAGTGTTATCCGGGCAGGTTTTTTCATGTATAACTTCTTTAACCAGAAAAGCTGGGTAAGCAGCAAATACATTAACGGAGAAAAGAATAAATAAAGGAAATATTCTATCCCCGGTCCCTGACCCGAAGCATTCTTAGCAGTAAACACTGTTAAGTTGCCTGAAATTGCCAGAATAAAATATAAAATACCTGATATCCTTACCAGCTGCACAGCTGACAATATAAAAAGGTCTTTTACTTCGATACTTTTAAGCCCAGATGTTTTTATAAGGGTAAGTATAGGTATAATAACGCCAAAACCTACAAATATAGACTTTAGTATAATATTTAAAATTTCGGTGATACTATGCATAATTATTAAAACTGGTAAACTACCTCCAGTTTATGTCCTTGCAGTGATTGTTTCGCTTTTTCAATATCTTCTGTAAAACCTAAAATGTAACCACCCCCACCGGAGCCGCAAAGCTTTAGGTAGTAATCGTTACTTTCAATACCTTTTTGCCACAATTCATGAAACTGTTCCGGAATCATAGGCTTAAAGTTATTAAGCACTACTTTAGAAAGTTTCTTTGTGTTAGAGAATAAAGATTTCATATCGCCATGCAGGAAGTTCTCCACACAGGCATCTGTATATTTTGCAAATTCTTTCTTGAACATATCGCGAAAACCTTTCTCCTTAAGGTTTTCCATAAAAATGGAAACCATTGGAGCCGTTTCGCCTACAATACCTGAATCCAGTAAAAATACAGCTCCTTTACCATCGACACTCTGACTTGGTATACCCGTAGCTTCGATATTATCCTGAGAATTGATCAGAATAGGAATACTCAGGTAACTGTTTAATGGGTCTAATCCTGAACTCTTACCGTGGAAAAATGATTCCATCTGCCCAAAGATCTTCTTTAACTGAAGTAACTTCTCACGGGTAAGGTTTTCAAGAATCGTAATTTTATTATTTGCATAACGGTCATATATTGCAGCGACTAAAGCACCGCTACTCCCCACACCATATCCCTGCGGAATGGTCGAGTCAAAATACATACCTTCTTCCACATGCTGCTTAAGGGTAACCATATCAAATGTTACCAGCTCAGGCTGCTCCTGCTGTAAGGTTTCCAAATAAGTTGTAAAACGCTTAAGACTGGCGTTAGATTTAACAGCTTCGTCAGATGTATTCTGGCCTGTTTTAAGGGCTCCGTTGTAAAAATTGTAGGGAATTGACAATCCTTTAGAATCTTTAATGATCCCATATTCTCCGAAGAGTAATATTTTCGAGTAAAATAAAGGTCCTTTCATTGAGGATATTTTTATTAAAGGTACGTAAAAATCGGCAAATGTTAAAAAATAGTGTACTTAATTGAGCTTTGCCGCACCTGTACCAATTTTGTCGCAAAGGTACTGACTGTTTTGGCAAAAGCCAACTAATTCATTCTTAATAAAATCTAAAACTTTACTACTAACGTTTTCGGGATAAAGAACATGTACATTAGCCCCGGCATCGAGCGTAAAACACACAGGTGTATTGGTGTCACTTCTAAACTTCCAAATCCTGTTTATAATCTCCAGTGTATTAGGTTTCATCAATATAAAATAAGGCATCGATGTCATCATCATGGCATGCAGGGTAAGGGCTTCACTCTCGGTAATTTTTATAAATGTTTCGAGATCACCACTGCTAAGTGCTGCTTTCATTGCCGAAAGATTTTCGTGTGCCTGTGCAAAACGCTGTTCCGCAAACGGATGTCCATGCATAAGGTCATGCCCAACGGTACTGCTTACCTGCTTCTCCCCTTTATCAACCAATAAAATTGTATCCTGGTAATCGCTGAATACCTCATGAGCTCCTTCAAACGGAATTCCGTATAAATTAGAACTGCCATCTGTAGCAGCATGTTCACCCCAAATTACAACTTTACCTTTTACACTTCGACCCGCACTACCTGAACCTAATCGTGCCAAAAAAGATGCTTTTTGGTAAAAATGCTCTTCGCTCATTTGTGGGTTAAGCTGTTTTTCAAGGCTCATTAAATTCATAGCCAATGCCGCCATACCCGAGGCAGACGACGCTATACCAGAACTGTGCGGAAATGTATTTTGAGTATCTATCGTAAAATGATAGTCTTTTAAAAACGGAAGGTATTGTACAATCCTCTCGAAAAACTTCTCGATCTTAGGACGAAAACTTTCTTTAGACTGTCCTTCAAAAAGCAGGTCAAAAGAAAAACTACCATTATTTTCTCTCTTTTCGAAAGACAGTTTGGTAATGGTTTTACAATTATTGAGCGTAAAGCTTATGGAAGGATTTGCAGGAACCTGATTTTCTTTTTTACCCCAGTATTTCACAAGGGCGATATTGCTGGGCGCACTCCATTCAAAACTGCCGTTTTGAACCGTTTGTGTATATTCTGAAGGAATAAAATCCTTTTCGGACATAGTGTATAATTTTACTGCAAAGATAACTTTTATTTTCAGACCCAAATCACTTCCATCAGATCAAAGCATACAGCAAATCTTCTGTTCCCTTTATATTAATCTGCATGGAGCTATTATAATTTTAGGCTTATTTTAAAACTTTCTTTGTTAACTTTGAAGCATGGAAAAGTCGCACATCTCTAAGACCACAAAAATGATGGTAATGATGGTAACCTGTGTTGTGATAGGTTATATCTCCGGTATTGTAACCCGTGACAGTGTCGATACCTGGTATGTTACTCTTGTAAAACCGGTATTTAACCCACCCAACTGGATTTTTGCTCCAATGTGGACCCTCCTATATATCCTTATGGGTATTGCCGCCGGATTGGTTTGGGACAAAATAGAAACCCAACGGGAAACTGTAAGAAGGGCGCTAATCTATTTTGCAATACAACTTGCATTAAATGCTCTATGGTCTATTCTTTTCTTCGGACTTCACAATCCGATGCTTGCCCTTATATAGATCATTCTTTTATGGCTGATGATATATGAAACCTTTGTGCAGTTCAATAAAGTGAATAAAATTGCGGGATACCTGTTCATCCCTTACATTTTATGGGTAACATTTGCCTTAGTACTTAATGCATCTATATGGTGGTTAAACCGATAATACATAAATCCTCTTGCAATAAAAAAGCCCCTTAAAGGGGCTTTTTTATTTAGTTAGCTAAAGTGTTACTTGTTATTTTAACTCTCTCACGAATTTCTGTTAACGAATGTTCCAGTAAAAGTTTTCCATCACGGAATACCTCCTGTAATTCTCCTTTTTGCTCTTCTTCCCAACTCACTCCATCGACAAGTTTATAGACACCATTTTCAAGTTCGATTTTCATCAACCCTTTTGCCGATTTCTTAGTTCCGTCATCTGTAATTGGATCTTTAAATATTGCCCTGCCTTCACCATTTACTTCACCATAGGTCGCTTTCATGGCAAAACCAAAAGTGTCACGGGTATTATACTGATAAGTAAATGATCCTATTCCTAAAACCACATTGGTAGATGCGAAACCTTTTTGTTTTAGCCTTTCACAAATTTTCGCAGCGCGCTCTACTGTAATACTATCACCGTAAATAGCTCCAATTTGCGAAATCAGCTCTTTATATCCTTTGGCATTTACCGTACCTCCAAATGTGTCCCAAAGCAATTCTATAACTCCTTTTCGTTCTTCTTCATTTTTTCCATCAGGATTACCACAAATAATATCAACAGGATCACCACTATCTGGGCGCACAACCACTTTACCCTCTCTACCCGCAATTTCATTTTTAAGGCGTGGCAAATAATTTGTCAGTACTTTCCACAAATCCCATGTGTCAGAAACGATAGATACAATCCCTTTAGGATACACCTCACATATTAGCCTTCTAAACGTTTCATATTCTCCTTCGGTAGTACCCATGCACATCACAGAATGTTCGGTAGCAGGAACAGAACCTGCAACCAGTTCTGTATCAGAATCCGCATTGTAATATTCCTCCAAAAAATCTATCGCTGGGATAGTATCAGTTCCCGTAAAACTTAATAAATGTCCAGCTGATGATGTTACTGAAGCCTCTATACCTCCCATTCCGCGCATAGAAAAATCGTGCCCCTGCCAGTTTACAAACTCAGGTACAGAAGAAGTCTGCTCTGCATAATGATCCAATACTTTCCTATACTCCCTGGCTATCGTAGCCGAATTGCAGGGAAGCCATACCACGGCAGAAAGTAGGGTTTCAAAATAATTGGTAAGCCAGAAGAACTCTGGCAAAGTATTATACATCGTGAACATCGGTACCCTCAATGGCACGCTTGAACCTTCAGGCAGCGCCTTAAACACCATTGGAATATAACCTAAATCATGTAATGCTTCAATATGCTGTGTGCCTACTTCGTTTTCGCCCAGATAATTATTTATCCTTCTCGCATATTTTTTAATTACCTCATCTTTTGGCCTGCTAAAAAAATACTGGTCAAAATCCCGAAGTATATATTTCTTTATAAAATACTGTAATCCAAAAAACACCACTTCGTTCACACCTTCTATCCTTGATTTTCTCGGAGTCCAGTTAGAATATACTAATGTTGTACCGTCAGGGTACTGCCTGCGATGGTCTACCTTGTAACCATCTGTTAATAATAATGGGTTCATATTATTGGTTTTATATACTGCGGTTTTCTTTAATTATATCTCTCACTTCCATGAGTGCAAATCCTAAAAGGTTAAGTCCTCTCCATTTTTCAGGATCATTTACTCTTACATCATCTGCTGCCATACCTATACCCCAAATAGCATCAACCGGACTGGCTTCAACAATTACACTGTGTTGAGTACCCAGCAAAAAGGTTTTAAGTTCTTCATTTTGATTAAACTTATGATAATTACCTTCTAAAACAATTTTATATCGATGCTCAAGCCAAACTAAATCTACATAATTCTTCACTTCTCTGCCTAACTTTTTTGTCTCGGCAGGAGAGTTGCATTCTAAAATTCTGGCTGCAGTTTCTGTATCATCAAAAAGCACCGCTTTTTTAGCCATCATCCAGTGTTCGGCCGATTTGTAATTGATTCCGTTAACTTCAAAAGCACTTTCCCACCACTGGCTAAAACAGCTTTTGGTAATGCTATCATCTTTTGAAGACTGATGGCCCCAGAAAAAAATATACTCTTTTGGGTGGCCATCATTAACTAAATTTTCAACAGTATATTTCATAATTGAATTTTAATTTGTTCTACTCTTTCATTATCAAAATCAGTGAAAGAGTTTGTTGTAAATATTTTTTCTAAAGAATCACCAAATACATCAAACCCTTTGTTAAAGATCCCATGACTTACAGCAAGGTATAACCTGCCTGCATTTTTATTTTTAAGTGCTTCGGCAAGACCTATAAAAGTTCCCCCTCCGTCACAAATATCATCAACGATCAGGCAGTCTATTCCTTCTAAATTATCATCGTAAACCTTAAATCCAGATAATTTCCCTGTTTTTACATCCCGGCTCTTGCTACATTCTACTACGTCAACACCTCCAAGGAATTCTGATAATTTGTAAACTTTTTTAAGTGCGCCGCCATCCGGCGAAATTAATTTTACATTTCCTCCGATACGCTTAAGAACCTGTTCTATAAAAATATGATTTGTTATTACTTCACAATTGTTTAATAAAGCTGGCGTAACTTCAGAATGCGGATCGAATACGGTTACTTTTAACAAGCCAAGCCCGTTAATAATATCGGCATAAACTTTTACAGATAACGGTTCTCCCTGCACCATAACCCTGTCCTGTCTTGCGGCAGGAAAATAGGGAATAAATAAATTAATTTTAGTAACCCCCATTCTTCTTAATGCATCTACAGCAAGGCATAATAATCCAAGATGATTAAAGCTATTAAGACGCTGGGTTATGGTTATAGTTTCTTTGGTATCAAAATCTGGTTCGATCTTAATGTGTGGCTCACCTCCAGAAAAAGTAAAACTTTTAAAAGTCAGTGCTTTTCCTACTAATGGAGTAAAATTTGTATCGAGGTTTAATAGTAGCATAATGATTTTGTTTGCGTTATTCTTACACAAATGTAAATCATATTATTTTACCCACAAAACTATTTGTGTGTTTTTTACGCAAATCTAATTTCAAAATGAAAACCTTCTTTATCTAACTGCTTGTATTTCTTTTTATTGAACTTAAAAAACTTAGCAGGACGACCGCCTTTTTTTTCAGAAAAACGATCTGTTTCTTCAACAATTCCAAAACTTAGTATCTTTTTTCTAAAATTACGCCTGTCAATTTCTTTCTCAAGAATAGTACAATATAGGTTTTCTAACTCCGAAAAAAGAAATTCTTCCGGAAGCAGATCAAATCCAATGGGCTGGTAGGTAAGCTTAGCCTTTAAGCGGGCAAGTGCAGTATTCAGTATAAGCTTATGGTCAAATGCCAGCTGTGGCACTTCCTTTATGGCAAACCACTGCACATTATCGGCATCTGTATCGGCTTTTATAAGTGTCTTAGACGAATCTATTAAAACAAAATAAGCCACAGATATTACCCTGTTACGGGAATCTCGATTAATGTCATCCCCAAAAGTATATAGCTGTTCTAAATAATTTACCTCAACATTAGTTTCTTCTTTGAGTTCACGCTTTACAGCATCAATAAGTGCTTCATCATTAAGCACAAGCCCACCAGGCAATGCCCAATAAGCTTCTTCAGTCCCAAACTTTTGTTTAATCAGCAATACATACAATTCGCCGTGCTGATAACCAAACACAACAGCATCTACAGCTATTCTTATATTTTGCAGCATAATAAATCTATAAGCGTAATTAATACACAAATATAATCAACCAAGATGTATTATTCATTATAAACAAAAAAACCTCCCTTTCGGGAGGCCCTTTGCAGAAATTGCAACTAACTAATTTTTTAGAATAATATACAATCCCATACATTAGGATCGTGTATTTTTCATAGCGTGATTTTTATATAGATACCATTTTTCGAAAACGGTTGCGTTAAAAAACCACTTTTTTAAAAATTAACTGCATTATAATCAATAAAAGATTAACCTTCTATATATTTTGCTCTTCAACAATACTTTTTGCTGCTATAAAACCACTTGTCCAAGCATTCTGAAAATTAAATCCACCTGTAATAGCATCAATATTTAATACTTCTCCGGCAAAATAAAGCTTTTCTACACGTTTGCTTTCCATGGTCTTAAAGTTTACTTCTTTAAGATCTACTCCGCCTGCAGTTACAAACTCATCTTTAAAAGTACTTTTGCCATTTACCTGAAACTCTCCATTGGTAAGCTGTGCTGCCAATGCCTGCAATTGATTTCGGGTAAGATCTGCCCAACGGGTTTCAATATCAATACCAGAGGCTGTGACTAAACTTTCCCATAACCTGTTAGGAAAATCAAATGGCGATTTTTTGCTTACGGTTTTCTTTGCATGCTCGTGCTTCAGGCTTTTTAGTACCTCATCGCATTCGTCTGCATCCATATCATTCAACCAATTCACCTGCAAAGTGAACTGGTAATTTTTAGTAAACAATTCTCTCGCTCCCCATGCGGATACCCTTAGTATAGCCGGACCACTCATACCCCAATGGGTAATAAGCAATGGACCAGAAGCTTCCAGTTTAGTACCTTTCACCTTAACCGTTGCAATGGCCGATACACCCATCAGGTCTTTGATCCTGCTGTCTTTAATGTTAAAAGTAAATAGTGATGGTACAGGTGAAACTATAGTATGGCCAAGCTCTTCCAGCATATCCCACATTTTAGGATTACTACCCGTAGCCATAACCAGCTTATCTGCAAGAAAAACTTCTTTATTCGTTTCTATTTTCCAATGACTATCTGCCCTGTAAAGCGATTGTATACTCTCACCCATCAAAATCTGGATACCGAGTTTTTTTGAAGTTTCAAGAAAGCAGTCTATTATGGTTTGCGAACTATCCGTTACCGGAAACATCCTCCCGTCATCTTCAATTTTAAGCTCAACGCCATGGCGTTCAAACCACTCAATAGTATCGCCAGAGCAAAACTGATTAAATGGCCCCTTAAGTTCCTTCTCTCCCCTCGGATAAAATTTCACCAGATCATTTGGTATAAAACAGGCATGGGTCACATTGCAGCGTCCCCCACCTGATATACGCACTTTAGACAGTACCTCTTTCCCTCTTTCAAGAATGGCTACTTTTAATTTAGGATTAGTTTCAGCAATATTAATGGCCGTAAAAAAACCTGCTGCTCCGCCTCCTGCAATAATTACATCAAAACTTTTACTCATAGCCTTTCGGGATAATCTGATATTATGCCGTCTACATTATACGATTTTATACGTTCAATGTCTTCGGTTTCGTTAATGGTCCAGGTATAGACTTTAAAGCCTGCCTGCTGTGCTTTTTTTACATTGCTTTCTGTAAGCAGTGAATAGTGCGGGTGGATGGCTTTCGCCGAAAATTCTTCCGCCCATTCCCATGCCTGCGTTACACTGGCTTGTGTAAGTATACCCAATGGTATATTTTTATTGATATCGCTCATAATGAGCAGTTCTTCACGCTGAAAGCTCGACACTATAAAATTGTCATAACTCCAGCCTCTTTCTTTTACATATTTATCTACAAAGTCTGACACCGGTCTTGCCGTGTGCCTGCCTTTCATCTCAATATTTACAAGGCATTCCTTATTTACAATTGCCAAAACCTCATCCAAAAGCGGAATCGTATGCCCTCCTTCTACCTTTAGTTTTTTCAGTTCAGCCAATGTCATTTTGTGCACTTCGCCACTACCGTTTGTGGTTCGGTCTACCGTGAAATCATGAATAACGACCAGCTCTCCAGTAGCACAAACATGCACATCGAGTTCAATACCATCTGCACCCATTTCCAGAGCTTTTAGAAAAGAAGCCAATGTGTTTTCGGGTAAATGTGCCTTAGCCCCGCGATGCCCTATTTTTAGTATTGCTGCCATAAATAAAGATTTCGGTAAAGATACTTAAATAGATTTGCATCAAATTATAGCAATTACACAAATGCTATAACCTCTCATAAAACAAAAAGCAAACACCTGAATCATCAGATGTTTGCTTTTAAATAACGAAATTTATTTTAGCCGATTATTTCACTAAAACCCAATATTCCCAAGGTTTAAAGCCAAACTTCTGTCCTTTTGCAAGGCTTACCTTTTCTCCGGTCATGTAATTTGAAAAATCACCTTCTGTTTCTACTGTAAATGTTTGAGGCTTGTTAGTAAGGTTAGCTACATAAACAGCTTTACTTCCATCTTTAGCCCTTTCAAAAGCCAGTACACTGGCATCCGCCGATGTAGTAAGCCTTTTATAATCTGCCGGATTTTTACCTCCGTTAAGTGCTGCATTGGTATTCTTTAATGCTCCAAGTTTTTCATACACAGGAAACATTTTACCTTTTTGTCTGGTAATCTCATCTTTCTCAAAGAATTTAAGACGACGGTTAAAGTCATACTCCTGACCTGTATATACCAAAGGTATTCCCGGCATTAGGTAGGTTAGCGCTGCAAATGTTTCGGCAGCATCACCCTGTCTTTCATACTCGGTACCCTGCCATGCATTCTCATCATGGTTAGATGTAAAATTCATCCAGATGTCCTGCTTTTTGTATTCGGTATTATGTTTAGCCACATAAGCATCCCAGTCTTTTACAGTCTTCTTGCCTTTAGCAATATCATTCATGAGGTGGTGAGCATCCCAACCGTAACCCATATCAAATAATCCATTGAACAGGTAAGCTTTAGATGATTCCATAAGCATAAACAAAGGCTTAACCTCTTTTAGCTTCGGGATAGCAAACTGCCAGAATTCTGTAGGCACATTATCGGCCACATCACAACGGAAACCATCAACATTGTGTTCTTTAACCCAGTACAGCATTTCATTTTTCATAGGTTCATACAATACTTTACTCGTATAATCCAAATGTGCTACATCGGTCCAGCCCCAGCTTTTTCCGGTTTCAGGATTAAGCGGATCGGTTACTTCACCTTTAGCATTTTTATGATAGTATTCCGGGTGTTCTGTAATCCATTTATGATCCCATCCTGTATGATTAGCGACCCAGTCCAGGATAACATACATACCGTTATCGTGAGCTGTCTTTACCAATTTCTGGAAATCTGCTTCAGTACCAAGGTCAGGATTAATAGCCGTATAATCTGAAGTAGCATAATAACTGCCCAAATATTTTTCGCGTTCCTTTGGGTCTTTAATATCTTCTACCGAAAGATCTCCTGTAGCTTTCCTGTTTTTTAAAGACACCGGATAGATCGGCATAAGCCAAAGCACTTTAACGCCCAGTTTTTTCAGCTCAGGGATATCTTTAGCAAAAGCATTAAAAGTACCTTCCGGCGAATAGTTACGAATGTTAGCCTCATAGATAACACTGTTTTCCATCATAGCATCGCTAACAGGTGCCAGCGTTTCTGCAACAACTTCAGTTTTTTCTTCCTGTTTTTTATCGTCTTTACAGCTTATAAAAGTGATAAGGCCAACTGCTAAAAGAATCGTTTTTTTCATATTCGATAGTTTTACTATACTGTTATTTCAACTCAAGGATTAAAACCGATTTTGCCTCGATGTTTATTTCGCTCTCCAATCCAACAGATTTCCCTGTCAGCACATCTTTACCAGATTTATGGCTTTTGATATTTTCAGCAAAACGATTGGTTTTAAATGTTCTCGCTTCGTTACTGTTGTTTATTACAACCATAACCGTTTCTTTGTCATTGTACCTAAAGTACACATACACATTATTGTCGGGTAGATAGTGTGTTGTTTTACCGGTATGGATAACCTCAGCACCTTTTCTCCATTTGAATAATTTAGATGTAAAGTCAAAAAACTGTGCCTGCTCGGCTGTTCTTCCCGCTTTTGTAAAGGCATTGTTTTTATCGCCTGCCCATCCACCTGGAAAATCCTGACGGATGTGTGCATCACCTTTACTCTTATCGCCTGCCATACCAATCTCTGACCCATAGTACAATTGCGGAATACCTCTTACCGTAGCAACAAGCGTCATTGCCATTTGGTATTTTTTAAAATCGTTTTTATAGATCTCGTTAAAACGACCGGTATCATGATTCTCTGCAAAAAGAAGTAGGTTATTAACATCCGGATATAAAAAGTCGTTGGTAAAATTGTCATACACTTTTATCATCCCGTCATTCCATGATGGATTGTTCTCATTAAAAACGGACCCCATAGCATCGTGTAGGGTAAAATCCATTACACTTGGCAGATAAGAATTATAGTTTTGTATCGCAGCAACTTTGCTGTCTTTCTGCCAATAGGCCATTTGGGCCTGATCATGCATCCACACTTCACCTACAATATTAAAATATGGGTATTCATCTGTTATAGCTTTTGTCCATTTTGCAATACCTTCTTTATCGTTATACGAATAGGTATCTACCCGGAAACCTCCCAGATCTGCATACTCAATCCACCAAATGGCATTTTGAGTAATATAATTAAGCACCAACGGATTGCTCTGGTTCAAATCAGGCATAGACGGTACAAACCATCCATCCATACATTGTTTAGTATCTATTTTTGAGGCATTAGGATCAAAC
This sequence comes from Flavobacterium cerinum, assembly GCF_004028155.1. GTDB lineage: Bacteria > Bacteroidota > Bacteroidia > Flavobacteriales > Flavobacteriaceae > Flavobacterium > Flavobacterium cerinum. Next base: position 137,293 of record NZ_SBII01000011.1, on the reverse strand, counting down.
TGTGTTGTCATTCTGTAGTTGGACTGTGAGTATCCCGGGAATTGATGAATCCAGTCATAAGCAGGCAGGTCTTTGTACATCCAGTGTTCTGCACCCCAATGATTGGTTACATAATCCATAACCAACTTCATGTCCCTTTTTTTCATTTCTGCCGAAAGGCGCAAATAATCTTCATTTGTACCATAACGCGGGTCTATCCTGTAAACATCGCTTTGGGCATACCCATGATATGAATGCTGTTTGTCGTCATCTTCACACAATGGTGTGTTCCAAATTGCTGTAACACCCAATTCCTGCAGATAATCAAGGTTTCTAATAATTCCTTCTATATCACCTCCATGACGGGCATCAGGAATATTTCTATCTGCTTTTTCTTTTAGGTTTTTATCATTATCATTGGCTGTGTTGCCATTTGCAAACCTGTCCGGCATTATAAGATACATCATGTCTGACGAGTCGAAACTCTTACGGGTTGCCGAATCTTCTTTTCGCTGTTTTAGCGAATATTTTTGTGTAAAGGCTGTCTTCTTTTTGTCTTTAAATGAAAAAGTAAAATCAGATACAGAAATATTTTTAGTATCGATGGTTACAAAAACATAGTTCGAATTTTGTGTCTTTACTACATTTTTAATCACGACATTATTAGAAACAGAAGGCTGATATTTTGCAATATCTTTCCCATAGAACATAATTTGTAATTCGGGATTGTGCATACCGGCCCACCAAAACGGAGGCTCTACTTTTTGTATTTGAGCAAAGACAAAACTGCCCGCTAATAAAAGTAAAAGACTAAATAATTTTTTCATTTTCACTATTTAAAGTCCTGCAATATCTCAAAGTCTTGCAGGTATTATTTCATTACTATGCTAAAATTAAACCTACAAGGTCTTAAAAACCTTGCAGGTTTATCACAAAAAACTTAAACCGTTACCAGTGTATCTGGTTTTACATTTACAGCTTTACCATTTACAAAAACGGTAAGCTCTTCATTGCCTTCCAATGCAAATTTTGTTTCACCCGGAAGTACCGATACTTTTAAAACACGGTTCCTAAAATTGATGCTGAACGAATATCCTTTCCATTGCTCCGGGATTCTTGGTTCAAAATGAAGTGCATCATTTTTCACCCTCATACCGCCAAAACCTTCTACAATACTCATCCAGGTACCTGCCATACTTGTAATGTGGCAGCCTTCTTCTACCTCTTTGTTATAATCATCAAGGTCAAGGCGCGATGTTCTTAAATAGAATGTATATGCCTGCTCCATCCTACCCAGTTTTGCTGCCTGGATAGAATGCACACATGGTGATAACGACGATTCATGTACTGTAAAAGGCTCATAGAAATCAAAATGCTGTTCCAGCTGCTGCTCTGTAAAATGGTCTTCAAAGAAGTAAAAGCCCTGTAGTACATCGGCCTGTTTTATATAAGGTGAACGCAGTATTCTGTCCCACGACCATTTTTGATTTATAGGACGCTGGCTTTTATCAAGATCACTTACCTTGATCAATTCCTTATCCAGGAAACCATCCTGCTGAAGGTATACTCCGTGTTCTTCAGAACGTGGAAAATACATATTGTCAGCAACATTTTTCCACTGCTTTATCTCCTCTCTATTTAAATTGGCTTTTGCCATAACACGGTCATGATCGGCAGTATACTCTCCTTTTACTTTTTCTATTTGCTCTACAGTATAGTCAATACACCATTTAGCAATATAGTTGGTATAAAAGTTATTGTTTACGTTGTTTTCATATTCGTTAGGGCCCGTTACTCCCAATATCACATATTGATTTTTATATGTAGAGAAAGTAGCTCTCTGGTGCCAAAAACGTGAAATGGCGATTAATACTTCAAGCCCTTTTTCCGGTATATAACTGTAATCTCCTGTAAATCGGTAGTAGTTATAAATTGCAAAAGCTATGGCTCCGTTACGGTGAATTTCTTCAAAAGTAATTTCCCATTCGTTATGGCATTCTTCACCATTCATGGTTACCATCGGGTAGAGTGCTGCACCATTAGTAAAGCCTAATTTCACACCATTCTCTATCGCTTTATCTAACTGATTGTAGCGATACGTCAACAAATTTCGCGCTACCTGCTGGTCTTTTGTTGCCATATAGAATGGTATACAGTAGGCCTCAGTATCCCAATACGTACTACCTCCATATTTTTCTCCGGTAAATCCTTTAGGCCCTATATTCAGTCTTGGGTCTTTCCCTAAGTAAGTTTGGTTTAACTGGAAAATATTAAAACGTATGCCCTGCTGTGCTTTTACATCGCCTTCAATGGTAATATCTGCCATTTCCCAAATAGAAGCCCAAGCCTCTTTTTGTTCGTTAAGCAAAATATCATATCCTTTGGCTTTAGCATCGGCAATAACATTTTTAGCAGCAGCAACCAGTTTATTATCATCATGGTTAAGCGAAACGGTATAACCACCAAATTTCTGGATTGATACAATTTCATTCTGCCCTACTTCAACAGTATAAGAAAACAATACTTTATCGGCGGCAACCTCTACATTCCCCGGAAGTATTTGCAAATCTTTACCATTAAGTAAAATGCTGTTGTGCATGTAAGAAGCCACATTAAAATGGGTCTTGAATGTTCTGGAAGTAATAAAAGCTTCGTTTGCATTATGCTGAATATCTAAAGGCTCCCAGAATTTTTCTTCCCAGTTGGCATCTTCGTTTTTCACCCCTGCATCTACATACGGTTTAAATGTAATTTGAGCAGCTCTGTTTAATGGCGTAATTTCATAATTGATAACTCCAAGTTCATCGCTGGTCAGCGAAAGAAAACGTCTCACATTCACTTTCACCTCAGTTCCGTTTTGCAATACTGCTTCAAACGAGCGGTTGTACCAGCCTTCTTTCATATTAAGCTCACGCTTAAAATCACGTACAGCGGTACAAGTATTAAGATCGAATACCTCGTTGTTTATAGTAATATCTATCCCTATCCAGTTTGGAGCATTTAGTACTTTGGCAAAATATTCCGGATATCCGTTTTTCCACCAACCCACTTTTGTTTTATCCGGGTAGTAAATACCCGCAATATAGCTTCCCTGAAAAGTATGCCCCGTGTAGTTTTCTTCAAAGTTGGCACGCTGTCCCATGGCACCGTTGCCTATACTAAATAAACTCTCGGAAGATTTTACTCTTTCTGCATCAAATCCTTCTTCTATTATCGACCAATTATCCGGTACTATATAATCCTGGTTCATTTTATTTCTTAACTAAAGTTTGTAAAAAATCAGTGTGTATTTCTGTAAAATCATTAAAGTTGTATTGGGCTTCATGAAGTGTTTTTGCATCACCAATACCTATACTTATCATTCCTGCAATATTTGCTGCCTGCACTCCTGCTACCGAATCTTCAAATACGATAGCGTCTGAAGCCAATGCACCTACCAGTTGTGCTGCCCTTAAAAAAACTTCGGGATCAGGCTTGGCATTTGTAACATCATTACCATCTACAATGGCATCAAAAAAATGTAATATGCTTACTTTTTCAAGTATAGGCCTGGCATTTTTACTGGCCGAACCTAAGGCAATTTTTTGCCCGTTATCTTTTAAATACTGAAGTACCGGCACTACACCTTCCAGAATTTCATCTTCTTTCATGTTGATAATGTATTCCAGGTAATCTTCATTTTTTTCAAGCAGGTATTGATCTTTCTCTTCCTGCGTAATTTCCTTGCCGCCAAGGCTGAGTATAAGATCAAGTGAACGAATGCGGCTCACTCCTTTTAACTGTTCGTTATGTTCGTGTGTAAACTCTATTCCCAAACGGTTAGCAATTTTCTGCCATGCTAAAAAGTGGTATTTAGCGGTATCGACAATTACTCCGTCCAGGTCGAATATGAATGCTTTATGGCTCATTGAAATATATATTATAGAATTTTAGATGCCGATTTTAAATCGTCTACATCTTTTACTTTTGAAACAAGAAGGGCAGCTATGATAAAGCTTACTCCGCTTGAAAGGATTGCATAAATAGCGTTACCTCCGTAAGCATATTTTACGATAGGACTGCCTATTAATGCATTAACAATTTGAGGGATAACAATAAAGAAATTAAAGATTCCCATGTAAACACCCATTTTTCTTGGTGCAATAGAACCTGCAAGAATAGCATAAGGCATAGAAAGTATACTTGCCCATGCAATACCTACGCCTATCATAGGTAATATTACCCAATACTCGTTTGGCATAACATAAATAGAAAGTAAACTAACCCCACCTATTAAAAGGGAAACAGAGTGTGTTAGCTTTCGTCCAATTTTAAAGGCAATGTAAGGAAGGCAGAATGCGAAGATGGCCGAGACCAGATTGTATACTCCAAAAAGTATCCCTACCCAGTCGCCCGCATTTTGATAAGCCTTGCTTGTAGAGTCTTCTATAGACAAACCATAAATATGATGCGCAATAGCCGGAGTTGTAAATACCCACATTCCAAAAAGGCCAAACCATGAGAAGAACTGAACCCAGCTAAGCTGCCTCATGGTAGAAGGCATTTTTTTAAAGTCGGTAAAAATGTCTGTTAGTTTTGCTTCTTTTACAACTTCGGGTACAATCCCTTCTGCCTTGTCAAACTGTTCAAGTTCTTCAGGTGAGTATTCTTTTGTAGTAAGTAATGTAACAATTATAGTACCCACCAGTATGGCGGCACCTACAATAAATGATAAAGTTAAGTTTAAGGGAACACTGCCATCAACCGATTCGTTTGAGATGCCAAACCAGTTAGTTAGCACATAAGGAAGTGCAGAACCTATCACAGCACCAAAACCAATTAACGCCGTCTGAACACTAAAACCCATGGTTCGCTGATCGGTACGCAGGTTATCGGCAACAAGAGCCCTAAAAGGCTCCATAGCAATATTAAACGAAGCATCCATGATCATTAACATACCTGCACCAACCCAAAGAGCAGGCAAGAATGCGATGAAAATATCGGCTTGCGGCATTAATATCAATCCTACCGAAGCAAGTACGGCACCTATAAGGAAAAAAGGTTTTCTTCTGCCAAAACGAGTCCAGGTGTTATCGCTGTAATGACCTATTATGGGCTGAACAATAAGGCCCATTAACGGGGCTATGATCCAGAACCATGAAAGCTCATGTACATCTGCACCAAAAATTTGGAGAATTCTGCTGGCATTGGCATTTTGCAAAGCAAAACCCATTTGTATCCCCAGGAATCCGAAACTCATGTTCCAAATTTCCCAGAAACCTAATTTGCGCTTTTTCATTATCGTAATTTAATGATTATTACTACGATAAGCAGCTATGGCTTATCAAAAACTTACGTTTGAAAGTGAGTTATAAGCTTTGATAATTATAGCAAATATATAGTTTTTTTAATCTGTACGTTTTTTTTAACACAAAAAAATCCGGTAGCTAGACCGGATTTACATTTTTTAAATATCTGATTTTAAACAAATTAAACGCAACTACAACGTTGCCGTAGATTCTCGTTCTACCAGGTGGGTTTCTATCAATTCTATCTTATATTGTTCGTTTTCTTCCTCTTCTTCTTCCATTTCGAGCCTGTCAATAAGCATTTTAGCAGCTGCTCCCCCCATCTTTATTCCGTTTTGACTCACCGTAGTGATCGATGGCGTAGAAAATTCAGATATTATACCATCGGTAAAACCAATAACCGAAATATCATCAGGCACTTTAAGTCCTCTTTTTGTTGCCAGCTTAATACTGGTAACGGCAAAAAGCTCATTTACAGCAAAAATAGCATCGGGCTTATTCTCTTCAAACAACTTTTCTATTTTAGAAGCACTGTTCTCTATATCTTCAATTTTAACGATCATGTTCTCATTTACAGGTATACCATGCTCTTTTAAGGCATTAATATAACCCTCTGTACGCAGCTTGCCTACGCTCACATAATCTACAGTAGTTACCAGTGCAATATTCTTAAAACCTTTAGAGATAAGGAAATCGACAGCATCATAAGCAGCCTGCTGGTCGTCTATAATTACCTTATCACACAGTACATCGTTAGTAATCCTGTCAAACATTACAACCGGCATTCCCTGATTGATAACCTCCGTGATATGGTGAAAATCTTTTTTAAGCTGGGTTTCTTTAGAAAGCGACATAATAAACCCATCGATACTGCCGTTAGCCAGCATTTCCATGTTTATTACTTCTTTGTCGAAAGATTCATTAGAAAGGCATACAATTACGTTATACCCATTCTCGTTTGCCACCTGCTCTATACCGCTAATTACAGTAGCAAAAAAGTGATGAACGATCTCCGGTATTATTATACCTATAGTCTTGGTTTTCTTGTTCTTAAGACTTAGTGCGATATTGTTAGGTCTATAGTTATAAAGCTTTGCAAAAGCCTGAACTTTTTGGCGGGTATCTTCGCTAATTTCAATGCTGTTTCTTAGTGCTTTTGATACCGTAGAAATAGACACATCCAGCTCTCTTGCAATTTGTTTTAAGGTTACTTTTCTCTTCATTTTCAAACACTAAAATATTAATTCTGTACTAAAGGTAGCCGATATTTTTATTAATAGCAATTATCTTACTCAAATACCTCAAAAACTAAAAAGTTTTCAACACGCAAACGTTTTCGGTCGCCTCTGTTTACGAAAACGTTTTTTTAGTAACATTATTTACATAATTTTAACATTGAAAGTGAATTATAAGCGAGTTCGAAACACAAATTTAACCTAAACAACTTGTATGAAAACAATGTATCAAAAGTTATTACTTTTATTGCTGATGATGCCCATAAGTATGCTAGCACAGAGCACCTTACAGGGAACCGTTAGTGATAATACATCCGGGGAACCAATTCCCGGGGTAAATGTAATTGTAGAGGGTACTTCAAACGGTACCTCGACCGACATGGATGGTAACTTTACACTCGCAAATGTTAAAAAAGGCGACCGTATTGTGTTTAGCTACATCGGCTATTCTAACCAATCGGTAGACTACACAGGACAAACTAATTTAAAAGTATCTTTAAATGAAGATTCAACTCAGCTTCAGGAAGTTGTAGTAATAGGATATGGTACAACTACAAAAAAAGATGCAACGGGTGCAGTATCGGTAGTTTCTTCTAAAGACTTTAATAAAGGAGCGATCGGAACCGCCGATCAGTTACTTACAGGCCGCAGCCCTGGGGTAAGGATTACAAACAATGGTGGTCAGCCGGATGCAGCTCCAAATATAAGGATCCGTGGCGGCAGTTCAATTTCTGCACAAAACAATCCTCTTATTGTAATCGATGGTATACCAATGGATTTTGTGAATCCTGCCGGTGTAGGTAATCCTCTATCTATTGTAAACCCTAATGACATTGAATCGTTCACCGTATTAAAAGATGCATCTGCAACAGCTATCTATGGATCAAGAGCTTCGAACGGTGTAATTATTATCACAACTAAAAAAGGAACTTCCGGCGCACCTAAATTTAGTTATTCTGCTAATGTTGCCGTTGGTAAGGCTACAAATAGAGTAAACATGATGGACGGCCCTACTTTCGCTAAATTCATCAGAGAAAATTATGGCAACAGACCGGAAATTGTAAACAAGCTTGGAATTGCAGATCCTGCAAACCCAGGCAACAGAATACTATACAATACAGATTGGCAGGATGCAATCTTAAGAACCTCTATAATGACCGACAATAATTTTAGCGCAAGTGCAAAATTATTTGATGTATTACCAATGAGAGCATCTATTGGCTATATGAGAAACGAAGGTCTTGTTAAAACCAATGATTACGAGCGTTACACCGCATCATTAAAATTTACCCCTACTTTTTTTGACGATCACCTTAAGTTAGATATTAACGCTAAGGGTACAAGAGTACAAAAAAATACTATTGACGAAGCGAGCGTACTTGCAGGATCGCTTAATATGGACCCTACAAAACCTATTTATGCTCCCGGTACTGAAAACAACTTTGGCGGATACTACCAAAACACAACAGAAAGTAATCCTCTTGACTTTGATGGACAATACAACCCTGTAAATCTTTTAATGGAAAGAAGAAGGCCTGAAAATGTTGACAAACTATTAGCAAACATTCAGGCAGACTATAAATTACATTTTTTCCCTGATCTTAGAGTTATCGTTAATGCAGGTATCGAAGGTTCTCGTGCTAGTATGACCGAAAAGTACAGCGATAAAGCATTTGCTACCTATCAGATATCTAACAGTGGCGGATTTGTATTTAATCCCGGGGTAAACTTCAAAGAGACACAACATATAACAAACAAAACATTAGATACTTATCTTGCCTACACAAAAAACCTTAGCGGTTTTGTAACCCGTGTTGATGCACAGGCAGGACACACCTACCAGAGTTTTGTAAACGACGGACACAAAGACAACTACAGATACAACCTGGACACTGGACTAAGAGAAGCAATCGTAAATCCGCAAAACCTTAATAACAGGTATTACAACAAAACCGTTTTAGAATCTTACTTCGGCCGTTTGAATGTTGATCTTGCAGACAAGTACCTTTTAACCTTTACAATGAGGGCAGACGGTTCTTCGTTATTCAGAAAAGACAATCGTTGGGGTTATTTCCCGGCAGCAGCTCTTGCCTGGAGAATTACCGATGAAGATTTCCTTAAAAACAACCAGACACTTACCAACCTTAAACTTCGTTTAGGTTATGGTTTAACAGGTCAGCAGGACATTACACAAGTTGCAGGTTACTACCCTACTTCGGCTTTATTTGATCCGGGAGATGTAAACGGTCAATACCTTCCCGGTTATAACACTTACAACCCTATTGCCTTTAACGATAAACTTAAATGGGAAACCACAACTACTTATAATGTAGGTCTTGATTTTGCTTTCCTTAAAAATGATGTAATTTCAGGTAGTGTTGATGTTTATCAAAGAGACACTAAAGACTTACTGGTAAGAACTTTTGTACCGCCGGGACAATACCTTACTAATGAAATTATCCAGAATGTAGGCACTATGACCAATAAAGGTGTAGAGCTTGACCTTCGTGTAAAACCAATAACTACAGAAGATTTCTCGTGGGAAGTGTTAGGTAATATATCTTACAACCTTGGTGAGATTACAAATCTTAAAGATGTTACGATGATCGAAGCTTCAGAAAGCGGACTTCCCGTACAAACAGGTGTTAAACTTGCCAGACATGCAGTTGGCCAGCAGCCATACTCTGCCTATGTATTTGAGCAGTTATATGATGAAAGCGGGCATCCAATCGTTGGTGCATATAAAGACCGTAACGGTGATGGCGCTATTACTAATGATGATAAGTATTTTGAGGCACTACGCCCCAACTGGACATATGGTTTTAGCACGACTTTTACTTACAAGAATCTAGACCTTACAACAAGTTTCCATGGGCAGATTGGTGGAAAAGTATACAATTCTGTAAAACTTGTAGGCGGATGGAAAGAAAGAGTACTGCCTAACAACTCTAACAGCCTTAACAACGTACTTGATTTTTATGATGGCGCTGCCGATCCGCGTTTTAACACTATTGTAGGTAATGTTCCTTTATCTGATTACTATCTTGAAGATGCTTCGTTCCTGCGTTGTGATAACATAACGCTGGGTTATCGATTTAAAGAAGTAACTAAATATGGATCAATCCGTGTTTATGCAGCAGTAAACAATGCATTTATAATAACAAAATACTCTGGTCAGGATCCCGAAAACTTTAACGCGCTTGATAACAACTTTTATCCGCGTCCAAGACTATACAGTTTTGGTTTAAATTTTGACTTCTAAAAATAAATTGGATATGAAAAAATTAAGTACATCGATAATTCTGGGATTAAGCTCTCTGGCACTGCTGTTTTCTTCATGCAGTGACGAGCTTGATACTAAACCTAAAGTAGAATTATCATTAGAAAATCTTTTAGCCAAAGACCCTAATGCAATAGAAGGATTATTGTCTAAAATGTATGGAACCTTTGCCCTATCAGGGAGTAAAGGTCCGGGAAGTTCTGATATCACAGGACCGGATCCGGGTGAAACGGCTTTTTTAAGAAGTATTGTTAACCTGCAGGACTTTACAGGAGATGCGATGAAAAACCGTTGGGGAGATGATGGTCTTGACCAGCTTACCACAACTTCAAGATGGGATGCTAACAATAAATTCTTCAGGTATCTATATGACAGGGTTTATTATATCGTTCCTCAAACTACAAACATTATCCTTGTATTAGACAGGGTAGATGTTGCTAATGAAGAACAAATAGTAAGTGAACTTCGTTTTATAAGAGCATTATCTTACTACTATATGATAGACTGTTTTGGTAAAGGTGTAATTGTTAACGAAGAAAACTACGGAAGTACTAAACCACTGCCTGAATCTACAAGAACAGAACTATTTAACTATATAGAAAAAGAATTGTTAGATATTGAAGGAAAAATAAACGCTACAAATCAATATGGCAGAGCAAACAAATCGGTAGTGCGTATGCTTTTGGCAAAACTATACCTTAACGCTGAAGTATATACAGGTACTAAACGTTACGGCGATGCTCTTACTTTTGTAAACAAAGTAATTACAGAAGGCAACTATAAACTTGCCGACAGTTTTGTAAGCCAGTTCTCTGCAGATAATTATACATCTACAGAAGTTATTTTCCCCCTTATTGCAGATGCATTAACCAGCCAGAGTTATGGTAACACTACTTACTTGATAAATGGCTCTACAAGTACAGAGACGATGAGTATTAATGACTTTGGTGTTGCCGATGCCTGGACGGGACATAGAGCTACAAAAGCATGGTACGGTCTTTTTGGAAATCTTCAAACATCTTCAGATGACAGAGCTAAATTGTTCTGGACAACAGGTCATAACTATGAAATGACTGATTATAAAAAATGGTCTGACGGGTACCCTGCTATTAAATTTAGAAATAACAGTTTTAACGGACCAACAACTATTACCAGTTTTTCAAGTACCGATTTCCCTTTATTCAGACTTGCAGATGCTTACTTAATGTATGCAGAATGTGTAGCCAGAGGAGCCGGAGGTTCGGCATCACAAGCACTGGATTATGTAAATCTTATCAGAGGCAGAGCCCATACAACACTTATAGGAGCTTCAGATCTTACGCTTGATTTTATTCTTGATGAAAGAGCCCGTGAACTAAACTTTGAAGGACACAGAAGAACAGACCTTATTCGTTTTGGTAAATTTACAGGTTCTTCTTACCTATGGCCATGGAAAGGCAACACACTGGACGGAGCATCAATACCAGATACTTACAGTGTTTTCCCTATTCCACAGTCTGCACTACAGGCTAACCTTAATTTAAAACAGAATCCAGGCTACTAACCACCAAAAAATATAAAAATGAAAAAAATACTAAACCTATCAGTTATCTCTTTACTGTTTCTTTCTATAATGTCATGTAGCCGCGATGATGATAAAACTGTTGCTACCGCTGCAGATGCTCCGGTTCTTATATCTCCTCAGGATGGTACTGCTATTGTACTGGATAAAGAATTAAAAGAAAACCCTGCCATAACACTGGTATGGAACCATGGTAACTATGATGTAGCTACAGAAATTACCTACACCATTCAAATGGCCGTAGCGGGTACAGATTTTGCAACTGTTATAGACGCTGGAATCACCAGCAAACGTGTATACTCAATGACAGTAGCCGATCTAAACGATAAAGCACTTAAAGCAGGTTTGAAACCTCTTGAAGCAGCTAAGCTGGATGTAAGGATCGTTTCTTCTTTAGGAGACAACAAAGCAATGCCAATGATTTCAAATGCTATATCTATTACCGTTACTCCTTATAGTGCTGCAGACCCAACACTTTTCCTTGTAGGACAACCTCAGGCTTATTATGGTCCTGATGCATGGAAGCCTGAAACAGGAATAGCGATGAGATACATTGGTGACGGAACTACTAAACTATTTGAAGCGTATGTGAAAGTTGGTGCTGATGACGCACTTAAATTTATTACTGTACAAGGTTCTTGGGATGACGTAAATGCTGTTAATGGTAATTATGGTAAAGCTGATACAGATGGAACGCTTAAAAATGATAATGGTGGTGACATTAAAGTTGCAGCTACAGATGGTGATGGTTTTTATTACATACAGGTAGATTTAGATAACCTTACATACAAATCGGTTAAAATGAACTGGGGCATTATAGGTGCTGCAACACCTGGTGGATGGGACGGAGAAACACCGATGTTATATGATTTTGCAAACAATAAATTCAAGATCACTGCTACTTTAACTGCAGACGAAATGAAATTCAGGGCTAAAAATGCCGGAGATTTTATCTATGCAAGCGAGTGGAAATTCCAGGTTGGTAATGCTGACCCTAAAGTAGCCTATGACAATGGATCAGGAAACTTCACTGTTACGGCAGGAGAACATAACATAGAACTGGAAATTGGTTTTAAAGGTGCCGCAACCCTTACGGGAATATAAATATTAAACTAAAAAGGGCTGTTCATTCAGCCCTTTTATATTTATTCTATTATGAAAAAAATTACACTCTTATTTTTACTGTGTGGTTTGTTTGGCTTTAGTCAGCAGCAAACCATAACCTATAGCATTACACCTGCAAGCTTTCAGGAAAGCACACCAATAACCATCACCGTTAACGGATCCAGTATTAACGAAGCTACATGGGGCATTCCCAACAATGCAATTTATCTTTGGGCGTGGTCGCTGGATACTAATTTTGAGGACAGCCAGGACTGCCCAACAAACGGCAGCTGGATCAGCTCTAACGAGGCTAATAAATTTACTTACAATGCAGGCAGCGATACCTATACCTTAAACGTAACACCTACAGCTTTTTTTAACAGGACAGGTATTGGCCGAATTGGTTTTCTTATAAAAGCCAAAGACGGCAATGGAGATAAAAAATCGCAGGATATAATAGTTAACGTAGGCACTTTCCTTGTTACCCTTACATCTCCGGCACAAAACAGCACTACCATTATCAATTCGGGCGGAAGCCTGAATATCGCAGCGACAAATACAGGCGAAAATGCTTCCTATGTTCTAAAAGCAAACGGTGAAGTAATAAATACAAATACTTCAACAGCAAGTTTTACTTATAATCATACCAATATAACCGAAAACAAGAACTATGAACTTGTGGTTACACAAGGTGCTAATGCGTCTACTAAACTCTTTTCTGTTATAGTAAATCCGGTTACAGTATCCGAGGCAATGCCTGCAGGATTGGAAGACGGAATTAACTATAATGTAGATACTACTAAAGCAACTCTGGTTTTAGATGCTCCCGGAAAAGACTTTATTTATGTAGCCGGAAGTTTTAATAACTGGGCTCCATTATCGGCGCATGCCATGAAAAAAGATCCTGAAACAGGAAAATTCTGGCTGGAATTAACAGGACTTACCGCAAATGAAATATACAGCTATCAATATTGGGTAGTAGACCAAACGCCTATTACAAACTCACCTGCTTTAGTAAAAACCGCCGATCCCTACTCTACTCTGGTATTATCACCGTTTGATGATCAGTACATCCCTTCATCAACCTATCCAAACCTGCCTGCATATCCTACAGGACAGGAAAGAGAAGTTACCGTATTACAAACAGGGCAGGTTGCTTATAACTGGCAGGTAACAAGCTTTACCAAACCTAAAAAAGAAGACCTTGTAATCTATGAAGCTTTGGTCAGGGATTTTGATTCCAACAGGAATTACCAAGATCTGATAGACAAAATGGACTATTTTACTACACTAGGCATTAATGCCTTAGAACTTATGCCTGTAATGGAATTTGAAGGCAATGAGAGCTGGGGTTATAACACCTCTTTTCATTTAGCGAATGATAAGTTCTACGGCCCCTCAGACAAGCTTAAAGAACTGATAGACCTTTGCCACCAAAATGGTATTGCAGTAATACTGGACGTTGCATTAAACCATGCATTTGGACGTAACCCAATGGCCAGAATGTGGATGAATGACCCTGACGGCGACGGATGGGGAGAACCCAGCACCGAGAATCCTTATTTTAATACCGTGGCAAAACACAGTTATAATGTAGGAAACGACTTTAACCACCAACAGCTAAGAACCCAAAACTATGTGAAAAGGGTTGTAAAGCACTGGATAGAAGAATACAAAATAGACGGTTTCCGTTGGGACCTTACCAAAGGTTTCACCCAGAATTGTACCGCTGAAGACGAAGGTTGTACCAATGCATACCAGCAGGACAGGGTAGATATCCTTAAAGAATATGCTGATTACTCATGGAGCCTGGACCCAACACACTATACCATTTTTGAACATTTAGGAAGTGATGCTGAAGAAAAAGAATGGGCAAACTACAAATTTGAAGAAGGCAAAGGTGTTATGTTATGGGGTAAAGTGACCGATGCTTATAACCAATTAACAATGGGCTATGCAGACAATGCTAACATTAGCCGTGTAGGTCATAATGCACATGCCGGATTTTTAGGCAAAAGAGTAGTAGGCTATGCAGAGAGCCATGATGAAGAAAGGCTTATGTATAAAAACCTTCAATATGGTAACGCAGTAAATACCGCTCACAATGTAAAAGACCTTAATGTAGCACTATCAAGAATAAGTGCACAGGGAGCAGTACACTTACTGGTTCCTGGCCCTAAGATGATATGGCATTTTGGTGAACTGGGTTGGGATCTTTCCATCTTCACCTGCAATGACGGAGTAGTTAACGCACCAGGAGGAACAGATGGCGACTGTAAACTAGACACTAAACCACAACCGCAATGGACGAACAACTGGCTTACTACAGTACAGCGAGAAAAGATATACTACGACTGGAAAAGAATGATACAGCTTAAAAAAGATGAAGCTGTATTTGAAGGCAATTATACAATGGCAAATACAAATACATTAACACCAAAAATATATGTATCGGATGCATCATTGCCGTCAACACAATTAAATAGTGTAGTAATTTTAGCCAACTTTTATGTAACTGCGCAAAACATAACACCCGATTTCCCTGCTACAGGAACTTGGTACAACCTTATGAATAATGCTGCTGTTGAAATTACAAACCCTGTAGCTCCAATAAACTTACAACCGGGGGAATTCAGGATATTTGGAAATAAGCAGGTGGTTTTAGGTACAGATAATAATATCTTCCAACAGGTTGCACTCTACCCTAACCCGGCTTCAGACTTGTTTACCCTTAATGTAGCGACTTCAAAAGTAGAAGTATACAGTATAACAGGTCAATTGGTAAAATCGTTTGGCAGCAGTGCGCCGTTTACGGTTTATGATGTTAATGGTCTTAACGCAGGTCTTTACATTGTAAAAGTAACTGACACTGATAATCGCCAAAGCACCATGAAGTTAATCAAGAAATAGTTGAAGTTAGTTATATAGAATTCAAAATAAGACCCGCCATTATGGTGGGTCTTTTGTTATATAAATCATAAAGGTACTGGATAAACAAAGGCTATGTTTTAAATTTAGAATTCGAGAGCTATAACAATTACTGTTACCCTCGGCCTGTCGAAGGGCAATTCATAAAATACCATTATAAATAATTTACCATGAAAAAGACACTACTGATAATAGCCACAGCATTTTTAATGACCATGTGCAGCACTACTAAAACCAGCAAAAGCAGTACTGTCGATACAAAACCGGAAGTACAGTACCGAGACGGTTTTAAATCGGCTTCCGATAAAGAAAAGAATGCTTTATTAAAAAAGCTGAATGCTGCCGATGCAAATTCTTCAATCGTGATATTGACCAAAAATTATAAAGGAGAGAAAATCGTTATATCTAACGAAAAGAAAACACTGGAAACCATTACAGCAATTTCAAATACAAAAAGCGGTTTTGCAGCAGTAACAAGAATAGACAATACCGTAGACACAAAAATATTTGATAACTACACTAAAAAAGAAGTAATCCTTCCTGCAAAAGAAGCCCAAAAACACAAATATATTTATGTCATGAAAAAACCGGGAGCACCAATCCCCTTTCTTATTACCTATAGTAATACATTAAGAACACTGGAATAATGATTATTTTGTATGTTTGATATATGGACATTATTGAAACAATTTTAAAAGATAAAGAACATTATTATGCTTTAGCTCACAGCCATTATAATGCTTCTGATAAAAGTGACTTTATAATAACACCTTCATTAGCAAAGAATAAATCTATATCATTACTTCTCGATCATGAATTCATCTTTACGCCAGCAATCCAGATACAGCTCAATCTGTTTATAGAAAATGGATTGCTTTCGATTGGTACGTATACCCTATATACGGATCAAAGTGAAGAAAATATAATTGATGAATTCCTGGTAATTGTATAATTGATACATTCTTCACAGAGACAAATCATTACAGTCATTAGTGCTTCGTCAATGGTTTGTTTCGTTAAAAATTTAAAGTATCTTTACCGCTCTCATCTTCAAAAAATTATCTGTTTGTAATAATTTTTTATTCCTATTTGAATTTCTCATAAATAGTTGTACTTTTGCAACCCCTTTATTGGGGATGGAATGTTTAATTAAAATTATTTATTGTGAACACATTAAGCTACAAGACAGTTTCGGCTAACAAGGCTACCGCTCAGAAAGAGTGGATCGTTGTAGACGCTGAGGGTCATAATTTGGGCCGATTTGCTTCAAAAGTTGCGATGCTTTTAAGAGGTAAATACAAAACGAATTATACACCGCACGTGGACTGTGGAGATAACGTAGTAGTTATCAACGCAGAAAAGATCAACCTAACAGGTAACAAACTGGATGACAAAACGTACATCCGTCACACAGGTTACCCAGGTGGACAAAGAACTTTAACTGCTAAAGTATTACAGGCAAAAAACCCTGCAATCTTAGTAGAGAAAGCTATTAAAGGAATGCTACCTAAGAACAAACTTGGGGCAGAATTATTCCGTAATTTGAATGTATACGTAGGAACTGAGCACAAACATGATGCACAGAAACCTAAAACCGTTAACCTAAACGACTTAAAGTAATGGCTACTATCCACAAAATCGGTAGAAGAAAAACCGCTGTTGCCCGTGTCTATGTTACAGAAGGAACAGGAAAAATCACGGTAAACAAAAAAGAATTCGCAACTTATTTCCCAACAGCTACTTTACAGTACAAAGTAATGCAGCCTCTTGCAATGACAGAGAACGCAACTAACTTTGATGTAAAAGTAAATGTTTACGGAGGTGGTTCAACAGGACAAGCAGAAGCTGTGAGAATGGCTCTTGCTAGAGTAATGTGCGAAGTTGATGCTGAAAACAGAAGCATCCTGAAGCCAGAAGGCCTATTAACAAGAGATCCAAGAATGGTTGAGCGTAAGAAATTCGGACAGAAGAAAGCGCGTAAAAGATTCCAGTTCTCTAAACGTTAATATGCTGCTATCGGGATTTTCCCGATACAGTTCATTTTTATTATTGAATTTAAAAACAATGTTGTTGTTGCCCGTTGAGGCGGGAGTTAGTTTAGCATCTAAATGCGCAAGGCCGGAATTTTATCGCCACTTGTACATTGCTTATATTACTCAACAGAACGTAAACTATTACAAAAATGGCAAATAAAGTAGAAGTTAAAGACTTACTGGAAGCTGGTGTTCATTTTGGACACATGACCAGAAAATGGGACCCAAACATGGCTCCTTACATCTATATGGAGCGTAATGGAATTCACATTATCAATCTATATAAAACTGCAGCTAAAATTGAAGAGGCTAACGAAGCCCTTAAAAAAATCGCTGCATCAGGCAGAAAAATTCTTTTCGTTGCTACTAAAAAGCAGGCAAAAGATATCGTTGCTGAAAAAGCTGCGGCTGCAAACATGCCATACATCACTGAAAGATGGCCTGGTGGTATGTTAACAAACTTCGTTACTATCCGTAAAGCTGTTAAAAAAATGGCTTCTATTGATAAAATGAAGAAAGACGGTACATTCATGACACTTTCTAAGAAAGAGCGTCTACAAGTAGATCGTCTACGTGCAAAACTTGAGAAAAACTTAGGTTCTATCGCTGACATGACAAGGCTTCCTGCTGCGTTATTCATCGTAGATATCAAAGCTGAACACATCGCAGTAAAAGAAGCTCAAAAATTAAACATTCCGGTTTTCGCAATGGTAGATACTAACTCTGACCCACGTCAGGTAGAGTATGTTATCCCTGCAAATGATGATGCTTCTAAATCTATCGACAAGATTTTATCTTTAGTTACCGGTGCGGTTATCGAAGGTCTTTCTGACAGAAAATCTGATAAAGATGATTTCTCTGCTGAAGGTCAGGAAACTGCTGAAGTAGCTGCTGCTCCTGCTGTTGAAGTTGCTGCTCCTGTTACAGAAGCTCCAACTGCTGCTACAGAAGAATAAAGATAACATTACAATAAAGCCGTTGTGCTGGTACATGTTTACTTTTGTAGCATTATCAACATAACGGCTTATTTTTTTTTATAACTATAAATACAATTCAAAATGGCAAATATTACTGCTGCAGACGTAAATAAACTTAGAACAATTACAGGTGCCGGTATGATGGACTGTAAAAAAGCTCTTGTTGAAGCTGACGGAGATTTTGATAAAGCTATCGAAAACCTTCGTAAAAAAGGACAAAAAGTAGCTGCTAACAGAGCAGACAGAGAATCTTCTGAAGGTGCTGTTATTGCTGTTGTTAACGCTGACAAAACTGCTGGTGTAGTTATCTCTCTTAACTGCGAGACTGACTTCGTTGCAAAAAACGAATCTTTCGTTAAACTTGCTAACGATCTTGCTAACCTTGCTATTAACTTTGATACTAAAGAAGCATTTCTTGCTACTGACTTTAACGGAATTACTGTT
This sequence comes from Flavobacterium cerinum, assembly GCF_004028155.1. Taxonomy (GTDB): domain Bacteria; phylum Bacteroidota; class Bacteroidia; order Flavobacteriales; family Flavobacteriaceae; genus Flavobacterium; species Flavobacterium cerinum. Next base: position 118,464 of record NZ_SBII01000011.1, on the reverse strand, counting down.
GAAGAGAAACTTATTGAGCAAACTGGTGTTATCGGTGAAAAAATCGAGATCGGTTCTTTTGAAAGACTAGAAGGTGCATTTGTTGGTTCTTATATCCACGCTGGTAACAGAATCGCTACTTTAGTAAGCCTTTCTGCTAACGTTGCTGGTGCTGAAGAAGCTTCAAGAAACGTTGCAATGCAAGCTGCTGCAATGGCTCCTATCGCTCTTAACGAAGAAGGTGTTGATTCTGCAATTATAGAAAAAGAAATAGAAATCGCTAAAGATTTACTTCGTCAGGAAGGTAAGCCAGAGGCAATGCTGGAAAATATCGCTAAAGGTAAATTAGGTCGTTTCTTTAAAGACAACACCCTTGTAAACCAAGACTATATTAAAGACAGCAAACTAAGCGTAAGCGAGTACATCAAATCTGTTGATGCTTCACTTACTGTTACAGGTTTCAAAAGAGTTGCACTTGCTTAAGTAACTGCAAACAAATATATAAAACCCCAAATCAGAAATGGTTTGGGGTTTTTCTTTTATCATGAGGTTATGTACATTTGAAAACTAATCAACAAACAAATGAAAAAACTTGCCATTCTACTTCTTTTATCCGTCTTCGGATGCAATAAAAAACCAACAGAGAATAAGATAGAAACACAGCAAACAGACACCGTACAATTTAAACCGGCATACAAAACAGCTGAAGCTATACCTGAAAAGTTATATTCCGAAACAGAAATAGAAATCGACCTACAGGGAAATGGAAATAAAACAAAAGCGTCCCTGCAGCAAATTAAGGAACAAGTTGGAAATCCTCTTGAAGATGGCACTCCGGCAGAATATATTATAAAATTTGATAATGCAAATATTCCTTCACTAAACATAGGATGCTGTGCTGCAAAACTAATTAATGAAGGTGATCTGAATAATGATGGAAATGAAGAGCTATCTATCTACCAGGAACCGATGAATGGTTGCACCTATACCATGACAACCTATACCTTTAAAAACGGGGAATGGAAGCAGCTTATACCTCCTTTTTTAATTCCAACCGCTTGCGAAGAAATCCCTTTAGATGAAATTAAGAAAAGAGTATTTCAGGAAAAAAACAAAATTTATATCTATCAAACTGATATAAATGACGAGAATTTAAAACTCATCAAAACAGAAGCAAAACTGCAATAGCAACAATGTAAAATCGTTTACTTTTAGATTTTTTATTACCCCAAACAAATTGCCTACTTTTGATGTTTTAGATTATTCCTTATGTTTCAATCCAGAAAAGATACCGTCTATGTTATTTTAGCCGGTATATTTATCACAAATGCTGTAGTTGCCGAACTTATTGGCGGCAAGCTTATTCACATTGGCCCATACGTTATGAGTATAGGCATTTTACCATGGCCTGTAGTGTTTATTACCACAGACCTTATTAATGAATACTTTGGCGAAAAAGGTGTCCGCAGGCTTTCTACAATTACCGCATTCCTTATTGCCTACTGCTTTATATTGCTCTTTCTGGCTATGCAGATTCCTGCAGTAAAAGGAATGGGCACAACCGATTCTCAATTTAACGGCGTTTTTGGACAGAGCCTCTGGATTATCGTTGGAAGTATTGCTGCTTTCTTAGTTTCTCAATTAATTGACATAACAATCTTCCACTTTGTAAAGAAGCGCACAGGCAACAAAATGATATGGCTCCGCAGTACAGGATCTACCGTTATCTCTCAGTTTTTTGACAGCTTTATAGTATTAGGTATCGCTTTTTATGCCACAGGCATTATGGACACTGAAACTTATATATCTTCAGGACTTACAGGTTATTTAGTAAAACTAGGGCAGGCTGTGTTACTTACCCCGCTTATCTATTTAGGACATTCACTTATAGAAAAGTACATTCACAACGATAAAAACAAACCCCATGAGTGAGAAATTAAGATGTAAATGGTGCGTAGGCGATGCGCTCTACGAAAAATACCATGACACCGAATGGGGTACTCCTGTGCATGACGACCAAACCCTGTTTGAGTTCCTTTTACTGGAAACGTTTCAGGCCGGATTAAGTTGGATTACGATTCTTAGAAAACGTGAGTCCTTCCGCAATGCTTTTGACAATTTTGATTATAAAAAAATCGCGCAATACGATCAGGAAAAAATAGACGCCTTATTACAGGACGCCGGAATCATCCGTAACCGATTAAAAGTACTTTCTGCCATTAGTAACGCACAAGCGTTCATGAAAGTTCAGGAGGAGTTTGGTTCGTTCTCAAAATACTATTGGAATTTTACCAATGGAAAACAAATAGACAACAAATTCACGTCGATGGCTCAGGTACCTGCCACCACTCCCCTTTCTGACGAGATAAGCAAAGACCTAAAAAAACGCGGATTTAAATTTGTAGGTTCAACCATTATATATGCCAATATGCAGGCAACCGGTATGGTAAACGACCACATTATGGAATGCTGGACGAGAAAATAGATTTTATTAAGATATTAGAAAAACTACATTCAAATCCTATAAAAAACAAAACCCCGCTTTACAGCGAGGGTTTTTTATTTGTAAATGATCTTAACTTCAGAACAAAATCTAAAAATTAGTATCTGTAGTACTCCGGTTTAAATGGACCTTGTACTTCTACACCAATGTAAGCAGCCTGCTCATCATTAAGTGTTTCTAACTCTACACCTAGTTTAGCAAGGTGAAGTGAAGCCACTTTTTCGTCAAGGTGTTTAGGCAGCATGTATACTTTGTTTTCGTAAGCATCACTGTTTGTCCAAAGTTCAAGCTGAGCAAGAGTTTGGTTAGTAAACGAGTTACTCATAACAAAACTAGGGTGTCCAGTAGCACAACCAAGGTTCACAAGACGACCTTCTGCAAGAATAATGATATCTGTACCGTTGATCGTATATTTATCAACCTGAGGCTTAATTTCGATTTTAGATGCACCATGGTTTTTGTTTAACCAAGCCATGTCAATTTCGTTATCGAAGTGACCGATGTTACAAACAACAGTCTTGTCCTTCATTTTTTCGAAATGACGGCCTACCACGATATCTTTGTTACCTGTAGTTGTGATGATAATATCTGCAGTACCGATAACTGTATCCAGTTTTTTAACCTCATAACCATCCATAGCAGCCTGAAGCGCACAGATAGGATCGATCTCAGTAACAGTAACAATAGAACCCGCACCTCTAAAAGAAGCAGCAGTACCTTTACCTACGTCACCATATCCACAAACGATAACTCTTTTACCGGCAAGCATAAGATCTGTAGCACGACGAACCGCATCTACAGCACTTTCTTTACATCCGTATTTGTTATCGAATTTCGATTTAGTAACTGAATCATTAACATTGATAGCCGGCATAACAAGTGTACCGTTTTTCATTCTTTCGTATAGACGGTGAACACCTGTAGTAGTTTCTTCAGAAAGACCTTTGATAGCATCTACAAGCGCAGGGAAACGATCGAACACCATATTGGTAAGATCTCCACCATCATCAAGGATCATATTAAGTGATTTACGGTCTTCGCCGAAAAACAAAGTCTGCTCTATACACCAGTCAAATTCCTCTTCGTTAAGGCCTTTCCATGCATAAACCTGTATACCTGCAGCGGCAATAGCAGCAGCAGCATGGTCTTGTGTAGAGAAAATGTTACATGAGCTCCAGGTAACTTCTGCACCTAATGCAACTAATGTCTCGATAAGAACAGCTGTTTGGATCGTCATGTGAAGGCAACCAGCAATACGCGCACCTTTAAGTGGCTGCTGTGCACCAAACTCTGCACGAAGTGCCATTAATCCCGGCATTTCGGCTTCTGCAAGGCCAATTTCTTTTCTACCCCATTCCGCAAGCGAAATATCCTTTACTTTATATGCCACAAAAGGCAGCGTTGTAGTACTCATGAATATTGTATATTTGTATTAGCAAAAAAATTTTTGCAAATTTAGTGAATTGGTTTTTAATCAACCGATTTTAACAACAAATTAAAAATTTATGCCGTTACTATAATTGTTTGGTAAACAAGAAGATGATTTCGGCCTTAACAACGATCAATGCCTTTATACAAATCGATTATAATAGATGCAGATACCCAACTGCTCATCTGGAAGAATACAGAAAGTCTCGAAGAACTGTCGCAGCAGGTACAGCTTAAAGATGTTTGTTCTTTAAGATTAAACGGTATGAAATCTGAACTGCATAAAAAAGGTTTCCTGGGTGTACGTATGCTTATGCAGGAAATAGGCTATACTGATTTTGATTTGTTTTATGACACCGATGGTAAACCACATCTAAAAGACGGCAAACATATATCCATAACCCATTCTTATGCTTTTTCGGCCATTATTATAAGCAGCCGCGAAATAGGAATAGACATGGAACTGCAACGGGAAAAAATAATTACCATTGCTAATAAATTCATAGAACCCGAATTCGCTTATCTAGATCCGCTCCACCTTAGTTTGTACATGCAAAAATTAATGGTGATTTGGGGTGTAAAAGAAGCGGTATATAAAATGATGTCACGAAGCGGACTCAGCTTTAAGCAGAATATTTATGTTTTTCCATTCGAATTGAAAGAAAAAACAGGAACAGCATCGGTTCAATTTGAAGAGATAAACGAAACCTATCCTTTTTTCTTTGAAGAAATTGAAGATTTTATTTTAGTGTATTGCTTAGGTACTAAAACCACACAGTAATAATGATAACAATTTTCGATTTTCTTTTCGGGCAGTATAAAGATTATAGTACGCTGCATATCATACTGGAACTTATCGCTACCATATTTGGAATTTTTAGCGTGGTATATTCTAAAAAAAATAACATTCTTGTATATCCTACAGGATTAATAAGTACAGCCATCTATGTTTACCTGCTATTCAAGTGGCATTTATATGGAGACCTTATCATCAATGCCTATTACTTTTACATGAGTATTTATGGCTGGTTGCTTTGGAGCCGTAAAGACAATACAAATCATGACCTGCTTAAAATTACAATGATGACAGCATCCGACAGGACAAAATCGGCAGTGATTTTTCTGGGGTCGATAATTGGCGTTTCTATTGTTTATATTTATTTTAATAAATTTACCTACTGGTGGGCATATATTGATACTTTTATAACCGGTTTATTTTTTGTGGGAATGTGGCTAATGGCCAAACGCAAGATAGAAAACTGGTTATTTTTAATTGCAGGCGACATTATTGCCATCCCCCTGTTTTTTCTTAAGGGCTATACCCTTACGAGTATTTTGAATATAGTTTTAACTATAATTGCCATTTTTGGCTACCTGTCATGGAAGAGAGCATTACAAAACGAAAAGCTAACATAATAAACATTACTGTTTACGGAAATAACCTAAACGGAAGAGAGTTAACAAGTGAATTAACAACATTTATTGACTCAGATGGTAAAGATGCGCGTGAATTTATATTCAGAACGGCAAGCATAAATATTGCCCTGAACGAAAACGACAAGAGTACCAATCTTTTTATTATAGCTGCAGATGAAAATTCCGATGTAAACATTGAAAAACTATTGCGCTCCCTCGAAAAAAATGACAGTTCGCATATTGTAATTACCACTACTACTCCCGAAGAATTTACAGCACAATGCAAAGCTGTTTTAACTTCTCTAAAAATAGCTTTAGATATGGAGTTTAGCATTTCTGATTTAACGGACATCTGGCAGAGGGGAATTCCTCTTGAAAAAATAAAACAGCAGCTCCACGTTTTTAAGAACGGAATAGCAAAAACAACATTAAAAAAACCTGCTCGTTTGGAAGATGGCATTTTTGCAATGCCTTATGATGCAGCCCAAAAATATGCTTCTTATTTTGATGACAAAAAAGACAATTTTAAACTCACCAAGTTTGTACCATCATCTGGAGCAGCAAGCAGGATGTTTAAATTTCTTATTGAATTTATTGCAGAATTCGATCCTGCCAAAGAAACTATAAATGCATATATAAACCGTAAAAAACAAAGCGAACTCAATGTATTTCTTGTTGGTTTAGATAAATTTCCGTTTTATAAAGAAGTTTCAGAGGCATTTAAACAAAATAACCCTGGCTGGAGAAAAGACCAAAAGGCCTATTATTTTATAAAGACCTTATTAGAAGACAAATCATTTGATTTTGCAAATAAACCTAAAGGCATACTTCCGTTTCATAAATATGGCGACTTTATTGCTACTCCAATATATGAACATTTAAAAGAAAGTGTGGCTTATACCAGCTCTCAAAAACAGGCCTATGTACACTTTACCATATCCGAAGATCATCTTGATGGCTTTTTAGATAGTATCAATGAAGTAAAAACCGGAATTGAATTAGAGTCCTGTACAACAATTAACGTGAGTTTCTCCTATCAGCAAAAGTATACCGACACCCTTGCTGTAACAATAAATAATACTCCTTTTCGAGAAGAAAACGGACAATTACTTTTTAGGCCGGGCGGTCACGGTGCTCTTATAGAAAACCTTGGAAAACTGGATGTAGATATTGTTTTTATAAAAAACATAGACAATGTAAGCCATAACAACATTAAAACCATTGCACTATATAAAAAAGCGCTGGCTGGTATACTTATACAATTACAAGAACAGCTTTTCTCTTATTTAGAAAAAATTGCTCAAAACGATATTTCAGAAGAGTGTATAGAATCCATCTTTACTTTTGCTAAAGAAAAACTTTCACAGCATATACCAACAGACATATCTAAATATACGCTTGCACACAAAACTGAATATGCTGCACAGCTGCTTAACAGACCTATTCGTATATGCGGTATGGTGAAAAATGAAGGTGAGCCGGGAGGTGGCCCTTTTTGGATTGTAGAGAAAAATGGTAATTTGTCACTACAGATCGTAGAAAGTTCTCAGGTTGATCTTGAAAACAAAACACAGCAACAATTATTTTCTAATTCGACCCATTTTAACCCTGTTGATTTAGTATGCGGATTAAAAAACTATATAGGTGAATTCTTTAATCTGCAGGATTTTGTAGATAGTTCCTCCGGATTTATTACTTATAAAAGCCGATTGGGTAAAGAAGTAAAATCATATGAATTACCCGGATTATGGAATGGCGCTATGGCCGGATGGATAACTGTATTTGTAGAAGTTCCTTTGGAAACTTTTAATCCGGTAAAAACAGTAAACGACTTATTAAAACCTGCGCATCAGCCACAATAATTTCAGATTCTGCAATCTGTATACATAACTTACATAAAACCACATCTCTTGAATAGCAAGCGATGGATAATATACAATGAACAAAGAATTAATTATATCAGAACTTGACTTTAAAGCCGTAAGAAGCAGTGGTGCCGGCGGACAGAACGTAAACAAAGTTTCGTCTAAAGTTGTACTTAGCTTTAACCTTACTGCATCACGCGCGCTTACAGAAGAAGAAAAAGCATTGGCAGAAGTCCGCCTTGCTTCAAAACTCACAAACGATAAAGTACTGATACTTCAATGCGATGAAGACAGAAGCCAGTTTCGTAATAAAGATATCGTTATAAAACGATTCCTTTTAATGATCGAAAATGCTCTTAAAGAAGAGAAACCAAGGAAACCTACTAAAGTTCCGCGTGCTGTTATTAGAAAACGTATAGAAAACAAAAGACGCCAGGCCGATAAAAAACAATCGCGCAGAAGACCTGAACATTAAATTTTTATTACTAGATATCAAATCATTAGATCTTAAATCCATTTCTATCTAGTGCTTTAAAATAGATCATAAGAAATAGAAACGCCTAGCTTTTCGTTCTAATAATCTAAAAATCTCACAATCTAAAAATCTTTTTATTACTTTTGCGCCGTCTCAAAGGGGTGCTCTAAATAACGAGCTGAGATTATACCCAAAGAACCTGGGCAGGTAATGCTGCCAAGGGAAAAGACAACATTGTGAAGCACATATCACAATGTTGTCAGTAAACCATTAAAAACAAAAGAATAATTACCCCTTTTATTTGTAAACTATTTTACGAATGAAAACCTTATTGACTTTTTCTAAAAAAAGTAAAATCCCAAGACTGCTTGGTTCATCTTTAGCATTTGGCTTTTTCTCTTTAACTGCCTTTGCACAGGAAGTGCAAAAAGACTCAACAAAAACAAAAGATTACAAACTGGAGGAAGTACTGGTACAATCTGTACGTGCCACGGCTCAGGCTCCCGTTACTTTTAGTAATATAAGTAAACAACAACTGGCTCCAAGAAATTTAGGCCAGGACATCCCTGTACTATTAAATTACCTGCCATCTGTAGTAACAACTACTGATGCCGGTAATGGTATTGGTTACACTTCTATGCGCGTGAGGGGTGCAGATGCTACCCGTGTAAACGTAACATTAAATGGTATTCCTTTTAACGACTCAGAATCTCAGGGTTCATTTTGGGTAAACATGCCCGATTTTGCCTCATCTGTAGAAAACATTCAGTTACAACGTGGCGTAGGTACTTCTACAAACGGTGCAGGTGCTTTTGGTGCCAGTCTTAACTTACTTACAGATGCTTTTCAGCAGCAATCAAGTGGTGAAATATCCAACTCTTTTGGAAGCTTCAACTCACGTAAGCACACTGTAAAGTTTAGTACAGGACTAATGAATAACAAGGTTGAGATTGCCGGAAGATTATCAAACATCGCATCTGACGGATATATAGACAGAGCATCATCCAACCTTAAATCTTATTTTCTACAAGCCACATATGTAGGCAATACTACATTAATTAAAGCCATAACCTTTGGCGGAAAAGAAAAGACATACCAGGCATGGAACGGTATTGATACTGCAACACTACAAAGTAACAGGCGTTTCAACACATCAGGAATGTATACAGATGCTAATGGGAGCGTTAAATTCTATGACAATGAAACCGATAACTACGAGCAAAATCATTATCAATTGCATTGGAATGAAAAACTAAGCAGCAACTGGACAACAAACCTTGCCGCCCACTACACTGTAGGTCAGGGTTATTATGAAAACTACCAGGACGATGCTAAATTCTCTAAATATGGATTACAACCTGTTAACATAGATGGTGTTGTAGTAACTAAGGGTGACCTAGTTACCAGAAAATGGCTTGTAAACGATTTTTATGGTACTACTTTTTCTGCCAATTATAAAAATGACGATCTTGATGTGATGGTAGGCGGTGCATGGAACAGGTATGAAGGAGATCACTTTGGTGAAGTGATATGGGCTTCTTATTCCGGAAATGTGCAACCGGATGACAGGTACTATAATGACAACGCTACGAAAACAGACTTTAACGTATATTCTAAAGCGACTTATAAAGTTGCCGAAAAATGGAGCCTTTTTGGTGATTTACAATACCGAAAAGTAAACTATAAAGCAGACGGTGTATTAGCAGATCCTGTAAACGATACCTTTAACTTTTTTAACCCGAAAGCAGGTATTACTTATAGTCTAAATATAAAAAACAATATTTATTTTTCTTATGGCAGGGCAAATAAAGAGCCGCGTCGTGACGATTATGAAAATGGCAGTGCTAAACCAGAACAATTAAACGACTTTGAGTTAGGCTGGAGATTTAATACTGGTAAGCACGCCATTAATATTAATGGATACTACATGAGGTATAAAGATCAATTAGTGCTTACAGGAGCTTTAAATGACGTAGGCGCACCTGTTTATACTAACAGTGGCGACAGTTACCGTTTAGGTCTTGAAATTGACGCAACGATATCCTTGACCGATAATTTTGTACTTAGGCCAAATATCGCGGTAAGTGATAATAAGAACATCGACTTCTTTAACGAAACCGAAGCCGGAGTGCAAAAACTGGGTAATACTCAAATAGCATTTTCACCAAACTTTATAGGTACTAACCAATTGTTATATAACTACAAAAACTGGCATGCAATGCTGGCTACAAAATTTGTTGGTAAGCAGTACATGGACAATTTAGAAGCAAGCAACTCTAAGCTTAATGGCTACTCTACAACAGATGTTAATGTAAGCTATGAATTTAGGCTAAAATCCATTTTTAAAGCTATTGTATTAACCGGACTCGTAAATAACGTCTTTGACCAAGAGTATGTATCTAACGGATATATGTATGGCGACCCATATTATTACCCGCAGGCAGGTATAAACTTTCTTGTAGGAGCAACATTTAAATTCTAAAGATCCAACTAAAAAAATTACTACTCATACAAAACAGGGGAGCCAATTGGCTCCCCTGTTTTGTTTTTGTCTGTTATTCTATTACTTGAACTTCAAAATGCTCTGTGTTTTTTCTGCATCTTCTGCATATTCCCGGATAATTTCATTTCGTTTTAAAAGAAGTTCTTTCATATATTTTTCAAGAAAAAGTACATCTGCCAAATGTCCAACTAGTCCATATGGGCTTTGGTAATTAAAAATATCTGTCACAGCTGTCATCCCATTTTGCTCTTTTAAGATATGTTCATGCTTAAAACCCTTAAAAGCTCCAGACACCATCTCATCTGCAAAATAGAACGGAGCATCAAACCCTGTTATTTTAGAGGTAAGCAATTGTGTTATTCCAAAATGCTTTGCTTTCCAGGTAACCGTTTCTCCCATGCCTATAAGTCCTGATGTCTTTCCGGCTACAGCCTGCTCACCAGTATGCGCGGTAGATATAGTATGAAGATCAATACTTCTTGAAAGGTCAAATACTACCTCAATAGGAGCATTGATAACCATTTCTATTTTAATAACCGGCATAGGTTAGTTGTATACCCTTAACATATTAGGAGCTAGCATTTGCACTCTGTATTGCTTTAAAGGAAACTCTACCTTAGTGCTTGGCTGCCCGGTAAAGAGGCTATACTCTACTCCATCGCAAGGGCATTTTACTAATATCCCTTTTATTTCAAGCACAGAACAATTGCTCAAGGCCTGATTAGGGCAGCTCGCCTCAAAAGCCGTATAACTTCCGCCTACATTCATCACAATAACACCATTAATACCAATACCCAACTGAGTAACACGCACCGGGTTTGAAGGAAACTGAAGCTGACTATACAAAGGCAGATCCAGATTAATATCTATCGAAAAATTATAATTTGGTAAATACCTGTTGTTATTTGTAAAGTCATCTTTACTGCAGGCACCAATAAAAGGTAGTATTAATAGTAATAAAATATATTTTTTCATGTTGTAATTTTTTAGCGTTATAATTATGAAACAAATTTAATTTAATTAACTTTGACGTATGCTATTGCATATTTAAAAATTGAAATATCAAAAAAATATTATCTTTGCAGTGAGAAATCCCGTCCTGATGGGATTTTTTCTATTTATATAAACGACGAAGTTATGAGTACAGTATCTTATTACACAGCAGAAGGATTAAAAAAGTTAAGAGATGAACTTGATCAGCTAAAAAGCATCGAAAGGCCTAAGGCATCGGCTGCTATTGCTGAAGCAAGAGATAAAGGAGATCTTTCTGAAAATGCAGAGTATGATGCGGCTAAAGAAGCTCAGGGTCTGCTTGAACTGAAAATATCTAAAATGGAAGAAGTTGTGTCTAACGCACGTCTTATCGACGAGTCGCAGCTTGACAACTCTAAAGCACTTGTGCTGTCTACCGTAAAAATAAAAAACCAGGGTAACGGAATGGAGATGAAATATACTCTTGTTGCCGAAAGTGAAGCCGACCTTAAAACCGGAAAAATATCTGTTACATCTCCAATAGGCAAAGGTCTTCTTGGAAAATCTGTAGGTGAAATTGCCGAGATCAATGTACCAAACGGAACACTTAAATTTGAAGTATTAGAAATATCAAGAGACTAAGTTATGAGCTCTATATTCACCAAAATAATTAACGGAGAAATCCCGGCTTATAAAGTAGCTGAAGACGACAACTTCCTGGCATTTTTAGATGTAAATCCAAATGCCAAAGGCCACACACTTTGTATTCCAAAAACAGAGATCAATAAGATTTTTGACATGGATGAAGAGCAGTACCTGGGATTGATGAAATTTTCAAGAAAAGTAGCAATAGCACTGGAAAAAACTGTACCCTGCAAAAGAGTAGGCGTAGCGGTTATAGGTCTTGAAGTACCACACACCCATGTACACCTTATTCCTCTTAATGAAATGGATGAAATGCGTTTCGTGAACAAGGTAAAACTTGAAAAAGAAGAATTTGAAGCACTGGCAAAAGCCATCAATGCTAATTTATAGATTAGTACATACTATTACACAAAGCAGGAAGTAATTCCTGCTTTTTTGTTTTAATGAAATTACCATCCATTTTTATTATTAGAAAATTAACTGGATTTTTTAATATTATTTTATATCATTGCACCTTGAATCTAACACAAAATATCATGAAAAAATTAATTGGTTTGGGTTTAGCACTACTTTGCTTAACCGCCTGCTCAAGTGATGACGACTCGGGATCTTCTATTAACCTGAACCAGCTGACAAAAAGATGGTATAACGTTTCTTATGTTGTAGCAGGAAAAACTGTAGAATATGACGGACACCAGCCTTGTGGTAAAGACTATACTGAATTTAGCGGAGGCAATATAGCTAAAGAAGTAGATTACTTTAACTGCCAGGAAGATCCGGACACAGCAACAGGCACATATACTGCGGCAGAAAAATCGCTTACAACAGTGGTAAATGGCGTAACAAATGTTTATACAATTAAAAAGCTTAATTCTAAAGCGCTTGAAATAGAACAAGCTTCGGGAAATCCAAAAATAACATACATATATACCAGTACACCATAAAAAAAGCGGAACATTATGTTCCGCTTTTTTTATATCTTTTTATAACTGGCTTCCATCACCGTCCCTTTTCCAATTTCAGAAGAAAGCACCTTTATCCGTCCTTTGTGATATTCTTCCACAATACGTTTGGTTAAAGATAACCCAAGTCCCCACCCTCTTCTTTTGGTGGTAAAACCAGGTTCAAACACTTTTCGAAACTGCGCTTTAGGAATCCCTTTACCAGAATCGCATACTTTTATCTTAACAAACTTATCGGTTTCCCGTATAATAACATCCAGCCTGCCTTTACCTTTCATGGCATCAATAGCATTTTTCACTAAATTCTCTACCGTCCAACTGTGCAGTTCAGGATTAATCATCACTTTTACCGGGTGGTTAGGTGACATAAAAAAGAACTCTACCTGTTTAGAAGCTCTTGATCTTAAATACTCAAAAGACTTCTCGGTCTCAGCAACGATATCCAACTCTTCCAACAAAGGCTCCGACCCAATTTTAGAAAAACGCTCAGCAATAGTTTGCAATCGGGCAACATCTTTTTCAATTTCGGTTACTGTAGTTTCATCAACATTATCTGCCTTCATAATCTCAATCCACCCCAATAATGACGATAGCGGTGTACCTATCTGGTGGGCAGTTTCTTTTGCCATACCCGCCCAAAGTTTACTTTGCGCCCCCATCTTCGTAGCACGATAAAAATTATAAATAACAGCACCAAAAAGCACTATTACAAGCCCGAGAGCCATTGGGTAATATTTCAGGACATTAAGTAATGTAGAATTACCATAATATATATACTGATTATTACTAGCTATTGGATGATGCATTACTATAGCTGCATTTTGTTTTTTAAATCTTTCCAAATATGCTCGCAATTGCAATGTATCGTTCACAATCCCGTCATCAATATTTTTAGTCCCGGTAATACTATCCTTATTATTTGTCCTGATAATAGGGATTGTAGTATTACTCTCAATTATCTGGGTTAAAAAGTTTATATCAGCTGCTGAGTTGATATTATTGAATTCCTCCATAGAACCCGCCCAAACGTGCATTTTATCTTTCTCCTCCTGTTTAAATATCTGAAAGAGATAATACGTATTCCAAAGTATAAATAAAACTATAAGAAACGATGCTGAAATAATTATCCAACGGGTAATGCTTCTTTTATCTGTAAACTGCATAGGGTATAATTTGTGGCTTAAAGATAACAAAAGTTAGGCACTCGGTTATTGCAAAAAAGCCTGTATAAAATGTAACCTATACTAACGTTAATAGTACCCGATTATTTCAGAGAAAAATTATCTTTGCATAACAAAAAAACTACCATGTTAACTATAGACCCAAAAGAACTTACTACACAAAAGCTGCATGGCTATTTACAAAGCGCTGTTGGACCCCGTCCTATTGCCTTAGCCAGTACTTTAGATAGAAATAACATACCTAATTTATCGCCTTTTAGCTTCTTTAATATTTTCAGTAGCAACCCGCCTATACTAATATTTTCGCCTTCACGAAGAGTACGCGATAATACTACCAAACACACGCTAATGAACGCCGAACTTAACCGTGAAGTGGTTATTAACGTAGTGAACTATGCAATGGTAGAGCAGGTATCGCTTTCAAGTACTGAATATGCCGCTGGTATTAATGAGTTTGAGAAAGCCGGATTTACTATGATACCATCTGACATGGTTAAACCATACAGAGTAAAAGAAGCACCGGTACAATTTGAGTGTCGTGTTAACGAAATTATCGCCCTTGGAACCGAAGGCGGAGCCGGTAACCTTATACTATGCGAAGTACTTAAAATGCACATACATGAAAGCATTTTAGATGATAACGGCGGCATAGACCAGCATAAAATAGACCTGGTATCGCGTTTGGGCGGCAACTGGTATTCCCGCTCTGCAGAAGGCCTGTTTGAAGTAGAAAAACCCTTAACCACATTAGGCATAGGTGTAGATAGTATTCCTGATTTTATAAAAGAAAGCAGTTTTTTTAACGGTAATGATTTAGGCAAATTAGGTAATACAGAAACATTGCCTACTGACGAAGAAGTTAGTATATTTGTAAAAGAAAGCTTCGAAGTAAAAGCGATTTTAAGCTCAGATGATGAGACTAAGAAGTTCCTGAAAGCCAAGGAATACCTTGATAACAACGAAGTAATTACCGCATGGAAGGTACTTCTTGCTAAGAATAATTTTTAATATTAACGATAGCTGCCCCGGCAGAAAACAACAAACAATTACATTATGGAAGTTTCAGGAAGAATTAAGATGATCGATGAAACCAAAGCTTTTGGAAGCAACGGTTTCAAAAAAAGAGAAATAGTAGTCACTACAGATGAGCAGTATCCACAGCACATCATGATAGAATTTACTCAGGACAAATGTGACCTGCTTAATAACTACAAAGCAGGAGAACCTGTAAAAATTTCCATAAACCTTAGAGGAAGAGAATGGGTTAACCCACAAGGTGAAACAAAATACTTTAACTCTATACAGGGCTGGAGAATAGAAAAAGCACAGCCGGAAGCACCACAAGGTGGTAGTTACCAACAAGCGCCACAGCCAACATCGGCAAGTGATGCTTTTGAACCTGCTACAAGCTTTAAAGAAGAAGAGCACGACGATCTTCCTTTTTAAAAAGAAAACCAAAATAAAAAATCCCGATAAGCAGTACTTATCGGGATTTTTTCATTCAAAAATACAAACTAATAATCTCTTGTTAAAGTTTGCACTTTTACTCTTAATCCTTTCGTATACAAAGGCATAAGCTCTTTTTTATTATAAGCATAAATTAATTTTCTGTCCGCTAAATAAGATACTGGCAAATAATAATAGCATTCATAACAAGATGCATCAGAAATTCTTTTTAAGAATACAAAAAATTTATCCCCAATAAAATTATACTTAGAAATATCAATTTTTATTTTTCTAGTAGCATCACTTTTATTTTGTTCAAGAACAATAGGTATTGCAACTTGATTAACTTTATCCCCTAAGCTTCCCTCATCGGAAACCTTATAAATTGTCAATTCAAATTCTGTATTATTAACTTTATCAAAACGATACCCATTCTCCATTAAAATCTCTGTAGACTTACTTGAAGGACAAAAAAACAAAGTCAATTCCTTTATACCCCCATAAGGAATATTATCTACCAGATAATACTCAGGAATATCATCAAAAAACAAATTAACTAAAAGATATGTGGAGTTTTTACCAAAATAAACACTCTTTAACTTCTCTTTTTTAGTGAAATCTTTTTCGATTAAAACTTCTTTCATCTGCACAGTATCTTGAGCATGTAAAATTGTAATTGCGAAAAAAAACACTACCTTAAATAATAAGAATTTAAATGTCATCTATACTCTATAATAAATAATTACGGACAAGGAACAGTAACTTCATGACTTGTTGTACTCCATTTAATCCAAAACCTTCTTTTAACAACGGTTTTGACCTGCACACAGTCAACAGTACCGTCAGCGTTAAGATTTTTGACAATTGGTCCATCTGATTTTTCATTCGTCCAGAAATTACCTAAATCAATATTTACACCAAAAAAGAAAAAACCACCCCCTTTTTGTAAACCAAAATCATTACGAGCTTGAATCAATTCAATCATGTCATATTGATTTCCTACATAAATAGGATCATTTACATCAATAACATCACTATCAGAAATATTCGTTACTGCCTCATAAGTACTAAACGTATTGTTTACTCTATCAACATCTATAAAATATAGAAAATCTCCATTATCCTTATTTGTAACAACATAACCTCTTGCTCTTACATCTGCTAAAGGACTAACTTCAGTTACAAGAATCTTACCCTCGTCTGATATTGATTCAATTTGCTTCCCATATATATATTGTGTATTATAAAAGGAACTTACAAAAGAATTAATAGTATTACTTAGATTAACTTTAGGTGTAGCAAGTGCTTTTCCTGATGTTTGAGATTTAGACATCGCGGCTTCATCTCCTGAACAACTTATAAAAACATTGGCGCTCAAAATCAATACCATAAAAGGCAGTATTAATTTTTTCATTTTAAAGTTTTGTATTTTTTTGTCAGTAATACCGACGTTAGTAATAATTTTTCAATTGGATATCCATTGACAATATTAGCATATTTAATCAAATAAAACTTACAATAAAACTATCGAAAAAGTTAAGCAAAAGTTAAAATACATTATTGTGATTTGCTTTTTTTAAGACCAATATTTAATATTCATATAAATAAACATTATTTGAATATTTTCAATATAAAAAAGCGGAAGACCGAACCACCAGTCTTCCGCATACATTTAGCTAAAACACAATACGTTTCAATTACTTAATGCTATACTATTTTTGTAAATTTTATAATCAAAAAGTTATCTTTCATCTCTTGTATTTTGGATGCAAAACTACATTTATATTACAGAAAAAACCTATAAATAATACATTTAACACACTCAATAAAACAATATAACAAAACAATAGTTTTGGATTTTATTTTAGCATTTTTAACAAAAATTAAGGATAAAAATCACAGATAGACTGCTGGATTTTGGCTTTCCCACCCTCTACTGTCTATTAAGTTTTCGCGATATATTTATCATACACTTTTCACTGTTTATATATAATGTGTAAATTTGAACTGCTATATAAACTAGTACATAAATGTATTTTCTTTCCCGCGAATTATTCTTCCCTTCCGTAAATCATGCTTCCCCCGAAGGCATAGTTGCTATTGGCGGTGATCTTTCGCCAGAACGGCTGTTGCTGGCTTATAGGAGTGGCATCTTTCCTTGGTTTGAAGATGACGAACCTATATTATGGTGGAGTCCGCCTGAAAGAATGGTGTTGTTTTTTGAAGATTTAAAGATTTCTAAAAGCATGCGTAACATTTTAAACCGCAATACTTTTAAAATCACCTTTAATACTTCTTTTAAAGAAGTGATCACCAACTGCCGCACTATTAAACGCGACGGGCAGCCAGGCACATGGATAACCGACGAAATGGTTGAGGCTTATTGCAGGCTTCACGAACTGGGTTATGCCAAATCTGTAGAAGTATGGCAGGACGATAAATTAGTTGGCGGATTATATGGTATAGACCTTGGTCATATATTTTGCGGAGAAAGCATGTTTTCTAAAGTATCGAATGCATCAAAAATTGCTTTTATAGCACTGGCTAAACACCTTGAAAAAGAAAACTACAAACTATTGGACTGCCAGGTGCATAATGACCATCTGGAAAGCCTTGGCGCGACAGAGATTTTAAGAGAAGATTTCTTAGCCATACTAAAAAGTTAAACAAAAGATCCATAAAACAAAAAACCCACTCATTTGAGTGGGTTTTTTATATGCGTAGGGTTACTACTAAGCTTCGAAAGGAACAATTGAAACAAAAGATTTGTTGTTTGCTTTTTTCTGAAACTTAACTACACCGTCAACTTTAGCATGTAAAGTATGATCTTTACCCATGTAAACGTTTTCACCTGGGTTGTGTTTTGAACCACGTTGTCTTATGATGATGTTACCAGCAATAGCAGCTTGTCCACCATAAATCTTAACGCCTAGACGTTTCGATTCTGATTCCCTACCATTCTTGGAACTACCGACACCTTTCTTGTGAGCCATGATGTTTTGTTTTTAAATGTTAATTATTCCTCTGCAGCTTCCGCTTTTTTAGACGCTTTTTTCTTAGTTCCTCCAGCTGTAATAACTGAAATTTGAATTTGCGTTAAAGATTGACGGTGGCCATTTTTCTTTTTGTAACCTTTTCTTCTTTTCTTTTTGAAGACGATTACTTTATCTCCTTTTAAGTGCTGCAGCACTTTAGCTTCTACTGAAGCACCTTCTATAGCCGGGGCGCCTAGAGTAACTGTTCCGTTGTCATCAAGTAAAAGAACTTTCGCAAATGTAACTGCGTCTCCTTCTTTACCTTCTAAACGGTGAACAAATACTTTTTGGTCTTTGCTAACTTTAAATTGTTGCCCTGCTATCTCTACGATTGCGTACATAACAATATGGTTTAATTAATTTTTTAAGTGTGCAAATATACAACTTATTATTTATCAGGCAACCTAGGGTGATAAATTTATCCGAAAAAATCAGCCATAACGGCTATTAATTTCAAATACCTAAAAATTTATGTAATTATTGTAACAAATTACCGAAATTGCACACCAATTAGCAATATCAAAAATAATTATTAATTTTTATGAAAAAATCTTTAATGGCTTTGGGTTCACTTCTAATGCTTGGCGGAGTTGCTTCGGCTCAAAAAGTGGCATTCGAGGAATACAATTTAGACAACGGATTGCATGTTATCCTACACCAGGATAAATCAGCTCCGGTTATCATTACTTCGGTAATGTATCATGTGGGTTCTAAAGATGAAAATCCTGAAAGAACAGGTTTTGCACACTTTTTTGAGCACTTATTATTCGAAGGAACAGAAAACATCAAACGTGGTGACTGGTTTAAAATTGTAACTGCTAATGGTGGTAACAATAATGCCAACACGTCTGACGACAGAACGTATTATTATGAAGTTTTCCCATCTAACAACCTTGAGTTGTCGCTTTGGATGGAATCTGAAAGATTAATGCACCCGGTTATCAACCAAATTGGTGTTGATACTCAAAATGAAGTTGTAAAAGAAGAAAAAAGGCTTCGTATGGACAATCAGCCTTATGGAAACTTAATGACTGAAGTTAAAAAGAATATGTTTAAGGTACACCCTTACCGTTGGTCAACTATCGGTTCTATGGAACACCTTGACGCTGCAACTCTTGGAGAATTCCAGGCGTTCAATAAAAAATTCTACATTCCTAACAATGCAGTTCTTGTAGTAGCCGGAGATTTTGATACTGATCAGGCTAAAAAATGGATCAAACAATACTTTGGTGCGATACCTAAAGGTACTCCTATAACACGTCAGAAATTTGAAGAGCAGCCAATCACTCAGGCTTTCAAAGCTACTTATGAGGATCCAAACGTACAACTTCCAATGGTTGTTACTGCTTACAGGACTCCATCTATGAAAACTAAAGATGCAAGAGTACTTGACATGGTTTCTGCTATCCTTAGTGATGGTAAGAGTTCAAGAATGTACAAGAAGATCGTTGACACTAAAAAAATGGCACTTCAAATTGGCGCTGTGAATATTGCTCAGGAAGATTACGGTTTGTATGTAATATATGGCATACCAATGCAAGGATTCACATCTGCTGATATCATGAAAGAAGCTGATCAAGAAATTGTAAAATTACAAACAGACCTTATATCTGAAAAAGAATTCCAAAAACTTCAAAATCAGATTGAGAACCGTTATGTTAGCGCTAACTCTAACGTAGAAGGAATTGCAGAAAACCTTTCTTCTTTCTACTTATTATATGGTGATGTTAACCTTATCAATACAGAAATAGACATTTACCGTTCTATTACAAGAGAAGACATTAGAGAAGCAGCTAGAAAATACCTTAACCCTAACCAAAGGCTAACACTAGATTACATAGGAGCTAAAGATAAAGCACAAAACTAAGCATTGAAAAATATCATGAAAAAAGTTATATATATTTTAGCCAGCGTGTTTTTAACGATTACTATGCAGGCACAAAACAGACCACAACCTAAACCAGGACCGGCTCCAACAGTTAACGTAGGTAAACCGGAAACTTTTACTCTTAAAAATGGTTTAAAAGTTTTAGTTGTAGAAAACCATAAACTACCAAGAGTATCTTTCAGCCTTACTATGGACAATGCTCCATACTCAGAAGGAAGTAAAAAAGGAGTATCAGACATGACTTCTGCACTTATGGGCAGCGGAACTAAAAAAATGTCTAAAGATGCATTTAACGAAGAAGTAGATTTCTTAGGAGCAAATATTGGTTTTAGCTCACAGTCTGCGAACGGAAGCGGTTTATCTAAATATTCTAACAGAATATTAGAATTAATGGCTGACGGCGCTTTAAACCCTGTATTTACTCAGGAAGAATTTGACAAACAAAAAGCACAAATACTTGAAGGACTTAAGTCTGACGAGAAAAGTGTTTCATCTGTTGCAGCAAGAGTTACCGGAGTTCTTACTTATGGTAAAGATCACCCTGCAGGAGAATACCTTAGCGAAGAGACATTAAACAATGTATCTCTTGCTGACGTAAAAGACAACTACAATACTTACTTTGTACCAGGTAATGCTTACCTTATCGTTGTAGGTGATGTTAAAACTAAAGACGTTAAAAAACAAGTTGAAAAACTGTTTGGTTCATGGAAGCCTGCAAAAGCTCCAAATGTAACCTATAGCGATCCTAAAGATGTACAGTACACTCAGATTAACTTTGTAGATATGCCAAACGCGGTACAGTCTGAAATCTCTGTAGTGAATGTTGTTAACATGAAAATGACAGACAAAGAATACTTTGCTGCTCTTTTAGCTAACCAGATCCTTGGTGGTGGTGGTGAAGGAAGACTTTTCCTTAACCTTCGTGAGGCTCACGGATGGACATATGGTGCTTACTCTTCTATAAGTGGAGGTAAATATGTATCGGATTTTACATCTTCAACTTCTGTAAGAAACACTGTTACTGACAGTGCTGTTGTAGAGATATTCAATGAACTTAAGAAAATGAGAACTGACTTAGTTTCTGCAGAAGATCTTAAAAATGCAAAAGCTAAATTTGTAGGTAACTTCGTTATGAACATGGAGAAGCCAGGTACTGTTGCTCGTTTTGCATTAACTACAGAAACTCAGGGATTACCTGCTGACTTCTACGAAAACTACATTAAAAACATTAATGCAGTAACTGCTGAAGACATTAGAAATGCTGCTAAGAAATATTTCCTTGCAGACAATTCAAGAGTTGTAGTTGTAGGTAAATCTGCAGATGTATTACCAGGTCTTGAGAAAACTAAAATTCCGGTTTTCTACTTTGATAAATTTGGAAAACCAACAGAAAAACCAGTTGTAAACAAGCCGGTTCCTGCAGGTGTAACTGCTAAAACGGTAATGGACAACTACATTAAAGCTGTAGGTGGCGAAAAAGCACTTAAAGCTGTAAAATCTGTTGCTACAAAATCTAACGGTACTGTTCAGGGTATGGCTGTTGTATTTACTTCTAAAGTAACTTCAGACAACAAACAACTTGTAGAAATTACTGCAATGGGTATGTCACTTATGAAACAAGTAATCAACGAAAAAGGTGGTTACAAATCTGGACAAGGGCAACGTGAAGACATTACAGGTACAGAACTTGCTGACTTAAAAGCTAGCGCTGTTCCTTTTGAAGAACTTACTCTTGCAAACAGCAAAGATGTAAAAGTAACAGGTATCGAAGCTATTAACGGCGCTGAGGCTTATGCAGTTAAAAAAGGTGAGACTACTTTATACTATGATGTTAAAACAGGCTACAAAATAGCTGAAGCTAACCAACAAGATACACCAGCAGGAAAAATACCTGTTTTCACATACTTTAGTGATTATAAAGATGTAAAAGGCATCAAAATACCATACAAAGTAGTTATGAATATTGGTGTTGATCTTGACCTTACGGTTTCAGAAGTTAAAATCAACGAAGGAGTTACTCCTGCTGATTTCCAATAATAATTATTTTTGATGTTATTATAAGAAAGGCTGCCCATTGGGCAGCCTTTCTGTATTTATATAAAACCTGTAAGTATTCAAAATTATTTTCTTGCAGAGAAATACACGCCTACCAATATTATTGCTGCCCCTACCGCCTGCGTAGCAGTAAGCGATTCGT
The DNA here is from genome assembly GCF_004028155.1 of Flavobacterium cerinum. Taxonomy (GTDB): domain Bacteria; phylum Bacteroidota; class Bacteroidia; order Flavobacteriales; family Flavobacteriaceae; genus Flavobacterium; species Flavobacterium cerinum. Next base: position 95,969 of record NZ_SBII01000011.1, on the reverse strand, counting down.
TATCCAAAACGCCCCATCCAAAAGCAACAACAGGAATAAGATAAGTTACCGAAGAAGCAAAAATTGGGGATGACATTTGGATAAGTTTGAAGAATACAATATTAGCAATACCTGTACCCAAAACAGCTAGTATAGCAACATACATCATTGCCTTGTGCGTTTCCGGCAGTGCTGCAACATCTGCAAATCCCGAAAAGAAAAGTATCACTAATGCCGGCAGCAGCATTACAACAAAATTACCTGTACTAATGCTTAGCGGACTTAGATCTGACAGATACTTTTTAATAAGATTTACGTTAGACGCATAACATACCGATGCCGCAACTACAAACAAGGCATAGTAATAATTCTGATTCGGATTATTAATAGCTCCATTATAGATAAGAAGCGTACAGCCTATCAGCCCAATTAACACCCCAAACAACTGCCTGCGCTGAAACTGAAGTCCAAACACAGTTGCACCAATAAGCAGCGTATTAAGAGGCGTAAGCGAATTAAGGATGGCACTTATTGAACTGTTAATTTGTGTTTGTGCATACGAAAACAAAAAGACAGGCATAAAAGTACCAAAGAGTGACGTGAGCGCAATAAACTTCCATTGACCCAACGGAATACTCTTAAGACTTTTAAAGCCAATGATGAGCAGGAAAACAGCACAGAAAATGATTCTTAATGCGCCCATCTGAAAAGGACTAAGACCTTCGAGCCCTCTTTTCATAAGTATGAAAGAACTACCCCAAATTAAAGACAACAAAGCCAACAGATACCACTTGAGATGTTTTGATTGCATGGTTTAAAATTTTGAATCAAAATTCCAACATAATAATCAGGTTAGCAAACCGATTTTACATAAATTTGTAAACTCTTTTAAAAGAACCTTTTAAATTTAAAAAACAACATATCATGAATTTTGTAAAAAAACTTTCATTTTTCGCATTAACAGCATTATTATTTGCAAGCTGCAAAGACACCTCTAAAGATGGTAACCTAGAAACTCCTGCCGAAGGAACAGTAACTGATACTACAAAAGTTAAAGAAACTGCAGCTAATCTAGAAACTACAAGCTTTAAAATAGACGGTATGACATGCGCTATTGGTTGTGCTGCTACTATCGAAAGCAAACTTGCAGGCCTTGATGGTGTACAGGAAGCTAAAGTAGATTTCGAAAAGAAAACAGCAACTGTATCTTTTGATGCTGCAAAACAAACTCCGGAAAAACTGGTTGAAACGGTAGAACATATTGCTGATGGTGCTTATAAAGTATCTGATGTTAAAAACTCTGGTGACAAGGCGTTTTTTGCTGTAGATCAGGAAAAAGAAAAAGCTAAAACAGAAAAGAAAGCTGACGATAAAAAATCGAAAGATGCGAAACACTCTTGCTGCTCTAAAGATGCAAAAAAAGAGAAAAAAGAAGGATGCTGCTCAGCTGACAAAAAAGAAGGAAAAGGAACTTTATAACCCTACTCCATCCTAACAATACAAAAGCAGCTTTAGGGCTGCTTTATTAATTTTATCTACCGATGAATAAACTAAATGTAATTGAGAATACAATTCCTGTAACGACTTACAGAACACTAAGAGTCAACTCGGGGTTATCACCCAAGACCATAGCTGCTGCAGAAATCGGACTTGCTAATTCGCTGTACTCCGTTATGATAGCTAATGAAGGGAACGAGGTAATAGGTATGGGAAGAATAATTGGGGATGGTGGCTGCTTTTGCCAAATTGTAGACATATGTGTACTACCCGAATATCAGGGACAGGGCATTGGCAAACTTATTATGGAGAATCTAATGAACTACATTAACAATGAACTTCCAGAGTCCTGTTACATAAGTCTAATTGCAGATGGCGATGCTGATAAATTATATGCTAAATATGGCTTTAAAGACACAATGCCAAAGTCTAAAGGAATGGCTTTAAAGAAATAAGCCTTATTTCCATTTAACTGTTTCCATGATATTACGCATATCATCTCTTAGGTAACTGGCGGCAGGCATGATAGAATCGAAGTTAGGTTTTGCATAAAAATATACAGATCCTGATAAAAAGTGATTTAAGCTATCGGTAACATAAAACTGAGCATTTGTAGCAGCGTCTCCCCCTACCTCATAAAACATTCCGTAAAGCCTTTTCTCAGGATTCATAAACGGCTGTTCGCGTATATCATCTGCCTTAACAACCTGCTTATACGTTAATGTTTGCGCATCTTTAAGCAGTTTATCTAAATTACCCTCCACAGGTTTGTAATTCAGATAAATAGTAGCCTTCATTTTAGGGTATTGAATCATTAAACTGCAATCACCGCCTTGTTTTAGTTTGGCTAAAGAGTTATATCCAAAAGTATATGGACAATCTGACTCTAATGGCAAATATTTACCCATTGGGTAATCCAGCCTTAAATAAGCTTTTGGCTTTGGCAGTGTATCACCACCACAGCTAACTATAAGTATTCCTGCAAAAAACAGTATTGTAAGCCCAACTAATTGTTTAATCGTTTTCATTTAAGTGTAACCTTAATTTGTTTTATCCTTCTCTTATCAACTGATTCGACGGTAAAGATATTGCCATTAAAGCTAATTTTTTGTCCTTTTTTAGGAAAATTGCCCGATATCTCCAAAAGAAAGCCAGCCAGTGTTTCGGCCTCTCCTTTTGAATTCTCAAAATCTTCTTCCTCAATATCCGTAATCCGGTAAAAATCCTTAAGACTTATTTTCCCATCAAACAGATAGTTACGATCATCGATACGTGTATATATAATATCCTCGTCATCAAACTCATCGCTTATATCACCTACTATTTCTTCAAGAATATCTTCTAAGGATATAAGCCCGGATGTCCCTCCATATTCATCAACCACAATAGCAAGGTGGTTTTTCATACTCTGGAATTCTTTAAGCAGGTTATCCAGCTTTTTATTTTCGGGAACAAAGAAAGGCTCTCTAACAATTGTTTGCCATTGAAAATCTTCGTTATCGATATATGGAATAAGATCTTTAATAAAAAGCACACCTTCTATCTGGTCGATATTATCGCGATACACCGGTATACGCGAAAAACCTTTATCTACCAGCTTTGGCATTATCTCTACAAATGATGCTTCAACATCTAAAGCAAAAATATCGATACGCGGACTCATAACCTGTTTCACATCGGTATTACCAAAAGAAACAATACCTTCCAGTATTTTTTGTTCTTCCATTGTAGCATCTCCATAATCTGTAAGTTCCAATGCCTGCGAAAGCCTGTCTACAGAAAGTCCTCCACCCTGTGCTCCTATTTTTTTGTGTAATGCTACTGTTACCTCACGCATAGGCACGCTAAGTGGCGAAAGCAGTTTATTAAGACCATACAATAAGTACACTACCTTCTTAGCAAATTTAGTATTGTTCCTGCCCGCATAGAGCTTAGGCACCACCTCTCCGAAAAGAAGCACCAAAAATGTTATAACGATTACCTGCAGTGAAAAGCTGAGCCACGGTAATGCTATAGCACCAAAAAGTGCATCACCAAGTCTGAAGAACAGAATGATAATAGCAATATTAATAAAAGTATTAGTGATTACAATAGTGGCTAAAAGCTTTTTGGGCTTTTCCAGAAGGGAGACAATGAGACTGCCTTTCCTTGCACTTTTTTGATTTATTTTATCAATATCCTGAGGTGTAAGCGAAAACATTGCTACCTCTGTACCGGATATAAATGCAGAGCATATAAGTAGAATTACAATTCCAGCTATGCCTATTATTAGGTTAAAATCTATTGAGTTAAAACTCGAGGGGTCGGGGTCCAAAATTTTTGGTTTTAGTTAAACATTAAAATGGCAAGTCGTCATCTGGCGCCGGCACATTCACATCATAATTAGGCTTTGCAGGCTCACTCACCGTTGGCGATGTAAAACTCTGCTTGTTGTTATTATCCAATTCCTTCTTTGTAGTAAGAAATGTAAATTCTGTTACCTGTATCTCTGTGGTATATTTAGTAGTGCCATCTTCACCCTGCCATTGACGGGACTTTATACGTCCTTCTACATATATCTTATCTCCTTTACTTAGATACTTTTCGCAAATCTCGGCAGCCTTATTACGCACCACAAGATTGTGCCATTCGGTAGACGTTATTTTTTCGTTCGTCTGCTTATTAATATATATTTCATTGGTAGCCAGCGGAAACCTTCCGATGCAGTTACCACCTTCAAAATAATGGATCTTTACATCGTCACCCAAATGCCCTATAAGCATCACTTTATTTAACGTTCCGTTCATGCTTTGCGCTGATTAATTCACTCAAATATACCACTTTTAATGATTACTCCAATGGTTCTCTATAAAATTATAAATAACGATAGGAAATGGATAACTCTTTAACAAATCAACACCAATAGCACCATCAACCACCTCTCCAACAGCTACTTCCCAAAACCGAACAGACAAATGCTGATGCGATAATTTATGCACAATAACATCCGGATTAAGCAGTTTTATGCGCTGTGGCACAAAACCAAGACCTTCAAAATTTGCAATACGCTCAAGGGTTTCTTCGCTAGATAGCAACACCTCTGTTTCAAGCAATGGGAATTCATATAAGTTATGCCAAATGCCCTTTGCTGTTCGCTTCTGGATAACACTATTATTATTCACATCCTTCACAATAAGGTAATTAAAGTACCTGTTTGTTACTTTAATTTTTTTAAGCTTTACAGGCAGCTGCCCTACTTTACCCGTATTAAAAGCTACGCATTTTACAGTAAAAATACAACTCCCGCAATCCGGACTTTTAGGAACACATTGCAGCGCTCCAAACTCCATCATAGCCTGGTTAAATTCTGATGCCTGCCCTTTTGGGAGCAATGATGCCGCCAGTTCTGTAAATTGCTTTTTTGCACCCGAAGATGAAATATCTGTTTCGACACCAAAATAACGTGACAGCACTCTGTACACATTCCCATCTACCACAGGAACCGCTTCACCATAGCTTATAGAAGCAATAGCAGCAGCTGTGTAATCGCCCACACCTTTTAGTTTTAAAAGACCCGCACTACTATCCGGAAAAACACCACCCATATCGAAAGCTACCTGTTTTGCAGTAGCATGAAGGTTACGTGCACGAGAGTAATAACCAAGCCCCTGCCACAATTTGAGTACTTGCTCTTCGGGGGCATTAGCCATATCCTGAACTGTAGGAAAAGCATCCATAAAACGCAAAAAATAGGGTAATCCCTGTGCTACACGCGTTTGCTGTAACATTATTTCTGATAGCCAAATAGCATATGGAGCAGTGGTTTTACGCCACGGCAAATCACGCTTATTCTGTAAATACCAATGAATTAAAGACTTAGAAAATTCCATTATCAATATGAGGTTTAGCAAATGTAAAAGTTTATGTTATTAAATTTTAATAGATTAACCTTGAATTATTGTTTTTTTAATTCTTATATTTGCACTCTCAAAAAAATACACACAATCATAAATTAGAAAGAAAATGACGAAAGCAGACATCGTAGCGAAAATTTCGGAGAAACTTGGACTTGAAAAAGGAGATGTTCAAGCGACAGTTGAGTCTTTTATGGAAGAAGTAAAAAACTCTCTTGAGACTGGCGATAATGTATACCTAAGAGGTTTTGGAAGTTTTATAATCAAAACACGTGCAGAAAAAACAGGTAGGAATATCTCTAAAAACACTACAATAAAGATACCTGCTCACAATATACCGGCATTCAAACCTGCAAAGATTTTTGTTGACGGAGTAAAAACGAATACTGAAGCTAAAGTAAACTAATTATTAACCACCTAATCCTTTCATTATTATGCCAAGTGGTAAAAAAAGAAAAAGACATAAGGTAGCTACGCACAAACGTAAAAAGAGAGCGAGAGCAAACCGTCACAAGAAGAAAAAGTAGTTTAATACTACTTTTTCTTTTTTAGATTAAAGTTCATTGAAAACGGAATTTTATATTGCAGATTTTAGAGTTTAGACTGGCACTGCCTGCTAAATACTGCTTCTGCAATTTAAAGGTCCTTCGGGTAACAAATACCTGTAAACTATTGTTTAATCCATCTGCATAGAGGTTGTAGGTTACGAGTTGCGGGATTCGGGTTGTTAAACCCTAAACTCAAAAACACAAGACCAATAACTGCAAAGCGGATAAAAATGTACAGTGTGAACAAAGAACTAATTATTCGATCTGGTTCTGAAGCCGTAGATTTTGCCTTATTAAAAGATGGAAAACTAATTGAATTACACAGCGAGCGCGAAGACAAGAACCAATTTTCTGTTGGTGACATCTTCATAGCGAAGATCCGTAAACCCGTGGCCGGCCTTAACGCCGCCTTTGTAAATGTAGGCTTTGAAAAAGATGCCTTTTTACATTACCACGATTTGGGTCCGAACCTGGCCTCAATGCAAAAATTCATAAAACTTGTAAGCGCAGGTAAAATTAAAGATTACACACTTAAAAACTTTCCTTTTGAACCGGAGATAGACAAAGATGGCTCCATTGCCGATGTACTTAGTGCAAACCAGTCTATACTCGTTCAGGTAGTAAAAGAACCCATATCTACAAAAGGGCCAAGAATAAGTTCTGAACTTTCTCTGGCCGGACGATATGTAGTTTTAGTACCGTTTTCGGACAGGATATCTATTTCACAAAAAATAGAATCTAAAGATGAAAAAGACCGCCTAAAAAGACTTGTACAGTCGATCAGGCCAAAAGGATTTGGAGTTATAGTGAGAACGGTAGCCGAAGACAAAAAAGTAGCTGAACTGGACAAAGACCTGCAAAATTTGCTGGAAAAATGGACAGGAATGTGCAAACGTCTTCCCAGTGCCCATCATCCGTCTAAAGTACTTGGGGAAGTTAATAAAGCTTCATCAATATTACGAGACGTATTCAACGATACCTTCACCGGTATTTATGTAGATGATGAGGACCTGTATTACCAAACAAAGGACTATTTGCAGGAAATAGCTCCTCAAAAAGCGAATATCGTTAAGCACTACCAAAGTAAAGAGTTGCCGTTGTTTGAAAAATACAACATTGAAAGGCAAATTAAAACCTCATTTGGAAAAACGGTATCTATGAGCAAAGGTGCCTATTTAATAATAGAGCATACCGAAGCCCTGCACGTTATAGACGTGAACAGTGGTAACCGCTCTAACAAGGCTTTAAGCCAGGAAGATACCGCCCTCGAAGTAAACCTTATAGCCGCCGCAGAGATTGCGAGACAGCTCAGATTAAGGGATATGGGAGGAATTATCGTAGTCGATTTCATTGATATGTCCAATCCGGACAACAGAAAGAAACTCTACGATTTCCTTAAAGAGGAAATGAGCGACGATAAAGCAAAACACAAGATCCTGCCTCCTAGTAAATTTGGGCTTATCCAAATTACAAGGCAAAGGGTAAGGCCTGAAGTTAACATTAAGACAAGAGAAGAAGATCCGAATAATGAAAATGCGGAAATTGAAGCTCCAATACTAGTGATTGACAGAATAACGGCCGACCTAGAAAGAATTATGAAGACCCACAAAAAGATAGTGCTTAATGCACACCCTTTTGTGGCCGCATACCTTACCAAAGGTTTTCCATCCATTCGCACAAAATGGTTTTTTGAGCACAAAAAATGGGTGAAAGTTATACCACGTGACGCTTACACGTATTTAGAATACCGCTTTTTTGATAGCAAAGGAAACGCTATCGCAGAATAACAAAAACCGCCCCGATAAAAATCAGGGCGGTTTTTTTGTTTATAAATACTAAATGATACTTTATTCTGTTTTCTTTATGAACCAAAAATTCTTACATGAAAAACATCTTTTTTGTATTAGTCATACTCTTTGCCATTTCTTGCAAAAAAGAAGAAGCCTTTACACGTGCAGCACATATACCTTCCAAAATTGATAACTTGAATACTGAAGATGAAATTGAAGCTTATATCCGTAAGTTAGATACAAATCTCCGTGACTTTTATCTTGTTGATTACAAGAGAATAATGACATTTAACCCAACTTATGTTGACAGCCTTAATCGTATTTATGCAAAACAACTCGGTATCAATAAAACTTTTTATAAAACGGATTTTAATAATGATGGCCTTACAGACCTTTTACTCATAGGAGGATGGAAAAATGGTAACGTAAAACCAAAAGATCAACTCTATCAGTTTAATTCACAAATTGTAATAAATGGTGGTGAAGGTAAATCCACTACTTATTCTATTGCACGTGATTATAATTTTGCTTTCGTCCCGCAAATCTTATATACAGATAGCCTACCGCTTTTAGTATTACACCATTCTCAAAATTTTGACATTGTATATCCGCCTCGCAGGGATACGCTTCAGGTAAAATTGGTGTATAAATCTGGTTATTTTGTTGAATTCAATAAAAAATCTGTTAAGCATCATGAAATTAAAAAAATTGAATTCACTAATGTTCTTGGAGAGTCGGGGCCATTTTTCCAAATGATTCTAAATAAAAACAAGGAATCATGGTTTATCGCCATATGTAATAACTTTGAAGAACGCCAATATAGTGAAGGCACGTTTAAAACCGCAATTAAAGATTCAGATTTTAATGCAATATCGGATTTACTAAATTATATTGATTTTAAAAACTTGCGTGAAGACTATAGCATATACAATACCGGCCCACCAAGTATGGCTTTGAGAATAACGTATGATAATGGTAAAATAAAAGAAATTTTCAATAACGCTGGAGCAGGCACATACGGCTTGGAAGCCATATATAGCCTGATGATGGAACTACGGTTCTCACAGGATTGGAAACCTGCAAAAGAGCCAAAAAACATACGCATACCCAGACCCGAGAAAACGACTAGATGGAAAGCATAATTCATAATTTTGGCTACATCTAATCCCGCATTAAGTAAACACCAAGGACTGTCTAAAATCCCAAACTTTTCTTAAAACATACTAAAACAATACGCAGCGAGTTATAGTAAAAAAGCTTGGTTATGAAATATTACTTACACATACTGTTACTACTTGCATCGGCAAATTTTTACGCTAACAATCTTGAAAACTGCGGACTGGACAGCAACCCTGCTCTTACAGATGATGAAGCTGCTTTCCTGAATACTTACTTTGGTGAAGATACCGATGGTTTCGATTTTAAAGGCAAAAGAATATTAATTGTAGCTGGTGCCGAAGGATCGCGTTTTGAAACAAAAGCGGAATACTTCCGTGATATCAAAAAACGCCTTCAGGAATCAGGATTACCCGTTGCTACTACTCCCTACCCGCTTACTGAAATGGAAAAGATACAGTCCGGAGGATATGATGCCGTAGTAACGCATTGGGTAAACGAACCAATAAGTAAAGAAAAAAGAAGGAACATTATTGCCCGTCTTGCTTCAGGGATATGGGAAACTTTTAACAATTAATTCACACAAATACAGCGTTTCAAGTAGCCGTATATCTCCTTAAAAATACTTAAGTTTACTCTTCTTAAAAGAGTTATGAATCAAAAAGTGTTACTGGTAGGCAATGACATTAATAACGCGTCAGGATCGTATTCCTGGAGCGACCTTATTAACAGGCTTCTTGATTTCACCAAAACAGACAGAGGCATCAATAAATTAAACAAGCCGTTCCCATTATTATATGAGGAAATCTATCTACGATCGGCTGCCGAATTTGGCACTTCCGAAAGCCTTATTAAAAAATTCATTGCTTCGGAGACCGAACGCTTAAAGCCAAATCAATTACACACAGCAATTCTTGATCTGGGTATTGAGAACCTACTCACCACCAATTATGATCTCTCTTTTGAAAAAGCATCGGGTACCGACCTGAAAAAATGTAAAAATCAGGGGATGATAAAAGAGAATACCTATAATCTTTTTAGGTATCACAAAACCGACAAGCATAAAATATGGCACATCCACGGCAGTGAAACCAACCCGAAGTCAATTACATTGGGCTATGAACATTACAGTGGTTATTTGCAACAAATGCGCAACTATACTGCATCAGGAACTATTGGCACCTACAAAGCTAAAGATTTTCACTCACTCATAAGACGAATAAAAGAAAACACAGTACTGGACGAAAGCTGGGTTGATTTTTTCTTTACAAAAGACATTTATATTTTTGGCCTTAACCTAGATTTTGTAGAGCTGCATTTGTGGTGGCTATTTACATTTAGAGCCAGAGCTAAGGCAGAAAACCGCTGCGCCGTAACCAACCGTATCGTTTATTTTTATCCCGAAGAAAAGGAAAAAGAATCGGCACATAAGCTGGAAATGTTTAAAGCTGTGGGCATAGAGACAATTGCAGAAAAATCGCCAGCTGGCAATAAGATGCAATACTACCTCAACATTATAAACAGGATTAAAAAAGAGTAAATTTATCTTTTTCTATATATCCAAAGAAATAAAAGAAGTTTTTTTGTCCTGATCACCCCCTTTGGTTGTCACACATACCACTATACTTTCACATTAACTTTCGTAGCTTTACTATATTACTAAAAACATAGCAATGAGAAAGTTAACTGTTTTTAATTTTATCAGTCTTAATGGTTATTACAAAGGATCGGATAATGATATTAGCTGGCACAGACATGGCGCCGAAGAAGATGCTTTCTCTGCCGATTCACTAAAAGCAGATAACATACTGCTCTTTGGCCGTATAACCTATGAGATGATGGCGTTTTGGTGGCCTTCGCCGATGGCTGCCGAAGCCTATCCAGAAGTGGCTAAGGGAATGAATAGTGCGGAGAAAATAGTGTTTTCTACCATTATCGAAAAGCCGAAATGGAATAATACTACCGTTATACATAGTGATATTGTAAACCGTATACGCCAGATGAAACAACAACCGGGCAAGAACATGACAATTTTAGGCAGTGGCTCTATTGTTTCACAATTTGCCGAAGCAGGATTAATTGACGAATACCTCATCATGATAGATCCAATTGCATTAACTGGCGGAACGCCCATATTTAACGGGTTAAAAAGCAATCTCAGTCTTACCTTAACCGATAGCAAAGTTTTTAAAAGCGGTGTAGTGTTATTATCATATAAAATCGCATCTAATGCTACTTAAACAAAAGAGATTTTGTTGGCTTTTCCGATTTACTTTGTTATGTTTTTTTCAGTTTAATTCACTTTAACGCATTGTAAAACAGAATCATACTTTATTTTCTTTGTATCATAAAAAAAACATTCCACCATATCTTCGTTCGTTATTTTTATTTTACTCGGAAAATAGGTTCCTGAGAGGCCGGAATCTATTTTCTTAACAAATACTAAATCAGAATTATAAACTGAATAACACCAATTTCTCTCTTTATTTTGTGAAAGCACCACAATAGTCCCGTTAGATAACACTACCATTTTTCCTGTATCGATTTTATCAAACAATTCAATTTCGATATTTTTCTTAGTGACAAAATTGACATTAGTTTTTGTTAAATACATTTCTTTTCCACCAAAAAAATTTGTGGCCAAAAAAATATTCTCAGTTAAAGAATTAGCATAAAACCCATTAATATTTACCACATTGTGATTATTATAACCTCCCTCAAAATATTTAAAATCTTCCTGGTCTTCAAGTGTTTTACCATTAAATCTATAAATATGTGTTTCGTTTTTCAAATTTTTCAAATCGGTTTGATCAAAATTAGATGCAGAAAAATAGTATGTTGAACCTACTTTTGAAATCTCCGATACATCAATTCTGCCACCGCCACCATAATCAGAGATTATCTTAGAAACGGGATCTAATATTTTGGGGAAATAGCCTTCTTTATAATGAAATTTGTTCAGGTCAACAGTAATGATTTCAAGCTTCTCGTCTCTTGTAATTGATCTGCCTGGCTCTTCAGAAGCGACTAAAACATGAATCCTCTCTTCTTCAAAAATGAAATCTTTCAGATAACAGGAATAGTCGTTTTTAATATCATAGACTGTTCCGTACTGTTCCAGATTCAATACTACAATCATTGGTTGCCATTCGCTTACATAATGATCATCTAAATTCAAACGCCCTAATTCACTGCATCCCAGTATGAATTTTTCAAGCTTTGAATTATAACTGATTACTTGTGTTCGATGAGCATCACCTATCTTTAATATTTTAAAATTTTTATCCGTTGAAATTAAAATATAATGGTCATCATAAAATCCGATTGAAAGATCTATCGCTTTGTTAATAATAGGATCCCTTTTCTTTTCATCTTCTTCCAGTGCTTTTATTCGTCCCACAAACATATGATTACCACGTTCATCAGCCGCTCCATCATGTATTGTCAACGAAAATCCTTTAAAATAAAAAGGATTTTCTTTAATTGCTGCATCCAAAATTCGAGGTTTAGATGCTTCTGTCTTGATTCGTGAGGATGTAGTTTTTGTTTTAGATGCTGGTTTTTGTTGAGCTAATGCCGGTAATCCCACCAACCATACTGCAAGAATGAAATATTTTATCATGTTTTTTTACGGTTTATTTCCACAAATTAATTCTTTAGGATACAAAAAAATATTTCAGGAATTCCCTTTTTGTTCTACAATTCGATTTTAATAATTTAAAATGGAGTACAATAATATAAAATAAAACTTACAAATAAAACTTAAACAGCGTCATCATATAAACCGGAAGCTAATGATTAATTTTCAATTGTAAGTAGTACCTTCGCCCTCCTAAAAAAATCACATGTCGAAGAACCTTAACGAAATGACCGCCGAAGAGATCGCGAAGGCATTTCCTGTCGAACTTTCATCATATGACAAAGAATGGCCAAAAATATTTGAAGCCGAAAAAGAACGTATTATTGGAGCTTTAGGTAGTGACCTTATACGTATAGAGCATTTTGGGAGTACTTCAGTTCCGGGGATCATAGCAAAAAACACTATTGATATTTTAGCTGAATTTACTCCTGATGAAACAAGAATGAGCAGTATCATCGAGCGAATGAAAACCCTCGAATACAACTATATGTGGCAGGAAGATGGCGAACCGCCTTACGGCTTTTTTGCTAAAGGTTTTTCCGGCTCAGGCATCAAAGACCAAACCTATTTTATCCATACCGCTGCAGCCAATCATAAACTATGGGACCGACTTTATTTTAGGGATTACCTGAGAGAATACCCTAGTGTTGCTGCCGAGTATGAAGCATTAAAAATACAGCTTGCCGAAAAGTTTAAATACAACAGGGTAGGTTACCGCATTGCAAAAACCGACTTTGTAGTTGCTGCGACCGAAAAGGCAAAAGCTTACTATATTACAAAGCAAGAGTAAACCTATTCACTCACAATTTCAATTTTCCGCCTGATCTCATTCCCTGATTCATCGGTAACGGTAAGAATATATTTCCCGGTTTTGGCTTCTACCTGCATTTCATGAAATGTTTTGGTTTCACCAAGGTATTTATCGCCCAGATACCAGAACAATTTAGCATTAGGTGAACTATGTGCCGCTTTGAGCACAAACGGTTGTATAACCCCGTTAAAATCTTTCGCAAGGTATATTTTACCGGTCTCTTTAGGATAAATAAAGTCCATAGATCCGGATGTTACTCCCTGACAGTCGGCTCTAAATGGAGGTAACGGCATATAATCCATATGTAGGCTTTTATAATACCATTCCATTACCGGAGGCAGTACAAACCATGTTTTCGTAATCATATTGTCTACACTTTCGCAACTGCTGTTAACCTGGTACTGCCCTGTTGGATCGAGATGTATGGTTTTGTGGTATGGGCACATACTGGTTTTGCTCCTACTTAAAGGAATCCATTGTTTTACAACCGGACAATGGTCGCCAGCCAAATGACCACTTAATGCGCAAACATCGGCTTCTTCCAGATCGTTGAACGGAGCTGCAAACCATTTGGTTCTTGGCAGTAGATTAAAAACATCAAAAAGTATGGGAGCAGCACTACCTACACCTGTAAGCGATGGTCTGCCCTCACCAGAAGCATTTCCTACCCAAACGCCTACTACATATTTAGAACTTGTGCCAATAGCCCAACCGTCACGTCCTCCAAAGCTAGTACCCGTTTTCCACGCAATTTCTAAGGATGAATCATAAAAACGCCAGGCTTCATCACCCTGAGGACGATTCACCTCTTTCATCGCATTATAAGTAAGCCATATCGATCCTGCACCTAGTTGTGGTTTATTAAAAATATCTTTACCATAATCATTTTCATGATCGTGATCCCAATTCAGTTCAGCAAATTCGCCCGTTCTATACTTCGCCTGATGCGCATTAAAATAATTAAGCGTTCCGCTCAACCCTGCATAGGTTCGACAGAGATCCCACAAGTTCGATTCGGCACCACCCAAAATAAGTGATAACCCGTAATGGTTGGGATGCTTGTTGATATCCCTTAATTTAAAATGCTTTAACTGATCGTAAAATCGGTACACTCCATACTCCTTAAGCATCAATACCGATGGTATATTCAGCGAACGCGACAAGGCACGCTGAGCCGGAACAGCTCCATCATAGGTCAGTTCATAATTCTTAGGACTGTAGCCTGCTATCTGCGTAGGCACATCGGCAACCAAAGTATTTGGCAGTATCTCTCCGGCATCGAGCATGGCTGCAAACAAAAAAGGTTTTAAGATGCTCCCCGTACTTCTGGGAGCAGGTATAATATCCACATCTTTTTGGTGCGCCATATCGGTTGGAGAATTACCAACATAAGCAACAATATTGCGGGTTTGCACATCAATAACCAGAATAGCAAGATTGTGCACCTCTGTTTGTTTGTAATCCTGATAGTAACGGGCAGCAATTTGGTTTACCCTTGCCTGCAATCCGTTTTTAACAGTAGTTTTTATACGCTGGCCTTCTTTCGTCTTTGCTATGTTTTGTAGCAGGTGTGGCGCAGCCTGAGGCAGGTTAAAAGGTTTATTAGGCAAATCTTCCTGAAGGGAAAGTTCATACGTCGTCTGATCGATGATCTTCTCTTCAAACAATTTCTTTAAAAGACGGTTTCGTTTTGCTAAAAGGTGTTGTTGGTTTTTACCCGGATAGATAAGGCTTGGCGCATTAGGCAATACTGCCAAGGTTGCCGTTTCCGCCCACGACAATTGATGCGGCTGAACGCCAAAGTAACGCCAGGAAGCCATTTCCAACCCTACCACATTGCCTCCATAAGGAGCATGAGCAGCGTAAAGTCCTAAAATAGCATCTTTACTATGACGAAATTCCAGACGGGTAGCAAGTACCATTTCGATGAATTTCTCAAAATAACTTCTCTTTTTGCCTTCGCGGGATAAGCGTATTACCTGCTGCGTAAGCGTACTCCCTCCGCGCACAACTTTGCCCGCTTTATAGTTTTGTCGAACCGCATTTACAATTGCAACCGGATTAAACCCCGGATGGCTGTAAAAATGCTGATCTTCAAAATGTACAATGCATTCTCGGAATTTATAAGGTACGCTGTCCTGTTCCGGAAAACGCCACTGGCCATCACGGGCGATGCGAGCACCAAGCAGTTCACCTTCACTGCTTTCTATTACTGTAGAATAAGGTTCACTAAAAAGGGTTCGCGGTAAACAGAAATAATATCCAATAAGCAAGAGCAACGCTATGGCAGACTTGATCTTGTTGGCTTTTATCCAGTGGAATATACGTTCCAGCAAGGTTTTAAAAACCCTGTAAGTATTCTTTAAAAACGCTCTGAATTTATTTTTCATGATTGTGCTTCCTGATCTTATGTATTAAAACAAAAGAAACAAGATTCAAGGGTGTTATAGTCACCTTAAATATTCTGTATATAAACACCTGCAAAACTAATTAACCTTGCAGGTGTTTTAAAAAATCTAAATTATCGCACTACTCTAACCCACTGCCCTTGGGTACGTGCAAAGAACGAGTTATCATACATGGCTTCACACTGTACACCCGGCAGGTAATAGCTACCCGGATAAGATGCGTTTAGCAGAACCCTAAATGTTTTGGTCTCATTCGCTTTAAGTGGGAAGTAGAAGTTGGTCCTGTCATCCCTTATATCTGTATAGTCTACATTGTTTTCTGCAAAGCTTCCAAAATCGGTAAACCTTGTATTTACAATTTCCCATCCTGACGGAATGATCTGTGTAAGCGCCACATTCTCTACATATTCATTTTTGGTATTCTGAATCGTTACTTCGGCTATAAACTCGGTACCCTGTCTAAGTTCTGAAGGATTAATAACATTACCAGATCTGTCTTTAAATGTAATACCAGTTGCCAGTCCGCGTTCTGCCGTTTGCTCTTCACCAACAGGAAGTATACCACTGTAAACTACTTTTACATACAGTGTCGATTTTTTGTTGTTCTTGATCGAAACGGTATTATTTCCGTTTATCTGAAGAACCCTGTCTGCAAACGTTTTGGCTGTATTAATAGTCTGCGTCTTACCTTTATTCGTATAGGTAACATCGATTCCTTTTGAGCCATTCACCTGAGCAAATTTAGACATCGCATACAAACAGTAAGCCGATGTTTGTGTACTCATCCATTCTCCTGAAGACATTTGCTTTGCCAGTTTATTTGCTAACGTAAACGCCTTTTCCTTTTGACCTAACACAATAAGCGTTTCCAGCGCCATAGCTCTGTTACGTTCCGGTGAACCATAATAGTAATAGCCGTACTCATTATTTTCGGCATCAAGACTACTCTGGTTGAGCAATTGCTGACCTACCGTTTTTTGGCCAGCCAATGCATAAGCAGCAGCCAGTCTTAATTTAGATTCGTTAGACAATCCCGGAGTTTCTCTTAATCTGTTCATCGATGAAAGATCCGGTGCGCCTGCCAATGCCAGTGTATACAAACGATATGCCTGAGCAAAATCGTTCCTGTAGCCACTATTATAACGCCACTGTCTTGCTGTTTTTTGCTGGTATTGCAGCCATTGCCTTTTTGAATTTAATGGTAATGCATATCCTTTTTTCTCCGCTTCTATAAAGAAGTGCCCCACATAGCTCGATCCCCAGTCATCAGGAGTGTTATTACCCGGCCAGTAAGCAAATCCTCCATCTGCTACTTGGTATTGGGATAACTTCTGGATTCCTGCCGTAACGTTTACCTGTATTTTTTGCTTTCTCGAAAGATCAATATCAGCAATATCAGCCAGATACAACTGCGGGAATACACCCGATGTTACCTGCTCTAAACAGCCGTGAGGATATTGTATTAAATAATCCAGCCTGCGGTTAAAGTCTATAGACGGGAATGAAGAAACTTCCAGCCTTGCCACATTACTGCCTGCTACACCAAAAGAAGCCCAGTTTATCGTTCCTGTTTTACCAGGTTCTAATACCAGTTCCTTATAATTTTGGGTTACCGGATTTGGATTCGTGATATCTAACTCTACATCATAGCTGGCTTTTTCTTTACCGGATGTTGCCGTAACCGTCACTTTACCAATACCGGTTACATCACTTACTTCAAGATCAAAATAAGCGATCTTCTCATCAGGACGAGCAAAACTCACCGACTGCGTTGATGCTCCAATTACCTTAATTCCGTTATTCGTTTTTACCTGTAACGTTACATTCTTGATTTGGTTCTCCATTGCAAAAATGGTTACCGGAAGAGTTACTTTTTCTTTAGAGGTTATCTTTCTAGGTAACGATGCTAACAGCATTAACGGACTTCTTACCGGGGTTGTTTTTTCGGCACTGCCATAAGCACCTAAATCGGTATTTGCTGCAACAACCATAGTACGAACAGACCCTACATATTTAGGCAGTTTAATCTCATGTATCCTTGTTTCTCCTTTTCCTACTGTAAACGGACCCAAGAACACAACCACCGGTTTAAAGCGATTGGCTTTTTTAGCCTGTCCTCCGCCAAGATCGGCATCACCACCGATACTGAATACTTGGTTTACCTTACCTCCATAAGCACCTATAACATCGTCATAGATATCCCATGTTTTTACACCCAATGCTTCTTTAGCAAAGAAACTATCCCAGGCATTTGGTGTTTTAAATCGGGTAAGATCAAGTAGCCCGTCATCTACAATTGCCAGTGTATAAGTCATCGGTTTGCCCGATTTCTCATTTACTTTTATTGTAGTTTTCTGCTCAGGCCTCAATACGGCAGGCATAACTATCTGAGGCTGCAGAATCGTATTCTTATCTACAACTTCAATAGGAATGATACCATACAAACGTATAGGCGAATCATTTAACGTAGTCGCGTGTGGTTGTATTAGTGTAATATGTATGTACACATTAGGCGCCATTTTTGCCGTTATCGGAATATCGATCTGGGTTTCACCTTTTTTAGTTTGTGCCCAGTACGTCTGCACTACTTTAGATCCGTTCTCTAGTGAAATTAAAGCACGGCCTCCTTCGCTGGAAGGGAATGATATTGTTGCTTTTTCGCCTACGGCATATTTCTCTTTATTTGCACTAAACATAAGCATAGCAGCATCCTGACCTCCGTTATTACGGGTACGCCCTGACCAGTATGGATAATCTATAAGCACTGTTTCTCCTGCAGAGTGTCCGCCCTGAATATCAGTGACACGCACCAGGTACCTGCCCCACTGATCTTCACCCGTTGCAAAGCTGAATGATGCTTTACCTGCCGCGTTTGTAGTTACATGTTGTGTATAAAATGGGGTATTGGTCATGGCTGAGCTGTACGATGATGCTCCATTATTGGATTGATCCCACCACCAGCGCCAGTCTACCTTATATACTTTTACTTCCAGTGTTCGGGATGCTTTAGGCTGTCCTTTTTCATTTACCGTAGCAAGATCAAAACGGTTAGCTTTACCTGTTTCCAGCATACCATATTTATTACCTTCAGGTCTTTTTACACCCACATAAGTATCATAAGGCGAATAAGAAGCTGTAACCACATCGGTACTAAAATCGCCTCCTTTTTCGTAAGCCTTAGTAATAATTGCGGTTTTAAGCATACCCGGTGCACGCGATTGCAGTTTTGGCTGAAGCGTAACTACAGCAGCACCGTTATCATCTGTTTTCCCCGAGAACATATTTACCTCTTCACTGCTAAAATCCTGTGCAGGGTCATCAAAAACATAGTTTAAATATCCTTTAAATGTAGTTGTCTGTTTAAGGAACTTGGCCTGCATCTCTACCTTAAGGTCTTTCGCTATAGCTCCGTGAAGCCACATTACCTGTACTGTTCCTGTATTTTTGGCAGTCGCCGAAATGGTTTTACCATCAAAGCTGTTTTTTATTTTGAGCCTGTTTGGCTTAATCGTTTCTATTTTGATTCCCTTGTAAAAATGCGCTCCACCAATAGACACTTTAGCCTCCCAGTTTCCTGTAATAGCTGCTGCCTGTGTAGGTACAATAAATTTAAAGTGGTTTTTCTGGTTGTAGGTTTGTACTGCCTCAAATACCATTTTACCATTAGGGTCGCTCAATCTTAATTTCACAGGGTGCGTTGCCGGTAGTTTAGCCGCTTTATCGTTAAGGATGAACCCTAAGAATAAGGTGTCACCAGGACGCCACACTCCTCTTTCTCCATAAATATACCCTTTAAGCCCTTTTACCAACTGAGTACCATCTACATCGAAACTGCTCACTGATTTAGAATTACCATCATACAGCTTAACATAGGTAGTATTGTTGTCTTTTTTAATGATCGCAAAAAAGCCGCCTTTACCAGTTGTAAAACTTACTGTTCCTTCGGCTCCTGTTACTGCCGATCCCAATTTTTGACGTTGGAAATTATAAATTTCAATTTTAGCTCCAACTACAGGAGCTGTAGTTGTAATACTGGTTACAGCAAAGAAATAATTGTTGTTAACTCCTCTTTTGGCAATAACACCCAGGTCGCTTGCTAAAACATTAGTCGCGATTTTCCTGTCATAAAAATAAGAGCTGCTACACGCGTTTTCTCTTTGATCCCAATCGTAATTGTATGGGTAATAATCGTAGTCTTCATATTCAGAATAGTCCTGTTCTTCTTCTTCATCCTCATCTTCTTCCGGTTCATCTGCAGTTTGCTGTACATTAGATGCTTCATCACATTTATAAAGCGAATATGCTTTTTTAATCGACATCTCTACTCTGTAAATAGCACCCGGTTCTGGTATAATTAATGTAGACAAATCAAGCGCATAAGCATTCCATTTGCCATAATTCAGCAGCTTGTCACTATTAAGTACCAGTTTCTTTTTAGCAACCGGCAATGCTACATTTCGCATGCTGTAACCACCATTCAGTTCGTTTTGCTGTAAAAACTGCATCACATTATTTTCGAATACACGGTATACCTTAACATCTACATTACTAAGGTTTACGGCTTCGAAATTGATCTTAAGATTACTCGATGCCGGGAGAATCGTTCCGCTTTTTATAAAACGAACTTCCGGTCTCATTTGTTCAAAAAGTACTTTTTCAGAATGTGTTTTCTTAGTCTTATAGCCATCAATACTTTCTATTCCCTGAAAGACCTCTACCATAAAATTACCGTTAATCGGCTCTGCAAAGAACACTTTTAGCAGGTTTCCATCTACAGCATACCTAAGGTTTTGTACACTTTCTACAGCAACAAGACCTGAAAAATCCTGATCTTTTCTAAGAGGGTCAGAGAAATTGATCAATAACGTTTGGTTATCTCTCATTTCTGCCGAAAGGCTGATCACTTTAAAATTATCTTTCCCCGGAATTTCAAAATCCATCGAATCCTGCTTATCGATCCCTACGGAGTTTCCATTCCAATGAATTGTTATAATACCGTTCTTAACTTTTCTGTTTATTTTATCTACTATAAAATGGAATTCGGTAGCAGTACCTGCAATGTCGTCAAAACGAATACTCAATGGTTTACCATCCTGCTCTGCCGTAACAATTTTTCGGGCAGTAGCGATATCCATCTGGTCGCTGGTTTTAAGTGTACAATTAAGAAACTGCGAATCTCTGTTATACGATTGCAGATCCTGAGTAGTAACTAAAAAGTCCTGCTTTATGGTTTTTATCCTAAACTTAAAATCGTTTAAAGTGTTAGGTACTTTTATAAATTTAGAGAGGTGTAGTGTTACACGGTACTCTGTATCTTCATCCAGTTTTTTTGCCGGACGGAAAGCAATCGTATTATCCGCAAGGAACACCACTTTACCATCTACCGATGGCGAAATGCTAAAATAATCCTCATCCAATTCCTGGTTCACCTGCCATTCTTTTTTAGTAAAGGCAAGCCCTACCTGAATGTCGGCCTTTGTTGAAATGATACCCGAAGAAAAGCTGGTAATATATTCCCTATACAGGGTATAGTCTGAATCGAAATCTTTCCCGGACTCTTTAGAACAGGAAGGTAACAGCGAAGCGATAACTGCAAAGAACAGGATCAGTCTAAGGGTTTTCATAAGGTTTGGCCGTGTTAAGGTTAAAAAATTAATTATGTGTTTATATTTTCACGCTATAACTGATAATATCTTTCAATTATTGCAGTGAAACCAATGTATATTTAAACTATTTTAAAAATACGCAAAAAAGCCAACAACACGTTGGCTTTCAAAATATTACTTTCTTCTTTTTTTGAAAAATTCTTTCACTAAAACAGAACATTCTTCACCCAGAATACCGCTTACAACTTCTGTCTTTGGGTGCAGCTTTGTACCCATTACCCTGTAGCCTCTATGATCATCGGAAGCTCCAAAAACTACTTTAGATACCTGACTCCAGTACAAGGCCCCGGCACACATCTGGCAAGGTTCGAGTGTTACATAAAGCGTACAGCCAGTAAGATACTTGCCGCCAATAAAATTTGCCGCTGCCGTTATGGCCTGCATTTCAGCATGAGCGGTAACATCATGCAATAATTCTGTAAGATTATGGGTTTTTGCGATTACCCTGTTATCTATAACAACAAGTGCTCCTACGGGTATTTCTCCTTTATCAAATGCTGTCTCTGCCTCCTGCAGCGCCTTCTTCATAAAATACTCGTCGGTAAAGATGTTTTCCATGCCGACAAAAATACGATTATGATTACAAATTGATTATCAAGAAAATCATAAATTATAACAAGAAAAGTTATATGCATAGCCCTTTCGGGACGATTAAGATAAGTCATGTGCCAATACTAAAAAGGAATGACAACGGTATAAGTAATATATTGTAAATTTGCTGCTCGCAATAATGATAATGAAAGGCAATTTACTTGACAATATAAACGACCCAAAACAACTTAGAACACTAAGACCCGAACAGCTGCCTCAACTGGCTGCCGAACTGCGCCGTTTTATTATCGACGTGGTCTCTGTTAAAGAAGGGCACCTTGGCGCCAGTCTTGGCGTAGTAGAACTTACCATTGCACTGCATTATATATTCAACACTCCCGATGATCAATTGGTTTGGGATGTAGGCCATCAGGCATACGGGCACAAAATACTCACCGGGCGTAAAGATAATTTTGACACCAATCGTCAATTGGGCGGTATTAGCGGTTTTCCTAACCGAAGAGAAAGTGAGTATGACACGTTTGGCACCGGGCACTCCAGTACCTCAATTTCTGCAGCATTAGGAATGGCAATAGCCTCACAATTAAAAGGCGACACAAACAAAAATCATATTGCTGTTATAGGCGATGCTTCTATAGCATCAGGTATGGCATTTGAAGGTTTAAACCATGCCGGTGTTACCGACGCCAACCTACTTGTGATACTTAACGACAATGCTATAGGTATAGATCCAAGCGTAGGTGCACTTAAGCACTACCTCACTCAGGTTAAAGAAGGTAAGAATCCGCCGCAAAATAACATGATCAAATCCTTGAATTTTGATTATAGTGGTCCTATTGATGGTCACGATCTGCCTACATTACTAAAAGAACTCGAACGCCTTAAAAATAAAAAAGGACCTCGTTTCCTTCATATCATTACAACAAAAGGCAAGGGTTTACGCCAAGCCGAAGAAGATCAGGTTAAATACCATGCTCCAGGAAAATTTGATAAAATTACCGGAGAAGTTTTGGCTATAGCCGATGAAAATCTTCCGCCTAAATACCAGGATGTTTTCGGGATTACGTTGGTTGAACTTGCCAAAAAAAATAATAAAATTATAGGCATCACTCCTGCTATGCCATCGGGCAGTTCCATGAAATTCATGATGGAAGCTTTCCCCAAAAGAGCACTGGATGTAGGTATTGCCGAACAGCATGCTGTTACTCTGGCCGCCGGAATGGCGACACAGGGAATGGTAGTGTACTGTAACATATACTCAACCTTTTTACAACGTGCTTACGACCAGGTTATTCATGATGTAGCATTACAAAACCTGCCTGTTATTTTCTGCTTAGACAGGGGTGGACTTGTAGGAGAAGATGGTGCAACCCATCATGGTGTTTTTGATATCGCTTACCTTAACTGCATTCCTAATCTTATTATCTATGCTCCTTTAAACGAAATTGCCCTTCGCAATATCCTTTATACGGCACAATTAGGACTGAAGCATCCTATCGCAATTCGCTATCCGAGAGGCAGAGGTGAAAACACCAACTGGCGAAAACCATTTGAAGTTATCGAAATCGGTAAAGCACAACAATTATCTACAGGATCTAAAGTTGCAGTACTCTCTACCGGAACTATAGGTAACAATGTTATAAAAGCATTGACTCAAATTGATAATGCCGATTTATTTTCGCATTATGATTTTGCCTTTATTAAGCCATTAGATGAAGTTTTACTGCATGAAATCTTTACTAAACACAAAGAAATCATCACAATTGAAGACGGAACTGTTATTGGGGGTTTTGGCGGCAGCATTTCTGCTTTTGCCACAAAACACAATTACATACTGAAAATAAACACTTTAGGAATCCCTGATACTTTTATTGAACACGGGACGGTAATCCAGCTACAACATTACTGCGGCATAGACGTTAATAGTCTTAAAGATATTTTTTCGGGATACTGAAAAAATGCCGACTTTTGCAAAAAATTTCCAAAAAACTGTTAGAATGAAATTGAGAGCCTTATTTATGGCATCGCTGTTTATTGCCTTTACCCAAGTATCAAAAGCACAAGTAATAGTAACCACTACCCTTCCTGACTCCATTACCTATTGGGAAAAAACAAACAGAGTGGGATTTGACATTAACCAGATCGCGTTTGTAAACTGGAGCGTAGGTGGTAATAACTCGGTTGCCGGTCTTGTAAAAGGTGCTTTTATAAGAAGATATACAAAAGGAAACATGGACT
The DNA here is from genome assembly GCF_004028155.1 of Flavobacterium cerinum. Lineage (GTDB taxonomy): Bacteria > Bacteroidota > Bacteroidia > Flavobacteriales > Flavobacteriaceae > Flavobacterium > Flavobacterium cerinum. Next base: position 71,831 of record NZ_SBII01000011.1, on the reverse strand, counting down.
GGAACAATGAACTTATCCTGAAATACGGACTTAACAGGCAGGAAGGCCAGTCAACCCGAAAAACAGATGACCAGGTAGAGTTAAACTCAACCTTTGGTTACCGAAATGATACTGTATCTCATTGGTATTATAGTGCTAAATTTAACTTTAAGACTCAGTTCTCTAATGGTTATTCTTATCCAAATACTGTAAATGAGATCTCAGGACCTTTCTCTCCGGCCTATATCTTTCTAGGGGTTGGTACAGAATACATTCGTAAAGACCTTGGATTCAACGCTTATTTCTCTCCATTAACGAATAAAACTACTTTGGTTTTAAATAACACGCTAGCCGATCAGGGTGCATTTGGGGTAGATGCAGCAATTAAAGATGAAAACGGAAACATCTTAAGACATGGTAAAAACTCAAGAACAGAGGTAGGTATATTAATAACCAATCAGTTTAAAAGACAGATATTCACCAATATTATGCTCGACAACCGCGTAACACTTTATACCGATTATCTTAACAACTTTGGAAATGTAGATGTAGACTGGCAATTGCAGCTTGACCTTACCGTTAACGAGTATGTAAAAGCAAACATTGGCATGCATATGATCTATGACGATGATATTAAATCGAAAAGAGAAGTTGCCGGCGTTCAGCTTACTGAAGGTCCGAAAATACAGCTTAAGCAAATGATTGGTGTAGGACTTAGCTATACTTTCTAGTTTGATTATTGGTTTGAAAAATCCATACAACATGAAAAAAGGAACAATCTTCAATTTAGATTCTTCCTTTTTTTATTTAGTTTTCAACTCGGTTACGTTATGTACCAAACAACTGAGTCTGTCGAAGCATTATATATCATATAAAGACAATGGATAATTACTTTGCTCCTGTGATGGTATTATAAAGCAGTACAGCCTTACCATCTGTCAACGTTGATACAAAATGGCAAATATGCAGTAACCTGTCATAAAGGTTCATTTTCTCAGTAATAAACTTCTCTGGCAGCAGCTTTAATACAAGATTATCATAGTTGCTGCCATTGCCTTCAAACTTGTTGTTATAAGCCGTACAAAAGGTATCCAGCAGTGTATTTATAATACGATAGCCTATTACCTCTTTTTCTACTACTTCACGGCTCTGATAAATGTTTTTTACACTAAGGTTAATAATATCTCTCATTTGAGCCGTATACTTACCCTGATCTGTCAAGGCATACGGATATTTACCCTGAAGTATCAATTCTTCATTTTCAAGGAATACATTTACTGCATCGCCAATAAGCCTTCCTATAGCCAATGCTCTCAGGTAGCTTATACGGTCTTCTTTAGTGGTAAGCATGTTGTATTTTGATGCATCGATAGAATCTTTTACCAGTTTAATTAGGTATTCCAGTGCAAATTCTTCCTGGATAAGCCCAAGATTGATACCATCTTCAAAATCGATTATAGTATAACAAATATCATCGGCAGCCTCCACAAGGTAAGCTAACGGATGACGCTCGTAACCAATATCATCTCCTGTTTTATTAGGGATAAGTCCCATTTCTTTTGCGACATCTTTAAAGAACTCTTTATCGCACTGAAAGAAACCATATTTTTTATCGGCAATATTGGCCGTTGGCTTTTTAGGCAGTGATTCTTTTGGGTACTTCATAAAAGCCCCAAGGGTAGCATAGGTAATTCGTAAACCACCTTCAACTCCCGGACGGGACGATGTAAGCAGGTTAAAGCCATTAGCATTGCCTTCAAAATCCGTAAGGTCCTGCCATTCTTTAGCAGTAAGCTTGTCTTTATACTGTTTGCCGTTTCCGGTTTTAAAGTACTCTCCAATGGCTTTTTCTCCCGAATGCCCAAAAGGCGGATTTCCAATATCGTGAGAAAGTGCAGCTGCAGCTACAATAGCCCCAAAATCGTTCATGTGAAAACCATGAATATCATAGAGGTAAGGATGCTTTTCGATAATTTTTTTACCTACTAACCTTCCTAATGAACGGCCTACTACAGAAACTTCGAGGCTATGGGTAAGGCGGGTATGTACAAAATCGGTTTTAGATAAGGGTATTACCTGCGTTTTATCCTGAAGGCTTCTAAAACCGGATGAAAATATAATACGGTCATAATCTACTTCAAAACCCAAACGGGTATCGTCCTGTTCCTTACGTAATCTTTTGCTTGTATCACCCTGTCTTTTCAAAGACAGTAACTGTTCCCATTGCATCATTTAGTTTATGATTTTAGATTTCTCTATTTCAGCCTTAATAATATTATTCTTCACTTCCTTAAACACATGGTTTTTAGCTTCCGCAAACGAAATTTCGTAAACTCTGTCCAATGTTTGAAATTCAACCGGATATTTCATCAGCAGTTTATCATAGTACACATCCAGTACCTCTTTTGCAGGTGAAGTAAATTCCAATCGCAGTTCAAATCTACGGATCAATGCCTCGTCTATCATTTTTACCTGATTTGTCGCCGCAATAAGAATTGAATTCTTAGGGAAGTTATCAATCAACTGAAGAATGGCATTCACCACACGCTTCATTTCACTACTGTCTTTGCTATCATAATCACGTACCTGACCCAAAGTATCAAATTCGTCAAAAAACAGCACAGAATCGTGATAACTCACCTCTTTAAACAAGGTAGCAACATTCTTGGCTGTTTCACCTAACTTAGATGATACTATCGCCGAAAGATTCACTACAATTATTTTCCTGTCCAGCTGCTTTGCTATGGCTTTTGCAGTCATGGTTTTACCACATCCCGTTTTACCATACAGCAGCATTTTGTTGTTTACAGGCAAATCATAGCTGTCCAGGATATCCCTAAACTGGTATTCTTTTAAAAACTGTTCTATCTGCACAGAAACTGCTTCATTAAAAACTACGTCTTTAATATCTACCTCGCTTCTGTCTGTAAAAAATAATGCGCTCAATTGCTCGTATTTAAATTGCTTACTTCTTTAAATTGAATAAAAAGAAATCACGTGATTTTTTAGGATACTGTGCAAAACTTCTGTCGCTTGGATTCTCTATAATCGACTTGATAGTTATTTTATCGCCCAGCTTAAAGCTCTCTTCTACACGTTGGTAATCCAGCATATACTCTCCGCAAAAGTAATTACCATTTTCATCTTTCTCAATAATTCCTGAGTAAACTCCTTTTTTATCTTTTGACATTTCTATTATTTTTCTTCGTTAATTCCTATATCTTCAACATCTTTAGTCTGATGTCTCCTATTAAATTCATATATATCTACTACCCTTGTTCTCGAAAGGCTATCGTGTAATCCTACACCCGGGTTCCATAAGAACGAAAGGAATTCTAAAGGTATAAGCCTGCACAATGTTCTTAAAAAAATGCGGCCGTCACCTGGTTTGGTACCATCATCTTTTACCACCATAGTGTTGGTTACATACTTACCTGGTGTTCGCATAGTCAAAGTTTCAAACAACCCAAAGTAAACTATATTTAAGGCTGTTGCCAGTAATAAATATTTTATGTTACCCAATACCGGCAAACCGATATTTAAGGCTTCATTACCAAATTTATGATACAATGCATTACAACCTTCGGTAGCTCCAAACTGAATAAGCCCAACAACTATACTATCTATAATAAAATTCACAAACCTGTTCGTTCGTGAAGCCAGCATTCCCGGTTTTATTTCTACAGGTTTTTCCATATCTATTTAACGCCGTCCCTTTTTATTTCTAAAAATGGATCTTATAATTGTAAAGCGCCTGATCTAATTAAACTTTATTTGTTTTTGAAAACAAAAATAAGGAGCATTTGCTCCTTATTTACTTTTATTGAAAGATTTATTTACGAACCACACATTTCGCAATCCTCAGGATCAGCGGTTCTCGAACGTTCCAGCATTGCCTGAAACTCGCTTGCCGGTATAGGCTGAATTTCTTCTGCCGCAACTACAACTGCAGGTTTTGGCGCTGCCACAACCTCTGGTACTTCTTCTACTTTTTTATCGTTATTAAGTGTAAACTTAATAGCATCTACAGCACTCTTCGTTCTCAAATAGTACATACCTGTTTTCAGGCCGCTCTGCCACGCATAAAAGTGCATTGACGTTAGCTTAGAGAAGTTTGCATTCTCCATGAACAGGTTAAGTGACTGCGACTGGTCTACAAAGTAACCTCTTTGGCGTGACATATCAATAATGTCTTTCATACTCAATTCCCAAACAGTTTTGTACAGTTCTTTAATATCCTGAGGGATAATATCGATATTCTGTACAGATCCATTTGCTCTCATGATCTCCTGTTTAAGGTTTTCATTCCATAAACCTAAGTTCACAAGATCTTCAAGAAGGTGTTTGTTTACAACGATAAACTCACCGGAAAGTACCCTTCTTGTGTATATGTTTGATGTATAAGGCTCAAATGCCTCATTATTACCTAGTATTTGCGATGTAGACGCTGTAGGCATTGGCGCCATTAACAGTGAGTTCCTTACACCGTGTTCCATAACTTCTTTACGAAGTGAAGCCCAATCCCAACGACCACTTAGATCTTCATCTTTAAGTCCCCAAAGATTATACTGGAATTCTCCCTGAGATATTGGCGAACCTTTAAAGCTCGAATATGGACCTTCTACTTTTGCCTCTTCCATAGAAGCGGTTACCGCAGCAAAGTATATTGTTTCGAATATCTCCTGATTCAATTCTTTAGCAGCATCGCTTGTAAACGGAAGACGCATTAATATAAAGGCATCTGCAAGACCCTGAACACCTAATCCTACCGGACGGTGGCGCATGTTAGAGTTTTCTGCTTCTTTAACTGGATAATAGTTCCTGTCTATAACTTTATTAAGGTTACGAGTTATACGCTTAGTAACCTGATATAAGAATTCGTGATTAAATTTACCACCTTCAACAAACATTGGAAGTGATATCGACGCAAGGTTACAAACTGCAATTTCATCTGCAGATGTGTACTCCATGATCTCTGTACAAAGGTTTGAAGAACGGATCGTACCAAGATTTTTCTGGTTCGATTTTCTGTTAGCCGCATCTTTGTAAAGCATATAAGGCAATCCTGTCTCAATTTGTGATTCAAGTATTTTTTCCCATAATTCACGTGCTTTAATGGTTTTTCTACCTTTATTAGCTGCTTCATAGCTAAGGTAAAGTGCATCAAACTCTTCACTGTGCACACTGTATAGATCCGGACATTCGTTAGGGCACATTAATGTCCAGGTACTGTCTTCCTGTACACGTTTCATGAACAAGTCAGGAATCCACATAGCAAGGAACAAGTCACGTGCTCTCATTTCTTCTTTTCCGTGGTTTTTTCTCAAATCAAGGAAATCAAAGATATCTGCATGCCAAGGTTCAATATACACTGCAAAGCTTCCTTTACGCTTACCTCCACCCTGGTCTACATAACGTGCCGTGTCATTAAACACACGCAGCATTGGTACAATACCGTTTGATGTACCGTTTGTACCTCGAATGTATGAACCTGTAGCTCTTACATTGTGGATAGACAAACCAATACCTCCTGCAGACTGCGATATTTTTGCAGTACTTCTAAGTGTATCATAAATACCATCAATACTATCATCTTTCATTGAAAGAAGGAAGCATGACGACATTTGCGGCTTAGGCGTACCCGAATTGAATAGCGTAGGCGTAGCGTGAGTAAAGAATTTTTTAGACATCAGTTCATAGGTTTCTATAACTGACTCAATATCATTAAGGTGAATACCTACAGATACACGCATAAGCATGTGCTGTGGTCTTTCGGCAATCTGTCCGTTTAATTTTAAAAGGTAAGAACGCTCAAGCGTCTTGAATCCAAAGTAGTCGTAGTTAAAATCCCTGTTGTAGATGATGGTAGAATCCAGCATCTCAGCATTAGCCATAATAGTTTCATACACCTCGTCAGACAACAAAGGTGCTTCCTGCCCTGTCCTTGGGTTAACATAATGGTACATATCAGACATCGTCTCTGAGAACGATTTCTTTGTATTTTTATGCAGGTTAGACACCGCAATACGGGCAGCTAACTGAGCATAATCAGGGTGTGTAATTGTCATTGATGCAGCAGTTTCTGCTGCAAGGTTATCAAGTTCTGATGTGGTCACACCATCATACAGACCTTCAATAACACGCATTGCCACTTTAACCGGATCTACCAGTTCGTTTAGTTCATAGCACAGTTTTCTAACACGGTCAGTGATTTTATCAAACATTACCGGCTCTCTTCTTCCGTCTCTTTTTACTACATACATAGGGCAACAATTTTAAGGTTAACAATCAGGGCACCGGGGTGCACCTTACAATCAGGTATAGATGGGTTGTTTTTAAAAGTCAGCGTCAAAACTAATTTTTTGAGAGTCGCCGCCTTCTTTGTTCATTACCCCTGCTTTTTGGTATTCTGAAACTCTTTTTTCAAAGAAGTTTGTTTTACCCTGCAGCGATATCATGTCCATAAAATCAAACGGATTACCTGCATTAAACTGTCTTTCACAGCCTAATTCTACAAGCAGCCTGTCTGTTACAAATTCTAAGTACTGTGTCATTAGCACTGCATTCATACCAATAAGGCTGGCAGGTAAAGACTCAGTAATAAATTCTCTTTCAATATCAAGTGCATCAAGAAGAATTTCTCTAATTCTTTCTTTAGACACTTTATTCACTAGGTGATGGTTGTGTAAATGCACTGCAAAATCACAATGCACACCTTCGTCACGGGATATTAATTCGTTAGAGAAGGTAAGACCCGGCATAAGTCCGCGTTTTTTAAGCCAGAAGATAGAGCAGAATGCACCCGAAAAGAATATTCCTTCTACCGCTGCAAAAGCAATAAGCCTTTCAGCGAATGAGTCAGAATCAATCCATTTCAATGCCCAGTCGGCTTTTTTCTTAATAGCAGGAAACACTTCAAGTGCATGGAAAAGCTGATCTTTCTCTGTCTCATCTTTTACATATGTATCTATAAGCAGGGAATAGGTTTCGCTATGTATGTTCTCCATCATGATCTGGAAACCATAGAAAAACTTAGCTTCGGCATATTGCACTTCGTTTACAAAGTTTTCAGCCAGGTTTTCGTTTACAATACCATCAGACGCTGCGAAAAATGCCAGAATGTGTTTAATAAAGTATTTTTCGTCTTCATTAAGTTTAGTATTCCAGTCATTAAGATCCTGATGAAGATCAATTTCTTCAGCTGTCCAAAAACTGGCTTCCATTTTTTTATACCACTCCCATATATCATGGTGCTTTATTGGAAAAATTACAAATCTGTTTTTATTTTCCTGTAAAATGGGTTCGATTGCAGACATATTATTTTGACTTTTATAGTATTATAGAATAGATGTTGTCATCTCAAGTAGTGAGTACAAAGATTGGCATTTACATTAAAAAATGAAAGCCAAACTTATTCACAATTGCCTATAGTTTTTAACAACGTTAAATTTCTCACAACAAGAACATGTGTTTGTAATATATTGTTTTTCAATATATTACAAAAAGTAAGTTTAAAAAAATTTCTGTAAGAAAAGATGTAAAAACTAGCGTTTTAAAGGGTTTAGCGACGTTTCTGCACAGGGTTTTCCCTAAGCTCCCCGGCTACTTTTTCAAGCTCCTCATACCAGTCTTTTCCAAAACGGCGAATGAGCGCTTCTTTAACAAATTTGTATACCGGTACTTCCAGCTCTTTACCCAAAGAACACGCATCGCTGCAAATATCCCATTTATCGTAGTTAACAGCGGCAAACTCTGTGAAGTCTTTTACCCTGATAGGGTATAAATGACAGGAAACAGGTTTTTTCCAATCTACGATTCCTTGATTATAAGCCTGCTCAATACCGCAAAGCGCAGTTTTACCGTCAAAAATAACGTAAGCACAGTCTTTATTATCTATAAGCGGCGTTTCAAGATCGCCATCAGTACCTTTAACCCATGTTCCCTGAGCCTCTATTGCAGCAATACCCTCTTTTCTTAAGAAAGGTTTTACTTTTGGATAGATCGCTTCCAGGATTTTGGTTTCCTCTTCATTTAACGGTGCTCCGGCATCTCCGTCTACACAACAAGCCCCTTTGCATGCCGAAAGATTGCATACAAATTCTTTTTCCAGTATGTCTTCAGACACTATTGTTTTTCCCAGTTGAAACATGCTGCAAAGATAGTCAAACTTTAGCTATCAGTAGCCAATTGACAGCTTTGACAAAAAAAATAACTAATTAGCGAATTCAATTTTAAATGTCATTTGGTGATGCCTTAAAAATTTTCGTAAATAAACAGTTACATTTTTCCCATTTATTCGTTATACCAATACGTTTTTAATACCGTTACTATTTTTAAACCAACCGTTATGAAAAAAATTATCCTTCCCCTCTTGCTGCTTTGCAGTGCAAAATCATTTTGCCAAGACAATAAACCAAGCGGCTTTAATTTTGATTTTGAAAAACAAACCCCAGGAGAAAGTCTCCCCGATAATTGGTTCGTTTGGGGTAAAGACTACAAAATCGCTATCGACAAAACCATTGCACAGCATGGAAAATCGTCAGTATCACTGGTGCCTGAAGGAAAAGAAGCCGAATTTGGATGTGTTGTATTATCAATACCTGCAAATTATGCGGGAGAAACTATTGAACTAAAAGCCTACCTAAAAACCGAAGATGTCAAAGAAGGTTTTGCCGGACTTATAATGCGTATTGATGATTCCGAGAAAATTCTTCAAATGGACAACATGAACGACAGAGGAATTACCGGCACAACAGACTGGAAGCAATATTCCATAAAGCTGCCTTTATCTCCTAAAGCCCGAAAGATTTTTGTAGGTGCCATACACACCGGAGCGGGAAAAGTATGGGCCGATAATTTTGAAGTCTTTATTAACGATAAAAACATAAACGATTTAAAACCGACAGAAAAACAAGCATCAAAAGCAAGCAAGGATACCGAGTTTGACAAAGGGTCTACTATTACATCTATTGTACTTAATAAACAAAACACAAAAAATATTGAACTTTTAGGTCAGGTTTGGGGCTTTCTAAAGTATTATCATCCGGCAGTAGCATCAGGAAATTACAACTGGGATTATGAGCTGTTCAGGGTAATGCCTAAAATACTGGAATCAAAAACCGAACAGCAGAGAGACGAAACACTTCTGGCATGGATTGCATCATTAGGAGAGTTTAAAATAAAACAGGAAAAAGCACTTTCTATAAATCAGATTAGAATGCAGGCCAATCTTGGATGGATCGAAAAAATAGGCAGTTCGCAGTTAAAAACACAATTATATAAAGTAAGGGACGCCGAAAGAAGCGGCGGAAATGAATATGTAGAATTTGCTCCAGGTGTTGGAAATACGCTGTTTGATAATGAAAAAGGTTATGCCGAAATGAAATACCCAGATGCCGGCTTTCGTATGCTATCACTATATCGCTACTGGAACATTATTAATTACTTTTTCCCTTACAGGGATATTATTGGTGAAGACTGGAACAACATATTAACAGAGTTTACCCCTAAATTCAACAATGCTAAAAATGAGAGCGAATACCACCTTGCATGCCTTGAAATAATTGCCCGCATTCACGACACCCACGCAAATGCATGGGGCGACTATACCGGCATAAACAAATACTGGGGAATAAATTATGCTCCCGTTAAAGTTACTTTCACAGAAGGACAACCCGTAGTAACAGCCTTTTTAGACAACGAGTTCGGACCTAAAACAGGACTCAAAAAAGGTGATGTTATTACAGCGATCAATAATACACCCATAGCCGATATTGTAAAAAACAGCCTTAAATACATTCCCGCATCTAATTATGAGACACAACTAAGGGACCTTTCTGTACAAATAATGCGCACTAACGAGAGCACAATGAACATTACCTACAAAAGGGACAAGAAAACACTTAAAACTACAATCAATACTTACCCTGACGATAAAATAGACATTTATAAAATATATAAGGAGCAGGCTAAAGACACTTGCTTTAAAATGCTTTCACCTAAGATCGCTTACCTATTTCCCGGCTCTATAAAATCTTCTTACCTGAAGAAAATCATGGAGACTGCAAAAGATACAGACGGGCTTATAATTGACCTGCGCTGTTATCCGTCAGACTTTATCGTTTTTAGCCTGAGCGAATACTTAACCCCAAAGTCAACATCTTTTGCGAAGTTCTCTGCAACAAACTTTCAATCACCAGGAGTTTTCACCTATACCCCGCCAGTATCTGTAGGTAAAGAGAGTAAGGATAATTACAAAGGAAAGATTGTAATTCTGGTAAATGAAACAACTCAAAGCCAGGCAGAATATACTGCGATGGCTTTTAGAACTGCACCAAAAGCAACTGTTATTGGATCGACTACCGCGGGGGCAGACGGAAATCTTTCGCGCATTATCTTACCTGGAAATATAAAGACAGCCATGAGCGGTATTGGTGTTTATTATCCTGACGGAAAAGAAACACAGCGCATAGGTATAGTACCGGATATTACTATTAAGCCCACTATTGCAGGAGTTAGGCAAAATAGGGACGAAGTACTGGAGAAAGCCATCGAAATTATCAATAAAAAATAAATTTCTCAGTACTCTAAATCAATATAGCCGGAATGTTTTAAAGCATTCCGGCTATTTTTATAACCATACCCGCTTTTTCAATAAGAATAATATATCATATTTATTAATACCTTTGCGAGCTAAACATTAATGTATATGGAGTTAGACTGGAAAGAAGTATTTACAGCCAGCATGGTACTGTTTGCAGTAATCGACATCGTGGGTAGTGTTCCTATAATTGTCGACTTACGTAATAAAGTAGGCCACATACACTCAGAAAAGGCTTCAATTGTAGCTATGGTAATCATGATCGCTTTCCTTTTTGTAGGAGAAGAAATCTTGAAACTCATCGGTATTGATGCTAATTCATTTGCTGTTGCAGGTGCTTTTGTTTTGTTTTTTCTTGCATTAGAAATGATCCTGGGAATACGCCTTTACAAAGAAGACAACCCAAGTACAGCCTCTATAGTCCCGATAGCTTTCCCACTTATTGCCGGAGCCGGAACCATGACAACGATACTATCGCTTCGCGCAGAATTTGAAAAAATAAATATTATTATTGCCATAGTAATCAATGTAATAGTTGTTTTTGCTGTACTAAAGCTTTCTGCAAGAATAGAACGCATTTTAGGCGTTAACGGTCTTGGCGTAATCCGTAAAGTTTTTGGAGTTGTACTCCTTGCAATAGCTGTTAAATTATTTGCAGCTAATGTTAAACAATTGTTTCTATAATATTATATTCATTAATTTCCCGCACTGAACACCAATCACCTATCTTAAATAAAAGATACTATATAATGAAAATTTTTATTTACACCTTAATGACTATCGCGTTAGCGCTTATTATTTTCAACATCACCCTACTTGATTTTGATAACCTGTTAACAGGAAATAGTTTAGTTGCACTTATAGGCATCATCGCTTCTTTATGTGCTGTTTGTATTCTGGTTATTTTTAGAATGGCTAAAAACATCGAGGAAAAAACCAGAAATCACTAAAATTTATGTTTGACGTTTTAATTATTGGAGGAGGCGTTTCGGGCGTTTCCTGTGCACTTATTATAGGTTCCGCACTAAAGCGACCATACGCCGAAGGTAAGAAAACAGGAATCTTTACCCACCAAAAGGCAACCTCTTTACAAGATGCTCTTTTTAATAATGCTTATGGCATTCCTGCAGGGACATTAGGCTTAGACCTTATGGAAACCAGTCTGAAACAATTAAGCGATCTATATCCTGAAATGGAGCAGATACCTAACGAAAAGGTAATGAGTGTTGAGGGCGAAGCGGGTAACTTTATCGTTACTACAAACAAAGGTACTTACAAAACAAAAATGATAGTTGTAACAATAGGCTCTGCAAATACATTTGCTATAGAAGGGCTTATGGACTATGTTATTCCTAACAAGAAAGCAATGCCGGAAAAAAACCGTATACAGCTTAAAAATGAAGATCATCTTGTAGCCCCGGGCATTTATGTTGCAGGAACACTTGCAGGTCATAGAAGCCAGTTATCTATAGCAGCCGGAAGTGGCGCAGCAGTAGGAACAGATATCCTTACACTTTGGAATGATGGCAAACCTACACAATATCACGATAGCACCAGAAAGTAGTTTACAACAACTATTATACAATACAAAAAAGCGGGATCCATAATGAATCCCGCTTTTTTGTTATCTGCAAGTGCCATGAGCACTTAATATTATTTTTTATGTTCCAATACAGCCTTTACCATATTATCTTCTTTAAGGATCATTTCATAGTAGGCTTTTTCGCTTAATAGCTGTCTTGCAAACTCTGCAGCCAGGTAATGTTTTACTTTCGCCTTATGCTGATCCAAATGAAATACAAGTCCGTTCTTGGCAAGATATGCGCCAAAGGCTTTAAAGTATTTATCATTTTCAACAACTTTATCAGTTATCTGCTGTGCAGATAATCCTTTAAATACGGCACGTTCTTTATCCAGTTGTTCAAACACAAAATAGCTCACAACACCGCTCTGCATTATCATAGTAACGGCCTCATCGCCATGTTTACCTTCAAGAGGCACAAAAACATCTGGAATAATACCGCCGCCGCCGTACACAATACGTCCTTTAGCGGTTTTAAATTTAAGCGTATCGGCAACTTTTATGCTATCGGCGGCATAAAGCTCACCGCTTTCAAAACGTTTCTCGAATTCATTAAAGTATTCAGCACCACCATGAGAGTAGCTGCGCTGTATTGATCTGCCTGAAGGCGTATAATAACGGGCTACCGTAAGGCGTACTGCACTACCATCACCCAAAGGCATTTCGCGCTGTACTAGTCCTTTACCAAAAGAACGTCTCCCCACAATTACACCTCTATCGTTATCCTGAATAGCTCCTGCAAGGATTTCGCTTGCCGAAGCACTATTTTCATTGATCAGAATGTATAGTTTACCGGTTTCAAAACTACCTTCTTTTGTAGCATAGGTTTTATCCACACGGTTCTTTTTATTTTTAGTCTTCACGATAAGCTGCCCGTCTTTTAAAAGATCGTCGGCAATTTGAACCGCTTTCTCTAAATAACCTCCTCCGTTATCACGAAGATCGATTATCAGTTCTGAAGCACCTTGTTTCTTAAGGCCTTCCAGTGCTTTATGAAACTCATCGTAAGTAGTCTCTGCAAAACGGTTTATTTTGATGTAACCCGTTTTTTTATCGGCCATAACAGCAGCATCTACACTTTTAATAGGTACTATGTCGCGTTTTACATCTACTTTGAATTTTTTGTTTTCACTCTTTCTGAAAATTGTAAGCGTTACATTCGACCCCTCTTCACCTTTCAGTTTAGAGAACAAGGTATCATTCGGCAATTTTCGCCCAAAAAGCTTACTATTGTTAGCATACAATATACGGTCACCCGATTTAATTCCTGCCTTTTCAGACGGCCCTCCGGGTATTGGTTTTATAACCGCTACCGAGTCTTTGTACATATAGAAATTAACCCCTATGCCCACAAAATCTCCCTTCATGCTCTGAGCCACCTCTTCCATTTCATTTTTAGCAATATAAACGGAGTGCGGGTCGAGCTTTTCGAGTATGCTGTTTACAGTGATATCTACAATAGAGTCGGTATTCACTTCATCTACATACTCCCTGTCTATAAAATCTATAAGTTTGTTTAGTTTGCTCTTGTTAGAGCCGGATATCATTCCGCGCTGTTCGGCGGGGAAATTAAGGAAACTGCCCATGAGCAGTCCTATGGCAAGCGCCAATGATACTATTATCGGTAAATAAATTTTCTTAATCTTCATGTATATCTACTTCCAAATCTGGAATGTGCGCTACCTCTACACCTGCTTTAAGTAAAAATTCAATGCCCGAATCATCTTTGTAGCCATCTTTATACACTACTCTTTTTATTCCGGACTGATGTATTAATTTACTACAGTCTTTACAGGGTGACATGGTTATGTACAGCGTTCCGCCTTCGCAGGATTGTGTTGAACGGGCAACTTTTAATATTGCATTTGCTTCAGCATGGAGCACATACCATTTGGTCGTGCCTTCAGTATCCTCACAGCAATTCTCAAACCCGGACGGCGTCCCGTTATAACCGTCAGAGATTATCATTCTATCTTTTACAATAATTGCGCCAACTTTTTTACGCGTGCAATAAGACAGCTGTCCCCATTCTTTTGCAATTCTTAAATAAGCTTTATCGTATTTTTTTTGTTTTTTTTCTTTCATCATGAGGAACAAATCCTGCACCTTAAAATTAAGGTATAGCAGATTCTTATAACGTTAAAAGATTACCAAATTTCACTACCCGTAATCATAGGCACTACAACCCCTGCAACAAATGCCGACATTACTAATATCCAGTCGCGTTTTGACAAACGAAAGAACTCCTGTAATATATAAGACAGCAACAATACCACCAGTACAATAATTACCTGAGCTGTTTCTATACCTAATGCAAATTCCAATAGAGGCATTAATTTGTCTTTGGAATTTTTATTGACTACGATCTTAAAATAGTTAGAAAAGCCCAAACCGTGAATGATCCCGAAGAATAATGTGGTTATAGCTATAAAGTTTATACTGCTGTTTTTTGCCGATTTCCTGGAGGCTTTAAATATATTATATAATGCCGTGATGAGAATCGTAATGGGTATTAAAAACTCCACAACACCTGCATTTACTGTAATTACACCAAAAACAGACAAAATAAGCGATACCGTATGGCCTACCGTAAACAAAGTTACGAGCAGCAATACGTTTTTCCAGTCTTTAAAAATATAGGGAACCGTTAGCACTATTAAAAACAGCACATGATCATATGCATTGATATCCAGCACATGTCTTAGTCCCATATTAAAATACAAGTCAAAATCCGACATAATGTAGTTTATGATAATTTAAACCGTAAACTTACATTTTTTTTGGATACTTTAATACCGTAAAATGGTTATAAAGAGCACAATCTTAGCTAAATTATTTTAAAAAATTATTTCAGCATAAAATATAGAAGTATATTTGTTCCTTATAATATTAACAGATAAAATATGTCTATTTCAGATTTATTCGACAGCGGTTTTAAAAATAGGAATAAAGGTCACTTTGCTTCTATTGTAAGAGTTGCTATGGAAAACGGCCACCTTAGTACAGAGGAAAGACACTTTCTTGACAAACTTGCAAAAGAGCTTGAAATTTCGGGCGAAGAGTACACAGAAATCCTTGCCAACCCTACTCAATACCCTATCAACCCGCCTTACCTTCACGTTCATAGGCTGGAGCGTTTGTATGATCTTTCAAGAATGGTATATGCAGACCACATACTAGGACCAAGACAAAAAGAAATACTTACACGTTTTGCACTTGCATTAGGTTTTACACCGGGCAACGTACACTATATTGTAGACAAATCATTATCATTGCTTGTATTAAGCGTAGATCTGGATACTTTCCTTTACGAAATGCAGCACATGAACAAATAAAAAAATCCCGCCAATGGCGGGATTTTTTATGCTATCTATTTTTCGGATGCTTTTGTCATAAACTCTTCTGCTTTCACTACCATGTTGTAGCTTCCGCAAAAGAACGGTACACGCTGATGAAGTTCAGTAGGAACAATATCCATTATCCTTCCAAATCCGTCAGAGGCTTTACCACCAGCCTGTTCTGCAATAAAAGCCATTGGATTACATTCATACAGCAAACGTAATTTACCGTTTGGTGCTTTAGAACTTGTTGGATAAATATAGATTCCGCCTTTTATCATGTTACGATGAATGTCAGATACAAGGCTTCCTATATAACGGGATGTATACGGCCTGTCTTCTTCTTCCAGCTGGCAGTACTTAATATAGTCCTTAACCCCTTGTGGGAAATGAACGTAGTTTCCTTCGTTGATAGAATAGATGTTTCCATCTTTAGGAAACTTCAGGTTAGGGTGCGATAAGTAAAAAGTACCTATTGCAGGGTTAAGTGTAAAACCGTTTACACCATTACCTGTAGTATACACTAACATGGTAGATGTTCCGTAAATTACATAACCGGCTGCAACCTGATGGTCTCCCGGCTGAAGGAAATCTTCCAGTGTTACCGGACTTCCTATAGGCGTTACTCTTCTGTAAACTGAAAAAATAGTACCTACAGAAACGTTTACATCAATGTTAGATGATCCGTCAAGCGGGTCGATAAGTACTACATATTTGTTGTTATGTAATCCGTCGTTACCCTGAATTGTTATAAAATCGTCATTTTCTTCAGAGGCAATACCGCAAACAATCTCACGATTTACCAGTGTCTGCATGAATACTTCGTTAGCATATACGTCCAGTTTTTGCTGGTCTTCACCCTGTATGTTCTGCTCGCCAAATTTACCAATAATATCGACTAATCCTGCCTTATTCACCTTGTAATTCACCACCTTAGCAGCTAATCGTATCGAGTTGATAAGCCTGGATAATTCGCCCGAAGAATACTTAAAATCCTCCTGCTTCTCAATAATAAATTCGCCTAATGTTTTGTTGCGTTCTTTCATTACTAAAACGTTGTAGTTGTGTTAGAGGGCACAAATATCGATATTTTTGTGATATGATAATAATTTATTATTTCGATACATTTTTGCTCGTACTTTTGCGCAAATTTTACTCATGTTAATTAGAAAAGGACAGAAAGAAGACATGCCGGCAGTACTGGATCTTATTAAAGAACTTGCTACTTTTGAGAAAGAGCCTAACGCTGTGGCAATTACTGTAGACGAACTTATAAAAGAAGGATTTGGCGACATGCCCCTATTCCATACATTTGTTGCAGAAGTTGACGGCGAAATAATAGGAACGGCATTGTTTTACTATCGTTTCTCTACCTGGAAAGGAAAAACCATTCACCTGGAAGATCTTATTGTAAAACAGGAAAAAAGAGGAACCGGTGCCGGAAGCGCCCTTTATAAAGAAGTGATAAGGTTTGCCAAACAAGATGGTGTTCGCCGTGTAGAATGGGTAGTGCTTAACTGGAATACCCATGCCATTAATTTCTACGAACGTTCTGGCGCTACAATATTACAGGACTGGCTTACGGTACAAATGGACGAGGAAGGAATTACAAAATTTACGTTAGACTTAGTAACAGAATAAACATTTTTCAGGATGAAAGTATTCAAATTTGGAGGAGCATCTGTAAAAGATGCCGACGGTATTAAAAATGTATACAGTGTATTAGACCAAGTAGGCCATGATGATGTGCTGCTGGTAATCTCTGCCATGGGCAAGACAACCAACGCACTTGAGGTGGTTATAAAGAACTACATTGATAAGTCAGCAGAGCTGCAGGCCTCTGTACAGGAAGTCAAGAAATACCACAACCAAATATTAATGGATCTTTTTGAAGACGATAAAAATGAAGTGTTTGCTGCGGTAAACAAAATTTTTGCCGACTTAGAAAGCTTCCTGAAAAACAACAAGTCGCCAAACTACAACTTTGTATACGACCAGATCGTTAGTCTTGGTGAAATAATGTCTACAACAATAGTTAGCCATTACTTTAACTTCCGTGGACTTAAAAATCAATGGTTGGATGTTAGAGAATTCATTAAAACCGATAACAATTACCGTGATGCTTCTGTAGACTGGGATCAGACCCAGAAAAACATCGCGAAAGGCGTTAAGAAAAAGAACCTTAACATCACTCAGGGATTCCTTGGATCTGATGAGAATAACTTTACGACTACTTTAGGAAGAGAAGGATCTGACTATACCGCTGCTATATTTGCCTACTGCCTTAATGCAGAGAGCGTAACAATATGGAAAGACGTACCTGGTGTACTAAATGCCGACCCACGCTACTTTGAAAATGCAATCCTCTTAAACCAGATCTCTTATCGCGAGGCTATCGAGCTTGCCTTTTATGGTGCTACAGTTATTCACCCTAAAACATTACAGCCGTTACAGAAAAAGGAAATTCCGCTTTATGTAAAATCGTTTATAAACCCACTATTACCGGGTACGAGTGTGAGCAAAGGTGCCGATCTTGAACCGCATACTTCCTGCTTTATCGTTAAGAAGAATCAATTGCTCATATCATTATCATCGCTTGATTTTTCATTCATTATGGAAGAAAACATCAGCGAGATATTCTTATTACTACATAAATACAAGATGAAAGTGCACCTTATCCAGAACTCTGCGATTAGCTTCTCTGTATGTGTAGATGATAAATTTGGCAATTTCACTGAATTAAAAAACATACTATCTAAAAAATTCCAGGTAACCTATAATGACAATGTTTCATTATATACCATCCGCCATTTTAATGAAAAATCGGCTGGTGCTGTAGCCCAGAACAAAGAAGTACTGGTAAGACAGATAAGCCGTGAAACAATGCAGATCGTAACTAAAGAAGCATAATTAGTTTCAACTAAACCTATCTCTATAAATTAAACCCCTGACAAAATACTACCTGTCAGGGGTTTTTTATATTTATTCCAGATCAGAATTTTTATCCAGTAAAGTCTCCCCCCATTTGTTTAGCAGCCATAAAACCTCAACAAGGCTTTTACCTGTTTCGGTTAAAGAATATTCAACCCTTGGCGGAAGCTCATTGAACGCTTCTTTCACAAGAATACCATCTTTCTCCATTTCTTTGAGCTGCTGGTTTAATACCCGCCTGTCTACTTTTCCTATACCACGCAAAAATTCACTCGGACGCTTCTTGCCTTCATTGATCTGCCAGACTATGGGTATTTTCCACTTTCCACTAATCGTATTAACAGCAAATTCTAACGGACATATTTTTTCTTCTATTGTTCTCTCCTTTGTTTTCATAAAATTGACTTTTTTATCCCTATGTGATAAAAATATGCGGTATTGCAAGCCCCATAAACATTGCTAACCTTTGCAAAACTAATTAAAAAATGAAGTGGCTTTTAAAATCAAAGAGCTTAAATGATAAACCAAACTATGAGCGAATCAAGAAAAGGAGCAAGATCTATTAAAGAAATACCTCCGTACGTTTTGGAACAACTAAACAAAGGCGAAACCGCTACCGTTAACTTAACAGAATGGCTCGCCGTAGACCAGAAATTGTTGTTTAAAAACATTTTAAACAAATATAACCGGACTGCTTATCTGAAACCCGTTCTAAAAGCCCTTGAAAATCTAAAAAACCAAACCGTTAACACCATTAATGAAGCCATAGGAAATGAACTCTTAACCCTGACTTCAATCCATAATGACACTGATTTCTTCAACCTGTTAAAATCAGACAAAGCCGATATGGCCCGATGCTGGGCAGCTTATAGCATTGGTAAAGACCCGGAAATCCCACTAAATGAAAAATTAAAAATGATACAGCACTTTGCTGCTGACAAGCACTTTGGTGTGCGTGAGATAAGCTGGATGGCAGTACGAAAAGATATTATTGATAATATTACTGAAAGTATTAGCGTACTGAGTACATGGACATCATCTGAAGATGAAAACATAAGGCGTTTTGCCAGTGAAGCAACACGCCCAAGAGGTGTTTGGTGTGAACATATTGAGATTTTAAAGCAAAATCCTGAAATAGCATTAAGCATCCTAAGTCCACTTAGTTCAGATCCGTCTAAGTATGTACAGAATAGTGTAGCCAACTGGCTCAATGATGCCGGAAAAACAAATCCCTCTTTTGTAGTACAATTATGTTCAGAATGGGAGAAACAGAACACAACAAAACAAACTGTTTACATTATAAAAAGAGCCTTACGGACAATTAATGAAAAGTAAGGAATCTACCTCTGGAAAAGACCACAGCCCAATCCTTTTAAATCTTCACACTAAATACACTACTTTTGCCGTTTTGGAGTTATATTAAAGTATGTTTAAAAATGGGCTTTTACTGGCGCTACTCTTTTGTGTTTCCGCACTTTACGGTCAGGAAATAACTACGCCCTATAAAAACCGAAAAATAATTGCTACTCAGGACACTATAGTGATCGATAGTGTGAGCATCAACAAAGTGTTTTTTAAGCTCCAGAACCGTGAAGGCAAAGAAATAGACACTTCTTTTTATAAAGTAGATTTCCGTAAAAGCACCCTTGTTTTTAAAAACGGCTTTACCTCTCAGGATACTCTTACTGTTCGTTACCTCAGCTACCCCGACTACCTTACCAAAAAATACAGCATTTATGATGAAAGCCGTGTGGTTAGTAATGGTGCCACTCAGGGGCTTTACAAAGTGACCCGTGACCCACTCAGTACCTATAAACCTTTTGACGGACTTACTACTTCAGGAAGTATTACCCGGGGTATTACCGTGGGTAACAACCAAAGTGCTGTAGTAAACTCGAACCTCGACTTACAGATAACCGGAAAGCTGTCCGACAAAGTGAGTTTGCGGGCCTCCATACAGGATACCAACATTCCGTTACAAGAAGGTGGCTACTCTCAAAAACTGGATGAATTCGACCAGATCTTTATCGAAATGTATACCGATAAATGGAGCATTCGCGCAGGCGATCTCTTTTTAGAGAACAGGCAGTCCCGCTTTTTAAATTTCAATAAAAAGGTACAGGGACTTTCTACAGCTTTCACTTTTGGTGATGAAGACAATAAAACCTCGGTATTTGCCGCAGCGGCGTTAGTACGCGGACAATATGCCAAGAGTACCTTTACAGGCCAGGAAGGCAACCAGGGACCTTATAAGCTGCGTGGCCCTAATGATGAGCTGTACATACTGGTAATATCCGGGTCTGAACGCGTATTTGTAAACGGAATACTTTTAGAGCGTGGCGAGAACAACGATTATATCATTGACTATAATGCCGGAGAGATCATCTTTACCTCGCTATTCCCTATTACATCAGAAATGCGTATTAACGTAGAATACCAGTATTCAGATCGTAACTATACCCGCTTTGTAACCTATGGTGGTGTAACCCATGAAGCAGAAAAATGGAGCATTGGCGGTTTTGTATATTCTGAAAATGATGTGAAGAACCAGCCGTTACAACAAAACCTGTCTAAAGAGCAGGTCGCTATTTTGGAAAAAGCAGGAGACAATACCAACCAAATGACTGCGCCTTCTGCTTTTATTGACAGTTATTCTGAAAACAAAACACTTTACAAAAAAGTAAATATAAACGGAACCGAAGTTTTTGAATACTCTAAAAACCCTAATGATATATTGTACAATGTGCGCTTTAGCCTTGTGGGAAACAATCAGGGAAATTACATACTGGCAAATGCCGCTGCTGTAGGACGTATTTATCAATATGCCGAACCTATAAACGGTATCCCTCAGGGTAACTACGAACCTATAATAAAGCTTACAGCTCCTACTAAAATTCAAATTGCAACGCTATTAGGTAAATTCAACCCGAGTGAGAAAACCAGTGTTGACTTTGAACTGGGAATAAGCAACAATGACCTCAACCTTTTCTCCCCAATAGACGATGGAAATAATCAGGGTTATGCAGGTAAATTAAATACAAAACAACGACTATATACAGGAACCTGGGAGCTTGATGCTTTTGCCAACTATCAGTTTATCCAGAAAGATTTCAGGACAATTGAGCGTCTTTTTAATATCGAATTCAACCGTGACTGGAACCTCTCAAACATTTTAACGACCGAGGGTAATCAAAGCTATCTTGTAACTGGTACAACTTTCAGACTGCCCAAAAAAGGACAGATTAACTACCAATTGGAAAAGCTGGATTTCTCGGGTGCCTTTAACGGTATCCGCCATGTGGTAGATGGCAGGCTTACCTTTAATAAGCTTTTAGTTCAAAACCGCGGCAGCTGGCTGCAAAGCGACAGCAACTACTCTACCTCAACATTTATCCGTAATGAGGCTTTGGCAAAATACCATGTAGGCAAAAACTGGGTGGGTGGTACCGTTCGTTTGGAAGACAACCAGGAAAAAACAAAAGAGACTAAACAATTTAGTCCGTTAAGCCAGCGCTTTACAGAGTTTGGTGCTTTTGTAGGCCGTGGTGACAGTACTAAGGTATATGTAGAATTAGGCTACCTGCAAAGGGCAAATGACAGTCTTGTTGATGGTGTACTTAAAAAAGTAAACACCTCACGATCTTACTATTTAAAATCAAGATTACTGCAAACCGAGAAAAGCGACCTAACCCTTTTTGTGAACTATCGTAACCTAAAGTTTGAAGATCCTAAATTTAAGAGCGAACCTTCGTTAAACTCAAGGTTATTATATAATGATCGTTATTGGGATCAATTGGTACAGGTTACAACAGCCTACGAAACTACATCGGGAACTATAGCCCAACAGGAATTTACCTACTTACAGGTAGAACCCGGGCAGGGCGTGTATACATGGAATGACTATAATGGCAACGGCGTACAGGAATTACAAGAGTTTGAGATCGCTCCTTTCCCGGATAAGGCTACGTTTGTGAGGGTATTTTTACCCAATCAGGTATTTGTGCGCACTCACCAGAATAAGTTCTCACAATCACTTACCCTTAATCCCAACCAGTGGCAAAACAACACCGGGTTTAAAAAACTGTTATCCTATTTTTACAACCAGACCTCTTTTCTTATTGACCGTAAAATTGAAAGAGATACCAATAACTTCGACTTGAATCCGTTTTCTTCCAGTGAAGAAAACCTGCTGGGCGTTAACTCGAGTATTCGAAACAGCTTGTTTTACAATCGGGGTAAACAGGATCATTCTATTACCTACACCTACCTTAAAAACAGGGCAAAAACATTGCTTACTGTTGGCTCTCAGGAAAACAGCAACAGTTCACATCAACTGCAATATGCTCACTTGGTTAAAAAAACGTGGCTGCTTGGTTTTTCGGGGCAAACGCTTCAATCGGCAACTGCATCAGAGAATTATGGAAGTAAAAATTTTAGAGTAGAAGGTTTTGGACTCGCGCCTAAGCTTTCTTATATTTTTTCAAGAAATGCAAGTTGGGATTTGTTCTATGAATACAAAAGCAAAGAAAACCGCATAGGCGAAATGGAAACGTTGTACCAGCAGCGTGTAGGTACTTCTTTTACCTATGCTTCAGAAAAACAATTTACCGCCAGCGGCGAATTCTCATTATACAAAAATGATTTTGCAGGTAATGAACTTTCACCTGCTGCTTACCAAATGCTTGAAGGATTACAGCCGGGACAAAACCTTACCTGGAGATTGCTGATCCAAAAAAACCTGACCCAGTTTTTAGACATCAACATTAATTATCAGGGGCGAAAAAGTGAAACCAGCCAGGCCATACATACAGGTAATGTACAGCTAAGAGCTTATTTTTAATTACTACTTATACTCTTTTATCAATAAAGTTAACCGGCTTACGGCTCATAGGCGTAAACATAATACTGTTAAGCTCTTCGGCAGATACAAAAACAATTTTTGGTGTTACTCTAAGCTTTGCCCTGAAATGATCTTTAATCTGTACTAATAATTCTTCTGTAGGATTTATAGCAGCTGCTTTAATCAATATTTCATCGGTACCCAGATCATTCGTACTTATTTGAATAATATGATTCTGTATTTCCGGAAAAGAGCGCAATAGATCGATCATTGCGGGCGGATATAACGTAGTGCCCTTGTACTTTATCATTTGTTGTTTCCTGCCTACTACAGGCCCTACACGCATCGTGTTCCTACCGCACTGGCAAGGTTCATGGTGCAGTTGTACAATATCACCTGTTTTAAAACGAATAAGCGGCATCCCTTCGATACCTAATGTAGTTACCACCAGTTCACCAATGTTTCCATTAGCTACGGGTTTGTCGTTCTCATCAAGTACTTCGGCAATGATAAGTTCCGGATGATGATGCCCTCCGCAGGAATATTCGCATTCTGCAAAAGCGGTGCTCATCTCGGTCGAAGCATAAGTAGAGAACAGTTTAATATCCCACTTATCAGTAATTTTCTGAGAAAGTGTATTGTTGGAGAAATCCTGGTTTCTTAGCGGCTCGCCTATACATATTGCACCTTTAATGCTGCTGGCGTTATAATCTATATTGTTAGCCTCGGCATATTCAATAAGCTTTAGCAAAAATGACGGAACCGTAATAAGGTAGGACGGATTGTATTTAAGTATCGAATCCCACTGAAGCTCGGGTACTCCGGCACCCACACGAATAACCCCTGCCTTTATTTTTCTCAGACCTAAAAAATATGCAAGACCAGCCATAAAACGCCTGTCCATCGTGGTCATTAACTGAACGACATCACCTTCTTTTACGCCTGAGCAGATAAAAGATATCGCTTCATTATAAGCCAGTCGGTCAAGATCTTTATCGGTTAATCCAAAAGTTACTGGCCTGCCTGATGTTCCCGATGTTGTAGTGTAATCGATAATCTGTGATTTTGGCACACATAAAAAATCATCATTGTATTCCTGTAAATGTTCTTTTGTGGTAACGGGAAGTTGTTGTAAGTCTTCAAGAGTAGTTATAGTGTCTATAGCAATATTCTCATTACTAAAAAGCCTTTTATAGTAAGGAGAATTTGTTGCAGCATAGTGCAGTGCCTCCTTGAGTCTTAACTCCTGATAAGCTTTTATTTCCTGCTGTGATGCTGTTTCTATAGAAGGGATATCCATACTAATCTAGTTTCTTATTTATTTCCTTAAGATATTCTTCTACTTTCTTTTTCTCAGGAAGGGTTGTAATTTCTTTGGTCAGTGTTTTTTCAAATTCGACACGGGCAGCAGTATAGTAGCCACGGTTGTAAAGATATACACCCGGTTTGTAATATACCTCCCAATAATCAGGATTTAATGACTGGAATTGTTTTATAAAATCGGCAGACAGATGTCCTTTATTTTTTATCGTTTTATCTACAATTCTATCCTGTATCCTGTATTTTTCATAGTTCTTAAACTCTGGCGAATCTACAAAAGGATCTTTAGGAATCGTAAGTGAATCTATTGCCATAGAACTTAGAGTTCCATTGTGCTGAGTACCAAAAACTTCATCCAGATCATAAGCAACATACTCTCCTAACTGATACGGGTTAGATGATACCCAAACCAGCTTTTGCTCGGGTTTAAACACTATAGAATGGTGTGTTAACAACTGATTGACCGCTTTTTGGTTACCATATCCCAATGATAACTCACCGAGCCCTTCCCTGTTGCGCATTACACCTGCCGCCTTAACAGGGTTCATCCTGGTATTGTTCAGCAATTCTTCCATTCTTTCATATCGGTACTCCGAATGGCTGTTTAGAATCGCATATTCATTATTTTCATCGTTTTTATAGGCATCACTCTGAAAATGATTCGAACAAATAATCCGTGTTGAGTTAGGCACATCAAGTATTCCGAATTTCTTAGGTGAAACCTCAATTAATACCGCTTTTCTATCGTGAGCACTGCCCACCATTATACTCTCTGAAACAAAAACCTCACGCTTGCGGACAATGGCAATGGCTTCATCAATATTTTTAGCATATTGCAGTATCTCCCTGGCGACTATAGATATGGGTGTTTTTGCTATTAGAGGAATGTCTGATTTTCCTGAATTTAAAGTAACGGTAAGACCTTCGGTATTCATCCCGGAAAGGTTTCCTATCATCCCTCCCCAAACCACCGACATGAATGGATAACCCGTTGTGGGTTTCACAAAAGATACGATCTTACTCTCGGCAAATTCATCACCTGCATAAAAATCGAGATTGCGTGCTATAAGCAGCGAACCGTCTTCAGTATTATTATCCCAGGCAGCAAATGAGGTACAGCCCACCATATCCAGATCGGTAAGTGCGTGACCAATATCGTGGGCAGCATGCAGGTAAAGCGAACGCAGGTAAGGCGGTGCTAAATAATCGTACTCGCCGGACACATAATGGGATACTCCGTAAATTTCGGTTTTATACTCTTCGGGTACATACAGGTAAAGTTTCCTGTTGTACCATTTTACAAACTGCCTGAGCATGCTTTGCTTAAATTTAGAAGGAACGATCTCTTTGATCTTATCTAAAAAAGCATGTTCCTGCTTTTTTACAAGATCTTTAGAAAGCGCCCCCGTTATAAGCCCTCTTTGCAGCGGATCGCCCTCTACGTACAGCTCCCATAGCCCTTGCTTATTTTTTAAAATAAAATTATTACCATAGGTAAACACACTGTCGTTTTGCTGCGCTACTACAGGAACAGTAGCGTCATAGCCTTCTGTAACAGCTTTATGATGAACCGATTTATAAGTGCCACACGATACCAATTGCAGTGTTGTGCAAAGTACTAATAGTATGTAACCGATTCCCCTCATAAAACCCTATAAATTAAGCTCGTTGTTTATTTTGTTTACTAAATAATCCTTCCCCAAAATTTCTGTACAGGTTACAACTGCACCAATAGTAACCCCCAAAACACCGTGCATATTAATGCTTTGTCCTGTAAGGTACAAATTATCTATTTTGGTTTTAGCCGAGATAAAGGTTTTCATAGGATTGTTAGAATCCTTAACATAGCCATATAAGTTACCGTTTTGTCCACCAATGTAATCTCTATACGAAAGTGGTGTAGAGGCATGCACCGATTGAATACAATTTCTAATCCCCGGGAATTTTTTCTCTACTTGGGTAAGAAATTGTTCTGTCTTTTGTTCTTTAAAGCGGTTATATGATTCGCCCCTATCCATTTCCTCAGCAGTAGTATTGTGTGTATGTTCCCATTGTTTTACCTCATTAAAATCCATGAAGGTAATAAGTGTCATACTCTCTGCCCATTTGTTTTGCTTTGCCGAAACATTCATTGAAGCCATATAACCTTCGGGCCAGGTTTCCTGTGTAGCGTGCATGGTTTTCCAAACCCTTGTACTGTCCTTAAAATGATAGTAATTATGGTTCAGGTATTTAAAGGTGTTGGGTTTAAAAACCAGATAAAGGCTAAATGCCGATCCTACGTTTTCCAGCCCTTGTACCCTATTATAAAACGATTTCCTGAACCTTTTTTTTCCTACAAGATCAAGTGTCGTTTTTGGCTCTATATTAGAAATAAAAATATCCCCAAAAACCTCTTCACCTGTTTTTATTTTAGCCGAAACCAGCTTATCTTCTTCAAACCCAAAACCGCAGACTTCCCTATATTTATAGGTTTCTCCACCATATTTTTTAAGCTGTTTTATAAGCTGTTTGGTAATTTGGCTGCCACCATTAATACAACGCCATGAACTCTGCATATAAGAGTTAACAGAAAGTGCATGCACATAAAGTGGCGATTTGTCTTCTATACCGGCATATAAAAAGTTAGAACCTGCCAGTACAGCCCTTAACTTTTCGTTTTTAGTAATGCTGTCTATGTATTCTTTTGCGTTTTCAGAAAGCACAGCAGGATCATATTTTACCTCACTGTTTTTTAAGTTATATAGTGGAAAGGAATCGCAGGTATCTACTAGTTTTTTGCAATATTCCTTTAACGCCTCTTCCTCATCAGGAAAATATTTTTTAAGCTGCTTCACAAAGTTATCATATCCCTGCGCATGCGGGTACTCCTGCTCATCGTCATCAAACGAGATAATATCATAGGCATCTTCGTCCATCTTTTTAAGCTTCAGATCGTCAATGATACCAATGTATTTAAAGTAATTGTACAGGTTTTGCCCTTCGTCAAGACCGCCTATATAATGTACTCCTGTATCAAAAATGGTTTTATCTCTCACAAAAGTCTGCAGGTTACCACCAAACTGGTTGTTTTTTTCGAGCACGCAAACACTATAGCCTTCTTTGGCTAAAATGATGGCAGACACCAATCCGCCTAAACCGCTTCCCACTATAACAACATCATATTTTCTTTTCATCTGCTTATCGCTTCCTTACAATTATAAAGCTTTCTTCTTCATGTTTTTTTTCAAAACCTTCGGGTATCCCTGCTGGTTTCATTATAACAATATATTGCGCCTGCGCCTGGATCTCTCTGTCAATTTCTATACCTTCCTCAACAACCACAACACTGTAAGGTATTTTATTAACCTCTTCCAGTGTATCAGGATATAGAATAGTTCTTTTTTTGTTGATGTAATTTGTTTTGGCTACATCACGTTTTTCTTCATCGGTAATATAACTGTACACTTTGCGCTGTGGTTCCTGTAATGCTAAAAGCACACTTGTTTCACCATAATTATCTGCTAAATGCAATATCGTGCTTTTTGCGCCAAGGTGTTTATTAAGTTTATGGTAGGCCTCCAGACTATTTTTAAGGTTCTTTTTTACAGCACTTACAATCTCAAATTCCTTGTAAGCAAAGCTATGTACAATTTTACTTTTAAAATAATCAGGTCCTTCTCTTTCTTCACGCATTAATCTGAACTGCTCTTTAAAGTAGGCACCTATTTTTTTAGTCCTTTCGGCAAAAGTATCTCCATAAGAAGTATCATCCGGTTTAATTCTATCCAATATGCTCAGTGTTAAGCTGCCGTCATAAATTATAAGATCTCCTTTAGGCAGCACTTCAGAGTTTCCGTGTATCAATACCGGTACGATATCAAGTTTAAACTCCTGTGCGAGATAAAATGCCCCTTTATGAAAACGCTGAATATGGTTGTCTTTAGATCGTGTTCCTTCCGGAAAAACAACCAACGAATATCCTTCTTCCACTTTTTTGCGCAGATGCTCAACACCACCTTCTATACCCTGCGACACCGGATAAAACCCTGCCAGCTTAACGCCTATTCCAAATACCGGCGAATTATAAACCCAGTCGCTAACCAGATAAATCACCTTAGGGCTCAACATCCCTACAGCAAGTATATCCAGAAAAGAAGTATGATTGGCAATGATAATAGCGGGCTTATCAAACTTCTCGTTATTTGGGTTAAGTACTGTTTTCTTTACGAACGGATTTAGGTACAGCACCGATTTCATGAATTTAGACATGGTATATCGGAATGCCATTATTTTCCATTTCTTTTTAATCGGAATGATGTTTACAAGTACCAAACTAAAAATAGACAACAGGAACGACCCTAGTCCGTAATAAGTAAATGAAAATATCGAATGTATCAGTGTCCTGAACTCAAACGGCGCATTTCCTTTTTTAATCCTGTGGGTAAGGAAGAATCTGAAAAGTATCGGGTAAAATATAAACGTAATGATAAGCGCAGCAAATACCCCTATCAGTGATACCGATGAAATCGATTTTAAGGCCGGGTGCCCTGCAAATACCAATGCGCCTATACCAAGCACCGTCGTTAATACAGCAAGCAGTATAGAGGTTCTATAGGTGGCCATTTCGTTTTTACCGGTACTGTATTCTTTTTGGAGTGCACTGGTCATGAAAATACTAAAGTCGACACCGTGCCCAAATACCAGTGTACATACTATGGTACTGAAAATATTAAACCTGATGTCAAACATTCCCATTATACCCGTGGTTACTATACCTGTAATAACTATAGGAATACAGCTGATAATTACCAGCTCAATACGCCTAAAGAAAAAGAAAAGTATTAACACCACCGCGATAAACGAATAGTTAATCAATGATGTGAAATCGTCTTTTAAGCCTCCCAAAAAGGTTTCATTCATTTGCTGCCTGTCGATAACCATTACCTGCGGCCTGCCGGATAGTTCTTTTACCACAGCATCTCTTTGCGCATCAGATACTTTTACTACAGTAGACACTGTATAGAATCCGTTCTTTTGCGATATAAATTCATTTAAGAACAGCGTTTTCACTTTCATATATTCCTCAAGACTAACAGACACAAAGTGTTTGTCTATCAAAGCATAAAAATTTTCATAGGTATTCGGCTTAAAGCCAAGTTTTGCTCCTTCGGCAATAAGTCCGGCTTTTACCTGCTGTTTTCTTTGCGGAGTCCAAAAGGCATTCCAACGGTCAATTTTTTGCTGCTGTTCTTCTTTAGAAAGTACAACACCTCCTATAGAGCTATAATTTAAAAGCTTATCTGCTTTTTTGTCTTTATTCAGCTGGGTATAAAGCGTACTGTTGTTTTGCAGCACCTCTTCTGCTGAGTTACCATAAGCCGTAACATACAGCGATTTTGAAGTAACATTGGTAGCGCCTTCCAAATGTTTTTCGGCAAGTTTTATATCGGCAGGCACATAGTTAAGCTGCGAAATATCTTTATCGTAAATAACTTTATTGAACGTAAAAAAACTTGCAATGATGATTACAACACTTGCAATGATAAGTATTTTATTATTGTGAAACGAAAACCCGGCAAGCTTGTCCAGTACCGTTGTATGCGCTATCGCGTCTCCTCCTTTAGGTTTATATAAGTGCGGAATAATAAGCAATGAAAATAAAGCTGTAACCACAACACTAACCGCTGCAAAAATACCCAAATCCTGCAATGCCCCAGAATTTACAAACAACAGGCACAAAAAAGCCAATGCTGTAGTTGTACTGCTCATAATAAGCGGTTTGGTAATATCTCTATACAAAACTTTAATATCACTATTGTGTTTGTAATGAGTCAGGATATGCAAAGCATAATCTATAGTAACACCTAACAGAATTGAACCTATACTTAAGGATATAGCCGAGATAGTACCTCTTAAAAAATAGAGCAGCGCCACGGCAAACAGTACTCCAAAAATAGTAGGGATCAGAATGATAAAAGGAATAAAGAATTTCCTATAATACACCATCAATATTAGCATCAACAAGGTTATAGCAACCAGTGTTGTAGTTTGTATGTCGCTTTTTATCTGTCGTGCATTGGCAACAGCAATATTGGTAGCGCCAAAGTATTCTAATGTTGCTGTCTTACTGAATTTTGCATTTAAGCCCTCTTTTATGACATCAAGTTTATCTACAAAAAGGGTATTCTTTTTGGTTTCGTTGCCCGGGAGTTTCGGACTTATAAACAACAGTATCTTTTGATTGTCTTTTGTAATTACATAACCATCCTGCAAACGATACTCATCGCCCATGCCCAGTTGCTGTAATTTTTTAAGGCCAATGAATGAAATCCCAAACGGATCTTTAAGGATAAACCCTTTTGTAACAACCCCTGACGGAGAAAGTATCGACTTGTAATTCCCGTTTACCGTTGCAGCAATACTATCACTCAGTATTTTTTGTTCGATCGTTTTATAATCTGCCTCGTCCAGAAAAAGCGGAAGATTGTTGTAAACAAAATCGAAGGTTTCCTGTATGTTTTCGTCGTCTACTTTTCCCTGTACTCCATTAATGTACTCTTTACAACTTTGCAGGCTGTCTAAAAAAGCGCCCGCTACCTGAGCAAGTTCTTCCGGTGATGCACCTTTTTTAGCATTAATAATAACGGTGATCTTATCTGCAAAATTTAGCTGGCTTAAAACTTTTGCCGCTTCATCTGCCTTTTCATTTTTAGGGATAAGACGTGTAATATCTTCTTCAAAAGATATCTTCGATGCAAAATACCCAAACACTAACAGGCACCCCAAAGCCATGCCTATAGATAATAGCTTGTTCCTGTTTATAAAAAAATGTATAGCTATAAAGAACTTATGCATTATTGTGTTTTTTGTTTTTATCCAAAGCAATTAAAATAAGATAACCTGCCATTCCAAACACAAAAGCCAATAGCGTTGCCAGTAAAATACTGCCCGCAAGGTATTGTGTTAAATTTTGTTTTATAGCCTCCATCGTACTCATCTTCTCAATAGGCGTCGCGCCCACAACAGCCAGCGAACCCATTTGTAAAGACAGGTAAATAATGAGTGGAATTACCGGAGGAAAACTAATATTAGAAAAGGCAAATGCAATTAGCTTATTAAGCCGTAGTATATAGGCAAGAAACAATACCAAAATTGTTTGAAACCCCCATAACGGAGCAATTCCAATAAAAACGCCCAAAGCTATAGATAGTGCTTTTTTTGCATTGCTGTCACCACTTTCCAGTACATTTTCAAGAAAGAATTGTTTCAGACTTTTTTTTTTAAAACTCCTGATAAAATCCCGAGGTTTAATATACAACAGACTAATAACTACGAGCACCGTGTTTAACACACTTATTCTCGAAAAATCCTTAAACGGACGGAAATGAGATACCCTCTCATTCATATCATACAATACTTTTACAGGAATGTTTTTTACAGGAAGTCCTTTCCATGCCGCACGTACTATGACTTCTATTTCAAATTCGAATTTAGTCGTATAATATTTTGTATGTATTTTGTTAAGCGGATAGAGCCTGTAACCCGATTGAGTATCTTCCAGCTTAATACCCGTTTCGAACCAAAACCAAAAGTTAGAGAATTTATTCCCGAAGCTGCTTTTTTTAGGCACCCCTTCCTGTGCCATATTACGGCTACCTATAAGCAGTGCGTCGCCTTCGGTTTCAATCGCATTTATAAAAACAGGGATATCATCCGGGAAATGCTGCCCATCAGAATCTATAGTTATAGCATAGTTATAACCAGCCTCCCGAGCCGTTTTAAAACCAGTGCGCAACGCAACACCTTTGCCTCTATTTGTGGGTAAATGCACCTGCGTGATTTGCGGGTACTCTTTTAGTATTTCTACCGTAGTATCTGCGGCGCCATCATTAACTACAATGATGTTTTGAGTATATTGCAACACACCATCAAGAACCCTCTTCAAGGTTTTATGGTTATTATAGGTAGGTATAATAACACAACACTTTAGCCGGGCTATCGAACTATAATCGCGTGGAGCTGTGCTCATTACAAAATTGTCGTTTAAAAATAGTCAGCAAAGATACCTTTTTAATTTTTTTTGCCAAACAGAAGTTTTTTTCAAAAAAAATGCGACTTCAACAATATTAGTTGAAAGCCGCTTTTTCTTCTTTGGTAAAAGAGGTAGAATTCTTTACAAACCCTCTTGTAAATTCTTTAAGGTCTGCCTTTTGGTTCTTATAGTTTTTTATAAGAAAGGCCTTATCCTCATCTTTCTTTTTATTGTAGCCTGTAATCTTAGGTGCATTCTCCTGTATATTCAATCGAAGAAAACGAACCTCATAATTATCCGGATCTCTTTTTATAACTGCTTCTAAAAGTTTAGCTCCTTCTGTAAAAAGGCTCTTTTTATTAAAAAGTCCTTTCTCAAATTTAGCCCTTAATGTAAGTGCTGCCGCTTTATAAGCAACCATAGTATTATCTGTGCCGGTATCACTAACTTCTTCAAGGGTTTTATATAATGCTTCTGCATCTTCTCCCGAAGTTGTTGCGCTAAGATATTTTTGCCTTATCGTAGTTAAATCTGTCGATAACAGCATTACTACCGAAATAAAGAAAGTAAATAGTTTCATAAATACATGCTGTAAATTCTAATTAAAGTTGGCAAATACAACTATATACTCCTAATTTTTATTGTAAATACAACTTAATTTTAACACAACCGTCTCATCAAAATAAGAGGTGTTTTTCACTTTAACCGTACCGTCATCAGCAACTGTAATATCCAGTTCCAATTTTAACTCCGGATTAACTTCCGGATTAATAAGCGCCATAAACTTAATGTTTGAAGCACTTTTCATCGTTAGTGAAGCATTAACCGCTTCTTGGGTCAGCTCTTTTATAATTTGCATCATGCATACGCCCGGAGTTACAGGATTGCCCGGAAAATGTCCTGAAAACACTTCGTGGTCTTTATTAAGCCTTATACTAGCTACATACCTCTGACCGTCTGTATTTTCAAGTGAATTTATTTTGTAAAAGTCTTTTAGCAGCATTGTTTTTGTTTTAGAAAGTATAAGCTAATCCAAGCTGAAATACACTGTTAAGTATAAGCTCATCGCTATCATAATCATCATCGGTAGAATTACCAAAAATATCCAGCAAGCCCAATTTGTAACGGGCTTCTATTGTTAATCCCATCGGGAGTGTATATCCTACACCTGTCATAAGGCCAAGGTCTAACCCGGTAAGTTCATCTCCCTCATAGCCTGTAAAATTATCTCCTACTTTAATATCCGCAGTTGGTCCTACTAAACCGTGAAAACCGGGGCCAAAAGTAAATTTATTCATTACACCCAATGACAAATACTGTAAAGAAAAACTTTTCTCGCTAACAGGATCAAAACTAAAATCATATACCCTGGCTTTTGCTCCCTGCCTTGAATACGTGATCTCCGGCTGAAGCGTATAAAAACTAGCCAATTTTACAGCAACATAACCTCCTACATAAAAATCGGTCCTGTTTTTAAAGTGAGTATCGTTAGTATTGGTAAAACTCGTAAGATTTAAACCCGCCCTAACTCCAGGTTTTACAGTAACCTGGGCATTAGCCTGTAATGCCAAAAAGCAAATAAATAGTAACGTAATCCTTTTCATGATTTAATTTGATTGATTGATTAAAATATTATTTAGTAGCTCCCTTCACATCAAAGCTATATGATACTCCTAATGAGAATACCAGGTTAGTGGTAGTTCCATAATCATTAAAATTGTCATAGCTATTTCCTGTGTAATAAGAATCTACTACATCTATAATTCCTTTTTTTACACGTGCTTCAATAGTTAGACCCATAGGCAGCGTATAACCAACACCTGCTGCGATACACATATCAACTTCGGTGCTGTTGTAATTTTTACTTTTTGTAATGATATCAAATGTAGGCCCTACATGTATATTAAACTGGTCTGAAAATGTAAATTTATTCATTGCAGAAAGAGATACATAATTAAGGCTTACATCTACATTTTTACGATTGTATTCCTGAGTATTAGAATCATATACACTAATGTCTCCTTTACCGCCCTGACGGGAATAGTTAATTTCCGGCTGCAGCGTATAAAACCTCGTCAGTTTTAATGCCCCAAAAGCACCTATATAAAAATCTGTTTTAGTATCAAGATCTGTATTAGTAATTTGAGAGAAATTAGCTCCGGCTCTAATACCCGGCTTAAATGTTACCTGTGCTTCTGCAGAGATAGTTGCCAAAATCAAAAAGGCAAATAGTAAAGTTTTTTTCATAATATAGTTTATTGAAGGTAATTGAGTTCTATTTTAAGGTTTATACTTTTATGGTCAATAACGATTTTACTGGCTAATATATCACTTTCAGCA
Organism: Flavobacterium cerinum; assembly: GCF_004028155.1. Classification (GTDB taxonomy): domain Bacteria; phylum Bacteroidota; class Bacteroidia; order Flavobacteriales; family Flavobacteriaceae; genus Flavobacterium; species Flavobacterium cerinum. Next base: position 36,887 of record NZ_SBII01000011.1, on the reverse strand, counting down.
GTATAGCTTATAAGAATTTTCTCTTTTTGTTTCGTCGCATTTACTAATTTAGAAAGCCTTCCTGTAGCCTTATCAAAAAACAGGTAGTTACTGCGTTTGCCTGCAGCACATTTATAAACTGTACTTTCAGTATTCACATACTCCTGCTCCACTTCATAGTTTCTTTTTAGCAGCAGCATAAAATCACGTTTAAGTGTATTTACAATAATTTTCCTGTCCAGTTCTTCAAGAATGTAATTTACCTTAAAACTGTTATCGGTAATTTCAAAGTCAAAAAGCTTGTTGCCAAATTCGGTAGTAAAAGCGGTACGGTAAAGGGTATCGTTCATTTTTTTGGCAATAAATATTCCGCCAAAATCTTTGCCATATATAGAGATATGGGCTTTGTAAATGTAATCGGTTTTAGTATCCGAAAAATAAGGGACAGTATAGCTTTTAACTACAGGCTCTTTCTGCTCAAAACCGTTTACAGTTTTAACAGCACAGGAAGCCAATAGAAAACTACTAATTATTAAAAACAGAATCTGCGATCTGCGCATTGGTCACTTTATTTTTAAATACAATTGTGGTATAATCATTAGACGGTTCTGTCATTTTAACCTGAGAAACCATATTCCCTTTCTTATCAAAATAAAGCTCCATTTGCTTAATATACTTTTTTAGCGTGGCATCTTTAGGCATTAGTTTTGTAATGTTGTAATCCGGTGTTTTAAAGAAGCTGATAGTAAACTCGTTCTCATCAAACATATCACCATTCACACTACCTACAATGAGCTTGTTCAGCTTGTTAAACATTTTACTGCTACCCATATCCATTGCGCTTTTTTTACCCGCATCGTTTATGGCTATCTTGTTGTTTTTAAATACAACGCTGTATTGATAGGGTTTGGTATACTGCCACAATAACATTCCAGGCGATTTAAAGCTCATTTTCCCGGAAGTCTCTATGTCTTTAGACAGAAAATCCATGTGTTTGTACTGAACAAAATCTGTGGTAAGCGTTTTTGTATTTTTCGCCGTAGCATTAACAGCATTTTTAAAAGAAGTGATTTCGGCTGCGCTCATTTTTTGCTCCTGTGCAGTGGCTGTTAAAGCCGTTACCAGTAGAAAAAATACATAAAAAACACTATTCTTCATAAGCAGGGATATTAAGTAATTGATTAACCGTTACGGCTTCATAATTTTGCTCCTGCAAAAGTACCAATAATTGTTCCAAAACATGAACCGTTTTTTGCGAAGTATCGTGCAGCAGGATTATACTTCCCGGGGAAAGCCTGCTTTTTATACGATTATAAATTTTAGTTTCATCTTCAATAACAGCATCCAGTGAACGGATGTTCCACCCAATAACATAATGTCCTGCCTGTTGCAGTACCGAAGCTAAATTTGGTGTTGTAACTCCAAACGGAGGTCTAAAGAGCAATGGCTTTTTGAGCGTGTGTTTTTCAATTAAAGCGTCGGTAGATCCAACCTCAGCAGCAATTTTTTGTTTCGAAAAAAAGCCCAGCTTAGACGAATGGCTATAAGTATGATTCCCAACGACATGACCTTCGTTTATTAACCTTTTAAAGATATGAGGGTAAATTTCTATTTGAGAACCAATGCAAAAAAAAGTAGCTCTTATATTATAGCGTGCCAAAACATCAAGTACTTTTTCGGTATGTGGTGTAGGACCGTCATCAAAGGTAAGCGCAATTTGTTTGCCCGTTGGGCGTAGATTTTTATTCAGGGTTTTTATATGATAGCCCGATTGCACCAATCCTGATCCAATCGCTGCAATAATAAGCCATAAGGCTAACGGCAGTAAAAACACCCACCATGGTAACGGTTCAATGAATGATCGGATAGCAAGCAGTAGAACAACTGCCCCAAAAAAACCTGTATTAACCCTATGCGTTAGCATTGGGAAATCAGCGTAAAACTATGATCCTGACCTCTGTACTGATTGTACAACAATATGTTTTTATAATGTTTGGAAGTAATACCATTCACTTGTAAAACCGATGGTACTTCCTGCAATTTTACAATATGCGAAGCCACCCACAATCCAAAGGCCGAAGCCGTATTAAATTCTCCGCTAAGGTGTTTATAATATACCTGAGTAGCCTCCTTAAATACACCCTGAGAAAGTATATTGTAATAACCGTCGAATTCTGTATCGCCATTGTAGCCCAAAATCACAGCATCAATATCCTGGATGCTAAAATTATTATGCTTTAAAAACAGTTCCAATTTCGTTTCTAATTCATCTTTTTCAAGTACGTTGTAAATTGACACATCAATCAATTCGGCATAGGTCGTCGCTGTTTTTTTATCTTCCAGCACAAAGAACATTGCCCCTTCCGAGAATACTGCGCCATTTGTTTCCGATCCTAAAATACTGAATGGCATCTCACTTTTGCTTTTAATAGCTCCTGATAATTGCAAAAGATTCATGGTAGCATCTGCCGATTCCTCTACTCCTCCTACTAATACTGTTGCTGCTTCACCTTCATCGATCTGCATTTTTGCATCGATAAGAGAAGATTCAAACGAAACAGCTCCATTTACATAGGTGAAATTATAGGCTTTGCACTGTAAGCCTAAGGCAATTTGCCCGCCTACAGTGTTGTGTGTAGACTGTATGAACGATGTAGGGGTTAAAAACTCTTCTTTATTATCAAGTAGTGCTTTTAAAAATTTCTCAGAATCGACACTACAGCCCATTCCGGTGCCTGTAATAATAGCATCAAGGTTTTCTACTCCGGCTTCTTTCATGGCTCTTGCCGATGCCACAATACCGTTTTTCACTCCTTTAGCCATACGTCTGCCCGCTGCCGGAGCAATAAAATCTTTATAATCCGGCAATGTCAGCTCAAGGATATTATCATTTTCATTTATAATGATCTCTTCCAAAAAAGCCGTATTCATGGTTTTTTGGGCAGAGACACATCCGGTACCGTTTATATAAGTTCTTTTCATTAGCTTTTAGAAAACAGCAGGGTTGAACAGTTACCGCCAAACCCAAATGAATTTGACAATACATGATTGATTTCTTTTTCTTTTAAAACCGTTTGCGGAACAATATCAAATTCTTCCATTGGGGTTGTAAAATTAAGGTTGGGGTATACAATGCCATTTTGCAAAGCCAGCACGCTGTACACTGCTTCTATTGCAGCAGCAGCGGCAAGTGTATGCCCTGTAAACGGTTTGGTAGAACTAAAATCGGGCACATTAACTCCAAAAGCCCTTATCAGTGCCCTTCCTTCAGAAAGGTCGTTGTTAGGCGTTGCCGTACCGTGTGCATTAATATAATCTACATCTTCAGGTTGTAACCCTGATATTTTAAAAGCTTTCTCCATGGCAAGAAAAGCGCCATCTCCATTTTCTGAAGAAGCCGTTTGATGGTAAGCATCATTTGCATTGCCATAACCCGAAAGGTAAGCCAGGACTTTTTTATTTTGTTTTTTCACTACCTCATCACTCTCCAATACTAAGAACGCAGCGGCTTCACCAAGGTTAAGTCCTTTTCTGTTGTTATCGAAAGGCGTATTGTAGGTATCCGAAAGTATCATAAGGGTTTTAAAGCCGTTTATGGTAAATTTGGAAAGCGCATCAGTACCACCCACAATTACCCGGTCCAGTTTCCCCGCCCTGATCAATCGTGCACCAAGCATAATAGCGTTAGCTGCTGATGAACACGCTGTACTTATAGTAGTAACCATGCCTTTAAGACCAAGTTCGCCGGCTATTTTATGTGTAGTATCGCCTGCATCATGAGATGAAATATACCTGTGGTTTTCGTCGGTTTCCAGATAATCGTAAAAAAACTTTTCGGTCATATCCATACCTCCAACGCTGGTTGCCGAGATAAGCCCTGTAGCATATTCATTAATATCCAATATGCCTGCATTTTTTACAGCTTGTTTAGCGGCAATAGCGCCCAGTAGGGCTGTGCGTGAAAAATTATTATCTACAGGAAGTCCCAGTTCATGAGCCAGTTCTTCATTCGATCTTTTTATCTCGCCTACCTTAATGTCATTTTTATGAACAGTAGCAATATTCTCGATCGCAGTAATGCCCGGTTTACCATGTATAAGGGCATTAAAATTCTCTTCGACAGTTGTTCCTATCGAAGATATAATTCCCATGCCGGTTATGGCAACTCCTCTACTCATTATTATTTCGTACGGTTTTCTGAGATGTATTTTGCCATCGTTTCGATCGATTGAAATATCGCTTTACCTTCTTTTGGATCGGCAAGTTTAATTCCATAATCTTTATCCATCATCACGATAAGCTCAAGCGCATCGATAGAGTCAAGTCCAAGACCGTCGCCAAAAAGCGCATCGTTATCGTTTACATCTTCTATCTGAACATCTTCCAGGTTAAGGATGTTTATAATCTTTTCTTTCAGTTCTTGTTTTAATGCTTCCATGCTTAACTTAGGTATAATGTTTGTATGTTTTTTGCCGTATGTTCCAGGCTGCCTTCTTTAGCGACCTCATACACAAATGCTTTATATTCGTCTTTAAAAAATTCAACCCAACCGCATAACACTGTTTCTGCTTTATTAGTATCCAGTAAAATAGCTGCATAATTAGCAAAAAATTCCGGATTAAATGCCTCAAAAACAAAGAAACTATTTTCTGTATAGAGTTTGTGTTTTATGCTTATTTCTCCCATACAAATATTTGGCAGCGTGTACACAAATACCGCAGGACTCGGAAAATAATTTTCCTTATCTATAATAGAATCATTGTATTTCACATCAGTATCCAGGCTCGATGCCGCATTGGCAAACAAAAGCGCAGTGTTGTTCCCGCCATCGGGCACAGTATCTTTAAGCAGTAAATCGGCTGCCAAAAAGGACAGTTTGCTTAAATTATCCATTTTAAAAAACTTAGGATAATCAATTCCTGCATGCCTATACGCTTGTTTTGCAAAATCGGCAAAGGCAGTATCGGGCGCAATAAAAAACTCCGCTCCGTTAAATGAAATACGACTACCTTCTATACTACAATGTTGTGTTATATAATACTTATCTGCCATTATTTACTTTTTGAAATACCACTGCTGTATTGCATCCCCCAAAACCTGATGCTGTTTTTAAAAAACAATTTACCGGTGTATCCAAGTTTGCAGCCAGCACATTTATAGGTTGAGAAACGCCTGGTTCATCATACCCCATAGAGGCAAATACTTTATTCCGAGCCATCGACTCCAAACCTATCACAGTTTCTAATAAGCCCGATGCACCAAGCGTATGTCCGTAGTAGCCTTTAAGGCTGTTTACCGGAACTTCGTTTAGCCCAAGCCTGTTAAACGCTACAGCTTCCATCTCGTCGTTAAACGGTGTTGCCGTACCGTGTGCCGAGATATAATCTATGTTTTGAGCCGTAACTCCTGCTTCATTAAAAGCACTTTCTATACTTCTTACCAGTCCTTCTCCGGTGCGTGATGGACCCGATATATGATTGGCATCGTTAATAGATCCGTCTCCGGCTATTTTTGCTTTTGCCTCGCTGTTATTTATTGTTACTAAGGCAGCTGCCGCAGCTTCGCCCAGTGTTACACCTTTTCTGTTTGCCGAATACGGTTTGCATGGTACATCGCTCATTGCCTGAAAGGAATTGAATCCAGAAAGTACAAACTCCGATACCTCATCACCGCTTATTACAAACACATTGTCATAAAGACCTGCCTGTACTAATCGTTTTGCTACAGATACCGCCATAATACCCGACACGCAGGCATTAGACACTACAATAGGCTGGGTGGTAAATCCGAAAAAATCGACAATGTTTTGTGCCAGTTGATGCAGATAAGCGTCTGGTACAGGAACAGCATTTTCATTAAGTACTGTTATATTCCCTTTTGTAGTCGATAAAATTAATGCTGTTTTAGCATTCAGTTCAACCCCCGATTTTTTTATAATAGGATCCAAAGCAAGGACCATCATTTTTTCAAGTCGCGTAGCCTTGGCATCGCTCAAAGCTGCAAAAGCAGTATTAAGCTTGTCGCTGTCTATAACACCCGCATAGAACGGAGCTGTCATCAACGTGCTGTTTTCCTGTAAGCGTATCCCCGAAACACCATTGGCAATAGCCTGCACATTACTATCCACATCAAACCCCAAGGGAGTGATGCAGTTGGTATAGGCTATATATACATTCTTTACATTCATTCGTCTACCAGTCCTACTTTGCGTCTCCACTCTTCAAAAAAGGGAGGATAGTTCAATACCATTACACCTTCAGGATTTATAAATACCTGTACGGTTTCGCCAGTACAGGCAAGATTATTATCGCCATCAAATATTTTAAACCTAAAAATTATTTTAGCAGCAGGTGTATTTACAATTGTAGTTTCTATTCTTGCTACATCGCCATAACGCAAGGGCAGTTTGTGTTCGCACCCCGATTTTACAATCGGCGTTGTGTAACCATACTTGTGCACGTCCAGATAACTAATACCATGCTTGCGTCCAAATGCCTCACGGCCATCTTCAAAATAAGTAATATAGTAGCCGTGCCATACAATACCCAGCGGATCGGTTTCGTTAAAACGAACCCTAATCTCCTGAGAAACCGTTAGCGCTTCTACTTCCTTATACTGCTCTTTTCTTCTCATCATAAATAAGTGATATAGCTACCATAGCTATGAAAAACAAGAACAATGCCGCTAGTTGCGGTACAATTCCCAGTAATGTATTATTTCTTAAAAGCACATCATAAAAAGCCTCCAGTCCCCAGTTCATGGGTGATGCTTTTGCAATGTACTGCATTATTTTTGGCATGGCAAAAACAGGTACCCATACTCCGCCTATCGCTGCCAGTATTACTACCGATGTTGACCCAAACGGTGCTGCCTGTTCCTGTGTTTTAGCCAGTGTACCTAGTAAGATACCGAAGCCTACTGCTGCAAAACCGCTAAACAGTGCTACAACACTCATTAGCAAAAATGTCCCGTTAAGCCCTAAAGCCGGGAGTCCTATATGCGGGAAAAGGTACACCCCCACAGCAACCATAAGGTAAAACTGCAGCATGCATATAATAAGATAGGTTATGGTTTTACCCGCAATTACCGTAGCATAAGAAACCGGATTTGTTCTTAGCCTGATCTGCGTGCCCTGATTTTTTTCTTTTACAATGTTTATAGACAATGGTACCACAATAAAAAACATGGCAAACAGTGTCCATGCCGGTACATTGTGTTGTGTAGAGTTTGGCACCATCGCTTTATTCTCAAACATGGGTACTATTTCTTTAAAGCTAATGTAGCTTTCCTGCTTAAATGCAGCAGTACTTTCTTCGCCTAACTGCTTGCTAAAAGCATCATATATAGATCGTGTCTCTATTTGCGAGATCATTTTATCTACAGTACTCTTCACCGCACTTTTAAAAGCGGTTTGCGATGCCGGATCGAAATACAACCGTACTTCTTTTGGCTCATTTTTTTGTATCGGAGTTGTAGCTGCAAGAGTATCGGCAGTGCCAAAACCTTCCATTATCTTTGCTACGTTTTCATCTACTTTGGCTTGGAGTCCGGCGCTTAATTGTTCGGGAATTATAATGGCTAATTGATACTTCCCTTCAAATACTTTTTCTTTGGCGAATGCCTCATCTATCGGCTTGCCATTATCTTTGGTTATTACCGAGAACGAACTGCTACCGTCAAGGTTTTCCAAGACCATTTTAGACACCTCACCTTTGTCATTATCAACAAGAAGAATCGGAATCCTACTCTCGGTAGCGGTTTTAAATGTACTGTCCTGGATAAGCGTAATGGTTATTATTAAAAATAACGGCATTACAAACAGGATAACCAATCCTCCCGGATCGCGCTTTAGCAATAAAACTTCCTTGTATATGGACATTAATAACTTATACATCTCTTAGCTCTTTACCTGTTAATGATAAGAATACATCTTCGAGTGTATGCGCATTGTGCGTAATCTCAATAATCTCACCGGGAGTACCTTGTATCAAAATAGCTCCATTATCAATAATGGCGATATGACTGCAAAGATCTTCTGCCTCAGCAAGATGATGAGAGGTATATATAATGGTTGTCCCTTTTTGGTTTATTTGTTTTAGATAGTCTATAATCACATTTTTTGAATGTACATCTACCCCAACGGTAGGTTCATCTAAAAACAATATTGTAGGCTCATGCAGTATTCCTGCAATCAGGTTCACCCTTCGTTTCATTCCGCCCGAAAACGTATCGGTACGTTTATCTGCAAATTTTATAAGTCCGAGATAGTCAAGTGAATCGTTTATTTTTTGTTTTAGGTCATTGCCTTTAAGTCCATACATGCTGCCAAAGTACATCAGGTTCTCACGGGCAGTAAGCGTTGGGTACAACGCATATTCCTGAGGCACTACGCCAATGGTTTTCTTAATGGCATGGGCACTGCTTTTATAAGTAAGACCTTCCAAGGTAAAACTGCCCGATGTAGGTTTTATCAATCCGCACAGCATAGAAATAAGGGTGGTTTTCCCGGCTCCATTAGGACCAAGCAAACCAAATATTTCTCCCTTGTTTACCGACAACGACAAATTATTAACCGAAAAAAAATCGGCTTCTTTGTACTTTTTGGAAAGGGATTGTATTTCTATTATGGGATTGTTCATCAGGATAACTTAAACGGCTTTTCTCAGTTTTTTAAAGAATTGTTCTTCCTTCTCAGCAATAGCAGTTAATTGATCAGCAAGTAAATTATAAACATCGGGTTTGGCGCTGCGTTTTTTATACACACGACCTGCCTCAACAGCAAAATCACGCCACATATCGCCTATCGCTGTCATCTCAAAAGACAGTTCTTTTAACTGATCGTTTTTAAGCACTACAGCCGCCTCCTGTAAAAAGGCAGCATATATAAATCTAAAACCGCCACCACCGGTACCTATCTCTTCCTGCATACGCACAATTTGCGCCAGGTAATGATTGGCTTTTCTAACACCCAGTTTTACAGGCCATTTTCTTATTTGCTTGGCGACATACTTTATACCTCGTACACCTACAATAGGCACAGGTGCCAGCATATCGCGGCAGGTAGCTTTAATTGCTTTTGTAATTGCTTTTGCAAAATCGATATCTTTAGGAATGTGTATTGGGTAATACATTTGTCCCTTTGGTGCAAAGGCTCCTTTTGCAAAACGTACTCTGTCCAGTTCTTCTATAGTAAGCGTGGTTGTGGTTTCCATAACCGGATCGCTAATAAGATAATCGGTTTCTGTTTTTCCATATACCACTAGGTTGTGTGCATTAAAATGGAAGCGGTAATCTTCAGGAAAATAGGTAAGGTTATACACCCCAACCTGAAGCCCTGATGGTATATTGTTCTTCAGGTTATCGTCCAGTGCTTTTCCAGCCGATTTAGGTCCTGAGAATTTTTGTCTTTTTACTTTAATGCCCAATCTTTTGGCAAGCCTGCCAAAGATAGCTCCCGGCAAAGGGCGGTAACTAAATGCCGGTGCATGGTTTACTTTAATAAACGGCAGGTACACAAAAAACAATCCTGAACCGATACCAAAAACCATGGGTTCGCTTATGTTCAGTCCGTTATGCTTAAGTAAGTTTGATGCTACACCATTCTCACAATGTGCCGATTGGTGGTGCTTAAAATCAGTCGTCATTATATCAGCCCTTAAAATTTTTAAACTCATCTATGGTAATCAAAAAAGCGGTGGCATACTTTTGTAATACCTTATCACTAAGCCCGGCAAAAACCTTTGGCTTAAAATGCCTTTTTATACGCCATTGCCACATGCCTACATATCCGGCAAGAATACCAATATCCATTTTACTCAGTTCCATAAAATAAACAACAGGACTTGCCACGCCGTTTATTACCTGCTGTCTTGCTTCTTCTGTACGCTCTTTAATATCTTCCAGTGCGTTGTTCAGCGCAATGGTCTTAGGTTCCCAGCCAGAGCTTAGTGCTGTGGTATAGTTCCCTTTTTCATCGGTAGCATAGCACAGTTCGCGCATGTTTAACGACTCAATATTACTTTTGTCCTGTGGTACTTCGCTCTCTTTCATCGTTCCTGAATAAATAAATTTATCTCTCCTTCTAAAAGCAATTCTCCGTTGCAGTAGCTTGTACAGCTCATCATGCAGGTAGTATAAACACCGGTATCAAACCTCGATCTAAGGTGCGCCGTGGTTGTAATTTCTCCACCCGTTTTAGGCAGTGAATGAATTTTTATTGTTTTAATCGAACTGATAAACCCTATAACATCTACATTGGGTTTGTCTTTCTCCTGATCATCTACAAAATAAGACCGTGCCACGATAGCCGAGCAGGTTTGTGCCGCATTCTCAATAAGACCCGCTTCACTTAGTACTCCGTTATCTATAAAAATATTATTTTCTTTTACAGCAAATATTGTCTCTACACTCTCATGGCCAATACTCATAATCAAATCGACCATGAGCATGGGCTTACGGTGCGGTAAATAATTATGTATCTCTATAACCTTCTCCATTAAGAACTATTTAGCCAATACCGTTTTCATTTGGCTTGAGGCTATTTGTATGTTGTTTCGTTTTGTAACAATATCTACAAGGGTTACACCCATAAATTCCTGAAGTACATTTACCTCTGTTACCAGTTCTTCTCCCGGCAACGGCAGTTCCAGTACCTCAACATTTTTTATTGAGCCAATGTACCCAGTAGGTGCAGGCTCATTTTTCAGGTAATACTGATAGCCTGTATACAAGGCAACCGACTGTGCCATATGCTCTACAATACCCGATTCATTAAACCTGTTATTCTCAACAAAAATATTATCCGCAGCTACTGTAAGTCCGGCAGTTATAGTGTTCTCTCCAAAAGAAAACAATTTGTCAACCATCACAAAAGGTGCTTTTTGCGGTATCAGGTTTTCTACAAGGCTTTTTTCCAGTATCGATTCCATATTAGCAAACGGTTAAATAAGCAATAGAATAAGTAAATCTTCCGCTCTCCGGAACGATAAGTAGTATCTTCTCGCCTTTTTTAAGTCGGCCTGAATTCATCAGTTCTTCTATCATCAAATAAATAGAAGCTGCTCCTACATTGCCTACTCTGCTAAGGTTTAAGAACCACTTTTCTGTTGGGATATCGATACCGCGTGCCAGTAGCGAATCATACAACCGTGAACCAAAAAAATTTGAAGAAACGTGTGGCAGCAGGTGATCTACGTCCCTGTAATCTACCCCATGTTTGTCCAGTGCTATTTTTGTACTGTCAGACCCAAGGTCGAGTACATATTTATCGAGCAGTTTTACATCCTGCTTTACAGAAAATATCGATTGTTTTAGCCATTCTTCTGCTGGATAATCCTGCCATGGCCGTAAAGATCCATCTTCCAGCTTATCGCCTCCGGCATACATACACGCTTCGTGCTCATGCGCATAAGAGAACGACTCCATCCATTCTATCTTTAAAGAAACGTCACCTCTTGGTTTGTTTTCCAAGAGGAAAGCTCCTGCCCCGTCTGACAGCATCCAGCGAAGAAATTCTTTTCTAAACGCTATAATAGGCTGTTCTTCCAGGTTTTTGAGGTTAATAACCTCATTATTGAACTTATCGGCAAGCATCCATGTAGATGATCGTTCTGATCCTGTACATACTGCGTTTTTAGAATTTCCCGATTTGATGCTCATGTATCCGTACTTAAGTGCATTCATCCCCGCACAGCAAACACCCGAAGACGAGTTAAGCTCTACCGACTGATTGTCCATAAGTCCATGTACCATTGAGGCATGCGATGGAAAAAGATTATCCGGCGATGATGTACCGCACGAAAGCACCTCCACATCTTTTTTAGTAAAATTGTTATCATACAGCTGTTCTACAGCTAAATGGGTAAGCTGTGCATTATTATGGGTAACGTTACCTTCTTTATCTATAGCATAATACCTTGAAGTAATACCATTATTGCGCAGTACAATTCTGCGCGCTTTAGATGCTGCATCATTAATCATACCCAGAACACCTTCCATTTCATCGTTAGAAACCGGTTCATTGGGCAAATATTTTCCCGCTCTTGTTATATAAACATCAAACATAATTGTTTCGCTGCTTTTTTATACGCTCTCAACGCCTTTATAATATTTTACTGTCTTTTTGTTTTTACCAATTTTAAAAGGATAAGTAAGAACGTGCAAGATATATACAATTGGTGATATAACCCAAATTGCCAACACCAAATAAATCACAAAAACCTTTAGAAGTTTCCTGCGTTTTTCATTCCTTTTTATGATAAAAGAAGACCATTTACTAAATACAAAGTTCCCTTTTTTATCTACAGCTACAAGGTACGGACTAACCTTTACCGCATCCTGAGCCAAAAGCCTTTCCTGCAAACCGTTAAAATCACCGTTGTGCAAAGTCTCTTTTATAGTCTCACCAAATTTCACCGATTCGTTTATATCTTTTTCAGATACTCCCGGTAATGGAAAGATCCCTAAATGTTTTGTTTTCTTTCCGCTAAACATCCATTCTACAATGGTAATAACGCTTATAAGGTTACCAGCTCTATCTACAAGGGCAATATTCCCTTTTAGTAATGCACCGTTTTCTTTTAGCAGGGCTTTTACTTTTTCCTGTGCTAAATACCACATATTCCTGCTGCCGCTTATCGTTACAACCGGAGTATTATTGAGTAGCATTTTTGCTTCAGGGCTTTTAAGGAATGAATTTATTGGAATAGATGGTGAAAGGAACCACACCTGATAATGGAACAATATGAGATCGTATTTTACATTTAATATTTCCTGCGACACCGGTTTTAATTTTGCCGGTATCTGCAAAAAGGATTCAGGGAAAGCATCAAAAAACAATTCTTTATTCCACGGAAAAGGAAACGGGTTTTCCATTTCTATTTGATGAAATACCACATTTACATTTGGGTCGTTTAACAATGGTGCCGAAATATTTTTTGCGATGTCCTTCAGCTGGCCCGATTGTGAAAAGTATATTACAAGAACGTTTTTCATTAGCAATGTATCCCTTTTTTATAACTCAATTTCTTTAAAATGCCTTACCTTATCTTCACGCTTTGCGTGTACCCAATCGGGCCACGAAGCAGGATCTTCGGCATCATATATTCTTATGCTTTGGTTTTTATCTTCCTGAAGCAAGTCTTCTCTTGTGCATCCCAAAATTTTTGCAGCAGCTTCTATACCTGAGTATGTTGCCCCTGCAACACCATGAGAAAGTGTACTTGCACCGCAAAGGTAAAGATTATTGATTTCAGATTTATTCTTGTAAGCAAACGGACCTACATACTTTAACGTTTTTTCGGTCCCATATACATTACCATTAGTGCTATTCACAAAAAACTGATTGGTCTTTGGTGTACCAAGTTCCACCTGTACAGTATTTTGCCTGACTCCTGGCAGCATCCGCTCCACAGTATTCATAAACTTAGCTATAACCTTTTCCTTAAAGATTTGATAATCTTCACAATGATAATCTTCTGCTCCTTTAAAATCCGGCAAATTGGCATAATCAACATAAGTTACAATTTCAAAACTATGGTATCTGCCATTATAACTCACCGGGTCTTTTAATGTAGTGCAGCTCATAAAAAGTGCCGGAAACTCATCACCTTCGGTTATATCATTATTTATTAAATCATCAAATTGTGCATCTACATCTTCACTTTTAAAGACCCAATTATTGCCCGAATCAATTCCGGCAGCAGTAACGTCCATATCTACAGTAAGAAAAAGAATTAGCGATGTAACAGAATATTTTGTTGCATCCAGCCGTTTTGCTAACTTCTTACTTAAATGCTCCCGCCCTAAAAGATTAAGGTAAGTAATCGATGGATCGGCATTCGATATTATTCGTTTCGCCTTTATTATTTCTCCGGTATCCAACTGCACCCCATGAGCGGTATTATTTTCTACCAATATTTTTTTTACATTCATCTTTACCTTCACTTCACCACCGTGGCGTTTAACAGCGTTGGTCATTGCCTTTACAATACCGCCTCCGCCGCCCATTGGGTAAAATCCACCATCAGAATAATGCCCCATAACAGAGCTGTGCACTATAAAACTAGCTTTTCCAGGAGGTAAACCATGATCGCCGCACTGTACATTAAGCACTGCCTGCACCATTGGGTCTTTTACATGCCTGTTAATGATTTTTTTAAGGCTAAAAAAAGCATTATGCACAAAATCTTTGGTTTTAAACGGTGCCGTTATAATTTGCCTAAAGCCTTTAATCTTCGGCATCATCTGCATCTGGCTGTTTACTTTTGTAATAAGGGAAAGGTAACTTTTTATTTGTTTTTCACTCTCCGGAAAACGCTTACTCAGGCTTTCAGCAAAATTATCTAACCCCGCGGGGATGTCAAATTTTTCATTGCCAATAATACAATGCTCAAAAGCATCTTTATTCATCCTGAAAAACACCATGTCGTTTGCCACACCAAGTCCTTTGTAGAGATCACTTGTTGCCTGGCCGTCATGTAATAACCCAACATAATGTACACCGGGGCTAAAACGCTGCCCGTTTAGCATAAAGCTATGGCACCATCCACCGGGCACATAATGCTGTTCAAGCACAAGTACTTTCTGACCTGCACGGGCAAGGCATATTGCTGCTGCCAAACCTCCCGCTCCGGATCCAATTATAATAGTATCTAACTCGGGCTGTATGCTATCCATGCACTAAAGATAAAAAATACGGTTATATCCCTACAACCCTTTGCGTTATTATTTCTTTTTAAATGCCTGCCAAAAATCAAAATAATTATACCACTGTAATGGGTATTTTCTCAGCATCGACTCAAGACTTGTTATATACGACTTGAGCAACGCCTGCTCATCCCTGTGTTTAACTTCTGCTTCCCGGGCATACAAATGATAATGCAGCTTTTTCTCTTTCATTACATACACAAAAACAACAGGCACCTTAAGGCGTGAAGCAATAAGGAAAGGTCCTGCCGGAAAATTTGCATCTTCTCCTAAAAAGGGCTGGGTAATGTGTTTAATACCTTCCAGATAACGATCTCCTGTAAGACAGATCAGTTCGTTATTGGCCAGGGCATTATTAATCTCATAGATATGAGAAAGGTCATCTTTTATAATTATAAACTTAACCGATGATTTAGATGAAATACTCTCAAGATATTCTTTAATCACCCTGTGCTCCATGTCGGAAGTTACAAGGTTGATCTGGAAGTTATCATCAAGATCGGCAAGGAAATATTCGGCAATTTCAAAATTACCAATATGTGCACTAATAAGCACACCACCAGTTTTATTGGCTAAAAGGGCCGATAATCGTTCTATACCGTCAAACTCATAAGTAAAGCGGTTTCGCATTCCTGCCGAAATTGCGGTTTTATCTATCAGAGTTTGCCCAAAGGTATAATAGCTCATAAAAACCATTTTTCGGGCTTTTGAGCGGGTATAACCCAAACGGTTATGAAAATAATAAAAGGTAACCTGATTGGTTTTCTTTAAAAAAAGAAAGTAATATGTCGCAACAAAATACAGTACAAAATAGGAGACTCTTACGCCAAAATTCCTGATACAAAATACAAATATTTTATACCCCAGGAGATTTCCCTTGGATTTACCGTCCCATTCGCTCATGGATTATTGTTTGGCTTCCACCTTATTTTCTATTAGGTCATAAAAATTTTGAAATGTAGCGATCCCAACGAAATCTGCTTCACCAAGTTTTATTCCAAAATTAGATTCTACTGTAACAACAAGATCTACATAGTCTAAACTATCCAGCCCTAATGTATCTTTTAAATTGGCCTCTGGCGCTATAGTCTCTCCATCTACCTCAAACTCATCGATTAAGAAATAATTAATCTTCTCTATAATCACTGCTTTGTCCATCTTTAATACTTTTTTACAATTAACGCCGAATTTGTTCCTCCAAATCCGAAAGAATTCGACAAAAATATGTTAATTTTCTTATTTATCGTAGTTTCCGCTACATTTAATTTGGCCGAGTCTTCATCGGGGTTTTCAAAGTTTATATTAGGTGCAATGAACGAATTTTGCATCATTAATATCGAATAAATTACCTCGCTTGCTCCAGCCATCCAGCACTCGTGTCCCGTCATTGATTTTGTAGAGCTCACATAAGGCCTGCTTCCAAATATTTCGTATATCGCTTTTGCTTCATTAGCATCTCCTACTGGTGTAGATGTAGCATGCGCATTAATATAATCAATCTCTTCCGGCTTAACCCCTGCCTGATCCAGTGCTTTCTGCATCGCCTTGGCCGGTCCTTCTACGTTTGGTGTAGAGATATGCCCTCCGTTAGAAGAAAACCCATACCCTATTACCTCTGCTAATATTGTAGCTCCTCTTTTTATTGCCGATTCGTAACTCTCTAAAATAAGCGTTGCGCCACCACCGCTTGGAACCAGTCCGTTACGGGATGCATCAAATGGTCGTGATGCTTTTGCCGGATCAGCCTCATCTGGAGAAAACACACCAAGACCGTCAAAACTACCCATGGCATATTTATTTATCTCCTGGGCACCTCCGCAGATGATCATATCCTGAAGCCCGCCTTTAATTAAATGATATCCTAAACCTAACGAATGTGAGCCACTGGCACATGCCGCGCTCACAGTAAGGTTAATACCTCTCAACCTGAATATGGTAGACAAGTTCATTGTAATGGTAGAGTTCATCGATTTAAAGATAGCTCCAGAACCGATAAGTGCTGTGTCTTTCTTCTCTCTTAGAATATCTGTAGCATCTATTATGGCTTTAGAAACACTATCGTTTCCATACATAATACCCACTTCGTTATTATCAAAATATTCATCATCTAGCCCTGCCTGTTTAAGCGCCTGTATAGTAGCCATGTAGGCATACTCAGTTTCTTCGCCTATACTTATACGCTGCCTTCTGTTAAGCAGGTCTTTTAAGTCTGGCTTTGGCACCATACCTGTTAAGCATGACCTAAACCCGAAATCTCTTCTCTCTTCATCGATCCTTATACCCGATTTACCATGGTACAACGATTCTTTCACCTCTTCAAGCGATGTGCCAATACAGGAATAAATCCCCATGCCGGTAATAACCACTCTTCTTTCCATTTTCGTGTTTTGGTTTATTTATGAATTAGGAGTAAATACCTCCGTTAATATTAATGACCTCACCTGTTATATAACTTGCTTTTCTGGAAGCAAGGAAACTCACAAGATCTGCTACCTCTTCGGCTTCACCAAAACGATTAGCAGGCACCATTTTAATTAATTCTTTTTCGTCAAGTTCACCGGTCATATCTGTCCTTATAAAACCGGGTGCTACTGCATTTACAGTAATGTTGCGTTTTGCAACTTCCTGTGCCAGTGCTTTTGTAGCAGCTACTACTGCTCCTTTTGCAGCAGAGTAATTGGTTTGCCCCGGGGTACCTTTAACACCCGAAAGTGAAACCATATTTATAATCCTTCCATATTTATTGCGAAGAAGCTTTTGTATAAAGAAGCTGGTTACATTATAAAAACCATTAAGGCTTGTATTTATTACTTTAGACCAGTCTTCATGTGTCATCCACATAAAAAGACCATCTTTAGTTATTCCTGCATTATTTACAATAACTTCTACTAATGCTTCCGGATTATTGTCCTGCCATTCACCAAGAACAGCCTTAACCTCATCGGCATTAGCAACATCAAATTTAAGCAGTTCTCCTGTGGCGCCGTTTGCAATTACTTTTTGTAATGTTTCTTCGGCAGCCTCACGATTGGACTGATAATTTATAAGTATATGGTAATCGCTTTCGGCAGCAAGTTTTTGGCAAATTGCACTGCCTATGCCTCTGGAACCACCTGTAACTAATGCACACTTCATATCTGTATTTCTTACTTAAAATAATTCTGCATTTTCAAACCACTGGTTACCCAATAGCTGACCTTTTGTATCTAAAAATCCCCATTTACCATTATTTTTTACTCTTGCAAGACCTTTAGAAAACCCTTTAAGATCGTCTTCTAAAAAGCTAAGCGCAGCTGTAATAGCATAATTAGTAGGGATAATCATTTTCCCTTTTGTATCTATAAAACCCCAGTCTTTTTCTTTTACCGGCGCAAGTCCGTCTTCACTAAATATCTCAGCATCATTATAAACCGGATCTATCACTATTGCACCTGATGTATTGATGTAACCCCATTTTTTACCTATATAAACAGGAGCAAGGTTTTTACAAAACGCACGGGCTTTATCAAATTTAGGCTCTATAGCCCATTCGCCTTTAAGGTTTATAAAACCTATTTTTTTATTTTTACGTGCATACGTAAGGTCCTGGACATGGAAGTCCCATATTTTATCTACACCCTCTATAGCTTTAAATTTGCCATTTATAACCAATCCAAAAGCATCTCCATTCTTAGCCCAGGTAACACCTTTAAAATAGTTCCCTATCTCGTCATAAACAGGCTCAACAATGACCTTACCTGTTTTATCTATAATACCCCAGCGGTCATTGTTCTTTACACGCGCATATTCACCCTGAAATGATTTAATCATATCAAATTTAGGTTCTAATACTATATTCCCTTTAGTATTTATAAGACCTACTTTATTTGCCTGACGGATAAAAGCTACGCCGCCTTCAAAATCAAAATATTTTTCTGTAGGAGGTGTTTTCACTTCTTCTCCTTTTTTATTGATGTAAAAATGTCTTTTATCTTTTTCTACTACACAAAGGCCACTGTTAAAATCGTTTATCCCGTCAAATGACGCAGGTATAACCCATTTGCCCTTTGCATCTATAAAGCCCCATTTGTTCTGATCTTTTACAGCTGCAAGTCCATCAGAAAAATTTTTAGCTTTATCATACATCGGTTTAATTGCAAACTGTCCTGTTCTATCAATATAGCCCAATTTACCATTCTGTTTTACAAGTGCCAGATCCTGAGCAAAAGACACCTGAACACAAAGAATTAAAAATAATAGAATTTTTTTCATGGTGTTACTAATTTTATAATTTGGTTTGGTTTACTTCATTAAATATTCCTTAACAGCCTGCACATATGGATACATAACCATATCTTCAGAGAAAACAGGAAGTATCGCTCTTATATCATCATATATTTTTCTAGTACCCGAAGATACTTCATTTTTATATTCCATAGCATCGATTGCCTGCACAATAGCCATAACCTCAATAGCCAATACTTCAAACGTGTTTTCTATAACCTTAGCTGTAAGCACGGCAGCATTTGTACCCATACTCACAATATCCTGATTATCGTTATTGTTTGGTATACTGTGTACATACATAGAATTAGAAAGCATCTGGTTTTCGGCAGTTGTAGAAACCGCTGTAAACTGAACGCCCTGAAGCCCAAAGTTAAAACCTAATTTACCAAGATTTGTAAACGGCGGCAGTAACTCATTAATTTTAGCATTCATTAAATAATTAAGCTGTCGCTCACCAAGCATAGAAAGCTTGGTAATTACCATGCGCAGCTTATCCATCTCTAACGAAATGTAGTCGCCATGAAAATTACCTCCGTGGTAGATCTGTTTATTCTTAACATCTACAATTGGATTATCGTTAGCGGAATTGATCTCGTTTTCCAGCACCAGTGCAGCACCATTAATAGTATCCAGTACCGGACCTAATATTTGAGGGACACAGCGCAGCGAATAGTATTCCTGTACTTTTTCTTTAAATATCGTCTCTGTATTTTCTCCTGTATAAAGGTGGTCTGCTCTTTTTCGAATAAGCTTGCTGTCTTTAACATGCTCTCTCATTCGTCGCGCTACTTCCTGCTGACCCTGATGCAGTTTAGTATTATTAAGCTCGGCAGACAAGTGATCATCATATACTTTAACAACTTCATTTATAGCAGCCGAAAATTTAAGTGACAGGTCTACAAGTTTTCTTGCGTTAACAAGGTTAACGATACCTATACCCGTCATTACCGATGTCCCGTTCATTAAAGCAAGACCTTCTCTTATTTCTACATTGATAGGGGTTAAGCCTTCAATGGCAAAAACCTCAGCTGTTTTTTTTCGTTCGCCTTTATAAAAAACTTCACCTTCACCTATAAGTACTAATGCCAAGTGAGCAAGCTGAACCAGGTCTCCACTGGCACCTACTCCGCCATGTTCAAAAATAAGCGGGGTGATATCTCTGTTAATAAGCTCTTTCATTAAATGAATAACCGAGTCATGAACACCCGAGTTCCCTAATGAAAGTGTATTTAGTCGTGCCAGTATTGCCGATTTTACAAAAACAGGCGATAATGGCCTGCCTGTTCCCGAAGAATGGCTTCTTATTAAATTATACTGTAATTGTATCCTGTCCTGATCTTCAATGCGATATTGTGCCATAGGGCCAAAACCGGTATTAACACCATATATAACTTTATTTGCCGAAAATTCTTTTAGGAAATCAAAACTCTCCTTTACCCTTTCCAGCACTTCTGCACTAACCTCTACCTTATTGTTTCCAAACACAATAGATTCAAATTCAGCAAGGCTTAAATATTGGTTTATACTGCTCATTAATTGTTTAATTATATTTGCGCTCTCTTAAAGAAGATTTTTTAAAGTTTGTAAAATTTTCCTCTATTTTTACAGCGTTACAAATGTAGAATTTTTTTAAGATAATTTTAAGAACAGGAAAAACTTATCAATGTTAACAGAAAATGTAGATGTGCTGGTTATTGGCGCCGGGCCTTCAGGCTGTGTTGCAGCCTCTTACCTTCATAATAATGGAGTAACGATAAAAGTAGTAGAACGCTCTAAATTTCCACGCTTTGTTATTGGCGAAAGCCTGATACCAAGGGTAATGGATCATTTTGATGAAGCCGGATTACTGGATGCTCTTAACGCAATGGATTTTGAGAAAAAATTTGGCGCACGTTTTATTAGAGGTGAAGAGGTTTGTGAATTTGATTTTAGCCAAAAATTTGGAGAAGGTTGGGACTGGACATGGCAGGTACCCCGTGCTGATTTTGATAATACCCTGGCACAGGAAGTACTAAAAAAAGGGGTTGACCTGGAATTTGAAACCGAAGTTCTTGATGTTGTTTTTAATGGAACCGACTCTATAACTACTGTAAAAGATAAAGAAGGAAACACAAGACAAATACACGCCAAGTTCATTATTGACTCCAGCGGTTATGGACGCGTATTACCGAGAATACTAAAATTGGATGCTCCCTCATCTATTCCTGAGAATTCTTCCATGTTTACCCATGTTAAAGATAGCAAAAGGCCACAGGGTGTAGAAGGAACTCAAATAACTTTTGACATTCTTGAGACAAAAGTTTGGTTGTGGGTAATTCCGTTTTCTAACGGTAACACCAGTATAGGTGTAGTAGGCCCTACAAGTTACATCAACGCTATTGGTGGCGAAAATAATACTGAAGCTTTAAAAAAGATAATAGACCAGTCTGATTTTTATCGCGATCGTTTTGAAGGCATTGACTTTTTATTCGAACCGCATAAAATTGAAAACTACTCCTGTTCTGTATCACAGCTATACGGGCCTGGCTTTACCCTTACCGGTAACAGCTCGGAGTTTTTAGATCCTGTATTCTCTTCCGGCGTATGCTTTGCTACAGAATCGGGGATGCTTTCGGCAAAATTATTTTTGAAAGAATTAAATGGCGAAAAGGTAGACTGGGAAACAGAATACTCTGACTATATGAGGCGTGGCGTAGATGTTTTTGCCACCTATGTAAAAGAATGGTATACAGGTAACCTGCAAACCTTATTTTTTCATAGACCTGAAAACCCGGATGTAAAAGAAAAAATATGTTCTGTACTGGCTGGATATGTATGGAATGAAGAAAACCCATTTGTCAAGAAACACGACAGGGTAATAAAAAGTATGGCATACATGCTGCAAAACGAAAAAAGCGCCGAATAGGCGCTTTTTTTATATACGAAAACAAAATTATTTTGTTTTTTTCACCATCATTTTAGCAATTGATTTTGCAGTTTTAGCAAAACCTTCTCCAATTCTTGATTCATTGCTAAAGTTGCTTCCCCACTGGTCACCAGGAGCTTTATCAGTCTCGATCTCCAGTAAAACGTTGCTTCTATTTGCGGTTTCAACAAAACGCAAAACAGTAGATACCTTTGCCGGCTGCTTCATTACTGCTGCATCCCATCCCGGGTAAAGCCAAACAACGTCTACAATAAGTGTATATTTTGCATCATTTAAACCTTCCTGTACCGTTACATTTTTCTCGTTACCATAATACTTGCTTAAAAGCTCAATAAATTTAGGATTCCATATCATTTGTGGTGATGCATCCCATCTCTTTTTCCAGGCATCACCGTTACCTTTACTTTTTTTATTAAGATCGGCTACTCTTTCAGAAACATACTCTGCATTTGTAAGGTTCTCCTTAAGGAGTTTTACATTGTCATAAGTAAATTCAACATTAAGTTCTTTCTGTCCGCTTAAAAATTTGAAATCCCCTTTTTTCACATCTATATCTTGAGCAAAACTCAAAGTAGAAGCAAACAATAAGGCTAAAAGTACAATTTTTTTCATATGATTTATCTGATTAAATTTACCCAAAAATACATATTTATTTTATTTTTAATTAATTGACTGGCTTTTATTTAAAAAATTAATATTTTCACAAATCAAAGAAATCATAATTATGAAAAACTCTTTACTGTACTGTTTATTTTTCTTGTTTTCATTGAATGCGATGGCACAATTAGACAAACAAGATAAAAATCTTTTAAAAAAATATAACAAAGCCATAACCGAATATAATAAAGCAAACGATTCTACAACGGCAGATTTTTATTATAAACGAGGTGGAATCCGTCACGATCATCTCGATTTTCAAGCTGCCGTAAACGATTATGATAAATCGCTTATTCTTGATCCTGAAAACTTTAAGATTTACTACAACCGAGGATTGGCTAAAATGGATTTACAGCTACTACATGGCGCCATTGCCGATTTCTCTAAATCTATTACCATAAACCCAGACAATCCTTACGCTTATAACAATAGGGCTATATGTAAGTACGACTTAAAAGACCATTTTGGTGCTACACAAGACTCCTCTATGGCAATAACATTAGATCCAAAAAACGCTGCTGCTTATAACAACAGAGGAATAAACTACATCAAGATGGGGCTTTTAGATGAAGGCTGCAAAGACCTTCATAAAGCCTATGAACTGGGAGACAAAAAAAGTATGAAAGCCATAAAAAAATTCTGTAAATAAAAAGGCTTCCGTAAGGAAGCCTTTTACACACAATCAATTAAAAACTAAATTATTTAATCACTTTTAAAGTAGCTTCACCATAAGAAGTGGTTACTTTTAAAAGATAAGTACCGTTTTGTAGTTTAGATGTATTAACCTCCACTTTTTCACTATTCGCTTTCTGAGAAATTACCGTTTGCCCTAAAAGATTTATAACCGTAATTTGAGAGATCATATCTTTATTTGAAACCGTAAGTACATCGGTTACAGGGTTTGGATATACCATAAGCCCTTTAAAATCAAAAAATGTATTTGATAAAACTTTGTCGGCTGTAATTTTTAGCGGCTCACTTTCACAATCTCCTACAGTTTGGGTAACATAATATTCTTTACCATCTACTAACGGTTGCGTAGCAGGAACAAGCACAAGCTGTCCACCATCCATAATATACCATTTCACTGTAGCGCCTACAAGTATAGAGATCGTAAAATCACTTACTGTCTCACCTTCTTCAAAGGTTTGTGTAGCTGCACCTCCCGGAACAGCCGGTTTTGGAAGCAAGGTTACCACAACTTCTTTAAAAGCACTTTCACAGCCATTTGCCAACTGCCTCACATAGTAAGGACCAGCTACTAAAACGGTATTCCCTGCTAAAGGTGCACTTGTTTGAGGTTTATGCCATCTGATTACCGCACCTGTCAATCCTGTAGCCATTAGATCTTCTACAGTAGCACCCTCACAAAAAGTTTGGTTATGCTCAGCTTCCGGTATTGGTAATACTTCTATTGATACAATAACATGACGTCGTGTACTTACACATTCACCAACAGTTTGCGACACATAATAATTTCCTGCAACCACCGGAGTTGTACCCGCAAGTGGTTCTCCGCCTTCTTCAGTAGTATACCATTTAAACACCGCTCCGGCAGCACCTGTAACTGTAAGGTTTGCAACTGTAGTACCCGGGCAAACCGAAGGTGTTTCATCCGGTACAGATGGTTTAGCCAATGGAGCATATGTTATTGTTACTTCCTGTCTTTCGCTCACACAATCTCCAACCGTTTGCGACACAAAGTAATTCCCTGCAAGAAGCACGGTTGTACCCGCTAGTACATCACCGCCTGTAACATTTTCATACCATTTGAATATTGCTCCCGGCTGACCTGTAGCTGTTAGATCGGATATTCTTTTCTCTGAACAAAATTCTAAAGTTGTATCCGGCACCGTTGGCTTAGCAATAGTAAAATAGATTACATGTACCTCACGTCGTGCACTTGTACAATCACCTACTGTTTGTGATACATAATATGTTCCTGCAGGTAATGCTGCTGTATTGACCAATGCAGTTCCGCCGGTAAGTGTAGTATACCATTTGAATGTAGCTCCCGTCTGACCTGTAGCCGTTAAAGCTGCCACTGTTTTTGGAGAACAAAACTCGAAGTTGTTTGGTGCAGTAGGTAATGGAACAGTAGTAACAGTTACAGTAACTGCTGTACGTGTAGTACTTTCGCATTCTCCCACCACTTGTGCCACATGATAGGTTGTACCTGTAGTCAATACTGTTGTAGCAGCTAACGCTGTGCCACCTGTAGCAGCGGCATACCATTTAAAAGTGGCGCCTGCAGCTCCTGTGGCTACTAAGTTAGCAACTGTTGCTCCTGCACAAAAAGTTTGAGCCGTCGCCGTAGGCGCAGGTGGTGCAATACAGTTAAACGTATTATTTAAACTATACCCAAAGTTTGAGCCGTGGCTTAACATTGCATAAGTAGCAGTTAAAGCCCTGGCGTAAGCAAAGTCAATATTTGGATCTGCATATACAATTGTATAATCGTCTGTACTGCCTGTACTAAAAGCTCTTGTAGCTACTATAGTTCTTGTTGTACCGGCAGTAGTATTAGATGTCATCGTCCAGTTATTTGTATCTACAGACGGAATAGCACCAACGCCATTCTGAAAGGCATCTATAAGTGTAGTTCCGTTATAATATACAACGTCGCTTCCTTCCTGCATACCACCATTATTCCCAAAAGAACCAATTTGCAATCCAAACCATCTGTCTGACGGACCGGTAAGTGTTAGCGTGGCAGTCGTTGTTGTATTGTTAAGTTCTATTTTTGCAGTCATCCCCGTTAAGAGGTTCACTGTTGCTGTAGCTTTACTCTGTGCCCGTATAGCTACGGTGCCCAAAAGTAAAGCTGTAAGTAGTAAAATTCTTTTCATATTGCTTAATTTATTGGAGTTTAGTTTTTTAATAATTTTATCACCTCTTCATTCTTTGTAAAAACAGCATAATCCATTGCAGATTTACCTTCTTTATTGGCCAGTTTTTTATCTGCATTGTACTTTATCAGCAAGGCCATAATTTCTTTATTTTCGAATTGGGTAGCATAAAGCAGCGGTGTCATTCCCATTGCATCGGCAACATTAGGATTTGCCTTATTTTCTAATAGTACTTTTACCAGTGCGGCATTACCCTTAACTGCAGCTGCCGCCAGTGCAGTGCCGCTTGAACTGTTGTAGTTAATGTCCTTTACCATCTTCGCCAGGTATTCTGCCACAGTACTATTGCCTCTGTAGCAAGCCAGTATCAATGGTGTGAATCCACTATGATTTACAGCATTTATGGTGTCTTTATTTTTTTGCACCAAAGCTTTCATTTCTTCTACCGAGCCCGAGCGCGCAACATCAAACACATCTTTAGGTTTTACCTGAGCACTGCAAAATGCAGTCACTAAAATCAGGAGTGAGAATATTTTTTTCATAAGTGCTTATTTAGATAAAATCAGGTTATAAGTAACAGCTATTTTTTCGGATACTTTTTTACTTACCAGCTTTGGGATTTCGATATCAAAATCTCCAGGTTTTACATCAAAACCACCTATTATGGTTATAGTGTCACCCGCTTTAGAAATTTTTGCCACATCAGTTACTTTCTTCGTTTTTCCGTGCAGTGTCAATTCTCCTGTAACTGTGAACGATTTAGCATCAGTAGAAAGCTTAGAAGCGTCAAAGCCTTCTATTTTTCCTTTAAAAGATGCTTTTGGATATTTGTCCGACTCCACATAGTTCTCATTAAAGTGTTCTTCCATCAGAGCAACTTTAAAACGGAAGCCTTTCATGAGTGCCAAAACAGCCAGATCACCCTTTGACGATTCCAGTACCGCCGATGCAGTTTTGTTTTCGGCAGCTACTTCCTCAAAAGAAGACATCGAAGCCTCAAATTTTAAATTACCGGTTCTTGTACTGTACTTCTGTCCATAAAAACAGGCCGACACAAGGATAAAAACCATACATAGTATAAACTCTAAGAATCTTGTTTTCATAGCATTATTCTTTTTTAATTTTCAAGAAGACCATCCTCTTTCCATTTCAGGATGATGTTAATTTTATCCTGTGGCATTCTGCCTGTTTGCGGCATTATTCCATCTTCTCCATTTTGCAACTGTATGCGTTCCAGTAAAACAGATGTTTCTATCGCATCTCTAACCTGGCTGTAGGTAAGTAATTTTCTATAAGGAAAACTTCCATTTTCTGAGTGACAGCTAATACAGTTGGCATCAATGATCGGTTTCACATCGGCATCATAGGTTACTTTATCTACTATAATAGTTGGTACTTCCAAATCCTCATAGGTATGAGATTCACAACTATACAAAGCCATTACTACTACGGCTATACTTAAATATCGTTTCATTTTCATATTAAAAAACCCTGTATAAATTAAACCCAAAGAAAAAATCTCCTTTACCCCAATCTCCCGCAGCATTGGTTACATAGCCACTCTCGGTCATTGCCTGAGAATTGGTAAACAGCAATTGAAAAATATGCCCTCCAGTTTCGAGATCCAATCCTATCGATAATGGATTGGTATAAAAATCAGGCTTGTCAAAATTGTGCATGTATTCAACATTTACCGAAAGACGTTTCGTTAACTTCATTCTCCCTCCGGCACCCATAGAAAACTGATTATTGTTCTCAAGAGCAGGATTATGTAAATTCTTATGGATATAAGACGGCACTAGTTGCAATGATAATTTCTCTGATATTTTTCTCGATATCAAAACCTGTGTGATATAAGTAAGCCGGTCTGAGAATTCGATTTTCGGGTAATCTTCTTTTTTAAATAAGGAGTTAATATCAACAGTATTGTAACCTACGATATCTACAGGGAAATCGGCACTTTGTCTGGCCACCCTATACTTTAAACCTGCTTCATACACTTTAAGCAGCGTATGCCTCGAAGCACTTACAGAAAGCCAGTCGGTTATACCATATACACCTCCAATTTTAGTGGTTGCCTGATCGAGACCAAAAAATTCAGAAAACCCATCTTTTACAGTACCAAACCTATGGGATACGACAAAGTACACTTCCTTTTTAGCAGGCATTTTTGTGGTTTGCAGTGTTACAATCTGCAGTCCTTTAAAGGCAGCAGTTGCATAACTGTCGGACACCTGAGTGGAATCCAGTTCAGAAAGCAGATCATCCTGAGCATAACTAAAAGTTATCCCCAGCAGACATGCTGTTAATAAAAAAAATCTATTCATGTTTAGCAATTTATTTAATCGTGCACTGATCGAGCTTTACTTCTCCAAAAAGTTCATCAAACCCAATACATCTTCCTTTTATCGTTATGTTTTTATTAATTCCGGGATTGCCTATTGCGGTATCAAAACCACACACCACTTTATGATTAATAATTACTAAAGAATCTTTAACATCGGTCACTACTCCATTAAGATCAATGGTTTTGTTTAGATACTTAGCATCTGCATGTACTGTATTTGCCAAGTATTCATCAGACAGCTTTTTTGCTGTAACCGTAAAAGCAGAAGCTTCATTGCTTACATCTCTAGCTTCTTTATACAAAAAACCATAAAGCAGGGCTCCTGTTCCTATCAAAAACACCAGAGTAATAATTATTCGTTTTTTCATTTTCATTTCAATCAAAATAAACACACATCTGTTAACACATTAAAAAACCCTATTGTTTTTAACAAAAAAACGAAACAGGACAAACATGGGACTTATAAAAAAAACGAAATTAGTTATAAATTTTCCGGAGAAACTGGCAACTTAGAATTCGAGGGCTTTCGCCGAGTATTGACACAGTTCAGTCGAGTAAAATTTTACAGCAGTAATTGAAAACAAAAAATCCCCTTTCTGCAACACCAGAAAAGGGATTTTTGCCTAAACAAACTACTAACAATTACATTACTTGGATCGGTTACACAACAACAACCTTAATAGATATCCTGTAATTGATACTGCAAAAGTAGGAAGCCAATGTAAATTATAAGTTAGCATGATGTTATGCTTACTTTTTTACAAAACACTAAAAATCAGGTATTTCTACCTGATTTTTTACACAATATAAGCCTTAGCTTTGACTTATTAATACACTGATTTGCAATTTTATAGACTTTAGTCACAATTATATATTATTACTTTTCAGTCAAATAGCACAGCTAAAGTGGAAACAGAAACCACTCAAAAAAACGAGGCGTTTTCCGAAAAGCCTTACGAGTAGGAAAAACAAAAAAACCAACAAAATTATGTCTGATCAAGTTACAGCAGAAAGAGTCGTTCTAGGCGGATGGACTCCTTACCACAAACTAACACCAAACGACCAAAAAGTTTTTGACGAAGCAATGAAAGGCCACGTAGGAGTACACTATACTCCTCAAGCTGTTTCAACTCAAGTTGTAGCAGGAACAAATTACCGTTTTGAGTGTACGGCTTCAATACCTCCTGCAGAAGTAATATGGAGAGCTATTGTAGAAATTTTCCAGCCATTAAACGGTGGCAAACCAGTAATAACAGGTATTATTAGATTATAATAACAATACCATCCAACTAAAAAACACTACTAAAGAGCCTCCTGAAATTTATTCAGGAGGCTTTTATATATTAATAAAAATGATTCTAATTTACTGATTGATATTCTCTAATGTAAAATTGAATGCTGTTGCAGATTCACCAGGACCGCCTCCAGTCATTACAATATCTGCACTGCTAATACCAAACAAATTGATTTCAGTATTGATTTGGGAAATAATTGCCGAGTTCATTACATCCCCCTCTTCCACCTGGGAAACCACACCAATATAAAGTCTCGGTTGAAACTCAAAAACAGCTTTCTGCCCGGGAGCCAAATTCTTTTTAGTTGCAAAAAGCTTCCCATCTCTATAGCAATTTGCGCTGATAGCTCCAATTCCAAGATTATTTCTTACTTCAACCTCTGCGCTACTTGTTGCAGGAGATGGTGACAATTGAAGAATATCCCCTGATGTAGACTTGATCATCTCATAGGCCTGACCATCATAGGTCGTTAATTGTGGCGTATAGTTACCATAAGAGTCGCCAGCTGCAACCTGGTAATTTAAAGAATAGGTAAATGGATGATTGTCTAACCTGCCACAATTTTGAATTACTGTCCAGGCTACAGCGAGTTCAGAAAAGTCCGCCGAAGCATTTTTTTGAAATATTACAACACTGCTATTATTTGTATCGTTAGATCTATTGATGAAATTCAATTTAATTTTGTCCATGATTCAGTTATTTTTTGTTGAGTCATTAAAATTAATTGATCTCCATTGTACAGTAACAGGTAAAAATACCTGATTTACTATATTGTTTTTTTCCACCTGCTGTCTCGCCATTCCTTCTGCTCTTCTTTAGAAAGGAACGACCAGGCTACAATTCGACTGGATTTATTCCCGGTTCCCATCAGAATTGTTTTAATCTCGTTAGCTTCCAGCTTCTCTAATAACTTATAAATACCTTTTAGATTAGATTGCTTTGACACTATAGTAGAAAACCAATAACAGTTTTTTCCAACTTTTTTACTCTCAAAAACCATTGTATCAATAAACTTCGCCTCTCCGCCATCACATATAAGTTCATTACTGATTCCTCCAAAATTAAGCTCGGGAGTTTTATCTGTTTTACCTGATAAATTCTTTATTTTTCTTCGTGTTCCTTCATTTGCCTCTTCAGCAGAAGAATGAAAAGGAGGATTACAAAGAGACACATCGATCTTCTCATCTGTACCAATTATTCCATGAAAAATATTTCTTGAATGTTTTTGCAGCCTACACTCAATCATACCTTTTAGTGACGGATTTTCATCAACAATATTTTGAGCCAAAGCAATAGATTTCGAATCGATATCAGATCCAATAAACTTCCAACCATATTCTGTAACACCAAGTATCGGGTAAATACAACTCGCACCTATACCAACATCTAGACACATAATTTTATCACCTGTCGGAATCCTTCCAAAATTACTTTCACCTAACAAATCGGCAACGCGATGAATGTATTCTGCTCTTCCCGGTATGGGAGGGCATAAATTTTCATCAGGAAACTCCCAATAGTGTATTCCGTAATAATGTTTCAGTAAGGCCTTGTTTAAAAATTTCACAGCAGCAGGATTTGAAAAATCTACAGAATCATCTCCGTATTTATTAGGCTTTACATAATTCCCCAATTCCGGAACAGCAATTACTAGCGCCTCTAAATCATAGCGCTCCCTGTTTTTATTTCGGGAATGCAGTTCTGTTTTTTCCTGTTGTCTTTTTTCTGATGCCATACTTTTATTAAATCTATTAACTACGTCTACTCTTCTATTGAAGAAGATTTCCTAAAATGAAACCCGCCATAATGACCTTAAAATCGTTATTACAATTAAGGATCAAAATCTATCGAAGAACACTTATTTAAATTAAATCTTCATTTCTGCAGCTAATATAGTTTAAGAACATTTCATAAAACATCCAAATTCTAACTATATTTTTCACTTTAGGATAATAACCTATAATAAAAGCAGTATTAATAAATATTCACTCTTATCAAATCAAAAGCCCTTATAGAAATATATAAGGGCTTTTGATTTGTATATTAATGATATATAATTATCCAAAAAAATAATATATAGATAAGGATATAAAAATCGTTAAAAAAATTACACTTATTAGAAATCGAGAGGGATTAATAGTCTTTTTATAATCATCAATCCTAATTTTATAAAATACAGCTGATGATGACAAAAAAGCGAGACCAATTATTACACTTCCACTAACCGCATTTGAGTTACCTAACAATAATAACATCACTACTATTAAAAAAAAGGCTATTAAGGGAAACTTCCTGATTACTATATCCATAATTTTTATCCTTTAGATTGTTTACAAGTTTTATAAGAATCAAGGCACTGACCTTCCATTGTTACTTGAAGAAGTAGTGCTGCTGAGTGACAAAAATAAATAGCAATACCTCCTGAAGCGGTATCTATCAATAAACATGCACCATGTGCAACCGCCGCTGAAGCCATTGCAGTCCCCATGCACCAGTTAAAAGCACTATTACAAGAATCAGTTGAACCAGGATCAAAAGGAGGTGTAAATTTAAGTAAGTCAACTTTTTGGAGCGCTCCTAAAAACAATTCTTGTTGCATCCCAGTACTTCTTTCTGACAATGAGTATCTTCCATCAAGATTTTGATATCTTATGCTTTGGTCAGTATTCCATTGAACGAAAGCTTCATGACTATTAAATCCATAGGCTTTAAATATATCTTGCCCTTCAGTCGCATCTATTATTCCGTCTGATGCGTAATTTTTTATTTTTTCTGCATCCTGAATTCCTTGAAAAAAATTATACTCCGCAGTTACATAATCAAGGTATTCCTGATCTGCTAAAATAGTTTTAGAGTCAATATCAATATTATTTTTTAGTACCAGATCATTTTTTTCACTAACAACCGTCTCATCGTTTTTAGAACATGAAATAACAATACTAACTCCAATTAGCAATATTGCAATTTTTTTAAATTTACTATAATTAATAATTGGTTTGTTTTAAGTTAAATTTGTATGCTTACTCTTTCGTTTTTCAGCTAATCACGATAAGAAATGGGGCCACATTTATTTTATGACACCAATCATACAAAAAAAATAAAAAATAAAATAAAATTGGTTTAAAAAATCGATTAAAATCACAATTAAACGTCAAAAATAGTTAAAATATGTTAAAATTAAAAATGGATTGAGAGTGCTAATAAATACTTTCTCTAAATAAATAAACCGCATTAAACTAGTTAGTTTAATGCGGTTTATATTTGTGGAGAAGATGGGAGTCGAACCCACGACCTCTTGCATGCCATGCAAGCGCTCTAGCCAGCTGAGCTACATCCCCATTAAGTCGGGGCAAATATAATATATTTAATTTCCATATTACGAATTTCAAAATACAATCTTTCCAAAAGTCTTTCTACTATTTAGTATTTACCTTAATTTTACCTCAAAATATAGTAACATGACAACTACTTCAAGGCCTAATGGGTCTTTATATACAAAAATCGACAACAAAATTGCAACCGTAGAGTTTGGACACCCTGCAAGTAACTCATTCCCTGGCGAACTTTTACAGCGCCTTACAGACGAACTGAACGCTCTTAATAGCAATTCAGATGTAAACCTGATCATACTAAAAAGCGAAGGCGAAGGTGCTTTTTGTGCGGGTGCTTCTTTCGATGAGTTACTGGCCGTTTCTAATTTAGAACAAGGTGCTGTATTCTTCTCTGGTTTTGCAAATGTTATTAATGCAATGCGCAACTGCTCTAAACTTATTGTAGGACGTATTCACGGTAAAGCCGTAGGTGGTGGCGTAGGTCTTGCAGCTGCGTGCGATTATGCTCTTGCAACAGTAGACAGTGCTATCAAATTGTCAGAATTCACCATTGGTATAGGTCCGTTTGTTATTGCTCCGGCGGTAGAACGCAAAATGGGAGTTGCCGCATTAGCCGAAATGACACTGGCTGCACACGAATGGAAAAATGCCTATTGGGCACAGGAAAAAGGACTTTATGCAAAAGTTTTTGAAAACGTAACAGATTTGGACAAAGAACTGGGCATTTTTACTCAAAAGCTGGCAGGATATAACCCTGAAGCATTAAGTGATATGAAAAAAGTATTGTGGGAAGGCACCGAAAACTGGAGTACATTACTCGCAGAAAGAGCTAAGATCTCAGGACGTTTAGTGCTCTCTGACTTTACTAAAAATGCATTAGGTAAACTAAGAAAATAATTACCCGCGTGTTTTAAGCCAGCCGGTAATACTCATTCGTTCCTGTTTAACGGGTTTTACCTCGTGCTCAAGCACCTGGCTTTCAAACACCACCATTCTGCCCTGCACAGGGTAAATATCTAATGTTCTTTCAACACCGTTTTCTTCTAAATAAATAGATAGTTCTCCCCCATATTCAGGTTTCCAATCCTCGTCATTAAGATAACATACTATAGATAACTTTCGTCGGCTATCGTTTTGAAAAGTGTCTAAATGACGTTTGTAAAAAGTACCTACAGGGTAGACCGCATAATGAAATTCATTTTCATTGATACCCATAAAACAAGTTCTGTTCAGGTAGTCTTTAAAGTCATTCAATTTCAGAAAAAATTGCGCTTCTGCAGCAGTAGCCTTGCTTTCATCCAGCCAAAGAATAAAGTCACCTCTAATGGCTCCAATGATCTTTTCGTTAGACTGATTGCCTATTGCCGACTTCTTAAATTGGTCTTCTTCATATTTTTCTATAAGGCATTCCCGCAGGGACAACACTTCTTCCTTAGAAAAAAAGTCATCTACAATACTGTATTTCTGCTCCATAAGGTCATCTATAACCTTCTCATACAGCGGATTTAACATGGCGTCCTGCATAATATAAAATATAAAAAAGCGATCAAAGATACTCGTAAAACCAATAGGTTTACAATAAATTACAAGCAAGCATATTATTTAGTAAATTTGCACCCTTAATACAATAACAATGAGCAAAATCAGAATTACCAAGCAATTTAGTTTCGAAACCGGCCATGCCTTATATGGTTATGACGGAAAATGCAAAAATGTGCATGGTCACAGCTATAAGCTTTCGGTAACTGTAATAGGCACACCGATAACCGACACCGGCAATGTGAAATACGGAATGGTAATCGATTTTGGCGACCTTAAAAAAATTATAAAAGAAGAGATCGTAGACATTTTTGACCATGCTACTGTTTTTAATAAAAACACACCGCATATCGAACTTGCTAACGAACTAATGCAGCGCGATCACCATGTAATACTTGTAGAGTACCAACCAACAAGTGAAAATATGGTAATTGATTTTGCTGATAAGATCAAGAAACGCTTGCCGGATAACATTCAGCTTTTCTCGTTAAAGCTGCAGGAAACAGACACTTCGTTTGCCGAATGGTATCAAAGTGATAATCTATAATAGTAAAAGTCCCGTTTGTTAAGCGGGGCTTTTTTATTTTAAGCAGCAAGTATTTCCTATTCTTAATCAACTACTGTCCCGCTATCACCTTTATCCCACGCAAAAAAGAGCGCGGGGATACCGGCTCTATCAGGGCTGACGAGAAAAGATTGTCTTATCTACCCATTCACAGTTACAAAGCCCTTTACAGCATTTAAACATACTCAACAAGGAAAAATTCGCAAATCACATAAAAACACCTTAAAATGAAAAAATCCCGCCAATGGCGGGATTTTTTATATTCTATGATTGCTTAGAAAATTATTTCTTCACAATAAGGAATTCACTTCTTCTGTTTTGTGCATGCTGCTCTTCAGTGCAGTTCTCGCCACAGTTAACTTTAGGTTCGCTTTCGCCATAACCCTGCCCAGAAATTCTCTCTTTAGCAATACCTTTAGAGATTACATACTGTACAGTAGACTTAGCTCTGCGGTTAGATAAAGCCATGTTGTATTTATCAGAACCTCTGTTATCTGTATGCGCTTTTGCCATGATAACCATGTTTGGATTCGCTTTCATAGCTTCAACAAGCTTGTCAAGTTCAAATGCTCCTTCTTTAGTTACATTGCTCTTATTAAATTCGAAGTAAATATCGTTAAGAACAACGTCTACCTCTTTCACAATAACATCAATTGGGTTAAGATCTGCAGCTATGTTAACAGTACCTCCATTTGTTTTAGCGATCGGGAAGCTGTTATTTTCATAACCTTCTTTAGAAGCCTGGATCGTGTAAGCCCTGTTACAGTCAATGCTGTAATCTACTTTACCATCTGCACCGGCAGTACGTGTTTCGATAACGTTGTTTCTCTCATCTAAGATAGCAACTCTTGCATTAGAAAGTATCTGACCTGTTCTTTTGTCTTTAACGATTACAATAGCTTCTACACCACACACAGGAGTAGCACTGTATAGTTTATCGATACCACTACGGTTACTTGAAAAGAAACCTAAGTTTTTAGTAGTATTAAATGAAAAAGCAAAGTCGTCTTTGTTTGTGTTTACCGGAGCTCCAACATTCATTGGCTCACCACCTTTTGCAAAGTCGATCACATATACATCAAGTCCACCAAAACCTTTAGGTCTGTCAGTAGAGAAGTATAGTTTGTTGTCATCTGTAATAAATGGGAAACTTTCTTTTCCTGGTGTATTTACTTTTGTACCAAGATTTACAGGCTCACCATAACTGTTGTTGCCTTTAACTTCTACCTTCCAGATATCCTGATCTCCAAGAGTACCTTCTCTGTTTGATGAAAAATAAAGTGTTTTACCATCTTTACTTAACGATGGGTTCATTGTAGACCAACGCTTGTCGTTGAATGGAAGCAATTGAGGCTCGCCCCATTTACCACCTTCTTTTACCGATTTGTAAAGATAGATCTGGCCTACTTTAAGGTTGAACTCTTTGTCTTTTTCAAACTGCTTGCGCTCATTAAAGCTCTCGCTGTTAAAATACATCGTGTTACCGTCTGCACTAATAGCTACAGGACCATCATGCCATTTTGTATTCAGTTCAGATAATGGTGTTGGCTCACTAAAAGTACCGTTTGCATTGTAAGTAGCTGTGTAAATATCTAAATAAGGCTGCTCATCTGTTGCTGCCTTTTTTCTACCTGTATTTCTTGAAGTTGAAAAGTAGAATGTATTATCATTAGCCAGTACAGGTCCGAATGAACCATATTTGTCATCATTGATGTCAAGTACTTTATCATCAAACAATTTTGTCTGGCTTTTTAATTTTGGTAAATAGTTTGGATCCTGGTTAAACAAAACTGCTCTTTGATCGCTTGGTGCTAACGATGCAAATTTTTGCATCTGCTTGTTAGCCTCTTCATATTTACCTTCTGCCTTTAGCATTTGAGCATAACGGTAATAGGTTTCAGCATCCTGTGGCGTTGCTGTTGCTTTTGCATACCAGGTTACTGCATCTTTAGAATTAAAGATATTATAGTAGCTGTCTGCTATCTGTTTGTAAACATAAGGGCTTGGCGTTAGCTTTTCGTATGCTTTTGCTGCATCAATATAATCCAGTCTTGCATATAGTTTGTCCGCTGCTTCGGTTTCCTTTGTCTGACCGCTCATTGCCATAGTGGCGAGCATAAAACTTAGGGTAATGTATAGATTCTTCATTTTTTAAGTCGCTTTTAGATTAGAAATAACGTGGTGAACGGGATACTTTTTTCGGGAAGTTTAGATCGAATAATAACATGATCTCATGCGATGCAGGAGTTGTTACATTAAGATCTGAGATGATATGATCGTAAGCATATCCAATTCGTAAGCCTGGTGTAATTGCATAGTTTACCATAGCACCAAAGCTGTCATCCAGTCTGTAAGTTGCTCCAATCTCGAAGCGTTCAAAGAACAAGAAGTTTAATGACCCATCGATAGATGGCGACACATCAAAA